>NZ_BDCJ01000005.1 GCF_001613445.1 Nocardia grenadensis NBRC 108939
TCAGATGCTCTATCCGTTGAGCTACGGGCGCATACGCATATTCAGTTGTTGCCCGGTTTCCCGGGCGTGGCGGAGGCGAGAGGATTTGAACCTCCGGTCCCCGTGAAGGGACAACTCATTAGCAGTGAGTCCCATTCGGCCGCTCTGGCACGCCTCCTGGAGCCTTCTCTTCGAGGGCACCGGTCCTTTCGAACCGCCGAGCAAGAAGGCTACCCGAGCTTGTAGGAAAACTGCAAAACGGCTGGTAGATCAGCGTAAATGGCTGTCGAACCAGTCGAAGATACGGGTTCGGGGGTCGACCAGGTCGTCGCCGTCCTCACCGCCCGCGTGGTCGGCGCGGTGGAGCCGGCCGGGGTAGGTGACCACGAGGCTGGCAACGGCGGCGGTGGCGGTGGCGTCGCGGAGGGCGTCCACATCGCCGGCGCACGTGTCCGCCTCGCCACCGAACAGGCCCAGCCAGGGGGCCTGCAGGCGTGGTGCGGCCACCACCAGTGCCTCGGCTTGTTCGGTGATGGGGGCGGTGATACCGGTGGCGCCGACGCTGACCGCGGCGCCGACGGGGCGGTTGGTGGCGACGAGGAAGGTCGCGGTGCCGGCGGTGTCGAAACCGAGCACGCCGATGCAGTCCGGGAAGACGCCGCGGTGGGTGAGCCAGTCGAAGCAGGCATCGAAATCCTCGAAGAGTTCGTCGCCGTACACCCCGGACGCCGACGCGGTGGCGCGGTGGAACAGGTTCGGTGCGACGACCAGCCACCCCTCGACGGCGAGGGCGCGCATGAACTCCAGCAACGATCCGGTGAACTCTCGCGCCTCGTGCAACAGGACGATTCCGCCACGGGCGAAGCCGTCGGGTTCGATGACTGTGATGGGCACATGTTCGTCGGCTTTCGGGCTGGTGACAGCCCCTGTCGGCGCTTGGTCGTATCCGTTCGCTTCCGGTTCGCCGCGCCGCAGGAGCGCGATATCGTCATAAGTGCCCGACATGTTCCCAGCGTAGGGCGATATTCCGGGACCGGGGAGAATTAGTGGTTGAGCAGCCCGAACGTGGCTCGATCGAGACCGGAACTAAGCTCGTTACGTGACCGTGCACATCCGGCCGGACCTCGATTCCATTCCGGCATACGTTCCCGGCCGCAGCCATCCCGGCGCGGTCAAGCTGGCGAGTAACGAGACCACCATCGGTCCGCTGCCCGCCGCGAGCAAGGCCGTCGCCGAGGCGGTGGAACTGGCCAACCGCTACCCGGACAACCAGTCCGGCGAACTGCGAGCGGCGCTGGCGGAGTTCCTCGGCGTCGAGCCGGCGAATATCGCGGTCGGTTGCGGGAGTGTGGCGCTGTGCCAGGAGCTGGTCCAGATCACTTGCGCGGACCCGGCCGACGAGGTGCTCTACGCGTGGCGTTCGTTCGAGGCGTATCCGATCATCACCCAGGTCGGCAACGCGACCGCGGTGACCGTGCCGCTGCGTGATCATGTGCACGACCTGGACGCGCTGGCCGCTGCCGTCACCGAGCGGACCCGACTGATCTTCGTGTGCAACCCGAACAATCCCACCGGCACCGCTGTCGGCCGGGCGGAACTGGAGCGGTTCCTGGACCGGGTGCCCGGCAATGTCCTGGTCGCGCTGGATGAGGCCTACTACGAGTACCTGCGGATGACGCCCGGTGATCATCCCGATGGGGTCGAGCTGGCCCGGAACCGGCCGAACGTGGTTGTGCTGCGGACTTTCTCGAAGGCCTACGGGCTGGCGGGACTGCGGGTCGGGTACGCGGTGGGCGCGCCGGAGGTGATCGCGGCGCTGCTGAAGGTGCATATCCCGTTCAGCGTGAGCCGGGTCGCCCAGGCCGCGGCCATCGCCTCCCTGGAGGCCCGCCACGAATTACTGGACCGCACCGAAGCGGTGATCGCTGAACGCGACCGGATGCGTACCGCGCTGCTGGCGGCGGGCTACCGGGTGCCGGTGAGCGAATCGAACTTCCTGTGGATCACGTTGGACGCCGCGACCACCGAATTCGCGGAGGCGAGCGCGGCGGCGGGCGTGCTGATCCGGCCCTTCGCCGGTGAGGGTGTCCGGGTGACCGCGGGCGATCCGCACGAGAACGATCTGTTCCTGGGTTTCGCGACCGACCCGGAGACCGCGGCGCGCTTCGCCGGCTCCTGACCGGCGGTTCAGGCGAGTCCGAGCCCGCCGGCGATGGTGGGCCAGGAGGTGACCAGTTCGTCGGCCCAGTACGGCCACGAGTGGGTGCCGGTCGGGCGGAAGTTGGCGGTGTAGGTGATGCCCAGGGTGTCGAGACGCTGGGCCAGCCGGCGGGTGCAGAAATCGGTGGCGGCCTCCAGCGGGCCGCCCATCACCACGCTGGTGGGGGTTTCCGGGTTGGCCAGGGTGTCGTGGACACCCGGGCGCCCGCTGCCCACCGACAGGTAGAGCGCTTTGCCACGCAGCGCGGCGGCGTGCAGGGTCACGTCGTGGGCGAGCCAGGCCGGGTCGTCGGGGGCGCCGAACATGTTCTCCGGATCGCCCTTGTAGGTGGAGACGACGATGCGGGCCTGGGCCTGACCGAGATCGGTGCCGGTCGAGAAGCATCCGCTGTGCGCGCCGACCGCGGTGTACAGCTCGGGTTTGCGGATGGCGAGCATCATCGCGGCCTCGGCGCCCATTGAGGTGCCGATCACGGCGTTACGGCCGTTCCCCGAGAACCGGGCGTCCAGCAGCGGGGGCAGTTCCTCGGTGAGGAAGGTCTCCCATTTGTTGACGCCGAGCACCGGGTCGGGGCGCTGCCAGTCGGTGTAGAAACTGGCGGGCCCGCCGACGGTGAACACCACATTGACCGGTTTGTCGGCGAAGAACCGGGCGGCGTCGCCGCGGTCGAGCCAGTTGTTGCTGTCGGGCTGGGTGCTGCGGCCGTCGAGCATGTAGACGGTGGGGCGGGGTGTGCTCCGGTCGGTGGGTAGCAGGACCAGCACCTGCACCGTGCGGTGCATGGCCGGTGAATCGACGAACACCCGCATCAGCCGGTCGGTCACCGGTTCGGTACCGATGATCGCGGCGTGCGGGGCGGGGACCGGTTCGGCTTTCTCCACCGGGCCGGGGTCCTCGGCGGAACCGGTGTCGGGCCGCGCGGGCGCGGCATGCGGCGGTTCGGGGGTGGCCGTCGCGGTGCCGGGCAGGATCGCACCGGACAGGGCGAAAGCGCCCGACACCACGGTGGCCAGACCGACACGCAACTTCATGGCGCCCATCCTGCCAGACCTCCGGGCCGTGACCGCGAACCTGAAACCACCAGCGATAAACCCCTGACCAGGTATTTCTATGGTGTTGTCGCTGAGTAACTCTGGATTGACCATGATCGACTCGCGGACAGGCGCATATGTGACGGTGGTGTATCTCACGGCCGCGAACCGCTCCTGGAGAGAGCCGCGTTCGGGAATCGCGCACTCGGGCACCGCGACCCGGAAAGCCGGAAGAATCCGCGGAGTAATCTCCCTTCGGGAGCCGGACCGGATGGAGAGAGGACTTCGTGGCGGGCGCGCGAATGGTGGGGCTTTTCGCCGGGATCGGAGGTCTCGAACTCGGGCTGTCGGCGCACGGATGGCAAACGACTTTGCTCTGTGAAATCGACCCGGGCGCACGGGCGGTGCTGGCGAGCCGCTTCCCCGATGCCGAACTGCACACCGATATCACCCGGCTGCGGGCGCTGCCGCCGGATACCGAACTGGTCGCCGCGGGTTTCCCGTGTCAGGACCTGTCGCAGGCGGGCCGCACCGCGGGTATCACCGGAACCCGATCGAGTCTGGTCGACCATGTGTTCCGGCTGGTCCGGCGCAAACGTGGGCCGCGCTGGCTGCTCATCGAGAACGTGCCGTTCATGCTGCAACTCGGCCGCGGGGCGGCCATGCGCCATATCACCGCGGCCCTCGACGAACTCGGCTACACCTGGGCCTACCGGGTGGTGGACGCGCGCGCCTTCGGCCTGCCGCAGCGACGCAACCGGGTGATCATGCTGGCCTCGCGCACCGAGGATCCGCGCACGGTGTTGTTCGCCGACGACGCCGGGCCGCGACTGCTGGGTTCCCCGGAGGACGATCCGTGCGGCTTCTACTGGACCGAGGGTGTGCGAGGCCTGGGATGGGTGGTCAACGCCGTCCCGACGTTGAAGGGTGGATCGGGTCTCGGTATCGCCAGCCCGCCGGCGGTGCGGCTGCCGTCCGGGGAGATCGTCACGCCGGGGATCACCGACGGGGAGCGGTTGCAGGGCTTCGCGCCCGGCTGGACCGAACCGGCGCTGGACGCGCCGGGGTTCCGGCCGGGACAGCGCTGGAAACTGGTGGGCAATGCGGTGAGTGTGCGGATGGCGGCGTGGGTCGGCTCCCGTTTGCGTACTCCGGCCGAGCCGATCCCGGGGCATATCCCGCTGCCGCCGGGCAGTCCGTGGCCGGGCGCGGCGTGGGGCCGGGCCGGGGCGGCGTTCGAGGTGCCGATCTCGCCGTGGCCCGTGCACGACCACTACGAGGACCTGCGCTTCTTCCTCACCGACACGCAGTTGCTGTCGGCGCGGGCCACTGCTGGTTTCCTGCGCCGCACCGGTATGGGGTCGCTGCGTTTCCCGGCCGGGTTCCTCGACGATGTGCAGGCCCACCTGGATCGGATGGGAGGCTGGGCGGCATGACCGGCGACGGCTCGTGGCGTCCGCCGACCGACGCGGCGACCAGTGCGCGGATGTCGCGGCAGCGGCGCGCGCATACCGCCCCAGAACTGGCACTGCGTCGTGAACTGCATCGGCGGGGCCTGCGCTACTTCGTGGACCGCGCGCCGATCCGGGGGCAGCGGCGCCGCGCGGACGTGGTGTTCCCGCGCCGGCGGATCGCGGTCTATGTGGACGGCTGTTTCTGGCACCGCTGTCCCGACCATGCCACCGACCCGAAGAACAATGCCGCCTGGTGGGCGGAGAAACTGGCCGGCAATGTCGCGCGGGACCGGGCCACCGACGCGGCATTGCGCGCGGCGGGCTGGCAGGTCGTCCGGATCTGGGAACACGAGGATCCGGTGCGGGCCGCCGACCGGGTGCAGGCGGCCCTGGGGGAAGATCCGACGGGCCCGGAAACCGCTGGGATTCAGACATATCCCGGAAGTAGGGTCGGAGCCGTGCCCAGCGATTTCATCGAACTGCTCACCGCGCGGACGCAGGCGGTCACCGACGCCACCCGCGCGCTGCTCGCCACCGTCGACACTCTGGACGACGCGGCGGTCGCCGCTCCGTCGGCGCTAGCGGGCTGGACCCGGGGCCATGTGTTGACCCATCTGTCCCGCAATGCCGACAGCCTGGTCAATCTGCTGCTCTGGGCCCACACCGGGGTGGAGACGCCGCAGTACGCCAGCGCCGCCTTGCGGGACTCCGATATCGCGGCGGGTGCGCCGCGTCCGCTCGCCGAACAGCGCGCCGACCTGGTGGAGTCGGCCGACCGGCTGGCCGGGATGGCCGGAGTGCTCTCCGCCGAGCAGTGGCGGACGGAGGTCCGGACCAGGCAGGGGACACCGGTCGAGGCGACCCGGATCCCGTGGATGCGGTTGCAGGAGATCCTGATCCACCACCTCGACCTGGACGCCGGTTACACCCACGCGCACTGGCCGGCGGATTTCGTGGCCGAACTGCTCGCCGAGGCCGCCGTCGACCTGGGCGGGCGTGCGGGCGTGCGGTCCTTCGCCGTCGATGCGACCGATACGGGTTTCACGGCGATCATCGGAGCGGGGGAGCCGGAGCAGGTCGTGGCGGGGCCGGCGTCGGCGCTGCTGGCCTGGCTGCTGGGCCGTGGTGCGGACAGCGCGCTGCCGCAGCCGCTGCCGGAACTGCCCGCCTGGCGCTGAGTGGAACTGCTTGCCCGGCGCTGAATGCATCCGTTTGCCCGGCTATGAGTGGGCTTGTCCACCCGGCGGCGCAGGGACTGTCCACCTGGCGCGGAGGGGACTGTACGACCAGCGCGGAGTGCACTTGTCCGCCCGGCGTGGAGTGCATCCATCCGACCGGCACGAAGTGCACCCGTCCGACCGGAGTGGGGTGGGCCTTCCCCGTGGCAGGAACGGAGAGTGGCCGGGAACGGGAACGGCCGGCGTCCATTGCGGACGCCGGCCGTTTTCCGGAGATACCGGTGGATCAGACTCCAGCGGGTTCGGATTCGGCCGCGGGGGTTTTGGCGCGCTGCTGGAGTTCCCGCAGCTTCGTCCCCTCGACATCGATATCCGGCAGAATCCGGTCCAGCCAGGCCGGCATCCACCAGGCCCACTTGCCCAGCAGGGCCAGCAGCGAGGGGATCAGCACCATCCGCACCAGGAAGGCGTCGAAGAACACACCCGCTGCCAGGGCGAAGCCCATGGACTTGGAGGTGATGTCCGGCGAGAGCATGAAGCCGCCGAAGACCGAGATCATGATGATCGCGGCCGCGGTGACCACGCGGGCCCCGTGGTGATAACCGCTGACCATCGCCGCCTTCGGATCCTTGCCGTGCACGTACTCCTCGCGCATCCGGGTCACCAGAAAGACCTGGTAGTCCATCGCCAACCCGAATACCAGGCCGATCAGCACGATGGGCAGGAAGCTGATGATCGGATGGGTGTCCTTGACCAGGCCGAAGGCGCCCTCCTGGAAGATCAGCACCGTGACGCCGAAGGTTGCGGCCATCGACAGCAGGAAGCCCAGCGCGGCGGTGAGCGGTACCAGGATGGACCGGAACACCAGCAGCAGCAGCACGAACGCGGCCGCGGCGACGATCGCCAGGTACGGGATGATGCTGGCCAGCAGGACATGGTTGATGTCGGCGTAGATGGCTGTCTGGCCGGTGACGCCGTATTCCATGCCGTACTGCGTCTGCAGCGCGGCCTCGGCATCCCGGGCGTGGGCCACCAGGTCCTGGGTCTCGGCACTGTTCGGGCCGGAATCGGGTACCACCTGGAACAGCGCCGCCTGCCCGTCCTGGCTGGGCTGCGCGACGCTCAGGTAGTCCACGCCGTCGTAGCCCGCCAACTTGTCCCGCAGGGCGGTCAGCGCCGCGTCGCGCTGATCCTGCGGGGTCTCGGAGAGGTCCACCGCGACCACGAGTGCGCCGTTCTTGCCCTCGCCGAAGCCCTCGGTCTGCAATTCGTAGGCCTTACGCACCGAGGAGTCCTCGGGCATGCTGTCGCCGCCGGGCAGGCCCAGGTTCAGCTGAGTTGCCGGGGCCGCGAGCGCGCCCAGCACGATCGCGCTCGCCACCAGCGTCAGTACCGGCACCCGGGCGATGACCCGAGCGAAACGCATCCCGTTGGTGACCGAATCGTCGTCCTCGGGATCGTGCTGGGCGACCAGCGGCAGTTTCGGCTTGAACAGGAAGCGGCCGAGCGCGCCGAGCAGCGCGGGCATCAGGGTTATAGCGGCCAAGACCGCGAACCCGGCCGCGGTGGCCCCGCCGATACCCATCATGGTGAGGAAGCCGATCCCGACCACCGACAGCCCGAGCAGGGCGATCACCACGGTGAGTCCGGCGAACACCACGGCCGAACCGGCGGTGCCGACCGCGACACCCGCGGCCTCCTCGGGCGAGTCCTGGACCACCAGCTCGTGTTTGTACCGGGAGACGATGAACAGCGCGTAGTCGATGGACAGCGCCAGGCCGATCATGGAGGCCAGGATCGGGGTGAAGGTCGGGACCTCGGTCAGCGAGGTGCCGGTGAGGATGAGCGCGCCCGCGCAGGCGACACCGACGATGCCGGTGACGATCGGGACGAACGCCGCCACGATGGCGCCGAAGGCGATGATCATGACGATCAGCGCGACCCCGATACCGATCATCTCGGCCTGGCCTGATTCGACCTGGGTCTGGGCGATGGCGCCGGTCAACTCCACGGTCAGGCCGGCGTCACGGCCCTGCTGGGCGATGGCCTCGGCGGCCTGCCGGTTCTCCTCGGTGATATCGGAGAAACTCGGCATCGTGAATTTCACGTCGAGCACGGCGACGGTTTCCGGGTTCTTCTCGTTGAGCACGTTCAGCGGAGCGCCGCCGCACAGCCCTTTGAACTCCGGGGAACCCTGACCGTCGAGGCAGTTCGGCTCCGGCAGCGGCGGGGCCTCACCGGGCGCGAGTCCGGCCGCGGCCTGCGCCTGGGCCTTGGCGGCTTCCTGGCTGGCGGGCATCATCGAGGTGGCGAGAACCGGGTTGACGGCCTGCTCGGTGTGGTCGACGATGTCGAGCTCGTTCAGCCGCTGGACCAGTGCGTCGAGTGCGGCCATATTCGGCTCGTCGGTGAGTTTGCCGTTCTGGGCCGCGATCACATAGGTGCCGTTGATGGCATCGATGCTGAACATCGCCGCCATCTGCGGCATATGTTCCTCGAGGATGCCGGTGGCCTTCTCCGACGGTAGTCCCGGCATCTCGAAGCTGTCCTGGAACGGCTTCGACAGCGAGGCTGCCGCCCCACCGAGCAGTACCAGGATCAGCGCCCAGACGGGCAGCACTATCCATTTCCGGCGGAAAGCGAACTTTCCCCATCTGTACAGGAATACGGACACGAGGGATTTCTCCTAGTGAGGCCGGGACGGTTTGGTCATTGCGCGTGACGAACTGACGGCCGACGTCGCTATCGCGGACCGGGGCTGCGCGGGCCGAACGCTTTCGCGTGCCAGGAGCCGGTGGATCCGCCTACACGGTGGACGCCAGATTATCTACCGTACGGTAGGTAGGCTACCGGTAGGTTAAGTGGAGGAACAAGCTCGACTTCCGGTGCCGACCGCGCCTGTCACCGGAAGAACGAGAAGGGGCCGAGCATGGCGAATCGAAGAACTGGCGACCACGTTACCGCAGGTCGAGATACCAAGCGGGCCATCCTGGACGCCGCCGTACAGCTGTTCGGGGCCAAAGGCTACGAAGAGACGAGCCTGCGCGAAGTCGCGGATGCGGTCGGAATCACAAAGCCGTCGCTCTACTATCACTACGCCTCGAAACTGGAACTGCTCGTGGCGATCGTCAACCCGCTCCTCGACGAGCTGCGTGCACTCGCCGAGGAAGTCGAGCAGATGCCGTCGGACGCCGCCACTCGCCGGACTGTGCTGCAGTCCTATATCCGGGCCATGATCCGCCACCGCGACGCGGGTGAGATGATGCTGCGCAATGCCGTGGCCATCGTCAACGCGCTGGCCGACCAGTATCCGGTGATCGTGGACGCCAACAAGGCGCTCCGGAACTGGCTCGCCGGGCCCGAACCCAGCGCGGTCCGGTTGCTACGGGCGAGCGCCGCCATGGAAATCCTCGCCGTCGCGCTTGTTTCCAACGAAGTCGCACAGGACGCGGGAGATGATGTGGTGGAGGCGACGCTGCTGGACGCGGCGCTCGCGGTTCTCCAACTCGGCGCCGACTAGTTTTGTCGCGTCATCGTGCCCCGGCACAGCGAAAGGTCAGGTCAGTCGTGCACATCACCGCCAAGGTGGATCACGCCGTGCGGACCCTGCTCGAGATCACGGCATCCGACCAGGCTGTCGCGGTGAAGGCGGAGTCCATCGCGGCAGCTCAGCGCATACCACCCAAAGTGCTCGAGAGCGTCCTGGCCGAATTGCGCCGGGCCGGGCTGGTGACCAGCCGGCGCGGCCCCGACGGCGGTTACCGGCTGGCCCGCCCGCCCGCCGATATCTCCATCGCCGACGTCATACGTGCGCTCGAGGGCCCGCTCGCCTCGGTACGGGGCCTGCGGCCCGAAGAAGTGCAGTACGCGGGGGTGGCCGAACCGCTGCTACAGGTGTGGATCGCGCTGCGGGTCAACCTGCGTGCGGTGCTGGAGAACGTGAGCCTGGCCGATATCGCCGCGAACGGTCTGCCGGAATTCATCGGGACGCTCACCGCCGACCCCGGCGCCTGGGTGCGCCGCGAACCGCACCGCACCGAGCCGCCGAAAATCACAGGCCGTCCCACCGGGACAGACGGTAGCGTGCGGTCATCATGTTGATCCGACTGCTCCGTGGTTTCCTGGGCCCGTACCGGAAACAGTTGACCGGGATCGTGGTACTACAGCTGATCTCGGTGATCGCGATGCTGTACCTGCCGAGTCTGAACGCCGACCTCATCGACGAAGGGGTCACCAAGGGCGATATCGGCTACATCTGGACGGCCGGGCTGCGGATGCTGCTGGTCTCCGGCGTGCAGATCATCGCCTCCGCGTCCTCGGTGTTCCTGGCCGCGCAGGCGGCGATGAGCGCGGGCCGTGACCTGCGCGGCGCGCTGCTGCACCGGGTGGGGGCCTTCTCGGCGCGTGAGGTCGGGATGTACGGCGCGCCCTCGCTGATCACCCGCAACACCAACGATGTCCAGCAGGTCCAGCTGCTCATCGTCATGGCGGCGACCGTGGCGGTGATGGCGCCCATCATGTGCGTCGGCGGCATCGTCATGGCGCTGCGCGAAGATTTCGGGTTGTCCTGGCTGCTGCTGATCGCGGTGCCGGCCTTGGCGCTGAGCATGGGTTTCATCATTGCCCGCATGGTGCCCGCGTTCCGGCAGATGCAGACCCGGCTCGACCAGGTCAACCGGGTGCTGCGCGAGCAGATCACCGGTATCCGCGTGGTCCGCGCCTTCGTCCGGGAGCCGCTCGAGACATGGCGGTTCGGAGTGGCCAACAACGACCTCACCGATATCTCGCTGCGGGTGGGCCGGTTGATGGCGCTCATGTTCCCGACGGTCATGCTGATCAGCAATGTCACCTCGGTGGCGGTGATCTGGTTCGGCGGAAAGGCCATCGACGCGGGTGAGATGCAGATCGGCTCGCTGACCGCGCTGCTCTCCTACATCATGCAGATCCTGATGGCCGTCATGATGGCGTCGTTCCTGGCCATGATGGCCCCGCGCGCGGCGGTCTCGGCCGACCGGATCTCCGAGGTCCTCGACACGCCGTCGTCGGTGCGCTCACCGGACCTGCCGAAGCCGTTCCTGGGTGATCCCGCCGAGGTGCGGGTGCGCGACGCCGCATTCAGCTTCCCCGGTGCCGAGAAACCGGTGCTGTGCGGAATCGATTTCGCGGTGCGTCCGGGGGAGACCGCTGCGATCGTCGGTTCCACCGGGTCCGGTAAGACCACCCTGCTGAATCTGATCCCCCGCCTCATCGACGTTACCGAGGGCACGGTGGAGATCGGCGGCACCGATGTGCGCGACCTCGATCTGGCCGAATTGCGGTCGCGGATCGGGCTGGTGCCGCAGAAGGCGTACTTGTTCTCCGGCACGGTGGCGAGCAACCTGCGCTATGGCGATCCGGACGCCACCGACGAGGAACTGTGGCGCTGCCTGGAGATCGCCCAGGCCGCCGACTTCGTACGCGCCATGCCCCAGGGCCTGGAGACCGCGGTCGCGCAGGGCGGGACCACGGTCTCGGGCGGGCAGCGGCAGCGGCTGGCCATTGCCCGGGCCCTGGTACGCCGGCCCCGGGTGTATCTGTTCGACGATTCGTTCTCCGCGCTCGACGTGGCCACCGACGCGCGGCTGCGCGCGGCCCTGCGCCCGGCGACCGCGGATGCCGCGGTGATCATCGTGGCCCAGCGGATCGCCACCATTCGCGACGCCGACCGGATCGTCGTACTCGAGGACGGTGAGATGGCGGGCGTCGGTACCCATGAGGAACTGCTGCGTGATTGCGCGGAGTATCGCGAGATCGTCGAATCCCAGCTGAGTGTGGAGGAGGCGCGATGATGCGATACTGCGAAACCTTCGCCGCGCCCTCCGCGGACCGGATGAAACCGCCACGAGGCGGCGCGACACTGCACGAGTTCCGCCGACGCTGTGGCGTCCGCCGACCGCATCGGCTCGCATCGGAGGAGGTGCTGTGAGGCCGGGAACGCCGGGAGCTCCGGACGCCAAACCGAAATCCTTCAAACCTTCGCTGAAACGGCTGGTGCGGCGGCTCGCGCCGGAGCGGGTGCGGGTGGGGGTGATCATCGGGCTGGGCACCGTCTCGGTGGTGCTCAATATCGCCGGGCCGTACCTGCTCGGCAAGGCCACCAACCTGATCTTCGACGGAGTCGTCGGCCGGCAGCTGCCCTCGGGCGTGAGCAAAGAGGAGGCGATCGCCGGCCTGCGGGCCCAGGGGCAGGACACCATGGCCGATATGCTGTCGGGGATGGATGTCGTACCAGGTGTCGGCATCGACTTCGACGCGGTCGGACGGGTGCTGACGCTCGTGCTCGCGCTCTACCTGGGCGCCGCGGTCTTCGGCTGGTTGCAGGCCTTCCTGCTCAACGATGTGATCAACCGGGTCATCAAACGGCTGCGTTCCGATGTCGAGGACAAGATCCACCGGCTGCCACTGAGCTACTTCGACTCCGCGCCCCGCGGCGATGTGCTCAGCCGCGTCACCAACGATGTGGACAATGTCTCGCAGAGCCTCCAGCAGACCATGAGCCAGTTGCTCATCTCGGTGCTCTCGGTAATCGGCATCCTCGGCATGATGTTCTGGATCTCGTGGCTGCTGGCACTGGTCGCCCTGCTGACGGTGCCCGCGGTGGTGGTGGTGACCGCCCAGATCGCCAAACGGTCCAAACCGCATTTCGTGGACCAGTGGAAATACACCGGACTGGTGAACGCCCAGGTGGAAGAGGCCTACACCGGGCACGAGGTGATCACCGCGTTCGGTCGCAGCAAGCAGGTCGGCGCCGAGTTCGACGAGCGCAACGACCATCTCTACAAGTCCAGTTTCCGGGCGCAGTTCATCTCCGGCCTGATCATGCCGTCGTCGATGTTCCTCGGGAACATCAACTACGTGCTGGTCGCGCTGATCGGCGGGCTGCGGGTCGCCTCGGGTCAGCTGTCGCTGGGCGAGGTGCAGGCCTTCATCCAGTACTCGCGCCAGTTCAGCCAGCCGCTCACCCAGATCGGCGCCATGGCCAACCTGCTGCAGTCGGGGGTGGCCTCGGCGGAGCGGATCTTCGAGATACTCGACGCTCCGGAACAGAGCCCCGACCCGGCCGAGAAGGTCACCCGCCCGCCCGAACGCGGCCGGGTGGAGTTCGCCGACGTCTCCTTCCGCTACGAACCGGAGACGCCGATCATCGAGGACCTCTCGCTGGTCGCCGAACCCGGACATGTGGTCGCCATTGTCGGACCCACCGGCGCGGGCAAGACCACGCTGGTCAACCTGCTGCTGCGGTTCTACGAACTCGACTCCGGGGTGATCACCATCGACGGGGTCGATATCACCGCGTTGAGCCGGGAGCAGTTGCGTTCGCGGATCGGGATGGTGCTGCAGGACACCTGGCTGTTCAAAGGCACCATTCGGGAGAACATCGCCTACGGCGACCCGACCGCGAGTGACGACGATATTCTCGCCGCCGCCCGAGCGGCCTACGTGGACCGGTTCGTGCATGCCCTGCCGGACGGGTACGACACCGTGATCGACGAGGAGGGCACCGGGGTCAGCGCGGGGGAGAAACAGCTCATCACCATCGCGCGGGCCTTCCTGTCCAAACCGGCCATCCTGGTGCTGGACGAGGCCACGAGCTCGGTCGATACGCGGACCGAACTGCTGGTGCAGCAGGCCACCGCGGAACTGCGGCGCGACCGGACCAGTTTTGTGATCGCGCACCGCCTGTCCACCATCCGCGACGCCGACCTGATCGTGGTGATGGAGGCGGGCCGGATCGTGGAGACCGGGACGCACGAGGATCTGCTGGCGCGCGGGGGCGCGTACTACCGGCTCTACAGCGCCCAGTTCGCGGCGGCCGCGGTCGACGCCTGACCCCGGCATGGGCCGGGCCCGGAGGAGCCGCGCAGCGTAAGCGTGCAGGGCACCCGGTCACGCCGATGGACCCCGGCATGAGCGGGTCGCGCCCGGAGGAGGTAGCGCAGCGTGGCCATGTGGGGCCCTCGCTCGTGACCAGTAGATACTGCCTGAGAGGATGTCGGCCGTGTCGGATGGCGTCGGATTCTCGTTCAGTGTCGGTACCCGCCTCGAGGGGCGGCACGGTCGCACGGGGGTGCTGCGTACCCCGCACGGAACCGTCGCGACCCCCGCCTTCATCCCGGTCGGCACCAAGGCGACCGTGAAGGCGGTCCTGCCGGAGGCTATGAAGGAACTCGGGGCGCAGGCGCTACTGGCCAACGCCTACCACCTGTACCTGCAGCCCGGCCCGGATATCGTCGACGAGGCCGGCGGTCTGGCGGCCTTCATGAACTGGCCGGGGCCCACCTTCACCGACAGCGGCGGCTTCCAGGTCATGTCGCTGGGGGTGGGATTCAAGAAGGTCCTGGCCATGGAGACCGTCGACGTGCGCAGCGACGACGTCATCGCCAAGGGCAAGGAACGCCTGGCGACCGTGGACGACGACGGGGTGACCTTCCGGTCGCATCTGAACGGGTCGAGGCACCGCTTCACCCCGGAGGTTTCGATGGGGATCCAGCACCAGCTCGGCGCGGACATCATGTTCGCCTTCGATGAGCTCACCACATTGATGAACACCCGTGGGTACCAGGAGAAATCGGTGCGGCGCACGCACGACTGGGCGCAACGGTGCATCGATGAGCACGAGCGGCTCACCGTCGAACGCGTACACCGTCCCTACCAGGCGCTTTTCGCGGTTGTGCAGGGTGCGCAATACGAGGACCTGCGGCGCAAGGCGTCCCGGGACCTGGCCGAGATCCGCGGCACCGCGGGAACCGGTTTCGACGGATACGGGATCGGCGGGGCGCTGGAGAAGAACAATCTCGGCACCATCGTCGGTTGGTGCTGCGACGAACTACCCGAGGACAAGCCCCGACATATGCTCGGGATCAGCGAACCGGAGGATATGTTCGCCGCCATCGAGGCCGGCGCGGACACCTTCGACTGTGTGAATCCGTCCCGGGTGGGCCGCAACGGCGGCATCTATGTGGAGGCCGGCCGGTTCAATATCGACACCCTGCGCTTCAAACGGGATTTCACTCCCATCGACGAGACCTGCGACTGCTATACCTGCGCGAACTACACCCGCGCCTATATCCACCACCTGTTCAAGGCCAAGGAGATGCTGGCCTCCACCTTGTGCACGATCCACAACGAACGCTTCACCATCCGGCTCGTGGACCGTATCCGGGCCAGTATCGACGGGGGCTACTTCGACGAGTACCGCGCCGAAGCCCTCGGCCGCTGGCAGGGCCGCATCACCGCGCCGTAATATCGGCGGCCTCCGACTGCGGATGCCGACCATCCGGAGAAGACTGAAGATGAGTGCTGACGTGCACCTTGTTCCGCCGCGGTAGGTGCACAACCATTGTCGGTGCTCAAAGGTCGCCACTCTCTGGACGGCCGACCGCACGCGCTCCGTCGGTCCGGGAGTCGGGACGGGCTCCGACCGGGAACGCGGACGAACCGAAGTAGACATAAGTGGGTGCGGTCGTGCCGGACGGTGGTTGCCGAGTGCGGACCGGAATGTGTTGTACCCGGCGCGGTGACCGGGCACAACAGGTCCGGATCAGGAGCGCAGCGGGGCGGCGTCGCTCGGGGCGTAGGTCGGTTCGTGTTTCTTGAGCAGCGCGATCACCTGATAGGTCACCGGCAGGACCAGCACCTCGCAGAGCGTTTTCCACAGGAACCCGATGATCACATAGTTGACGAACTGGCCCCAGCTGTCGATACCGATGGCCGTGGCGGCGATCGAACAGAAGATCAGCGTATCGGCGAGTTCGCCGACCACCGTCGAGCCGATCAGCCGCGCCCACAGATACTTCTCCCGGGTCCGTTCCTTGATCAGTACCAGCGTCGCGGAGTTGAGCAGCTGACCGACCAGGTAACCGGCCAGACCGGCCGCCACCAATTGCGGTGTGGTGCCGATGACGCTGCGGAAGGCCTCCTGGTTCTCGTAGAACACCGCGGCGGGCAGCCGGATCGCGACGGCGAAACAGATAACAGTCAGCAGTAGTGCGGCGAAACCATAGAAGACAGCGTGCCGGGTGGCACGGAATCCGTAGACCTCGCTGAGCACGTCGCCGACGATGTAGGCGAGGGGGAACAGGAAGAACGCGGCATCGGTGGTGATCGGCAGGATCTCCAACGGGCCAAGGGTCAGCGAACTGCCGGCGAAGAACTGCACCCCCTTGGTCGCGCAGATATTGGAGACGATGAGTGTTGCGGTGAACAGTACGACGATCGGTGTGTAGTACCCCCGCGCCACCTGTGCGTGGGCCGCATGCGCGGGCGCGGGGTGTCCAGACTTGCCGGGTAAAGGGGTTTTGTTCGAATCTTCCACCCGACTATCCAATCAAACTCTCGAATAGGCTGTAGTCATGACGAACCCCGGTGAATCCGACGAGTGGTGGAAGCAGTACGGGGGGTCGGGCGTTTCGTCGGACCCCGCTGCCGGGCAGCATCCGTCCGAACCTTCGAGTTATCCGTCGGCACCGCAGTACCCCTCCACCCCGGCCGGGTCCCCCGCACCGCCGCACGGGCAACCGTCGTACGCGACCCCGCCGCCCGCGGCTCCCTACCCCGGACCACCGCCCTACGCGCCCTACGGCGCGCCGGGGGCCGGGTATCCGGCGGGCTACCAGCCCTACGGTTATCCGGCCAACCGCGGTACGAACGGCCTGGCCATCGCTTCGCTGGTCACCTCGCTGGCCGGTTTCGCGACCTGCGGCGCCACTTCGATCGTCGGGATCATCCTCGGCGTCATCTCGCTCAATCAGATCCGCGACAGCGGCCAGGAGGGCCGCGGGATGGCGCTCGCCGGTATCTGGATCGGGGTGGGCCTGATCGCCCTGGGCGTCATCTGGTTCGTGGTGATGATCGTCGCGAGCGCCGCGGGGGCCTGACCCGCCGGGTACTCAGGCCGCGATGACCTGGGTACCGCCCGCGAGTTTGTCGTTCCAGCCCTGCCGGTTCGGGTTCTTGTCGAGGGTGGCGGCCGTGTAGAGCATGAGCGCGGCCCCGGCCACCCAGCCGACACAGGGCACGATCAACACGGCCAGGAAGATATTGCGTTTCAGCGCGAGCAGCGGCGGGACGGCGGGCGCCCCGTCCGGTGCCACGACCTTGAGGCCCAGGATCTTCTTGCCGAGGGTGGCGCCGGTCTTCCACTCCATGAGCACGTAGTACACCAGGGTGACCGCGAAGATGATGGCGTAGCTGACCGCCGGCCCGGTGAGACCGGTCATGTTCGGCATGAGGACGAAGTTCAGCAGCAGGGCCAGCGGGAGGGCGATGATGAGATTGTCGATCAGGCGGGCCGCGAACCGCGGCCACAGGTTTCCGGGGACGCCGAACGCGGGCTGATAGTGCCCGTACTGTTGGCCGCCGTACTGGGCCTCCGGGAACACCGTCTGCTGGTAGCGGGGAGCCGGCTGGGCCGGAGGGGCGGGAGGGGCCTGCTGACCGTAGGGCTGTGGCTGCGGCTGTCCGGGCGGCGGATTGTAGTGCGGCGGCTGGGGAGCGTACGGGTCCGGCTGTGGCGCATACCGGCCCGGCTGTGGAGCGTACTGCCCGGGCTGCGGGTACTGCGGGGGCTGCCCGTACGGCTGCCCGGCCTGGGGGTGGTTGCTGGGGTCGTACCCGCCACTGGTCATCTCGCCTGCCTGAACTCGAATCCGAAGACCTGGTCGCAGGCCAGGTTACGGACAGCGGCCCGCGACCACCAAGCTGTCGGGGTCGAGCACCCAGGGTTCGCGGGGGAGCCGTTCCGGGTCGAATCCGGGGAGTAGTTCGGCCGCACGGTGACCCACCAGGCCGAGTGAGCCGGCGAGCCTGCCCACCACCTGGCCGACGGTTTCCCCGCGCGCGAGCCGATCGGCCAGCGTGACCGCACCGTCGCGTTTGGCCAGCCGCTTGGCCGCGGTATTGAGTACCAGCGGCACATGCGCGTACTCGGGTATCGGCAGTTCGAGCAGCGTGGCCAGATAGGCCTGCCGCGGTGTGGACGGGAGCAGATCGTCACCGCGTACCACCTGATCCACCCCCTGTTCGGCATCGTCGACCACGACGGTCAAGTTGTAGGCGGGTATTCCATCGCCGCGGCGCAGCACCAGATCGTCCACCGGGCCCCGGTACCGGCCGTGCAGGCGATCGGTGATCTCGAATTCCGAACGGGCCGAACGCAGCCGCACTGCGGCGGGCCGGCCGGCCGCGCGGCGCCGCGCGCGTTCGGTGGGGGAGAGGTCACGGCAGGTGCCGGGGTAGGCGCCCAGGGATCCGTGTGGTGCGGTGACGGCCTGCTGTATTTCCTTTCGCGTACAGAAGCATTCGTAGGTCACTCCCGCGGAGGTGAGCCGGTCCACGGCGGCGGCGTAGTGGTCGAGGCGGTCGGACTGGTGGGTCACCGGTCCGTCCCAATCGAGACCGATGGCGCGCAGGTCGGCGAGCTGGCGTTCCTCGGCGCCGGACCGCACCCGGTCCAGATCGTCGACACGCAGCGCGAACCGGCGCCCGGTGCCGCGAGCGAAGAGCCAGGCCAGCAGGGCGGTGCGCAGATTACCCAGGTGCAGATCGCCCGACGGGCTGGGCGCGAACCGTCCCGCGAGTGCGGCGGACGTGGTGGTCGGCATCGGGGTCATGGTATGTCTCGGCGCAGCCGGGGCATCAGCCCGGACCGGTCCGCCGGCCCCGGGTGCTCGCGTCCGGTGGTGCCTGCCTTGCTTTCCGGTGTGGTCGCCAACTCGGTCAGCAGGGCCTCGGCGTGGGCGATGAGACCCGGCCCGTCGAGGTCGTAGGGGAGTTCTCCCACCGGGTACCCGGCGGCGGCCGGATCGAAGGCCCGGAGCCGCCCGACCGCGCGTTCCAGCAGCGTACGCGCGCCTTTCGGGTTCCCGCGCTGGATATGGGTGAGGCCGACCGCGTACTGCGCGAGACCCTGCCACAGCATGCGTTCGGTGTCCGGGCCGTTCTTCCAGACCGACTCGAGTACTTCGTGCGCGTTGAAGGCCAGCCCCTGATCCAGTAGCTGCTGGGCGTAGTCGAGGGCAGCAGCGGGTGCGAGGTCCAGGTCGTCGGGTATCCGCGGTACTCCGGGACTGCCCGGCGGCAGCGGGCGCCCCAGTCGGTCCCGGGGCCTGGCGTTGGTGGCCCGCCCCTGCTCGTCTCGATCGCGTTCGGGCATACCGCCATCATCCCGCCGGGCACAATCGCCGAGGCGGTAGGGGTATTGACAAATGATAATCGGTCGATCACATAACAATCACTTCCGGCCATTAGTGGGCCCGTGGCGGTTTTTTTGAAGCAAAGCCATCCTTATAAGTCCGCAATTACGCAGCAATACGGCATCTTAGCAGCGTTGCCAAACGCATTGGCGCAGTTCACAAGAGAGCGGCAAATCTGGTGTGAACCTGCTAGTGTTCGAAGTGCGGGGCGCCCTCACATGGGGTTTTGGGTCACCGCGTCAGATGTGTTCGCGGAAGTGCGAGTCCGATCCTGGCATACCGGATATTTGCTCGCTATCTGCGCGTGCATCCGTGTATTCGGTGGTATCCGCCGGATACCAGCAAGTCAGGAACTATGCAGGTATCGAATATCATTATCGACGCAGCGAAGGAGTGCAGTGCCGTGAAGGTGGATATGACGGGTGCTGTGTGGCGGAAGAGTACATACAGCGGCCCGGACGGGAACTGCGTGGAGGTGGCATTTCTCGTAGACGGCAACGTGGCGGTCCGTGATACGAAGGATCACGGCAGCGGGCCGGTGCTGGCCTTCGCGCCGGGCGAGTGGGCCGAGTTCCTGTCCGGAGTAACGGCAGCGGATTTCCACGGCGCCTGACGGTTTTCCCGATATCAGGCAAGGCGGCCCCGGACCTCGCGGGTCCGGGGCCTTTGCGTGCGCGGACCGCGACCGGGGCGCGGACGGCGGCATCCATTAGGGTCGGCCGGTGATCCCGCTGGCGCCCCAGGACGCGACCATGTACTGGCTCTCCCGGCGCACCCTCAACGACCAGTTCCTCCTCTACTGCTTCGCCGAATCCACCTGGGAGAACACCAGATTGCGCGATGCGCTCGTCCAACGGTGTGCCGCGATCCCCGAACTGCTGGTCAGGTTGTGCCCGGACCCCACCGGCCTGTCCTACCCGGTGTGGGTTCCCGCCGAACCCGAACCGGACCAGTTCGTGACGCACCGGCTCGACCGGCCGCACTGGCCCGACCTGCTCGCGGCCGTCGGACGGTTGCTCGGCACCGGAGTCGATGCGGTGCGGTACCCGTGGCGGCTGCATGTCTTCCGCGGTATCCGGGAGAATCCGGCGCCCGATCCGACGGTGACCGTGGTGGTGTTGCAGATATCGCACGCACTGGTCGATGGTCGCGGCGCGTCCCGGATCGCCCGTGCCCTATTCACCGACGACCCCGGCGCCGCGTCCACACCGGCCACGCGCCCGGTACCGCGTGCCCGGATGGCAGTGCGGGCGGGGCGCGGGGGGCTGGCCCTGCCATCGGGTATCGCACGGACCGTCCGGCGCGGGCTCGCCGCCGGCCGGGCCCGGAACGAACTCGCGGAACTCACTGCCGCCGGGCAGGTGCCGCCGGCCGCGCCGGGCTACCCGCCGGGGGTGCTCAATGTGCCGGGCGCGGTCACCGGCCATGCGGTGCGGATGCTGGTCTGTCGGACGGTGGATTTCCGGATGCCCGGCCGCAGCGTCACAGTGGTGGGTCTGACGGCCGTATCGCTCGCGCTCCAGCGGTATCTGCGCGAGCGCGGTGCGGAAGCCGCTGCCCTGGGCGCTCAGGTGCCGATGGCGACACCGCCGCGGCCCGGAGTCCGCAACAACTATCGCAGCCTCGGCGTCGATCTGGCGATCGGTACGGACGATCCGGTGCGGCGGGCCGCGGCGATCGCCGCCGATCTGGCCGCCCGGCGAGACCGGGCCGTCCATCCACTACTCGCCGCGCAGGACGCGGTGACCGCGGTACTTCCGCCGCTGCTACTGCGACGCGACGTGCGGAAATACCCGATCGATCTCGTACCGGACCGGATCACCGGCCATACCGTTGTCTCCAGCGTCGACCGCGGCCCGGCCGATCTGCGCTTCGGCGCGGCCCCGGTCCGGTTCACCGGCGGCTTTCCCGCGCTCGGCACGGTGATGCACCTCACGCACGGTATCCACGGTATTGGGGACACCGTCACCCTCTCCCTACACGCCGATCCCGCGGTCGTCCCGGACCTCGACAACTATGCCGAACACCTGCGTGCGGCATTGCGCGATATACGCGGCGCCGATTGAGCGAGGACGGCCCGGGCGCGCGCCGATCGCTTCAGTTCGGTTCGATGTCCAACTCTTCGCGGGTGGCGCCGATGAGTTCGCGCTCGGCCGCCCGGACCTCGCCGAGCAGCTGGTTCTTGTGGTCGCGTGCGGCGCGGATCTCCTCGGCCGGGGCGTCCTGCAGTTTCTTGCGCTGTAGCGTAAGGGCGGCCAGTAGCGCGTCGGAGAGAGTATCGGCCAGCCGGCGCCACTGTTTGTAGTGGTGATCCGAGCCGACCAGACGCAGCACATTCGCGCGTTCCGAGCCGTCCTCCAGGTCGTGGATCAGATCGCCGATGAGCTCGTCGGTCCACTCCTCGTCCCGCCGCAGCGCCTGGCAGAGCCTGCCGGACATGCTCAACGTATCGGCTATCGCGGCGACCACGGTGCCGCGGCGCCAATTCTCACCCGCCTGCCCGAGCGCCACCGCGTGCGCGGATTCGACCTGGTGATGGGCGGCGTCGAGCTGCAACCGGGTCGTGTCGACCTGGCGTTTCGCGCTGTCGTTCTGTTGCTGGGCGGCCGCGGCCAGGGTGCGCTGAGCGCGCTCGTCGGCGGCAGCGATCGCATCCCGGTTCGTCCGGTTGTTGACCAGTACCGCGATCACCGCCGCGCCGCCGAGGACGAGCGAACCGAGCAGTGGCAGCCACGACTGCCACCAAGCCGGGGAACTCTGAACGACTTCGATCACCTGGGGATCCACGGCGCCCATCATGGCACCGTCGGCGCGAGTGGGCGCGACGGCCGTCACAATTAGGTGATCAGCGCGGCAAACTGCTGGATATCTTGCCCGATAACGGGATTCGTGCTATGAGACCGGTCGGTGTGCCGGGGTCCGAACGGGGTATGAGCGGGCGTTTTCACGATGGGCCGGGGTGGCAGGTATGCTGCTCGGCGGAGGATTCGCCTAGTGGCCTATGGCGCTCGCCTGGAACGCGGGTTGGGTTAACAGCCCTCGCGGGTTCGAATCCCGCATCCTCCGCCACCGAATCCGCCGGTAGCAGTCACGCTACCGGCGGATTCGTTTCATTTGTGTCATTTGTGCAGTTCGTCGAGCACCTTGCGGACCTGGTCCCGGCAGCTCCGATCCACCGTCGACCGGTCCACCACACCGTCGTAGGTGATGT
Organism: Nocardia grenadensis NBRC 108939; assembly: GCF_001613445.1. Classification (GTDB taxonomy): domain Bacteria; phylum Actinomycetota; class Actinomycetes; order Mycobacteriales; family Mycobacteriaceae; genus Nocardia; species Nocardia grenadensis. The sequence goes on from NZ_BDCJ01000005.1 coordinate 22,307, forward strand.
ACAGGTTCACCTTGACCGAAACGTTGCTGTCCTTGGCCGCGACCGTGTAGTCCAGGGTCTGGAAGGACGAGTAGTCGTTGACCTGGGACGAGTAGTAGGCGTCCTCGCCCAGTTCGGTCACCGCACCGGAGGAGTAATCCGTGCCGGTGGTGGCAGTATCGGATTTTTTCCACTCGTCGTAGCCGTATGAGCCGTATTCGCTGTCGAATGTGACGTCCAGGCCGAGCCGGGCGCTGTTGGAGTCGGTGCCCTCATTGCTGACCTGACAGTGCAGCGATCCGCCGCCGTAACTGGCCGGGGCGTCCTCCTGATGGGTGGTCTCGTCGCGGTTGGCGGCCCACTGGTCCAGGACGGAGGCGTCGACGAGGTCACAGGCATTGGTGACGTTCTCCATGCCGTAGTCGCCGTCCGCCCCCTCGGACCCCGAGTCGGAGTTCACCAGCGCGATCCCCCCGATCCCGCAGATCAGCACGATCACGAACAGCACCACGCCGACCACGATCAGGGCGGTGTTGTTCTTGGACCGCGAACGAGCGGCCGCGGCGGCCCCGTACCCGATGGGGTTCGCGAAAGCGGGCGGCCCGGCCTGCCAGGTGGGGCCCGGAGCCGGATACTGTGGCTGCCCGCCGGTGTACTGCTGGCCGCTCGAGTACTGCTGTTGCCCGCTCGGGAACCGCTGCCCGCCGCTCGGCGGCGGCTGTCCACCGGGAAACTGGGGTTGCCGGCCGCTCGAGTACTGCTGTTGCCCGCTCGAGTACTGCTGCTGGCCGCTCGAGTACGGCGGCGTCGCGGGTGGGCTCTGGTCGCCGCGGAACTGCGCGTCGGCGTTCGGGTTCACCATCGTTGGATCCGCACCCGGAGTGCTGCCGCCCGGCCCCGGCCCCCCCGCCCCACCGCCGGGTGTCTCCCACCACTTCGTCTGCTCCGTGCGTTCGTGCTCCGGCGGATTCTCCTTGGTCATCCTCGCCCATCCCCTCGTGTGGTGAGGGAATATTCCCCTCCAACTAAAAAGGATGGTAGCGAGCACGGGGCCTGCTCGTACCCGGCCCGGCGCGACCGGTATCGGCCCCCTGCGGCACGCGGTGGGGGTAGCCGCTACACTGGCCGACGGATCCCGCGCGGCGCGCATCCTGTGAACTCCCCCAGGGCCGGAAGGCAGCAAGGGTCAACGGGCTCTGCCGGGTGCGCGGGGTCCCCTTATCTCAGGCGGGGTTCCTGTGTTCCGGACGTACCTCGGCCTTCTCCTACTTCGCACAGCCCACCTCTGTGGCCGCTGCCGGCAGCGCCGCGACCAGGCCTGCCGAGAGCGGGGCCGGCGAACACAGCCCGCAGACTCCCAACCCCTCCCGGTGGCGACGGGTGCCCGGGTAACGTGGCTCGAGGCGGCCGGACCCAGCGGCCGTCCGTAAGCGAGTACACCGCACCAGGTAGTTGGAAAGGCTGTCCACGATGCCCCGGCAAACGCAGATCGGTTTGATGAGTCCTGAGGAACTCACCGCCGAGCACGAACTCCAGTCCGCGAACTACGCGACACTGCAGGCTGCTCAGCTGACCCTCGATCTGACCCGGGGTAAGCCCTCGCCGGAACAACTCGCCCTCTCCTCGGCCCTGCTGTCGCTGCCCGGCGACGGTGATTTCCGGGACGGCACCGGTACCGATTGCCGCAACTACGGCGGGCTGCACGGGCTTCCGGAACTGCGGGCCATCTTCGGTGAGCTGCTCGGTATCGGCGTCGACAACCTGATCGCGGGAAACAATGCCAGCCTGGAGTTGATGCACGACACCATCGCCTTCGCGACCCTGTTCGGGCTACCCGATTCGCCGCGGCGGTGGGCCGACGAACCCACCGTGAAGTTCCTGTGCCCCAGCCCCGGTTACGACCGGCATTTCGCGATCACCGAATCGCTGGGCTTCGAGATGATCCCCGTGCCGATGCGGCACAACGGGCCCGACACCCGGGTCGTCGCCGAGCTGCTGGCCGACGATCCACAGATCAAGGGTCTGTGGGCGGTGCCGAACTATTCGAACCCGACCGGTGTCGTCTTCTCCGAAGACGTGGTGCGCGAACTGGTTTCGATGCCGGCGGCGGCCCCCGATTTCCGGCTGTTCTGGGACAACGCCTACGCGGTGCACCCGCTCACCGATACTGCGGCACCGGTACTGGATGTACTCTCGCTGGCCGCGGCGGCCGGAAACCCGCACCGCCCGCTGGTTTTCGCCTCGACCTCCAAGATCACCTTCGCCGGCTCCGGAGTCAGTTTCTTCGGCGCTTCGACCGAAAACCTGGACTGGTACCTGAGCCATGCCGGGAAGAAGAGCATCGGCCCGGACAAGATCAATCAGCTGCGGCACCTGCGGTTCTTCACCGATGCCGCCGGGGTGCGGGCGCATATGCAGAAGCATCGCGCGATCCTGGAGCCGAAGTTCGCGCTCGTCCTGCGGATTCTCGAGGAGCGGCTGGGCGCCTCGAAGGTCGCGTCCTGGACCGAGCCGAAGGGCGGCTACTTCATCAGCCTCGATGTACTCGAGGGCACCGCGGCGCGGGTGATCGAACTGGCGAAGAACGCCGGAATCGCGCTGACCGCGGCCGGTTCGGCCTTCCCGTACAAGAAGGACGCCCAGGACAGGAACATCCGGATCGCCCCCAGTTTCCCGGCGCTGCCGGAACTCGAGCAGGCCATGGACGGCCTGGCGACCTGCGTGCTGCTGGCAGCGACCGAGAAACTGCTGAAGTAGAAGCGGAGGGTCCCGGGGTCAGGCGGGTTTGCGGACGTGTACGGCGAACATGGTCACCGAGAGGTGGATATCACCGGCCGCCGCACCCCGGGCCAGATCGGCGAGGAGTTTCTCGCGTTCGGCCTCGGTGATCACCCGCCGGGCCACTGCCATGGCGGAGATCCGGCTGACCAGCGCCCCGGCTCCGGCCGAACGGTTCTGGATCAGCGCCTGCGAGCCGGTGCTCGCCACCTCCAGTCCGGCCGCGGTAAGCAGACCCGCCAGCCTGCGGCCCGAGTACGGGTTGGTCGTCGCCGCGACGAGGGTGTCCACGACCTCGCGGACCACGCGATGCTCGCCGGGGTGCACGATGGCCGAACCCCAGTCGGCGTCCATCACCACGGCCCGGCCGCCGGGACGCAGGACCCGGGCGATTTCGCGCGCGGCCCGGGCCGGCGCGGTCAGATGCTGGAATACGCGCTCGCACAGCACGGCGTCGAAGGTGGCGGATCCGAATGGGATGCCGTAGGCGTCACCGGAATGGAAGGTGGCCGACGAATGCGCCTCGGCGGCGCGCGCGACGGCCGCGGCGAGCAGGTGCGGATCGGGTTCCACACCCGCCGCCGAACCGGTGGGCCCCACCGCGTCGGCGAAGGTGATCACCTCCGATCCGGTACCGGAGCCGATATCGACCGCGTGCTCGCCCGGCCGCAGCGCCAAGGCCTCGTGTGCCCAGTCGCGTAGCCGGGTGAGTCCCGGAAGGGTGGCCTGTAGATCGCGGATATCGACCAGTTGGTCCTGGCCCGCGGCATCGAAACGGTCGGGGCGTAACCCGAAACTGTCCATGGGTCCGTGTCCATCCAGTGTGGTGGGTGGCTTTGTCGCCGTGTCTGGCATGGGGGCGAGCCTAGCGGAGAGCGGCGCGTCGCCCGTGGGATCATCGCTGGTAGTCCAGAGTGAGGAGCAGGGCATGGCCAAGTTGTGTCTGGCACAGGAACCCGAGGCCGACGAGTTGCTCTCGGAGAGCTCTCTGGCGCTGCTGATCGGGATGCTCCTGGACCAACAGTATCCGCTCGAGCATGCGTTTAGGGGCCCCAAAAAGCTCGCCGACCGGATGGGCGGACTGGATATCCACGCGATCGCGGCCGCGGACCAGGCCGAGTTCGAGGAGCTGGCCGCGACCCCGCCCGCCATCCACCGCTACGGCCGGTCCATGGCCCGGCGGATCCAGGACCTCGCCCGCTACGTGATCGAACACTACGACGGGGATGTGGCCGCGATCTGGACCGTCGGCGACCCCGACGGCAGCGAAGTACTGAAGCGGTTGAAGGCGCTGCCCGGGTACGGCGACCAGAAGGCCCGCATCTTCCTGGCGCTGCTCGGTAAGCAGCTGGGGGTGCGGCCGGCCGGGTGGGAAGCGGCTGCCGGGGACTACGCCGAACCGGGTTCGCGACGCTCGGCGGCCGATATCGTCGACGGTGAGACCTTGCTAGAGGTGCGCGCTTTCAAGAAGCAGATGAAGGCCGCCGCCAAGCAGAAGTGACCTGTCCTCCGGCGGGCGGGTCAGCGGACCCGCGCCAGCCTGGTGAGTTCGGCGGCCAGCTCGGATTCGCCGACCGGGGTCAGCGCCAGATGGCTGCCGGCGGCCAGTAGATAACGGCCGTCGCCGGTGAAATCCAGCCAGGTGCGGTGTACGGGTGGCGGTGACATGGGATCCTCCGGGGCCACCGCGACCGTGAAGAAGCCCCGCGCGTCGATGGGCCGGTGCAGGATCTCGCGCAGCCGTTCGGCCCGGCTCGGCTGTCGCCGGCCCGGATCCGGGCAGAGGACGGCCTCCCGTGGTTCCCGCATGGCCGGAAGGGTTCCGGGCGCGGCCGGACCGAGCGCGGTGGCGAGGTGTTTACCGATATTCCGGGCATGACAGGCCGTGACGCTGACCCGCCCCGAATGCGCGCGGATCACCGCGCCCCAGTTCCCGAAAGCGACGGCGAGCGCGAGGATCGGGTCGGGGCGGCGCCGGTCGCCATCGAACTCGTCGCCGAAGACGGTCACCCTCGTGACATCGGTGCGGGCGAGGAAGCGCAGCGTACCAGTGAGATCGGCATCGTGGTTGGGTGGAAACCGGGAGTCCAGTTCCAACGCGGCCCGCGCACTCTCGGTGCCGACGGTGGCCCGGGGAGCCAGGTCTATCGGGTGGGGCCGCCGGTCGAGCCCGGTCTCGGTCTGCCAGATATGACCGAACTCGTCCGGCGTGAACACCCAGTCCATCAGCGGTTCCCGTCACCCGGTCGCGTTCTGTCCGGGTCCTCGGTCCCGGTGTATTCACCGAAAACCGGCGGAACGGCGGGCGGGGTAGCGGTCAGCTGCTCGTTCGGCCTGTGTAGGTAGTCCGGACTGCTGCGTTCGCCCTCGGGTGCGCGTGCCGGCAACGGTCCGGGGGCGGCCGGCAGCGGGAAGCCGCTCGGTCGCACCGTCCGCGTCCAGGGGTGTTCGGAGCGCTGAGAGATCCCCGGTTCCGTCCCGGTGCCCGGGGAAGCGACTGATTCCCCGGCCGCTTCGGTGGTTGGGCGGGAGAGGACCGAGCGGGCTATCTGTTCGCTCTGGCCGGGACGTTGGGCGGCCGATGCGCCTGCGTCGGCATCGGGTGGGGTGGGGGACCGGGGGGCGGACGGTATCGCCGAGTTGGCCGGGCCGGGCCGGTGGCCGCCGTGCGGTGCGGCCTGGGCGCTGTCGGCGCGGCCGGCCGTTTCCGCCGGACTCCACCCGGCCACCGCCGCGGGCGCTCGCGGCGGTGTCGGCGCGGAAGCGGGGCTCGGGTCGCCGCGGTCCGGAAGGGCCGTCTGCTGCGGTATCGGGCCCGGCGCCCGGGGCACAGCGGTGGTTCCGGTGCTGCTGTCGGCGGCGAGGTGATCCACGGTGGACAGCGTGGCCGGGGCGGTGGCGGTCGCCACCGTGCCCGCTGAACCGGCAGCATGGCTTGCCGGCGGGGGGTCGGAAGGATTGCCCGCTGCGTCGGAAGACAGCGCTGCTGTATCGGAAGGCGGCATTGCCGTATCGGGAAGTGGTGCCGGCGCAGCGGGAGGCTTTGCCGGTGTATTCGTCGGTGCCGCTGGTGTATCGGAAGGCGGCATTGCCGTATCGGGAAGCGGCGCCGGTGCATCGGGAGAGGACTCGGGTCCATCGGCAGCCGGCGCCGATGCCGTGGGAGAAGGAGCCGGTGCCGCGGTTTCGGCGGCCGACCGCGGTGTTGCCGGTGAATGGTCGCTTTCTCCGCCGCGTAGAGCGGTGGGGGATCCGGGATCTGGATCGGGGTGTTCCGAATCGGGCTCGCGGGCAGGATCTTTCGGGGTGTCGTCCGGCGCGGGCGCCGGGCTCGCCGATCGCGGCGGGTCGGGTGCCTCCGCGGAGGGGGTGCGGCCGCGCTGGGATTCCGCGGCCGGCGGCGCCGCGGGTGTGTCCGGCCGTGCCGGTGCCGGTGCCCCCGCGGTGGTCGGCTCGTCTGCCGGAGCCCGGTCCCCCGGCGCAAAGAAGCGGGGAACGGCGTCGCCGCTGGCCGGGATCGTCGGGTTGTACCCGAAGGTCATGGCGTCCTGGGCCTCGGCCGTCAGGGTCGCCGCGGCGGTGTTGTAGGCCGTGCGCCGCTGTGCTCCGGCGGCGGCTTCGACGGCCGGGTCCGGATCCGGTAGGTAGGGGCTCGGGGGTGGCGGGATCGCCGCGCGAACGGATTCGGCGGCGGTGGAATCGGCCGCGAGCAACTGTTCGACGACGCGGCAGACCGCGACGGCGTCGTCGCCGGTACGGACGAACGCGGCCGCGGCCCGGGCGGCGGCCACCGCCGCGAGACCCGACCAGTCCCCGGAGAACCGGGTGAGATCGCGTGCGAATTCGTCGAATGCCGTTTCTACCGCGCTCGCGGTGTATCCCCACGTATCGGCGAGACGGCTCAGTTCGGCCGGCGCCAGTTCTTCGCGTACCAGGTCCCAGATCTGCTGGTGGGTGTACGCACCGAATACTTCACGGTCGGGTACGTAGGCCGGGTCTGTGCCCGCCCCCGCGGTGCCCGGTTGCCCCTGCTGTGCCACTGTCGGCCCCCTCGGTTGCGCGATCCGGCGCACCGTTCCGATGCATCGGGCCGCATGGTTTCAATTTTCCTGCACCCCTGAGTAATTGGACATACTGCCGCATCTCAGGTGGTATCCGCCACCGTGCGGGTGAGGGCCGCGCTGTTGGCGGCATCGGCCTCGCGAAAGAGTGCGGCGGCCGCCAGATAGGCGGCCTTGTGTCGCAGTGCCGTCTGTTCGAAAGCGGTGAGAGTGTCCAGGTACTCCTGGCCCTTCGCGGCGAAACCCCGCGTCAGCGCACGGCCCGACGGCAGCTCCGGAAACCCCCGCACGTCGGTGAGGGCGGCCGCGTCCACCCGTGCCTGCCGTATTCGCTCCGCGAGCCGGTCGCACGATTCGGCCAGGCCGCGCGCGGCCGCTTCGGACATATGGAACTCTCCGGCCCGCGCCGCCTCGTACAGGCGGACGGCGGCCGATCGACCCAGATCTGGTACGGGCATCGTCTTCCCCCTTCGGACTCCCCACCGTCGGCTCGGAGCATAGCAGCGGAAAATGCCGTGTACCAGGGTCTTCGCGATTCGCCGGGCGCGCCTTCGGAAGCGTGGGCGGTGTGACGACCCGAACAGCGCGCCCGGCTGCCCGCGGTTCCGATTGTCCGCCGGTCCACGGCGGATATTCTCCGCCGATCTCCGGGGAATATTTCCCGCACAGCGGCGGAGAATATTCTCCGGGTGTCGACGGGAAATGGCGGAGACCAACTATGGTCTTATTTCCCGGACGATAACGGAGAATTCGATCGGGCCGCGTTTCGAATTCACCGCGGCCCGGGTGCGAGGCCGATACCACACCGTGGGGCCGTCGAGAATGACTGTGCACGATCGGAAGGCGCCGAGGGCGGGCCGGAAATATGGGGTCGAGCAGGGCGAACGCGCGGGCCGGTGAGATGAAGATCGCCGAAACCTTGGTGTTGCGCCCGGGGAGATGTTAATTTATTTGTTATGTCTACCAGCAGCGCCGACTCGCGGAAGGTCACCTATGTGACCGCCGCTCTGGGTCTGCGCCTGCCCCTCACTCGCGAGTTGTGTTGCCGCCGTTGCCGCGGTTGAGCGATTTGGATCTCCCAGCCGCCTCGTTTCTGTTGTAGGCATATCCCGTTTCGCGGGAGATATTCATCGAGGAAATTCATATGGCTGTCCGCACCGCCGAACGCACCGCGTCGCAGGCTTCCACTGTTCGTACCCGAGTTCCTCGTCCGGTCGTCGCCCCTGATCTGCGGTTATCGGACAATCCCGCCGCGGCCGTGCTCCGGGCCGCCACCACCGGAGCGGTCTTCCGGGACAAGACCGCACGGGCCACCGGACTGAGCATCGCCACCGTCAATCGCCAGGTGTCCTCGCTGCTCACCGCCGGTCTGCTGCGCGAGCGCGCCGATCTGACCGCTTCCGGCGCGGTCGGCCGGCCCCGGGTACCGTTCGAGGTGGACCACGACACGTTCGGAACCCTCGGTGTGCACATCGGCGCGGCGTCCACCCGGATCGTGGTCTCGGATCTGCGCGGCCGGATCCTCGGCGGACTCACCATCGCCACCCCGCAGACCGGCCAGGAGTTCGCGGTGAAAACCGTCGCGCACAGCGCGAAATCCTTTCTGCAGCGCTGGTACCGGCGTACCCCGTTATGGGTGGGCGTCGCGATCGGCGGCCGGGTGGATCCCGGTACCGGTATCGTCGATCACCCGAAACTGGGTTGGCAGGCCGCGCCGGTGGGCGCGGTGTTCAGCGAGGTTCTCGGTCTCCCGGTGACGATCGCCCCGCACGTCGAGGCCATGGCCGCTTCGGAACTGCTGCTACCGGGCGTGAGCCAGGACGCGGCGGAGGATGCCGGCCCGGCCGCGCACGGTAGCAGTCTCTATTTCTATGTCCGGGAGACCGCCGGTATCTCGGTGACCCTGGACGGCCGGGTGCATACGCCGAGCAACGGTCCAGGTTCGATAGCGCATCTGCCCACCGGTTCCGAGGTCGAATGCTCGTGCGGTCGGCGCGGCTGCTTGGAGGCGACCGTCGGCGACCGTGGGCTGCACGCCCGCGCCGTCGGACGGGGAATCATTCCCGCGCACAACGGCAAAGCCAGCTCGAGCATTGCCGACCTCTACCGGGCCGCGGCGCGCGGTTCCGAACCGGCCCGCGAACTGCTGGCGGAACGGGCCACCGTGCTCGGGCGGACAGTGGCACTGGTCCGGGACATGCTGAACCCCGACCGGGTGGTGCTCGGTGGGCAGGCGTTCACGACCTACCGGCCCGGTCTCGCGCATGTGGCGCGTGCCTTCAATGAATCCACGATGCTGCCGCCCACGGATATCCGGGTCACCGGGTACGCCTCGAAGGTGCAGGAGTTCGCGGCCGTCGTCACCTCGCTGAGCGCGCTGTACGCCGATCCGCTCGCCGCGCTGCGCCGGGTCACGGCATGAGCGAGTCGGGCCCGGAGACGGTAGCGCAGCGTAACCACGTAGGGCCCTCGCTCATGCCCGGTGAAAGCAGCATGAGGCGCTAGCGTCCCGACATACCCCGTGCGGCATTCGCCGCACGGGGTTTCCCGTTATTTCGCGGGAAACAGCGATTCGATCGCGGTGATGAAATACGGGAAGTGCACGGCGAACCGGTGCAGGTCCCGGTCGCCTTCGAAGCCGCCGAACCAGTACAGCCCGGGATCGTCGTCCGCGGAGGGGTCGATATCGCGGAAGGTGCGGACCCAGTTGTCGGCTCGGCTCCAGACCACCATGTAGGGCAGACCGCGGGAGAATACGAGTTCGCGGTCGCCGGGCGGGATCTGCCGGCTGGTGACCTGTTCCAGACCCCGCTGCAATCCGCGGACTTGCGCGGTCAGCGTCCGGCCGAAGGCGGTGCGCACCGGCAGGAACCGCTGGGCCGCGAGTAGTGCGCCACCGCCCAGTGCGATTGCCACACCCACCAGGGCGTGTCCGGCCAGCAGGGCGGCGAGGACGGTCACCGCGGCGCCGAGGACGATCAGGCCGCCGCCCAGCCACAGCGGGATCCGGCGCCGGACAGGGTCGATGAAGGCACCGCGGTCGACGGCGTCGGTGACCATGGCCCGGCGCAGCGGTTCGGTGGGCAGGCGGCCCGGTGCGGCGAGTTCGGCCATGGTGACCGCGTCGGTGCCGGGCGGCAGCAGCGCGTCGTAGACGGTCCGCTCGTAGGCGCGCAGCTGGTCGTCGCCCGGATTCACGCGGGTCAGTCGCCATTGGGTCTCGCCGATGCGGGAGATCCACAGATAGTTGCGGACCGCGAGATCCACCACTGTGGCGGCGATATCGGTCGGGTCGGAGTGACCGTCGAGCAGGACGCCGGCCTCACCCGGCAGGATGCCGGCCGGGGAACTGAAGTGGGTCCGCCCACCGCTGCGCACCAGCGGCTCCATCGGCTCGGCGGGGACGGACTGCCGGCGCACCCAGAAGATATAGGCGGCCAGCGCCACGAGGGCGGCCACCAGCAGGCCGAATGCCATGAGCACGGGTCCGGTCACGGCGAACGGTGAATCGCCGGGGCCGGTGATATCGGCGTTCGGCGGTACGGTGCCCGGCGGAATCTGCAGGGTCAGGTCGACCGATTCGCCCTTGCGCAGATTCGTCTGGTCCAGGTACATGACACCGTCCGGTTCGACCCGGACCTGGGCGCAGGGCCGGGTGTTGCCGATCGGGCCCAGCAGGCATTCCACGATGCCCATCTCGAAACTGGGGCTGATGAGCGAGGCATGGATCTCGGCGAGATCGACATTGAGCACGCCGAACCAGCGGAAGACCTGACTGCCCTCGGCATCACTGACCGTGTTGCGTACCGAATAGCGGACCGTGGTCTCCCCGGGGCCCGCGTCCACGGTGAACAGATCGTCGGCGATCGTCGCGCTGCCCGGGCCGCTGGTCTCGATATCGGTGACCGCGAACCGGCGTTCGGAGTCCTCGCTGATCTGCACCCGCAGCGGCAACGTCATGGTGAACTGTTCGCCGGGCGGAACCGTCACGCGCTCGGTCACTTCGAGGATGCCCTCGCGGTTCAACGTCATATCCAGATACAGGATCGAACCGGCCGGCTCCTGGGCCCGGGCCGCCGGTGCGCTCGTCCCGAAAACAGCGAGTAATCCGGTCAGTGCCAGCAGCAGCGCGAGCGCACCCCCCCGAAATGTGAGCATGACTCGTAACCTTACAACGCGTCCGATAACTCGATGAGTTATCGAACGCCGCCCTTCTCGGGCGTCCTGGGCTCTTACTCCGGCCGGGGTACAAAACTTGGTTCCCGCGTCGTCCGGCCCGGTTGCGCCGGCACCCATCGGGTGCCGGTCAGTGCCTTCCCGTCGGCGGGCATCGGTAACCCGGCCCCCTGCTCGGAGGTCCGGGGATCGTGGTGGGTCTTGTTTCTGCAGTGCCGGCCGGGCAGCCAGGTCGACTGCGGCATTCGGGCCCCGATCGGCGCGGTACCCGCACCCGCAGGTGAACACCCGATCCGCCGGCGTGAGAACGGGATCGAGGGTGCCGCAGGCCGAACACCGATCCGAACCCGGCAATCCGGGATCTCAGCTTGCTATCCTGCGTCAGCGGCTGTTGGTGTTCGGAGAAGGCGAGGGGGTCCGGGGGAGTGTCACAACCACCTTACGGGCGCGGATCGGTACCGCCCGGCCGGCAGCCGATACCGCCCGGTGGCCGGCCCCCGTACGGTCCGCGGCCCGGCGGACCGCAGCGGCCGCCCTATTCGGGCCCACGCCCGGGTTACCCGCCCGCGTCGCAGGGGTATTCGCACCGGCCGCCGCAGGGTTATCCACCGCCGGGCCCGAGCTCCGGTTATCGCCCGATCGTCGCACCGCCCATGCCGCCGCCGGTGCCCTATCGGGTGCCCAACGCTCCGCGGCCGCGTAGCCGCCGCAGCAGCGGCAGCACGTTACTGGTAGTACTCGCGCTGATCCTGGTGGTGGTCGGCGCACTCGTGCGGGGCGGTTTGAATTCCGACGGCCTGAAAGTGCTGGGCCCGCAACCGGAACACAGTTACGACACCGGCGCGACCGGTCCCGCCGCAACCGGGACGAATCCGCTGCTCACCGATCCGGATGCGACGCTGATCCCCGCGGACTGCGAGTACGCGCCGTGGTCGACGGATGAGGATACGGCCCGAGCCTTCTTCTCCAGCGCCGAGAAATGCCTGGAGGCGGCCTGGCAGCCGGTACTGGCGGACGCGGGCCTGCCGTTCGAGCCGCCGACGGTGCTGGTGTCGGCGAATACCGAGGGCATCACCACACCGTGCACCGGTTCGACCGACAACTTCGCCGCGTTCTACTGTCCGGCCAACCGGACGATCTATATGCCGGTCAGCCAGTTGCAGACCGACTACTACCACGACAACTGGGTGGTCTACCTGTCGGTGTTCGCACACGAATACGGGCATCACATCCAGAACATGTCCGGAATCCTGCTCGCCGCCAACAGCGCCCGGGTCGAGGTCGGCGCGCGCAGTCCGGAGGGTCTCGAACTGTCGCGGCGCGTGGAACTGCAGGCCAACTGCTTCGACGGCATGTATCTGGTCTCCTCGGCCGACGGCGGTGCGCTCACCGGCCAGCAGATCACCGATGCCCGAACCGATGCCGACCATCGTGGTGATCAGCACGGCGATATGCGCGATCACGGCACTCCGGAGAACGGCGGGCTCTGGTTCGGGCTGGGGGTCGAACACAATCTGACCGCCGAGTGCAACACCTTCACCGCGCCGGCCGACGCGGTGAGCTGAATCAGGCGGAGGAATCCGATTCGCGTATCCCTGCGCGGAGATCCATCACCCACCGGGTCATTTCGGCGGGAGACTTGTCCGGGCCCATCAGTTCGGTGAGCACATGCCCGAAACATGCCGCTTCGAGCACCCTTTCGGCGACAGCCATCGGATCGCCCCAGGGTAGAAAGGGTTTCGCGAGTAGCAGGGAAGCGATCCCGTGCGCCGCCGCCCACAACTCGAGCACCAGCGGGGTGGGGTCCGCACGGTCGATGAGGCCGTCGGCCATGGCCGCTTCGACCGTGGCGGCGAAGTACCGGAACGCGCCGCTGGTCAGCACCATGTCCACCGCGCCCTGATGGGTGGTCGGGATGGTCGCCAGCCGGTACTGCTCGGGATGGTCCAGGGCGAACCGTACGTAGGCGAGGCCGAGGCGGTGCAACCGCAGCGCCGGGGGGTCCGCCGGATCGACCGCCGCCTGCATCGCGGTGTTCAGAGCTTCGAAGACCTCGGCCACCGCCGCCTCGATCAGCGCGCCCTTGTCGGTGAAGTGGCGATAGATGGAGGGTGCGCTGACCCCCACCACACTCGCGACCGCGCGGATCGATACCGCCCCGACATCGCCGGTGCGTTCGAGCAGCTCCCGGGTGGCGGAGATGATCTCCGCGCGCAGCCGGCTTCCGTGCCCGCGTGGGGAGCGTGGCCGCCCGGTGGTCATACGCGCACCGGTGGTTCGGCGCCGGCGCCCGGCACGTCCACGGGCTCTTCGCGGAACCCGATCCGGTCGTGCAGCTCGGCCAGCGGTTTCGGCGCCCACCAGTTGAGGGGGCCCATCAGTTTCATCAGCGCCGGTACGAGCAGCGCCCGGATGAGTGTGGCGTCGGCGAGCACGGTCAAGGTCAGGCCCAGGCCCATCAGCTGGATGAACGACACCTTGGAGGTGGTGAGGGCACCGATCACGATGGCCATCAGCACGGCCGCGGCGGTGAAGATCCGCCCGGTGCGGGCCACCCCGACGGCGACGGCTTCGGTGTTGTCCTCCCGGACCGACTCCGTGTCCGCGCGCCCGGCTCGGCGGCGCAGCCACTCCTCCCGGATGCGCGACAGCAGGAACACCTCGTAGTCCATGGACAGCCCGAAGGCCAGGCAGAACATGAGGATCGGCATCGTCGGCACCAGATAGCCGACGGCGGTGAAGCCGAGCAGCCCCTGCAGATGGCCGTCCTGGAAGATCCACACCATGGCACCGAACGCGGCGGTCAGCGAGAGGGTGTTCAGCAGTAGCGCCTTCAGCGGCAGGATGAGGCTGCCGGTGAACAGGAACAGCACCACGAAGGTGGACAGCACGATGAGCAGGCCGGCCAGCGGTAGTCGCTCGGCCAGCGCGTCGAGCGAGTCCTCGTTCACCGCGGCGGAACCGCCGAACAGGGCGGGGGCGGGCGGGTCGACCGCCCGCAACGCGTCCAACTGTTCCGCGCCGGCGGGGGAGAACGGGTCGACTGCGCTGTTGACGGTCAGGTATGTGCCGGTGCCGTTCGTCATACCGGGCGGCGTGGGGGCGAGCCGGTTACCGGAGACGTACACGCCGGCACCGGACAGCACTCCGGCGACGTCGTCGACCTCGGACAGCCGGGCCGCGTATTCGCCGATCCCGCGTTCGTCACGATATCCGTCCAGCACGATCGTGGTGTTTCCGCCGGGATCGGCACGCGGGAACTCCGCCCGGACCACGTCGCCCACCTGCCGGCTGGCCGCCGAATCGGGCAACACCCGCTCGTCGGGGTAGCCGAACTTCACCGAGAGGAACGGCGAGCCGAGCGCCAGCATGAGCGCCACGATCACCACGGAGACCGGGACCGCGACCCGCATAACCCGCTTGACCAGGCGATACCAGCCGGTCTGCTCCGGCACCATGGCACCCAGCGGCTTCGGTTGGCGGCCGAACAGGCGCAGGATGGGTGCCCGCAGGTCGAGGGCGTTGACCCGGTGCCCGAGCAGTACCAGCGCGGCGGGTAGCACCACGATCGACGCGACGGCGGCCGCGATCACCACCGCGACGCCCGCATAGGCGAACGAGCGCAGGAAGTACAGGTCGAACACGAGCATCGCCGATAGCGACAGCGCCACGGTGACCGCGGAGAACAGCACGGTACGACCGGCGGTCTGCAGGGCTCGGACGGTGGCCGCGCGCGGATCACGGCCGGCCGCGAGTTCCTCCCGGAACCGGCTGACGATGAACAGGCTGTAGTCGATGGCCAGCGCCAGGCCCAGCGCGGTGGTGAGGTTCATCGCGTAGATGGAGACGTCGGTGAACAGCGTGAACAGCTCGAGGATGGCCAGCGTGGCGGCGATCGCGAACAGCCCGACCAGCAGCGGCAGCGAGGCGGCGATCAGGCTGCCGAAGACCAGGACGAGAACCACCAGGGTGAGCGGGATGGCCGCGGCTTCGGCGATGGCCAGATCGTGCGTGATCTGCTCGTTGACCTCGTGGAAGGTCGCCGCGGTGCCGCCGGCCCGGACCGTCACCCCGTCGACCGTTCCGGTGATCTGTTCGCCGAGCTCGCCGGCGGCATCCTGGATCTGGGTCTCGTCGCCCGCGAAATTGACCGCGATGAGCCCGGATTCGCCGTCGGTGCTGCGCAGCACGCTCGCGACCGCCGGTGACGGCGCGGTCCAGTACGACTGGACGCCGGCGGTGTCCGGGTGGGCTCGCACGATATCGATGACCTGCAGGGCACGCGCCCGCACCGGATCCGCGTCGACCCCGTCCGGCGATTCGACCAGGAGGAAGTAGTTGGGCGCCGCGCCGTCGAAATTTTCGGTGAGCTGCTCGGCGGCGCGGATCGATTCGGCGTCGGCGGGGACGAATCCGCCGGATTTCAGCCCGGCGGCCGCGCCGGCCCCGAAGATCCCGCACAGTAGTGCGACGGCCAGTGCGCCGATGAGTATTGCGCGTGGGAATCGGGTGGTGAACTGCGCGACGCGGATCAACATATGGTGGCCCCGGATCAGTAAGTTAGTGGCGTTAGCGTAACGCTGTTAACCCACGGATGGAAGAGGCGGTCCGGTCCAGGCGGCGGGCGGGTACCCACGCCGGGTGCGCGCTGTCGGTCTCCGCCGGTAACCTCTGGCCGTGGCTCTGTACCGGAAGTACCGACCGGCAACGTTCGCTGACGTGGTGGGCCAGGAGCATGTCACCGACCCGCTGTGTACCGCGCTCGACACCGGCCGGATCAGTCATGCCTATCTCTTCTCGGGTCCGCGCGGTTGCGGTAAGACCTCGTCGGCCCGGATTCTCGCCCGCTCGCTGAACTGCGTGCAGGGCCCCACCTCCACACCCTGCGGCACCTGCGCCTCCTGTGTATCGCTGGCCCCTGGCGGTGGGGGCAATCTCGACGTGATCGAACTGGACGCCGCCAGCCACGGTGGCGTCGACGACACCCGGGAACTACGTGACCGGGCCTTCTACGCACCCGCCGAATCCCGCTACCGGGTGTTCATCGTCGACGAGGCGCATATGGTCACCACGGCCGGGTTCAACGCGCTGCTGAAGATCGTCGAGGAGCCCCCGGCCCATCTCATCTTCGTCTTCGCCACCACCGAGCCGGACAAGGTGCTGCCGACCATCCGCTCGCGCACCCACCACTATCCCTTCCGGCTGCTACCCTCCGCCACCATGCGTGGCCTGCTCGCCGGCATCTGCGAACAGGAGCAGGTGCCGGTGGAAGAAGCGGTGTACCCGTTGGTGATCCGCGCGGGCGGTGGCTCCCCGCGCGACAGCTTGAGCGTGCTCGACCAGTTGCTCGCCGGCGCCGGGTCCGAGGGCGTCACCTATTCGCGCGCCGTCGCATTGTTGGGGGTGACCGATGTGGCGCTGATCGACGACGCGGTCGACGCGCTGGCGGCCGGGGACGGCGCCGCCCTGTTCGGCACCGTCGACCGGGTGATGGAGGCCGGGCACGATCCGCGCCGGTTCGCGGTGGACCTGCTCGAGCGGCTGCGCGACCTGATCCTGCTGCAGGCCGTACCCGACGCCACCGAACGTGGCCTCGTCGCCGCGCCCGCCGACCTGCTGGACCGGATGCGTGAGCAGGCCGCCCGGCTCGGGCCCGCGGCCCTCACCCGCTACGCCGAACTCCTGCACGCCGGACTGGGTGAGATGCGGGGGGCCACCGCGCCGCGGCTGCTGCTCGAGGTCGTCTGCTCACGGATGCTGTTGCCCGCCGCGGACGAATCCGAGGCCGCGACCCTGCAGCGGCTGGAACAGCTGGAACGTCGGGTCGCTGCCGGTGTGGTCGCGTCCCCGGGTGGGGCGCCCGCAGGTGGGGCGCAGGTGTCCGGTCCCGCCGAAGCCGCCCCGGCACCCGCGCGGCCGGCTGCCGCGTCCGACCCGTCCCGCCGCCGAGGGGCCGAAGCGCTGGCCGCCCTGCGGGAGTCCAAGACCGGGCGGTCGCCGGAACGCGTGGCTGCGGCCAAGCCGCCGACGTCCGGAGCAGCGGACGCGACGCGCCCCGGGCCCGACCGGGGCGGTCCGGACCAGCAGATGCCACCTGCCCCCGCGGCGTCGGTGGACGCGGTCGGCGGGGGCTCGGTGGAGCCGCGGCATCCCGAGCCCGGCGCCCGTGCGGCCGAGACGGCGCCGGCCGGTCCCGCACCGGCCGCGGCACCGCCGAAACCGGACTCGGCTCCCGAGCCGGATTCGACCGTCCCCCCGGTACAGGCGGAACACGCCCGCACCCCCGGCGCGCACACTTCGCGCGGTACTGGTTCGACCCCGGCCGAGAGGCAGGCGAGTGCGGAGACCGCTGCCCATCCGCCGGTGAGTGGGCAACCCGCCGATCGCGGCGAGGGCTCCGACCTCGCTCCAGCGTCCGCGGCGGCCGAGCCCACTGTCGAACCGACCGTGGCGGCCGGACCCGCTGCCGAACCGGACCCGGCGGCCGGGTCCGGCGCCGACCCGATCGGTCCGGCCGGGCGCGATACCGGCGTGACCCCGGCCGATCCGGAGTTGCTGGCCGCCGTGGAGGCCGCCTGGCCGGAGATCAAGCTCGCGGTCAAGGAGTTCGGGCCGACCATCGGCGCGATGCTCACCTCGGGGGCGTCGGTGGCCGGGGTCCAGGACGGCGAGATCGTACTGGCCCATCACGCCGCGTTGGTCCAGCGGCTTTCGCAGCCGCAGCCGCTGTCGGCGGTCCGCTCGGCGGTGCGCGCGGTACTCGGCCGGGAACATCCGGTGCGCTGGGTCGTCGCGGGCCAGCAGGTCTCGCGGGGTCCCGGTGGCCGCGAGCGGGGCGGACGCCGGGCCGGTGACTCGGAGTCGGGTGATTCCGACGGCGGTCGCCGAGGCGGTCCGCAGCGCCCGGCGCCGAGCCGGGCGGGCGCGGAGACGCCGGACCCACCGCGCCGCGCCGACAGCGACGGCGGCCCGCAGGCCGGTGCCGCCGGTAGTGGACCGGCGAACGGTGCGCGGGCCGGTGCCGAACCGCCGGCGCGCCGGCCGCGGTTCTCGCGGCCGAGCCAGGCCAAGTCCGGGGCCGCGGCGGCGAGCCCCTACGACGACATCCCGCCCCCGGACTACCCGGATCTGCCCGACGATCCGGGTGATCACGGTTACGCACCGCACAGCGTGCCCGCGTCCACTCCGGAGGAAGAGCAGGAGATGCTGGCGGAGTCGGCACAACCGGTCGCGCCGGGCGATCGGCGCGACCCGGACGAGGTCGCGTTGCGGCTTCTGGCCAGTGAGCTGGGCGCCACCCCGTTGAACGGTTGACAAGCACCGTCTCGACCACGTTAAGTTAACCGGAGTTCGCATCCGGCGGTACTATGGGCGGGTAGCTGCGGACTTCGGCGAGACGAGGTTCTATGGTGGGCCGTGAGGTACGGGCTGCTCGGTACCCTCTCGGTTACCCGTGCCGTGGTTTGTACAGCGTATGCCCGCGCGGGTGACCGGCCCGTCAGCGCTGCTCAACTGAATACGGACGGTCGGTCGAACGGCCGGTCGGCGAGGTAACTCGCGTCCGCTCCGCCTGGTGCGGGTGGGCGTATTCCTACGAAGGGACATTCCGATATGACCACAGAGGCCTACATTTACGAGGCCATCCGCACCCCGCGCGGCCGCAACAAGAAGGGGTCGCTGCACTCGGTCAAGCCGATCGACCTGACCACCGGCCTGGTGCAGGAGCTGCGCAACCGCTTCCCGAACCTCGACGAGGACCGGATCTCCGACCTCATCCTCGGTGTCGTCTCCCCGGTCGGTGACCAGGGTTCCGATATCGCCCGCACCACCGTGCTGACCGCCGGCCTGCCGCAGACCGTCGGCGGTGTGCAGATCAACCGTTTCTGTGCCTCCGGCCTGGAAGCCGTGAACATGGCCGCGCAGAAGGTGCGCTCCGGCTTCGAGGACCTGGTCCTGGCAGGCGGCGTCGAATCCATGTCCCGCGTGCCCATGGGCTCCGACGGTGGCGCCTGGATGCTCGATCCGGCCACCAACTACGACACCTACGTCGTACCGCAGGGCATCAGCGCCGACCTCATCGCCAGCATCGAGGGCTTCTCCCGCGAGGACGTCGACTCCTACGCCGTGCGCTCGCAGGATCTGGCCGCCAAGGCGACCACCGGCGGCTACTTCGCCAAGTCGATCGTCCCGGTCAAGGACATCAACGGCCTGACCGTGCTGGACAACGACGAGCACATGCGGCCCGGCACCACCCTGGAAGACCTGGCCAAGCTGAACCCGTCCTTCGCCGGTATCGGTGAGATGGGCGGCTTCGACGCGGTGGCGCTGCAGAAGTACCACTTCGTGGAGAAGATCGACCACGTCCACCACGGCGGCAACAGCTCCGGCATCGTCGACGGTGCCGCACTGGTCCTGGTCGGCACCGAAGAGGCCGGGCAGGCCTCGGGCCTGACCCCGCGGGCCCGCATCGTCGCCACCGCCACCAGCGGTGCGGACAGCACCATCATGCTCACCGGCCCCACCCCGGCATCGCAGAAGGTGCTGGCCAAGGCCGGGCTGACCGTCGACGATATCGACCTGTTCGAGATCAACGAAGCCTTCGCCTCGGTGGTGCTGAAGTTCCAGAAGGATCTGCGGATCCCGGACGAGAAGCTCAATGTCAACGGTGGCGCCATCGCCATGGGCCACCCGCTCGGCGCCACCGGCGCCATGATCACCGGCACCATGGTCGACGAGCTGGAGCGTCGTAACGCCCGCTACGCCCTGATCACGCTGTGCATCGGCGGCGGCATGGGTGTGGCCACCATCATCGAGCGCGTCTGACGCCCCCGACCCTTTATCTTCACGAGGAGACAGAAAACCGTGAGCGAAGCCAACATGATCGGTTGGGAGAAGGATTCGGACGGCATCGTCGTGCTGACGATGGACGACCCGAACCAGGGCGCCAACACCATGAACGACCTCTACAAGAAGTCGATGACCGCGACGGTCGACCGGCTCGAGGCCGAGAAGGACGACATCACCGGTGTCGTGCTGACCTCGGCGAAGAAGACCTTCTTCGCCGGCGGTGACCTGAAGAACATGATGCAGGTCGGCCCGGACAACGGGCCCGAGCTGATGGCCGAACTGACCGAGATCAAATCGGCGCTGCGCCGCCTGGAGACCCTCGGCAAGCCGGTCGTGGCCGCCATCAACGGCGCCGCGCTCGGCGGCGGCCTGGAGATCGCGCTCGCGACCCACCACCGGATCGCGGCCGATGTCCGCGGCTCCCAGATCGGCCTGCCCGAGGCCACCCTGGGCCTGCTGCCCGCCGGTGGCGGCATCATCCGCACCGTGCGCATGCTCGGCCTGCAGAACGCGCTCATGGGCGTGCTGCTGCAGGGCCAGCGCAACAAGCCGGCCAAGGCCAAGGAGATCGGCCTGGTCGACGAGCTGGTCGGTTCGATCGAGGAACTGGTACCCGCCGCCAAGGCGTGGATCAAGGCCAACCCCGAGGGCGGCGTCCAGCCGTGGGACAAGAAGGGCTTCAAGATCCCCGGCGGCACCCCCGCCAGCCCGTCCTTCGCCGCGACCCTGCCGGCCTTCCCGGCCAACCTGCGCAAGCAGCTCAAGGGCGCCAATATGCCGGCTCCACGCGCCATCATGGCCGCGGCGGTCGAGGGCTCGCAGGTCGATATCGACAATGCGTCGCTGATCGAATCGCGTTACTTCGTGCACCTGCTCACCGGGCCGGTCGCCAAGAACATGATCCAGGCGTTCTTCTTCGACCTGCAGACCATCAACAACGGTGGTTCGCGTCCCAAGGATGTGCCGAAGAAGGAGATCAAGAAGGTCGGCGTGCTCGGCGCGGGCATGATGGGCGCCGGTATCGCCTACGTGTCGGCCAAGGCCGGCTACGAGGTCGTGCTCAAGGACGTCAGCGTCGAGGCGGCCGAGCGCGGCAAGGGCTACTCGGAGAAGATCGAGGCCAAGGCGCTGTCCCGGGGCAAGACCACCGAGGAGAAGTCCAAGGCGCTGCTCGACCGGATCAAGCCGACCGCCGATGCGGCCGACTTCGCCGGCGTCGACTTCGTGATCGAAGCGGTCTTCGAGAGCACCGAACTCAAGCACAAGGTGTTCCAGGAGATCGAGGACATCGTCACCCCCGACGCGCTGCTCGGTTCCAACACCTCGACCCTGCCGATCACCGGCCTGGCCGAGGGCGTGAAGCGCCAGGAAGACTTCATCGGCATCCACTTCTTCTCGCCGGTCGACAAGATGCCGCTGGTGGAGATCATCAAGGGCGAGCGGACCTCCGACGAGGCCCTGGCCCGGGTGTTCGACTACACCCTCGCCATCAAGAAGACCCCGATCGTGGTCAACGACAGCCGCGGCTTCTTCACCTCCCGCGTGATCGGCACCTTCGTCAACGAGGCGATCGCCATGCTGGGCGAGGGTATCGAGCCCGCGACCATCGAGCAGGCCGGTTCGCAGGCGGGCTACCCGGCGCCGCCGCTGCAGCTGACCGACGAGCTGAACATGAAGCTCATGCAGAAGATCGCCAAGGAGACCGCCGACGCCCTCGCCGCCGGTGACGCGGCCATGGGCACCGAACGGCACCCCGCCCTCGACGTGATCGACTACATGGTCGAGCAGGGTCGCCCAGGTCGCCTGGAGAAGGCCGGCTTCTACGAGTACGACGAGAACGGCAAGCGGCTCAACATCTGGCCGCAGCTGCGTGAGCACTTCAAGACCACCGCCGGTTTCGACGTGCCGCTGCAGGACCTGATCGACCGCATGCTCTTCGCCGAGGCCATCGAAACCCAGAAGTGTTTCGACGAAGGTGTTCTGGAGTCCACCGCGGACGCCAATATCGGCTCTATCTTCGGTATCGGATTCCCGGCCTGGACCGGTGGTGTCCACCAGTTCATCGTCGGCTACCCCGGCGGACAGGTCGCCTTCGTGGCCCGGGCAGACGAGCTGGCGAAGAAGTACGGCAAGCGCTTCGAGGTTCCCGCGTCGCTGCGCAAGTAGGTCCCGGGGCGGCCGGCCCGGGCGGCCGGTCGCGCCAGACCGTTCGGCACAACCCGTCGCACCGTGAGGTGCGACGGGTTGTGTTGTTTCCGGGGCGCGGTGACCCGGGCCGCGCCCGCGTTACCGCATCGGAACAGATCCGGAATGTGGGCCCGGACCGGCTGTCCGCGCCAAGGCCGCGCATCGGAATACTGTGGATGCCTGGGGATAATTGCGCCCCTCCGGCCCAGGTGGCTACGGCGGTTCGGTCCGTGCTGCTGCTGTTCGCGGGGCCGCGCCGGTCCCGGTCGGCGGCCGGGGCCGGGCACCGCGGAAGCCCGGAACAGGACACGCGAGCCGGGTGAACCGCCCATCGGGGTATCGGGCGCGCTACGTTGGAAGTGAGGACCGGAACGGTTGTCGCGGCGGATTCGCCACCGCAGCCGATTCGTTACGAGTGCGAGGTGGTGAGATGACTCCACGAACGCGTTCGGGCCCCGGGGGCCGCGAATCGGATAACGCCTACCTCGCTTCCGACGTCGCCGGCCCGGAGGATCCGGCCGTCCCTGAGAATCGCGCTGTGCCGCGGGATGTCGAATCCGCCGAATCCGGCGCGGAATCGGCGGACGGCGGCGCCGCGCGGAGTGTGACGCCCGAGCCCACCATGGGGGTCGCCGCTCCCATGGAAGCCGACCCGCAGGAAGCGGAACGGATCGCCGAGGAACTGGCGGCCCTGGGGTTCGCCGAGGCCCACGAGATCGGCCGGGGCGGGTTCGGGATCGTGTACCGGTGTGTACAGCGTGCCCTGGACCGCGTGGTCGCTGTGAAGGTGCTCTCCTCCGACCTCGACCCCGAGAGCCGGGAGCGGTTCCTGCGTGAGGAACACGCCATGGGCCGGCTGTCCGGGCATCCGAATATCGTCGACATCCTGCAGGTCGATGTAATCGCCAGCGGACTGCCGTTCATTGTGATGCCGTTCGCCACGCACGGGTCGCTGGAACGGCTCATCCACGAGACGGGCCCGCTGAGCTGGGCCGATACCCTGCGAGTCGGGGTGAAACTGGCCGGCGCCATCGAGAGCGCGCATCGGACGCGGATCCTGCACCGGGATGTGAAGCCGGCCAATGTGCTGCTCAGCTCCTACGGTGAGCCACAGCTCACCGATTTCGGGATCGCCCGGATGCCCGGAGGTTTCCGCACGTCCAGCAGCCAGATCACCGGTTCGCCCGCCTTCACGGCTCCCGAAGTCCTCAAGGGCGCCGACCCCACCGTCCGCTCGGATGTGTATGGGCTCGGCGCGACCCTTTTCGCCCTGCTCACCGGCCATGCCGCGTTCGAGAGGCAGGCGGGGGAGCGCGTGGTCGCGCAATTCCTGCGCATCACAACTCAACCGGTACCGGATCTGCGGGAGCGCGACATTCCCGCAGATGTGGCCGCGGTGATCGAACAGGCCATGGCCCAGGAACCGGAGGAACGGCCGGCCTCGGCCTACGAGTTCGGGGAGATGCTGCGTGCGGTACAGGTTGCCCACGACCAAGTCCCCGATGAGATGGCACTGCTGGACCCCGACGTCACGGCGGTCGATGCCGCGCCACCCGCACACGACCGGGCACCGGCGGTCACCGCGCGGCGTAGTTGGCCGCTGCTGCCGCCGACGCTCGCGGGTCGCAAAGGTGCCGATACCGCCGAGGCGAGCCCGTTCGGTGTCCCCGGCACGCGCAAACCCAGGCTCGGATCGGGCCCGCACAGCAGCGCGTCCGGCCGTCTCGGCACCTCCGGCCATGCACTCGAACATTCACCGGCCACTCTGCCGCCGAGTCCGGCCACCAAGTTCCGCCCGCCCACCCCACCCCGGGAGCCGGTGCGTCGGCCGCGCTTGCTGGACATCCTGCGTGAGGGGGTCGGCCGCCGGCTCACTGTGATCCACGCACCCGCCGGTTTCGGTAAGAGCGTGCTGGCCGCGCAGTGGCGCGACGAACTCGCCGGACTCGATCTTCCGGTCGCCTGGATAGGCATCGACAGCCGGGACGACAACGAGGTCTGGTTCCTGGCCCACCTGATCGAGGCCGTCAACCGGATCCGTCCCGAGATCGGTACCGGGCTGGGCCAGATGCTCGAGGAGCGTCCCGCCGATACCGTCGCGTTCGCGATAGCGAGCCTGATCGACGAACTGCACACCAGCGGGAAGCCGGTGGTCGTGATCATCGACGACTGGCACCGGCTCACCGATCCGGGCGCCCTACGGGTGTTGTCGGCGCTACTCGACAGCGGCTGCCATCATCTGCGGTTCGTGGTGACCAGCCGGGACCCTTCCGACCTGCCGATCGGCCGGATGCGGATGAACGATGAGCTGGTGCAGATAGATTCCGAGCAACTGCGCCTGACGCGCGCCGAGGTCGGTGAGATCCTCGTGCAGCGCAACGGTTTCCCGCTCGATGCCGGCCAGCTCGACCGGGTGTACGCCGCCACCGACGGTTGGCCCGCCGCGATACAGCTGATCAGCCTCGCCCTGCGCGACAACCCGGATCCCGGGGATCTGCTGAACCGTATGTCCGAAGGCGGTCACGGCATCCGCGAGTACCTCGCCGAGAATGTGCTGGACACCCTGGAACCGGAGATGCTGGACTTCCTGTCCGATCTCGCGGTGATCGAGCATGCGAACGGGTCCCTGGCCACCGCTGTCACCGATAGCGACGAGGCCCCGCGCCTGCTCGAGCAGGCCGAGCGGCGAGAACTGTTCGTGCGCCGGACCGATGAGGATCCCGAGTGGTACCGGATGCAGCCACTGTTCGCCGAATACCTGCGGGCGCGACTGGAACGGACCCGGCCGGGCCGGGTGAAGACGCTGCACCGGCGGGCCGCGCGCTGGTTCGCCGAACGCCAGCTGCTGCGCAGGGCGGTGGATCATTCACTGGCCGGAACCGATTTCAAAACCGCGCTCGACCTGTTGGAGAGCGGCGGTATGGACCTGATCGACGGTTCGCGGGTGGCGACGCTGCTCGGGTCGGTTTCGAAACTGCCCGTGCAGCAGGTCGCTTCGCGGTCGAAATTGCTGATGGCGGTGGCCCGCGCGAATGTGAACCTGCAGCAGTCCACCGCGGCGCGCTCGGCCCTCAATCGGCTATCCAATGTGCTGTCCCGGGGCCCGGAGGACGATAACGAGGTACGCACTCAACGTTGCCAGGCCGCGGTGCTCGCCGCCTCCGACGAGATCTCCCACGACCGCACCACCGGGGTGCTCGAACAGGTCGCCGAACCACTGAAGCATCCCGACGAGCTCCCGGCGTGGACGGTGGCGACCGCGGCGAATATCAGCGCCTATGTCCGGCTCTGTGAATTCGACTATCCGGCGGCGGCGGACATGCTCGAGTGGGCGCGGCCGTATCAGGAGCGGTCCCGCGAACCACTCGGGGAGATCTTCGCCTGGTGCGGCCGCGGGCTCCTCGCCTACGAACAACTCGATATCCCGGCCGCGCTGAGCGCTTACCGGCAGGCCTACAAAACGGCACAGACCCGGTCCGGGCCACGTTCGCACGGCGTGCGAGCGGTCGCCGGGCTCCTCGGTGAACTGGAATACCGGCGCGGTGACCTGAACGCCGCCGAGGAACTGTTCGATGAGAGCTATCAGCTGGTCGCGCGGATCGGCCCGATCGAATCACTGATCGCCACCATGGTGACCGGCGCCCGGGTGAAGGCGCTGCGCGGCGATCTCACGGCGGCGGCGGTGCGCTTGGCCGAAGGAGCGCGGATCGCCGCAGATGACCAGCTGTCCCGGCTGGCCGCGCATATCCGGGCCGAGCAGATCCGGCTGGGCATAGTGCAGCCGGGTCCAGGCGATCGGCCGGAGGCCGCGGACAGCACCGCGCGCGTCCTGGCCCGATCGACCGGGCGCGACCGTGGCTCCGATCCCGACGGTGCGCCCACCGTGCTGAACATCGAAGCCGGTGAGGTCACCGTGATCCGCGCCCTGCTCGATTCCGACGACCGGCAGGATCACGAGCGCGCGGCCCGCCATGCTCGTGCCCTCTACGGACGTACCGGCGAACAACAGCGGCCCCGAGCTCAGCTCGATATGTCGCTGCTGCTCGCCGAATGCCTGGCCACCGCGGGCTGGGTCGGCGAATCGGCCGCCCTGCTGGCACCGGCGGTCTCCACCTGCGCCGAACTCGGCTGGACCCGGCCGCTACTGGATGCCGGGCCCGCGGTCCGCGAGATCCTGCGCGTGGTGCGTGACGACCTGCCGGTCACCACGCCGGACGGAACGGACACGGTCCGCACCCTCGGCGAGATCCGTGTCCCGATCCGTTTCCTCGACGAACTGCTCAGCTGAGCAGCCGGTTACGGCTGCCACCAGGGACGCAGCGGTACCTCGGGCTGCCCGGAGGATCCGAGTGCGACGCCCAGCACCTGGTGCAACTGCACCACATTGCGTTCGAAACCGAGCCGGCTGCCCGCCATGTACAGACCCCATACCTTGGCGGTGCCCTCGCCGGCCTCGGCCACACAGGCGTCCCAGTTGGTGACCAGGTTCTTGCACCATTCGGCGAGGGTCAGCGCGTAGTGCTCGCGCAGATTCTCCTCGTGCAGTACTTCCAGGCCGACGTTCTGGATATCGCTGATGATGCGTCCGGAGCCGATGAGCTCACCATCGGGGAACACGTACCGGTCGATGAAATCGCCCGCCTTGGTGGTGCGGGTGTTGTCCGGCCGGGTGATGCAGTGGTTGAGGAACAGGCCACCCTCGCGCAGCTTGCTCTTGATGAACCCGAAGTAGTACGGGTAGTTCTGGACCCCGATGTGCTCGGTCAGTCCGATCGAGGACACCGCGTCGAACCCGGTTTCGGCGACGTCGCGGTAATCGGAATGGCGCACCTCGGCCAGCTCGCCGAGACCCTCCTCGGCGATTTTCTGCTGGGCCCAGGCGGCCTGTTCGGCGGAGAGCGTGGCACCGATGACCCGGACCCCGCGTTTGGCGGCGTACCGGACCATACCGCCCCACCCGCAGCCGATATCGAGCAGGCGATCGCCTTCCTTCAACCGCAGTTTTTCGAAGACCAGCCGGTACTTGTTCTCCTGTGCCTGCTCCAGCGTCCAGTCCCGCTCGCCGTAGCACGCACAGGTGTAGGTCATCGACGGACCGAGTACATACTCGTAGAAGGTGTTCGAGACGTCGTAGTGGTGGTGGATGACCTCCGCGTCGCGGGCCTTGGAATGCCGCAGCCCCTCCAGGGCGATCCGGCGCCAGCGCGGCAGCGTCTCCTGCGGGGGTGGGGGGACCGGACGCAGCCGCTCCCAGCCCAGCGACCGCGCGATCGCCACCAGCGACAATGCCGACGGACGTTTGAACTTGAGGTCCGTCATGGCGGCGAGGATGGCGTACGGGTCGCCGGGATGCACGCCGGCCGCATCCATATCGCCGGATATGTAGGCGCGCGCCAGCCCGAGATCACCAGGCGCGTTGGCGAGATAGTTGATCCCGCGCGGGTTGCGGATATCGAGTGCGAATTCGGAATCCACCGGTCCGGTGGTGCTGCCGTCGTAGGCGGTCAGCTTGATGGGAACATCGCCGTCGACCAAGGTTTCGACAACCTCGGCGATACTGAGTCGGGTGCCCAGGTCCGCGAAAGCATCGGATCTATCCTTGAATGTCGTCATCTGCGTTGCACCGCCTTCGAGTACAGATCCAGCAGGCGCTGGCCGGGATCGTAGCGTTTCTTCAATGCTTTGTAACTTTCACCGCCGTAGAGAGCGGCAAATTCCTCGGGCTCGTAAAAAGAGTCCGAGTACAGGGATTTGTGTCCGTCGAATTCGGTGACGGTTTTCTCGATGGCACGGTTCGCCGCGCCATCCAACCGGCCGGGCGATTTCGGAACCGCCGACCAGAAGCCGATATTCACATAGGTGCGACCGGGTCGCAGCGGGTACAGCGGCCAGGGGCGATCGCTGTCCGGGGCGCTGGAATCGCGCAACCGCAGCGGGCACAACCAGATGGGTTCGATGGGAATCTCACGCAGGAACCACTCCACGAAATCCGCAGTGCGCTCCACCGGGACCTCGATGTCCTGCACCACACGCTCCTGCGGCGGTTCGCCTTTCCGCGCGGCCAACTTGTCGCCGATGTTGTAGCGGTGGTCCAGCGCGACCAGCTTCCAGTAGAAGCTGCTGCGCCGGTAGCGTTTCGGCCAGAAGCGGCGGATCTTCGGATTCTGCGTCCCGAAGGCGCGCGAGCACCAGAACCAGTCGGTGTCCCAGCGCCAGAGATAGTCGTGGATGGTCAGCCGGTCGCGCTTGGGTGCCGGGCCGTCGTGTTGGATGGAGCGGTAGTAGATGTCCATTCCGGTGTAGTCGCTGACCGGGCCCGGTTCATCGGTCTGCCGGCCCAGCGTCAGGTAGCTCTCCCCGGCACTGAACACGACCCCGTCCAGATAGTCGACTCGTTCACCGTCATGGCTGCGTTCCTGTACGACCCGCTCCAGGACCGATTCGAGTTCTCGCAGATTGTGGAACCGCAGGTGGCGCAATTCCACGTAGGGCAGCACCGATTCCAGCTCGATCTTCAGGCGGGTGGTGTAGCCGAGCGTGCCGTAAGAGTTCGGGAAACCGCGGAAGAGTTCGGCGTCGGCCCCGTCCGGGCGGATCGTGACGATCTCGCCGGCCCCGGTCAGTACCTCCATCTCCAGCACCGATTCGTGCGGCAGACCGTTGCGGAAGGAGCTGGATTCGATTCCGAGCCCGGTTACCGCACCACCCAGGGTGATGGTCTTGAGCTGCGGTACCACCAGCGGCGCCAGGCCGTAGGGCAGCGTGGCGGCCACCAGCTCTTCGTAGGTCGTCATCCCCGCGACCTCGGCGGTTTTCGTAACCGGGTCGACCTCGATCACCCGGGTGAGGCCCGAGACGTCCAGCCCCGGTGCCGTGTTCTTCGCCCGCGCGCGGAAGAGATTGGAGGTCTTCTTGGCCAGTCGCACATCGGCGTCGTCCGGGATGGCACGATAGCTCGCGAGCAGGCGATCGACACCTGCCCGATATGCGGCGAACCCGGATTCATATGCGGCCGGACCGTGGCCGGCCTTCCCCAACAGACTCATTGCCACGTCTAGACGCTAGCCCTACTCGGTCTCGAGCGGCCACAGCGGGGGGATTGTCGGTGACGAAATGTCACATATCCGTTGCACCGTGTTCGAAGAACTGTTTACCTGGGTTGACTGCTCTTCCTGAATTGTCGGTATTTTTGGCGCGCGAGCAAGTTCACCTTCCCCACCTTCGCGAACCAGCCCACAAGCTCGATTCCGCGCGTGGCAGCGCCGAAAGACACAGCCTCTGCCCCGCCCTGCCGGCGGCGGGGCAGAGATACTGGGACTGTCAGAACACATCCCGATAAGGAGTTCACCGTGGGACAGGTCAAAGCCGGCAGTTCGATCGAGGTCGCCGCAGACCCGCAGCGCACGCTGGCAGCGGTCACCGATTACACGGAGGTGCGCCCGAAGATCCTGTCGGCGCACTACCGCGACTACAAGGTGGTCGAGGGCGGGCAGGGCGACGGCACCGTCGCCGAATGGACGTTGCAGGCCACCGAGAAACGAGTGCGCAATATCCGTGCCCAGGTCTCGGTCGCCGATAATGTCGTCACCGAGAAGGACGCCAATTCCTCACTCGTCAACACCTGGACGGTCGCACCGGCCGGATCGGGTTCGACGGTCACCCTGGAGACCACCTGGCAGGGCGCCGGCGGTGTCAAGGGCATCTTCGAGGGCATCTTCGCCCCGCTGGGCCTGCGCAAGATCCAGGCCGAGGTGCTTGCGAACCTGAAGCGCGAACTCGCCTGACGGTCCCCCTCGGGCCGGACGGTCGCCGGCCGCGGATTTCCGATCCGTGCCGGTGATCGTCCGGGGCCGGTGCCCCTGGTCGGCCGGGCGGGGCGGTACGGCGGTTCCGGCCGGTCCACGGGCGAATCCGGCTCAGGTGAGGACGAACGACAGCAGTACCGGGGCCCGCGTTTCGCCACGCCACCAGGAGTAGCCGAGCCACACACCGGGCACGACCTCCCGGATCTCGTCGTAGACCTGCGGCGTGATCGCGGGTGTGTAATCGAGCACCCAGGTGGGTTCACCGTCCTCCCGGGACGGCGCCAGGTAGACCTCGGCCGGCCAGCCCCCGATATCGGCGCCGGTGACCCGGTTGATCAACCGGCCGCCCTCGGGCCCGGTGTCGAAGGTTTTGCCCAGCCAGAACGTGGGCGCGATGGGCTGGGCGATCGAGCTGGAGGTCACCCAGCCGTTCTTCACCCCCGACGGCACCGCGCCGGCCTCGGCGGCCAGGTAGATCTCGGCGTGCTGCCGGGCGGTGCAGTGCGAACGCAAGGATTCGACGGTGACCGCCGGCGCGGCCGGATCGATGACGCAGCCGTTGCCGTGGTCGGTCACCTCATGGGGGTCGGCTTCGGCGGTCGCCGCGCGGAACACGCCGGATACCATGATGAGCGCACCCAGCAAATATCCCTTGGACACAGTTTGCTCCAATAACAATCAAGATCTCGGCGCGGCGCAATCGCACCGGCGAAGTCGATCTTAGGGCGGCATCGGGCGGCGGCGGAATCGGCGACCGAGGCGGTCTAGGCTGAATCGTGACCCGTCCGTAGAGAGGAATCCCGTGCAGCCCGATGGTCAGTTCGATATGCAGCAATTGCTCCAACAGGCCCAGCAGATGCAGGAGCAGGTGATGGCCGCGCAGGCCGAGATCGCCGCGGCCGAAGTGGACGGCCAGGCCGGCAACGGTCTGGTCCGGGTGACGATCAAGGCGACCGGCGAGGTGCAGTCGCTGACGATCGACCCCAAGGCGGTCGACCCCGAGGATGTGGAAACCCTGCAGGACCTGGTGATCGGTGCGGTCAACGACGCCATGACCAATGCCCAGCAGTTGGCGGCCGAACGACTCGGACCGCTGGCCGGCGGCGGTGCGCCGGGCCTGCCCGGCTTCTGATCGCGCCGGGGGATCGCGGTGTACGAGGGTCCGGTTCAGGATCTCATCGACGAGCTGGGGAAACTCCCCGGTGTCGGTCCCAAGAGCGCGCAGCGGATCGCATTCCATCTGCTGCAGGTGGAACCGCCCGAACTCGACCGGTTGCAGGCGGTACTGCAGAAGATCCGCGACGGTGTGCGCTTCTGCGCGCAGTGCGGCACGGTCGCCGACGGCGAGCTGTGCCGGATCTGCGCCGATTCGCGCCGCGACCGCAGCATGATCTGCGTGGTCGAGGAACCCAAGGACGTACCGGCCATCGAACGGACCCGGGAGTTCCGGGGCCGCTACCACGTGCTGGGCGGTGCGCTCGACCCGCTGAGCGGGGTGGGCCCCGAACAGTTGCGGATCCGGGAACTGCTGACCCGCATCGGCCGCCAGGACGACGGGGTGGATGTCACCGAGGTGATCATCGCCACCGATCCGAATACCGAGGGTGAGGCGACCGCGACCTATCTGGTGCGGATGCTGCGTGATTTCCCTGGACTCACCGTCACCCGGCTCGCGTCCGGTCTGCCCATGGGCGGCGACCTGGAGTTCGCCGACGAACTGACCCTGGGCCGGGCGTTCTCCGGCCGTCGGGCGCTCTGAGGACCGCCGCGGCCCCGGTCGCGGCGGTCACAACGTCAGCTGTTCCCAGGTGAGCCGGTCGAGCCGGGCGCGGTCCTCGCGCGCCCAGTCCCAGACGAGACCGGCCACCGTATCCGGGCCGGAGACACGGGTGGCGAAATGCCGGTCGGGCCCGCCGTCCCGGTATTCGAGGGCGTAGTCGTCGGCGGATTCCCGGTAGGTCTGGATATAGACCTCGGGAGCGCGTTCCACGATCAGATACGGGTTCGGGTCGCCGAGTTCGCGCACCCACAGGGCGGCCAGCGCCTCGGTCAGATAGGGGAACTCTCCCGCCCCGCCGTGGGTCACCGTCACCGGAATATGCCCGGCCGGGTCGATCAACCAGGTCAGCTGCGGATCGTAGATCGCGTAGTCACGCGGGGTCGCCAGCCGGAACAGCAGATCCCGGACGAAACCGATCGCGTCATAGGGGCTCGGTACCGGCAGCACGGCCCCGGTCGGCGCGCCGCCCAGCGGCGCGACACTCAGGAAACCGTCCTCCTCGGGCAGTTCCGCGTCGCGGGCATTGAGCTCCGCCGCCATGGCCGCGATCTCCGCCGTCTCCGGCAGCCCCTGCTGGGACGTGAGATACGCGTCGACTTCCGCGGGAGTGGAGGCGACACCGGACGGCAACAGCATATGGTCGTAGCTCACCAGAGGAGTTTATTGCCCGGCCGGAGGAGGCGGCCGACCGGACGAGATCCCGGGCTCCGGGCGAACTCAGGCGCGCAAGCGTTCCGCACGGAGTTGGTCGACTTCGGGGAGGTCCAGCGGGGGCAGGGCGTCCACGCCGAGAGCGCGGCACAGCAGGTAGTCGGCGAGCTCGGGGTTGCGGGCCAGGGCGGGGCCGTGCATGTAGGTGCCCAGGACCGAGCCCTGCACCACACCTTCGAGTCCGTCGCCGACACCGTTGCCGATACCGCGGGTCACTCGGGCGAGTCCGGTGGCGTCCGGGCCCAGGGTGGTGCCGCCGCGATGGTTCTCGAAGCCGGTGAGCGGTGCGGACAGGTCGGCGAGCAGCGGGTTCGTCGTCACCTCGCCGATCGCGCGGGTCTGCTGCGGGGAGGTGGTGGCGTCCAGCAGACCGACGCCTTCCACCCGTTCGCCGCTCGAGGTCTCGTACCACCGGCCGAGGACCTGGATCGCCGCGCAGATCGCCAGCACCGGGGTGCCGCGCCCGGCCGCGTCCTGCAGGCCGGGGTACCGCAGCAGATGGCGGGTGGCCAGGCGCTGGGCGGAGTCCTCGGCGCCGCCGAGGGTGTAGATGTCCAGTGAGTCCGGGACCGGGTCGGGCAGGGTGATCTCCACGATCTCGGCGTCGATATCGCGCAGCCGCAGCCGCTGCCGCAGGACCAGCGCGTTGCCGCCGTCCCCATAGGTGCCCATCACATCGGGCAGCACCAGGCCGATGCGTACGGTCGAATCACTCATCGGTTCCGCTCCTGGAGGTCACGGTTGAGGTCGCGGAAGGCGGTGTAGTTGGCGAGAACTTCGACCGGGCCCGCCGGGCAGGAGGCGATGGCGCGTACGGGGTCCGCGACGGTGGTGTGCGTGACTCCGGCGTAGGTGAGGCGCACCGCGAGGTCGGTGGCGCGCTCCCCGGCGGCCACGACGTGGACGTCCTCGAAATGCTCGAATCGCACATCCCACAGCCAGGACAGGTCCTCGCCGTCGGGTACCTGGCCGTTCACCGCGATCACCAGGCCCGAGGCGCTGTGGTCGATCATGGACAGCGCTTCCTGCCAGCCGGCCGGGTTCTTCGCCAGCAGCAGCCGGGCGGCGTGTTCGCCGACCTGGACGGTGCGGTAGCGGCCCGCGATCTCGCGCACGGTTCCGGTGGCGGCGCAGGCCTGTTCCGTGCCGGCGCCCACCGCCACCGCCGCGGCCACCGCCTGGGCCGCGTTCCCACGGTTCGCCCGGCCGGGCAGCGCCAGCCGCAGCGGCAGCCGGACACCGTCGGGCCCGCAGAGTTTGTCGCCGTCGAGCCACCAATCCGGTTGGGGCCGAGCGAAATCGGTGCCGGTGCTGTACCAGTGGGTGCCATCCCAGAGGATCGGCTCCCCACTGCGCGGACAACTGGTGGCGTCCATTGCCCAGCCGCTGCCGGCGGCGACCCACACCACATTCGGATGGTCGTAGGCGATGGAGGTGACCAGTACGTCGTCACAGTTGGCGATGACGACGGTGTCCGGGTGCCGCGCCAGCCCCGAGCGCAGCCGCCGTTCGATCATATTGATCTCGCCGACCCGGTCCAGCTGGTCGCGGCTGAGGTTCAGCAGGACGACCGCCTCTGGTTTGAGGGCGTCGGTGACATGCGGAAGATGCAGTTCGTCCACTTCGATGGCCGCCAGCGGCGCGTCCCGGTGGACATTGAGCGCCGAGACGATCCCGGCGTCCATATTGGCGCCGTCGGCCTGGGTGGCGACCTCACCCAGTGTGCTGAGCGCCGCGGTGGTCATCCGGGTGGTGGTCGATTTGCCGTTGGTGCCGGTGATCAGCACGGTGCGCCGCCCGCGGCCCAGCTGCTTCATGATCTGCGGGTCGATCTTCAGCGCGAGCAGCCCGCCGATCATCGACCCGTTGCCACGGCCCGCCTTGCGCGAGGCCCATGCCGCCGCGCCGGCCACCCCGAGGGCCAGCCGCCCCCGCACCGATATATCTGCCACGCCGGGCAGTCTAATGACTCCGCGCGCCCGGCTTCGCGCGGCGCGGGGAGTTCACACCACAGTGACATGTCCACGCCGGCGCCCGGCTCGGCGGCCGGGCGCGCGACCGCGGTCGCCGCCGAGTGGCCCTGCCGGGAAACATCCGGGACCAGGCCGATTCGGACTGCTCGGCGGGCGCGGTCGGACCGGGACGCAACAGTCGCCGGACCGTGCCCGACCGGACAGCGGCTTCAGAACTGGATATCGAAAGCGTTCGGTCGCCCCGCCGCGTACGCGTCGGCGTCGGCGCGACGCAGGGGCTCGAGTTCCGGGGCTCGCCAGAGCGTGTAGGTCGTGCAGCGGGGTGCGTCCGAACCGGTGACCTCCAGCAGCGCGTTCACCGCCGCCCGGGCGGATTCGTTGGCGCCCTCCATGGTGGCCAGGTCGATGTTCGTGCGTACGTAATCGCCTGCCAGATAGAGGTTCTCGACACCGCCGTGCGGTTCGGGCCGCAGCTCCCACGATCCCGCGGTGTTGATCAGCAACGGGTCGGCGTTGGCGTTCTCCCCGCGCTCGGCGTGCCAGGTGATTCCCGGGTCGAGGAACCAGGAGTGCAGGTCGGCGTCGCCCAGCACCTGGTCGCGGTCGTTGAGGTGCGCGAGGATCTGGGCCCAGGTCTCCTTGGCGATCTCCTCGTGGGTGCATTCCTTGGCGGTCTTGCCGAACAGGATGCCGGGTGTGTTCCAGTCGGAGATGTCCACCGACAGGCAATCGAGTACCGTCCCGTCGCCGTACCGGTCCAGTTTGCGCGACCACAGCGCGTTCTGCGCGATGGAGGTGAGCGACCAGGGCGAGTCGATATAGGCGGCGTGCCCGCTGCCGAGTTCGGGCCGGTGCCGCAGGTAG
The DNA here is from genome assembly GCF_001613445.1 of Nocardia grenadensis NBRC 108939. Lineage (GTDB taxonomy): Bacteria > Actinomycetota > Actinomycetes > Mycobacteriales > Mycobacteriaceae > Nocardia > Nocardia grenadensis. The sequence continues at coordinate 57,468 of NZ_BDCJ01000005.1, forward strand.
AACTGGATACCGCTCATCCAGTCGGTGTACAGCCGGCTCATCGACGCCAGCTGTGGCCAGGCGGAGAGGATGTCGGCGTTCCACAGGTCCCGGGCGCGTTCCGCGGGGAGCGCCATAATGAAGTGATCCGCTGTCACGGTTTCGGCCGCCCCGGATCCGGAGACGATCCGGGCGCCGGTGATCCGCCGGCCCCGGATCTCCAGTCCCCGCACTTCGGCGCCGACTTCGAACCGGACCCCCAGGTCGCGCAGCCGGGCCACCCAGGGGTCGATCCACGCGACATTGGTGGGACCGTTCAGCACTCGGTCGAGGTCGCCGTCGTGGCCTATCTGCATCGGATTTCCCAGGAACTGCTCGCCCATCGACCCGATCGTGCGCACACTGGCCAGTTCGTCCCTGGCCGCGACCAGCAGGCTGGTGAGAGTGCGCGAGACCAGCGCGCGGAACTCGTGGGACCGTGCGTGCGCGCCCACGAAATCCGACCAGGACGTGTGCTCCCACTGGCCGAAGCGCCGCGCGTCGCAACTGGTGTTGAAGACCAGCAGCCGGTTCGCGAAGAAGAGGCCCTCGGCGGGCGGCATCTTCAGTGTTGTGGAGATGACCGAGGCGAGGCTTTCCCGCATCCCTTCGGGGGACGCGGCGTCCACTCGGCCGAAACCGAGCGGCGCGCGGATATCGTCGGCGTCGGCCCGGGCGAACCGGGCGTCCGGGACGCCGACCAGGTTGTCCCATACCCCGTTCGCGTTCCCCTCGAACGGGATCCGCCGCATGGTATCGGGAATGTGCTGGTAGAAGCCAGGAAAGAAGCGGAAGCCGTGTTCGCCGGGCAGATCCGGCCGGCCCTCGGTCCCGGTGCCCGGTACCGGCATGCTGCGGGCCTTGCCGCCGAGTGCCCGGCGTTCGTACACGGTCACCTCGAAGCCGCGTTCGGCGAGCTCATGGGCCGCGGTGAGCCCGGCGACACCGCCACCGAGTACGGCCACCCGCGCGGTGGGCCGGGCGCGGGCGGCCGTGCCGGGTAGTGCGGTGACGGCCGCCGCTCCGATGCCCGCGGCCGCGGTGGCGCGGAGCACGGTTCGCCGGGTGTACGCGCCCACCCCGGCAGATCGACCTGGAACCTTCGTGGCACCCGACGCGGGCCACCGATGTTCTGCCATGTTGTCTGCCGCTGCCTAACCCGGGGTAGCTGTCTCGATCGCGCCAACTCTAAACGGGTTCCGGCCGCGCCGGTGCACCGACCGCGCGATCGATGGGGCGACATCTCATCTGACGGCGGGTTCCAACGGCCGCGCCGCGGCGGCATCCACGGGTAGGTCGGCTATCTCGCCGGCGGGCGCCGGCGGAGTCGTCTTCCGGGCACCGACCGTCGCCGCGAACGCGCCGGCGATCACGATCACCCCGCCGGCCAGACTCGCGGGCGCCGGTGTCTCGCCCAGGAAGATCCAGGCGGCGGTGAAGCCGACCACCGGGACCAGCAGTGACAGCGGCGCGACACTGCCGGCCGGATACCGGCTCATCAGATAGGTCCACAGGCCGGAACCGACGATCGTGCCGAGCACCACGATGTAGAGCAGGCCGGCCAGCGCCGGCCAGCCGTCGGCCGAGAATGTGCCGGCCAGTGCCCGGATGCCGGTGGTCGGGCCCTCCCAGAGCACCGAGACCGCGCACAGGGGCAGCACCGGCACGGCGGTGATCCACAGCGTGAGATGCAGCGGATTGCTGCCCGGCGCTTCCACTCCGGCCTGACGCGCGCCCAGATTACCCAGTGCCCAGCCGAACCCGGCCGCCAGTGTGAGCAGCACCGGCAGCAGCGCGGCGTGCGCGAACTGGTTCCAGCCGATGACCGCCATCCCCACGACCGCGACAACGATTCCGGCGATCTGCACCGGCCGCAACCGCTCGCCCAGCAGCAGCGCCCCGAGCAACACGGTGAACGGCGCCGCGGATTGCAGCACCAGTGAGGCCAGGCCGGTGGGCATGCCCAGCCGCATCGCGGTGAACAGGAACGCGAACTGCAACATTCCGAAGCCCGTGCCGTACAGCAGGAGCCAGCGGGTGCGGACGGCGGGGCGCGGGATGAACAGCAGCGCCGGTACCGCGATCACCGCGAACCGCAGCGCGGCGAAGAAGAACGGTGGTAGATGGTCGAGTCCCACGCGGATGCCGAGGAAGTTGAGACCCCACAGGAGTATGACGGTCAGGGCGATCAGGCGGTCACGGGACGTCACCCAGTAATCATGGGATGTATCAACCTGTCAGCACAAACGAATTGTAATGGATTGATGATTTAGTATCGCTTAATGGTCGGTGCCCATGCCTCGCTGTCGGTGGAACGGCTCCGCATCCTGCGCGAATTCGCCGACCGGGGCACGATCGGCGCGGTCGCCGCCGCCCTGTCCATGACCCCGTCGGCGGTATCACAACAACTGAAGGTGCTGACCAGGGAGGCGGGCGTCACCCTGCTCGAACCGAGTGGTCGCCGGGTCCGCCTCACCGACGCCGGGCACGCCCTCGTGGTACGGGCAGACGAGGTCCTCGCCGCACTCGAGCGCGCCATCGCGGAGATGGCGCACTATCGCGGGTCCCCGCGCGGACAGGTCCGGGTGGGGGTCTTCCCTTCCGGCGGTGCCCTGCTCCTGCCCCATGTACTGCCCGCGATGGCCGGTAGCGGGGTGGATATCGTGGCCGGAGACGAGGACGTGCCGCCACACGAGACACCCGGTCTGCTCGCCGACTACGACATCGTCCTGACCCACCGCGACGAACGCGCGGCACCGGTGACCGGGCCACGGGTGAGCTCCCGGGTACTCATGCGCGAACCCATCGATGTCCTGGTCGCACCAGACCATCCACTGGCCGGAAAGAACGCGGTCACCGCCGAGGAACTGGCCGCGGAGGCATGGCTGAGCGTGCGCGGCGGCTTCCCGGTCGACGATGTACTCCGATCGATCGCCACGATAACCGGTGTGGAACCGCGAATCGTGCAGCGACTGAACGATTTCCGGATGATCGAAACACTGGTCGGTGCCGGATACGGCGTCGCGCTCATGCCCCGCTACGCCGTCACCCACCCCGGGTTGTCCCAGCTGCGATTGTCCGGGGTGCGGGCGGCTCGTCTCTACGACCTGGTCACCAGGCCGCGCGCCGAGAACCGTCCCGCGATCGCCGCGGTACTGGACTCGTTCACGGCGGCGGCCCGGCAGGTCACCGCCGAACAGCCGCCCGGGACCGATCAGTAGCGGTTGCCGTACGGATAACCGTCCACATTGGCGAAATCGTCGGCGACCATCGCGGCGAGTTCCAGCAGGGCCTGCCGGGTCGGTTTGCTCACCAGTTCCAGGTCGATTTCGGCACCCTCGGCGAGGTGATCGTCGAAGGGCACGACCTGGACGGCCCGCGTGCGGTCCAGGAACAGCCGGCGCAGATGGTCCAGGTTCACCGAGGTGGACCCGCGCCGGGACGCGTTGACCACCACCACGGTCTGCTGCACCAGATGTGAATAGCCGTGGTAGTCCAGCCAGTCCAGGGTGGCCGAGGCGCTGCGGGCGCCGTCGATGGCGGGGGAGGTCACCAGGACCAGCGAACTCGCCATATCGAGCACCCCGGACATCGCCGAATGCATCAGTCCGGTACCGCAGTCGGTGAGGATGATGTTGTAGAACGACTGCAGGATCCCGATCGCGCGCCGGTAGTCGGCCTCGCTGAACGCCTCCGATACCGCCGGGTCCTGCTCGCTGGCCAGCACCTCCAGCCGGCTCGGTGACTGCGAGGTGTGCGCCCGCACATCCGAGTAGCGGGTGATGTTCTGGTCTTCCAGCAGATTGCGCACGGTGGATCGGGTCTGGCGCGGTACCCGGTGGGCGAGGGTACCCAGGTCGGGATTGGCGTCGATCGCGATGACCCGGTCACCTCGCAAGGACGCGAAGGTGGCGCCGAGGCCGACGGTCGTGGTGGTCTTGCCGACGCCGCCCTTGAGCGACAGGATCGCGATCCGGAAATCACCGTAGACCGGTGCGTTAACCCGGCTCACCAGATCCCGGTGGACGACATCGGAGGCCGACTCGCCCGGATTGATCGCCCCGCGCGAGACCTTGTGCACCGCCCGTCGCCAGCCGCCGCGCGGCGCCTTACGAGCTCGTTTCAGCAGATTCAGGTCGTTGACCGAATTGCCGAGCTGACCCGGTTCCGGCATCTGGCGCTGCGGGAACTGCTGTCCGGGCCGACCGTGCTGACCCGGTTGGCCGGGCTGCTGGAACTGCTGCTGGGGCGGCTGCTGCGGAGCCGGCGGCGGGCCGGGGTCACCCCAGGCGGGCGGCTGGAACTGCCCGGTCGGCGGATTGTGCGCGGCCGGGGGCTGTGGCGGCTGGTACTGCGGCTGCGGTACGGGTGGTGGCGCGGCCGGTATCGGCGGCGGGGCCCAGCTGTAGATCGGGCCGCCTTGTTCGCTCTCCGGCGCCGGCGCGGGACCTGGGTGCGGAGCGGCCGGCGGTGCGTAGCCGCCGGTGGGCGGGGGCGCGTACGGTGGCTGTTCCAAGTTCGGCTGTCCCGAATACCCGTTGTTCGGCTGTCCCGAATACCCGTTCGGATCCTGGTGCGGATACTGCCCGGTCGGTGGACCGGGCGGCGCGAAGGAGTCCGGCGGGTTCTGCCCCGGACCGGTCTGGAATTGGCCGGCGTCGGGTTGTGCGAACTGGCCGCTGCCGTATTCGCTGTTGGGGGCCTGGAACTGGTCCGGGGCCGGTTGTGGGAACTGGCCGCTGCCGTGCCCCGCGTCGGGGGCCGTGAATCCGCCCGCGCCCGCCGGCAACTGGCCGGCATCGGGTTGTGGGAACTGGCCGCTGCTGTATCCGGTGTTGGGGGCCTGGAACTGACCGGGGCCGGCCTGCGCGGCGTCCGTGCCGGGCCCGATGTTCGCCGGCTGGAACTCGTTCGGATCCGGCTGCGGGAACTGCGCGCTGCCCGGGCCCGGGAACTGCTCCGGGGCAGGTGCACTGAAAGCCCCGCCCGGTTCCGGCGGGGCGAATTGATCGAACGGGGAGTTCCCGTAGCGAGCACCGCCATCGGTCGATGCCGGTGGTGCGAACCCGTCGCCGTCCGGCCCCGGCGGGGTGCCCGGTTCGGCCGGGCTCGCCGTCGGGAAACCGTCTTCGCCGCTACCGTCGCCCGGTGTCGGTTGCTCGGAATCGGTGGTGCGGGGGTCTTCCGGGTCGCCCGGAAGATTTTCCGCGGACTTCTCCGGAGTATCGGTTCCCGCGGCCGGATCGGCTTCCCCGGGACCGGTTGCCGCTGGTGGCGCTTCGGAAGACACCCGCTCGGCGGGGTCGTCGGAGTCGGTGCGCGGCTCCGACTCGTTTCGCGCCGGATCCTCGGGCGGCACGGCATCCGAGTCGCCGCCGCGGCCGGCGATTTCCGCCGGTTGACTCGGGGGCCAGGGCTGGGAAGTCGGATCGTGTTCGTCAGTAGTCACAGTTCCCCCATCTGCTCGGGTTTTTCGAGCAGAGAGCTCGGCGGCGTGGAGTCCGGACCAACGCTAGCAGGTGCGCGAAGGTTCGCATGCCGGACGGTTTACCACCGATGAAGCCGCCGTCACCGGTACGGTGACGGCGGCCTGAACGGTGAGTGCGGGTTACTGCTTCTGGGCGGCCCGGTTCACGGCCGAGACCACGGCCCGCAGCGAAGCGGTCGTGATGGAGGTGGCGATACCCACACCCCAGACGATCCGGTCCCCGATCGCGCATTCCACATAGGCCGCGGCCTGGGCGTCGTCGCCGGCCGACAGTGCGTGCTCGGAGTAATCGAGCACCTCCACCTGGTAGCCGACCGCGGCGATGGCATCGACGAAGGCCGCGAGCGGCCCGTTACCGCTGCCGGTGACCTCCTGTTCGACCCCGTCCACCTTGACCACCGCGGTGATGCGGTCGGTGCCGCCGTCGGTCTCGGCCGCGGTGACCTTCTGGCGCATCCGCTCCAGTGGCCGGATCGGGGTCAGGTACTCGTCGGCGAAGGCGTCCCACATCTCCTTGGGGGTGATCTCACCGCCTTCGCCGTCGGTGATCTGCTGGATGGCCTGCGAGAACTCGATCTGCAGCCGGCGCGGCAAGGACAGCCCGTGATCGGTTTTCATAATGTAGGCCACGCCGCCTTTGCCGGATTGCGAATTGACCCGGATGACGGCCTCGTAGGTGCGGCCCACATCCTTCGGGTCGATCGGCAGATAGGGCACCTCCCAGGAGATATCGTCCACATCGGCGCCGGCCGCGTCGGCGGCCGACTTCATGGCGTCCAGGCCCTTGTTGATCGCGTCCTGGTGGCTGCCGGAGAAAGCGGTGTAGACCAGGTCGCCGCCGTAGGGGTGGCGCTCGTGGACCGGCAGCTGGTTGCAGTACTCCACCGTGCGACGGATCTCGTCGATATCGGAGAAGTTGATCTGCGGGTCCACACCCTGGGAGAACATGTTCATGCCCAGGGTCACCAGGCAGACATTGCCGGTGCGCTCACCGTTGCCGAACAGGCAGCCCTCGATGCGGTCGGCGCCGGCCTGGTAGCCCAGCTCCGCGGCCGCTACCGCGGTGCCCCGATCGTTGTGCGGGTGCAGCGACAGCACGATCGAATCGCGCCGGGCCAGGTTTCGGTGCATCCATTCGATGGAATCGGCGTACACATTGGGCGTCGCCATCTCCACGGTGGCGGGCAGGTTGATGATCAGCGGCTTGTCCGGGGTCGGGGCGATGATCTCCGAGACCGCGTCGCAGACCTGCTTGGCGTACTCCAGTTCGGTGCCGGTGTAGGACTCCGGGCTGTACTCGTAACGCCAGGTGGTATCCGGGTATCGCTGCTCGGTCTCCAGGCACAGCCGCGCGGCGTCGGTGGCGATCTTCTGCACAGCCTCGCGGTCGGCGCGGAAGACCACCCGCCGCTGCAGGATGGAGGTGGAGTTGTAGAAGTGCACGATCACGTTCGCGGCGCCGGAACATGCCTCGAAGGTGCGCTCGATCAGCTCGGGACGGCACTGGGTGAGCACCTGGATGGTGACGTCGTCGGGGATGGCGCCGTCCTCGATGATCTCGCGGACGAAATCGAAATCGGTCTGGCTGGCGGACGGGAAGCCGACCTCGATTTCCTTGTAACCCATCCGCACCAGCAGGTCGAACATACGACGCTTGCGAGCGGGGCTCATCGGGTCGATCAGCGCCTGATTGCCGTCGCGGAGATCGACGGCGCACCACGCGGGCGCCCGGTCGATCACCTTGTCCGGCCAGGTGCGGTCCGGCAGCGTGACCGGCTCGACTTCCTCGGCGAACGGACGATAGCGGAAGACGGGCAGCGACGAGTTCTTCTGCTTGTTCCACGCGGGCTGGTCGGCGGGCGCGGGTTTGGCGGGCGCGGTGATGGTGCGCGTGCCGGATACGAAGGCGTCAGCGGGTGACATGCGATTTCTCCGTGGGTGAGATTGTTTCCCGAAATGGGTCGACCGGCGTGGCGGAACCCCGCGACGGGAAGCCGGTCCGATCAGACCCCGTCGCGGCGGCTGAGAAGAAGTGCCCGCTGCATGACCCGTGCGAGTCTACCTCCTCTGATGCCGGGCCTGCCGGGGCGGTCCGGAGGGCCGGTACTTCACAAGGCGGCGCGGTCCTGCCGCCGATGACGGTCGCCGCGCGTTCGCGGGGCGCGCGGCGCGGTATCGAGATCGTCGTGAGGTTATTCGCAGGGCGGGTCGCGGCTGTTTCGTCCGCCCGATCGCGGGCGTGTCGCACGGGCTCCCATTACCCCGATCGGCCGCGCGGAGCGCGACGGGCACGCCTTCCATGACCTGGCCCGGACCCGTCGCGATCACCGGGAGGGTCAACCGCTAGCGTCCCTCAGGGTTGCGAGTGACCGGACGCCGGTCCGGAAAGGTCGAGGGTTCGAGCATGACTTGGCTGGAGATGCTGGCCGTATTCGGTGCGGGGATCGCCGCAGGTGGCATCAACACCGTCGTCGGGTCCGGAACACTGATCACTTTCCCGGTATTGCTGGCCATCGGCCTGCCGCCGGTGACCGCGAATGTGTCGAATACGGTCGGGCTCGTTCCCGGCTCGCTGAGCGGGGCGATCGGCTACCGCCGGGAACTGTCCGGGCAGTGGGGCAGGGTGCTGCGCTACAGCTCGGCGTCGCTGCTGGGGGCCGCGGTCGGCGCGGTCCTGCTGCTGACGCTGCCCGCCGACGCCTTCGCCGCCATCGTCCCGGTGCTGATCATCGTGGCGCTGGTGCTGGTGGTGGTGCAGCCGCGGCTGTCGGTGTGGATCCGGGAACAGCAGAGCGAGGCCGAAAACGTGCGCCCGCACGGCGGCCCGGTTCTGCTCGCCGCGATCTTCGGCACCGGTATCTACGGGGGTTACTTCGGCGCGGCTCAGGGGGTCCTGCTGCTCGCGCTGCTCGGGGTGTTCGTGCACGAGGACATCCAGCGCCTCAATGCGGTGAAGAATGTGCTGGCCCTGCTTACCAATGGCCTCTCGGCGGTTGTTTTCATCGTGGTCGCCGAGGTGGATTGGCCGGTCGTGGCCCTGATCGCGGCCGGCGCGATCATCGGCGGGCAGCTGGGGGCCAAGCTCGGGCGGCGGCTGCCGCCGAATGTGCTGCGCGCGGTTATCGTGGTGGTGGGCACCCTCGCGGTGATCCGATTGATCTTCGGCTAGCGGTCCGCGGAGCCGAATCGGCTTCCCCGCGACGACTGTTCACATCGGTCGATTCTCGGTACCATCCGTGCGCTGTTGCGTTACCAGAGAGGTGTCGTGGGGTGGATAGGCGTGCCCTTTTCAAGGCCGCGGGGGCGGCTGCTCTTATCGGTGCGGTGGGATCGGTGATCCCGAGATCGGAGGTAGCACTGCCGCGGGCCGGGGCGGAGCCGATCTGGCATGAGCTGTTCGCGCAGTGGGTTCCGGAGATTTTCGGCCCGGTGCCGGCGCCACCCGAGCACACCGAGGCCATCGTGATCGGTTCCGGGTTCGGCGCGGCGGTCAGCGCCTTGCGACTGGCGGAGGCCGGCGTCGCGACCACGGTGCTCGAACGCGGCTCCCGCTGGCCCAATGACCCGTGGCGCGAGATCTTCACCGGCGACGATCTGCCCGACGGTCGCGGTTTCTGGCATGCCACCAGCTTCACCGGCGTGACCAAGGTGCCGATGCAGTTCGCCGATTTCGGGGGCGTGCTGGACTGCACCCGTTTCCAGGGGATCGATGTCTGGCGCGGCGCGGCGGTGGGCGGCGGCTCGGTGGTCTTCACCGGCGCGATGATCGCGCCCGAACGCCGGTTCTTCGACCATGTCTTCGGCGGTGTGGTCGACTACGGCGAGCTCGACGCCGTGTACTACCCGCGGGTGCGCGCGAAACTGCGGTTGGATCCGATGCCCGAGGACATCTACCGCTCGGCGCCGTTCACCCATTCCCGGGCCTGGGACGATCAGGTGCGCAAGGCCGGCTACCGGCCGGTGCTCAACGACTCGATCTTCACCTGGGATGTGCTGCGCGGTGAACTGGCGGGGACCGTGCGGGCCTCGGCGACCGCCGGCCGCAGCAATCTCGGCAACTCCAACGGCGCCAAATTCGACCTCAACCAGAACTATCTGAGGGACGCCGAGGCCACCGGGAAAGCGAAGATCTATCCGGGCCACCGTGTCGATACGATCGCCCAGGAAGCCAGTGGCCGGTTCGTGGTCACGGTGACCCACCTGGATCCGACCGGTGCGGTACGCGGAAAAAAGATCCTCACCTGCGACAAACTATTCTTGGGCGCGGGTTCGGTGGGTACCTCCGAACTGCTGGTCCGGGCCCGGGAGACCGGCACGCTGCCGCATCTCAACGAACATATCGGCGACGGCTGGGGCACCAACGGTGATGTGGTGCTCGCCCGCGGAGCGAGTTCGGTGTCGGGTAACGGGCAGGGGGTGCCCAGTGCCAGCCGGATCTTCGACGACACCGGTACGGCGCTGACCCTCGAGAACTGGTACATCCCCGGTATCCCGTTCGAGACGGGTGCGCTCGCCTCACTGGCGATCGTCCTGGACCCGACCCGCGCACGGTTCGGCTACGACCCCGTCTCCGGCGGTGTCGGGTTGAGCTGGCCGCGCCGGGCCCAGGACGAGGCCGCCGCGGCGGCACGCGCGGTGGACCGGCGTATCGCCGAGCGGGCCGGTGCGCTGGCCGAGTACAGCGCGCTCGGATACGACGCCAACGCCCAGTTCACGGCGCATCCGCTCGGTGGCGCGGTGTTGGGCCGGGCCACCGACTCCTACGGCCGCGTGCACGGGCATCCGGGCCTCTACGTCATGGACGGCGCGGCGATCCCGGGCAGCACCGGCACCGTGAACCCGTCGCTGACCATCACCGCGCTGGCCGAGCGAAATATCGAGGCCATCATCGGCGCGGGCGGCTGATTCCGGGGCGGACGACGGCGGTGGACCGCGATACCGGAATACACCGGTCGCCCGCCCGAGTGAGTCCTGCTGAGTGGTGCAGCTGCCGCTCACGGGCACCGTACACGGGCCGCGCACCGGAACGGCGGGTAATACTGGGCGGCGATCTTTCGGCGTCGAAGGGAATGTAGGTGTCAACACCGTCGTCCACGGAGTCCGGTCCCGGGTATGCACCCGAAACCCCCGAGCCCGAGAGGTTCCCGCGGAAACCGCCCGCCCTGTGGACCGATTTCGTCATGCTGGCGCTGGCCGCGATCTCGGTCGTGCTGGTGTGCTGGATCACTTTCTTCGAAGTGCCCCCCGAGACCTACCGGGTCATCGTCGGTGTCGACTACGCCATCTGCGCGGTGTTCGCCATCGAGTTCCTCTGGCGCTGGCGCCGGGGCGGCTGGCCGTGGACCTTCCCGTTCGTCTACTGGTACGAGGTCCTCGGCATGATCCCGGTGGCCAGTCCGTTCTTCCGAGCTTTCCGATTGCTGCGGATCGTGGTGATCCTGGTCCGGCTGGCCCGCGTCGCCGACCGGGTGTTCGGAGACCGTGTCACGGCCGCGGTGATCAACCATTCGGTGGGCACGATCGTGGAGGTCATCAAGCGCCCGATGACCATCGCGATCATGGAGGAGGTCACCGCCGTCCTGCGGACGGGGCACTACACCCGCAATATCGCGGCGGCGCTGGAGGAGAACCGCAGCGAACTCGACGAGATGATCGTCGAGATGATCAAGAACGATCCGCAGACCGGCCGCGTCCGCTATATCCCGTTCCACGACGAGATCATCCGCCTGGTCGCCGACACCGTGTTCCGGATCCTGTTCCAGGTGCTGGCCGATCCGCGCACCGACGAACTCGTCTCGGACATGATCCGGGAGAATGTCGACCAGATCCGCGAATCGGTGCGTACCGGGGTCAAGGTGGCGCCGTCGGCCTACGGTCCGACCGCGGATCACCTCACTGCCCGGCACTTCACACAGCGGGAGGCCTGATGCGGTAGCGGGGCGCCGCGAACCGCCGTGTCGCCCAGCCGAGAAGTGCGGTCGGGACCGCGCACAGCACCGCCGGTCGGGCCCTGCCCGTGGCAGCTCGAAATCCGCCGTCGCGGAGATCGCGGGTACGGCGCGAGCGGGCTCAAACGAGGTCGTAGGTCTCGGATTCGGGAAACTGCTCGGCGTAGGCGGCGAAATTCTCCACCAGGGCCTCGTAGGATCTGCGGACCGCCCGCCTGCCCAGGAATCCGGGCACGGGCAACGGCGTGTACTGCTCGACGTGCAGCAGTACCGCGCTACCGGTGTCTCCCGCGGTGACCTCGAAGTATCCGCCGCCCCTGATACCGCGGGTGCTGTCGGAGACCTCCCAGGACATCCGGTTCTCCGACCAGTCGAACTCCCACACCTGCATATCCGGGGTATTGGAGACCGAGACCTGGATGAAGACCCGGCGCGGCCGGCCTTCTTCGTCGCGCCCCGCCACGCGCGCGTCCTCGAAATCGGGCGACCATTCGGACAGCATCTCGACCGCCATCAACGCGTCCATGACCTGGTCCGGGTCGGCCTCGACGGAGAATCTGATATCGGTCTTCGTACGCATACTGTCCCTCGCCCCCGGTTATTACGAATCGGCCACGATTCTTCCCGGGGGTCAGGTGATCGTCAACACGCTCCTTCGCCGCAGCGGTCATTCCGCCCGCGGGTACACCGGCCGCAAAGGTTTGCGGGGCCGGCCCTGAACCGGGGTCCGCTGTGCCTGTCGCGTGGGCAGGTCAGGGTGTTCGTTCGACTGTCGCGTCCGGGCCGGGGAAGACCAGGGACTCGTGTCCGTCGTCGAAACGCACCAGATATGGCGGCGTTCCGTCGCGGCCGTGGACCTCTACGATCTCTCCCTCGTGGTCGACTTCGCCGACGGTGTGCCCGTGCACGTGCAACCGGTCTCCGACGTTTGCCATCATGCAGCCCATTATTCGAGCCCTATGGCGGGCATCACAACCCCGATCGAATCGCTATCGCCTGATTGGTGGTGGCTCGTAATCAATTCGGGCGCCGGATATCGAGTGTGTTCGAGTTCGGTTCTTCGATGACAACCGGATCGATATGTGCCCGGCCTCGGATTCGGCCACCTGCGCCCCCGTCCGCGAGGACCGCCGGCTCTTGACACCACTCCGAATGTAGTACTACGTGCGGACCCGGAGATCGAACTGGTGCGCACCGACCCGGTCGAACTGGTGCGCCGACTCAAGAAGGAGGACGGACCGCAGGGCAAGGACATCTGGCTTTGTGGCGGCGGCACCCTCGCCGGTGCGTTGATCGAGGAGATCGACCAGCTCATCTTCAAGAGTTACCCGGTGTTGGCCGGCGCCGGCGTTCCCGCGCTGGGGGGAAATTTCCGGCCCGCACTGTTCAATCCTGTGCGGCGGCAGGAGTTCAGTAACGGAGCACAGGTGACCTGGTTCGATCGGGTATGAGACCTGTTCGGGTATCCGCCACGCCCGCCCGCGCGTGGGGCGGGCGGGCGCGCAGGTAAACGTGACGTCACGCTGCTGTGTGTTATTCCACAGCCTGGCCGGATACTCCCGGAACAGCGTGGCCGGCATCGGTACGCTATTGCACTGATCGCCTGTTCGCTGACATTGGAGGACCCCTCGTGGCACTCGTTGTCCAGAAGTACGGAGGATCCTCGGTAGCCTCTGCCGACCGGATCCGTCGCGTCGCCGAACGGATCGTCGAGACGAAGAAGCAGGGCCACGACGTGGTCGTGGTGTGCTCAGCCATGGGCGATACCACCGACGAGCTGCTCGACCTGGCCGAGCAGGTCTCTCCCGCGCCCCCCGCCCGGGAGATGGACATGCTGCTCACCTCGGGTGAACGCATCTCCAACGCCCTGGTGGCCATGGCCATTCACAGTCTCGGCGCCGAGGCGCGGTCGTTCACCGGCTCCCAGGCCGGTGTCATCACCACGTCGGTGCATGGTAAGGCCAAGATCATCGACGTGACGCCGGGCCGTCTCCGCGAAGCCCTGGACGAGGGCACCATCGTCCTGGTCGCGGGTTTCCAGGGCGTCAGCCAGGACAGCAAGGACGTCACCACGCTGGGGCGTGGTGGTTCCGACACCACCGCGGTCGCGCTGGCCGCGGCGCTGGAGGCCGACGTCTGTGAGATCTACACCGACGTGGACGGAGTCTTCACCGCCGATCCGCGCATCGTGAGCGATGCGCAGCAGCTCGAGCAGGTCTCCTATGAGGAAATGCTCGAGATGGCGGCCTGCGGGTCGAAGGTACTCATGCTGCGCTGCGTCGAATACGCGCGCCGCTACAACGTGCCCGTGCATGTGCGTTCGTCCTATACCGACAAGCACGGCACCTATGTATACGGATCGATGGAGGACATTCCCTTGGAACAAGCAATCCTGACGGGCGTCGCGCACGACCGCAGCGAGGCCAAGGTGACCGTGGTCGGGCTGCCGGACGAACCCGGATACGCCGCCAAGGTGTTCCGTTACGTGGCGGAAGCCGAGATCAACATCGATATGGTCCTGCAGAACATCTCCAAGGTGGAGACCGGCAAGACCGACATCACCTTCACCCTCCCCAGGGCCGACGGCGTCCGGGCGGTGGAGATGCTGAGCAAATACCAGAGCGAGATCGGCTTCTCCCAGGTCCTCTACGACGACCACATCGGCAAGGTATCGCTGGTCGGCGCCGGGATGAAGAGCCATCCCGGGGTCACCGCCACCTTCTGTGAGGCGCTGGCCGAGGCCGGTATCAATATCGATCTCATCTCCACCTCCGAGATCCGGATCTCGGTACTGGTCAAGGACACCGAACTCGACGATGCGGTGCAGGTACTGCATCGCGCCTTCGACCTCGGCGGCGACGAGGTCGCCGTCGTTCACGCCGGAACGGGGCGATAACTATGGGTGTACGGGTAGGTGTGGTCGGCGCGACCGGTCAGGTCGGCGCCGTGATGCGCAAACTGCTCGAGGAACGAGATTTCCCCGCCGACGAGGTGCGCTTCTTCGCCTCGGCGCGTTCGGCCGGTAAGAAGTTGCCGTGGCGCGGCGGTGAGATCGTGGTGGAGGACACCGAGACCGCCGACCCGTCGGGCCTGGATATCGCGCTGTTCTCCGCCGGCGCCACCATGTCGCGGGTACAGGCGCCGCGGTTCGCCGCCGCGGGAGTCACCGTGATCGACAACTCCTCGGCCTGGCGTAAGGATCCCGACGTTCCGCTGGTGGTCAGCGAGGTGAACCCGGAGCAGACCCGCAATCTGGTCAAGGGCATCATCGCCAATCCCAACTGCACCACCATGGCCGCGATGCCGGTGCTCAAACCGCTGCACGACGCGGCCGGTTTGCAGCGCCTCATCGTGTCCAGCTACCAGGCGGTATCGGGTAGCGGTCTGGCCGGTGTCGAGGAGCTCGCCTCGCAAACCCGCGCGGTCATCGATGACGCGGAGAAGCTGACCCACGACGGTGGCGCGGCGGATTTCCCGGCCCCGAACAAGTACGTGGCGCCGATCGCGTTCAATGTGCTGGCGCTGGCGGGTTCGCTGGTGGACGACGGTTCCGGGGAGACCGACGAGGACCAGAAACTGCGCAACGAGAGCCGCAAGATCCTGGACCTGCCGGAGCTGCTGGTGAGCGGGACCTGTGTCCGGGTGCCGGTGTTCACCGGGCACTCGCTGTCGGTGAACGCCGAATTCGCCGATCCACTGTCGGTGGAACGAGCCCAGGAAATTCTGGCCAAGGCACCCGGGGTGGAGCTGGTCGACGTCCCGACGCCGCTGGCCGCCGCAGGTAGGGACGAATCGCTGGTCGGCCGTATCCGCCAGGATCCGGGCGTCCTGGACGGGCGTGGGCTGGCGCTGTTCATCTCCGGCGACAATCTGCGCAAGGGCGCGGCGCTGAACACCATCCAGATCGCCGAGGTCCTGCTCGCCGATCGCTGACGGGCGTGGGTACGCCGCCCGGTTCAGTGGGTTCCCGGGGTGCGCGGATCGTTTCCGAGGCACGCCAGGAGGACACAGCCGGGCGGCGCGTCGCTGAACGGCGCCGCGAGCGGTTCGCCGAGGCAGGCGAACACATCGCAGCCCGGGTAGGCGGAATTACCGACCCCGAAGACCGCGAGCAGGATATCAGTATCGATATAGGAGTTCGGGTCGGTGCGCAGCGGCGGCTCCACGTACGGGCCGGGGTCGGAGACCGGGGGTCGATGGAAGGCGGCCATGAGCCGCCGGAAGAACTCGTGCGGAAGTTCGCCGGTGTGCGCGATGACGCCGGCCGGACCGTAGGCGCTGAAATTCCCGAACACCCCGGTCCACACCACCACCAGGTCCAGGCTCGGAACGACGAAGACGTTCTGCAGGCCCACTCCGGCCATCGCATAGGTGTCCGGCGGCAGGAACGCCGCGTTCTCCGCGCAACCGGGACCGGTCCAGAACAGATATCCGTAGCAGGGGTTGGCCGGCGAGGGGGCGGTCGCGCGGGACAGATACGCGGCGGGCACGATGCGGCGGCCGTTCCAGTTGCCGTTGCCCGCGACCAGCAGGCCGAGTTTGGCCAGATCGTTCGGCGAGATCAGTAGATGCGCGTACCCGTAGGTGTGGCCGGACCGGTCTCGCGCCCAGTACCAGTCGCCGCGTTCGATGCCGAGCGGTTCGAACAGTTCCCGCTGCGCGAAGTCCTGTAGCGGTTCACCGACCGCCAGTTCCAGCACATACGACAGCAGGTCGACGGTGCGCTGGCTGTAGGTGAAGACGGTGCCCGGTTCGTGGTCCAGCGGGACGCCCAGCGCCTGGACCGCGCTGTTGGGGTCGAGCGGTACCGCTCCGGTGAGCCCCTCGGTGACCACGCCGGTGCGCATACCCGAGGTCTCGGTGAGCAGATCCTCGACCGTGATCGCCCGGCGCCGCGCATCACCGAGTCCCGGCGGCAGGTACCGGTCGATGGGTGCCTCGATATCGATTTGGCCGTCGTCGGACGCGATCCCGGTGAGCAGCGAGACCACGCTCTTGGTGACGCTCCACACGTTCCACGGTGTCGTACCGGTGCGCGCGTTGTCCGGACCCTCGCCGACCAGGCAGTTGTGCCGGAAGACCTGGATATTGAGGCGGTTGCGGCCTGCGGCGAAGGCCAGGGCGTCGGTCAGCCGGGCCGCGTCCAGCCCTACCTGTTCCGGTGCGGCCCGGGCCGGTCCCCGGCCGGAGGACACCTGGCACCGGGCGGTCGTGTCATCGGTTTCCGGTATCGCCTGTGCCTGCGCCGCGAAGAGCTGTCCCGCTATCAGTGTTACCGCCGTGACCCCCGCCAGGAGCCCACCGAAACGCGTCATGCGGATCACCCTAATCAGGGGGTCGGCCGCAGGGCCGGTTATCTCGCGGCCCACACAGCACGACGCCCCTGCCCGATCAAACGATCGGTTCAGGGGCGAGTTACCGGCGCGATTATCGCGGTGCCGGCGGGTTGTCGGCGCGGGGCCCGATCAGAGCAGACCGAACCAATAGACCGCACAGGCCAGGGCCCATAACACCAACGTGTTCATCCACACTCCCACTTGTTGTCGTAGCGGATATCTCCATGATGCCCGAGATACACCGATCCCGGAGCAGGTCCCCGGGCTGTGCCCCGACCTTGTCTGCACTGTGACGAATCGTGGTCGCAGCGTTATAAGTTCACGTTAAGTGCCTGCCAAGCGCGGGGCCGCATTGTTGGTGTCGAGGCCGGGACAACCGGTAACGAGGACACCGCGAAGAGGAACCCGCAATGATCAGCAAGCTGAACGTCACGCCCGCTCCCGGTGGCGCCACCGCCGCGGTGGTGGCGGCTGCCGAGCCCGCCGCGGCGACCGAAGGTGAGCCGGGCACCGCTCCGGCCGGCCGGAGCGGTGTGGCGACGAGGTCGCCGTCGATACCGGTGCCTCCGGCGACCGCGTCGCGGCGCGTGGTCGGCGTGGACGACACCGGTGGATCCGGTACCGCACCGCGATCGTCGGTGCCGCGCGAGCCGGTCTGCCCCGCGCCGACGAGCCGGAGAGCGTCCGGGCGGGCGGCGACGAACCGGGCGAGATGGGCGCCGGCCTGTCGGCGACCGGCCGCCTGAGCCGGGTATCGCACCGAACTCGGCGTAGCCGGCTGCCACGGTGGCCGGGCACGCCGCGGTGGGGGGTACGGACCGGTACCTGGGGAGAACCGGAAACGACCGGCGGGGGATGGGGCGGACCCAGGGGAGGGATCCGCCGGGAGGGGTGAGGTGGTTTCGGGCCCGGGGAGGAATCGGAACCCCTCGACGGTAGGGGTCGTGGGAACCGGTGGGAGCCGGGAACTGCGGGTGGCCGGGTCGGTCTGTCCCGAGGGGTGGCAGACGACCATCGGCCGGCGGCAACGTCCGTCCGGGCCGGTCTCGCGGGGTGACCGGCCCGGACGGCCATCGAGCGATGGTTCGGCTCTTCCGGATGCTCGGCAGCGGAATCGGACAGGCGACGAGTGTGGTCGATCCGGTCCGCTGCCAGCGGAAGGTAACCGTTCGAGGGAATCGGCGATGGTGGTCGAGGTGTCGAAAGTGGAGACCACAGTAGGTGGGTCTTCCGGCCGGCCGCTCCGGGTTCTTCGTACCGCGGCTAACGGTGTAGCCGCGCGGGCCCGGGCGCCGGCGACGATCCTGCTCTCCACCGGTTACAGCGGCAGTGTTCCCTGTTCCGCGGTGGGGAGATCGGTGGAGTAGTCGGGCAGCGTGTAGTCGTCGGTGCCGGACAGCATGCGGGTCATCAGTGGCTGCATGACCCGGGAGGTGGTGAACCGCACCAGGGCCAGTGAGGCCCGGATACCAGCCCGGGTGCGCGGGGTCATGGCCTTCACCCCACCTGGCGGGAGCTGCTGCGCGGATTCCACGAATGGGCGCAGGACCTCGCCGTACCGGGCCAGTGCGGCGGCGGGCCGGTCCGGGGTGCGCACGATCTCGCCGACCAGTATGTAGGCGCCGACCAGCGCCATGGCCGTGCCCTGCCCGCTCAGTGGTGACCCGCAGTATCCGGCATCCCCGACCAATGCGATCCGGTCTGTCGTCCAGCGCGTCATGGTGATCCGCGCGAGTTCGTCGAAGTAGAAGTCCTCGGCCCGGTCCATCGCGGCGTCGACGTCGGCGATCAGCGGGCCGCCGGCGGCGAGCCCTTCGCGCAGCAACCGCTTCTGGGCCGCGGTATCGCGCCGCAGTGCCGGGTCGGCGGGGCGCCGGATGGTGATCATCGCCTTGGTGGTCGCCGGGTCGGCGTCCGGCCGGAACCCGAGGAAGGTGCCGCCGGGCAGCAGTTGCACGGTCATCCAGTGCGGGCGGATCCCCGCCGGGGTCGGCATGGTGAAGTACGAGGTGTATCCGCCGAGATAGGTGCTGAACTGCTCTTCGGGCCCGAAGGCCAGCCGCCGCGTGGTGGAGTGCAGGCCGTCGGCGCCGACCACCAGGTCGAATTCCTCCGTGGCTCCGGAACCGAATTCCACCGAGACGCCGTGCGCGTGCTCGCGCAGTGCGTGTATCGACTCGCCGTACCGGTAGTCGATACCGCATGTCTCGGGGCGCGCGTTCTCCTCGGCGATGGCATCCAGCAGCACCTGGTTGAGATCGCCGCGGGTGATCTCGATTTCGGCCACCGCTCCGTTGCCTTCGAAGAGTTCGGCCGGCATCCGGGCTGCTTCGCGACCCGCGGCGTCCACGTACACCATGCCTCGTTCGTCGAGCTGGTGCCTGCGGATGCCCGGCACGAGGCCCATCCGCTCTGCCACGGTCCGGCTGGGTCCGCGCAGGTCGACGGCCTGGCCGCCCGGCCGCGGCGCGGCCGCGCGTTCGATCACCGTGGGCCGGATTCCGGCGCGCAGCAGTTGCAGGGCGACCGCGTTACCGGCGATACCGCCACCGGAGATGAGTACGCGCGGGGTGGTCTGTGTGGTCATCGTGTCCTCGCTCAGAGAGTTACTCGTATGTCTTAGACATATGTCTAACACAGCTGTAGCACAAACGTCTAGAACAAATGTCTAATACGCGGTTAGAGTGGAGGCATGGGAAACAAGGAGGATCTCCTCGCGGCCGCGCGTACCTGCATCTACGAACGCGGGTTCGCCGCCACCACGGCCCGCGATATCGCCAGCACCGCGGGAGTCAGCCTGGCCGCCATCGGCTACCACTTCGGCTCGAAGGACCGTCTGCTCACCGAGGCGTTCACCGACGAGACGGGTCGGGTGATCGGTGACGACCTCGAACGGCGGATCAGAGCGACCGCCGGCCGATCCGCGGGCGCGGCGTTCCCGGAGGTCTGGGACGGTATCGCCGAGCTGTTCGACCGCAATCGGGACGTGCTGGTGGCGAGTATGGAGAATGTGGTCCGCATCTACCGGACCCCCAGCGAACAGCCGCGGATGGGGGAGATGTACGAGGTCGCGGTCTCCGAGATCGCGAATCTGGTCGCCGAGTCCTACCCCGGCCTCGACGGTTCCCGGGCGCGTGCCGTCGCCGAGCTGTACTTCGTCATCCTCAACGGCTTGGTGATGCAGTGGATGAGCAGTCCGGGTGCGGAAATGCCGAGCGGGGCCCGGTTAGGAGAGGCGATCAGTGCCCTGACCTCGGACGAACGTTCGTAGTAGGGCTTGGGACCGCCGGGCTTCCGGTCTTTTCCGGCGGTCACGCCGCGCACGGGCGTCGATGACCTCGGCCGGATGAGGCCCGCGGGCGGAATTCCGCAGCATTCATACGCTGCGAGCATCCGGTGCGGAATGGGGCCGCGCATTCCCGCGTTGGTTTGGTTCGATAGCTATCGAACCGAAAGGTGGGCAAACTATGCGGGTCATCGGTTTCGACGAGCCCGGGGGCCCGAGGTCTTACGCGCGTTCGACCCCCCCCGAACCGGCCGTCGGCCCCGGGCAGCTGCGAATCCGGGTACGCGCCGCGGCCGTGGGTGCGCGGATGTATCGTCCTCGAGTTCTGACGACGGATATTCGATTCCGGCGGTTCGGTTCGTACCAACCCGGCAGCGTGTAGCCCGGTCCGGAATACGAAAAAGGCCCCTGACCGATGGTCAGGGGCCTAGTCGTGTCTCGACCAACACGAGTCGGGGTGGCGGGATTTGAACCCACGACCTCTTCGTCCCGAACGAAGCGCGCTACCAAGCTGCGCCACACCCCGTGAAGTGGACCTGCGATAGCTTACATCAGGTCCGGTCCGGAAAAGAAACCGACTGTTCAGGGCCTATTTCCGGTAGTGGCCCGGGCTACCGGGCGACGGCCTGCGAGGTCGACACTCCGTGGCCGGAATCGGCGGCGGGCTGCTTGGGCGGAGCGGCGACGAGGGTGAGCAACGTGGCCTCGGGCCGGCAGCAGAAGCGGTACGGCGCCCAGGGGGAGGTACCGATTCCGGCGGAGACGTGCAGGCGGGTATGCGCACCCCATTTGGACGGGCCCTTGACCCGCGACCGGTCGATATCGCAATTGGTGACGAGGGCCCCGTAGCCGGGCAGGCAGAGCTGGCCGCCATGGGTGTGCCCGGCCAGGATCAGGTCGTAGCCGTCGTCGGCGAAGCGGTCCAGGACCCGGGGCTCCGGGGAATGCGTCAGGCCGATGCGGAGATCGGCGAGCGGATTCGGGGCACCGGCGATGGTGTCGTAGCGGTCGCGCTGTAGGTGCGGGTCGTCGACGCCCGCGCTGGCGATGCGGATACCGCCCACCTCGATATCGCGGCGCGTGTGCGTCAGGTCCAGCCAGCCGCGCTCGGTGAATGCCGCGCGCAGATCCTTCCAGGGCAGCGGAGCACCGTGCACACGTTTGTGGTTCTTGTCGAAATACTTCAGCGGGTTCTTGGGGACCGGCGCGAAGTAATCGTTGCTGCCGAACACGAACAGGCCCGGCCGTGACAGCAGACCACCCAGCGACTGGACCACCGCGGGCACGGCCTTCTGATGCGACAGGTTGTCGCCGGTGTTGATCACCAGGTCGGGTTCGAGCCGGTCGAGTTCGCGCAACCACTGCTGTTTGAGCTTCTGCCCGGGCGTCATGTGCAGATCGCTGATGTGCAATACCCGCAGCGGAGCCGAGCCCGGTCGCAGCACCGGCATCGTGGCTTCGCGCAGAACAAAGGCATTGCGTTCGATCAATGAGGCATAGCCGACTCCGGCCGCCGCGGCTCCGGCGGCGCCGAATGCGGTTCGGCGAAGGACCGACGTCGAGATCACGGGCATTTGCCCAGCATAGGTGACCAGGTCGCCGGGCGCGCAGCGTGTTGAGCCACAGTTTCGGTGGTGTGGCGGGCGGGTTACCTGCCGCGGCAACCGGGGACAGGCCTGTGGCCTCGGGAAATATCCGATCACAGCCGAAGCGAACACGCCCGGTTCAGCGGGTAATCGGGTGGGCGTGGCGGGGTGCAGCGGCTACCGTTCTGCCCATGTCGGAACTGAAATCGAGGCTGCGCGCCGATATGACCGCCGCGATGAAGGCGAAGGATTCGCTGCGACTGAACACCCTGCGGATGCTGTTGGCCGCTGTGCAGACGGCCGAGGTCGCCGGGAAGGAAGCCCGCGAACTGTCCGACGCCGAGGTGGTGGCGGTGCTCACCAAGGAGTCGAAGAAACGCAACGAATCCGCCGAGATCTACACCCAGGCGGGCCGCGGGGAACTGGCGGCCAACGAACACGCCGAGGCCCGGATCATCGACGAGTACCTGCCCACCCAGCTGACCGACGCCGAGGTCGCCGATCTGGCCGATACCGCGATCGCCCAGGTCGCCGAGGAAATCGGCGAACGCCCCGGGATGCGGCAGATGGGCCAGGTCATGAAGGTGGCCAACGGGCTGGCCGCCGGCAAGGCCGACGGCTCCCGGATCTCGGCGGCGGTGAAGGCGCGGCTGTAGGCCGCGCCCGCACCGCCGGTGTCAGCGGGGGATGGGCACTGGAATGGGGATGGGCGGCAGGAACGGCGGCAGCGGCAATCCGGGGGCGTTCGGGGTGGTCGCGGCCGGCCGGCCCGGCGGCGGTGGTTCGCGGACGGTGCCGTCGCTGAGGTAGATCGTCACCTGCGATCCGGGAATGGCCGACCCGTTCGGTGTCGACCCGGTGACCGTGCCCTTGGGCGCCGAACCTGGTGAAGTCACCGAGGTGACCTTGAAGCCGGCGCCGGTGAGCGCTCCGGTCGCCTCGCCGGCAGTCATTCCAACCACATCGGGTACCTGCGCGTTCTCCGCGCCACGCACGTATTTCTCGTCGACCGGCGGTAGGGCCGGTGGTGGGAAATTGCCCACCACCGGCTTGACGGCGCCGAACCAGGTGCGGGCGGGTTCGTTGCCACCGAACAGGCCGTTGGCGTCGCTGGCCGGGCAATTGCGCAGCGGGAAGGAGCAGATCTCGCCGGGGGTCGGGCTGTCGCCGTAGACGTACACCGAGCCCGCGAGCGAGTTCGTGAAGCCCAAGAAGGCAGAGGACCGGTGGCTTTCGGTGGTACCGGTCTTGGCCGAAACGGGCAGATTCCAGCCGGTGTTCCCGGCGGCCGCCGACGCGGTGCCGCCGCCGGCGGAGTCCTTGCCCATGGCGTTGGCGAGGGTGTTCGCCAGACCCGGCTCGACCACCTGTTCACACGCCTGCTCGGTGAGCGGAACGGGTTTGCCGTAGCGGTCGATCACTTCCGCGATCGGCGAGGGCGGGCACCAGGTTCCGCCGGAGGCCAGGGTGGCGGCGACATTGGACAGTTCCAGCGGGTTCACCGCCAGCGGGCCCAGGGTGAACGAGCCGAGATTCTGGCCCTTGATCATATCGGCCAGGCTCTGATTGTCGTCGTGGCCGGAGGTACCGGGCTCGGTGTAGGAGCGCAGGCCGAGCCGGACGGCCATATCGACGGTCGGGGTGACGCCGACGGCCTGGATGAGTTTCACGAAAGCCGTGTTCGGGGAGGTGGCCAGTGCTTCGGTCACCGACATGGGCGACCGGTAGTTGCCCGCGTTCTCGACGCAGTACGTCTCGGGTGGACATCCGGGAGCGCCGCCGTTGCCCATACCGCGGGCATCGAATCGGGACGGCACATCGAGCTGGGCGTTGGTGCCCATACCCTTCTCCATCGCCGCGGCGGTGGTGAAGAGTTTGAACACCGAACCCGCGCCGTCGCCGACCATCGAGTACGGCTGGCCGAGCAGGGTTTCGTGCGCGTCCCGGTTCAGGCCGTAGGTGCGGCTGCTCGCCATCGCCAGCAGCGGGTGTTTGTCCTTACCCGGCCCGATCAGCGACATGAGCGAGGCGATGTTCTCCAGATGGGGGTCGGCGTTCGCATTGACCGAGCGCTTCACCGAATCCTGGACGGCGGGGTCCAGGGTGGTGCGGATCAGGTAGCCGCCCTTTTCGATCTGTTCCTTGCTGAGCCCGGCCTCGGCCAGGTACTGCAGGGCGTAGTCGCAGAAGAACCCTCGGTCGCCGGCCGCGATACAACCCCGCGGCAGACCCTTCGGTTCGGGCAGCACACCCAGCGGCTGCGACTTCGCGGCGTGGAACTCCGCGGCCCGGCTCGGGATGTTCTGCATCAGGGTGTCCAGCACCGTGTTGCGGCGCGCGGTGACCCCTTCGGGATTGGTGTAGGGGTTCAGCTTGGAGCTGGACTGCACCATGCCGGCCAGCATCGCCGACTGGGCGATGTTCAGATCCTTGGCGTCGATACCGAAGTAGGTCTGGGCGGCGTCCTGGATGCCGTAGGAGGAATTACCGAACGGGACCAGGTTCAGGTAGCGGGTGAGGACTTCGTCCTTGGTGAGCTCCTTGTCCAGGGTCAGCGCCATGCGGATCTCGCGGATCTTGCGCGCGGGTGTGGTCTCGATGGCGGCCCGGCGTTCGGCGTCGGTCTTGGCGACGACGAGCAGGTTGAAGTTCTTCACATACTGCTGGTCGATGGTCGAGGCGCCCTGCTGGACCTCGCCGCTGCTGGTGTTGGTGAGGAAGGCGCGGATGGTGCCCTGCCAGTCGACGCCGTGGTGGTCGGCGAAGCGCTTGTCCTCGATGGAGACGATGGCCAGCTTCATATCGTTGGAAATCTGGTCGCTGGGCACTTCGAACCGGCGCTGCTCGTAGAGCCAGGCGATGGGATTGCCGGCCGTGTCCACCATGGTGGACACGGCGGGGACGGTTCCCTCGACCAGTTCCGCGGACACGTTGTCGACGGCGTCGGCGGCGCGATTCGAGACGAATCCGAAACCTCCGGCGACCGGGAACAACAATCCGGCTACGAGCACGGAGGCGAGTACACAACTGCCCGCCAGCTTGAGGAGCGCACGTGTGATCGGCACAGCACCAGCGTAGAGGGTCACTGTTCTGGGTTCGTGAAGTGTGGACTCCGGGTGTTGTTCTCGCTGATCAGTGTGTTGAGCGGGGAGTATCGCGCATGGGGTTTGACGTGCGTTTACGGTCTGGAGGGCGAGTGACGGCCGCCGGGTCGCAGGCACGGACGTACCAAAAAGTCATCACTCGGTCTTGCGCAATCGGCATACCTTTACCTAGATTGAGAGCTCAGTGTGATAGAGCTAACACTCAATGTGGAATGTGGTGCACTTCGCGGCGGGGCTCGGGTTGCTGCGTAGTGGACGCGATTCCGGAGCGCCGTGACCCGGTGTTCGGACTGGCAAAGGGGCACACCAAATGCACATGACAACCCCCGTCGCTCGATTGGACGTAGAGCAGGCCGAAGCAAGGATCGCCTGGGTGGCCCAGGCCCGATGCAAGGAAGTGGATCCCGATCAACTATTCGTCCGCGGCGCGGCCCAGCGCAAGGCGGCGACGATCTGCCGGCACTGCCCGGTCCTGATGGAGTGCGGAGCGGACGCTCTGGACAACAGGGTCGAGTTCGGGGTGTGGGGTGGTATGACCGAGCGACAGCGGCGAGCGCTGCTCAAGCAGCATCCCGAGGTGACCTCGTGGTCGGACTTCTTCCACGCGCAGCGCCAGCATCAGGTGGCTATGTAAATCAAATCCCTATTGGACTACCGACCGCCGGGCACTCGAGATTTCGAGTGCCCGGCGGTTTGCCCGGTCGGGGCGAGCGGAGCCGAGCCCGGGCTGCTCAGCGGTCCCCGGCGGTCTGCGTTCCGGCCAATTGCGCCCCGACCGCCCGCAGCGCGGCCAGATCGGTCACATCGAACGGCAGCGCGGTCACCGAGACGATCGGGACCCGGGGATGCGCGCCCGTGAACCGGTGCAGCAGATGCTGTTCACGCCGTGCGGTCGCGACCCGCTGCGCGTGGACGCGCAGCACCCCTGCCGATAGCGGATCCGAATCATCGAGGCGGTCGGCGGCCGTGAGGGCGTGATCCGAGGGCAGCGAGCACAGCACCGGATGGGTCCGATTGAGTACCAGCCCGGCCAGCGGCATCTGCTCGGTGGACAGCCGGTCCACGAAGAACGACGCTTCGCGCAGTGCGTCGGGTTCCGGCGCGGCGACCACCAGGAAATGGGTACCGGGCTTGGCCAGCATGGCGAATGTGCGGTTGGCTCGCTCCTGGAAGCCGCCGAACAGCGATTCCAGCGATTGCAGAAAATTCGAGGCGTCCTTGAGCATCTGGCCGCCCACGATGGTCGACACCCCGCGTACGGCCAAGGCCATGGCGCCCGTGACGAACCGCCCGACGCCCCGGCCGGGAGCCATGATGACCCGGATCATCCGGCCCTCCAAGAAGGTGCCGAGCCGTTTGGGGGCGTCGAGGAAGTCCAGGGCGTTGCGCGAGGGCGGGGTGTCCACGACGACCAGATCCCATTCGCGGCGCCCCGCGAGCTGGCCGAGCTTCTCCATCGCCATGTATTCCTGGGTGCCGCCAAACGAGGAGGCCACCGCTTGATAGAAGGGGTTGGCGAAGATCTGCTCGGCCTTCTCGGCGGTGGTGTGCTCCAGCACCATCTCGTCGAAGGTGCGCCGCATGTTCAGCATCATGGCGTGCAACTCGCCCTTGGCCTCCGGCCCCAGCTCGACCCGCTGCGGACTGTTGTCCAGGTCCCCGACGCCCAGCGACTGGGCCAGTCGGCGAGCCGGGTCGATGGTGAGGACGACGACCTTGCGTCCCTGCTCGGCCGCCCGCAATGCGATCGCCGCCGCCGTGGTGGTCTTACCGACGCCGCCGGAACCGCAGCACACCACGACGCGAGCCGCCGGGTCGGCGAGGATGGTCGAGATGTCGAGGGGGGCCGGACCGGCCGGTCGAGTGCTCATCGGACTCCCTGCTCGCTCAGATGGGCGGCCAGTTCGTAGAGGCCGCCCAGGTCCATACCGTTGGGGAGGGCGGGCAGCAGCAGCCGGGCGACCTCCAGATCGAGGAGTTCGGCCGCACTGGTGTCCTGGGCGCCGAGGGTGGCCGAATGTTCCACTGTCTCGGTGAGCAGCCCCGCGAAGTCGGCGGCGGACAGCGTGATCCCGGCGGATTCCAGGCCGGCGCGGATGGCGTCGGTATCGAGTTCACCCGCGGCCGCGGCCGCCCGCGTCTGTGCGCTGAGCGGGCTGTGTGCGGCGCGATTGACGATCACGCCGCCGATACGCAGATCTTTTCCGCGCAGTTCGGCGATGGCGTCCAGCGTCTCCTGGACGGGCAGCGCTTCGAGCAGTGTCACCAGATGGATCACCGTCTGGTCCGAATGCAGCAGTTTGGACACTCCGTCGGCCTGGGCGGCGATCGGGCCGCCCTTGGCGAGTTCGGCCATGGCCTGGGTGACGTCGAGGAAACCGGCGATCCGGCCGGTCGGCGGTGCGTCGACGACCACCTCGTCGTAGACGGGCCGCCCGGTCCTGTCGGACCGGACCACGCATTCCTTGATCTTGCCGGTCAGGATGACATCGCGCAGGCCCGGCGCGATGGTGGTGACGAAATCTATGGCGCCCATCCGGCGCATCGCCCGGCCGGCGAAGCCGAGGTTGTAGAACATATCGAGGTATTCCAGGAACGAGTGCTCGATATCGAGTGCCAGGGCCACCACTTCGCCGCCGCCGTCGGCGGTGGCGATCTTCGTTTCGGTCGGGGGCAGCGGCGGCAGATCGAACAACTGGGCGATCGACTGACGGTTCTCCACCTCGACCAGCAGCACCCGCCGCCCCCCGGCGGCCAACGCCAGGGCCAGAGACGCGGACACCGTGGATTTACCGGTGCCACCCTTACCGGATACGTAGTGCAGGCGGGCGTTCGTCGCGCTGTCGGGCCACCCCGTCTTCAGGCCCGGTTCGGCCGATTCCGACATCGTCGTTGGTTCTGCCACGGTCGCGAGCCTATAACTCGGACTGGACGTATGCCCGCATACTGCGGTAAGTGCGGATGTGGTGTACCAGACACCGGGGCCGGCCCTCTATCACCGCACCCGCGGTCGCGCCGTGGGCCTCGCGGACGGCACCCAGTAGGCTCCGTGCGCATGAGCGATGTGACCCAGTGGGAATACGCGACCGTACCGCTGCTGACGCATGCGACCAAACAGATCCTGGATCAGTGGGGCGCCGACGGGTGGGAGCTGGTGACCGTGCTGCCCGGGCCGACCGGTGAGCAGCATGTCGCCTACCTCAAGCGCCCGAAGCAGTAAGCGCCGTGGCGGAATCCGAAACGAACCGGCCCGTGACCGAATGGCGGGCCAATCTCGACCGGCTGGGCTTGACGGTGCCGCCCGTGGTGGCTCCGGTGGCCGCGTACGTGCCCGCGCTCCGCACCGGCAACCACGTCTACACCTCCGGACAGCTGCCGTTCGTGGCGGGTGAACTGTCGGCGGTCGGGAAGGTCGGGGCCGAGGTCTCGCTCGACGAGGCGGTGACCGCCGCCCGCTGGTGCGCGGTGAACGCGCTGGCCGCCGTCCACGACCTGGTCGGTCTCGACGAGGTCGTGCGGATCGTGAAGGTGGTCGGGTTCGTCGCCTCGGCACCGGGATTCACCGATCAGCCGTTGGTGATCAACGGCGCCTCGGAGTTCCTCGGTGAGGTGTTCGGGCCCGCGGGCGCGCACGCGCGCTCGGCGGTCGGCGTCTTCGAACTGCCGAAGAACACCCCGGTGGAGGTCGAACTCATCGCTGAGGTGCGCTGAGCAGGGCGGACGCTCCCGGTTGGGCAGACCCGCCGCGTTGCCCATAGATTCGAACGGGCGACTTTCGAATTGGAGGTGTTGTGGTGACACTCACCCATCCGGCCTATGGGCAACTGCGCGTGGTGACGCCGTCGGCGTCGGTACTGCTCGCGAACAATCCGGGACCGATGACTCTGGACGGCACGAACACCTGGATCCTGCGATCACCCGATCGCGCGGACTGTGTGGTGGTGGACCCGGGCCCCGACGATCCGGCGCATATCGCGGCGATCGCCGAGGTGACCGGTGGTGCGGTGGCGCTCACGCTGATCACCCATCGGCACCCCGACCACACCGGCGGAATCGACGAGTTGGTGCGGCTGACCGGGACACCGGTGCGGGCCATGGATCCGGAGTTCCTGCGTGGCGATGTGGCGGCGCTCACCGACGGTGAAGTGGTCGAGGCCGCAGGGGTGCGGATCACAGTGCTGCACACTCCCGGGCACACCGCCGATTCGGTGAGCTTCCTGCTGGAGGACGCGGTCCTGAGCGGGGACACCATTCTCGGCCGCGGCACCACGGTGCTCGACCGCGACGGCACGCTGCGGGACTACCTGGGGTCGATGGACCGGTTGCTCGAAGCCGGGGTCGGACGGGCCCTGCTGCCCGCGCACGGTCCGGATCATCCGGATGTGGAACCGGTAGCGCGGTATTACATCGCGCATCGGCACGAGCGGCTCGCGCAGGTCCGTACGGCCCTGGCAGAACTCGGGGCCGACGCGGACGCCATGGATGTGGTGCGCACGGTGTACTCCGACGTCGACGAGAGCCTGTGGCCGGCCGCGCGCAGCTCGGTGGAATCGCAGCTCACGTATCTGCGGTCGGAGCGGGACACGCAGAACTGAGTCGAGCGAATTCGGCGACGGGCGGCGCTCCGAGAGGCAGATAACCCTCGGAGCGCCGCCCGTTCTACGCAGCAGCGCCGCAGATACCGAGCGCGCCGGCGGGTGATCCGCCCTCCGCAATCGGGCGGACTTCCGAGCCGTTCGTGCGGAGGTGTCAGCGAGCCCGGCGGGCCAACCGCTCCGAATCGGAGATCAGCACACTCTTGCCCTCGAGGCGCAGCCAGCCGCGGTGCGCGAAATCGGCGAGCGCCTTGTTGACCGTCTCGCGGGAGGCGCCGACGAGCTGGGCGATCTCCTCCTGGGTCAGGTCGTGGGTCACCCGCAGCGCGCCGGCCTCCTGGGTGCCGAACCGCTGCGCGAGCTGCAGCAGCGCCTTGGCGACCCGGCCGGGCACGTCGGTGAAGATCAGGTCCGCGAGGTTGTTGTTGGTCCGGCGCAACCGGCGGGCGAGCACCCGCAGCAGCTGTTCGGCGATCTCGGGGCGCTGATCGATCCACGCCTTGAGCGCCTCCCGGTCCATGGTCACGGCGCGGACCTCGGTCACCGTGGTGGCGGTGGAGGTACGTGGGCCGGGATCGAAGATGGACAGCTCACCGAACATATCCGACGGACCCATGATGGTCAGCAGATTCTCCCGGCCGTCCGGGGAGCGGCGGCCCAGCTTCACCTTGCCGGACGTGATGATGTACAGCCGATCACCCGGTTCGCCCTCGTTGAAGATGACGTGGCCGCGAGGGAAATCCACGGGCTGCAGCTGTTTGGCGAGCGCAGCCACCGCGGTGGGCTCAACGCCTTGGAAGATGCCTGCTCTGGCGAGGGCCTCGTCCACGAATGTGCTCCTTAGGGAAATGGCTGTAGTCGTCGGGCGGACCGATGCGGTTCGGCCGACAGTGCAGTCTACGCGGCCTTATCGACGCGCAGTGACAGACACCACGTAAGGAAGGTTAACCGTGGGCGAGTCGGGGCGGTCCGGCCGCCCGCACGATCGGCCCGCACGGGCGTTGTCGATCAGCTCGCACGGGCGATGTCGACGGTCTCGCGCGCCTCCTCGCTGCGATTACGGCGGCGGCGCATACGCGCGACCGCCGCCGGTAGTCCGAGCTTTGTCAGCTCGTTGACCTCGGCGTTGCTGGCCTTGTCCAGGTAGGCCTGGACTTCCTCGTCGGGCTCGAGAAGTTTGCGCAGACGGTTCTCCACCCGTTCCATGCCGAGTGCGAACAGCATCAACACCACTGGGAAGAGCACCACAGCGAGTCCTTGCATGCCGGGTAGTTAACACTGTCGAGGTCTCAGATGGAATACGGGAGTAGAACTGAGAAGACAACGTTGTCGGACGGTTCCGTATGGTGGACGGGTGCGTACCTCCCCCTCAGAAACCGTCGGAAGCGACATTTCCGGCACTGTCGAGGCGGCTGTCGTGCGCCCGGCCGCCGGCGGGGCGCGCACCCGTAAATCCAGTACTCGACCGGCGGAAACGCGTTTGGGTCTGGTGCGTCGCGCCCGCCGGATGAACCGGCTTCTGGCGCGCGCATTTCCCGACGCTCATTGCGAGTTGGATTTCGGTACTCCGCTGGAACTCGCGGTGGCCACGATCCTGTCCGCGCAATGCACGGATGTGCGAGTGAATATGACCACTCCGGCTCTGTTCGCCGCCTATCCCGACGCCCGGGCCTATGCCGAGGCCAACCGTGCGGAGCTGGAAGAACTCATCCGTCCCACCGGTTTCTATCGCAACAAGGCGAATTCACTCATCGGCCTCGGACAGGCACTACTCGAACACTACGACGGTGAATTACCTCACACGATGGCGGAACTGGTCCGTTTACCGGGCATCGGCCGAAAAACCGCCAATGTGATTCTCGGTAACGCATTCGGAATTCCGGGTATCACCGTCGATACCCACTTCGGCCGGTTGGTGCGTCGATGGGGGTGGACCACCGAGGAGGACCCGGTAAAAGTCGAACACGCGATCGGTGCGCTGATCGAGCGCAAGGACTGGACGATGCTGTCGCACCGGGTGATCTTCCACGGGCGCCGGGTCTGTCATGCCCGGAAGCCGGCGTGCGGGGTCTGTCTGCTGGCCAAGGACTGCCCCTCGTTCGGGGCCGGACCGACCGATCCGGAAGCGGCGGCCAAACTCGTGAAGGGACCCGAGGCGCCGCATCTGCTCGAACTGGTGGGCCGTTGAGTCGCGTACCGGTTTTCTGGAAATGGGCATTGACGGCGGTAATCGTGGCATTGGCGGCCGCGATCGCTTTCTGGCCGCGCGGTGGTTCGGAAAACGCCGGACCCGCCCCGCAGCACACCCGGACGATCGATCCCGCGTTGCGAGCGGCGTCGGGGGCCGCCCAATGCCCCACCGCCTCGGCACCGGCGGAGCCACCTGGTCCGCTGACGGATCTGGTGCTGAGCTGTCTGGCCGACGCCGCACCGGCGTACCCGGGCCGCTTCACCGGCCGGCCCGTGGTGCTCAACCTTTGGGCGTACTGGTGCCAGCCGTGCCGCACCGAACTACCGCTCTTCCAGGAATACGCCGACCGCGCGGGCTCCGCGGTGCAGGTCATCACGGTGCACAGTGACCCGGACGAGGCCAAAGCGCTGGCGCTGCTCGCCGCGCTCAATGACGATCTGCGGGCGCAGGGGCGCGCCGAACTGCACCTGCCGGGCCTGCAGGATCCCGATGCCCGGGTCCGCGCCGCCGCGCAGGCGCCGACAGCCCTGCCGATCACCGTTCTGGTCCGCCCGGACGGTTCGATCGCGGACTATGTCGCCCGTCCGTTCCGCGATGCGGACGATATCGCCGCCAGTGTGGCCGCCGCACTAGGAGTCACCGCGTGATGCGTTACCTCCGCCTTCGCTTCAGCCTCCGCGGATCGTATGTAACCCCCTCGAGGGAGGCCCTGTGAGCGAAGATCGAGTACCGCCCTGGCTGAGTGGGGCGGCGGGGCCGGGCCGGCCCGATTTCTCCGACACCCTGGGCCGGACGCGGAGCCTGCGGCGCGTGGTGGCGGGCAAGGTCCGCGAGGCCGCGGTGCTGGTGCTCTTCGCGGGTGATCCGGCCGGCGACCCGGCCGCGCCCGGCGGCCTGCCCGCCGACGCCGAGATCCTGCTCACCCAGCGCGCGTCCACCATGCGGCAGCACCGCGGGCAGGTGGCGTTTCCCGGCGGCGCCGTGGACCCCGGCGACGACGGTCCGGTCGACACCGCGTTACGGGAGGCATGGGAGGAAACCGGCCTGGACCCCGCCGGCGTGCAGCCGGTCACCACACTCCCGAAACTGTTCGTCCCGCCGTCGCGCTTCGATGTGACCCCGGTCGTCTCCTATTGGCGGACGCCGAGTGAGGTGCGGGTGGTGGACCGGGCCGAAACCGATCGCGTGGTGCGGGTTCCGATGGCGGAACTCCTCGATCCGGCCAACCGGTTCCTGGTGCGCAGCGCGCTCGGGTACCGGAGTCCGGCCTTCCAGGTGGACGGAATGTTGGTCTGGGGGCTCACCGGCGGCATACTGGCCGGACTCATGACTTCACTGGGCTGGGAATCGGAATGGGACCGAACCGACGTGCGTGATCTGGAAGAGGCCTTGGCCGCGGTGGGGATGGTGTTGTGAGCTCCTCGGCGTGGCTCGATATAGCGGTTGTCATATTGGCGCTCCTGGCCGCCTCCTCCGGGTGGCGGCAGGGCGCGGTGGCGTCCGCACTGGCTTTTCTCGGGGTGGTGCTCGGCGCGGTTGCCGGAATCCTGATCGCCCCGCACATTCTCGTGCACATCGATGAGGGCCGCAGCCGGGTACTGGCCGGGGTCCTGCTCATCGTGCTGCTGGTGATCGTCGGTGAAGTAGCGGGCATGGTGCTGGGCCGGGCGGCGCGCAGCGGGATGACCCATCCGTTCGCGCGCGGTGTCGACAGTGTGGTGGGCGCGGTGCTGCAGACCGGCGCCGTGCTGGTGACGGCCTGGCTGCTGGCGCTTCCACTGGCGACCTCGTCGCAGCCCGCCATCGCCTCGGCCATCAACAGTTCCCGCGTACTCGCCGACGTCAACCGGGTCGCCCCGGACTGGTTGCGCCAATTGCCCAACGAGTTCTCCAAACTGCTCAACACCTCGGGCCTGCCGGATGTGATCGGCCCGTTCGGGCGTGCGCCCATCGCCGCGGTGGAACCGCCGGATCCCAGCGTGCTGGCCAGTCCGGTCGCCGGCTCCCTGCAGCAGAGCGTGCTGCGTATCCGCGGTGTGGCACCGAGCTGCCAGCGGGCGCTGGAAGGTTCCGGTTTCGTGGTGGCGCCGGAGCGGGTGCTGACCAACGCGCACGTGGTGGCCGGAACCACCAGCGTGACGGTGGATTCCGCGGCCGGGCCGCTGGATGCCACGGTGGTCGAGTTCGATCCGTCCATGGATATCGCGGTGCTGTCGGTGCCCGGGTTGGTGGCGCCGGTCATTCCGCAGGCGCCGGAGCCGGCCGTATCGGGTGAGAGCGCGATCGTGCTCGGCTACCCCGGAGGTGGCCGGTACACGGCGAGCGCGGCCCGGGTGCGCGAGACGCTGGACCTGACCGGTCCCACCATCTACCGGGACGGCACGGTGGAGCGTGAGGTGTACACCGTGCGCGGGTCGGTGCGGGCCGGGAATTCGGGTGGACCACTGGTCGATACCGAGGGCAAGGTGCTGGGTGTGGTGTTCGGTGCCGCCGTCACCGACGACGACACCGGGTACGTGCTCACCCTCGACGAGGTCCGGGAGCGTATCGATATGGCGCCCTCGGCCGGTTCGCCGGTGGATACCGGTCCCTGCGTACTGAGCTGATGGCCGGCGGCGGCCCGGCCGGGTGCCCTGCCGCAGCCCGAGTTCCGGTCGCCCGGCTGCGCCGGATTGCGACGGTCCTGCCCGACTGGCGCTCATCCGGAGTACCTCCGACCACGCTCCCGCCATATGCGGGTCCCCGACGGGCGCCTGCCGCGCTCACGTTCTGCCATGCGTCCGGTCGTGGGTATGCACTGCCGGGCCGCGCGTTTCAGGCAGGGCGGCCCGGTTTTCGCCGGTCCGGCCCGGCGAGCAGTTTCGCGATCTCCGCGGTGACCGCGTCCGGGTTCTCCAGATGCGCGAAATGCGCGGCGTCCCGAATGGTGACCACCCGGCGGTGCGGCGACAGTGCCGGGCCGCGATGCACGGTGGCGGGCAGGATGTAGCGGTCGGACTCGCCGCGCATGGAAACCACCGGGATATCGATCGGCCGGCGCATCACCGCCATGAACCGGCGACCGTCGGCCCGCCACTGGCTGCGGAAGGCCCAGCGCCGGTATTCCAGCCCGCAGTGGGCGACTCCGGGAATCCGGATGGCCGAACGCATCCGGTTCGCGCTGTCGGCGAATTCCGCGGTCCGGGCCCAGGACCGCGCGCCGCGGTCGGCCAGGATCCGCACGGCTCCGGCACCGTCGTCGCGGGTGAGCCGGTGCTCGGGGTAGCGGGGGAGCTGGTCGCGCAGGAAGTCCGGCAACCACGCTCGCCGCTGGCTGCTGTCCCGCAGCACCGAACTCTTCAGGGCCGCCGGATGCGGCGAGGACACCACCGCGATCGACCGGACCAGCCGCGGGTGCAGGACCGCGGTCGCCCAGCAGACCAGGCCACCGTCGGCATGTCCGACCAGGGTCGCGCCGGTGTGCCCGAGTGCGCGGATCAGCCCGGCGATATCCCCGGCCAGCGTCCAGCCGTCGTAGCCGCGCGGCGGTTTGTCGCTGTCGCCGTAGCCGCGCAGATCGACCGCGACCACATGGTTGCCGAGTTCGGCCAGCGCGGTGAGCTGGTGGCGCCACGACCACCAGAAGTCCGCGAACCCGTGCAGCAGGACGACCAGCGGCGCATCCGGATGCTCCGGCCCGGCACTCGCGATATGCAGCCGTATCCCATTGGCGTGCACATCGCGGTGCGTCCAGGGGCCGCCGAAGCGCACGCTGGACGGGTCCGGTGGAAAGTTCGACGCCACGTCGTCCGAGCGTAGTGAACGCCGGGACATCACCGTGTGGCGGTCCTGCCTACCGCTGCGCGGTCTTCTCCAGCGCGCCGGGCTCGTCGTGGCTGCCGAACCCGGAGGGCAGGACCGTACGGGTCTGCTTGAGCGAAT
Organism: Nocardia grenadensis NBRC 108939; assembly: GCF_001613445.1. Taxonomy (GTDB): domain Bacteria; phylum Actinomycetota; class Actinomycetes; order Mycobacteriales; family Mycobacteriaceae; genus Nocardia; species Nocardia grenadensis. Next base: position 92,941 of record NZ_BDCJ01000005.1, read on the forward strand.
CGATCGTCTTCTCCGGTGCGCGCAGCTTCTTCACCTTGCGGTAGCCGAGGAACGCCAGCAGCGAGGTCACCAGGATCATGAGCGCGAAGACGATCCAGAACGCGGCCCACCGGGTGAGCCAGATATCCAGGGTCTCGGCCACGGCGAAGAAGAAGAAGAAACTGCTGAACAGCAGTACGGTCAGCGCGCCGATGAAGTAGACGCTGCCCTGCACGCCCTTCTTGATCTCACCGGTGACCTCGGCCTTGGCCAGGGCCACCTCGGCGCGGACCAGGGTCGAGACCTGCTCGGAGGCGTCGCGGACCAGACTGCCGAAACTGGCCGATGCGTGCGGGTCGATCTCGGACAGCGGAATCGAGGTGACCGTGCCGCCTCGTACACCGTCTCCGTTACCGCCCTGTGTGACACTCACGTGGTCGACCCTCTCCCTGTCCCGATCCTGCTCGGTCTTACTGTTCTGGTTCTAGCGCATCCGCGTCGCGCCGTGCTCGGTGGACACGCCCACGCCGCAACAGTAGCGCCGAACCGGCCAACGATGCGGCCATGGACGTCACCAAAACCGCGGCCTTGGCGAGTTCGGCGGAATCGGGATAGTTCTCCAGTGCCAGTTCCGCCACCAGCAGGCTAACGGTGAACCCGATCGCGCCCAGCACCGACAGGGCGAACATGTCCCGATAACCCAGATGCGCCGGGCGTTCGGCGATTCCGGTGCGGACGGCCAACCAGCTGATCCCGAAGATGCCGGTGGTCTTGCCGATGAGCAGACCGAGGATGATCGCCAGCGACAGCCGGTCGGTGAACAGATCGCCGAAAACTTCCGCGTTGATCGGTACTCCGGCCGCGAAGAGCGCGAACAGCGGCACGCACAGCCCGGCCGAAATGGGTTGGAAACGGTGTTCCCAGCGGGTGGCGGGGGCTTCGGCTTCGCCCTCGTCCGGGCGGACCCGGGTGAGCAGACCACAGGCCACCCCCGCCAGCGTCGGATGGATATGCGCTTCGTGCAGCGCATACCAGCAGATCAGGGCCAGCGGGAGGTAGATCAGCGGGGAGGTCCACCGTTTGTGCTGCGCGAACCACCAGCCCGCGCAACAGGCCAGTGCGGCGGCCAGCCAGGTGAAGGCCAAGCCGGTGGTGAACAGTACCGCGATGAGCACGATCGCCATCAGATCGTCGACCACGGCCAGACTCAGTAGAAAAACTCGTGCGCTGGCCGGGATCCGGGAACCGGTCATGGCCAGCACCGCGAGGGCGAAGGCGATATCCGTGGCGACCGGAATCGCCCAGCCGCGGTCCATTCCGTCGACCCCGAAACCCACCGTGTAGGCGATGATCGCCGGTGTCACCACCCCGCCGGCGGCCGCGATGATGGGGAGCGCCGCACGTTTGGGGTCGGCGAGTTCGCCCACGACGAGTTCGCGTTTGAGTTCGAGACCGGCCACGAAGAAGAAGACCGCGAGCAGTCCGTCCTTCACCCAATCGGCCAGGGTGAGATCCAGATGCAACAGCGGAACGGCCAGATGGGTTTCGGTGAGTGTGAGGTAGCTCTGGCCCCACGGCGAGTTCACCCAGAGCAACGCGACCGCGGCCGCGATGAGCAGCAGTGCGCCACCGACGGTTTCGGTCCGCAGATATCGGGCGAGTTCCAGCCGGGGGTTGGTGACCACGGGGAAACCTTTCGGTCGCATGGACGTTACCGCGCCCGCCGTGAAATTTTCCTTCCATTGACGCGCGCCCATCTCGCCGACCAGACTTCCCGGCACACCTTCGGCAATTCTATTGGCGGCGCTCCCGCGCCGCGAGTCGGGCCCCACCCACGCAAGCCGGCCGGCGAAGGCCGTGGGTTCGCGTGGGCGGGCGCCCGGTTCCGGTCAGTCGGCCCGACCGGCCCGGATGGATTCGAAGACCTGCGGATCGACCAGGGTCGAGGTATCGCCGAGTTCCCGGCCCTCGGCCACATCGCGCAGCAACCGGCGCATGATCTTGCCGCTACGGGTCTTCGGCAGTTCGGGCACCACGTGGATCTCCCGCGGGCGGGCGATCGGACTGATTTCGCGGGCCACCTCGGCCTTGAGTTCATCGACCATCGTGGCCCCGGTGTCGGTGGCCTCGGCGGTGAGGATCACGAAGGCCACGATGCCCTGACCGGTCGTCTCGTCGGTGGCGCCGACCACCGCCGCTTCCGCCACACCGGAATGCCCGACCAGCGCCGATTCCACTTCGGCGGTGGAGATACGGTGACCGGAAACATTCATCACGTCGTCGACCCGGCCCAGCACCCAGAGGTCGCCGTTGACATCGAGTTTGGCGCCGTCTCCAGCGAAGTACCAGCCCTGCTCGCCGAAACGGTCCCAGTAGGTGGCCCGGTACCGCTCCATATCGCCCCAGATACCCCGCAGCATCGACGGCCACGGCTGGTCCAGGACCAGATAGCCGTTGGCCTCGGTCTCGCCGCGCCGCACGGCCTTGCCCTCTTCGTCGACCACCGCGGCCGAGATACCGGGCACGGGCGTCATGGCGGCACCCGGTTTGGTCGCGGTGATACCGGGCAGCGGCGAGATCATGATGGCGCCGGTCTCGGTCTGCCACCAGGTGTCCACGATCGGGGCGGTGCCGGAGCCGATCACGTCCCGGTACCAGCGCCATGCCTCCGGGTTGATGGGTTCGCCGACCGACCCGAGTACGCGGATGCTGGACAGATCGTGCGCGTCGGGGATCTGGCGGCCCCATTTCATGAAGGTGCGCACCAGCGTCGGCGCCGTGTAGTAGATCGTGACGCCGTATTTCTCGATGATCTGCCAGTGCCGGTGCTCGTCGGGGAAATTCGGCGTGCCCTCGTAGAGCACCTGGGTGGCGCCGTTGGCCAGCGGGCCGTAGACGATATAGCTGTGCCCGGTCACCCAGCCCACATCGGCGGTGCACCAGTACACATCGGTTTCGGGTTTGTGGTCGAAGACCACCCGGTGGGTGTAGCTGGTCTGGGTGAGGTAGCCGCCGCTGGTGTGCAGGATGCCCTTGGGCTTTCCCGTGGTCCCCGAGGTGTACAGGATGAACAGGGGATGTTCGGCGTCGAAGGCCTGCGCCTCGTGGACCGGATCGGCCTGCGCGACTGTCTCGTGCCACCAGAGGTCGCGGCCCTCGGTCCACTCGACCTCGGTGCCGACCCGGCGGACCACCAGGACGTGCTCGACGCTGGAGGGCACATCGCCCTTGGCGTACAGCGCCTCGTCGACGGCTTCTTTCAGCGGCGCGGGATTACCGCGTCGCCACTGACCGTCGACGGTGATGACCAGCCGTGCTTCGGCGTCGTCGATCCGCTGGCGCAGCGCGGTCGGCGAGAAACCGGCGAAGACCAGTGAATGCGGCAGCCCGAGACGGGCGCAGGCCAGCATTGCCACAATGGTCTCGGGGATCATCGGCATATAGATCGCCACCCGGTCGCCCGCGGTCAGCCCGAGTTCGGTCAGGTAATTGGCGGCCCGGCTCACCTCGGCGAGCAGATCGGAATAGGTGATGGTGCGGGAATCGCCCGGTTCGCCCTCCCAGTGCAGCGCGACCTTGTCACCGCGCCCCTCCAGCACATGGCGGTCCACGCAGTTGTAGGCGACATTGAGCCGGCCGCCGACGAACCATTTCGCGACCGGTGCGTCGGTCCAGTCGAGTACCCGGCTCCACCGCTCGTGCCAGTGCAGGTGATCGGCCTGCTCGGTCCAGAACGCCTCGCGGTCCTGCGCGGCACGCTCGTAGATACCGGCATCGACATTCGCCGCGGCAGCGAACTCCGCACTCGGCGGGTAGGCGTCCGGGTGATCGGCGGTTTCGGTCATCTGAGTCACTTCCTTCGCGTTACCTGCACCATAAGGGGCCATCTGTGACCCTAGACTCTCGCTCCGGCCCGCCGAGGTGATCCCGGGACGAATGGTCGCCGGTACCCGGTGAGCGGCAGGCGGCGGCCGACGAACGGCCAACCCGCGGCACGGTCGCGGCGGCCCGGCAGTCGCTCCGAGAGTCCACGAACCCGGCAGGATCGCGCAACGGGCCCTATAGTCTGCTCACAACTCTGCGGGGTGCCGAGGCCGTGGTCGTGACGAGCCGGGAGGGTGTGTGAGGGGATCGTCGTGGGTGCTGCGGACGGCCGCACTGGTACTGGTCCTGGTCGGCGCGACGGTACTGCCGTCCTGCACGGTGACGCCGGCCCTCGGCGAATCGATCGCGGTCAACGGTTCCGAACCGCAGAACCCGCTGGTCCCGTCGAATACCAACGAGAACGGCGGCGGGCGCATCGTGGACCGGTTGTTCGCCGGATTGCGCCGCATCGCGGCGGACGGCAGTCTCCACGACGAGGTCGCCGAATCCATCGAGACCACCGATCAGCAGTTCTACCGGGTCCGGCTGAAACGCGGCTGGACGTTCTCCGACGGTTCCCCGGTGACCGCGCATTCGTTCGTCGACGCCTGGAACTACGGCGCCCTGGTCACCAACGCGCAGCTGCAGAGCTATACCTATGCGCCGATCACCGGGTTCGAGGACGTGCAGGCCGACCCGCCTCGGGCACAGACCATGTCGGGGCTGCGGGTGCTCGACGATCTCACCTTCACCGTCGCGCTGAAAGAACCCACCATCGACTTCCGGACACGGCTGGCCTATGCCCCGTTCTATCCGCTGCCCGCGTCGGCGTACGCGGATATGGAGGCGTTCGGGCAGCGACCGATCGGTAACGGCCCGTACCGCTTCGCGACCGCCGACGCCTGGCGGCACGATGTGAAACTGGACCTGGTGCCCAACGACAGCTACCGGGGTGGGCGTCCGGCCCGTAACAAAGGCCTGACCTTCGTGTTCTATTCGGACTTCGATGCCGCCTACGCCGATCTGCTGGCCGGCAATCTCGATGTACTGGATACGGTCCCCGCCAGCGCGCTGACCGTGGTGGACGACGATCTGGGGGAGCGGGCGGTCTCGGCGCCGACCGCGCAGAACCAGTGGATCGGTACCCAGCCCGGCCTGCCGCATTTCGGCGGCGAGGAAGGCCGGCTGCGCCGACACGCGATCTCGATGGCCATCCAGCGGCAGGCCATCGGCGATAAGATCTTCCGGGGCACCCGGGCCGCCGCCCGCGACTACACCTCGCGGGTGCTCCCGGGCTACGACGGCGATCTGCCGGGCGCGCAAGTGCTGGACTACAACCCCGACGAGGCGCGCCGGCTGTGGGCGAAGGCCGACGAGATCTCGCCGTGGTCCGGGCGTTTCGAGATCGCCTACAACGCCGACGGCGACCATCAGGCATGGGTGGACGCGGTAGCCAACAGCATCAAGAACACCCTCGGTATCGAGGCCGTGGGCGCGGCCCTGCCGACGTTCAAACAACTGCGCGATCAGATCACCGGCCGGAGCGTCGGCAAAGCGTTCCGGTCGGGCTGGCAGGGCGACTATCCGACCATGCTCCAGTTCCTGGAGCCGGGTTTCCTGAGCAACTCCGAGACCAATGATTTCGACTACCACAACCCGGAATTCGACGCGCTCGTCGCGGCGGCCGAGGCGGCGTCGACCGAGGCCGAATCATGGGCGCTGGTGGGCCGCGCGCAGGCGCTGCTGCTGCGCGATATGCCGACAATCCCGATCTTCGACTACGTCAACTCGGCCGGGTACTCCGAGCGGGTGCGCGGTGTTGTCTTCGGCTGGAACGGCCTGGCCGATTTCGAGAACATCGAGCTGATATGACCGCCGCCCGCGAATCCTCGCCCCGACCGCAGGAGTGCCCATGGCGTGGTATGTAGTGCGGCGTCTGCTGCAGATGATCCCGGTGTTCTTCGGCGCGACCCTGCTCATCTACTTCCTGATCTACAAGATCTCCGGCGGCTCGGTCGCGGCTCTGGCCGGTGACCGCACCCTCACGCCCGCGCTGGAGGCGCAGCTGAAGGCGCGCTACCACCTCGACCGCTCCTTCCTGGTGCAGTACCTCTACTACCTGAAGGGCATCTTCACCTTCGATCTCGGCACCACATTCTCCGGACGGTCGGTGAAAGATGAACTGGCCCGTGCCTTTCCGATCACCCTCCGGCTTGCGGTACTGGCGCTGGTATTCGAGGCTGTGTTCGGGCTCCTGTTCGGCACGCTGGCCGGATTGCGCAAGGGCAAGCTGTTCGACACCACCATGCTCGTGCTGAGCCTGGTGGTGATCGCGGTGCCGGTGTTCGTCCTCGGTTTCCTCGCGCAGTACCTGCTGGGCGTCGAATGGGGGATCGCGCCGGTCACCGTCGGCGCCGATGCGAGCTGGGGTCGCTTGATCGTGCCCGCCCTGGTGCTCGGCTCGCTGTCCTTCGCCTATGTACTGCGGCTGACCCGCAACGCCGTGGCCGAGAACCGGGACGCCGACTATGTGCGTACCGCCACCGCCAAGGGGCTGCCGCGACGCCGGGTGGTCCGGGTGCACATCCTGCGCAATTCGCTCATTCCGGTGGTCACCTTCCTGGGCGCCGATCTGGGCGCGCTGATGGGCGGTGCGATCGTGACCGAGGGCATCTTCAACATCCCGGGTGTCGGCGGCACGCTCTATCAGGCGGTCGTCCGGGGAGAGGCCCCGACGGTGGTCTCGTTCGTCACGGTCCTGATCGTGGTGTTCCTGCTCGCCAACCTGCTGGTGGACCTGTTGTACGCCGTGCTCGATCCGCGGATTCGCTATGCCTGAACAGGAGTGCGGTCATGTCCGATGAGAAGCCGGCCCGCCCCATCAGGCCCGACCGGCAACGCTGGGTCGCCGCCCCGGACGCGGTGACCGTCGAAACCACCGATCGAGTGCACGTGGCGGGCGCACCGCTGGGGTTCTGGGGGCAGGCCTGGCGCGGCCTGCGGCGCAACCCACTCTTCCTGATCGCGATGGCGATCATCGCCCTGGTCCTGGTGGTCGCGGCCTTCCCGGGGCTGTTCACCGATCAGGACCCGCGCTACTGCGTGGTCGACAACAGTCTGCTGCCGCCCAGTTCGGCGCACTGGTTCGGGTTCGACCTGCAGGGTTGCGATATCTATGCCCGCACCGTCTACGGGGCGCGGGCCTCGGTCCTCGTCGGCGTCGGTGCGGCCCTGCTGTTCGTGCTGATCGGCGCGACGCTCGGCGCGCTGGCCGGTTACTACGGTGGGTTGCTCGATTCGGTGATATCGAGGATCTCCGAAATCGTCTATGCCGTACCGCTGATGCTCGCCGCCATCGTGCTCATGCAGCTGTCGACCACGCGCACGGTCGGGCTGGTGATCGTCACCCTCGCCGGTTTCACCTGGCCGCAGGCGGCCCGGATCGCCCGTGGCGCGGTGATCGCCGCGAAGAACAGCGAATACGTGCTCGCGGCCCGGGCGCTCGGCGTCTCCCGGCTCAGCATCCTGGCCCGGCATGTGCTGCCGAACTCGCTGGGCCCGGTGATCGTGGTGACAGCGATCTGGCTCGGGGTTTTCATCGTCACCGAGGCCACACTGTCGTTCCTGGGTGTCGGCCTGCCGCCCACCGAGGTGTCCTGGGGCGCCGATATCGCCACCGGTCAGCAGCAGTTGCGCGGCGGTTCGCTGATCCTGTTCTATCCGGCCACCGCGCTGGCGCTGACGGTGCTCGGTTTCATCATGCTCGGTGACGCACTCGGCGACTCCCTGGATCCGAAAGGGCGGGCGGCGAGGTGACCACCACGGACCGGGGAGCGGATATGACCGACGTGCAGAAGGAGCGGCCACTGCTGCGGATCCGGGAGCTGCGGATCGCGTTCGGGGAGGGCGACGACAGGGTGGACGCGGTCCGCGGTGCCGACCTCACGGTGTACCCCGGGGAGACGGTGGCGATCGTCGGCGAGAGCGGGTCGGGGAAATCGACCACCGCGCACGCGATCATCGGCCTGCTCCCGCGCGCCGGCCGGATCGTCGGGGGCAGTATCGAATTCGACGGCACGGAACTGACCGGCGCGGCCGAATCGCGCCTGGTGGAACTGCGGGGCAAGCGAATCGGTTTCGTTCCGCAGGACCCGATGTCGAACCTCGACCCGGTGCACAAGATCGGATTCCAGATCCGGGAAACCCTCGCGGCCAACGGTATCGCCCGTGGCCGCGCTGCCCGGGACCGGGCGGTGGAACTGCTGCGCTCCGCGGGGATACCCGATCCGGAGCAACGGGCCGACCAGTACCCGCACGAATTGTCCGGCGGCCTACGGCAGCGTGCGTTGATCGCGATGGCGTTGTCGGGGCGCCCCGGGTTACTGATCGCCGACGAACCGACCTCCGCTCTCGATGTCACCGTGCAGCGCCGGATCCTCGACCATATCGAGAGCCTCACCGCCGAATTCGGCACGGCGATGCTGCTCATCACCCATGATCTCGGCCTGGCCGCCGAACGCGCCGAACATCTGGTGGTGATGTATCGCGGCCGGGTGGTGGAATCGGGGCCTGCGCTGGAACTGTTGCGCGATCCGCGGCACGAGTACACCCGCAAACTGGTCGAATCGGCGCCCTCGCTGGCGGCCGCCCGGCGCCCAGAACGCGTTCGTGAACTCGCCACCCGGGATGCCGTGCTGGTGGCCGACCGGCTCACCAAGAAATATCGGACCCGCGGTTCGGTGCCGTGGCGATCCGGGGAAGCCGTTGCCGTCGAGGATGTGTCGTTCACGCTGCACCGCGGGCGCACCACCGCGCTGGTCGGGGAGTCCGGGTCCGGCAAGTCCACGGTCGCGCAGCTGGCGCTCGGTCTGCTGGAACCCAGCTCCGGGGCGGTCGTGTTCGACGGCGGGGATATCGGTCGCCTGAAGGGGCGCGAGCAGATACGGTTCCGGCGCCGGGTGCAGCCGATCTTCCAGAACCCGTACGCCTCGCTGGACCCCCTGTACTCGATCCATCGTTGTATCGATGAACCGCTGCGCACCCATGGGATCGGCACCCGCAACGAGCGGGAGAGCCGGGTCCGCGAACTGCTGGAACACGTCGCGTTGCCCAGCAGCGTGCTTTCCCGCTATCCCGACGAACTCTCCGGCGGCCAGCGGCAGCGCGTCGCCATCGCACGCGCCCTGGCTCTGGAACCCGAACTGCTGGTCTGCGACGAAGCGGTCTCGGCGCTCGACGTCCTGGTCCAGCAGAACATCCTCGATCTGCTCACCCGGCTCCAGGACGAACTGGACCTTACCTATCTGTTCATCACCCATGATCTGGCGGTGGTCCGTCAGCTCGCCGACGAGGTCCTGGTGATGCATCGGGGCCGGATCGTCGAAGCGGCGCCGGTGGGGGAGATCTTCGATTCGCCGCGCGAGGAATACACCCGCCGCCTGCTCGAGGCCATTCCCGGCCGCGACCTGCTCACCGGCTGAACCGGCCGCAACCGTCGTCGGCGGCGGGGGTCGGGTCCTGCCTGCGGGGCTGGCGCTCGCGCCGGGATCCGGCGGCGGTAGCGTGCTGATCCGTGACCGATCCGCTCGCGCCGCTCATCGAACTGCCCGGGGTTCGGGCCGCCGCCGACAAGGCCCGCGACGCACTGGCCGAGGTCCACCGGCACCGGGCGAACCGCCGCGGCTGGGCAACCACCGCCGCCGAGGCCTCGGTGCGTGCCGCCCGATCGTCGGCGGCGCTGGAGGGCGGTAGTACGGAGTTGCCGGCCGACGGCGCGATCACCGACCCGATCCTGGCCGGTGCGCTGCGGGTGGGCCAGGCGCTCGACGGCGACGCGCTGCGCAACCTGGTCGGCATCTGGGAACGCGCGCCGCTGCAGGCACTGGCCCGGCTACATCTGCTGGCGGCCGCCGACCTGGTCGCCGAGGAGAACGAATTGGGTCGTCCCCGCGCCGACGCCGGCGTCGCGGACCGCCTGGACATGCTGGCGCAGACGCTGCTCACCACCTCCGCACCCGCCCCGGTCACCGCGGCTGTGGTGCACGGTGAGCTGCTCACCCTGAAACCGTTCGGTTCGGCCGACGGACTGGTCGCGCGGGCCGCCTCCCGACTGGTGACGGTGGCCAGCGGGCTCGATGTCCGGTCGCTCGGCGTGCCTGAAGTCTTCTGGCTGCGCCGACGACAGGCCTACCTCGACGCGGCGGCGGGGTTCGGGTCCGGGACCGCCGACGGTATCGGCGGGTGGGTGCTGTTCTGTTGTGGTGCGCTCGAGGACGGCGCGCGGGAAGCGATATCGATAGCGGACGCTGCCGGCTGAATCAGCGAGCGCCGGCGGGCGATTTCCCCCGGAACGTCAAAGCGGGCGGCGTGGTCGTGAGACCTCACCGCCCGCGAGCACGGACTACCTGGTTACCATGCGTGCTGGTTTGGGTTGTGTTCTCCGGCCTCGGCGTTCCTCCGGGCTCCGCAGCAGCTCATCCCCGCAGCTATGCGAGGCCATCGCCGGCAACGGACCGGATTTCGCAGGCCCACAACGCTTCTGCCCTTGTCGCGGCGAGCTCCGCGTGGGTACCGGGTGTCCGTACTGGGAAGGGTGGGTCGGGAGACTGAGCCTTCTCTTCCGGCTCCGCCTTGGCCTTCCTTCCTTCCGTGCCTCCATTTTTACACTGTGACTGCACTCACATCAAGGGCTGGCGCAACTTCGTGGAACAAAGGGAAATCGGGCACATCGGTCGGAGTCGTATGCTATAAGTCCAGTTCGGGATGGCGTTCATCGTCGTCGCAGCAGTCGGTAGGTCACTGCTCCCGCAACGAACGCACCGACCGCGACAGCGAGTCCGGTGGCCATGGTTTTCGACGGTGCCTGAAAGCGTGACCACAGTGAGACCGGGTTGGAGAAGGCGAGTACGGGCCAGCCCCGGCTCGTCGCCTCGCGGCGTAGACCGCGGTCGGGATTCACCGCGGTGGGGTGGCCGACCGCGGTGAGCATCGGCAGATCGGTGATCGAATCGGAATACGCGTAGCAGCGCGCGAGATCGTAACCCTCTGCCGCGGCGAGCTTCTCGATCGCGGTGACTTTCCCTTCGCCGTAGCAGTAGAAGTCGACCGCCCCGGTGTACTTGCCGTCCACGACCTCCATCCGGGTCGCGGCCGTATGGGTGGCGCCCAGCGCTTCGGCGATCGGGGCCACCACCTCCTCGCCCGAGGCGGAGACGATCACCACATCGTGTCCGCGAATACGATGGTCGGCGATGAGGTCGACGGCCTCCGCGTAGATCAGTGGATCCACCAGCTCATGCAGGGTGTCCGCCACGATCGACCGGATCTGGGCGACATCCCAGCCGGCGACCATATCGGTGAGGTGCGCCCGCATCCGCTCCATCTGATCGTGGTCGGCCCCGGCGAGCAGGAACATGAAGTGCGCGTAACTGCCCTCCAGGACGGCACGCCGGTTGATCAGCCCCTGATCGAAGAAAGGTTTGCTGAACACGTAGGTGCTCGATCTGGCTATCACCGTCTTGTCCAGATCGAAGAAGGCGGCGACGCGGCCGTTCTCGTGGTGCCGATCGCCGGGAGGCGGTGTCGTTTTACCGGAGCCCGTCACCGTTCCAGGATAGGCATCAGCGCGACGCGTGTCGTGCCCGCTACGCGCCCGCATACATGCTGACCAGTGGTTTTCCCATCAGAAGGGGAGTGAGGGTGACCTGTGGAACTTCTTTGCCGCCGGGCTTGCGTTCCGGCCCGTTCTTGGGTGTAGTATTGCTGGCACCTGGACATGTTCCAGGCGTGTTCAGCCCGACCCCCCGGGGCTGAACCCCGACGGCCCCAGCCTCCTCCCCCCCCGGCTGGGGCCGTCCTCTATCCAGGGGACGGTCGCCGGCCTCGAAAAGTTCTCCACAGCCCGCGAGTTGTCCACAATCGCCGCAGTCACCGGTTCCGGCAGGTCCGGACGGGCGACGCTGGGTCCATGGATCACGACGCGACACCCACCACCGGGGAGCCACCCGCGGTGCTGGTGCTCATCCGGGACGAGCGGTTACGCGAGGAAGTTCGCCGGGTCGCCGCCGCGGCCGGCCGGCGAATCGATGAAGCCGAGGCGCCGGCCGGCAGGCACCCCTGGTCGGCGGCACCACTCGTGGTGCTAGACACCGAGGCCGCCGTGGTGTCCGCGAGCACGGCGCCCCCGCGGCGCAGTGGCGTGGTGACCGTCACCGACGGTGAACCCGGATTGGCCGATTGGCAGGCGGCCGCGGTGATCGGAGCCGAACGGGTGATCGCGCTCCCGGCCGCCGCGGTCGACCTCATCGAGAAATTCGCCGAATACGGGGAGCAGCGCACCGACGGCGGAGTAGTGATCGCCCTGGCCGGTGCGGGCAGCGGTGCCGGGGCGTCCGTTCTCGCCGCCGCGACCGCGCTGCGCTCGGCCACCGCCGGGTTCCGGCCGCATACGGTGCTGGTCGACGGCGCGCCCCGTGGCGGCGGTCTCGATCTGCTGCTCGGTATCGAGGGCGCACCCGGCCTACGCTGGCCGGATCTGGTCGTGGACGACGGCCGGGTCGCCGCCGCGGAACTGCGCAATGCGCTCCCCGCCGCGGGCGGCGGCCTGTCGGTGCTGTCCAGCGGCCGGGGCAGGGGCCGGACCGGCCCCATCGGTGCGGCCGCCGTACACGCGGTAGTCGAAGCCGCGCGCGGCGCGGGCGATCTCGTGGTCTGTGATATCTCCAGCGAGCGCGGACCGCATACGGACCGGATACTCGACGCCGCCGATCTCGTGGTGCTCGTCGTACCCGCGCAGCTGCGCGCGGTGGCGGCAGCCGGCGCCGCGGCGGAATGGATCGCGCAGCGCAACCCCAACCGTGGCCTGGTGGTGCGCGGTCCGGCGCCCGGAAATCTGCGCGGCCACGATATCGCCGCCGTGCTGGAACTGCCGCTGCTGGCGGCGGTCCGGGCACAACCAGGCTTGGCCGCGCGGCTCGAACGCCGGGGTCTGCGGCTACGGCGCGGGCCCCTGCGGGACGCCTGCGACGCGGTACTGGCGGTGCTGAGCCCACCCGACCCGCGGCGGGCCGGATGAGCGCGGGCACCGGACACTCCGAGGTGGTGACGACCGAACTGCTGGAGCGGGTCCGGGAACGGCTGGCCGGAGACCGCGCGGAGCCCGAACCCGCACGGGTCGCGGCGGCCATCCGTGCCGAAGCCGGGGGAATGCTGGGGGATACCGATCTGCTGCGGGCCCTGCGGTTGCTGCAGACCGAACTCACCGGAGCCGGCGTCCTCGAACCGCTGCTGCACGATCCCGCGGTCGCCGATGTGCTGGTCACCGCCCCGGACGCGGTGTGGATCGACCGGGGCCGCGGGGTCGAACGAACCCCGACGACCTTTCCGGACGAGGCCGCCGTCCGGCGGCTGGCACAGCGCCTGGCCCTCTCGGCGGGCCGCCGCCTCGACGATGCCCAGCCCTGGGTGGACGGGCAATTGTCCGGCCGGGAACTGGCACTGGGCCAGAGCTTCGGCGTCCGGCTGCACGCCGTGCTCGCCCCCATCGCTCGCGGTGGCACCTGCCTGTCGCTCCGGATACTCCGTCCGGCGACCCAGGGGCTGGATGCGCTCGCCCGATCCGGCGCGGTGCCATCCGACGCGAAAGCCCTACTGCAACAAATTGTTCGCGCTCGACTGGCCTTCCTCGTGGTCGGAGGCACCGGCGCGGGGAAGACCACCTTGCTCTCCGCGCTACTCGCCGAGGTCGCCCCGGTTGAGCGCATCATCTGTGTCGAGGACGCGGCCGAACTCGCACCTCCGCATCCACATGTGGTCCGGCTGGTGGCACGGCCGCCCAATATCGAAGGGGCGGGGGAGATCACATTGCGTGATCTGGTCCGGCAGGCGCTGCGTATGCGTCCCGATCGCATAGTGGTCGGCGAAGTGCGCGGTGCGGAGGTCGTCGACCTGCTCACCGCGTTGAACACCGGGCACGACGGCGGCGCGGGAACGATCCACGCCAACTCGATCCGGGAGGTGACCGCACGGCTCGAGGCATTGGCCGGGCTGGGCGGAATGGACCGGCCGACGCTACACAGTCAAGTGGCCGCTGCCGTGCACGTGGTACTGCACGTCCGGCGGCGCGCCGACGGGTTCCGGTATCTCGCGGAAATCGGTGTGGTGCAGGGGGACAACGCCGGCCGGGTGGAGATCCGCCCGGCCTGGCGCGCGACCGGTCCGGCGCCCGCCGCCGGGTTGCTCCAGGCCGTGCTGGCGGAACGGGCCGGGTGATGACCCCGATGGTGACAGCAGTCGGCCCTGTCGCGACGGCCCTGGGATGCACCGCTCTGGCCCTGGTGCTCACACCGGGGCCTGCGGGCAGGCGGCGATTCGGCAGGGTGTTCGAAGTCCGGACGGCGCAGTTTCTTCCGACGCGGTGGGTGATACGCGGGGCGGGCGGTATCGGGTGTGCGTTGGCGTTGGCGCTGGGGAGCGGCGGCATGATGGCCGCGCTGCTCGTCGCGGGCACTGTGGCGGTGCGGCTGCGCCGCTCCCGCCGGGCTCGTCTGCACCGCGTCGAATGTGGACACCTCCTCGACTGTCTCGAGGCGGTGGTCTCCGAACTCCGGGTGGGCGCGCACCCGAGTGCCGCGGCCGCGGTCGCCGCCCGGGAGAGCGGCGGTAGCGCGGCGGCGGCCTTCGCGGTCGGTTCGGCGCGCAGCAGGCTGGGCGGGTCCGGTGCGGAGGGATTGCTCCGTCCCGACTCGGTGATCGCCGCCGAACTTGGCCGAGTGGCCGATGCCTGGCAGGTCGCCGAGCTGCACGGTCTGGCGCTGGCCGAACTCCTGGCGGCTGCCCGCGCCGACCTCGCCGCCCGAATCAGATTCCGGTCCCGGACCGACGCTTCGCTGGCCGGTGCTCGCGCTACCGCGGCGATTCTGGCGGTACTGCCGATGCTGGGGGTGGGTCTGGGGCAGTTGATGGGTGCCCATCCACTCCAGGTGCTGTTCGTCTCCCCGGCGGGTCGCTTTCTGCTGCCGCTCGGCGCCGGCCTGGCCTGCGTCGGGCTGCTGTGGGCAGACGAGATAACCCGCCGGGTGGCCCCGCGATGACCCCGCATATACCGCGCGACAACCCTGCGTATACCCGCCGACGCCGGCCGCCGTGCCGCCGCGGACCTTTTCCCGGTGCAACGGGGACACCCGGCACGCGTAGCGACGCCCCGGACAGACCCGCCGACCCTGTTACGGCAGCCGCCTGCACCGGATCGGTGCCCATCCGTTCGGTTACCTCGAACAATGCCGAAAGGACACGCGATGGCGATCCACGGCTGGCCGTTCCTCCTGCTCTCGGCAGCAATACTGCTGGTACCGGCCCCGGCGCCGGCGGTCGCCCGATTGAGCCAGGCCACGGCTCACCGGCGGGTGCGGTCCCGGAAACCCACCGCGGTCGCCGACCCGGTCGCGCTCGCGACGCTGTTCGATCTACTGGCCGCCTGCCTGCGGGCCGGTTTGCCGACCGCCGCCGCGCTGCGTGCGGTCGCGCCGGCCGCACCCGATTCGCTATCGGATCGGCTGCAGCGGGCAGCCGATCTGCTCGCCCTCGGTGCCGATCCGGCTGTGGCGTGGGCTCCCAGCGAAGCCGGCGGCCCCTGCGCTCCCGAATTCGACGCGCTCGCCCGGCTGGCGCGGCGCTCGGCCCGCTCGGGCACGTCGCTGGCCGCGGCTATCGGCGAACTGGCCGAGGAGCGTCGCACCCAGGTGGAGGAAGCGGCGACCGCGCGGGCCGAACGGGCCGGCGTCCTGATCGGCGGCCCCTTGGGGCTCTGCTTCCTACCGGCGTTCATCTGCCTCGGCATCGTGCCGGTGATCATCGGCCTGGCGGGTGGGGTGCTCGGCGAGGGCCTGCTGTGACTCCGCGGCCGGCGGCGGATACCGAGATGTGCTCGTACGGAACGGCTGTACGAGCCCAAAAGAGAGGGGGTCGGGGTGCCGATGAGCCGAACGACGACGTGGAAGGCATGGGAGCTGATGCGGGGAGCATGGCGAAGCGCGAACACTCGGCTGCTGCGCGTGGTGGCGGGGGAGGAGGGGATGAGCACGGTCGAGTACGCGATCGGAACCATAGCCGCGGCTGCTTTCGGCGCGGTGTTGTACACCGTGGTGACCGGCGAGAGCATTCCCGACGCGCTGACCGGGATCATCGAGAAGGCGCTGAACACCGGCGTTTGAGGTCGCCGGTCGGGTCGTCGGGCGCCGGCGCCGCGGACGGCGAGGATGCTGTCGGTGTGTTCCGGCGCCCGGTCGGCGGTGAGACCGGGTCGGTGACCGTCGAAGCGGCGATCGCCCTCGCCGCCCTCGCCGCTACTGCCGCGCTGTGTGTGGGCGCGGTGCTCGCCGCGGTGACCCAGGTGCGGTGTGTGGACGCCGCGCGTGAGGCGGCCCGGCTGGCGGCCCGTGGTGATCGCGGCGCCGCGGAGGTCGCCGCTCGCCGGGTGGCACCGGCGGGGGCGGATATCTCGGTGCGCTACGAGGGCGGTCGGGTGATCGCCGTCGTAGCTTCCGATACTCCACTGTTACCCGTGCTCCGGCTGGAAGCCGAGGCCGTGGCGGCAGCCGAGCCGGATACGGACGCATGAGTCACCGAAGCCGAACGCCGCCGGCGGGAGGTCCGCGGTACCCGCGTCCGGTCGCGGTGGATCGGTCTCTCGGACCGATCCGGGAACGGGCACGGCATCCGAGGAGAGATGAGGGGGCGGCGACGGTCACGGCATGTCTGGCGCTGGCGGGTCTGATCGTGGTGACCGTGCTCGTCGTCCAGTTGGGTGGGGTGGTCGTGGCGCGGCACCGGGCCCAGGCCGCGGCGGACCTCGCCGCCTTGGCGGCCGCGGGTGAACTATGGCACGGCGCGGAGGCTGGATGTGCGGCGGCCGAATCACTCGGACGACGCATGGTTGCTCATGTCGCGCGCTGCGAGATAGACGGCTGGGATGCCGTGATCACGATCGAAGGAAAAGTACCGTTGGGTCCGTTCGGGACACGGAGTATACGAGCGGTCGCGCGAGCCGGGCCGGTCGGAGAAGCAAGGTGATCTGCCTATAGGGAATTTTGTTAACGACGAATACTGTATTCGCTTAGCGACGGCAATTAATGGCCTTGTTGGCCGCATTCGTCATATGTTCTGGAATTGATAAGAAAAGAGACTCTGTAGCTACCGACCGGTCCTTTAGCAACAATTCAGTTAATATGATGCTTATCCTCTTAATTCTGTGGTCCGGTAGGCGTACGGTCGCCGCTCCGGCTCACCCGGCAACGCTGTGACCATCGGGTTGCTCCATAGCAGGGGCGCATCGATGCGTCGGGCCCGTCAGCTCGGCGAGAACCGCGGTCAATAGTCGGATCGCCGCGGTCTTGTCGAGGGGATAGTTGCCGTTCCCGCACTTGGGTGACTGCACACAGGATGGACACCCGCTCCGGCACGAGCACGCCTGGACCGCCGCAAGGGTCGCACCGAGCCAGCGCCGCAGCATCGTGTAGCCGCGCTCGGCGAAGCCCGCCCCGCCGGGCTGCCCGTCGTACACGAAAACCGTGGGCAGGCCGGTATCGGCGTGTTGAGCTGTGGAAACCCCGCCGATATCCCATCGGTCGCAGGTCGCCACCAGCGGCAACAGGCCTATCGCCGCGTGTTCGGCAGCATGCAGGGCGCCGGGCAGCGCGGCGGCGTCGATCCCGGCTCGGTCCAGCAGGTCCGGCGTCACGGTGTAGAGCACGGCGGTGGTGGGGAGGGTCTGCTCCGGCAGGTCGAGTTCGACCAGGTCGAGGACCTCTCCGGTGATCAGCGTGCGCAGATAGCCCACCACCTGGCTGCGCACCGTCACGTCCGCGAAAGCCGCGGTGACCTCGCCGAAGGCTGCGCTCTCGCGCACGGTGTCCAGCGTGAGGGAGGTGACTCGGCGGGCGCTGGTGGTCCAGCCGGGGGTATCGGCGCGGACGAGTGCGACACCGCCCTCGAGGTCCAGTTCCTCGACCAGATAACTTTCGCCCTGGTGCAGGTGGACGGCGCCTTCGTGCAGGGTGGCCGGGGCCCTTCCGGCATCCGCCGTGCCGAGTAGCCGTCCCGTCTCGGTGACCACGATCGCGACCTGGGTCCCGATACCGCCGCGGACGTCGACCTCGTCGTGTGGCGGTTCGGCGCCCGTATAGAACCAACGGCTGCCGCCCTCGGCTTCGCGTCGCCGGACGAGCCCCTGACCTGCTAGTTCCGTGAGCACTCCAGGGGCGTCGAACGCTCGGGCCTCCGCGTCGGTGATGGGCAGTTCCATGGCCGCGCAGAGCAGTTGCGGACCGAGTACATACGGGTTCGCGGGATCGATGATCCCGGCTTCCACCGGGCGGTCGAGCAAGGCTTCGGGATGGTGCACGAGGTAGGTGTCCAGTGGGTCGTCACGCGCCACCAGTACGGCCAGTGCTCCCTGTGTCCGGCGCCCGGCCCGGCCGATCTGCTGACGGAACGAGGCGACCGTACCGGGAAATCCGGCCAGGACGACGGCGTCCAGGCCGGCGATGTCCACCCCGAGTTCCAGGGCGTTCGTGGTCGCCGCGGCCAGCAGGGACCCGTTCGATAGTCCGGCTTCCAGGGCCCGCCGGTCCTCGGGTAGGTATCCACCGCGGTAGGCGGCGACGCGTTCTGCCAGTTCGGGGTCGATTTCGGTGAGGCGCTGCCGGGTGTGGACGGCGATCAGCTCGGCCGCCCGGCGCGACCGGGCGAAGGTCAGTGTCCGGGCTCCTTCCAGGACCAGGTCGGCGGTGATCCGGGCTGCCTCCGTGGTGGCGCCGAGCTGGACGGGCGCACCGTTCTCACCGGTCACCGCGGTGAGCAACGGCGGCTCCCAGAACGCGATGGTGCGCGGACCGCGGGGCGATTCGTCCTCGGTCACCGCCACGCAGTCGGCGCCGACCAGCCGGGACGCTGCCGCGGCCGGATCGGCGGCCGTCGCGGAGCAGAGGACGAATACCGGATCGGCGCCGTAGTGCGCCGCCAGCCGGCGCAGGCGACGTAGGACCAGCGCCACATGGGAACCGAACAGCCCCCGGTAGGTGTGGCACTCGTCGACCACCACGTAGCGCAGGCGGCGAAAGAAGCGTGACCAGCTGCGATGCGAGCGCAGCAGGCTCAGGTGCAGCATGTCCGGGTTGGTGAACAGCCAGCGGGCTTCCGCGCGTACCCACTGCCGGATCTCGGTGGGGGTGTCGCCGTCGTAGGCGGCGACGGGGATCCGGCGCAGGGGTTCGTGCCGGGTGAGTTCGCCGACCATCCGGAGCTGATCGGCGCCCAATGCCTTGGTCGGGGCGAGATACAGCGCGGTGGCCCGCTGGTCCTCGTGCAGTGCGGTGAGAACGGGGAGCTGGTAGCCGAGCGATTTTCCGGACGCCGTCCCGGTCGCCACCACCACATGCTGTCCGCGGGCGGCATGGTCGGCGGTGGCCGCCTGATGCCCCCACGGCGCCTCGATACCTTCCGCACGCAGCGCGTTCACCACCTCCGGCGCCGACCAGACCGGCCAATCGGCCGGTGCGGCGGCCCGGCCCGGTATCTCGGCGATATGGGTCAGACGCGAATCAGTGGCCGGAACGCCGTCGAGGACACGATTCAGCAACGATCGCCCATAGGACAGATCGGGCTGGATCTCTCGAGTCATGTCTGGGCGCCTTCCGGGTCCTCGAACAATGTGAAATATCGCCGTCCGCCTCGCGTCACCTGCAAGTTCGATACCCAATAGCGATCTGGGTCACAGCCGAGTACGCGGTCCGGCCGCTGGTTATCGGAAGGCAAACATACCGGAGGTTCAGATTCGAGCGGACTAACCCTTACCCCCGCATTCGCGAGATCATTTTTTTTGCAAATTGTCGGTAACTCCGCTGTTGAATTTCCCAAAGACATGGTTCACTGGTTCTCGGTCGCAAGCTTCTGTGTTCGAGGGACGGATGCAAAGTCCTAACCCTGGCAGGATCGATGTTGTGAACGGCATACGTTGGCCCCCATGGGGGCCCAGAGTAGCGTCGATCGCAACAGGCCCGGTGGACGAAACCCAGTTGTCCGCCGTTCCGAGTAAGAAAAGAGAAGGAACAGAATGGCACAGGGAACTGTGAAGTGGTTCAACGCGGAGAAGGGCTTCGGCTTCATCGCGCCCGAAGACGGCTCTGCGGACGTCTTCGTCCACTATTCCGAGATCCAGGGTTCGGGTTTCCGCACCCTCGAAGAAAATCAGAAGGTCGAGTTCGAGGTCGGCCAGGGCACCAAGGGCCCGCAGGCCACCGGAGTTCGCGCGCTCAGCTGAGCGAGTCCCCTCCCAGTACGTCCCTCGCCTCCCGTAACGGGAGCGAGGGACGAACTATATGTGGGGTATGCGTACCCCCGCATTCGCTCCGGCCATGCGCACTTCGCATGCTCGGACATTCGCCTCGGCCCGATGCCCTGTGTGTACCCGGGCTTCTGTTCCGGGCGTGAGTTCTTCGCGTACCTCCTTGTCCGCTTCGACCACGCACTTCTTGCGTACCCCGGCGCCCGCCCTTGTCATGACCTATTCGCGCATCCGGGCCATCGCTCCGGCCGAGCGCCCTGGTCGTGCTCGGGCATCGGCTTCGGTCATATGCCCGAAGCCCGGTCGAATATCCGTGCCGGCCGCCCCCTCGCGTCCGGCTCCGGCGTACCTGTCTGCCGCACCGACCGGGCTCGGCCGGGTATCCGCTCCGGCGGTGTGCGTTCGGCACAGTCGGGCATCGGCTCCGGCCCTGTGGTCGCGGCGCACCGGAGCGTCCGCTCGACCCGTGCTTTCGCGGGCTTCGGCTGCCGTCGTGCGCCCGACCGGCCCTCGGTCGGATGTGTCGTTCGTCGGTCCGGGCGGTTGCCGGCCGCACTCTTCGCCCGTGCGTCTATCGCATAGCGGAGCGTCCGCCATACGCGTTCGGCATTTCGGCGCCGCCGGGCCGTGGAGACGTTCGCGCGACGGTGTGTCCGCCGGGCCCGTGTCCTCCGCGCGCAGCGGTCCGGATACGGTGTGTTCATCGCGGAGTTCCGTATCCATTGCGGACGCGAGCTTTCCGGAATCGTCCCCCGCCGAACGCTCGGCGGGTAGTGTGGCGCCGACCGGGGCCGGAGGGTGGCGGGCCGCCCTGAGCCGAGGCACGCCGATCGCCCGTCGCTCGTACCCGTCGAACGTGCTCCGCGCCACGCGCGGACCGGAGGCGGATCGGCCTCCGCGCACGCCGGTCAACTCGATACTGCGTGGATTCGTGATGCACCGTGCGTGCCGGCTGTCGGCGCGGCCCTGCATACTGAACGGCATCGACGCGCCATCGCCCGATGGTCGCAACCGTTCGACCACGCGCGGCGTCAAGGTATAAACGTGACTGGTGGTGATGTAAGGCGTCACCGTCTGCTCAATCAACCGCGTCCTGCCGTACCGAGCAGTGTTCAGCGGGTCGAGAAGGAAAGGGATTCGCCGGTGGCAACACGAGACCGAAACGCAGCCGAGGCGGGTCGTCCCGTGCGTCGTCTCGTCATCGTCGAATCCCCGACGAAGGCCCGTAAAATCGCGCCCTACCTGGGGCGGGACTATACGGTCGAGGCATCGGTCGGCCATATCCGGGATCTGCCGCGCGGTGCGGCCGATGTCCCGGCCAAGTACAAGGGCCAGGACTGGGCGCGGCTCGGGGTGGACGTCAACAACGACTTCGAACCCATCTATGTCGTCAGCCCGGAGAAGAAGGGCAAGGTCACCGAACTCAAGGGTCTGCTGGCCGACGCCGACGAACTGTATCTGGCCACCGACCCCGACCGTGAGGGCGAGGCCATCGCCTGGCATCTGCTGGAGACGCTGAAGCCGAAGGTGCCGGTCCGGCGGATGGTCTTCCACGAGATCACCGAGCCGGCGATCCGCGCGGCCGCCGCTGACACCCGCGACCTGGACAACGACCTGGTCGACGCGCAGGAAACCCGGCGCATCCTGGACCGCCTGTACGGCTACGAGGTCAGTCCGGTGCTGTGGAAGAAGGTCATGCCGAGGTTGTCGGCGGGTCGGGTGCAGTCCGTGGCCACCCGGGTGATCGTGCAGCGTGAGCGGGAACGGATGGCGTTCCGGTCGGCGGAGTACTGGGATATCGCCGCGAAACTGGATGCCGGTGGCGACGCCGACTCCGCCAATCCGCGGGTCTTTGCCGCCCGCCTCGTCGACGTGGACGGCTCGCGGGTCGCCACCGGCCGTGATTTCGGGTCCGACGGCCGGCTCAAGGCCGATTCGCGGGCGCTGGTGCTGGACGAGGCCCGGGCCCGCCGTCTGGCCGAGGCCCTGCACGGCGCCGACCTGGTGGTCACCTCCGCCGAGTCCAAGCCCTACACCCGCAAACCGTATGCGCCGTTCATGACCTCCACGCTGCAGCAGGAGGCGGGCCGCAAGCTGCGGTTCACCTCGGAACGCACCATGCGCACCGCGCAGCGGTTGTACGAGAACGGCTACATCACCTATATGCGTACCGACTCGACCACGCTGTCGGAGTCGGCGATCAATGCCGCGCGTACCCAGGCCACCCAGCTCTACGGTGCCGAATTCGTGCATCCCACCGCCCGGCAGTACACCCGGAAAGTGAAGAACGCGCAGGAAGCGCACGAGGCCATCCGTCCCGCGGGCGACACCTTCGCCACCCCGGGCCAGTTGCACGCCCGGCTGGACAACGACGAGTTCCGGCTCTACGAGCTGATCTGGCAGCGCACCGTCGCCTCGCAGATGGCCGACGCCCGGGGCACCACCCTCACCCTGCGGATCACCGGCACCGCCGGCACCGGCGAGGCATGCGTGTTCTCCGCCTCGGGCCGCACCATCACCTTCCCGGGCTTCCTGAAGGCCTATGTGGAAAGTGTCGACGAAGAGGCCGGTGGCCAGTCCGACGACGCCGAAACCCGGTTGCCGCAGCTCGCCGAGGGCGAGGGCGTCACCGCCGTGGAATTGAACCCCGACGGCCACAGCACCAACCCGCCCGCCCGCTACACCGAGGCCTCGCTGATCAAATCGCTGGAGGAACTCGGGATCGGGCGGCCGTCCACCTATTCGTCGATCATCAAGACCATCCTGGACCGCGGCTACGTCTACAAACGCGGTAGTGCGCTGGTGCCGTCCTGGGTGGCCTTCTCGGTGACCGGGCTGCTCGAGCAGTACTTCGGCCGCCTGGTCGATTTCGATTTCACCGCCGCCATGGAAGACGACCTGGACGCCATAGCCGGCGGCCGGGCGCAGCGCGGAAACTGGTTGTCCAGCTTCTACTTCGGCGGTGACGACGGTGCCGAGGGTTCGGTCGCGCGGTCCGGCGGTCTGAAGCGGATGGTCGGGGAGCGGCTCGACGATATCGATGCCCGCCTGATCAACTCCATCAAACTCTTCAGCGACGACGCCGGTCGCGATGTGGTGGTGCGAGTGGGCCGGTACGGGCCGTATCTGGAGCGTATGGTCGCCGATCCCGACAAACCGGATGCCGAACCGACTTCCCAGCGCGCCAATCTCCCCGATGATCTGCCGCCCGACGAGCTCACCCCGGAGGTGGCGGAGAAGCTCTTCTCCACTCCGCAGGAGGGCCGCACCCTGGGCAACGACCCGGACAACGGTCACGAAATCGTGGTGAAGGAAGGACGTTTCGGCCCCTACGTCACCGAGATCCTGCCGGAGACCGACGAGGACCAGGCGGCCAAGAAGACCGCGAAGAAGAACGCGCCGAAACCGCGCACCGGGTCACTGTTCAAATCCATGGACCCGGCCACGGTCACTCTCGAGGACGCGTTGCAACTGCTGTCGCTGCCGCGCGTGGTCGGCAACGACCCGGCCTCCGGCGAAGAGATCACCGCGCAGAACGGCCGGTACGGGCCCTATCTGAAGAAGGGCACCGATTCGCGGTCGCTGGCCACCGAGGACCAGATCTTCACGGTGACCCTCGACGAGGCCCTCAAGCTCTATGCCGAACCCAAACGCAGAGGTAGACAGGCCGCGGCAGCCGCGCCGCTCCGGGAACTCGGCAACGATTCCGCCACCGGGAAGCCGATGGTCATCAAGGACGGGCGCTTCGGGCCCTACGTGACCGACGGTGAGACCAACGCCAGCCTGCGTAAGGGCGACGAAGTGGAATCCATCACCGACGAACGCGCCTCCGAACTGCTGGCCGACCGGCGGGCGCGCGGTCCGGTGAAGAAGGCGGCGAAGAAGGCTCCCGCCAAGAAGGCCCCGGCCAAAAAGGCCGCCGCCAAGAAGACCGCCACCGCGGCGAAGAAGACGACCACCGCGAAAGCGGCCGCGAAGAAGACGGCGGCCAAGAAGGCTCCGGCGAAGAAGGCTCCGGCGAAGCAGTCCGCGGGCCGGTCGGCCGCCGCGAACGACGATTAGGCCCAGGGTTTCTGTCGGACCGTCGCAGTAACGTCGCGCGCGAATATCGTCCAAGACAAGGAGCGCCGATGCCCGGTAGCCGGGAACGCGAAGATCTGGTCCAACTACTCGACGAACAGCGTGAGATGTTCCGGATAACGCTGCGGGGTATCGACGACGAGCAGGCGCGGCAGCGGACCACCGCGAGCGAACTGACCCTCGGCGGGCTGCTGCACCATATCGTCCGCTGTGAGCGGGATTGGACGAAAGTGCTGGTCGAGCGGGACGAGAACGCCGAAACGAAACTCGAGGACTACGAGGGCGAATACCTCATCGCCGACGATGAGACAGTGGCCGGTCTGCTCGCCGAATGGGAGCGCGTCGCCGCAAACACCGCCGAGCTCGTGCGCTCGGTGGACGATCTGGATGCCTCGATTCCCACCCCTACCAATCCGTGGGTACCGGGCCGCGTGTGGTGGTCCGCGCGTTTCCTGATCCTGCACATCCTCCGTGAGATCGCCCACCACAGCGGGCACGCCGATATCCTCCGCGAGCAGTTGGACGGGGCGAACACCACCGCGCAGCGCGCCGGGTGACGCGGCCGGCGAGTTCTGGCGATCGGGGGCAATACGGCGACGAGCCGTGCCCGCTACGCAACATGGGTCTTTCGAGGCTCCGCGTGTGTCGCCACCTGAGCTGATCGGCTCGCCCAATGCTGCTTCGAACAGGTTCGAGCCGGCGTCCGCGGCGAAGGCCGGCTACTCGGTGTTCGCGGGGATCGGGTCTCGGCCGACGCACTCAGGGGATTCGTCCGGTCCGGCCCCGGGAGAGTCGTGTCCGGTGCCGCGCTATCCGTCCGGCGTGGCGCGCCGGGGAGTATTCGCGAGGGGGCCCGGTTGTGGTCGGTCGGGCGTATTAGGGTGTGAGCGTGGTGGGTGTCTTCGAGCGTCTCGTGGGTCAGAGTTCGGTGACCGCCGATCTGACCGCTGCCGCGGTCGCCGGCCGATCCGGTGTGGCCGAGGGCGCTATGACGCATTCATGGCTGTTCACGGGCCCGCCGGGGGCCGGCCGCGAGGTCGCCGCGCTGTGCTTCGCGGCCGCGCTGCAGTGCACCGATCCCGGACAGCCCGGCTGCGGCCGCTGCCACGCCTGTACCACCACGATGGCCGGAACCCACGGTGACGTCCGCCGGGTGGTGCCCGAAGGGTTGAGTATCTCCACCAAGGAAATGCGTGGCATCGTGCAGATCGCGGCCCGGCGCCCGAGTACCGGCCGCTGGCAGGTGGTGGTGATCGAGGACGCCGACCGGCTCACCGAGGCCGCCGGCAACGTACTGCTCAAAGTGGTGGAAGAGCCACCCGAGCGGACCGTGTTCCTGCTGTGCGCCCCTTCGGTGGATCCAGAGGACATCTCCGTCACCCTGCGCTCCCGCTGCCGGCACATCCACCTGATCACCCCGCCGGCTCCGGCGATAGCCCGGGTCCTGCGCGAACACGACGGCCTCGATCCGGAAACAGCCGACTGGGCGGCCGCCGTGAGCGGCGGTCATATCGGCCGCGCCCGCCGCCTCGCCACCGACGACGAGAGCCGCGCCCGCCGCCGCCGCGCCCTGGACCTCGTGACCGCCGTGGCCCGCGGCACCGCTTACCTCGCCGCCGACGAGCTGGTGAAGGCCGCCGAGGACGAGGCGAAACAACTCAGCGCCGAACGCGACGAACGCGAACGCGAAGAACTCGCCACCGCCCTCGGCGCCGGCGGCACCGGTAAAGGCGCCGCAAGCGCCACCCGCGGTTCGGCCGGCGTCCTCAAGGACCTCGAACGCCGCCAGAAATCCCGCGCCACCCGCACCGGCCGCGACGCCCTCGACCGCGCCCTTCTCGATATCGCCGGCCTCTACCGCGACGCCCTCGCCATCGCCTTCGGCGACCCCGCCGGTATCACCATGACCCACCCCGATATGGCCGACCGCGCCCGCGAGCTGGCCGCGCGAGTCCGCCCCGAGGGCTTGCTCCGCTCCATCGACGCCGTCCTCGCCTGCCGTGAAGCCCTCGACCGGAACGTCAAGCCCCGTTTCGCGGTAGCCGCCATGGCCGCCACCCTGATCGCGCAAACCTCCTGACCAGCCGTTTTCGCGTTACCAGGTGGGAGACGATAGACTCGCCACGCCGAAAGGCACGCCGCCTTAGCTCAGTCGGTAGAGCGCTTCACTCGTAATGAAAAGGTCAGGAGTTCGATTCTCCTAGGCGGCTCCAGGCCAGAGGCCCTTTCCGGATCATAGGGAAGGGCCTTTCGTCTTCGGTCCATGTGGGCTACCCCAGGGGCTTCGGAGGGTGTTCGGCGGATCGGATCCGGTGATGGTTGTCCACGGAGTTCTCAGCCGAGCTGTTCGGCCAGTCCGACGATGATGTTCTCGGGGCCACGGAGGTAACAGAGCCGGTAGATGTTCTCGTACTGCACCACTTCACCGACGAGTTCGGCGCCGTGGTCACGCAGGCGGGCGATGACGTCGTCGAGGTTGTCCACGGCGAACATCATGCGACGGATACCCAGCGTGTTCGCCGGTGCGTCTTTCGGTTCGGGGGTGATCGCCTTCGGTCTATGAAATTTGGCCAGCTCGATTCGGCCGGGACCGTCCGGGATCCGCAGCATGGCGACATCCTGCCGGACATCGTCGAGTCCGATGACGCGTTCAGCCCCACGCCACTCGAGTGGGCCTTTGCCTTCCAGTTCCATGCCGAGTTCGACGAAGAACGCGATGACAGCGTCCAGATCCTCAACGACTATCAGCACGTTGTCCATACGCTGAATCGCCATGCCAGGCCTCCTTTGTGTTGTGCGGCCGAGTGCCCGCGTCTGCCCCGGGGCGGAGTCGACAAGCCATTATCGACATCTCCGCTGTATCGGCTTCGACAATATGGGAGTGCTCTTCGTCGTGGCGGTGTCGACGGTGACCCGCAACGATGGATGCCCAACCCGTAGGCGGCCAACGGAAGTGGATGCTCTGCCTATGTCCTCGATACTGGACGACCGGTGCCATCCGTCCGTTTCGGGCGGGTGGCACCGGTCGTCACTCGTGTTCATGCGGTGCGGTCGAAGCCTGCCTATCGGACTGCCGTGGCGAACGCGTCTCGGTGGACCGGTTTCGTGGCGGTGATGGTGACCAGGCCTCCGGCCACATCCACATCGACTGTAGCGTCGCCGAGTCGCACGGGGTCGATTGTGGCGGCCTCGTGCAGGTGGGTCAGGACCTCCTGATCGTGGCGCTGCCACCACCGCAGTGCCGCGGCGAATCCGGTGGCATCGAGAACCGCGAGGACCAACCAGGTCGTGGTGAACCGGTAGCGGTCGTCAGCTGTCCGGCGATCGGGTAGGTGAGCAGCCACGCCAGGTGCGAGAGCGGGAACTGGGCCGCGAACAGCGCGGGGGGGTCGGCCGGTCGGGACGAGCGGCGCGGGACCTGCCCGGTGGGTGTCAGTTTCGCCGCGGTCTCTACACCGATATCGGCCCATACCGCGATGGCGGCGGCCGCGCGCCGGTCACCGGAGTCGGCCAACGACAGGGCGAGGGCCGATCCGAGTGCGGCGAGCAGGGGTACCGCACCGGTGAGCATGACCGGTCGGGCACCGAGGCGATCAGGGACTCGGGGAAGAGCGAGGGCGACGAACGTACGCGTGGAAGCCCGCTATTAGCGGCACACCCACGCCTACGAACGCCTACGTCATCGACGCCGAACACCCGCGGTGGCCCACGACACCGCCGAGGCTCGTCGAAACCGTGGCAGCCCCGAACACCCACCGAACCGAATGATCGCCAACTGAAATGCCAGGTGGCTCAACGGAGTCGGACACCGGGAGGTATCAGAAAACCGCCTCCGAAGCAGAACTGTATCCGCGGAGGGGCAAGCCGAGGTGCCGTACCGACTGCCCTACAGGGCAGTTGACACGCGCGTATCGGCCGCGGTGGCATGGCTGTGGGTAGTGATATCCGGTTGTCCGGCTGCAACGGCGCCGCACTCTCGCGCCGACGAGTCCTCGCAACCACTCGGCGCGGAGCATGTTCACACTGCCGACGCCCCAGTCGCCGGGATCTCGAGCCGCCGCCAGGGCTGGCGGGGCCGGGAGGTCGGCAAACTCCGCGGCAGGGTGGAGGCGCTGGAGGCCCAGGCCGTCGAGGATAAGTAACGCATCGCGGAGCGCTCGCGGCGTCGGTTTTCGTGCGTGCCCGCCGCCACCAGTCAACGAACTCGACAGGCGGTTCCGCAGCGATAACCACAGGTCGGAGTGGTCTGTCGACTAGTGTCGGTGCTCGTGCTCATCGCTATCGCAGTGTTCGCGGCGGTTTCGGCGCTACTCCATGTCTACATCTGGTATTTGGAGTCGTTCGCGTGGACCGGTGCGGCGCGGGGTGTGTTCGGCATCAGTGCCGAGGAAGCTGCAGCGACCCGGGAGCTGGCCTTCAATCAGGGTTTCTACAACCTGTTCTTGGCGATCATCGCGGCGGTGGGGATCGTGGTGGCGGCAACGGGGGATCGGGGTGTCGGGGTGGCGTTGATCTTCGCCGGTATCGGGGCGATGCTGGGTGCCGCGCTGGTGCTGTTGCTCTCGTCGCCGGACAAGCGCGCATCGGCGGTCAAGCAGGGGGCTGCGCCGCTGGTGACCGTTGCGCTCGGGGTGATCTGGGCGCTCACCGGTTGAGCGGACGGTCCCGGCGGGTTACGAGTGCGGCGCGGAGCCGGCCTGCTCCAATAACCGGCTGAGGATTTCCACCCGGTTTTCGCGCAGGCCCGGGCGTAGGCGCTGGCCGCGTTCGAGGGTGGCCAGCCCGTGCAGTGCGCTCCAGCCGGTTTCGGTGAAGGTTTCCACGTCGTGGTCGCCGGCGAAGGGGGCCAGTGCGGCGACCAGTTCGGCGAACGCGTCGCGGAGGACCTGGGTGGCCTCGGGGCCGAACTTCAGATCGGTGGACATGGCGAACATGGCGTCGTAGACGGCGGGATGCTCGATGGCGAATTCGATATAGGCGCGGGCAAGGGCCGCCAGTGCGTCGGACTCCGACTCGGCGGTGGCCCGGGCGCGGTGCAGGGCCGCGGCGAGTTCGGCGATCCCGTCCTCGGCGACGGCCGTGACGATGGCGCGTTTGCCGGCGAAATGGCTGTAGAGGACGGGTTGGCTGTATTCGATCCGGTCGGCCAGCTTGCGGACGGTCACCGCGTCCCAGCCCTCGGTCTCCGCCAGTTCGCGCGCGGTATCGATGATCAGCCGGTGGCGTTCCGCCCGCTCCCGTTCCCGCCTTTTCTGAATGCTCATGCTCGAAATCCTAGCATCGCTAGACAAGGGGACCGAGGTGCGTTACTGTCGCTCTACAACATAGCGACGCTAGATATCGGAGCAACCATGATCACCACTCGGCGTATTGCCACCGCACTGTCGCTGATCGGGGCGGCGTTCATCCTCTACATCGGGATCAGCTACCTGATCACCCCGGAGTCGATCGCCACCGGATTCGGCCTGCCCGCGTGGCCGACCGGTGACGCCGCGGCATTCATGAATCTGAAGGGCGTACGCGACACGGTCAGCGGAATCCTCATCCTCGCGCTGCTGGCGCTCGGGCAGCGCTTCGCGCTGGGGGTCGCCATGCTCGTCATCGCGCTGATCCCGATTGGTGATATGGCCACCGTGCTGGCCTACGACGGCTCCACGGCGACCGCATTCGGAGTCCACGGCCTCACGGCAGTGCTCGTGGGCATCACCGGGCTGCTGCTCATCCGCGAGCCCGCAGCGTCCGCCTCCACTCCGGCGTAACCGTCGAAACGTCCACCAGCAGCCGAAATTCGCAACACTCGGGAGCCTGTCATGACCGTGTCCATTCAGATCCTCGCCGCCATCGCGGTTCTCGCCAATGCTGTCGTCTACGGCACCGATGTCTTGGGAGCGCTGGTCATGCGGTCGGTGCATCGCCGGCTCGACGACGCCGCCATGACCGTCAGTGCGGGCTGGGGGCACTACTACGCGGATTCGCGTATGCCGCCGATCGGTATCACCGGAGTGGTAGCGGCGTTGGGGGCCGCGGTCGTCGCCGCCCTGAGCGGCGCCGCCGGTGCCGCCGTTTCCGCGGGGCTGGCGGTGCTCGCCCTCGTGGTGTGGCTCGTTCTCTACGCGCGCATCGCCAAGCCGATCAACGCGGCGCAGAAGGCCGCCGCTCGATCGGGCGTGATTCCGCCGAATGCCCGTGCGCTGCAGGACCGGTGGGACAGCATTCTCTACCCGCGGGTGATCCTGCAGGCCCTCGCTCTGGTCGGATTGCTCGTCACCTCGGCCATTGTCTGAGTGCGCCGTTTCCGGGTGGCCGGGCGGGACTGATGTCCACCCGGTCACCCGACGCTTGTCGGCAGCATCGGCCGGGGCCGGTCACTCGCCGGCCGGCTTGATTCCCTCGAGTGCCAGCTCGACGAATTCCCGCATCGGGATCTCCAGGGCGGTGCACAGCGCGTGCAGCTGCTGCATATCCGGTGAGCGCTGGCCGTTTTCGAACCGCTGGATAGTGCTGACGGCGAGGCCGGTCAGCGCCGCGAGTTGCTGTCGCGTGAAGTCGCGCCGCGCCCGGGCGGCCCGGAGCTCGGCCCCCACTGCCCGGTTGATCGCTGAAGCCGCCTCTTTCGAACCCATACGGACCATTCTGAGGTCCGAACGGCCGTGCTACAAATGCCTGGTCGGAGGCATATCGACCGCTCTCGCGGTGGTGGCCGCTGTCCTATCCCACCGGCTTGCCGTACGGGCTCGTGCCGACGGCGTCAGAGCACGATGACGTTTTTGCCGCGGGTATGGCCCGTCTGGCCCGCGGTGAAGGCATCAGCGACTTCCTCCAGAGAGAAGGTCGCGGCGACCGGGACCACGAGGTCGCCCTTGGTGGCGAGGTCGGCCAGACGCTGGGTCTGGAGGCCGTCCGGGCGCACCCAGACCGCGTGGCCGCCGTGTTCGGTCACGGAGCCGTCAGCGATCGAGGCATGGCGCCCGTTTTTCGCCAGAACGGCCAGGGTGGTGTCGAGCTGGGCACCGACGAAATCGGCCACCGCCTGCACACCGTCCGGGGCGAGTTCGCGGATACGTTCGATCACGCCCTCCCCGTAGGCCACCGGTTCGGCGCCGAGTTCACGCAGGAAATCGTGGTTGCGTTCGGAAGCGGTACCCAGGACCCGGGCACCGCGCGCCCGGGCGATCTGGACACCCAGGCTGCCCACCCCGCCGGCCGCGGCGTGGATGAGCACGGTGTCCTCGGCGGTCACCTGGAGAAGATCGAGCGCGCGCAGGGCGGTACCGCCGGCCAGGGGCAGCGCGCCGGCCTGCTCCCAGGGCAGATCCGCCGGTTTGCGGGCCACCCGCGCCGCGGGGACGGCGACCAGTTCGGCAAAGGTGCCGTCCTTGAGGACGTCCTTGCGCGCGTAGGCCAGAACTTCGTCCCCGACCTCGAATTCCGGGGTATCGGTGCCCTTGCCGACCACGATCCCGGCGACATCCCAGCCCGGGATCACCGGAAAGGTCGCATCGATCAGACCGTCCAGCGCACCCGACATCAGTTTCCAATCGACCGGGTTGACCCCGGCCGCGCGCACCTCGATCAGTACCGAACCCGGGAAGACTTTGGGTTTCGGCAGGTCACGTACCTGGATATCGCTGTTGTCGGTGGTGTAGCGGTCGTAGGTCGCTGCGCGCATAGTCCAGTCCTATCGGTTGCGGTTGTCATTGCGTGCAACGACGCGCCGCAAGCGATATTCCGGAGCCCGGACGGCGGGGCCGACCGGTGCGGAGGGTCCGCCGAGCCGGGCGACACTGACCGGACTCGGGGACTTCCCGCTCAGCCCGCGGCCGCGGACCGGGGGCTGGTGCGGTCCAGAACGGCGGTCAGCTCATTGTTGAAATGGTCGATCCGCTCGATATTGCCCAGGTGGCCGGTGGGCCAGACCTGGTAGTCGGGCCGGTGGCCGGCCTCGACCATGGTGTCGGCGATGAGGCGCGACATCCGTTCCGGCAGCAGCCGGTCGTAGCGGCCGGCGATGATCGTGGTGGGCACGGTCAGATTCGCCGCGGCCGCCCCGAGCTGCAGATCCGCCAGGATCGCGGCATGCCGGCCGCGCGCCAGCGGACGGCACGAGCGCACGATGTTCAGGGCGAACTCGGCCTGCTCGTTGGTGGCGCCGCGGGCCATGATGCGTTCTTTCAGTATCTCGCGGGCCGCCCAGCCGCCGGGCAGGGGCAGGGGTGTGGTGAGGATGGACTCCGCGACGATCATCGGTAGGCGGAGGGGCGACCCGAGCAGGCTCAGTGGCTGGCTTCCCAGGCTGAGCGGCTTGTTCAACAGCGGCAGCAGATCGGTGTCGTAGCGGATATTGCCCGAGGTGGTGTTGGCCAGCACGACCGCGCGGGCCCGCCGGTTCACCTGTTCGGGATGGCGAGCGGCCCAGGCCTGCAGGGTGATACCGCCCATGCTGTGCCCGACCAGCAGGGCCTGCTGACCCGGGCGCAGGGTCGCGTCGAGGACGGCGGCGAGATCGTCGGCGAGGGTGCGGTCGCCCAGCGGTGTGCGCCCGAGGGTGCTGTCGCCGTGGCCGCGCTGGTCGTAGGCGATCACGCGGTAGCGGTCCGCGAAGGCGTTGATCTGGGGGTGCCAGTATTCGATGCAGCAGCTCCAGCCGTGGATGAGCACGATCGGCTCGGCATCGGCGGGGCCGTAGGAGTGCACGCGCAGGCGGGCGCCGTCCACGGTGGTGACGGGAACGACCTCGGGATGGGCGGCCGGCGCGTTGTAGTGGGCCGTCCGGAATCGGCGCGCGCGCAAGGTAGCCCGGTACGGGGCGGTCAGAGCGCCTTGATGCGCCTGCGACAGCGCCGTTATCGATTTCACCAGCATCAGAACACTCCTTTGTGCCTGCTGACACGGTAACCCTGCAAGCTGGGTGCTTACAAGAGCAAGCGCCGTTCCGGTTCGCTTCATCCGGGATGTCGTTGTTTTCCCGAATATCGGGCCGGTGCAGGGCTCTGTTAGCTCCAGGTTGCCCAGTCCGCCGGCGTTCTATGCCTCATCCGATGCATCCATGGCTTGTTTCGATGCAACCGGAGCAAGCACCTCCGGAGGTTGTGGCGTCAACCCGCGGGCCGCGACTACCGTGGATGTCGTGAACGACTCGGACGCAGCAGACCCGCGCGAGCTGGTGGGCCCAGGGGTTCCGGAAGCGGCCGCGTCGGATGGTGGTGGCGCCGGGTCGTCCGGGTGGCGCGGATTGTTGCTGCCCGGGGCGGCGGCGGCCGCGGGGGCGGCGGCGGTGCTGTTGCTGCACGTCCGCGACCCGCATATCGAGGGCTCGTACGGGCTGTGCCCGGTCTATGCCCTGTTCGGTGTGTACTGCCCGGGTTGCGGGGGTATGCGCGCAGTGCACAACCTGACCGAGGGAAATATCGTCGACTCCCTGCACAGCAACCTGCTGGCGCTGCCGGTGTTGACGCTCTACGTGTTGTGGGTGGGCGATTGGGCGATCCGCGCATGGCGAGGTGAAGGACCCCGCGTGCCCGGGATCGGCAGCTTCACGATGTGGGCGATGCTCGGCTCGATCGCCGTCTACACGGTGGTGCGCAATACCCCCTGGGGCACCTGGCTGACGCCGGTCTGACAGACGAGGTACAGATGCGCGATTCACTCAAGGACCGGGTACGCGACAAATTGCTGCGGCAACTGACCGAGGACGGCCCGGAGGGTGCCGAACCGGAGGATCCACGCCTCATCTCGGTGGTCGCCGACCTCGATGCGCTGAACAGCGTCGCCGAGGACGATCCGCTCATCGAACAGCTCGCCGGACGCTACCTGGTTTTCTGACCCGCGCTCCCACCGATCGGCGGCAGTTGCGGTAGCGGTTCGGCATAGAGCCATTCCTGCCACAGGGGCTGCATGGGCGTCACGCTGTAGTGGCCGACCAGGTCGGTGAACTCCTCGGTGGAGACCGAGGCGTGCCGGTGCCGTGCGGTCCAATCGCGGATGAGCCGGAAGAACGCGGTATCACCCAGCTCCAGCCGCAGTGCGTGGAGCGTGAGGGCACCGCGTTTGTAGACCCGGTCGTCGAACATCAACTCGGGTCCCGGATCACCGACCAGGATGTTCTGCGGTTCCCGGCGCAGGGTGTGCCAGGCCGCACGGGCGAGCTGATCGGCGCTGGGCCCATGCGCGGCCTCCGACCAGATCCACTCCGCGTAGCAGGCGAAACCCTCATGCAACCAGATATCGCACCAGTGCTGGATGGTGAGGCTGTTGCCGAACCATTGGTGGGCGAGTTCGTGCGCCACCAGGCGTTCGGCGCCACGGCGGCCGTCGCAGTGGTTGGCGCCGAATATGGAGATGCCCTGCGCCTCGATCGGGATCTCGAGTTCGTCCTCGGTGACCACGACCGAGTAGCTCCGGAACGGATACGGGCCGAACAGTTCGCTGAAGACCGACATCATCTCGGGTTGCCGGGCGAAATCGTGATCGAAGGCCGCGCGTAGCGGCGTGGGTATCACCGCGTGGATCGGGACGGGCGTGCGCCGGTCGGTGAGCTGGTGCCTGCGGTAGCGCCCGATCTGGACGGTGGCCAGGTAGGTCGCCATCGGCTCGGTCTGTTCATAGACCCAGGTGGTCTGGCCGGCTTTGGTCTGCTTACCGATCAGTTCACCGTTGGCGAGGGTGAAGTACGGGGTATCGGTGGTGACGGCGATCCGGTAGCTCGCCTTGGAACTGGGATGGTCGTCGCAGGGGAACCAGGACGCGGCGCCGTTGGGCTGGCTGGCCACCAGTGCCCCCTCGGTGAGTTCTTCCCAGCCGACCTCACCCCAGGGCCCACGGACCGGTTTCGGCGCGCCGGCGTACTGCACGACCAGTTGCAGGATTCCGCCGGCGGGTATCCGCTCGCGCGGGGTGACGGTGAGTTTGCCGCGTTGATGGGTGTACTTACCGGCTTTGCCGCCGTTGATCAGAACCTTCGACACCGCCAGCGCCTGGGACAGGTCGAGCGAGAAGCGTGGGCGTTCGGCGGTGGCGACGGCGGTGATCACCGCCCGCCCGGCGAGCCGGTTACTGGCCACCTTGTAGTTCAGGTCCAGCTCGTACCGTGATACCCGATAGCCCCTGTTCCCGTTCTGCGGTAGATAGTCGTCGATGGGCGCGTCGTAGAACCTGCTCCCCATCAGCTGTCCGTGTCCTCGTCGGATTCGGGGTCGGCCGCCGGGCCGGCCCAGGGTGCGATCGGGTTGCCCCACCATCTGGTGGAGGCCGGTACGGTATCGCCGCGCATCACCAGGGAGGCCGGGCCCACTGTGGCGGCAGCGCCGAGGGTGGCGGCGGGCAGGGCGACGCAGTGCGGCCCGAGGGTGGCGCCGGGCTTCAGGGTCACGGTGTCCATGGCCATGATGCGGTCGTGGAACAGGTGGGTCTGCACGACGCAGCCGCGTTCCACGGTCGCGCCGTCACCGAGTGTCACCAGATCTGCCTCCGGAAGCCAATAGGACTCGCACCATACCCCGCGACCGATCGTCGCGCCGAGCGCGCGCAACCAGAGGTTCAGTACGGGCGTACCGGTCGCCGCGCGCGCGAACCAGGGCGCCGCGACGGTTTCCACGAACGCGTCCGATACCTCGTTACGCCAGACGAACGAACTCCACAGCGGATGCTCACCGGTGCGGATCCGCCCGACCAGCACCCATTTCGCGGTGACCGCGCTCGCGCAGGCCACCGCGCCCGCGACCATCAGCACCACCCCGGACAGCAGCGCCGCCGCCGGATAGCCGAAACGGTCGGCCAGCCGGGCCAGCGCCAGCAGGACACCGAGGCCGATGGCGAAGGTCACCACGACCGCGGCGAGGCGGCAGGTCTCGAACGCGGCCCGGAAGACGCGCAGCCGCAGTGGCGGATCGAAGGTGCGGTCGGTATCTGCGGTACCCGCGGCCCGGCGCAACCGGACCGGCGGGCTGCCCAGCCAGGACGAGCCGGCCTTCGCCTTGGTCGGCGCCGCCGACAGCACCGCGACCAGCCCGTTCTTCGGCACCCGCCGGCCGGGCGCGGCCATACCGGAGTTTCCGAGGAACGCGCGTTTGCCCACCTTCGCCTCGCCGATTCGCAACCAGCCGCCGCCGAGCTCGTAACCGGCGACCATGGTGTCGTCGGCCAGGAAGGCACCGTCGGCGACGGTGGTGAACTTGGGCAGCAGCAGCACCGTGGACGCCTCGACCCGTTTGCCGACCTTCGCGCCGAGCAGGCGCAGCCAGATCGGGGTGAGCAGCGAGGCGTAGAGGGGGAACAGGAAGGTGCGGGCGGAGTCCAGCAGGCGTTCGGTGGCCCAGACCTGCCAGCCGACCCGGCTGCGTACCGGGTGGTAGCCCTCGGTGAGTCCGATACTGAGCAGCCGGACGGCCACGACGGTCGTGACGGCGTAGACCACCAGACTGGACATGGTGGCGACGGGTAGCCAGAGGAAGGCGGGCAGCAGGGCGTCCGCGAAATCCGTGGTGTCCCGGATACCCCAGGCGATCACGGCCAGGCCCGCCGCGAGCCCGAACAGCGGCAGCGCCCCCAGGGCCAGCGATCCGATCCCGAAGGCCGGTACCCAGTGGACCGCTCGCTCCGGCGTCTCCGCGGGCCAGCGGTGCCGGGCCTTCCCGACCTTCACCGCCGGTGACCCCGCCCATTCCTGACCGGCCTTCACCTTCCCGGACACCGCCGACCCCGCGGCGATCTCGGCGTCGCGGCCGATCCGGGTTCCGGGCAGCAGCACCGAGCGGGCACCCACCACCGCGCCCCGGCCGACCACGATCGAACCGATGTGCACGGTATCGCCGTCGATCCAGTAGCCGGACAGATCTACCTCGGGTTCGACACTGCACCCGTCACGCAGTTCGAGCATGCCGGTCACCGGGGGCAGCGTGTGCAGATCGACGCCCTTACCCACCTTCGCGCCGAGGGCGCGCGCGAACGGCACCATCCACGGTGCTCCAGAGAGGTTCTCCGCGCCGCTGGCCTCCGCCAACCGGACCGCCGCCCACAGTCGCAGATGTACCGAACCGCCGCGCGGGTAACTGCCCGGCCGCACACCCGCGAGCAGGGTCCGGGCGCCCCCCACACAGATCGCCATCCGGCCTAGCGGAGTGATGAAGATTCCGAACAGCAGCGCGGTCCACCACCACGACAGGCGCGGAAGCCAGGGCAGCAGTTCGAACCACGCGGCCACCCCCGAGGCGACGGCCAGCCAGGTGATCCATTGCAGGCCGGTGAGCGTCGCCAGGGCCACGGTGGCCAGTACCTGGATCCACTGGGCCGACGGTGGGGTGGGGCGGACCGGGCGCATCTGCGCGGCGGCGGCCGGGGCGCTCTGGTCGAGTAGTTCGGTGAGCGCGCCGAGGCGAGGGTGGTCGTATACATCGGCCACCGTGACCAGCGGGTATCGCACCCGCAGCTCGGTGACAAGTTGCGCCGCCGACAGCGAGCCGCCGCCGAGCGCGAAGAAATCGGCATCGGCGCCGGTGATCTCGGCGCCCAGGACATCGGTCCACAGCTGCGCGACCCAGGCGGCGGTACCGGTGAGTCCGTGATCGATTCCGCTGCCGACGTCGGCGAGGGGCCAGGGCAGCGCGTTCCGGTCGACCTTGCCCGAGGTGCGGGTCGGCAACTCCGGCACGACCACCAGCCGGGGGATCAGCGGGGCCGGCAGCTGCCCGGCGAGCCGGGCGCGGGCCGCGGCCAGGTCGTAGTCCGCGGCGACACCGGTGAGATAGCCGATCAGGACCGGCGCACCGGTCGCTGTGGCCCGCACCGCGGCGGCCGCCCCACCGACTCCGGGGAGATGCTGGAGCGCGTTGTCGATCTCGCCGAGTTCGATGCGGCGGCCGCCGATCTTCACCTGATCATCGGCCCGGCCGAGGAAGATCAGCCCCGCCTCCTCGTTACGGACCAGGTCGCCGCTGCGGTAGGCGCGGTCCCAGCCCAGCGTGGGCAGGGGCGCGTACTTCTCGGCGTCCTTCGCCGGATCGAGATAGCGGGCCAGTCCGACGCCGCCGATCACCAATTCACCGGTCTCGCCCTCGCCGACCGGTACACCGTCGACGTCGACCACGACCAGATCCCACCCGTCCAGCGGGAGACCGATACGCACCGGCCCGGTGCCGTCCAGCAGTGCGGCGCAGGCGACCACGGTGGCCTCGGTGGGGCCGTAGGTGTTCCACACCTCACGGTCGGGGTCGGCGAGACGTTCGGCCAGTTCCGGGGGCACCGCCTCGCCGCCGAAGATGAACAACCGGACCGATTCCAGGGCCTCGGCGGGCCAGGTCGCGGCCAGGGTCGGGACGGTGGACACCACGGTGATGCCCTGCCGGACCAGCCACGGGCCGAGATCGGCGCCGGTGCGGACCAGCGCGCGCGGTGCGGGCACCAGACAGGCGCCGTGTCGCCAGGCCAGCCACATCTCCTCACAGGAGGCGTCGAAAGCGACCGAGAGTCCGGCCAGGACGCGGTCGCCGGGTCCGAGCGGCGCGTTCTGGAGGAACATGCGGGCCTCGGCATCGACGAAAGCGGCCGCGTTGCGATGGGTCACCGCGACACCCTTGGGAGTGCCCGTGGAACCCGAGGTGAAGATGATCCAGGCATCGTCGTCGACCGTGGGTGCCGGCTCGACGGCCTCGCCGCCTTCCGCCGGGTCCGGGCGCCCGGGTACCGGCCGGATGCCGTCGGCCGTCACCACGGCCGTCACCCGGGCCTCGGTGAAGACCAGGTCGGCCCGCTCCTCGGGATCGTCGGCGTCCACCGGGACGTAGGCGGCACCGGCGTGCAACACCGCCAGGATGGTGAGGTAGAGCTCCCAGGTGCCCGAGGGCATCCGCACACCCACCCGGTCGCCCCGGCGCACCCCGGCGGCGGCCAGGTCCCGGACCGAGTTCTCGATCTCGGTGCGCACTTCCGCGTAGGTGAGGGTGCGGTCCGCCGTGGCGATGGCGGGGGCATCGGGATACGCGGCGGCCGTCTCGGTGACGATATCGACCAGGGTGCGCGCCGGCGGCGCCGCCTCGGCCCGCCGTAGCGCGCTCTCCGCGTCCACCTGCGTCCGCATCAGTCCGGCCCACCTTCCATCGCCCAGCCGACGGACTGGTTCTCTCATACGAGGGTTACCGCACGGCAAACAGCGGTCGACCGGGTGAACAGATTACTCGGCCACGGGTAACACCCGATGTCAGCGGGCGGGGCCGCTATTCCACGTCGTCGGCGAGCAGGGTCGGCCGGTAGTACCGGCCGTTGTAATAGAGCAGGGGAGCCGCGGCCGCTTCGTCGCCGGTGTCGTCGTGCACCCGGACCACCCGGCCGACCACGAAGGTGTGATCGCCGATCGGGATGAGCTGCTCCACGGTGGTGCGCAACCACAGCGGGGTGCCGTGCAGAACCGGTTCGCCGGTGTCCAGCGCACTCCACAGGCCGGGATCGGTGAACCGGTGCGCGGCGGTCCGGGCGAAACGCTGGGCCAGGTGGCGCTGGTGTTCGCCGAGGAAATGGATCACCACGGACTCGGCGGCGGTCAGCGCCTCCAGGCTGGACGACGTGTGGCTGATGTTGAACGAGACGAGTGGCGGGTCGAGGGACAGCGAGGCGAACGAGGTCGCCGTGAAACCGACCGGACCGGTGGCCGAGCCGAGCGTCACGATGGTGACGCCGGACGGATAGTGGCGCATCGAGGCGCGGTACTGCTCGGCGGTGATACCGCTGAGGTCGTCGGGGATCCGGATTCCGGTATCGGGCCGTGGTGCTTCGGTCACCTCGCCGACGCTACGCCCGGAACGGCACGGCGCGGCGAGCTGGTCCACTGTCCGGGAAGGTGGTGAGCGAGGTCAATCCAGGTCGAGGGACAGTCCCGCGGTGATCCGCAACAGTTCGGTGTACGAGGTACGGAAGACGGTCCCCGGGCTGCCACCGGCGGCCCACAGTTCGCGATGACCGGATAGTCGCGAATCCACCCAGGTGGGCAGATTCGCCGGATGACCGACGGGCGCCACACTGCCCGGCAGCTGGCCGGTGTAGCGCATCACCAGGTGGGGTGGCGCGGGAATGAGCGCGCCCTCGAGGCGCACGCCGGTACGTTCCGGATCCACCCGGTGCGCGGCCGAGACCAGCAGCAGGATCGGCTCGTCACCCAGTAGGAAGACCTCCGAATGCACGAGCGCTCCGAGGTCCACCTCCATCGCCTCGGCGGTCTCCGCGGGACCGGTCGCCGATTCCGGCGCGGTGACGATCAGCCCGTGGTGGCCACGGGCGATCAGAGTATCCGAGACCCGGCAGGTTATCTGTGGAAGCGACCTGCGCATGGGCACAGGGTAGAGCGAGACGCAGCGTCCCGCGTGGCTTTCCGCCACTCACCGGACGAGGCCGTTCGCCGGCCGGGACGATCTCGTGCACCGGAGCCGGTCCGGTGGGCGGCGCCCGCCGCCCGCTGCGCCCCCTTAGGCTGGGCAGATGACAGATTGGCAGGCTTTCACCGTCGAGACCGACGATCACGTCGCCCGGGTGACCCTCACCGGACCGGGTAAGGGCAATGCGATGGGCCCGGATTTCTGGCGGGAACTGCCGGAGATCTTTCACGGCCTCGACGCCGACCCCGAGATCCGCGCCGTCGTGCTCACCGGCTCCGGGAAACACTTCTCCTACGGCCTGGATCTGCCCGCGATGAGTGGCACCTTCGGCCCGCTGATGGCCGACCGCGCGCTCGCCGCCCCGCGGACCGATTTCCTCGCCGATATCCGGCGCCTGCAGGCCTCGATCACCGCC
Organism: Nocardia grenadensis NBRC 108939; assembly: GCF_001613445.1. Classification (GTDB taxonomy): domain Bacteria; phylum Actinomycetota; class Actinomycetes; order Mycobacteriales; family Mycobacteriaceae; genus Nocardia; species Nocardia grenadensis. Next base: position 133,976 of record NZ_BDCJ01000005.1, read on the forward strand.
GTCGCCGAATGCCGCAAACCGGTGATCGCCGCGGTTTCCGGCTGGTGCATCGGCGGCGGCCTGGACCTGATCGCCGCCGCCGATATCCGCTACGCCAGCGCGGAAGCCAAATTCAGTCTGCGGGAGGCGAAGGTCGCCATCGTCGCCGACGTGGGTTCGCTCCAGCGGTTGCCCGGGATCATCTCGGAGGGCCACCTGCGTGAACTGGCCTTCACGGCCAAGGACATCGACGCGACCCGGGCGGAGAAGATCGGCCTGGTCAACGATGTCTTCGCCGATCAGGAGGCGGTACTGGAAGCAGCCCACGCCACCGCCCGCGAAATCGCCGCCAACCCGCCGCTGGTGGTGCAGGGCGTGAAGGATGTGCTGGGACAACGGAACTCCGCCGCGGTCGCCGAGGGCCTGCGCTACGTCTCGGCCTGGAACGCCGCCTTCCTGCCGTCCGAGGACCTGACCGAAGCCATCCAGGCGGTCTTCGAGAAGCGGACCCCGGAGTACAAGGGGCGCTGAACGCCGCGACTCGGCGGGCCTCGAACCGAGGTCCGCCGTATCCGGCATATACCGGGTCAAGAGCGGGCGAAGGGCCCCGGAGCGGTGAATACCCGTTCGGCGAAGCGTTCGCCGATGCGGAGATGGGTGGCGGCATCGGGGTGTAGCCGATCGGGGAGTGGCCGCTCGGCGAAATCCGCCGCGCCGTACAGGTCCAGTCCGTCGAGGTAATGCAGGTTCGGATCCTCGACGGCCCGCTGTTCCACGATGCGCGCGAGTTCGGTACGCATCCGGACCAGCGTCAGCCGGGTGGGATCGTCCGGGTCGCCGTCGGCGCGGAACAGCACTCTGCTGTCGACGACTTCCGGAGAGCAGGGGCCGGGGGTGTGCTCGTGGATGGGGCACAGAACCGCCGAGACGACCAGCAGCGGCGTGGTGGGGTGACCGTCGCGGACGGTGTCGAGGAAACCATGCACCGCGGAGGTGAACGCGCGCGACCGCATGGCGTCGGCGTTGACCAGGTTGATGCCGATCGCCAGGCTGATCACATCGGCCGGGACGTCGCGGATGGTGCGGGCGGCGAACTGGTCGAGCAGGGCGTTACCGCGGAGACCGAGGTTGAGTACGTCCACGTCGGCGGCGCGGGCGGCGGTGGCGACCCAGGTCCCGGTGGGGCGGTCGGCATTGGAGCCGTGGCTGATCGAGCTGCCGTAGTGCACCCAGGTGCGGTCCCGTGCCGGTGCGGGTTCGATCGGCGCGTCGGTGCGCAGCGCGATCAATTCGAGGGACTCGGTGTGCGGCAACCAGATCTCGACGGTCTTCGGCCCCGCGGGCAGGTTCGCGAAACGCACCGTGCCCGCCGGACCGTGGTCGGTATCGATGGCTCCGCTGGTGGCGTCGATCCGATGCGTGATGCCGGTGGGAATGCTCGCCGCCCCGGACAGTCGGCCGTCCACCAGGATCTCGAATACCCCGTGCGGCAGCGCGAGCCCATTGGTGAAGACGACGCGGGTAGGCAGGGCCTCCAGTTCGACGACGGTGGCCTCGCTGCGGAACACTATGCGCGCGCCGGTGGGTTGGGCCTCTACCATCGTCAAGAAGGAGTCCTCGAACCGGCGGCGCGCGGAGGCGGGGAACCGGTGCGGTACGACGCCGTGCGCGGCCGGCTCGAGCTCGAGTGCGCCGCGCACCAGGCGGTGGTCGATCGGGGTGATCATCAGCTCGCCGTGTCCGGACTCATCCATGCGAGTGAGCCTCTCATCGCCGCCCGGACGCCGTCCAATGAACTCGGCCAGGACAAAGAACCTACGCGGGCAAGCCCCACCCCACCCCAGCCGAGACGGCTCGAGTCTCGAGTCGAGTCGGCATGCGAGCCCGACATCGAATGCCGACGTAACCGCATGTGTCGAGTGTTGCGAGACACCTCAAAGGGTTGAGGCCCGTCTCGCCGTTTCGGCCTCGAAAGCGCATGAGCCGAAAGCTCGAGTCTCGAGGCCGAAACGGCGAGACCGAGGGGGCCTCAACCCCGCGCGCGCCAGCGCGTCAAAACACAGCACCTTCGCGAGCAAGCTCACTTCCCCACCTTCGCGAGTGAGCCTGCCTCCAGCCTTTACGGACAGCCCCGTCCTCGCTACGGATGTGCCACCCGCCTTTCGCGAGCGAGCGTGCCACCCCACCCCTGATGGGGCGTGCCGCTCACCCCGTGAGCAGAACCCCTGTGCCCGACAGGGCATCACCGACCTCATGATCCAAGCCGGCTCGCAGGAGTTCCGCCCGCTGAGCCTCAGTGGCCTTGTTCTTCCAAACGCTTGAAGGACGCCTGGATCTCGGCCTCCGCTTCCGCCCGGCCCACCCACTCGGAACCCTTGACGAACTTGCCGGGCTCGAGGTCCTTGTACCGCTCGAAGAAATGCTTGATGGCGGCCAATTCGAACTCGGGGACGTCGCCGAGGTCCTGGATGTGGTCCCAGCGCGGGTCACCGGCCGGGACACAGAGGATCTTGTCGTCGCCGCCGGCTTCGTCGGTCATCTTGTACATGGCGACGGGGCGCGCCTCGACGATGACGCCCGGGAACACCGAATCGGGCAGTAGGACGAGCGCGTCCAGCGGGTCGCCGTCCTCTCCGAGGGTGTTCTCGATGTAGCCGTAATCGGCCGGGTAGGCCATGGAGGTGAACAGGAACCGGTCGAGGCGCACACGCCCGGTTTCGTGATCGACCTCGTATTTGTTGCGTGAACCCTTGGGGATCTCGATGGTGACGTCGAACTCCACGCCAACTCCTTTCGCTGCTCTCACGATGCGCCGTGGTGGCCGGCGTCGCCGACGCACCCGGTTGTTCGCCGAGAACGGTAACCGAACACCGATATTGTTGTCGGCGGGCACATGGGTTCAGTGGGGGCTCGGGTGTGATAGTCGCCGGACATGGGAGAAGACGGGCAACGTGGTGGTGCAGGGCGGCAGCGGTATGTATGGTTCGGCCACGCGCCGGCGCCGCGGCGTACGGACTTGGTCGATCATCGTGCTGGTGGTGCTGGCGGGGGCGGCGGCGGTGGCCGCGGTGATCCTGAAACCGTGGACGCCGGAGTTCCGGCACGGTGGGCTCACCATCGTCGCGCCACCCGCACCGGCCATCGTTTCGCCGGAGGTGGCGCCGGCCCTGGATACCGCGCCCGCGCCGAGCGCGGCGGGTGTCGCGGCGGCGCTCGGCCCGGTGGTCGCCAGTCCCGATCTGGGTGGTTTCGCCGGATCGGTCATCGATGCGGCCAGTGGCACCGTGTTGTGGAGTGAGCGCGCCGACGAGCCGCGCGTGCCCTCGTCGACGGCCAAGATCATGACCACCGCGGCGGCATTGCTCACTCTGCCCGCAGATCAGCGAGTGCACACCAAGGTCGTGGCGGGTTCGTCGCCCGATGAGATCGTCCTGGTGGCCGCCGGTGATCCGACGCTCACCGCGCAGCCGGGCGGGCAGGGGTACTACCCGGGTGCGGGCAGTCTGTTGGATCTGGCCGCTCAGGTGCGCAACGCGGATATCCGGGCCGGCACGATCGTGGTGGATACCTCCGTCTATACGGGCGAGACCATGGCCCGCGGCTGGGATCCGGTCGATATCCCCGGCGGCTCGATCGCACCACTGGAATCGGTGATGCTCGACGGTGGCCGACTCGATCCCGCTGGCGAGTATTCGCCGCGGTCGGGGAGTCCGGCGCTGGATGTGGGCCGGCGGCTGGCCACCGAGCTCGGTCTCGACCCGGCCGAAGTGCGGATCGGCACGGCACCGCTGGGTACCAAACGCCTGGGCGAGGTCGCTTCGGCGCCGCTGCGCGACCGGCTGCGCGACATGATGGTGTACTCGGACAATGTACTGGCCGAGACCATCGGCCGGGAGGTCGCCCAGGCCACCGGGCGGCCGATGTCGTTCGAGGGGGCGGCGGCCGCGGTGGCGGCGGTGCTGGCCGAGCACGGTTTCGATATGACCGGTGTGACGATGTTCGACTGCAGCGGGCTCTCGGTGGACGACCGGATCCCCGCCCGGCTGCTGAACCAGATCATCAATACCGCGGCCGGTCCCGAACCGGACGCCGAGCCCACCACCAGCGCGCCCGCGCCGCTCGCGCCGCCGCTGGGTGCGGGCGCGGGCCGCCGGGCGCAGCCGGAACCGGCCGCCACCACGCTCACGAGCCGGTTGGTGCCGATGCTGGACTATTTGCCGGTCGCGGGCGGTACCGGCTCGCTGAGCAGCCGATATGTCACGCAGAATCAGGGCGGTGCCGGCTGGGTGCGTGCCAAGACCGGAACATTGTCGGTCGCCAGTACGTTGGCTGGTTACGTGCTTGATCGTGACGGCCGGGTCCTGACCTTCACACTGATGTCGAGCGATCGGCCCCCGGAGGTCAGTCGGCCCGCTCTGGACGCCGTCGCGACCACTCTGCGCAACTGTGGATGTTCCTGACGGCTGGAGGGCGCATGACGATTCGACAAGGTCCCGATGGGCCCGGCGCCCGGACAGTGGCCGAGAACGGCGGCTCCGGTGACGAGCGGCGCACTTTCTCGGGCTCGGTGGACTGGCGCTGGGCGGCCCGTACCGGCGCCGCGCTGGTACCGGCCGGGCCCCGTACTTCCCGGCCGGCCGCGGAGCAGGCGGTGGCCGAGCTGAGCGAGGCCTCGGTGCGGGCCGAGGCGCCCGTGCGGGCGGTGACCGGCCTGCTCGACGACCAGCCCGTACCCGCGGCCCGGGTCGTGGACCGGCCCGGCTGGATCGGGGCGGCGGCCGATTCCATGGCCCAGCTGACCGGTACCGGAACCACGGACCGGTCCGGCCTGTTCACCGGTAAACCGGCCGGAGTGCAGGTGGGCGCCATGCTGGCGTTCCTGTCCACGGCGATCTTGGGCCAATACGACCCGTTCACCGGCCCGGACGGCACGCTGCTGCTGGTGGCGCCGAATATCGTGGGGGTCGAGCGCGCGCTCGCGGTGCCGGCGGCGGATTTCCGACTGTGGGTCTGCCTGCACGAGGTGTGCCACCGGGTGCAGTTCTCGGCGTCGCCGTGGCTGGCCGGGTATATGCGCGACAACGTCGAGGTGCTCGGCGAGATCGGTGACGAGGCGACCTCGGAGATGCTGTCCCGATTGCTCACCGAGGTGAAACTGCGGCGCAGCGGCCAGGTTTCCGACGATCCGGCCTCGCGCGGCGTGGTGGGACTGCTGCGGGCCACCCAGCCTCCGGAACAGCGGGCGGCACTGGACCGGTTGCTGCTGCTCGGCACTTTGCTGGAAGGGCACGCCGACCATGTGATGGACGCGGTCGGCCCGAGTGTGGTGCCCTCGGTCGAGCAGATCAGGACGGCGTTCGACAAACGCCGGACCCGGCCCGCGAACCCGGTGCAGCGCCTGCTGCGCGCGCTGCTCGGTATCGACGCGAAGGTGGCGCAGTACGTGCGCGGGAAGGCCTTCGTCGACGAGGTGGTGCGTACAGTCGGAATGGAACGGTTCAACGTGATCTGGACCGATGCCGATACGCTGCCGCGTACCGACGAGATCGACGAACCGCGGCGCTGGATCGCCCGCGTGCTGGACTGAGCGGTGCCCTCCGCCGAACAGCGGCCGATCCGGTTACCGGAGACGCCCGCGGTGCTCGGTGTGCGGCATGCGGTGCGGGCGTGGCTGACCGGGTTCGGCCCGCAGCGCCGGTGCGTGGCGGTCGCGCTGTCGGGCGGCGCGGATTCCCTGGCGCTCACCGCGGCCGCTCTCGCCGAAGCCGCGGAAGTGCACGCCCTGATCGTGGATCACCGGTTGCAGGACGGATCGGATGTGGTCGCGGCCACGGCCGCAGCGACGGCGCGTTCGCTCGGCTGCCGCTCCGCGCGGGTGCTGCCGGTCGAGGTGAGCGGGGCCGGCGGTATGGAGGCGGCGGCGCGGCACGCGCGCTACACGGCGCTGGACGAGGCCAGGTCGGGTTTGCCGGTGCTGCTGGGCCACACCCTCGACGATCAGGCCGAAACCGTACTGCTGGGACTCGGACGGGGCTCGGGCGCGCGTTCCATCCAGGGGATGGCCCCGAGCGATGGCCCGTGGGGCCGGCCACTGCTGGGGGTCCGCCGCGAGACGACCCGGCAGTTCTGCGCCGACCTCGCGCTGACGCCCTACGAGGATCCGCACAACAGCGCCCCGGAGTTCACCCGGGTACGACTGCGCACCGAGGTGCTACCGCTGCTCGAGGAAGTGCTCGGCGGTGCGGTGGCGCCGGCGCTGGCCCGGACCGCCGAACAGTTGCGTGAGGACAATGCCGCTCTGGACGAGTTCGCCGGCGAGCTGCTGGTGCGGGCCGGCACCGGATCGCCGGTCTGCGCTGTGCTGGCGGTGGCCGCCGCCGCGGTGCGCCGCCGGGCGGTGCGGGCATGGCTGCTCTCCCAGGGGATTTCCGGGGTGACCGGAAAACATATCCGCGGTATCGACGACCTGGTGGTGGCCTGGCGGGGGCAGGGCGGGGTCGCGGTGGGGGGCGGTGAGCGGGGGACGCGGTTGGTCGTCGTTCGTGAGCATGGCAGGCTGACACTTGCCCGCACCGATCGGGAACGCCGAGACCGAAGGGAAACCAGTTGACGTGTACGGGGACGATATCGATTCGGTCCTGATCACCGAAGAAGAAATTGCGGCGAAGGTCAGCGAACTGGCCGAACTGATCGCCAAGCGGTACCCGGCCGACGCACCGGAGGGCGATCTCCTGTTGATCGGTGTGCTCAAGGGCGCCATCTTCTTCATGACGGATCTGGCCAAGGCGCTGCCGATACCGACTCAGATGGAGTTCATGGCCGTTTCGTCCTACGGATCCTCCACATCGTCGTCCGGCGTGGTGCGCATCATGAAGGACCTGGACAAGGACATCGCCGGCCGCAATGTGCTCATCGTCGAGGACATCATCGACTCGGGTCTGACCCTGTCGTGGCTGATGCGCAATCTCTCCACCCGCAACCCGGCCTCGCTCGAGGTGGTGACGCTGCTGCGTAAACCCGACGCGCTGCGCACCCAGGTCGAGGTCGCCAATGTGGGTTTCGACATCCCGAACGAATTCGTCGTCGGTTACGGCCTCGACTACGCCGAGCGGTACCGGGATCTGCCCTATATCGGCACGCTACACCCGCGGGTGTACGGCGGCGAACAGTCCTGAACGAACCGTGGGTAGGTGGGCGAGCCCACCTACCCACGGTTCGTTTCGCCGGATCAGGCCGGGATGGCGGGAGGCGCGGCGAAGCCGCCGGAAACGGCTCGCTGGCCGAATTCGAGAATCGTCGGCCGGGTGTCGTCGGCACGCCAGGCCACCGCGAGTTCGCACGGCGGCAGGCCGGTCACCGGACGCGCGGTGAGCCCTGGCCAGCGGTACATCGGCACGTTGTTCTCGGCGAGCAGGCACAGGCCCAGTCCGAGCCCGACGGCCTCGAGCCGGTCCTCGGGGGTGGCGGCTTCCGCGCCGATGGTGGCGGGGCGGCCGTTGCGGGCGTCGTTACCGAGCCAGAAATCGCGGACGGCGCCCGCCTCGGCGGGCAGCGCGATGAACCGCTCGTCGATCAGGTCGGCGAAATCGATCATTTCCTGATTGGCGCGGGGATGGTTCTCCGGTAGGAGTACCCAGCGGCGCTCGGTACGCAGTACCTGCCAGCGGTAGCGGTTCTGGTCGGGCAGCGGGAGCCAGACCAGCGCCAGATCGGCCTGGCGGCCGGCGAGGCCGCTGGAAGGGTCGGTCCAGGCGGCGGCATGCAGGGCCAATCGGTGGCCACTGGCGCTCTCGAGATCGTTGAGCAGTCCCCGACCCAGCGTTGATTGCAGGCCGACACGCAGGACTTCGCCCGCCTCCTGCAGCGAGCTGTTGGTGGTCCCCCAGAGCTCCAGGATCTTGCGGGCGCCGCTGAGCAGTTCCTTACCGGCAACCGTGAGCGCGACACTGCGCTGGTTGCGATCGAACAGGACCACATCGAGCTGACGTTCCAGCTGCCGGATCTGACGCGACAGGGTCGGTTGGGCGATGTGCAGCCGCTGAGCGGCGTTGGTGAAGTGCAGTTCCTCGGCGACGGCGACGAAATACCGCAGATCGCGCAAATGCGGGTCCATAGCACCTTGCTATCAGAATCGTTGCTGAATTTCCAGCCCTAATTTGTCCGGTGGGTCCGCATATCGGGTCCGAAACAGTCAGCAGGTTTGTTAGTGACAGCTTATGTGGTGGCGCGGTGATGTGCATCATGAGTTCTTCGGATCGCCGACGGTCGGGCATTGCCGGGCGATACGACGTAAAAACCGACACGTTTGCAGTGGTAGAGCTGTTCATCCGGTGCGTGCTGTCACCTCGGGCTATGGAACTCCGGTCCGATCCGGCGGTGGTCGCGCGAAACGATCTCGCGCCGCCATTTCATCGACTATGCACGTCAAGTGATATTGATCACAATAGAGTTTCGGTGGGGTCTCGACAGGCCGATGGCGGTGCGCCGCGGCCCGTCGGGTGACGGACCGCGGCGCGGTGACGGCGACCGGCGGATCAGCTCCCCCGGACCCGCTCCTCGTAGGCCTTGCGCTCCTCGGCGTTCACATCGTCGAGGAAGGTCTGGGCCGACCCCATCGACCGACCGAGGGCATCACCCACCGACTGCGGCAGCAGATTCACGAACACCGACATCGCGCCCGCCGCCCGGGTGACCCGGGCCTTGGGCCGAGGTTTGGCGATCAGCCGGACCACCGCCGCGGCGATATCCTCCGGTTCCGCCGCGGGCAGGCCCTTCGGCGCCGCCACCCCGGAACCGAGTTCGGTCCGGGTCAGTGTCGGCAGCACCGAAGAGAACGCCACACCGGTGCCCCGGTACTCCTCGCGCAGGGTGTCGGTGAAACCGAGCACCGCGTGTTTGGAGGCGTTGTAGGTGGCCAGACCCGGAATATGTGTCTCGCCGGCCAGCGACGCGATATTGATGATGTGGCCGCTACCGCGGGCGAGCATGCGGATCAGCGCGATCTTGGACCCCAGGATCACGCCGTAGACATTGATATCCAGGATCCGCCGGGTGATCTGATCGGTTTCCTCCACCAGTCGCCCGGTCGGCATGATGCCCGCATTGTTGATCAGGACATCGATCGGCCCGATCTCGCGTTCCACATCGTCGAGGAATGTGGTGAAGGACTGGATATCGGTCACGTCGAGCCGGCCGTAGTAGTCGAAATCGTGGCCGGTGCCCGATTCCTTGACGGTCTTCTCGTCGATATCGCCGATCGCGATCTTGGCGCCCAGCTTGTCCAGGGCGATCGCGGTGGACAGGCCGATACCGCGGGCGCCCCCGGTGATGACGACGACCTTGCCGCGGATGGATTCGGTGCTACTCGCCACGGTTGTCTCCCTTGAGTCGCAGCAGCGCGGGGATATCGATCCGGCGCATACCGCGCGCTCCGGCCGCGCGCATGGCGCCGAGCCCGATCAGGATCTTGTTGAGGTCATAGGGCATCCAGGTGAGTTCGCGTTCCTGGGTGGGCAGTATCGGCGTGGTGATCGCCTTGGCCCGGCAGTACTTGCGCACCCCGTTCGGGCCGCCCCACCGGGCGCCGACACCGGAATCGCCCCAGCCGCCCATCGGCAGCGCGAAATTGAACAGGTTGGCGAAAACGTCGTTGATATTGACCGCGCCCGCCTGCAGCGCCCGGGCGACCCGTTCGCCGCGTGCCTTGTCTCCCGTCCACACCGTCGCGGACAGCCCGTAAACGGAGTCGTTCGCCAACCGGATGGCCTCGGCTTCGTCGGCGACCTTCATGACGGGCAGTGTCGGCCCGAAGGTTTCCTCGGTGATACACGACATGGAGTGGTCGACGTCCACCAGCACGGTGGGTTCGAAGAAGGTGCCCACACCCGTCCGTTTGCCACCGGTCAGGATCTTCGCTCCGGCCGCTACCGCTTCGTCGATATGCCGCTGGACGATGCCGACCTGGTTCTCGTTGGCCATGGCGCCCACATCGTTGCGGGGCGTGCGATCGTCGCGGCCCTGTCGCAGGGACTTGACGTTGGCGGTCAGTTTGGCGACGAACTCGTCGTAGACGGGCGCCTCCACATAGACCCGCTCGACCGAGATACAGACCTGCCCGGAATTGAACATGCCGCCGAAGGCGATGCCGTGGGCGGCGCGGTCGAGATCGGCGTCGGCCAGCACGATGGCCGGATCCTTGCCACCCAGTTCGAGGCTGTAGGGGATCATCCGGGCCGCACAGGCCGCCGCGATCCGACGGCCGGTCGCGGTGGAACCGGTGAACTGGATGTAGTCGGCGTGCTCGACCACCGCCGCGCCGGTGGCGCCCGCTCCGGTGACGACGGAGAGCACCGGGGGCGCGCCGATCTCGGCCCAGCCGCGGGCGAGTTCGAGCGCGGAGAGGGGAGTCACCTCGGAGGGTTTCAGGATCACCGCCGCGCCGGCGGCCAGCGCCGGGATCACATCGAGCAGCGGCATGGCCAGCGGGAAGTTCCACGGCGTGATCACACCGACCACCGGATACGGCTCGAATACCGTGGTCAGCCGTTTCACCCGGGAGAGCGGACTGTGCGGGGCGGGATGCTCGTCGGCGAGGAACTTGGCGGCGCGGCGCGCGTAATAGCCGATGAGATCACTGCCGAAGATCGGATCGATGAGCGAATCGACCCGCGGTTTACCTGTCTCGGACTGCAGGACATCGGCCAGCACCTCGGTGTTGTCGATAATCCAGTCCTGGAGTTTGAGCAGCCATTCCTTGCGCTCGTCGGCGCCGATGGCCTGCCACGCGCGCTGGTGTTCGCGTAACTCGGCGACGGCCGCGACAACCTGCTCGGCCGACATATCCGGTACCGAGCCGACCACCTCGCCGGTGGCGGGATTCAGGACTTGGATCTCCGAGTCCGGAGTCGGGTCCACGGTTTTCACCGTGGCGTCGGGTTGTCCCGATTCGGTTTTGGTCACTGCGTTCTCCCACTGCGTCGTGCTCGGAACCGCTGGGCCGATCATTGTGAATCAGCTCACGGGATCGATCGTGACACACTGTGCGAGACACCGCGCCCGGTCGCGGTGTCCGATACCGGGATCTATTGGGATTCGCGAGCCAACCGGCGCAGTGGCGGCTCGGTCGCCGGAGGCACCCGGCGGTCGGGTAATTCGGCGAGCAGTTCGGTGGTGGCCGCGGCGACGGCGGCGACGGCTTTGTCCAGGGCGGGCTTGGTGGCCGAACTCAACCCGGACAGGCCACCGACCTTGCGCACGTACTGCAGTGCGGCGGCATAGATCTCCTGCTCGGTAGCGGCGGGCTCCAGACCTCGCAAGACGGTGATGTTTCTACACATGAATGCACATTAGCGCTGGAACACAGCCTGTGACAGGGCAAGGAACAAATGTGAAAATACGTCGCCCGGACCGGCCGGGGCCCGCGCGTCCTAGACTCACGGTATGGCTGCTGCCGGATTGCCCACGCCGACCCCGTTCCCCTATCCGGAGCTCGACAAGCGCGAGGAGGACCACTGGTCCGGCGCGCAGATGGACGATGACCGCCTGCGCGCGTTGTCGTTGGGCGCCTTCTATTCGGCGCGCTGGGACGCCTTCCACGACGCGCTGCTGCTGGGGCCCGAACGCGACCATCCGCTCGGCGACCGGCGTGAGCTGGCCATCGACACCCTCACCGGGGCCTGGGGGATCACCGACGGCACCGAGGCGCGCGCGTCCATGGAGCAGCTGCTCGAGGGTATGCACGCCCCGCTGTACGCCCTGGTGCATCCACTGGTCACCGCCTCACTGAACGCCAGCGAACGCGACCGGTTCGGCGAACGCGCCGATCGGCACCGGGCCTTCCTACGGCAGGTTGCCTCGTTCCGCGGTATCGACAATTCCGAGGCCCTCGTCCGCGACTACGACATCTGGTCCCAGGCGATCAAAATCGGTTTCACCGACCACCTGTCGCGTCCCCTACCGGCCGATATCCACGCCTGGGATCTGGCGCGGGTGGTCGCGGTGGCGCGTATGTCCTACACCGCCGGCTATATCGAAGCCGATGTCGCCTGGGACTATCTGGGCCGGGCGCTGCCGCTGGCCCAGCGCAAGTACCGCAACTGGCGGCAGTTCGGCGACGCCTACCTCACCGGCTGGACCTATTGGCAGGCCTGTGAGGACTTGGCCGAGCTGAAGGACGGTGGCGTCGACCGCCGCCTGGAACTGATGCGCCTGTGGCTCCGCCCGACCAGCCCCTGGCGCCGCATCGGTTTGGTGTAGCCCGGAATACGTCGGCCGGCCCGGCTGCCGTCCGCCTGCGCGGCCGGTCACGACGGCCGGCTCTGAGCGGCCAGCCACTGGTCGAAGGTCGTCGGGGCGATTCGTGCGTTCTCGGCGGGCAGCAGCGTGTTCCCGGCCATTTCCGGCCCGAACAGTGATGACCAGGTCGGCACCAGCCGGACCGAGCGACCCCGCGCGTCATTCGTACGGCGGGCCATATCGACCAGGTCCTGCGGTTCCGGTCCCGCGATATCGCGATAGCGGCCCTGTGGCGTGCCGGTCGCGAGTTCGGCGAGGATATCGGCGACATCGGCCGGGGCGATCGGCTGGACGAGCAGCGGCGCGAGGGTGGCGACGCCGTCCTGTTCGGTCCAGCCGGTGACGGTCGCGGCGAAATCGTGGAACTGGGTGGCCGCGACGATCGTCCACGGCACACCTCCCTCCGTGACCAGACGTTCCTGCTCCCGCTTCCCGGCGTAGTGCGCGTTGCCCTCCACCCGGCCGATACCGACGATGGACAGCAGGACATGGTGTGCCACGCCGGCGCGCTGCTCGGCCGCCAGCAGGTTGCGGGTGGTGCTGCCGAGATAGTCGACGACCTCGGCGCGGTCGGTACTTTCGACGCTGATGGCGTCCACCACGGCATCCACCCCGGTGAGGGCGGTATCCAGTTCCGCGCCGGTGCGCAGGTCGACGCCGAGCGAGCGGCTGATGCGGACGACCTCGTGGCCCGCGGAGCGTAGTGCCCCGACGGTGAGTCTTCCGATATTGCCGGTGGCGCCGGCGACGGCGATTCGCATGGTCATGGCCTGTCTCCTCCAGCTCTGGTCTGCTGCTGCCGGCAGATTATCTCGGACTAAATAGATCTGCAATATCTTGGATAGAATCACAGGCATGAAGTTGCCGGTGAGTACCGAATGGCTGTTGCACTGCGCCACCTCGCTGGCGCAGCTCGAACCGGGAACGACCGCCTCGGCGGCGCAGCTGGCCCAGTACTTCGATCTGCCGGCGCCCTACCTCGCCAAACAACTCCAGGCCCTGGTTCGGGCCGGCCTGCTGAGTGCCAGCACGGGCCCCCGCGGCGGATTCCGGCTGGCCCGGCCCGCCTCGGAGGTCACGCTGCTGCAGATCGTCGAGGCGGTGGACGGCGGCGCCTCGCCCTACGAATGCCGTGAAATACGTCAGCAGGGTCGCGGCGGACTACCCGCGGAGGAATGCCGCGAACCGTGCCTCCTCGCCGTGAAGATGGCCGAGGCGCACGAAGCGTGGCGGGCGAGCCTGGCCGCCACCTCACTGGCCGAACTCGTCGCCGAGTTACCGGAATGGGCTCCGGAACGAACCCGTCGGCGTCTCGTGGGGTGGCAGTAGCCGGACGGGCACCGGTCCGGCCGGGCGGTGGGCCCGGCCGGATCAGGGCTCAGATGCCCGGAAGTGAGCGCAGAATCCCGCGGCCGTAGCGCTGGAACTGGGTGTCGTCGACCATGCCCAGGGAATGCCGCTCCACCAGCAGCTCCCATTCCGAATACAGATGCGCGACGCTGGGGTCGGCGGGGCCGGCGGCACCGTCCACCGCGACCAGCCGGACGGCGAAGTTGATCGCGGTGGCCAGCCGTTCGGAATCGGCGCGATCCATCGCGGTGAAGTACATCGTCGTATTACCGTCGTGTACTTCCACCAGAGGACGGCGGTCCCGCACCCGGATGTCCTCCACCACCGAGACCGCCTCCTCGGTGGCGCGGGCCCGCATGATGACGGGGATCGGCAGTTCGTGGGCATACGCCTCACCGGTGCCGAGCGAGACCAACAGCAGCCGCGTCGTGGTCACGGTGAACAGGCAGGGGTCGTCGTCGCCTACCGGCGGGTGGGCGACGACACTCGCGGTCTCCAGCACGTATTCGTCAGGTGTGACGTAACCGGCCAGATCGGCCACCGCGGCCTCGCCCCGACCGGTGGCCGACATCCGGCGTACCGCGCGCTCCACATCGGCGCGTACCGGCCCGTGCTCGGTCTGTTCGGTGGGTGGCGCGATCAGCTCGGGAGCGGCGATATCGATCCGCTGGGCGGCGAGGATCTGGTCGTTTATCCGGGCGACGATGCCGGCGGCAGCCGGTACATCGTGTTCGGCGATCAATACGGGCAGCGGCGTCCGGTCGGCGGGAACGCCGACCAGCACGGGGGTCGGATAGCGCAGATATATCTCGATGACCACCGCGTCGTCGGCTCGCCGGCTGAGTCGCACCTCCAGTAGATCGGTCACCGCGACGTCGAGAACCCGCTCGCCGTCGCTCTCGGATTCGCCGTCGGCACCGGGGCGAAGGACGACCAATCGCCCTTCGCCGTGCCGCACGATTGCTGTGGGTGTCCGTAACTCGACTATGTCCATACCCCCTGCGCTCGGGTCGTACGCGATCATCATCGGTCCTACATGCGTGCCATGATTGTGATCACTACGAGATATCACAGACCACGACCCCGGGAACCACCGTGGTTTTCCGGCCGTTTACCTCTTGAACTCCATCACCAGCCGAACCACTGGCTTGCGACGAGTCAGGAAGCGCGATGTATCGACTAGACCGTACGCGGTAACGTGGCATGTCCGCACCCGAATCCGCTCAGCGGGCGGTAAGGATGTGGGTTGCGTCGCCCGAGATCGACGCATCGCTAGGCAAGAACGCGGAGACGCCTGAAAGGACTGGCCGCCCGGCCGACGCTCTATGAACCGCAAGACAGTGTTTCGTACCCTGGCGATAATCGCGGGCATTCTGCTCGTGATCTATCTGTTCAGTTACTTCGGCAACGACACCCGCGGCTGGCAGAGCGTCGACACGTCGGTGGCCATCAGCCAGCTCGCCGACAAGGAGAACGTCGCCCACGTTCAGATCGATGACCGCGAACAACAGTTGCGGATCGAACTGAACAACGGCAACGACGCCACCCAGGGCCACGACAAGATCATCGCAAAGTATCCCGGTGGCAGCGACACCTCGGCTCAGATCTTCAAGGCCGTTCAGGATTCGGGCGCCCCGTACAACACGGTGGTCAAACAGGAGAGCTGGCTCACCCAGATCCTGCTGTTCGTACTGCCCATGGTGATCCTGCTCGGCCTGTTCATCTTCGTGATGTCGCGTATGCAGGGCGGCGGCCGCGGCGGCATGATGGGCTTCGGGAAATCCAAGGCCAAACAGCTGTCGAAGGATATGCCCAAGACCACTTTCGCCGATGTGGCCGGTGCCGACGAGGCGGTCGAAGAGCTCTACGAGATCAAGGACTTCCTGCAGAATCCGGTGCGATACCAGGCGCTGGGCGCCAAGATCCCGAAGGGCGTCCTGCTCTACGGTCCGCCCGGTACCGGTAAGACGCTGCTCGCGCGTGCCGTGGCCGGCGAGGCGGGCGTCCCCTTCTTCACCATCTCCGGTTCCGATTTCGTGGAGATGTTCGTCGGTGTCGGTGCCTCCCGCGTCCGCGATCTGTTCGAGCAGGCCAAGCAGAACAGTCCCTGCATCATCTTCGTCGACGAGATCGACGCGGTCGGCCGTCAGCGTGGCGCCGGACTCGGCGGCGGCCACGACGAGCGCGAACAGACCCTCAACCAGCTGCTGGTCGAAATGGACGGCTTCGGCGATCGCACCGGCATCATTCTGATCGCCGCGACCAACCGCCCCGATATCCTCGACCCCGCCCTGCTGCGTCCCGGCCGGTTCGACCGGCAGATCCCGGTCAGCAATCCCGACCTGGCCGGCCGTCGCGCCATCCTGCGGGTCCACTCGCAGGGCAAACCGATCTCCCCGGAAGCCGATCTCGACGGCCTGGCCAAGCGCACCGTCGGTATGTCGGGCGCCGACCTGGCCAATGTCATCAACGAGGCCGCCCTGCTCACCGCGCGGGAGAACGGTTCGACCATCACCGGTGACGCGCTCGAGGAATCCGTCGACCGCGTGATCGGCGGCCCGCGCCGCAAGAGCCGGATCATCAGCGAACACGAGAAGAAGATCACCGCCTACCATGAGGGCGGTCACGCGCTGGCCGCCTGGGCCATGCCCGATATCGAACCGGTCTACAAGGTGACGATCCTGGCCCGTGGCCGCACCGGCGGGCACGCGATGACCGTGCCCGAGGACGACAAGGGCCTGATGACCCGCTCGGAGATGATCGCCCGGCTGGTCATGGCCATGGGCGGGCGCGCCGCGGAGGAACTGGTCTTCCACGAGCCGACCACCGGTGCCTCCTCCGATATCGACCAGGCGACCAAGATCTCCCGCGCGATGGTCACCGAATACGGGATGAGCTCCCGGCTCGGTGCGGTGCGGTACGGCCAGGAACAGGGTGATCCCTTCCTCGGTCGCTCCATGGGCACCGCCTCCGACTACTCGCACGAGGTCGCCGGCGCCATCGACGTCGAGGTCCGCAACCTCATCGAGGCCGCGCACACCGAGGCGTGGGCGATCCTCAGCGAGTACCGCGATGTGCTCGACGATCTGGCGACCGCCCTGCTCGAACGCGAAACCCTGCACCGCAAGGATCTGGAAACCATCCTCGCCGCGGTGCAGAAGCGGCCCCGGATCACCGCGTTCAACGATTTCGGCGATCGCGTGCCGTCGGACAAACCGCCGGTGAAGACCCCGGGTGAGCTCGCCGCCGAACGTGGCGAACCGTGGCCTCCGCAACCCGCCGTCCCCGCCGGTGTCGGCCCGGGCGACCCGGCGCTCGCCGGGAGCGTGCCGCAGCCCGCGGGATTCCCCGGCGGCGCGGTTCAGCAGCCCGGTTACGGCCGGCCGCCCAGCGGCTACCCGGCCCCGCCGCAGCCCGCTCCCAGTTATCCCCGCGGCGCCACGCAGGGCTCCCGGCCGGACTACGGCGCCCCCGCAGGCTGGTCGGCGCCGGGGTGGCCGCCGCGCGAGGAACCGCAGGCCCCGCCTGCCGACCGCGGCTACGGCGGCGGGCAGGAACAGCCCCGGTACTCGCATCCCGACCAGAACCCCGGGCACGACGAATCCGGATACGGCTCCGGTGAGGATTCCGGCCGTGGTGGCCCGCACTCCTGGGACAGCCCGAACGGTCGGCAGTAAACCGCCGCCGATTACGCTCGGAGGGGTTCGGCGCCCGGTGTGTACTGCCGGGCCCGAGATGTGGAGGTGTCCTCGAATGTCGACCGATCAGCAGACCAACGGCTACCCGGCCGATATCCACGCCGAGCTGGGTGAGAGCGGCGCACCCGCCGCGGAGCTGGTCGCGCTGCACACCGGTAGACGCTTCGATCAGCCGCGTGCCGAGGCGGCGGTGCGCGAGCTGCTCCTCGCGGTCGGCGAGAACCCGGACCGGCCGGGACTGCTGGACACCCCGGCCCGGGTTGCCCGCGCCTACCGGGAGATGTTCGCGGGGCTGTACGTGGAACCGGACGCGGTTCTCAACACCACCTTCGACGAGGAGCATCAGGAACTCGTGCTGGTGCGCGATATCCCGATGTACTCGACCTGTGAACATCACCTCGTGTCGTTC
The DNA here is from genome assembly GCF_001613445.1 of Nocardia grenadensis NBRC 108939. Classification (GTDB taxonomy): domain Bacteria; phylum Actinomycetota; class Actinomycetes; order Mycobacteriales; family Mycobacteriaceae; genus Nocardia; species Nocardia grenadensis. Next base: position 151,706 of record NZ_BDCJ01000005.1, read on the forward strand.
CACGGCATCGCCCATGTCGGATATATTCCAGGCCCGCACGGCCGGGTGACCGGGCTGTCCAAATTGGCGCGGCTGGTCGACCTCTACGCCAAACGCCCTCAGGTGCAGGAGCGGCTGACCAGCCAGATCGCCGACGCGATCATGCGGAAACTGGATCCACGCGGCGCGATCGTCGTGGTCGAGGCCGAGCATCTGTGCATGGCCATGCGCGGTATCCGCAAACCCGGCGCCAGTACCACCACCTCGGCCGTCCGCGGAATCCTGCAGACCAGCTCGGCCTCGCGGGCCGAGGCCCTCGACCTGATCCTGCGCAAGTGAGCGACCGGCGCACGGCCGTGGCCGTACCGACCCTCACCGGGGTACGGCCACGGCCCGGCGTGGAGCCGCGTCCGGGCCGCTCCTGCGTGGTGATGGGCGTGGTCAACGTCACCGGTGATTCCTTCTCCGACGGCGGCCGCTATCTGGATCCGCAGCGGGCGATCGAGCACGGTATCCGGCTCTACGAGATGGGCGCCGACATCATCGATGTCGGCGGCGAGTCGACCCGGCCCGGCGCCGTGCGGGTCGAGGTGGAGACCGAAATCGACCGGGTGGTGCCGGTACTGCGCGGGCTGGTCGCGGCCGGGATACCGACCAGCGTCGACACCATGCGGGCCCGGGTCGCCGAAGCCGCCGTCGCGGCCGGGGTGACGGTGATCAACGATGTCTCCGGCGGCCGCGCCGATCCGGCGATGGCCGCGGTTGTCGCCGCCGCCGATATCCCGTGGATCCTCATGCACTGGCGGGCGGCGTCGGACTACCGGCACACCGGACCGGCCGACCACTACGACGATGTGGTGGATGAGGTCCGTGCCGAGCTGGGAGTGCAGGTGCGGCACGCGATCGACGCGGGTGTCGAACCCGCCCGCATCATTCTGGATCCCGGCCTCGGATTCGCGAAAACCGCAGCACACAATTGGGCGCTGCTGGGCGCCCTGGATCGGTTCGTCGCCGACGGATTCCCGGTGCTCATCGGCGCCTCGCGCAAACGGTTCCTGGGGTCGCTGCTGGCCGACGGTGCCGGTCCGCGCCCGCCGGCCGGTCGGGAGACCGCCACCGCCACGGTGTCCGCGCTCGCGGCCTGGCACGGCGCCTGGGGTGTCCGGGTCCACGATGTGCGTGGATCTCAGGACGCTCTCGCGGTGACCGACGCCTGGCGTCGCGCGCAACAGCCGGGAACTCCGCGGTGAGCGCACCGGCACCCGGCCCGGACCGGATCGAGTTGCGGGGGTTGCGGGTTTTCGGCAGGCACGGAGTTTTCGAGCACGAACGCCGTGATGGGCAGGAGTTCGTGGTGGACCTCACCGTCTGGTTGGATTTCGGCGCCGCGGCGGCCACCGACGATCTCACCCACACCGTCGACTACGGCGCGCTCGCGGAGCTGGCCGTGCGGATCGTGGCGGGCCCGCCCCGGAATCTCATCGAAACCGTCGCCACCGAGATCGCCGACCGGGTGCGCGAAGTGCCCGGCGTCACCGATGTCGAGGTGGTGCTGCACAAACCGGCCGCGCCCATCCCGCACAACTTCGCCGATGTGCGGGTCGTCACCGCGGGCCGCCGGGGTCAGGGGTCGCCGTGACGCGTGCCGTGCTCTCGATCGGTTCGAACATGGGGGATCGGCGCGAACTGCTGCGCAGTGTCGTCACCGGGCTCGGTGCCCGGGTGCGGGCCGTATCACCGGTGTACACCACCGCGCCGTGGGGCGGGGTGGAGCAGGATGATTTCCTCAATGCCGTGCTGGTGGCCGAGGATCCGGATTACGACTGCCGTGCCTGGCTGCGGCACGGACAGCGGTTGGAGCAGGCCGCCGGGCGTGAGCGGACGGTGCGCTGGGGTGCCCGGACCCTCGACGTGGACATCGTCTCCTGCGCCGAGCGGGCCGGCACCGGACTTCGTGCCCTGCGCAGCACCGCTCCCGAACTCACCTTGCCGCACCCGCAGGCGCACCACCGCGCGTTCGTACTGATCCCGTGGCTCGATGTGGAGCCCGACGCGTCCCTGGCCGTCGACGGGACCGAACGTCGTGTGCGCGAACTACTGGCGGAACTGGACCCCGCCGAACGTGACGGTGTGCGGCGCACGGAGTTCACGCTCCTACCCGCCGCGAGGACGGTGCCATGATGCGATACCCCCGCCTCGGCCGCGGTCTCCGCGGGCCACAGGTACCCCCTTCGAGGGACGTTCGATGACTCGCGGCGGCGGCCATATGGAAACCGGCGGCGGCCGGGGTGATGGCGACGACGGGGGGATGAAGCTCAAACCCACCCGCATCCGGGAATTGCTGGCCAATGTCCTGATCGCCGCGGTGATCGCCTGGGTGGCCACGCGGCTGGCCTACGCGAATTTCCCGCCGATCTCCACCATCGCCGGTGCCTCGCTGTATCCGGTCGCGATGCTGGAGGCCGCCCTGGGCTTCTATATCCGGACCCGGGTGAGCAACAGGCAGATCGGCGCCGATTCCCGCCAACTGCACCCGATCACCGTCGCCCGGGCTCTCGCGCTGGCGAAGGCGTCGGCCCAGGTGGGTTCGCTGGTGGCCGGAGTGTGGCTCGGATTCCTGCTGTGGATTTTCCCGCAGCGCGGGGATCTGCGGGCCGCCGACGCGGACTATCCGGGCGCGCTCATCGGATGCGGTGCCGGTATCGCCTTGGTAGTGGCCGCCCTGTGGCTGGAATATTGCTGCCGGGCACCCGACGATCCGACCGACGATCCGGCGCCGTCGTAGGCCTGATCGCCGTGATCGATCCCGCCCTTTCCGGCGTGGGCGATGACGAATATCGCGGCTACCCTTGCGGTCATGGTTTCACCGTCCCGCAGTAGTATTTCCGCGCGCGGCCGGGAAGATGTGGGCAAGCTCTTCCTCGGTGCACTCGTCCTACTGGGTCTGGTGGCCAGCGTATTTCTCGTGCTGAGCGATAGCCTGCAATTCATCCGGGTGGGGTTGGTGGTGGCGCTGTGGGCGGCGGTGCTGGGAGCCTGGGCGGCCGGCCGGTACCAGGCCAGGATGCGTGATCTGCGCCGCATCTACGAACTCGAACTCGAACGTGAGATCAGTGCCCGCCGCGAACACGAACTCGGGGTCGAATCGCGGGTGCGTGCCGAACTGGGTGCCGACGCGACGGAAATGGCGGCGCTGCGCGCCGAGCTGACGGTGCTGCGGCGGCAGCTGGAGCGGCTCTTCGACGGAGACCTGCCGGAGGAGCGGCCCGCGCTGCGCGCGGCCGCCTTCCGTCTCCAGGAGCTGCCCGGGACGGACGGCCGGCCGGGGCTCGCGCCCGGCTGGCAGGGGCCGGACGAAGGTGAACGGCGGGCCGTGGACGCCTGGGCGAATGCCGCGGCGAGCTGGTCGCAGGCCGCCGACGGCTGGGTCGATACCGAAGCCGGGGCCGCCGAACCGGCGAGCGATACCGGTGAACGCAAAGCGGTGACCCCGGTCTACGAAACCGACCACCCGGGCCGGCCGCGGTTCGCGAGCCCCGACGACGCGCCGGTCACCGCCGAAACGGCGATCGTCCGGCTCGACGACGATCCGCCCCACGGGGCGCCCAGCTCCGACATCTCCGGGCCGAGCTGGGCGGACGCGTTCACCGAGGTGCACGACGAGCCCGACGCCGGCGAGCACCGCTACGGCCCGTTGCTGCGCGACGAACCCTTCCACGGCCCGCCCGCGCCGGAGCGTGAGGCTCCGGACTCGCGCCCGCCGGTGGTCGCCGGGCCGATAACCGCGGCAGCCGAATCGGCCGAGCCGGTGGTCACCGGCACTGCCATCGATGAAGACCCCCGCGAACCGGCCGCGACCGCGGCGGCCAACCTGTTCCCGCGTTCGGCGAATTCCCGCCGCCGCGGCACCCGGCCCGATGCCGCCGGGAACCGGCGGCTGTCGGTCGCCGAGATCATGGCGAACCTGCGTCAGGAAGAGGAGCAGCGCAGCTCCTGAAGTGCGGTATATATCACCCGGGGCGCCCATGGCGCATCGGCGAGAGACGGCCCTATCCTCGACTCGTAACGTCCGGTACCCGCAGTGCGGGACTGGAACGACTTCGAGAGGACACTGGTGACCTCGCCACGCGTGACTCCTGGCAACCCGGCCGCGAGTGGTGATCCGGCGCCCGCACGACTGACGGTAGGCATCGTCTCGGCGGGACGTGTGGGATCAGCCCTCGGCGCCGCGCTCGAGCGCGCCGGACATGTGGTGTTCGGCGTCGCCGCGATATCCGACGCTTCGGTGCGCCGGGCACGGTCCCGGCTGCCCGATTCGCAGATCCTCCCGGTCGAGGAGGTCGCTGCCCGCAGTGAGCTGCTGATCCTGGCCGTGCCGGACGCCGAGCTGGCCGGTCTGGTCCGCGGCCTGGCGAGTTCGGGCACCGTAAGGCCCGGCACGATCGTGGCCCATACCTCCGGGGCCAACGGCATCGGTGTGCTGTCCCCGCTCCGGGAAGCCGGTGCGCTTCCGCTGGCCGTACATCCCGCGATGACCTTCACCGGCCACGACGAAGACCTGCCCCGTCTGGCCAACGCCTGTTTCGGGATCACCGCCGCCGACGAGATCGGCTATGCCATCGCCCAGTCCCTGGTGATCGAGATGGGCGGCGAACCGGTCCGGGTGGCCGAGGAACACCGCACGCTCTATCACGCCGCGCTCGCGCACGGCAGCAACCATCTCGTCACGCTTGTATTGGACGCGGTGGAGGCACTGCGCGAGGCGCTGGCCGGACCCGGCCTGCTGGGCCAGCAGACGGTCGACGATCAGCCCGGCGGTCTGCCGGAACGCCTGCTGGCCCCGCTGGCCTCCGCCGCCCTGGACAATGCGCTGCGCCGCGGTCAGGCCGCGCTCACCGGCCCGGTGGCCCGCGGCGACACCGCGGCCGTCGCCGCGCACCTCGAGGCCCTCACGGCAGCGGACCCCGAAATCGCCGCCGGGTACCGGGCCCTGTCGCGGCGCACCGCGGAACGGGCGCAGGCCCCCGCCGAACTACGCGAGCTGTTGGAGGACCACCGATGATGCGTTACCTCCGCCAACACTTCGGCCTCCGCGGACCTCTGACAACAGCATCGAGGGAGGCTGCATGATGCGGTACCTCCGCCTTCGCTTCGGCCTTCGCGGACCTCTGACAACAGCATCGAGGGAGGCTGCATGACAGACGGGACCCTGCGCGGTGCCTACCGCGCCGGCGAACTCACCGTGCAACACGATCCGGCCGTGCTCGGCAAAGTCGTTCGCGCATTGCGTAGCACCGGGCGCACCGTCGGCCTGGTGCCCACCATGGGCGCCCTGCACGAAGGCCATCTCGAACTGGTGCGCCGCGCCAAGCGGAGCAATCAGGTCGTGGTGGTGTCGGTGTTCGTCAACCCGCTGCAGTTCGGCGCCGGCGAGGATCTGGACAGCTACCCCCGCACCCTGGACGCCGACGTGGAGTTGCTGCGCGGCGAGGGAGTCGACCTGGTCTTCGCGCCGAGCGCGGCGGATATGTATCCCGCGGGCCCGCGGACGACCGTGCAGCCCGGCCCGGTCGGCGCCGATCTCGAGGGTGCTTCCCGGCCGACCCATTTCGCCGGGATGCTCACCGTGGTGGCCAAACTGCTGCAGATCGTGCACCCGCACGAGGCATTCTTCGGGGAGAAGGACTATCAGCAGCTCACGCTGATCCGCCAGATGGTCCGCGACCTGGACTTCGACGTGAAGATCGTGGCGGTGCCGACGGTGCGCGAATCCGACGGCCTGGCGCTCTCCTCCAGGAACCGCTACCTCGATCCCGACCAGCGCGGCCTCGCGACCACCCTGTCGGCCGCCCTGTTGGCCGGCGCGCGCTCCGGAGCGGCCGGCGGGGACGCCGTCCTGGAGGCCGCGCGCGCGGTCCTGGCTGCCGCGCCCGGGATCGAACTCGACTACCTGGAATTGCGCGCCGCCGACCTGGGCCCCGCCCCCGAGTCCGGCAATGCCCGGCTGCTGATCGCGGCCCGCGTCGGCACCACCCGGCTGATCGACAACGCCCCGGTTCGGTTGGGAGCCCAGTTGGACGGCCACCCCGACGCCGACATCGTGTCCCCTGGAACTCGGCAGTTCGCGCCGAGCAGCTCCGACGGGACGAAACCTTAGTGAACGCGCCATCGATCGCCCCCCGGCAGACTGCCGGTCACATCAACCGCGACGGCCCGCTTCCATCTGCTTCGGATGGTCTCGACGGCGTTCACCTTCTGTCTATTCCGGATGGTCTACCTCCGTGGTCGGGGCCCGCCCTCGGTTCTGGAGCGACAGAGCGAAGGAGCGCAGCGACTGAGTGGCGGAGTGAAGAACCGGGGTTACAGGGCCCCGACCCGCGCCGATAAACACAGAAAGGCGACGATGATGTTGCGCACCATGATGAAGTCGAAGATCCACCGGGCCACCGTGACCCATGCCGATCTGCACTATGTCGGGTCGGTGACCATCGACCAGGATCTTCTCGATGCGGCCGATCTGCTCGAGGGGGAGCAGGTCTGCATTGTCGACATCGATAACGGAGCCCGTCTCGAAACCTATGTGATCGCGGGCGAGCGCGGGTCCGGGGTGATCGGCATCAACGGTGCCGCGGCTCATCTGGTCAACCCCGGTGACCTGGTCATTCTCATTGCCTACGGCATGATGGACGAGGCCGAGCTGCGCGAGTACGACCCGAAGGTCGTGTTCGTCGATGACCGTAACCGTCCGGTCGAGCTGGGCTCGGATCCGGCGCATGCGCCGGCGGGCTCGGATCTGATCAGCCCGCGCAACCTGACCTTCGCCTGAGCGGCGGCGGTGAGCGCATGCTCTTGACCATCGACGTCCGGACGACCAGCACAGTGGTCGGGCTGATCGCGGGCTCCGGCTCGCAGGCCGAATTGGTCCGGCATTGGCGGATCCATACGAATCCGTTGCATACCGCCGACGAGTTCGCGATGAGTCTGCGGGGTCTGGTGGGCCCGGATCTCGACGCGGTGATCGGTGTGGCCGGTTTGTCGACGGTGCCGCCGGTCTTGCGTGAACTGCGGTTCATGCTGGATCGCTACTGGCAGCACGTGCCGCACGTACTGGTGGAACCCGGCGTCCGGACCGGTATCCCGCTGCTGGTGGACAACCCGAAAGAGGTCGGCGCGGACCGGATCGTGAACAGTCTGGCCGCCCATCATCAATTCGGTGGTGCCGCGATCGTGGTGGATTTCGGTGTGTCGATCTGCGTCGATCTCGTATCGGCGAAGGGTGAGTTCCTCGGTGGTGTCATCGCACCGGGAGTGGAGACCGCGACCGAGGCGCTGACCGAGCGGACCGCATTGCGCCGGGTGGAGTTGAGCCGGCCCCGGTCGGTGGTGGGCAAGAACAGCGTCGAATGTATCCAGTCCGGTGCGATCTTCGGATTCGCCGGCCTGGTGGACGGGCTGGTCGATCGTATCCGGGACGATATCGAGGGTTTCGCCGATGACGGCGTCGCGGTGGTGGCCACCGGTGCGGCGGCTCCGCTGATCATCGATGAATCCGAGACCATCGAGCACCACGAGCCCCATCTGACGATCACCGGGCTGCGGGTGGTCTTCGAACGCAATCAGCGCCGCGCTCGTGGTTGATACCGCGGCCCGCGGCTGTGACGTATTCCGCTGATTCGAATGTGGCCGAGCCGCCACCGGCTTGCTAAACTCACCGTGTGCTGAACCGCATGCGTACCCACGAGTGTTGTCGAGGCTGATTCGCCTCGATCGTTCGAGGCATTCTGCAGTCCTCGACCGTTTCTTTCACTTCCTGGAGATGCGCTCATGCATTCGCCTGTTCTCTCGTCCGTTGTGCGTCGGTCGGCCCGTGACACTTCCGCCGCGGCCGCGAATCCGATTCCCGATCGCCCGATCTCCCCGGCACTGCCCACGCGGCTGCGCCCGGCCGATCTGCTGCGTCTGACCGACGAGACCGGTGAGGATGTGCTCGCCGGACGGTACGACCACCTGCTTCCCGCGGACGGTCTGTGGCCGGCGGTCGACCGCTGGGCCACCCGCCTGGTCGCCGACGACGAGGTCGATGTCTGGCTGATCAGCTGGACCCCGGACAAATCCACGAAACTGCACGATCACGCCGGTTCGCTCGGGGCGCTCACCGTACTCAGCGGGGCGCTGGCCGAATACCGCTGGAACGGAACCGAATTGCGACACCGGGTGCTTTCCGCCGGTGATCAGGCCGCGTTCCCCATCGGCTGGGTGCACGATGTCGTGCGCGCCCCCGACCGGAGCGCGGTATCCGGCCCGTCCGGTACCGGCCCGCTGGATCCCACGCTCAGCGTGCATGCCTACTCGCCGCCGCTCACCGCCATGTCCTATTACGAAGTGACCGGACACGGCAGCCTGCGGCGCACTCACACCGTTCTCACCGACCAGCCCGAAGGTGACCTCTGATGTCGCGACTGACCATTGATCAGATGCTGGACCAGGCCCGCGCGCAATTGCGGCGGATCCATCCCGTAGAACTGCCCGGCGCGCTCGCCCGCGGGGCGATTCTGGTCGATATCCGGCCTGCGGCGCAGCGGGCCAGGGAAGGGGCACTGCCCGGAGCCCTGGTCATCGAACGAAATGTGCTCGAGTGGCGGCTCGATCCCAGCAGCTCGGCGCGCCTGGCGCTGGCCACCGACCACGATGTCGAGTGGGTGGTGGTGTGCTCGGAGGGCTACACCTCCAGCCTCGCCGCGGCGTCGTTGCGCCAATTGGGGCTGCACCGCGCGACCGATCTGGTCGGCGGGTACAAGGCGCTGGAAGCCGCCGGTATGCGTTCCGTTGCCACCGGTGCCGCGCACTTCACCAGGGAAGTTCGTTCGCTCGCCGTTCTCTGAATTGTTGTCCTAGGCCGAATGCGGCCGGACGACAATACATTTCCGTCGCGCGGTGGCGACCCGGGAAAATTCTAAGCAACCAAATGGTCTATTTCTCCCGGCGCGCCCTGCTGTGCCTTCCGTAAGTCATTCCTTATCGCGCGGTTGGGGCGGGCGGATGACGAATCGATTTGCGGTGCACGCTAGGGTGGTTCGCTGTGAGCAACCCGAACATCTCGTCATCCGGCGGCTCCGCGGGCGCTGTTCCCGCGGGGCGATCCAGCCGCTCTGTGGAGGTCGACGACGTCCCCGAGCAGATGCGGATCCGCCGGGAGAAGCGGGAGCGGCTGCTCGGATCGGGCGGGGAGGCCTATCCCGTTTCGGTGCCGCGCACCCATGGTCTGGCCGAAATCCGCGCCGCCTATCCGGATCTCGCGGCCGATACCGCGACCGGCACGATCGTCGGTGTGGCCGGCCGGGTCATCTTCATGCGAAATACCGGCAAATTGTGTTTCGCTCAGCTACAGGAGGGCGACGGCACCACATTGCAGGCCATGGTGAGCCTGAACGGTGTCGGTGCGGACGCGCTGGCGGCGTGGAAGGCCGATGTGGATCTCGGCGATATGGTTTTCGTACACGGCGAAGTCATCTCATCGCGTACGGGTGAATTGAGTGTCATGGCCGATTCCTGGTCCATGGCCGCGAAGGCGCTGCGGCCCCTTCCGGTAGCGCACAAGGAGATGGGCGAGGAGACGCGGGTCCGGCAGCGTTATGTCGATCTGATCGTGCGTCCGGAGGCTCGCCGAACGGCCCGTACCCGGGTGGCGGTGGTGCGCGCACTGCGCAATGCGCTGGAACGCCGGGATTTCCTCGAGGTCGAGACGCCGATGCTGCAGACGCTGCACGGAGGCGCGGCCGCACGGCCCTTCCGCACCCACTCCAATGCGCTCGATATGGATCTCTACCTGCGCATTGCTCCGGAATTGTTTCTGAAGCGGTGCGTGGTCGGCGGGATCGAGCGGGTCTTCGAGATCAATCGCAACTTCCGTAACGAAGGTGCCGATTCCACCCATTCGCCCGAGTTCGCGATGCTCGAAACTTATGAGGCGTACGGTACCTACGACGACTCCGCGCGCATGACCCGGGAATTGATCCAAGAAGTCGCCGAGGAAGCGCTGGGAACGCAGGTTGTCACCCTCGCCGACGGTTCGGAATACGACTTGAGCGGCGAGTGGACAACGGTCGAGATGTATCCGTCGTTGTCCGAGTCGGCGGAGGTGGAGATCACCCCGGAAACAAGTGTTCCGGAATTGCTCGAGCTAGCCGATCGGGTCGGCCTGGAAATTCCCGAAGGTAAGGGCTACGGCCACGGCAAACTGGTGGAGGAACTCTGGGAGCACTGCTACGGCGACAAGCTGTACGTGCCGACTTTCGTCCGTGATTTCCCGGTGGAGACGTCCCCCCTGACCAGGCAGCACCGGTCGCAGGCCGGTGTTACCGAGAAGTGGGATCTGTATGTCCGCGGCTTCGAGTTGGCCACCGGGTATTCGGAGTTGGTGGATCCGGTGATCCAGCGCGAGCGGTTCGTCGATCAGGCGCGCCTGGCCGCGGCCGGTGACGATGAGGCAATGGTGCTCGACGAAGACTTCCTTGCCGCGATGGAACACGGGATGCCGCCGACGACCGGAACCGGTATGGGAATCGATAGGTTGTTGATGGCGCTCACCGGATTGGGAATCCGGGAAACGATACTGTTCCCAATAGTGCGGCCGGTAGGCCGTTGAGCGAACGGTTTGCATAGCAGGCCGCTCGCCTTGGAATTTTCCGAATTCGAGGTATTCTTGCCTCGGGTAATCGGCCTGATATTGCGGGCCGCACGATTTCGAGAGGACGTTCATCTCATGGCAAAGAAGGTCACCGTTAGCCTGATCGACGATGTCGACGGTGAGTCCATCGCGGACGAGACCATCGAGTTCGCAATCGATGGGGTGTCGTACGAGATCGACCTGTCGTCGACGAATGCGACGAAGCTTCGGGACGAGTTGGAGCAGTGGGTGACCAGTGCCCGCCGGGTGAGCGGCCGGCGTCGGGTGAAGGCCGCTGTCGCGGCATCCGGGAACACCAAGGCACGCGCCACCATGGATCGCGAACAAAGCGCGGCTATTCGCGAGTGGGCCCGCCGGAATGGTCACAAGGTTTCCGCGCGTGGCCGCATCTCCGCGGATATCACCGACGCGTACAACAAGGCCGCGAAGGGATAGTTCTTCTTTCAACCGTCGCGCGTGCGGGTTATTCGCGGAACACGCCGACGGCTGGTCTTCTCGATAGCTATTTGGAATTACCGCTGGCCCCGGCGTCGATCGCCGGGGCCGCTGCGCCCGGCGGCGTTCCATCTTGCCCGAGTGGCGAACTGCCCGGCACCATAGGTGTGATCGGCCGGGCCACATGCGCCGCAGTGCAAGAGGTCCGCAGTGTTCGGCAGTTGCTGCCGATATGGAGAGGTGAGGTATCGGCGCAGTGTCCGGATCCGTCGGTTCGTTCCTTCGATTCACCGATGACGAAGGCCGTAGGTGCGAGGTGATGTTGAGCCCCGATCGGCAGCGGATCACCGTCGGCCGCTCCGCGAGTGCCGATCTGTCGCTGCGCTGGGACGCCGAGGTGTCGCGGTTGCACGCCGCGGTCGAATACCTCGCCGCGCACTGGACCATCGTGGACGACGGCCTCTCCCGTAACGGCACGTTCGTCAACGGCGAACGCATCAACGGCCGCCGTCGGCTGATGCCCGGCGACCGTATCCGGGTGGGCACCTCGCTGGTGTCCTTCCACGACTTCAATGGTGTCGCCGACGACGCCACCCGCGCCTCCGGCGCCAGTACGCCCACCGTGCGCTCACTGACCGAGGCGCAGCGGGGTGTGCTCGTCGCGCTGTGCCGCCCGTTCAAAGGGGATGCCGGTTTCGCGGCCCCCGCCACGAACCAGCAGATCGCCGATGAACTGTTCCTGAGTGTGGACGCCGTCAAGACCCATCTGCGCGCCTTGTTCGCCAAGTTCGGGGTCGAGGACCTGCCGCAGAACCAGAAGCGGGTCCGGCTCGCCGCGCTGGCCATGCGCAGCGGTCTGATCACCGATCGCGATCTGTGACCGCCGTCCCCCGGCCGCTCACCCCCCGACTATCCGATATCCCCAGCTCTGGGAGTCGTTTTGTTCGCTCTGGGCAAAACCGGAGTGGGAAACCAATCGGTGGGTAAGGGCGTTATGAGTGAATAGGTCTGCTGTCGGGCCCACATCATTAGGGTGGAGCGGCGGCGGCGTAATCCCCTGCCAACTAGAGTGGGAGGCGGGGGCCGCAACCCCTGGCCTTCATGGCAGGCTGAAGCCGACGGTTGTCCACGACACACCACGGCGTCAGCCGGCCATAGAGTCCGGAGCAGGAGAGTGAGGGAGCGATGTTCGAGAGGTTCACCGACCGCGCGAGGCGTGTCGTCGTCCTGGCCCAAGAAGAGGCCCGGATGCTCAACCACAACTACATCGGCACCGAGCACATCCTGCTGGGTCTGATCCACGAGGGTGAGGGTGTCGCGGCCAAGTCCCTGGAGTCGCTCGGTATCTCGCTGGAGGGCGTGCGCAGCCAGGTCGAGGAGATCATCGGCCAGGGCCAGCAGGCCCCGTCCGGTCATATTCCGTTCACCCCCCGCGCCAAGAAGGTGCTGGAACTGAGCCTGCGCGAAGCGCTGCAGCTCGGTCACAACTACATCGGCACCGAGCACATCCTGCTCGGCCTGATCCGCGAGGGCGAGGGCGTCGCGGCCCAGGTGCTGGTCAAGCTCGGCGCCGATCTCAACCGGGTCCGCCAGCAGGTCATCCAGCTGCTCTCCGGGTATCAGGGCAAGGAGCCCGTGGAGTCCGGCGCCCGGGGCGAGACGGGTACCCCGTCCACTTCGCTGGTGCTCGACCAGTTCGGCCGCAACCTCACCCAGGCGGCCCTGGAAGGCAAACTCGACCCCGTCATCGGCCGCTCGAAGGAGATCGAGCGGGTCATGCAGGTGCTTAGCCGCCGTACCAAGAACAACCCGGTCCTGATCGGCGAGCCCGGTGTCGGTAAGACAGCCGTGGTCGAGGGCCTGGCCCAGGCCATCGTCAACGGCGAGGTCCCGGAGACGCTGAAGGACAAGCAGCTCTACACCCTCGACCTGGGTTCCCTGGTCGCGGGCAGCCGCTACCGCGGTGATTTCGAAGAGCGCCTGAAGAAGGTGCTCAAGGAGATCAACACCCGCGGCGATATCATCCTGTTCATCGACGAGCTGCACACATTGGTCGGCGCGGGTGCCGCCGAGGGGGCTATCGACGCGGCCTCCATCCTGAAGCCCAAGCTGGCCCGCGGAGAGCTGCAGACCATCGGCGCCACCACCCTCGACGAGTACCGCAAGTACATCGAGAAGGACGCCGCCCTGGAGCGCCGGTTCCAGCCGGTGCAGGTGGGCGAGCCGACCGTCGAGCACACGATCAATATCCTCAAAGGTCTGCGCGACCGCTACGAGGCGCACCACCGGGTGTCCATCACCGACGGTGCCCTGGTGGCCGCGGCCACTCTGGCCGACCGCTATATCAACGACCGGTTCCTCCCGGACAAGGCGATCGACCTGATCGACGAGGCCGGCGCCCGGATGCGCATCCGCCGGATGACCGCGCCGCCGGACCTGCGCGAATTCGACGACAAGATCGCCGACGCGCGCCGGGAGAAGGAATCGGCGATCGACGCGCAGGACTTCGAGAAGGCCGCGCGGCTGCGCGACAAGGAGAAGCAGCTCGTCGCCAAGCGGGCCGAGCGGGAGAAGCAGTGGCGCTCCGGTGACCTGGATGTCGTGGCCGAGGTCGACGACGAGCAGATCGCCGAGGTGCTGGCCAACTGGACCGGTATCCCCGTCTTCAAGCTCACCGAGGAGGAGACCACCCGTCTGCTCCGCATGGAGGACGAGCTGCACAAGCGGATCATCGGCCAGGAGGACGCGGTCAAGGCCGTCTCCAAGGCCATCCGCCGCACCCGCGCGGGTCTGAAGGATCCGAAGCGTCCGTCCGGCTCGTTCATCTTCGCCGGTCCGTCCGGTGTCGGTAAGACCGAGCTGTCCAAGGCGCTGGCGAACTTCCTCTTCGGCGACGACGACGCGCTCATTCAGATCGATATGGGCGAGTTCCACGACCGTTTCACCGCGTCGCGGCTGTTCGGTGCCCCGCCCGGGTACGTCGGCTACGAAGAGGGTGGCCAGCTCACCGAGAAGGTGCGCCGCAAGCCGTTCTCGGTCGTGCTGTTCGACGAGATCGAGAAGGCCCACCAGGAGATCTACAACACCCTGTTGCAGGTGCTCGAGGACGGCCGCCTCACCGACGGCCAGGGCCGGACCGTGGACTTCAAGAACACGGTGCTGATCTTCACCTCGAACCTCGGCACCTCCGATATCTCGAAGGCCGTGGGTCTGGGCTTCTCGCAGAGCAATGCGGAGGGATCGAACTACGAGCGGATGAAACTCAAGGTCAACGACGAGCTGAAGAAGCACTTCCGGCCGGAGTTCCTCAACCGTATCGACGATGTGATCGTCTTCCACCAGCTCACCACCGAGCAGATCGTGGAAATGGTGGATTTGATGATCGCCCGCGTCGAGCGGCAGCTGAAGGCCAAGGATATGGCGATCACGCTCACCGAGAACGCCAAGAGCCTGCTGGCCAAGCGTGGCTTCGACCCCGTGCTCGGTGCCCGGCCGCTGCGCCGCACCATCCAGCGCGAGATCGAGGACCAGCTCTCGGAGAAGATCCTCTTCGGCGAGATCGGCCCCGGTCAGACCGTCCAGGTCGATGTCGAGGGTTGGGACGGCGAAGGCTCCGGCGAGGACGCCCGCTTCACCTTCGCACCGAAGGCCAAGCTCACCAAGGAAGACGGCGAGAAGAAGCCCGAGGTCGTGCTCACCGGCGCCTCCGAGGGTTCGACCGAAGCCGCTTCGGGCGAGTAGCCGACAGGTCGGCAGAGGGCCTGCCCGCCGGTATCACACCGGTGGGCAGGCCCTTTCGTGTGGGTGAGAGGACGCGCCTGCCGGTCTGCGGGGGACATTCCGGTCGGTGCGCGCGCGTACGGTGACGGCAGTTCATTCGATACGAATCGGGGGTATCACCATGACGAATCCGGATCTGACCACGATCGCGGTTCTGCTCGACCGTTCCGGCTCCATGCAGACCATCAAATCCGATACCGAGGGTGGGTTGGCCGCCTATTTCGAGGAGCAGCGGCAGGTCGAGAAGGCAGTGCGGGTCACCCTCGCGCAATTCGATACCGAGTACGAATGTGTGTACTCGAATGTCCCGATCGATCAGGTCCCGCCGCCGGTCCTGCAGCCGCGCGGCGGCACCGCGCTCTACGACGCCATCGGCAGATCGGTCACCGATCTCGGTGCGGAACTGGCCGCCCGGCCGGAGGAGGAGCGGCCCGGCACCGTGATCGTGGTCGTCCTCACCGACGGGCACGAGAATTCGAGCCGCGAATGGACGCATGCCGCCGTGCGGTCACTGATCGAGCAGCAGCAGAACGTCTACAGCTGGGATTTTCTGTTTCTCGGCGCCAATATGGACGCGGTCGAGATCGGGAGCGGTCTCGGCTTCGCCCCGCAGCAGTCCATCACCTACGGGGCGGCGCCGGCGGGTGTCGCCGGGGTGTTCCGGGCAGCAGGGGCGTATTCACGGCGGCTACAGGCCCCGGCGGGCGCACCGGACTCGGCCCGCGCGGCCGGGTTCACCGAGCAAGAGCGTCGCGACGCGAACCCGGGCTGAACCGCGGGGTCACTCGGGTGCTGCGGGTCCCGGATCGGCCGGGGAGCCGCCGCTTCCGCGTGGTTCGGAGGTCACCGCTACCGGTGCCGGCGGCCGGCGAGAATCGTTGTCGCCGGGCTCGTTACGGGTCGGGGGCCGCGCATCGGGGTCGATCGCGATCCGCAGTGGGCGGCTCGGTAGCCGCGCGGCAACCCGGTAGCCGCCGCTGGGTTTGGGGCCGGCGGTCAATCCGCCACCGAGCGCGTGAGTGCGTTCCCGCATGGCGATGATCCCCATCCCACGGGTGGGGCCGGCGTGTTCGGGTTTGCCGGTGGGACGGGTGTTGTCGACGGTGAGATCCACCGAATCGCCGGTGTAGCGCACCGTCACGGTGGCCTCGGAGCCCGGGGCGTGGCGCACGACATTGGCCAGGGATTCCTGGACGATCTGGGTGGCCGCCTCGTCGATCGCCGCGGGCAGGGAATCGGGGGTCCCCAGGACCCGGGTGTGCACCGTCAGCCCCGCCAGCCGGGGTTTGCGCAGGAGTTCGTCCAGGTCGGACATGGTGGGGTCGGGTTCGCGAGGTGGTGGGGACGGCGCTTGGGTGGCGGCCGGCGGGCGGCCCGCGCTGGAGCCGTTCGCTCGCGACCGGTCGACGCCGGGCCGGTCGCGGCGGCCGAAACCACCTCGGCGCGAACGCCTCGCACGCTCGCGCGGACCGATATCCGCGGCGTCGGCGGGGTCGTGATCGGGAGGCGGCTGCGCGGGTGCGCCGGATAGGGGCTCCACCGCCTGGATCGCGTGGCGCAGTGCCTGCACATCCTCGAGCGCGTTGCGGCTGGTCGTTTTGATCTCGGCGACCGTCCCCGCCGCTTTCGCGGACTTGTTCTCCACCTGCTGGAGGGCCATTCCGGCCTGCACATTGATGAGCGAGAGATTGTGCCCCACCACATCGTGCAGCTCCCGGGCGATCAGCAGGCGCTCCGTGCCGACCTCGAGTTCCCGCTGCTGCCGCGCTGCCATGCGTTCGGCGGTGTCCAGGGCCTGCCGGGTTTGTGCGAGCAGGCGACGGTGCCGCAGCACTTCGAACAGCGCCGCGGCCAGCGCGACCCAGCCCAGTAGCCCGACCATCTGCCAGCCCGTCATCGCGCACTCTCCACCTGCACCACCCTATTCGTCTGTTGTGCTCGGTCGTCGGCGCACACCCGGATTACCGGTGCCGCAATGGTATTCCGACGACGAATGCGCCGGTTCCGGGTGGGCCGGTCGGCAGCGGCGCGTGATCACCGCATCTGCGGCAGTACCCGCCCCGGCGCGGGTATGGTCCAGTGATGGTCGACCAGCAAGTGCGTGTACCGGACCTGTCCACACGGCCGTACGAACTCACCGTGGAGCGGGTGATGACCGCTTCACCCGAACTCCTCTACTTGGCGTGGACCCAGGGCTTCGATATCTGGTTCGCGGAACCGTCCTCGGTGCGGATGCGGCCCGAGGTGAACGAGCCGTTCTATTTCGAGACCCGGGAGGAGGGGAACTCTCGGCCGCATTACGGCCGCTTCCTCCGTCTGGAACCGGGCCGGCTCGTCGAAATGACCTGGGTGACCGGCGCCGGCGGCACCGAGGGCGCGGAAACGGTGGTGCGGGTGGAACTGGTCAAACAACCCCGTGGCATCCGGTTGCGGTTGCGGCACAGCGGTTTTGCCGACGAAGCGGCCCGCGACCGGCATCGGGACGTCTGGCCCGCGGTGCTGGCCCGCCTCGACGAACGAACTGCGACCAAGTGAGGGTACTAGTAGGTTCGAGTCCGACTCACAACGAATCGTCTTCGAAAGGATCGTGATGCCCACACGTACCGCGCGCACCGCATGGACCGGTGGTCTCCAGGACGGCTCCGGCCAGGTCGAGCTGATCAGCTCGGGGGTCGGTAAGTACGAGGTGTCGTTCCCGAAGCGGTCGGCCGATGACGCCGACGGCACAACCAGCCCGGAGGAACTGATCGCCGGGGCACATTCGTCCTGCTACGCGATGGCGCTGTCGAACGAGATCGCTCAGGCCGGCGGTACCCCGCAGAGCCTCGACGTCTCGGCCGCGGTGACCCTGGGCCCCGACCCGGCGGGCGGTTTCCGGATCAGCCGGATCGCACTGAAGGTACGTGGCCGGGTATCCGGCCTCGACGAGGCGGGTTTCGCCGCCGCGGCCGCTGCGGCCAAGGCCGGATGCCCGGTGAGCAAGGCCCTGGGCGGAGTGGACGACATCACCCTGGACGCGGCGCTGGAATCCTGAGATGCCTGTCCCGGGCCCCGCGCGGGCCCGGGACAGGGAAGGGCCTTTACCAGGGCCTACCGGCGCCGTGTCCGGCCCGGAACCACGCCCGGGCGCCCCGTGTGTACATGGCGGGGATCGCGACGAATACCGCGCATAGATGGCCGGCCCGGGTGAGCGCCAGGAATACGGTCGCGGCGCTCATATCGGCGAACACACCGGCGCCTCCGTTCGCGAGCATCCGAACAGGCTCCACGACCAATGAGGCCGTACCGACCACGCCTATCCCGGCGGCCAGCAGATTCCTGGCCCAGCGTTCGCCCCGCAGCATCCGCCACGCGACGCCGAGAACCGCCAGATAGATCCCGGCGCGCAGTAGCCAACCGCCGGTGAGCTCGCCGATATCCGCTGCGTCGCCCAGCAACGCGCCCCGGACCGCGGCTTCGGTGATACCGCAGCCCACGGCCGCCACGAGCGCGACGAAGGCGATGGTGACGGCTGCGGGCCGCCGGGCGAGTGGACTGTCCGGGTGGGCGAGCGTGGTGTCGTGCATACCTCGACCATGCCCGGTGACTACCGCTCCCCGGATCAACCCGCTGTAGCAGCAGCCTCCGCTACCCGGGTACCACCGCGGTTGCTCCACTCGGTGAGCGCGGCGAAGGCCAGAGCGATCCCGACCCACAGCGCGGTGGATACGGCCAGCGACGCGGCGCGGAACTCCCACAGCAGCGAGGCCGGGAAGTCGGCCCCCACTTCGTTCACCCCGGGCAACAGCACGTAGCCGAGGGTGATCACCAGTACGAATCCGGCCGCGGCCGCGACGAGCCGGAGGGATTCGGGCCGCGGCCGCAGCGCCTTCCAGATGTACACACCGGCCGTGACGGCCACCAGGCCCAGCACCACCGAGGCCAGCCAGAGCAGGGTGCGCTCGTTGATCGTCTCCGGGTCACCGACCGCCGGTGGGTTGGCCGGATACTTGAAGAACGGCACTGCCACCACCGCGACCCAGCCGCCCAGGCCCAGCCCGAGTATCAACCGATGACCGGGCAGCGCGGTGAACCGCCGGGCGTAATGCGCCGCGGTCGCCACGATCGCCCCGAACGCCATCCCGGCCAGGGCGTTTGCCAGGAACTGCCCGAATTTCTGCCACGGCCTGCTCACCACGGCCTCGTCCCCGTGCGTGTGCGCTGTCTCCCCGTGCGTATGTCCGGTACCCGAATCCTGGGCATGCTCCGGCGTGGGAGCCGCGGCCTCCTCGATGGCGATGGCGGCATCGACCTTGGGCTCGCCGACGAAATTTCCGACGACACCCGCGAGGAGACCGGCGATCAGGCCGGCGAGCAGACCACGGAGCAGCAGGGCACCGAAAGATCCACTCAATGGCACGGGACACCCAGCAGGTGGCGCCCGTCGTGCATCAGCTCGTGCAGGAACATACCGCCGCGCGATACGGCGCCTTGATCGAATCCGACCAGGTAGAGCGTCAGCAGTGCCAGCAGGACGACGCCTACTGTGACGAGCACTGTCGCCGCCGTATCGGCGGCCCTGCTCGGGACATGGGCTATGGCCATGGTGGGTCCTCCTCATCCGGATGCTCGCGTCCGGTTCGCGAGTTGTGCGCAGGTGCCGGTGTCTGACTCTGCCCACCCGTTCCGGCGCGGACATCACAGTGGCGCGACCGCTCCGGGTTCTCACCGGATTACCGCATCACCTTTGCTTTCACCTCGAACTGTGACACCGGCCGTCGCCGCCGTCAATATGTCCACGAACGATCACCGGCCACGCCGCCGGTGGTCGGCGGCGTGGCCGGTGTGGGGGAGGCGATCAGGACGCGGGTTTACCCGCTACATCGAGTACGACCTCGAACTCCAGCAGTGAAGCGCCGGTGGCGACAGGCTTGTTCTGCTGTCCGGCATGTGCCTCTTTGGCGGGGCCGTCGCGCCACGCCGCGAAGGACTCCTCGGAATCCCACTGGGTGACCACGAAATACCGATTCTCGCCGGCCGTGGGCCGCAACAATTGGAAGCCGAGAAACCCCGGGGAGTTCTCGACCGCGTGCGCGCGATGGGCGAACCGCTTCTCCAGCTCGGGACCCGCGCCCTCGGGGACCTCGATCGCATTGATCTTCACAACAGCCATACCCCTGAGCTTAGGTATCGCGAGTCCGGGAGGGACAGTGCCGCACGCCACAGCGGGTCACTACGTGCACCGCCCGGTGGCGCCGACCCCGCCCTGTGGAGGGTTGTGAATAAACTCGGCCCGGTGTTGCACGACGAAGGCGGGACCGGGATCCCGATACTGCTGCTGCACGGGTTGATGGGCAGCGCCCGTACCTGGCAGAACCAGGTCCGGTGGTTGCGTGACCACGGCCGGGTGTTCACCTTCGACGCCGCCGGGCACGGGCGCCCCGCACCGCCCGAACTCACCACCGACGCTTTCGTCGCCGATCTGGCCGCCGCCACCGCGCGCATCGCCGAGCCGATGATCGTGATCGGGCATTCCATGGGTGGTCTGCACGGCTGGGTGTTCGCGGCCACGCATCCGAACCGGGTGCGCGGGCTGGTGGTGGAGGATATGGCAGCCGATTTCACCGGCCGTACCGCCGCCCACTGGGCCGCGATGGTCGAGGCCTGGCCGCAGCCCTTCGCGGACGAGGCCGCCCTGGTGGCGCATTTCGGCCCGGTCGCCGGCCGTTACTTCCGGGATTCGTTCCAGCGGGGCCCGGACGGTTACCGGTTGCACGGCGAGGTGGCCACCTTCCGGGATATCTCGGAGGAGTGGGGTGCCCGGTCGTTCTGGGCGGAGTGGGGCAGGCTCACCGTCCCTACGCTGCTGCTAGAGGGCGAATACACGATCACCCCGCCGGGGCAGATGCGCCGGATGGCCGAATTACATCCCGCCGCCGAACATGTCCTGGTTCCCGATGCGGGTCACCTGGTGCACGATGACCAGCCGGCGTACTACCGGGCCGAGGTGGAGCGTTTCCTCGCGCGCCTGCGCGGAGTCCCCGGAACTGTCGCCGAGACCTGAGCGCTCCGGCCGCGGCGGGCGTCAGCCCTCTCCGGCCAGGGCGAACCGTCCATCGTCGGTCTGCTCGATCAACCCGTCCACCAGCAGCGAATCCAATGCGCGGTCGCGCTGGCCGGGATCGCGGGTCCAGGCGAGATCCAGCCGGACGCGTTCCACCGGCGCGTGCGCGGCCCGCAGCACGTCGAGCAGCCGCCCCCGCGCCTGCCGGTCGGTACCCTCGTACTTCTGCGTCCGGCGTACCGACTCGGCCGCCGGCCGGCCCGCGGCGACCCACGCGCAACGCGGCAGCGGGCAGCGCCCGCAATCCGGGGTCCGCGCGGCGCACACCGTCGCGCCGAGTTCCATCAGGGCCGCCGAGAACACCGCTGCCCGGTCGATCCGGCCGGGCAGCAGCGCCTCGGTTTCCCGTAGATCGCGGGCGGCCGGATTACCGGCCTCCCGGCCGTGCACGGCCCGGGCCACCACCCGGCGGACATTCGTGTCCACCACCGGGACTCGTTGCCCATAGGCGAAACAGGCGACCGCCCGCGCCGTGTAGGCGCCGATGCCGGGCAGCCCGAGCAGCACTTCGACATCGTCGGGCACCTGGTCACCGTGCTCGGCGGCGAGGACCTGGGCGCATTCGTGCAGGCGCAGGGCTCGGCGCGGATAGCCGAGTTTCCCCCAGGCCCGCAGCACCTCACCCGCGCTCGCCGCCGCCATGGCCGAGGGCACCGGCCAGCGTCGCACCCATTCCCGCCAGATCGGTTCCACCCGCGACACCGGCGTCTGCTGCAGCATGATCTCGCTCATCAGGATCTGCCAAGCGCTCACTCCGGGCCGCCGCCAGGGTAGGTCCCGGGCCGTCCGCGTGTACCAATCGATCAGGGTGTCGGAGTCGATCGCGCCGGGTTCGATCGACACGACACCGCGCCCGCCCGAACCCGGCTTCCCGATACCTGCGCTGCTCACCGACCCACTCCATCCACCTCACCGTGCAGTTCCACCGGTTCGGCGTGGCCCGACGCCGCGCGGTAACGGGACGGAAGCAAGTGAGCACATCAAATCGTGCAGAATGGACACCATGCCTCAGTCCAACCCGGTAAGTGCCTGGAAGTCGCTGCGCGAGGGAAACGAGCGCTTCGTGAACGGCACGCTGCTGCATCCTAGTCAGGGAGCCGCCGATCGAGCCAAGCTCGTCGCCGGCCAGCATCCGACCGCCGTGCTATTCGGTTGCGGAGACTCCCGAGTCGCCGCGGAACTGATCTTCGACCAGGGTCTCGGCGATATGTTCGTGGTCCGCACCGCGGGCCACGTCATCGACGCCGCGGTGCTGGGATCGATCGAATACGGCGTCGGTGTGCTCGATGTACCGCTGATCGTGGTACTCGGCCACGACAGCTGCGGTGCGGTGAAAGCGACGCTGGACGCGCTGGACGGCGGCGAGGTGCCCGGCGGATTCATCCGCAGCATCGTCGAGAAGGTCACGCCGTCGATGCTGATCGGGCGCCGCGAGGGGCTCGAATCGGTGGACGAGCTCGAAGCCCGCCACGTGGTGGAGACCAGCAGCCTGCTGATGGAACGGTCGATGATCGTGTCCGAGCGGGTGCAGGCCGGTAAATGCGCGATCGCCTGCGTCACCTACAAACTGGTCGACGGCCGGGCGAAGCTACACCGCGTGGTCGGCAATATCGGCGAGACCGTCTGACTCCGTGGGCGGCTGCCGGCGGCACCTTCGGGTGTGCCGTTGACGACCGCTGCCGCCCGCTGCGCTTACCGTTGACACGTGTTGGAACCGACAGGACCGTTACCGCCGGAGATCTACTGGCGGCGTCGTGTGTTCGCCATCGGCGCGCTCGTGGTCGCGCTCGCGGTGGTGATCTGGCTGGCCGTCACCGTCTCCCGGGGCGGTGACGCGCCCGATGCCGCCGCGGTGGCATCGGCCTCCGAGACCACCGAGCCCGGCCCGGGGCCGGCCGCATCGTCCACCACGGCGACCGGCACGCGTGCGTCCGGCACGATATCGGCTACGCGCAGCAGCGAACCCACCCCGGCGGCCGCCGGTCAATGCGCCGACCAGTCACTGGCCATCAAGGTGTCGGTGGGGCAGCCCACCTACCAGGTCGGTGAAGAGCCGGTGTTCGGGATCGTGATCACCAATATCTCCGGTGCGGCGTGCACCCGGGACGTGGGATCCGGGCTGCAGCGCGTATCCGTGCACTCGCTCGACGGTGGGCGGCAACTGTGGGCGAGCACGGACTGTTTCCCCGACGGCGACCCGGATGTGCGCACCCTCGACCGCGGTGAGCAGGCCGCGTTCACGGTCACCTGGACCGGCGCGACCTCGCAGCCGGAATGCGCGGGGGAGCGGGTGCAGGTACCCGCGGGTGCCTACAACGTGGTGGCGCAGATGGGTTCGGTGCGCAGCGCGCCCGAACCTTTCAATATCGCCTGAGCGGGAGTCATTTCTCGGTCAGGCCGGCCAACCGCAGCGCGCCGCGCAGGCCGGACGCCTCGTGCAGGGTCATCGGTGTGGCCTTGCCGTCGGTACCCGGCGGCACCACCGCGGTGGTGAACCCGAGTCGTTCGGCCTCGGCGAGCCGGCGGGTCACCGAGGTGATCCGCCGGACCTCCCCGGCCAGCCCCACCTCGCCGAGGATCACCCAACCGGGCGGTAGCGCTGTATCGCGAGCCGCGCTGGCGATGGCGAGTGCGACGGCGAGGTCCGCGGCCGGTTCGGTGAGCCGCATACCGCCCACGGTGGCCGCGTAGACATCCTGTTTACCGACATAGACACCGCACCGGCTCTGCAGCACCGCCAGCACCATGGCCACCCGGTTGTAGTCCAGTCCGCTGACGGCCCGGCGGGGTGCCGGTGCCTGCGTTTCCACCGTGAGCCCCTGTACCTCGCCGACCAGCGGCCGCTTCCCGTCCATCGCGACGGTGACCGCCGTACCCGGCACCGAATCCGCGCGGTGGTGCAGGAACAGGCCGGAAGGGTCTGTCACACAGGCGATTCCGTCGTCGTGGAGTTCGAAACAGCCCACCTCGTCCGCGCTGCCGAACCGGTTCTTGATCCCGCGCACCATCCGCAATGTGGTGTTCTTGTCGCCCTCGAATTGCAGCACCACATCGACCAGATGTTCCAGGGTGCGCGGCCCGGCGACCGCGCCGTCCTTGGTGACATGCCCCACCAGCAGTACGGCGATACCGCTCGCCTTCGCCAGTGAGGTCAGCGCCGCGGTCACCGCGCGCACCTGGGTGACACCCCCGATCACGCCGTCGGTATCGGCGGCCAGCATCGTCTGTACCGAATCGACCACCAACAGTGTGGGTTTCACCTGATCGACATGCCCGAGCACCACCGAGAGATCGGATTCGGCGGCCAGATACACCCGGTCGTGCACCGCACCCGTCCGGTCGGCACGCAACCGCACCTGTCCCGCCGATTCCTCCGCGGTGACGTAGAGAGCCCGCTCGTCGCGCTGGCGCGCCCAGCGATGCGCCACCTCGAGCAGCAAGGTCGATTTACCCACCCCCGGCTCGCCGGACAGCAACACCACCGACCCCGCGACGATCCCGCCGCCGAGCACCCGGTCCAGCTCGGAAACCCCCGTGGGCCGCGCCGTGGTGGTCTGCGAATCGATCCGGGAGATCGGCGCCGCGGCGGTACTCGGGAGCATCGCCTTCCGCGCCGGCCCCGCCGCCGCGGCCGCCACCGGCATCGCCTCGTCCACGGTCCCCCAGGACCCGCAGCCGGGACATTTACCGACCCATTTGGCGACCTCGTGCGCACACTCCGAACACCGATAGACGGCTTTGTTCTTGGTCCCTGCCACAGCCGCACCCTACGCAGCCCCGCCGACAGTGTTTATTGGCGGCGCCTTCGGCGCCGCGGGGTCGAGGCCCCCTCGGGACGGGCCTCGACCCATTCAGGGCCTCGTAAGACTCGGCGCCGAGAGGGTGCGCCAGTTCGCGAAGGCGATCGGGGGCCAGGCCGACCAGTGGTCGAGTCGGCATCCGATCTCCGATCATCGACTGCCGACGCAACCCGCATGAGTCGAGTCTTACGAGACACCTCGAAGGGTTGCGGCCGTCTCGCCCCTTGGCCGAAGGTGCTCAACGGTCGCACTCTATGGACGGCCCACCGCACATCGCATGCGCGAAGCGCGAGTCCCGAGGCCGAAACGGCGAGACCAAGGGGGCCTCGACCCCGCGCGCGCCAGCGCGCCGAAAACACAGCACCTTCACGAGCAGGCCCACGTCCCCCACTTTCGCGAGCAGGCCCACACCTCCACCTTCGCTAATCGGGCCCGCCCTGTGGAGCGAGCCTCCTCGATTCGGTCGGTGCCGGAAGCTGTAAGTTCCGGCACCGGGAGGCCGGCATCGGCTCAGGGAAAGCTCAGTGCCCGCCTGCCGAGCCCGTGGTGCTCTTGGAGAGTTCCGATTCGTGCCGGGGCGCTTCTACGCCGGCGTCGACCGGCACCTGGACCAGGACGTTCCCGTTGTTCTTGAAGTTGAACGTGACGTCGTATGCGAGGCCCGGGATGATGTCCTTGGTGAGGCCGGTGATCTCGATGCGGGCCGGTGTGGTCTCGCCGCCTTCGGTTTTGATCGTTTCGTCGCCGGTGTGGGTTTCCACGCCGGCCTGCGGGGTGGAGACCACGATCGTCTCGGAGGGGGCGATCTCGAGTTTGCCGCCTTTACCCGGGGTGATCTGGACGGTCCCGAGGTCGGTGGTGACGCTGGTGAGTTCGTCTGCGCCGACCGCGCCGGTGTTCACGATCGACAGCGCGAGCGCGGCCTTGCCGCCGGCGGTGTGGGTGGTGGTGGCGCTGCCGGGGAACACGATGTGCACATTGCGCAGGGCGATATCGCCGGCGTTGGCCGTGTTGCCGTTGATGGCGGCGACCTGTACGGCGGTCTGGGAGATCTGACCGGCGCTGCAGCCGGACAGGATGAGCGCCGCACCGGCGGCGAGCGCGGCGGCCGCAACCATGCGGCGCCGCCGGGTCGGGACCGGGCCAGCGGCAGTCACAGCAGTCAGGGCAGTCACGGGTTGTCCTCCATGTCCGAGTGGGCGCACTCCAACTAGGCACTGTAGTAGTTGGGTTCGGGACCGGGGAGCACCGGGCGGCGTCAGGGGGGATTACGTGCCGTGTGTTGTGTGATTTGTCGCACGTCATGGTGTGTCCGGCGGGTCGCGGATCGTAGTCTCGGCAGCGCTCCGGTGCGCGTCGGGGGCCGGTGCGCCGACCGGGTGTCGTGTAGATCCCGGGACGTCGCGCTGACCGGTAACGATCGGGCCTCCGCGACCCACTTGCGTGACCGCGCGGAGTGCGTTTTCATATGCCCTCGGAGGGCCCGTGCCCGACACTCGTTCGGGCACAACGTGATGCACACCAAACTCGTCCTGTCAAGCCCCAGTACCTGGTCGTTGTGGCCCTGACCTGCGCAGTTGATCGCGCCGTTATCGAGTCGCGTGTTAAACTGTGAACATCGAAAGGGGCACGGGACACATGATTTTTAAGGTCGGAGATACCGTCGTTTATCCCCATCATGGGGCGGCTTTGATCGAAGCTATCGAGACCCGCACCATCAAGGGTGAGCAGAAAGAGTATCTGGTCCTGAAGGTCGCACAGG
Source organism: Nocardia grenadensis NBRC 108939 (assembly GCF_001613445.1). Lineage (GTDB taxonomy): Bacteria > Actinomycetota > Actinomycetes > Mycobacteriales > Mycobacteriaceae > Nocardia > Nocardia grenadensis. The sequence continues at coordinate 178,252 of NZ_BDCJ01000005.1, forward strand.
GTGACCTCACTGTTCGGGTTCCCGCGGAAAACGCGGAATATGTCGGCGTCCGCGATGTCGTGGGCCAGGAAGGTCTGGATCGGGTTTTTCAGGTGCTGCGTGCGCCACATACGGAAGAGCCCACCAATTGGTCCCGCCGTTACAAGGCCAACCTCGAGAAGCTCGCTTCCGGCGATGTGAACAAGGTGGCCGAGGTCGTTCGTGACCTGTGGCGTCGGGAACAGGATCGTGGCCTGTCCGCGGGCGAGAAGCGGATGCTGGCCAAGGCTCGGCAGATCCTCGTCGGGGAGCTCGCGCTCGCCGAGGGCACCGATGACGGCAAGGCCGAGACGCTTCTCGACGAGGTTCTCGCCGCGGCTTCCTGATCGTGCACAAAACAGACGGTCCCGGCCGTGACGCCGGTCCCGTCACAGCACTGGTTCCTGCCGCCGGTCGTGGCGTGCGCTTGGGTGCAGATGAACCCAAAGCGTTCGTCCCGATCGGCGGCACACCCATGCTCACACTGGCTGTGAACGGGCTGGTGGCTGCCGCGGTCGTCGACGAGATCATTGTGATGGTGCCCGCCGAACACGTCGACCGGACGGCAGCTCTCCTACCCCCCGATGCGCCGGTGCGGATCGTGGTCGGCGGCGCCGAGCGCACCGATTCGGTACGCGCCGGTCTCGCCGCTGCCGGTGATGCAGCGTTCTTCCTGGTGCACGACGCGGCCCGCGCGCTCACGCCGCCCGCGCTGATCGCCCGGGTGGTGGACGAGCTGCGTGCCGGTCATGCCGCTGTCGTGCCCGCACTGCCGGTGGTCGACACCGTGAAAACCGTCGATTCCGGCGGGAATGTCACCGGTACACCGGACCGTGGCGCGTTACGGGCCATCCAGACCCCGCAGGGATTCGCCGCGCGGGCATTACGCGCCGCGTACGCCGACGCGGGCTCGGCGACCGATGACGCCGGCCTGGTGGAGCGGCTGGGCGTCGAGGTGCGTACCGTCGCCGGCGATCCGCTGGCATTCAAGATCACCACCCCCTTCGATCTGCGTTTGGCCGAATCCCTGCGCGCTGCGTACCCGGTGGTGACGCCGTGCTGAACATGCGAGTGGGGATCGGCACCGATGTACATCCGATCGAACCGGGTCGTCCCTGCTGGATGGCCGGTTTGCTGTTCGCCGGCGAGGACGGTTGCGCCGGGCATTCCGACGGTGACGTCGCCGCGCACGCCCTCTGTGACGCCCTGTTGGCCGCGGCGGGCCTGGGAGACGTGGGGTCGGTCTTCGGTACCGGCCGGCCGGAATGGGCCGGGGTGTCCGGGGCCGCCATGCTGAAGGAAGTCCGGCGGCTGCTCGACAACGCCGGATACGAGGTCGTCAACGCCGCCGTCCAGGTGATCGGTAACCGGCCGCGGATCGGTCCGCGTCGTGCCGAGGCCCAGCAGGTACTGGGTGATCTGCTGGACGCGCCCGTATCGGTCTCCGGCACGACCAGTGACGGCCTGGGCCTCACCGGCCGGGGTGAGGGGATCGCCGCGGTCGCCACCGCGCTGCTGCACTGTCCGGAGCGGCCGAGTGGACAGCCCGGAGACGGTCGCGAGGTGCGACCGGCATAGGGCCCGCGAGGTCGCCCGCACAGTCCTGTGGCCCGGCGCCGGGCCCGGACCGGTGATCGGTTCGAGCCGGTGAAGCGCTCACCGCGCCAACCGCCGACCGTGCCCCTGTGGAATACCGAAGTTCGCACGCGCGGCCGAGCCGACTGCCGGAACACCCGGCCGCACCGTTACCCTGCCCATATCCCCCTGCACCAAATTCGAGTGCAATCCATACACGAAACTAGGATCGACTGCCGTGACGCTGCGCCTGTTCGACACCGAGAAACGGACCCTGCGTGATTTCACGCCGCTGGTACCCGGCCACGCCTCGGTGTACCTGTGTGGGGCGACCGTACAGGGGCTACCCCATATCGGTCATGTGCGTAGCGGGGTCGCCTTCGACATTCTGCGCCGGTGGCTTGCGGCCAACGGCTCGGATGTGGCGTTCATCCGCAACGTGACCGATATCGAGGACAAGATCCTCACCAAGGCGGCCGCGGCCGGCCGACCCTGGTGGGAATGGGCGGCGACGCACGAACGCGCCTTCGATCAGGCCTATCGGCAACTCGGTGTGCTGCCGCCGTCCGCCGAACCGCGCGCGACCGGCCACATAACCCAGATGGTCGATTTGATGCAGCGGCTGATCGACCGGGGGCACGCCTACGCCTCCGAAGGCAATGTGTATTTCGATGTCCGGAGCTACCCGGATTACGGGCATCTGTCCGGGCACCGGCTCGAAGATGTGCACCAGGGCGAAAGCGCCGGCCTCGGTAAACGCGATCCCCGTGATTTCACGCTGTGGAAAGCCGCCAAACCGGCAGAGCCGACCTGGCCGTCACCTTGGGGCCCGGGCCGTCCAGGCTGGCATCTGGAATGCTCGGCCATGGCCGAGTTCTATCTGGGGCCGGAATTCGATATCCATTGCGGTGGAATGGACCTGGTCTTCCCGCACCATGAGAACGAAATCGCGCAGTCCAAGGCGGCCGGGCACGGTTTCGCCCGGTACTGGTTGCACAACGGCTGGGTCACCATGGGCGGCGAGAAGATGTCGAAATCGCTCGGCAACGTGCTGGCCATTCCCAATGTGCTGAAATCGGTGCGCGCGGTGGAATTACGCTTCTACCTGGGCAGTGCGCACTATCGGTCGATGCTGGAATATTCGGATAAGGCGCTGCACGATGCGGCCCAGTCCTATCAGCGGGTCGAAGCGTTCATACAGCGGGTGGCCGAACGCGGCGGGGATATTCCGATGGGCAAATGGACCGACGGATTCGCCGCCGCGCTCGACGACGATCTCGGGGTGCCGAAGGCGCTCGCCGAGATCCATCACGGCGTGCACGAAGGCAACCGCGCGCTGGACGCGGGCGTGCTCGACACCGCCCGGGAACACGCCGGTCAGATCCGGGCCATGCTCGATGTCCTGGGCGTGGACCCCCTCGACCCGCACTGGCACGCCGCCGCCGACCATTCGGCCGCCGACGCCGCCCTGGATGTGCTGGTGGGCGCCGAACTCGAACGGCGGCAGCAGGCCCGGGCCGCCAAGGACTGGGCGACCGCCGACGCGGTCCGCGATCGGCTGCAGGCGGCCGGAATCGAAGTAACCGATACACCCAACGGTGCCGAATGGTCGCTGGGCGCACCTACCCCTGGAAAGGCGGGCTGATGGCCGGCAATTCACAACGTCGCGGGGCGATCCGTAAAGGCGGCACCAAGAAGGGAGCCGTGGTGGGGTCCGGGGGCAAGCGGCGTCGCGGGCTGGAGGGCCGCGGGCCGACACCACCGGCCGAACAGCGCACGAAGCATCCGGCGGCGCGGCGGTCGGCGGCGAAGGCCAAGGCCGCGCAGAACAATCCGCCCGGCCGCGGGCGCCCCGCCGGTAGGCGGAGCGAGGACGGTCCCGAGCTGGTGCTGGGCCGCAATCCTGTGGTGGAGTGTCTGCGGGCCGGGGTTCCGGCCAGCGCGCTGTACGTAGCGGTGGGTACCGAGAACGACGAGCGGCTCACCGAGAGTGTCCGCCTCGCGGCCGATACCGGGATCTCCATACTCGAGGTGCCGCGTACTGATCTCGACCGGATGAGCTCCAACGGCCTGCACCAGGGCGTGGCGCTGCAGGTGCCGCCCTATCGGTACGCCCACCCGGACGATCTGCTGAACCGGGCCAAGGAATCCGCCGAGCCGGCACTGCTGGTGGCGCTGGACAATATCTCCGATCCGCGCAACCTCGGCGCCGTCGTTCGCTCGGTCGCGGCTTTCGGCGGGCATGGGGTGGTGATCCCGCAGCGGCGCAGTGCCAGCGTCACCGCGGTCGCGTGGCGGACCAGCGCCGGCGCCGCTGCCAGGCTCCCGGTCGCCCGTGCCACCAATCTCACCCGCACGCTGAAGGATTGGGCCGCTACCGGTGTCCAGATCGTGGGCCTGGACGCCGGCGGCGATCTGTCCCTCGACGATTTCGACGCCACCGCCCCCACGGTGATCGTCGTCGGATCGGAAGGTAAGGGACTGTCGCGGCTGGTCCGGGAGACCTGTGATGCGGTCCTGAGCATCCCGATGGCGGGCCCGGTGGAATCGCTCAACGCCTCCGTCGCCGCGGGCGTTGTGCTGGCCGAAACCGCCCGGCAGCGCCGCGCCTGACCGATCGAGCACGGCGTCCCGCCCGCCCGGCCCACGGCCCGGCGAACCGCGGCCGCGGCGCGGCGATCGAGCGTGTCGGGGTGCGGTCAGCGGCCGGTTCGGGAGTGAATCCGCCGTGCCCGGACCGCAAATCCGGCACCGCACCGTAGAATTCGTCATGTGGTGATACCCAACGCGCCCATCGGTAAGCCGGTAGAGCACCCGCACGCGACAGCGGTGCTGTTCCTCGGTGCGCTCAGCGTGCTGTGTTGCGGGCTGACCGGGCCGGTGGCCTGGGCGATGGGTAAGCGCGCACTCGATCAGATCGAGGAGTCCGGCGGCGCATACGGTGGCCACACGCAGGTCGTCGTCGGATTCATCCTGGGCGTCATCGGCACCATACTCATGGTCGTGATGGCGGTGCTGTTCCTGGTGGTGCTGCTCGGCGGGGGCTGAGCGACGTCAGTCCAGGCTCTGCTGCCCGGACCATTTCGTGCGCGCCCAGCTCGGCCATTCGTCATTGATCGAGCCGGACCACGAGGGCTGGCGGCGCTCCCGGAAGGCCGCCATCGCCTCCCCGGCATCCCGGCCGTCGGCGATGTGCTCGTTCAGCTCGGCTTCGAGCCGCGCCACCACATCGGGTTCGAGTCCGACACCCTCCCACAGCAGCCGCTTGGACAGCGCGGCGCTCAACGGGGCCGAACCGCCCGCGATATCGTGCGCCA
>NZ_BDCJ01000006.1 GCF_001613445.1 Nocardia grenadensis NBRC 108939
AAACCCATGGCCCGGGCCTCCGCCCCGTCGAAGGTACGGCCGGTGAGCAGGATATCGGCGGCATTGGCCAGCCCGGCCAGCCGTGGCAGCGTCCAGTGCGCGTAGCCGTCCGCGAGGACCCCGCGCCGGACCTGGCTCAGCGCGTAGACCGCGTCGTCGGCCATGTAGCGCAGATCGCACTGCAGCGCCAGCGCCAGCCCGGCACCCACCGCGTGCCCGTTGACCGCCGCGATCACCGGTTTACGCACCCGGAACGGCGGCGGATCGATACTCGCGCTCACCTCGCCCACCCGGTCCGACAGGTCGGCGCCCGCACAGAAAGCGGGCGGGGTACCGGTGATCACCACGACTCGGATGGCGTCCTCGCTGTCACACCGTTTCAACGCGGCCCCCAGGGCCTCGGTCATAGCAGGGTTGAACGCGTTCTGTTTCGCCGGCCGATTCAACGTGAGGACGGCGATGCCCGCTGAGACATCGACGAGCAATTCCGAACTCATGGCTCGGATGGTAGCCGGGTTTATGGCGCCGGGGCGCGCGCGGGGGTTGGGGATGTAGGCCGGTTCGGGGAGGCGGGGGATGTGGGTTTGCCGGCGGAGTGGCTGTGTTTCGGCGCGCCGGTTGAAGATGTGGATTGATTCGCGAAGGCGGGGGACGTGGGTTTGTTTGGTTGAGGTGCTGTGTTTTGGCGCGCCGGCTGAGGCTGTGGGCTGATTCGCGAAGGCGGGGGACGTGGGCCTGCTCGCGAAGGTGGGGGATGTGGGCCTGCTCGTGAAGGTGCTGTGTTTTCGGCGCGCTGGCGCGCGCGGGGTCGAGGCCCCCTTGGTCTCGCCGTTTTGGCCTCGGGACTCGAGTCTTCGGCTCATGCGATGTGCGGTGGGCCGTCCATAGAGAGCGACCGTTGAGCACCTTCGGCCAAGGGGCGAGACGGGCCGCAACCCTTCGAGGTGTCTCGCAACACTCGACGCACGTGGGTTACGTCGGCATCCGATGTCCGTGTCGGATGCCGACTCGACCGCCCGGCCGACCTGGCATCTGATCACTTCCACGAATAGCAGCGCCTGCTCGGTGCCGAGTCTTACCAGGCCCTGAAAGGGGCGAGGCCCGTCCCGCCGTTCAGGCCTCGAAAGCGCATGAGCCGAAGGCTCGAGTCTCGAGGCCTGAACGGCGGGACCTTCGGGGGCCTCGACCCCGCGGCGCCGAAGGCGCCGCCAATAAACACAGCAGTTACCGCAGAACTTTGCGGCCGATGGCGTATTTGTGGACCTCGGTGGGCCCGTCGTAGAGGCGGAAGGGGCGCATATCGCGGAAGATCATCTCGACCACCGTCTCGTCGCTGACGCCGATACCGCCCAGGATCTGGACGCAGCGGTCGGCGACCTTGAACAGTTCCTCGGAGACGAATGATTTGGCCATCGAGCTCTCGTGGCGGGCCTTCTCGCCCTGGTCCATGAGCCAGCAGGTGTGCCAGATGGTCAGCCGGCACTGATGCAGCGCGATCTCGTTGTCGGCGATCATGAACGAGACGCCCTGGTGTTCGCCGAGGGTCTTGCCGAAGGCGGTACGGGTTTTGGCGTGGTCGATGGCGATGCTCTGGGCGCGTTCGGCGGCGCCGAGCCAGCGCATGCAGTGGGTGAGGCGGGCGGGGGCCAGGCGCAGCTGGGCGTAGCGCAGGGCTTGGCCCGCCTCGCCGAGCAGTGCTGATTTCGGGAGGGTGAGGTTGTCGAAGCGGACCACACAGTGCCCGGCCACATAGTTGCGGTCCATGGTGTTCATGGTGCGTTCGATGACGATGCCCGGCCGGTCGCCGTCGGTGAGGAAGAGGGTGGGGCCGGCGGGTAGGTGGGGGTTGTCGCCGAGCAGCGCCATGATGATCCAGGTTTTCGCGCCGTTGGCGCCGGTGATCAGCCATTTCCGGCCCTCGATGACGAAATTCTCGCCGTCGAAGGTGGCGGTGGTGGCGAGCTGGCCGGGGTCGGAGCCGGCGCCGTCGGGTTCGGTCATGGCGAACACCGAGCGCTGGTGGCCGTCGATGACCGGCCGGAGGTAGCGCTCGGTCTGTTCCGGGTTCGCGATCTTGGAGAGCAGGAACATATTGCCCTCGTCGGGAGCGGCGCAGTTCATGGCGACCGGGCCCAGGGTCGACCAGCCGGCGGCTTCGTAGAGTACGGCCTGTTCCACGTGGGTGAGGCCGCGGCCGCCGAGCGCGGTGGAGGCCTGGATGGTCAGCAGGTTCTCGGCGCGGGCGAGTTCCACGAGTTCCTGGCGGAGTTCGTCGGTGGGGCCGTGCGAGGTGAGCCGTGGGTCGCGCTCGTAGGGCACGATCTTGTCTGCGACGAATGCGCGGACCCGGTCACGTTCGGTGGCGAGCTCGGCGGGAATCGTGAAGTCGATCATGTGGTCACCTTCGTCCGGGGCGTTGAAGGACGAGCATACGAAACTTTGCCACCCGGACTGAAGGCACCTGCCCGCAGCTACTCAGCGGACCCGGGCGACCTGTCGTTGCCGCACCCCGATCACCCGGCAGACCAGGTAGATCACGAACGAGATCGTGGTGACGAAGGTGGAGACCGGCGCCCCCGGCGCCAGCGACAGCAGGATGCCGCCCACCGCGGAGATCTCGGCGAAGACGACCGCCAGTACGGTGGCCCGCACCGGGTCGGCGGTGAGCTGTGCCGCTGCGGCCGCCGGGGTGATGAGCAGTGCGAGCACCAGCAGGGCACCGACGATCTGGACACCGAAAGCCGCCGTGATCCCGAGCATCACCGCGAACAGGATGGACAGCGCCCGCACCGGCACACCCCGGGCCACCGCGACCTCGGGATCGGTGCTGGCGAACAGCAGCGGCCGGTACACCACGGCCAGTACGGCGAGCACCGCGGCGGTGCAGGTGGCCAGCAGCGTCAGGCCACCGAAACCTACGCTCACCACCTGTCCGGTCAGCAGCGAGAATTTCGATCCCGCGCGTTCGGGACCGAGCCACAGGAAAAGCACCGACAGGCCGAGGCCGAATGACAGCACCACCGCGATCACCGAATCGCGCTCTCTGGCCCGGGTGCCGAGCACCCCGAACAGCACGGCCGCCACCACCGACCCGGCGATCGCCCCGAGCCCGACGCCCGCGCCCACCAGCAGCGCGGCGGCCGCACCGGTCAGCGAGAGCTCGCTGGTGCCGTGTACCGCGAACGACATCTGCCGGCTGATGATCAGCGGGCCGATCACCCCGGCGAGCAGCCCGAGCAGGGCCGCCGCGACCACGGCCTGCTGTACGAAGTCGTAGCCGAGCAGGTGCGCGGTGGTCTGGATATCGAAGATCTCGCCCAGCATCTCGGAGAGCTTGTCCATCTATCCGTTCGCCTGTCCCGCTCGCTGGGTGAGTTCGGCCAGGGGGTCACCGGCGTGCGGGGTCCCCGGCTCCCCGTGACAGTGCGCGCCGGCCGTGCCGAGGGCGTCCATGGTGTCGCCGGTGCCGACCACGACCAGCCTGCCCCGGACGCGCAGCACATCGACCTCGGTCTGGTAGAGCTCGGAGAGGACCGCGGAGGTCATGACCTCGTCCGGGGTGCCGATCCGGAACTTCCCGCCGACCAGGTAGAGGACGCGGTCCACCAGCGGCAGGATCGGGTTGATCTCGTGGGTGACGAAAAGCACCGATGTGCCGTGGTGGCGGCGGCGGGCGTCGATCAGCCCGGAGACCAGCTGTTGGCTGGCCAGGTCGAGGCTCAGCAGTGGTTCGTCGCAGAGCAGCACCGAGGGATCGCCGACCAGTGCCTGCGCCACCCGCAACCGCTGCTGTTCGCCGCCGGACATGCTCTCCAGCGGGGCCTCGGCGAACCTCTCCGCACCGACATCGGCGATCGCGGCGGCGACCTTGCGCCGGCGCTCGGCGCGTGCCCGCAGACCCAGCCCCCAGCGGTGGCCGTCCACGCCGAGACCGACCAGGTCGACACCGCGTAACTGCACGCCCGCGTCGATGGTTCGCTGCTGCGGTATGTAACCGATATCCGGGTGGCCGGCGCGCGGCGCGGCACCGGCGATCCGGGCGCTGCCCGAGCTCAGGGCCAGTTGGCCGAGCAGCACCCGGAGCAGCGACGTCTTTCCGGAGCCGTTGGGTCCGAGCACGGCGATGAACTCGCCCCGGGCGATGCTGAGGTCCAGTTCCCGCCACAGGACGCGGTCGCCGAATGCCAGTGTGGCCCCTTCGAGCCGTACGGCGGGCTCTGGCGCGGGCCGAGCGGAGTCGTCGAAGCGCTCGGCCGCGACACTGCCGTCACCGGCCGTCGTGGCACGGTGCGCTGTCGAGGCGATATCGCTGCTCATATCGATCCATCCGTTCCTCGGGTGCCGTCAGCCGATGGCGTCGGCGAGCGCCTGGGCGTTCTGCGTCTGCCACGTTACGAAATCCGTTCCGGACGGCAGGGTTTCGGTCACCTCCACCACCGGTATGCCGGCGGTGACGGCGGCATCGCGCAGCTCCCGGCCCACCTTGTCCTCGGTCTGCACGTTGTAGACCAGGACCGCGACCTGCTTGCCGGTGATCAGGTCACGGGTGGCGGCGACCGCCGCGGGCGACGGATCGGTTTCCTGCTCGATCGCCTCCTGGTAGTCCCGGGGCGTCCGGTCGACGGTACCGGCATCCTGGAGCAGGTAGTACGCCAGCGGTTCGGTTTGCAGGACCGGGGTGCCGGGGTGATCGGCGGCGATCGCGTCGGTACTCGCGCCGACCTGTTCCAGCCGGTCGGCGAGCTGCGCCGCCCGGTCGGTGTAGTCCTGGGCGTGCGCGGGATCGATCTCGGCGAGTTGTTCGCCGATCTGTCCGGCGACCAGCGCGACGGTTTCCATGTCGTACCAGACGTGCTCGTTCGAATCGTCCCGGATCGCCTCGTCCCGGGCTGCGACCGCCTCGACGGTGCGCTTGTCGCGGCCCTCGATCGCCTTCGCAATGAACTCGTCGTAGTGGCCGCCGTTGTACACGACCAGATCGGCATCGCTGAGTTGCGCGGATTCCGATGCCGAGGTTTCGTGCGAATGCGGATCGGCGGTGGGGTCGGAAATGATGGCGGAGACGTCGGCATCGGGTCCCGCGACGGTGCTCGCGATATCGGCCCAGACATTGGTCGAGGCGATTACCGACGGTTTACCGGAATCGGAGCCGGCCCCGCCGCAGGCGGTGAGCGCCGCGGTCGTCGCCACCCCCACGGCGATGATCAGAGCGCTACGGGCATAGTGAGGTGACACGGCAAGTACCTACCAGGGTTAATGGAAATCGTTTCCGTTTTACTTTAGCAGCCCTGGTGAGGAGCTCTGAACCGACCGCCCAGTTCCAACAGTTCCCGGCGCGCGGTCATTCCGGGCCGCGGGCGCCGATCCACCCGCCGGAAAGCGTTGGGACGGCGGGCGCTCCGCGGCCCGCCGTCCTCGCTCACCGAGCGGCCGACTCTATTTCCCGAGCAACTGCGCGCAACGCAGCAGGCCCAGGTGGCTGTATGCCTGGGGATGGTTGCCCAGGGACCGTTCGGCGACCGGGTCGTATTCCTCGCTGAGCAGCCCGGTGGGTCCGGCCACATCCACCAGCTGCGCGAACAGCGCTTCGGCGTCGGACCGTTTGCCGATCAGCAGGTAGGCCTCCACCAGCCAGGCGGCGCACAGGTGGAACCCGCCCTCGCCGCCGGGCAGACCGTCGTCGTGGTGGTAGCGGTACACCGTGGATCCACTACGCAGTTCGGCCTCGGTGGCCACCACCGTCGCGGCGAACCGCGGGTCGGTGGGATCGATCAGGCCGCTGAGTCCGATGTGCAGGGTCGCCGCGTCGAGATCGGTGCCGTCGTAGGCGGCGGTGTAGGACTGCACTTCGTCGTTCCAGCCCTTGGCCTTGACCTCCGCGGCGATGGTTTCGCGCAGCGGCGCCCAGTCGCTGTCGACGGTCCGGTCGAACTTCTCCGCCAGGGTCAGCGCCCGGTCGATCGTGAGCCAGCCCATCACCTTCGAGTAGACGTGGTGGCGGGGGTTGCCGCGGATCTCCCAGATGCCGTGGTCGGGTTCGGTCCAGCGGCGCTGCACCGCCGAGACCATGGCGTGCACGAGTTCCCAGTCGGCGTCGGGCAGTACCTTGCGCGGATCGGTGGTGCCCTGCTTCTCCCGGGCGTGGGCCAGGCTGGTGATGAGGTCCACGATCGGGCCGAAGACGTCCAGCTGGACCTGCATATTGGCCGCGTTGCCGACCCGCACCGGCCGGGATCCGGCGTAGCCGGGCAGCTGATCGATCACGGCCTCCGGCGGCAGGGTTTCGCCGTAGATGGTGTACAGCGGGTGCAGGCGTTCGGGGCCGGGCAGGGTCTCCAGCACCCGGTGCACCCATTCCAGATACTGTTCGGCCTCGCCCAGGGAACCCAGCGAGACCAGCGCGCTCGCGGTCAGCGCGGCATCGCGCAGCCAGCAGTAGCGGTAGTCCCAGTTGCGAACGCCGCCGATATCCTCCGGCAGCGAGGTGGTGGCCGCGGCCAGGATCGATCCGGACGGGGCGTGCACCAGCCCGCGCAGGGTGAGCGCGGACCGTTTCATCAGATCGGGTTTGAGGGCGGGCAGGTCCAGGGTCGCCGCCCATTCCTTCCAGTACAGTTCGGCGATCCGCCGCCGTTCGCCCTCCCCGGTGGCGGCGGGGGTGAGATCGTGTGTGCCGCAACGCAGTTCCAGGACGATGGGACTGTCGGACGGGTCCACGATCGCGGTGGCCGTATCGTGTGCGCCGTCGCTGTGGATCTGCCACTGCACCCCGGGGGCGCGCAGTACGACCGGATCGTTGGTGCCCCAGACCCGCAGGCCGTCGGTTTCCACCTGGATGGACACCGGAACCTGGCCGAACTCCGGACGCGGGGCGAAGCTGATCTCAGCGGGAGCAGTACCGGTGATCACCCGGGTGAGATCGGTGCGGTCGGGGTCCACGTCATGCGGAAGATAGTCGGTGACCTGCAGTTTCGCCCAGCGGGTCTCGACGGTCATGGTGCCGTCGACGTACCGCTGGGACAGCGGCAGGCCCGGTCGCTGCGGGGTGATGGAGAAGTGCCCGGCGTCCATACCGCCCAGCAGATGGGCGAAGACGGCGGCCGAATCCGGTTCCGGGTGGCAGAACCAGGTGACGGTGGCGTCGGGGGTGACCAGGGCGACCGAACGCGGACTGGCCATCATGGTCAGCCGTTCGATCCGGGGCGCGCTGGCGCCGGCCAGCCAGGTGCGGCGTTCCTCGAGCAGGAATGCCAGCGCGTGCGAGACCGCTTCGGTGCTGTCGACCCGGTATTTGGCCAGCGATTCGCCCTCGCCGACCTTGATACCGATATCGGGTCCGCTCAGCGCGCGGAACGCTTTCTCATCGGTGACGTCGTCGCCGAAGAACACCGCCGCCGAGGCGCTTTCCTGGTGGCGGACCGTGCTGAGGGCCGAACCCTTGTCGGTCGGCACCACAGCCAGTTCGATCACGGCCTTACCCTCGGTGACCTGCACACCGACCCAGCAGGCCGGACCCTGGCGGGCCTGGCCGAGGGCGCGGCGGCCGATCTCGGGGGTGGCGTTGCGCACATGTAGCGCGACGCTGGCGGGTTTGGTCTCCACCGTGACGCCCGGATGGTCAGCGGCGATCTTGTTGAGGGCGGTCACCACTTCCCGTAGCAACTGCCTGGCGTCACTGTCGATGGCGTGTACGAAACCCACGTCGAATTCCGAGCCGTGGCTGCCGATCAGTTGCACTTCGACCGGTAGCCGGGAGAGGGCGGCGAGGTCACGCAGCGCTCTGCCGGATATGACCGCGGCCGTGGTGCCGGACAGCCCGGCCAGCGCGCGTAATGCCCGCACGGATTCCCCGTGCGGGTACGCCTTGGCCGGATCGGAGACAATGGGAGCGAGTGTCCCGTCGTAGTCCGATGCGACGAGCAGTCGAGGGACGCGTGCGACCGTCGACAGCGCTCGGCGGAGTTCCAGTGGCAGATCCTGTGCGCTCACACATCCAACCTATTGATCGGAGTTTTCGTTAAGAGGGGGCGCGCATGACAATACTGTGTCACGTCCGCTGATCCGATTCGGCGGGAAGTGTGGGCGGGTGCCCCCGGCTCGACGTGCGAGCGGAGGCGCGCCCGGTGGCGGCCGGCGCGGAATCCGAGGGCCGAGCTCACCGGCGCCGGTGGTGGATTGCGAGGTTTTTCCGGCTCGCGCGACACCGCAGCGAACGCCTGATCACCCCCGCGTCCCACCGGGTCGACGAGCAGTCGGCCGCCCGGTCGGCGGGCGCGGTGGCGCAGGCCTCAGGAGCGTTGACCGAGTAGGAGATCCACGGTCAGTTCGAGCCGTTCGGAGACATCGGTCGCGGAGGCGCGGCGGGTGAGCCAGGCGACCAGGTTCGACAGCCACACATCGCTGATGACCCGGGCGATGGCGAGCTGGCGATCGGTGGGTTCGCCGTCGTTCATGGCCCGGGCGAAGACCCGGTCCATGACCTTGCCGACCCGGTCCACCTCGGCGGCGGCCGAGGCGTCGGCGAACATGAACGCGCGGGTCATGGCCTCGGTGAGTAGTGGGTCGCGCTGCATCATCCGGGTGATCTGGGAGAGCAGTACATGCATCCGCTCCTGTGGCGACTGACCCGCCAGCGGTTTGCGCTTGCCCTCGAACTGCTCGAACTCCCGGGCCAGTGCCGAAACCAGCAGGTGCACCTTGGAGGGGAAATACCGGTACAGGGTGCCGACCGCGACATCGGCGCGTTCGGCGACCGCGCGCATCTGCACCGCGTCGTAGCCGCCCTTGGAGGCGAGCGCGAGGGTGGCGTCCAGGATCCGCTTGCGGCGTTCCCGCTGCGCGGCCGAGCTCAGTTCGTCCTCCCGCAGCGTGGTGACGGGGGCGGCTGTCGCCGCACCCGGATCGCCGGGCTGGGAACGGGAGGGGCTGGCCATGGAGGGGACTTCCTTTCCGTGACGTGTCGCGGACGTCAGCGCGTGCGGCAATGCGGTGGGCGCTTCTCTTGACTTCCGCCCACCGTGGATATTAGAACATGTTCTAGGTGTGGGAGTCACGCCGGAAAGGCGGTATGGACTGTGACCATCGCCACCACTGACGAGCATAAAGCCGTTCAGCAGTCGATGAGCGGGTGGGCAGCGGCGGCCCAACCGATTGCAACAATGCGGGCCGACGCGACCGACTTCTGGCGTACATATTGGGCAACGCTGACCGATCTCGGAATCTTCCGGGTGGCGGTGGCCGAGGAGGCGGGCGGCGCGGGCGGATCGGTCTCCGATCTGGCCGTATTCATCGAACAGGCAGCACACGACATGGTCGGCGGCCCGCTGCTGACCACCGCGGTCGCCGGGCTGGTGACCGCCGGGCGGCTGCCGGAGGAGCAGCCCTGCGGGATCGCGCTGGACACGGTCGCCGGGGACGAGACCGCGCCCGAAGCCGGCCGGACGGTACCGGTCTTCGACGCTGCCGGAACGCTCAGCGGTAGCTGGGAATCGGTGCTCGGCGCCGCGCCCGGGACCGCGGTGCTGCTGCCGGTGGACACCGCGGACGGCCGGCGCTGGTGCCTGCTCGGCCCGGATACGCCCGGACTGCAGCTCGAGGCCCTGGAACCGCTCGACCTGACCACGCCGCTGGCCCGGGTCCGCTGCACCGAGGTCCGGGTCGAACCGGACGCGGTGTTCACCCCCGGCTACGCGGTGGAAGACCTGCTGGTCGCGCTGGTCGTGGCCGAGCTCGCCGGCGTGACCGGCTGGTGCCTGACGACAGCGGTCGACTACGCGAAGGTTCGCGAGCAGTTCGGGCGGCAGATCGGGTCGTTCCAGGCGATCAAACATATCTGCGCGTGGATGCTGTGCCGCACCGAACTCATCCGGTCGGTGGCCGCCGACGCGGCCGCCGCGGTGGATTCCGGCGGCGCCGAACTACCGATCGCGGCCGCGATCGCCGCCGCCATCAGCCTGGATGCCGCCGTGGAGACCGCGAAGGACTGCATCCAGGTACTCGGCGGGATCGGCTTCACCTGGGAACACGACGCCCACCTGTACCTGCGTCGGGCGACCGCGCTGCGCCAGCTGCTGGGCGGCGCGTCGCACTGGCGGGCCCGCGTCACCGAGCTGACCCGGGGCGGTAAACGCCGTACCACCGGTGCCGACCGGGTCTTCGCCGATGCGGCGCTGGCCGGCGGTGAGACCGAAACCGAGGTGGCCACCGACGAACTCGCCGCCGAGGTCGCGCGGATCGCCGCGCTGCCGGCCCCGCAGCAGCGCGGAGCACTGGCCGACGCGGGGCTGATCATGCCGCACTGGCCGCAGCCCTACGGTCGCGGTGCCGACCCGATGACCGGGTTGGTGATCTCGGAGGAGCTGCGCCGGGCCGGGCTGACCGTTCCCGACCTCACCATCGGCGGCTGGGCGATCCCGACCCTGCTGCAGCATGGCACCCCCGAGCAGATCGAACGGTTCGCCTGGCCGACCCTGCACGGTGAAGTGGTGTGGTGCCAGCTGTTCAGCGAACCGGGGGCCGGTTCGGATCTGGCCGCCCTGCGCACCACCGCCGAACGCACCGAGGGCGGCTGGGTGCTGGGCGGCCAGAAGGTGTGGACCTCGCTGGCCAAGGAAGCGAATTGGGCCATCTGCCTGGCGCGCACCGACGTGAGCGCGCCCAAGCACAAGGGCATCAGCTATTTCCTGGTCGATATGCGCAGTGCCGGGATCGATATCAGGCCGCTGGTGCAGATCACCGGTGAGGCCCGGTTCAGCGAGGTCTTCCTGGACGGGGTCTTCGTTCCCGACGACTGCGTGGTCGGCGCGCTGGGCAACGGCTGGAAGATCGCCCGTTCCACGCTGTCGGCCGAACGGGTCGCCATGAGCGGTAACGGGATCGGACCGGCACTCGAGGAGCTGATCGCCAAACTTCCGGCGACCGGACGCGGATCGGAGCTGCTGAACGACCGGCTGGGCGGTTTCGTCGCCGACGCCATCGCCGGGCTGTTGCTGGAACAGCGCGCGGCGGTCCGGATCCTGGCCGGGGCCGACCCCGGCGCGCAGAGCAGTGTGCGCAAACTCGTGGGCGTGCGGCACCGGCAGGCGGTCGCCGAGTTCGCCGTCGAGGTGGCCGGCCCGGCCGGGGCGCGGGTCACCGAGGACACGTCGGAATTCCTGCTCACCCGCTGCCTGTCGATCGCGGGGGGCACCGAGCAGATCCTGTTGACCGTGGCAGCCGAGCGGATTCTCGGACTACCCCGCGACGCGGCCGGCTAACACAGTGCAACGACTGGAGAGCAGAACGTGGACTTCACCCGAGACGAGGCTCAAGAGGCGGTGGCCGAGGTCGTCGTCGGACTACTGGAGCGGGAGGCGGCGCGCGACGCCGGACTCTGGCCCAAGATAGCGGCTACCGGCCTGCTGTCGGTAGCGCTACCGGAACGGTTCGGTGGCGATGACATGGGTATCGACGCCGTATCGGTGCTGTTGACCGAACTGGCCACCGATGCCGTGGCTGCACCGGCGCTGCCCACCCTGGGGTTCGGCGTGCTGCCGCTGCTGGAGGCGGCGCCCGAGGCGGTGGCCGCTGAGGTGTTCCCTGCGGTCGCCGAGGGCGCGGTGCTGACCGCCGCCATCAGTGAACCCGGCGCGCCCCTGACCATCGAGCCCACCACCAAGGCCGAAGTGACCGGCGACAAGGTGCGGATCACCGGGTACAAGGTGGCCGTGCCGTGCGCCGACCAGGCGCGCTGGCTGCTGGTGACCACGGATTCCGGGGTCGCGGTGGTCGATTCGGACGCTCCGGGTCTGTTGCTGACCCCCTCGGCCGTATCCGGCGAACTCGCCGAATTCTCGGTGAGACTGGACGGAGTCGAGGTGTCCGCCGACCGGTTGCTGCCGGACACGGGCCCGCGGCTGCACCGGTTCGCGCTCGCTGCCATCGGCGCGGCGGCCGACGGTTTGCTCGCGGGCGCGGTGAAATCGACCGCCGCCCATGTGGGCACCCGGCAGCAGTTCAACCGGCCACTCGCCGAATTCCAGGCAGTGGCCCAGCAGATCGCCGACCTCTATGTGGTGTCCCGCACGCTGCATGTGGCCGCGGTCTCGGCGAACTGGGCTCTCGGACAGGATGATTCGAGCCCGGAGCGGCAGCAGCGGATCGACGACGATCTGAATGTGCTCGCCTACACTGTGGCCGCGGAACTTCCGCGTGCCATGCAGAAATGTCACCACCTGCACGGCGGGATCGGAGTGGATGTCACCCACTCGATGCATCGCTACTACTCACAGTCCAAGGACCTCGCCCGCTGGCTGGGCGGCGCCGCGCTGCGGCTCGAACGATTGGGGGCAGGGTGTTCGTAGATCTGACCAGCGAACAGCGCAAACTACGTGACGACCTGCGCGCCTACTTCGCCGACCTCGTCACGCCGGAGGAGTCCGCAGCCATGGCGGTCAACCGGCACGGCGACGCCTACCGCGAGGTGGTGCGCCGGATGGGCCGCGACGGCTGGCTGGGTGTCGGCTGGCCCAAGGAGTACGGCGGCCAGGGTTTCGGCCCGGTCGAACAGCAGATCTTCTTCAACGAGGCATCCCGGGCCGATGTCCCGCTGCCGCTGGTCACTCTGCTGACCGTCGGTCCGACGCTGCAGCAGTTCGGCACGCGGGAGCAGAAGGAGAAGTTCCTGCCCGGCATCCTCGCCGGGGATATCCATTTCGCCATCGGATACTCCGAACCGGAGGCCGGTACCGATCTCGCGGCATTGCGCACCAGCGCCTCCCGCGACGAGGCGGGCGACTGGATCGTCAACGGTCAGAAGATCTTCACCACCGGCGCGCACGAGGCCGACTACATCTGGCTGGCCTGCCGCACCGGCCCGGTGGCCGACCGGCACCGAGCGATCACCATCCTGATCGCGGATACTAAGGATCCGGGCTATTCCTGGACCCCGATCATCACCGCCGATGGTGCCCATCACACCAACGCCACCTACTTCGACGGCGTCAAGGTTCCGGCGAACATGCTGGTCGGCGAGGAGAACAAGGGCTGGCGCCTGATCACCACCCAGCTCAATCACGAGCGGGTGAGTCTGGGACCGTCGGGCAAGATCGAGCAGCTCTACGACCGGGTCCGCGATTGGGCGCGGCCGCGCGGCGTACTCGACGATCCCGACGCGCGCGCGTCGCTCGGGCGCATCCACGCCATGACCCGGCTCAACGAGCTGCTGAACTGGCAGGTCGCGGCCACCGCCGACGATCCGAACATCGATCCGTCGCAGGTCATCGCGGACGCGTCGGCGACCAAGATCTTCTCGACCGAATCGCTGCAGGAGGCGGGTCGGCTGGCCGAGGAGCTCATCGGCCGGTTCGGCGACCCGGCCGACCCCGCGACCGCCGAGCTGATGAACTGGCTCGACCGGCGGACGAAGCAGAACCTGGTGGTGACCTTCGGCGGCGGCGTCAACGAGGTGATGCGCGAACTCGTCGCCTCCGCCGGCCTGAAACTGCCGCGCGTACCCCGCTGATTCGATGAGCCCGGCCGCGGCCGGCCGGCGGAGGCACCCTCTCGAACCACCCGACCCTAAGGAGCAGCGTGCCGGACACAAGTACCCCGGAAGCGATCATCGCCGCCGCGGAGCGGATCAAGGCGGCCGGGGCCAGCGCGCCGCGGCCCGGCCGCGACCCGGTGAACCAGCCGATGATCAACAACTGGGTGGAGGCGCTGGGCGACAGCAACCCCGTCTATGTCGACGAGGCGGCCGCGAAGGCCGCCGGTTTCGACGGGATCGTGGCCCCGCCCGCCATGGCCCAGGTCTGGACCATGCTGGGGCTGGGTGGTCGCCGCCCGTCCGATGATCCGATGGAGGCAACCAACGCGCTGCTCGACTCCGCCGGGTACACCTCGGTGGTCGGTACCAACTGTGAGCAGATCTACCACCGCTACCTGCGGCCCGGTGAAGAGGTGAGCATCACCAGCGCGCTGGACAGCATCAAGGGCCCGAAACGTACCGGGCTGGGCGAGGGGTTCTTCCTGACCTACCGCACCAGCTGGCACGTCGGGGACGAACTCGTCACCGAGATGCTGTTCCGCATCCTGAAGTTCGCCCCGGGTGCGGCCGCCGCCCCGGAACCGGCGCCGGCCGAACGGGTGCGGCCGCTGGTCTCCCACGACACCGAATTCTTCTGGGAGGGTACGAAGGCCGGCGAGCTGCGGATCCAGAAGCTTCCCGACGGGAGCCTGCGGCACCCTCCGATCCCGGCCATCTGGCAGGACAAGACCGAACCGGTCGATTACGTGGTGTCCTCCGGTAAGGGCACGGTGTTCAGCTACGTCGTGCACCACGCGCCCAAGGTGCCGGGGCGGGAGCTGCCGTTCGTGGTCGCGCTGGTGGAACTCGACGAGGGGGTGCGGATGCTGGGTGAACTGCGCGGTGTCGAACCCGATCAGGTCGAGGTCGGGCTGGCGGTCGTGGCCGGTTTCGAGAAGCTCGACGACGATACGGTGCTGCCGTTCTGGAAGGTGACCGCATGACCGCCACATTCGATCCGGGCACGGTCCGGGTCGGGACCGAACTGCCCGAACTGTCGATCCACGCCGATCCGACCTTCGTCATCAGCACCGCGCTGGCCACCCGCGACTTCCAGGACGTGCACCACGATCGGGACAAGGCGATCGAACGCGGCTCGAAGGATATCTTCGTCAATATCCTCACCGATACCGGCCTGGTGCAGCGGTTCGTGACCGACTGGTCGGGGCCGAGCACGGTCGTGAAATCCATCGCGCTGCGGCTCGGGGTGCCGCTGTACGCGTACGACACCCTGACCCTCACCGGCAAGGTCGTCGAACTCGACGGCGAGGACGTCCGGCTGGAGGTCGTCGGCAAGGACAGTCTGGGCGATCACATCGTCGCGACGGTGGTCGCGACCGTACCGGGTGCCGGAGGCGTGGCGTGAGCGCAGCCACCACGCACAGTCCCATCCAGCCCGCGGAATGAGGAACGCATGAGTACTTCGCAACACCCCCTGTCCGGCCGGGCCGCCATCGCCGGGATCGGCGCCACCGATTTCTCCAAGGAATCCGGCCGCAGCGAACTGCGGCTGGCCGCCGAGGCGGTGACCGCGGCCCTGGCCGACGCCGGGCTCACCCCGGCCGATGTCGACGGTCTGACCACCTTCACGATGGATACCAACCTGCAGGTCGCGGTCGCGCGGGCGGTCGGCATTCCGCAGTTGACGTTCTTCAGCCATATCGGGTACGGCGGCGGCGCGGCCTGTGCGACCGTGCAGCAGGCGGCGATGGCCGTGGCGACCGGAGTCGCCGATGTGGTCGTGGCGTACCGGGCGTTCAACGAACGGTCGGTGTCCCGGTTCGGGCAGTTCTCCACCTCGCTGGCGGCGGCGCCCACCTCCTCCGGTATCGACGCCGGCTGGTCCTATCCGCACGGTCTCGGCACGCCCGCCGCGCAGGTGGCGATGGTCGCCCGGCGGTACATGCACGTCTACGGCGCGACCTCGGCCGATTTCGGCCGGGTCGCGGTAGCCGACCGCAGACACGCGGCGGTGAACCCGAACGCGTTCTTCTACAACAAGCCGATAACCCTGGAAGATCACCAGAATTCGCGTTGGATCGCCGAACCGCTGCATCTGCTGGACTGCTGTCAGGAATCCGACGGCGGCGTGGCGATCGTGGTGACCAGTGTGGAGCGGGCGCGGGACCTGCCGAATCCGGCCGCCGTGATCACCGCCGCGGCGCAGGGCAGCGGCGCCGACCAGTACGTGATGACGAGCTACTACCGCGACGCCTTGACCGGGCTACCGGAGATGGGCCTGGTCGGCGACCAGTTGTGGGAGCAGAGCGGTTTGCGGCCCGCCGATATGCAGGCCGCAATTCTGTACGACCACTTCACCCCGTTCGTCCTCATGCAGTTGGAGGAACTCGGTTTCTGCCCGCGCGGTGAAGCCAAGGATTTCATTGCCGACGGGGCTATCGAAATCGGCGGAAAACTCCCGATCAATACCCACGGCGGGCAGTTGGGGGAGGCGTATATCCACGGCATGAACGGCATCGCCGAGGGCGTGCGCCAGTTGCGGGGGATCTCGGTGAATCAAGTCGACGAGGTGGAGAACGTCCTGGTCACCGCGGGGACCGGGGTGCCGACCTCGGGTTTGGTGCTGAGCGCGGACCGGGCTGCCTGACCGGCCCGGCGCCGGTTTCGCTGTCTACCGCGATAGACAACCACCGCGCCGTGTCCGGGCGCGGCGCGGCGTCCGTTCGACGTTCGAGCTCAGCGGCGGATTCGGACATCGGAATCGGCCACCGTGTCTTCGCCGAGGTTGTGAGTATTCACAGCGGGGAACAAGATATAACTGTCGATCCCGCAATGGGCGGTACGTTTGCCGGCAAGGGCTGATAAACGTGAAAAACTCGTCATTTCATATTGCCGATTCACTCCCGGGCCGGCCGCCCGGCATGTAAGCATGTGGCTGTTCTTGGCAGTAAGCAGGTTCGAGGTATCGGGTTGGCCGGGTCGCGGGCGCTGATCGCGCGCATTGTGGCGGTGTTCGCGCTGTTGTTCTGCGCTGTCATCGCGCTGCGCGGACATATCCCGGGCATGCCGGACAGCAGCGGTTCGGCGGGCGGCCCGCCCTCGGCTCTCACCGTGGCGCTGATGCCGGTACTGCTCACCGTCTCGATCGTGGTGCTGCTGGCCGGGGTGATCGCCTCCCAGCATCGGCTTCCGCTGGCTTTGCCCGACTTCGATTCCGATACCGAGTCGCACTGGCGGCTTGGCCGCGTCGGCTTGGCCGTGCTGTTCCTACTGGCCCTCGTCGGTGTCCTCGCGGCGATCGTGTTCGCCGTCTACTTCATCGGGTTCCAGCGCGTCGCCGAACCGGTTCCGGCCGCCCCGCCCGGTGCCCCCGCCCCGCAGCATCCCGCGACGCCGCCCGGGACCGAGGCGGACCAGCCGATCCTGACCGGCACCGGATTGTTCCTGGCCACGGCGGCCGCGAGCACCCTGGTGGCGGTGGCCGTGACCGGTCTGGTCGTCGTCACCGTGAACACGCAGCGGCGCGAACATGCCGACGAACCCGACGACGAGTCGCCGGCCGCCGGGGACCTGCCCACCACCGATACCGAGACCCTGGTCAAAGCCGCCGAGATGGGGTTGGCCGCCATGAACGCGGCCGGTCAGGACCCGCGCGCCGCGATCATCGCCTGTTATCTGGCGATGGAACGCGGCCTGGTCTACGCGCGGGGTCTGGCCCCGCTGGCCTCCGACACACCCATGGAAGTGCTGGCGCGCGCCTTCGAACACGGGGCCCTGCACGAGGCGTCGGCCCGGGAACTGGTCGCGCTGTTCGAGGAGGCACGGTTCAGCCCCCATTCCATGCTGTCCTGGCAGCGGATGCGGGCCGAACAGCTGTTGCGCGTAGCGCTCTCCGACCTGCAGAGCACCCCGGATCCGGCCGTATCAGCCGCCCTGGATCCCGGCGGCTATCCGCCCGCCCTACCACCGCATACCGGTGTGCCGAGTGGGGTGGGACCGAGATGAGCAGACCCTGGATCGTGGTGGCCGCGATCGTCGCGGTCGTGGGTCTCGAGGTGGTCGCGTGCCTGCGGGCCCGGGAATTCGTACTGATCGCGGCCGGGGTGCCGGTCGCGATCGCGCTGTGCTGCTTCGTCTGGGTGCTGCTGCGCCCGGAGAAGAAGGAAAAGGAACTGGCCGACGAGATGGAGAACGGGCCCGCCGAAATGCTGCGCCACTGGCATGCCCGAGCCGTTATGCTCGTCGACCGCGCCGACGGCAGCCGCGCCGACTGGGATCGGCATCTGCGGCCGCTGCTGGCCAAGGAGTTCCAACTGTCCGCCGGTCTGCGGGTCAGCAAGAACCGGCGGGCGCTGGAAAGTGCCGGGATCCATCTCTTCGGCGCCGAACTGTGGCGCTGGGTGGATCCGGCCGATTCGGCGCTGCGTGACCAGAACACGCCCGCGCCGGGCCGCGCGGCTCTGGACGAGATCCTGAGCCGCCTTCAGAGAATGTGAAACGGGTCGACCCATTGCGAGAAAACACATGACGATGCCCTTGGACGCGACCGTCCAACGCACCGAGGCCGTGCTCCGGGAGGTTTCCCGGGTGGTGGTCGGCAAACGCGAAGAGCTCCAGCTCATCATGATCGCGATCCTGTCCGGCGGGCATGTGCTCATCGAGGATCTGCCCGGACTGGGCAAAACACTGATCGCGCGGTCGTTCGCGGCCGCCCTCGGCCTGGACTTCACCCGGGTGCAGTTCACCCCCGACCTGCTGCCCGCGGACCTGCTCGGCTCCACGATCTACGACATGTCCACCGGCCGTTTCACGTTCCGCCGCGGCCCGGTGTTCACGCATATGCTGCTCGCCGACGAGGTGAACCGCACCCCGCCGAAAACCCAGGCGGCGCTGCTGGAGGCGATGGCCGAGGGGCAGGTCAGCATCGACGGTGAGACCTTCCCGCTGCCCCAGCCGTTCATCGTGCTCGCCACCGACAATCCCATCGAATACGAGGGCACCTACCCGCTGCCCGAAGCACAGCTGGACCGGTTCGCCATCCAGTTGCGCCTGGGCTACCTGTCCGAGCAGGACGAGACCCAGATGATCCGCCGCCGGCTCGAACGCGGCGCGGTGCCGCCGCAGGTGGGCCAGGTGGTCGATGCCAAAGGCCTGCTGGAGATGCGGCACTCGGTGGAGTTCGTCTCGGTCCACCCGGACGTGGTGGGCTATGTGGTCGCGCTGGCGAGCGCTACCCGGGCCCACGCGCAGGTCGAGGTCGGCGCGAGTCCCCGCTCGGAACTGGATCTCGTGCAGATGGCCCGCGCCCGGGCCTTGCTGAACGGTCGTGACTTCGTGGTCCCCGAAGATGTGAAGGCCCTCGCGATCCCGGCCATGGCGCACCGGATCACGCTGCGGCCGGAGATGTGGGTGCGGCGCATCCGAGGCGAGGATGTGATCAGCGAACTGCTGCGCCGCCTGCCCGTTCCCCGCGCCGCCACGCCATGAGACATCGCGACGCCAGTGCCACGGTGGAGGCCCGCCTGCGCTGGCGTCCCGCCCCGCTCACCTACCTGCTCGCCATCGCCTCGGCCGTCGCGCTGCTGGTCGCGGTGGTGGCGGGCAGCTGGCAGCTGGTGGTATTTGCCTCGCCCATGCTCGGTGTGCTGGCCAGTGCGCCCTGGCAGGTGTCGCGTACCCGGATCCAGGTGGACGGCGGCGGTACCCAACGGTGTTTCGAGAACGAGGAGGTCACGGTCACAATCGCCGCCTTCGTCGATCAGGGGCAGGCGCTGCTGCGCTGTAAACCGGTCGTGGTCGACGGGATGACGGTGACGGTGGAGGAGTCCGCGGATTCCGGGGTGGCCCCGGCCGGGCTCCGGATGACCGTCTCGGCGGCGCGGTGGGGTCGGTACCCGATAGAAGTACGGGTCAAGGCGTTGAGCCCGGCCGGGATGGCACTGGCCACGGCGACCCTGCCCGCCGGGGAGATCTATGTCTACCCGATCACCGATCCGCAGCGGATGCGGTTGCCGCGCACCGAACTTCCCGAACGGCTCGGCGTACACCTCACCCGCCGGCACGGACCGGGCGTGGAGTACGCCGATATCCGCGCCTACGCCCCCGGTGACCAATTGCGCATCGTGAACTGGGCGGTGAGCGCCCGCCGCGGCCGTCTGTACGTAACCGAACGCCTGACCAACCGTTCCGCCGACGTCGTCGTCCTGGTGGACACCTCCCAGCAGGCACCCGGGCCCGCCAGCGACGCGCTGGAACTGTCGGTGCGTGGAGCGGCGCAGGTGGTGCAGTCCACACTGCAGGCCGGCGACCGCACCGCTGTGGTCTGCCTGGGGCAGTCGCCGCGCTGGCTGCGTCCCGATATCGGCCGCCGGCAGTTCTATCGCATCGTCGACACCGTGCTCGACGTCGGCGACGAATACATCTCCACCACCGGCACGCTGGCGCCCTACGCCGCGGTCCCGCTCGGCGCGATCATCGTCGCCTTCACCACCCTGCTGGACACCCAGTTCGCTCTCGCGCTGATCGACCTACGCAAACGCGGACATGTGGTGGTGGCGGTGGATGTGTTGCGCGGCAGCCCGTTCGCCGGCGATCTGGACCCCACCATGGAGAAGATGTGGCAGCTCGAACGGATGTCGATGTACCGCGATATGAGCACGGTCGGCGTGGATATCGTCCCGTGGGCCGCTGACACCCGCCTCGACCAGACCATGCGCCTGCTGCCGCGGCACCGCCGGATGACCAGGCTGCGCCGGTGATCAAATTCCTGGCGCATCTGTCCGGCACGCTGCTGGTGCTGCTGGTCGCCCTGATCCAGCCGTGGGCGGCCCCGGCCGCGATCGTGCTGGTGGTGGTCGGCTGGTGGTGGCGCTGGGCGGCGGTCGGCGCGGTCCTGCTGGTGATCGGGGTGCTCGCATTTTCCGATACCGGCCTGGTCGCGGCGGCCGCGGCCGGGCTGGTGGCGACCGCCTATCTGCTGAACATCGCGACCGTCACCGCACCGCGCGGTGTCGTCCCGACCACCCTCCCGTCGGTGACGGGCGCGGTCCTGTGGACCGCGGCGGCGGGCGGAGCGGCCCTGCTGCCGGTCGAACTGGAATGGGCGCCGGTGGTCGCTCCCGTGCTGGTGATCCTGCTGTCGTCGATCCTCACGTACAGCATCACCGCGACGCGTCGGCGGCCGCCGACGGCGCAGCCCGGGGCGAACGCCAAGAATACGTCGACTACGCACGCGGATTCGTGAAGTGGACTCGACCCCGCCCCTTTCAAGATATAGCCGACCCGGGGACTTGCGGCAAGGCCCGGGTGGTGCCGCATACTCGCCGGCCGAGCCCACAAGCGTGGGACAGGAAGGGTTTGCGAGGTGCGAGTGCAGTCGTCGGCGAACGGGCACGGGGAGCCAACCACGGGGCGGCGGCCGGAGGTGGAGGCCGAGGTCGTCATCGTGGGCGCGGGCCCGACCGGCCTGCTGCTGGCCGCCGAACTGAGTCTGGCGGGGGTGCGGCCGCTGCTCCTGGAGAAGTACCCACAGCCCAGGACCACGCAGAAGGCCCAGGGCCTGGGTGGGCAGATCCTGCAGATGCTGCACTATCGCGGGCTGCTGGAGCGGGTCGAAGCGGCCGTGACCTCCCCCGCCCCGCCGCCGCGCTACTGCTCACCGAGCGGGTGGGCGAGCTCGGTGCGGATATCCGCCGCGGCCACGAGGTGGTCGGGGTGCGTCAGGATGACACCTCGGTGACGGCGGAGGTGTCCGGTCCGGATGGTCCGTACCGGATCACCGCGCGCTACCTCGTCGGCTGCGACGGCGGGCGCAGCCGTATCCGGGAGATGGCCGGTATCGCTTTCACCGGCAGCACCTATCCCGAGGTGAACCGGGTGTGCCAGGTCACCGTGCCGGATTCGGTGACCCGCCTCGACAACGGCGACCTCGACGTTCCGGGCATGGGCCGGATCACCACCGGTTTCACCCGCACCGCACATGGTGCCTTCGGATACGGGGCACCGACCCCGGACATGCTGATGTTCTCGACCACCGAGGACGAGTCCACCGATATCACCGACGACGAGCCGATGACCCTCGCCGAATTCCGGGACAGTGTGCGCCGGGTGCTCGGCACGGAGATCCCATTGGGCGAACCGCTGCGGTTGGCGCGCTCCACCTTCAAGGATCGCCACGCCGAGACCTACCGCGCCGGCCGGATCCTGGTGGCGGGCGACGCCGCCCACCTGCTACCCGCGACCGGGTCGGGGCTCAATACCGGCCTGCTCGACGCGGTGAACCTCGGCTGGAAACTCGCCGCCGATATCCACGGCTGGGCCCCACCCGGACTGATCGACAGCTACCACGCGGAACGTCATTACGCGGGGGCTCGTGCCCTGCGGCAGACCCGCGCCCAGGTGGCGTTGCGGCGCGGACTCGACCCGGCCGCGGACGCGCTGCGGGAAGTGGTCCAGGAACTGCTCGGTGACGAGCAGTCCGCCCGCCGGATCGCCGGTTTCATCGCGGGAACCGATGTGCGTTACGACCTACCCAACCCGAACAACCATCCGTTGACCGGAACGTTCGCCCCGGACCTCGCCTTGTCCAGTGATACCGGGGAGACCACCGTCGCCGACCTCCTGCACTCCGCACGACCGATCCTGCTGGATCTCGCCAACCGAGCCGAGATACGCGAGGTCGCCCGAGGGTGGCAGGACCGCGTCGATATCCGGACAGTCTCCACCGACGAGCGTCCGGCCGACGCGCTACTGATCCGCCCGGACGCACACATCGCCTGGGCCGCGGCCGTCGGCGAACCGGCCGATATCGCGGCAGACGGACTTCATGCGGCGCTGACCGGCTGGTTCGGTGCGTCGAGTCGGTCGCCCGCACTCGCCGCGGAGCACGGCGCCTGATAGGTAGGGGGTCTACCTCCCACCGATCGCATACCGGCGGGCGGAGAAAGTGACCCACCACTCGATATCACTCCACCGAGTGCGGTTTCGGGCCAGGAGAACGTCGATGTCGGATAAATGGCTTCCGGGGTCGATGGTGAGTATCTTGACGACGGGGTGCGGATCACCCCGGTCGCCTTCCATGGTCACCCATCGGTCGGCCGGCGCGCTGTGCTTCCAGTCCAACAGGCCGGCAGTGATTCACCTCCCTGGGGCCTGGTCACCGCATGGTGGCATGTCAGGCGGCGAATACCGCGGATCGACCGGTACCTGTCGGACCTCTGCTGTTCAATGCGTGGTGTGGGCACTGTGGACTTCGCGCGGGTCGTAGCGGAATTCGGTGCCGGCTCCGCGCTGCTCGTCGAACCGGGGACCGCCGCCGCCGCGCACGTCCCCGCCCATTGGGCCCAGATCGCCGGCGCCCGCGACCCGCGCGTCCGGAGCGCCGCGGCGGTGGCACTGTGGAACCTCGACATGTTCGAGCTGGTGCCCCGGTTCGGAGCCGTGCTGGCCGAATGCCTCGACGATGTGCGGGTCTGTCTGCTGCGTGGTGACTGGGTGTTGCTGTATGCGCTGCGAAAACCGTTCCAGCCGCACGAGTTCCGTATCGGCTGGGATCCGGCGACCTTCGGCGCCGATGTGCCGCGCTACTGGGACGTGCTGCCGGAACCGCTGCGGGTTTTCCTCGGTATGGTCCATGCCGGATTCACCGACCTCGACGGCATCTCCTTCGGCCCCACCCGCCCGCGCGATATGCAGACCTACGACGAGCTCGGCCTGGCCGAATCGGTGCGGAACTGGGATACCGGCGAACGGATCCCGGGCGATCGGGCGATGTTGATCGCCGAAGGTCTGGGCGATACCAAATACTTCGCCTCCCCGGATCTGCCCGGTGACACGGTCGGCTGGGAGTACGGCGGCGATATGGAACGGCCCATGGACTTCGGCCGCACCCTCGACGACCTGATGGGCTACGGTTTCGACCTGGAACGCGACCTCCCACCCGAACCTGCCGAGCCCGTCACTCCGGACGAACTGCGGCAGCGGGTCGCCGCCCTGTCGACCGTGCGAGCGGCACGAGCGGTCGTATGGAACCGCGAACTCACCGAGGACGCCGCCCGCGCCCGCATCCGCGAGATCCTCGCGGAACTGCTCGACGCGCTCGGCGGCGAGCTCGGCGCCCGCCCCCAGGACGGCCCGGACGGAGAGACGATCCTGCCGTGCGACGACGACGCCGGAAACGTCTATCAGCTCGATCGGCTCGAAGCCCGCTATTTCCTCGATCCGCCGCCACCGGACCGGCCGCAGGCCTATCTGCCGTTGATCCTGCGGATCTGGGAGCGACTGGGCTGGGAGGTCGCCACCTCCGCGGGGGTCGACGGTATCTCCGGCGAGGCGCGGACTCCGGACCGGTATGAGCTCACGCTTTCCTGTCGCGACGACGACACGCTACGTCTGGCGGTGGCGTCGCCGGCCTTCCACCGGACTCTCTGACCTCGGGAAACCCGATGCTGTGCCTGTCCGCAGCGTCTGTGGGTTCACCAGTTCGTCGTCATCGTCGTACCGGCGGTGGACGATCGCGATACAAATCATCCCGGGGCTCTCGTGATTCGCGTCCGGGAATTGTCTTGTGTCTCCACCCGGGGGAGACAGCAGTCTGGTGTCCATGGACGACGAGACGCACTACTCGATCGGGGCCCTGGCCGAAAGGACCGGACTCTCGGTGAAAACGATCCGGTTCTACGCCGATCGGGGAATCGTCCCGCCGACCGCCCACAGCCCGGCCGGTTACCGGCTCTACGACACCCACGCGCTGGCCTGCCTGGAACTGGTCCGCACTTTGCGCGCGCTCGATATCGACCTCGCGACAGTGCGGGCGATCCTGGCCCACGAGACCTCCCTGAGCGAGGTGGCGGCCGCGCACGCGGACGCCCTGGAGGTGCAGATCCGCACGCTGCGACTCCGGCGTGCGGTATTGCGAGCGGTGGCCGACCGGGAATCGAATCCGCAGGAGATGGAACTGATGCACGAACTGGTCAACCTGTCCGCAGCCGAACGGCGCCGCCTCGTCCACGATTTCGTCGACGGAACCTTCGGTACGGTCGATGCGAACCCCGCTGTCGTGGAATTGTTGCGATCGACGATGCCGGACCTACCAGCCGAGCCCACCACCGAACAGGTCGCGGCATGGATGGACCTGGTGGCACTGGTGCGGGACGAGACCTTCCGCGCCGCGGTACGCCGGATGGCCGAATACCAGGCGAAGGAACGAGCCGCGGGCGACGACACCGGCCTGCACCACGAGCTGACGGAGGTCGTGCGCGACGAGGTGACCGGGGCGCTGGAAGCGGGTATCGACCCGGGCTCGGCTGCGGCCCTCCCGATAGTCGATCGGCTGGCCGGGCGCTATACCGAGACCTTCGGCAGGCCGGACGACGACGCACTCCGAGGCTGGATCCTGGAAAGGCTGGAGGTGGCCGACGATCCCCGGGTCGCCCGGTACTGGCAGTTGGTGTCCACGGTCAACGGGTGGCCGTCACCGCCGGATCTGGGGCCGGTGTTCGCTTGGTTCGCCTGTGCGCTTCGCGGATCTGTGCGGCCGGATTGAGTGCGCCGCGGCCGTGGCGGCCGTGCGCAGAACCTCGCGTTGTCCGAATTCGGTTGCGTGGGGGCCGGTGATGTGAGGCCCTTTCGGAGCGTCGTGTTCGCGATGCCGCGAGGCCGTCGGGTCCCGCCGCCGGCGTCGCCGTGTTCACCCGGTGCAGCCATGGACGCCGGTGCATGGTCCGCAATATTCCGTCGCGGTGGGAGCGGTCGAGGTCGGGCTGTGGCGGAGGGCTGGAAATGCGCGCGGTCCCACTGTCGGACATTGTGTATATTTGGCTTGAATATCAAGTATATATAAGGGGTAGGTGTGTCGAAACTGCTGATCGAAGTTGATGACGAAGCGCTGGCGGAAGCGCAGCGTCTGTTGGGAACGGGAACCAAGAAAGATACGGTTAATGCGGCATTGATCGAGGTCTCCCGGCGGCTCAAGCGGGTCCAGGCCCTCAATGCGCTCGGTGAGATGGCGGAGCGGGGAGATTTCGACATCCTGCTCGACAAGGACGCCTACCGTCCATGATCAGCTACCTGATCGACACATCGGCTGTGGTCCGGGTGCTGCGTGACCCAGGAGTCCGCAAGACCTGGCACGAAGCGCTCACCGCCGGAGTGATCGCGATCTGCGACCCCGTGGAACTGGAACTCCTTTTCACGGCGCGATCGCTGGCCGACCGATTGCGCAAGAAAGAGCTTCTCACCGAGCTATTCGGCTGGGTGGTGACCCCGGACAATGTGTGGAAGCGCGCTCATCATGTACAGCAATTACTCACCGAACGGGGGAGTCATCGCAGCGCAGGTGTGGCCGACCTGGCAATTGCGGCAACAGCGGAGGCGAACAGGCTCACGATGCTGCACTACGACCGCGACTTCGATACGGTCGCCGCGGTGACCGGTCAGCCCACTCAGTGGATCGCTGCACCCGGAACGATCAGCTGACGCCCGGAGAAGCCTGTCGATGCGCGGGGAGAGACAGTCGGGATTCGCCGGGTGTGCCGCCAGATGATCTTCGGCCGGCCGCTCCGGCTGCCCCGTCGCGCCTCCCGAAACCTGCGCGACCACCGCACTAGCATCCTGGCGTCGGTCGACGCTGTGCGCGATCACGGCGCAGCGGCCATTCAGCCTCCGGAAAGCAGGTTCATGAAAACTGTGCTCGCTGCCTTCACTCGATTCGCTGTCGTATCGCTGGGGTGCGTTGCGGCGGCGCTGCCGCTCGGCTTCGCCCGTGCCGAGCCCGCGCCGGCGAATCCTGTCCTGGTCATCGGCGGTTTCGATGCCGACCGCGGCATTCTGGAGAACTTGCGCGCGGAACTGGCCGACCGCGGTTACCGGGCCTACTCCATGGTGCTGCCCGCGGCGCCCGCCGGATCGTCGGGGACCGAGGGGATCGCGGATTCGGCGGTGGCGGTGGCCGACAAGGTCGCCGATATCCGGCGAACCACGGGCGCCCGGCGGGTGGATCTGGTCGGGCACTCCATGGGCGGGCTGGCGCAGCGGCACTATGTGAAGTTCCTCGGCGGAAGCGACTCGGTGGGAACCTATCTCGACTTCGGCACCCCGAACTACGGCGAACCGCTCGGATTTCTCTGCGCGCCGCTCTTTCCCGGATGCCGTGATATCGCCCCGGCCTCGGAGTTCCTACAGCAGCTCAACACGCCGCCGGCGCTGCCGCCGGGCATCCCGGCCTATCACCTCTACTCGGAGAACGAGGGTCCTGAGCGCCTGCATCTGCCGGGGGCGGTCAACTCGAGTGTCCAGCAGATCTGTTCCGGCCGTCATGTCACGCACCGCGACGAACCGCAGGACGTCGCCTTCCAGGATCTGATCGATGCGGCGCTGCGCGGGGTCCCGTTGGCCTCGGACTGCCCGCGACAGTTCTTCCTCAGTTAGCCGCAGTCGCTCGCGGCGGTGGACCGTCCTCGCAATGCGGCGTCGGTGGCCGGTGCCCAGGTGGAGGGTCTCACCGTATCGTCGGCTGCACGAAAAGTTTCGATAGGCCCGGTAGATACGACTGTGTCCGGCAGACCCGCCGATGGATCTGCCGGACACTATGTTCGTCGCCCTCGAGCACGGGCCCGGTCACCGGGCCCGCGCGATCTCACCTGGAGGTCACTCGGCGTAGGTGAGGACCACATCTCCCAGGACCGGTGCGCCGTCACGTTCCACGGCGGTGGCGCTGATGATCAGTTGGCCCGGCTCCCGCCAGATCCGCGACCGCAGCGTCTCCCCGGGGAACAGCACTCCGGCGAACCGCGCCTTGAACCCGGTCACCCGGCCGGCGACGGAGTCCAGCACGGTATCGGTGGCGGTTTTGCAGATGATCCCGTAGGTGCACAGACCGTGCAGGATCGGCGCCGGAAACCCGGCCCCCTTCGCGAATTCGGGGTCGGAGTGCAGCGGGTTGCGGTCGCCGCAGAGGCGGTAGAGCAGTGCCTGCTGCGGCAGGGTCGCGGTGGTGACATCGAAATCCGGCTCGCGGTCGGGGAGTTCGGCCTTGCTGCTCGGGCCGCGCTCACCGCCGAATCCGCCTTCGCCGCGGGCGAAGATGGAGGACCGTTCGGTCCACAGCGCTTCGCCGTCGGAACCGGTGACGGTGAACTCCTGCACGATCACCGCGTTGGCGCCCTTGTCCCACAGTTCGCTGATCCGGCCGGTGCGGGTCGCCTTACCCGCGGCGGGTAGCGGCCGGTGCACCTGTACTTCCTGCGAGCCGTGCACCACTTTGGCCAGGTCGATATCGACTCCGGGGAACTTCACCTTCGGCGGGTCGGTATCGCGCAGGGTGTGCGCGACAGTGGCGAAAGTGGGCAGCACCTGCGGTTCCCGGTCGTCGAGATAGCGCAGTTCGGCCGGCTCGGTCCAGCGGTGACCGGCGCCGATACCCAGGTGGTAGAGCTGGACATCGGAGGCGGTCCAGGAGAATTCCTTGCTCGGCAGTTCCGCTCCGAGCGCGACTTTCGGATCGATGGGCATACAGGTTCTCCTCGCCGGCGGCTCAGGCCGCGGTCTTCTTGCGGTCGATGATGTCGTGGACCGCCAGGTAGCCGAAGGCGATCGCCGGTCCGATGGTGGCGCCGGGGCCCGCGTAGGTGTGGCCCATCACCGGGGTCGATACATTTCCGGAGGCGTACAGACCCTCGATCGGGGTGCCGTCCTCACGCAGCACTCGTGCCGCGGTATCGGCGACCAGGCCGCCCTTGGTGCCGAGATCACCGGGCACCATCTTGGCCGCGTAGAACGGGCCCTGGACCAGCGCCGCGAGGCACGGGTTGGGTTTCACGGTCGGGTCGCCGTAGTACCGGTCGTACTGGCTGTCGCCGCGGCCGTAGTCCTCGTCCTTACCGGTTTCGGCGAACTTGTTGAACCGCTCCACCGTGGCCGCCAGTTTGTCGGCGGGCACCCCGATCTTCTCGGCCAGTTCCGGCAGAGTCGCGGCCTTGACGATGAGGTCGTTCTCCATCCAGCGCGACGGGAACTTCAGGCCCGGCTGCAGGCTGGCGAACATATAGCGGTTGCGGTAGCGCTGGTCGAAGACGAGCCAGGTCGGGATGTTCTCACCGGGGCCCTCGCCCTGCCCGTATTCACCGCCGTACATGGTGTGCACGGCTTCGACGTAGGGCGCGGACTCGTTGCCGAACCGTTCACCCTTCGGGTTGATCATGATCGAACCGGGCAGGTTGCGCTCGGACAGCGCGAACCAGGGCTTGCCGCCCTTGAAGATGGTCGGACCCCACCAGGCGTCCTCCATGAAGCCGATAGCGGCGCCCGCGTCCATACCGGCAACGATGCCATCACCGGTGTTGGTGGCGGCACCGGTTGTCCACTCAGTGGTAATCGGTTCGCGCTGGTATTTGGCCCGCATCTCGGCATTGTGCTCGAACCCGCCGCTGCCGAGTACCACGCCGTGGCGCGCGGTGAAGGTGACCGTCTCGCCCTTGTGGGTGGCCTCGACGCCGGTGACCTTGCCGTTCTCGACGACCAGTTTGGTCATGGGGGTGTCGAGCAGCAGGGGCACGTTCGCGTCCATCAGCCCCTTGCGCATACCGGCGATGACGGCCTGCCCCATCACCATCAGATGCTTGTTGGTGAATTTGGCCCAATAGGTGCGCGCCCCGACGCGCAGGGCCCGCAGCATGCCCTTCGGGTGGCGGCGGATCAGGTTCAGCCGGACGAAGTCGGCCTGGGTGACCGCCACGTTCAGTGGTGCCTTGGAATAGGGCGGATGGATATTGAACCGCTCGTCGCCGAGGGCTTTGGCGTTGAACGGCTTCGGCTCGCAGGATCGCCCGCCCGCCCGGCCGCCGGGGGCCTCCGGGTAGTAGTCGGAGTAGCCCTTGACCCAGGTCATCTTCAGCGGCGAGTGCGCGAGGACGAAATCCATGGCTTCGGCGCCGCGGTCGATATAGGTATCGATCCGCTCGGCGGGCACCACGTCGCCGATGATGCTGTGCAGGTACCTGCGCGCTTCTTCGCGGTCGTCGGGACCGCCCGATTCGCGCAGGGCCTTGTTACCGGGGATCCAGACCCCGCCGCCCGAGCGCGCGGTAGATCCGCCGTAGTACGGCGCCTTCTCCAGGATCACCACACTCAGGCCGTTGTGCGCGGCGGTGAGGGCGGCGGTCATCCCGGCGGCGCCGCTGCCGACCACCACCACATCGTATTCCCGATCGTTCATGTAGAACACGTTATAGAATGATGGCGCTGTTGGTCTATGTTGTCTGGCAGAAGACTTGTTCTGCGGCGTAAACAGCAGGGAAACTCGTTTCAGTTTGTGGTGGAGTTGGTAGATGGCGCACGAATGGGACCTGACCGCGGACGTGGTGGTCGTCGGTTACGGGGCGGCGGGTGCGGCCACGGCGCTGCAGGCCACCGAGGACGGCGCGCAGGTCCTCGTGCTGGACCGTTTCACCGGCGGCGGCGCGACCGCGCTGTCCGGCGGCATAATCTACGCCGGTGGGGGCACCTGGGTGCAGCGCGCCGGTGGTGTCGAGGACACCCCGGAACTGATGCTGGCCTACCTCGAACGCGAGGTCGGTGACGCGGTCTCCCCGGCGACGCTGCGGCGTTTCGTCGACGACAGTCCCGCCATGATCGACTGGCTCACCGCGCACGGGGTGCCGTTCGAGGCGTCGCTGTGCCCGTACAAGACCTCGTACCCGAACAATGACTACTACCTCTACTACTCCGGCAGCGAGATCTCCGGCGCGTTCGCCGATATCACCCCTGCTCAGCGCGGCCACCGTGTCAAAGGCTGGGGGACCTCCGGCAAGAAGCTGTTCGCGCCGCTGGCCCGGTCGGCGCAGCGGCGGGGCGTGCGGGTGGAAACGCTGACCACCGCGACCGCCCTGGTCACCGACGACACCGGCGCGGTCGTCGGAGTCGAATGCCGGAGCCTGCGTGACGCGCCCGCGCGTATCAAGGCCCGTTACGCGCGGCTGGCCGCGATCGCCGCCAAACCCGGTATCTACTACCCGCCGCTGCGCCGGGCACTGGAGAAACGGCTGGCCCGGCTCGACCGCAGGTACGCGACCACACTCCGGGTCCTGGCCCGGCGCGGCGTGGTGCTGACCGCGGGCGGTTTCATCGCCAACCGGGAGATGCTGCACACCCACGCGCCCGCCTACAAGAACGGCCTGGCCCTGGGCAGCTCCGGCGACGACGGCAGCGGCATCGAACTGGGCCGCAGCGTGGGCGCCGCGACCGATCGGATGGGCAATGTCTCGGCCTGGCGGTTCCTGCTGCCACCGAGTTCGTTCACCGGCGCGCTGCTGGTCGACGGGAAAGGGCAGCGGGTCATCGACGAGACCCGCTACGGCGCGGCCGTCGGCGACGCCCTGATCAACCGGCACGACGGTATCGGCCGGCTGCTCGCCGACGACGCGCTCATGCGTACCGCCATCTCCCAGATCGGGCCACAGGCCGCCTGGTTCCAGCGGATGCAGTTCGAGGTGATGCGCCGGAAGGCGAAGCGCGGCAAAACCCTCGACGAGGTCGCCGCCGCCGCAGGTGTCGATCCGGCGGGATTACGGGAGACCGTCGCCGAGCACAACAGCGCCTACGCGACCGGCCTCCCCGACCCGGTGGGCAAACCGGCCGAATACGTACGCCCGGTGGGGGCGGGTCCGTACTGGATGCTGAATGTCTCGATCGAACCGAGCCTGACCAATCCGTGCCCGATGTTCACCGTCGGCGGGCTGATGGTCGACGAGGACACCGGGGCGGTCCGCGATACCCACGGCGCGGAGATCCGGGGCCTGTACGCGGCGGGCCGGACGGCCGCGGGCATCTGTGTGAACTCCTACGTCAGCGGGCTTTCACTGTCCGACTGCATCTTCTCCGGCCGCCGGGCGGGACGGAGTGTGGCGGGTGCGGTGCCGGTAGTGGAAGACGACGGTGAGAAAGGTGTCCGCGCTGGTTAGTGCGAGTCCCGGCGCCAGTGCACGGCGGTCACGAAGACGAGGGCGGGGCGATCTTTCACGGCTGCCCTGTGACGTCTGTACCCGCAGCGTTGAGAACCCCGGCACCGGTCAGGGCAGCAAAGCGGTCGAGATCCGCCGCGGTCCACCGGTCCAGTCCCGGAGCCGGCATTGCCATCGGACCACCTCCAGCCTGATCGAGACCGCATATACCGCAGTGTTGTCATGATTCCAACCTGCGGATTCGTCCGGAGGGGGAGATGAGCTTCGCGTGACTGTCCGCCTATCCGACCGGGTGGGGCCGGCGATCGAGCTGGTATGTCCGACCCGAGCCGACATCCCGGGCCGCCGCCGTGACCCATGTGCCGGTGATATGCGGATCGCGCCGTGAAAGTGGTTGCCCTGCGATATCTTCGATCGCAGCGTACCCGGATTCCCGGACGTTCTCTGCCGCCGTGCAGCCAGGCGGCAGAGATACCCGACCTCTCACCAGATGAAGCCGGGGTTCTCTACATCCGGTCAGGGGCGATCGAACTCGCCGTCTTTCGCGCCGGCCAGGAAGGCGTCCCACTCGCCGGGGGCGAAGATCAGGGCCGGGCCGGTGGGGTTCTTGGAGTCCCGCACGCCGACATGGCCGTTATCCAGGTGGGCTGTCTCGACGCAGTCGTTTCCACCTTGGCTACGGGTGCTCTTGAACCACTCGGCACGAGAGAGGTCGGTCATTGCAACTCCTTCGAGATCCGCAGCATCAAGTCGCTAGATGCCGACGCCGACAACGCTACATGCCTGATGCGCTCGGCTTCGCGGGAATACTTGCTCACTTCGTCGGACTGCTCGACGAACAAGTTCCCGGTGAATCCCTCCTCGAAGGCAACCGGCGGCTCTTGGAGCTTGGATGCATGCAGCGGCGGGAAGCTGAACAGCACGAACGAACGCGACATCAAACCGATAGGTTTGGTCTCCGCGTTCGGCACGATCCGTATATCGATGCCCGGCACGTCGGAGTAGCTGAGTAGGCGTTTCACCTGGTCCGCCATGACGGCCGGGCTGCCTACGTTGTATCGGAGGGTGGCCTCGGTCAGCAGCGCCTCGAAGCGAAAATCTGGCTGACACAGGCGGTTTTGCCTCCGTGATGCAAGGTCCAACGTTCGCTCGACCTCCTCCGGTGGCTGATCTGGGTTCGTGGCCCAAGTGAGCGCCTGCCGATATTCGCGTGTTTGGAGCAGGCCGGGAACCACCGTGGTCTGCCAGTTCGTAACCCAGTTCGCCGCCTCCTCGAGCGCGAGATAGTGGTCGAATCCGGAGACGATGGCATCGGCGTAAGCCCGCCACCATCCGCTACCCGATGCCGTTGCCTCCCTGATCTCCCGGGCGAGATCGAGTAGTAGCCGCCGCTCCTCGTCCGTGGCCTCGTAGGCATTCGCCAAGGCGTTGAGTCCGAGATCGGTGACCTTTGTCTGCCGACCGTCCTCGATCCGTCCGTAGGACTGCGGCGATACTTCGGCCACCCGGGCTGCTGCGGACTGCGTGAGACCGGCTCTCTCACGAAGCTTCCGCAGCTGCCGGCCCAGGGCACGGCGCGGAAGCGTGGATCCGTTTGCCATGTAGTTACCTTTGTTAATCGGATGCGTGCAATATGGAAGCCTCCATGTGGAAGCCGAGTCCTGGAAAACGCAATGCTGCAATGGTTGTGCAGGAATTCCAGAACTTCCCCTCGTATTTGCCGGTGTACGGCTTTTCGATTCCGCTGCGGCAGAGTTCTACTGAGGGGGCACCCGGTGCAGGCCACTCCCAGAGCCACCTGGGAGACACCAGTTCGACGCCAGGAGTTGCCGAAGGCTGGTGGTCAATTCGATTGGGTAGAGGGCGCACCGACACCATAACCCCTCAGCGGACCCTGCGCCGGGTGCATACCAGAAATTGATCCAGGAGCGGGGAATCATGTGTGCGACAACGCTGCCGACCAGAGTTCGCGGTGAGACCGATATTCCGGAGGGGCCGGTATGGGCGGTACCAACGCTCGTTCATTTGGAGCATCTACTGAAGGTGATGCGGCGGTGGGCGGAGGTAGCCGAGGAGTGCCGTGTCTGACCGGGGCCCGCTGCCGTCGGCAGTCGCCCTGATCCGGCTGAACCTCCCGATGAGCGATATCGATCTGCACGAACTCGCCGACCGGCACGGATACCGGCTCGCGTACACGGTCAGGACGGATACGGTCGCCCGGCTCGCCATACACGCGCTGGCCCGGCATGCGGCCGAGGCCGGAGCCGAGGCGGTCGTGGTGCCGAATTTCGAGCATGCCGACGACCTCCGCCGCCTCATCACCGAGAACGCCGCGCTCATCACGCCTGTACGGCTCTACCCTCGCGGGTATCGTTGGCCCGGCACGGATCCCGAACGGGGGCGAGCCTGATGTGGGCCGATGCGGTGCTGGTACTGCTGGTGGCCGGCCTGGTCGGTCTCACGATCGCGCTGTGTCTACCGCTGAAGGACCCGTAGGCGATACCGTTCCGGCGGAGCCACCGAATACAGCGGTATCGGGATCCGGGGTCGGTGGCTCGTGCGCGACTGATCGATCGTGACCGACTCGCGCCGCCTCGTAGGCAAACTGTGGTCCTACTGCCACGTCCGAGATCATCGCCCGCGAGATCGTCGAAGACCTGACCGCCGCGCCGGCGGAGTTCGAAGCGGTGGCGGCAGCGTTGGAGCAGGCCGCGGCGCCCGACGCTACGAACTGAGCAGCGTCGATAAGATTGTTGCCTTGTGGCCGCCGGGTGGAGCGGAGTCTGGCTGTGGCGCTATTCCTCGTGATGTCCGCCGCCGCATCAGGAGCGGCCAGCGACCCGGGTGCAGAGCAGTCGGTCCGTTTCGAACCGAGAACTGAATAGGTCGCGGCGGGTCAGCCTTCTTCCCAAGGATTGACGAAAGTGATCCCCATCGGCCGGAAGTCGGCCGCGTTGCGCGTTGCGAGGGTCAGGCCGTAGGCGGTGGCCGTAGCGGCGATCAAGGCGTCGTGAGCCGGCCGTCGGTGGGGGATATGCAGGCGGGTCGCGATCTCGGCGACTTTCTGGTCGATGTCGAGGATCCTGCCCGCGTAGGTCGGTAGCACGCCATCGTTCAGCCAGTGGTCGAGCGTTCGAGCCTGCGCAGGGTCGCAGCGTCGCTTGTTCTCGATCCCGGCCCGGAGTTCGAGCAGCGTGATAACCGAGAGGTACGTGTCGGAGGGTGACAGGTTTTGTGCCCATCGATCGACGTTCCGGTCTCTGCGGTCTTCGCTTTTTCGCAGCTCCGATACGATATTCGTGTCCAGGAGAAAGCTCACAGATCGACCTCACGGAGCGAGTCCGTCGGCCGTACCGGCTCGAAGTCGATGTTCTCGGGCATCGTGAAGGCATCGGCCAGCGAAATTCCGGACCGAGTGAGCTCCTGATAATCGGCAAAGGTCAGGAGCACATGAGACGGCCGACCGTGATCTGTGATGATCACCGGTCCGCGGCCGGCCGCACGCTTGGCCGCGCTTACATCGTGGTTGAAATCGCGAGAAGTCACAATACTCATTGATCACCTCCACGTAGGTATGTACCTACATTACTGCGGGTGATGCCGAAGGCCACCTGTTCGATGTGGCTGCTACCCGGACACTGCCGCGGGTGCGGGTCACCGGCGCGGCCGGCGACCCAGGTAACGCAGCAGCTGGTCCGCGCTGGAACCCTCGCCCTCGACGATCGGGCCGTAGGCGCCCCAATCGCGCAGCGGTTCGATCCGGCCCTGGGCGGCGGCGAGGATCGGCGCCGAGAGTTCGTCGGTCAGCGGCGATTCCTGTCCGGTGGCGACCGCGATATCCCAG
The DNA here is from genome assembly GCF_001613445.1 of Nocardia grenadensis NBRC 108939. Lineage (GTDB taxonomy): Bacteria > Actinomycetota > Actinomycetes > Mycobacteriales > Mycobacteriaceae > Nocardia > Nocardia grenadensis. Next base: position 35,324 of record NZ_BDCJ01000006.1, read on the forward strand.
GCGTGCACCGCCGCGTCCAAGGCGCACAGTACGGCGGCCACCGGGGTCGGCAGCGGGCCGAAGGGGAGTGGGGTGGGGACGCTTTCGGTGTCGTCGGTGACAGTGGACCACGCGGTCGCTGTCTCCTCGAGGGCGGCGGTTACCAGAGCGACGGGTCCGTCGGCGATCGTGCCGGTGGGGGAGAAGGGGTCGTAGGACGGACCGGCGCCCACGCCGAGCGCGGCAGCGAAGGCCCGCTGGTCCGCGGCGGCGTGCTCGGCGACCTGCGCGACATTCCAGTCCGCGCAGGGAGTCGCCAGCTGCCACTGGCCGGCCTCGACTCGCGCGGTCACTCGGCGCAGCGCTTCGTGGGCGGCGGTCAATACATCGCGCCAGACCGGCGCGAGCTGAGCGGTGATGTCCTGCGCGGTGGTGTTTTCCATGGTTTTGCCTCTCGGTCGTTTTCGGCGTTGAACTCAGGCTATGGCCCTATTAGGCTCATTTCCTTCCTGATAAAGACTTCCGCGGAAACGAGTAGTTTGTGACCTCCACCACAACCCGGGTGCTCCGGCTGCTGTCGCTGCTCCAGGACCGCGGATACACCGGACCCGAACTGGCACAGCGCCTCGGCATCACCGATCGCACCCTGCGCCAGGACATCGCCCGCCTGCGCGAACTCGGCTACCCAGTGCACGCCACCCGCGGCCCGATCGGCGGCTACCGCCTCGGTCAAGGCGCCACCATGCCGCCGCTGCTGCTCGACGACGACGAAGCGGTGGCGGTCGCGATCGCGATGGGTTCGGCAGAGGACGGTTCCACCGGAATCGCCGATATCGACCACAGCGTCAAACGGGCCCTCGCCAAATTGGAAAGAATTCTGCCGAAACGTTTGCAGCGCACCGTCAACGCACTGCGCGAGACCACCGCGGTCGGCCCGACGGTCGGCTCCCGGGAACCGGACGCGCCCGTTCCCGCGGAGACCCTCGCCACGATCGCGGCGGCGATCCGGGCGGCCCGGGAACTCGAACTCGACGATCAGCGGGTCGAGCCGTACCGGCTGGTCAGCTGGCAGCGGCGCTGGTACCTGGTCGGATACGACCTCGACGCGCACACCTGGCGTGCGTTTCCGGTCGCGAACCGGCGCCGGGTGGTATCGGGCACCCGCCGCTTCGCCGCCCGGACTCCGCCCGACAGCGATCTGGTCGCCTTCGTACTCCGGGAGGTCGCCTCCGCCGGCTACGCGGTGCACGCCCGGGTCACGGTGCTGGCACCCGCGGAAACCGTGATCGCCCGGATCAATCCGGCGGTCGGGGTCGTGGTACCGGTCGACGAGAACTCGTGCCTGCTGCTCACCGGCGCGGACGCGCTGGAGACGATCGCCATCTACCTGAGCATGCTCATGATGGATTTCCGTATCGACGGCCCACCGGAACTGGTCGAGCACATCCGCACCCTGGGCCGGCGGTACCGGGAGGCGGTCGCGCACCTTTGACGGGCCGGGGCGTGTAGCGAGCCGGTGCTCTGCGGCCTGGACGAGCACGGTGTGCGTTTGTCGGGAGTAGTGCGCGGACTTGGACGGCAGCCTTAGGAGTGCAGTCACAAGGACTGCACTCCTAAGAAACGGAGGCCGACCATGAACGCGAAGCCCGAGCAACTGTTCGACCGCGTGGCCGTATCGGGTTGCCGCCTTGCATGCTTCAGCGGCACCGGTTTCAGCGATTCGCTCCAGGAGCGTGCGGGTCTCGACCAAGATGTACTGCTCGTCGGGCTCTCCGACCTGTACGGCGAGTAGGCAACTCCCGCGGACTGCGTATCGCCGGTGCTACGTGGTCCGGCGCGAGGCGATACCGGGTGCTCAGGCGGTCGCTGTGCGGGTCGGGTAATCCGTGTAACCCTCGGCCCCGCCGACATACATCAAATGCGTATCGCGGATCGGGTTGAGCGGCGCGCCGGTGCGTAAGCGTTCGACCAGGTCGGGGTTGGCCAGGAAGGCGCGGCCCAGGGCGATGTGGTCGGCTCCGGCGGCGAGCAGGCGCTCGGCCCGGTCGATGATGGCGCCGGGGTCGCGCGCATCACCCGCGGGGTTGGCGACGAGACTGCCGGGCCACAGTTCTCGGAGCTGCCGCAGCAGCGGGTCGTCCGCGTCGACCCGGACGATGTGCAGGTAGGCGAGACCCAGCCCGGCGACCGCGGTGACCAGCGCCGGATAGATGGCCTCGGTATCGCCCTCCGCGATGCCGTTGACGGGATTGGCCGGCGAGATGCGCAGCCCCACCCGCTCCGGGCCGATGGCCGCCGCCACCGCCGTGACGACCTCGACGGTGAACCGGATGCGGTTCTCGACCGGACCGCCGTAGGCGTCGGTGCGGTGGTTGGTGTTGCGGGCCAGGAACTGGTGCAGCAGGTAGCCGTTGGCGCTGTGGACTTCGACCCCGGCGAAACCGGCCTCGACGGCATTGCGTGCGGCGGTGACGAAATCGGCGATGGTGCCGTTGATGTCGTCGACCGTGAGTTCCCGTGGCGTCACGGCCGGCTGATGGCCCGACGGAGTGTGCACGGTATCGGGCAGCGGTATCGGCGAGGGCGCGACCGGGACCAGGCCGCTGTTGTCGGGATGGCCGACCCGGCCGCCGTGCTGGAGTTGCAGGAACATATGACCCCCGGCCGCCCGGACGGCCTCGGTGACGCGGCGCCAGCCGGCGATGTGCTCGGCGCGGTGGATACCGGGGATATTGGCATAGGTCTGACCCACCTGGTTCGGGGTGGCGGCCTCGGCGATGATCAGGCCCGCGCCGGCCCGCTGAGCGTAGTAGGTCGTCATCAGATCCGACGGGGTGCCGTCCGCGCCCGCGCGGTTACGCGTCAAGGGGGCCATCACCAGGCGGTGCGGTAGTTGCAGACCGGCGAGGCGAGCGGGGGCGAATAGATCACGGGGCGCTGCGGTTGTCATGTCTGGACGGTAAGACCTGACATTGATGTGAAGTTCAAGCCCGAACAGGAAAATACGAGGTGAGCATGCGAATCGGAGAACTGGCGCAGCGGACCGGGGTCAGCGAACGATCACTGCGCTACTACGAGGAGCAGCGGTTGCTCACCGCCGACCGCACCCCGGGCGGACACCGCGACTATCCGGAGCACGCGGTGGACCGGGTCGTGCACATCCAAGAGCTGTTCGCGGCCGGACTGTGCAGCAAGAAGATCGTGGAGATCCTGCCCTGCATACGGGACACCGACGGCGGTGCCAATGAATTCGCCACGCCCGCGCTGGTGAATGAGTTGCAGGTGGAACGGGAACGGATCGACCGCATGATCGCCGATCTGCTCCGCTCCCGCGAAGTACTCGACGAGGTCATCGAACGCGCGGGGGCGAGTTTCACGACGGCGGCCGCGTGAGCGTCGTCGAGTAGGCCGTCCCGCGTTCGGAACTCGTCTCCGACGCCGGACCGGGCGCTGCGCCGGTGGGTTTCCGACTTCAGGCCCGCGCCGGGTGACATGCGAGGGTGCCGGGAAACCCGAAAGCGACCGGTCCCATCGCATCCCGGCGAGAAATTCACACACCCGATCCGGCCGTCTTCGCGTCCGTCCCGGCTACACTCGGGCCCACTATTCCCAACCAGGTGGTGACTCATGGCGTTCGCGGTATGGGTACGGTCGGTTCCGGTCTTCACGTCGCTGCTGGTGGTAGCGCTGAGCGGCTGCGCGTCGCCGAGCGGCGGCGACCCCGGCCCGGTGGTCTCGTCGGCCACGCCGCCGGGGCCCGCGCAATCGTCCACGGCCGCGGCGACCGAGGAGCAGCCGCCCACCACGGTGGTTTCCGTGGTCGCCGTCGACGCATCCGGCCTGCCGGCCGACGGTTTCGACGTATCCGGTACCGCGCCCGCGGGCCGGCTCGACTGCACCCACGTCACATCCAGTCGTTCCGCCTCCAGCCCGGGGATCTACCACTGCGGTGCCTCCGCCGACGCCGCCGATATCTGCTGGGCCAGGGCAGGCGGGGCGGAACTGATGTGCGCCGACGATCCGTGGAACCGGGAACTGCGCTGGTACAGCGTCGAACCGCGGCTCGAACCGATCGGGAAAACCGCCGATCCCGAACCGTGGGCGCTCGAATTGGCCGACGGCCGCCGATGCCGCATCCGGGTGGGCGGGGCCTGGGGTGGACGGGCCGACGGCCTGGTGGGCGCCTACTCGTGTACCGGCGGCGCCGAAGTCGTCCTGCAGCCGTCGGACGCCCGGACCGCCATCGACACATCGGCCCCCACCTGGCATGTCCGGTTGGGCGAGCTCGGCGCGGGCTCTCCCGAACTACCCCCGCCGACAATCGTGGATGTACGGACGGCCTACTTCGCGGCCGCGTCCTGACACGGTTTCGTCGCCGCCTCCGGACCGAGCCGGCCGGCGGGCGAGGGGGCGGTAGTCGGGCCCGCCCGTCTACTCGGCGGCACCCTGCTGACGAAATGAGCTGCCACCGGGCACCGCCGGTGCCGCGGCCGGTTGCGGATGGACACGTGCGGCGCCGACTCGCGCGATGCGGTCCCGCCCCCACGCGCCGAGCGGTTCGAGCGCGGCGTTGAGGGAGCGGCCGAGGTCGGTGAGACGGTATTCCACCCGAGGCGGAACCTCCGGGTAGACCTTCCGGTCGATCAACCCGTCTTCCTCGAGCTCCCGCAGCTGTTGGATGAGCATCTTCTCGGACACGCCGGGGAGCCCCCGGCGTAGCTCACCGAACCGCCGTACGCCGTAGTTGTCGAGTTCCCAGAGGATCAGCCCTTTCCATTTACCGCTGATCACATCCATGGCGGCATCGATCCCGCAGAAATACGGCCCGAACCTTTTCTCGCCCATTTCGACCTCGCTACCTGTTCACATACCTTTTGGTAGGTACCTCACCGAATAGTAGGTACTTGTCCCGACAGCCCGTGTTGGCGATCGTTGGTCCCGGCGCGCCGAGCAATATGACCATTCGCCTCAGCAAGGAGTCGGCAGAAATGACCGCAAACGAGCAGACAACCGTGGCCGTGCTCGGTCTCGGACCTATGGGCCGGGCCATTGCCGCCACCCTGGTGAAGGGCGAGAATCCCACCACGGTGTGGAACCGCACGCCGGGAAAGGACACAGAACTTGTGGGACTAGGCGCCGTGAGCGCCCCCGATACCGCGTCGGCGATCGATTCCGCCGCCGTGGTTGTCGCCGTTCTCGGTGATCACGCGTCCGTGCACGAGGTGCTCGACCCGGTGGCCGACCGGCTGCGCGATAAGGCGCTGATCAACCTGACCAGCACCGCTCCGGAAGATTCCCGGGAACTCGCCCGCTGGGCGGCCGGACACGGTATCGACTTCCTCGACGGCGGCATCATGGCGGTACCGCCGATGATCGGCGGGCCGGGTGCCTCGATCCTCTACAGCGGATCGGAGCAGGTCTTCGATCGCTTCCGTCCCGATCTCGAAAAGCTCGGTGCGGCAGACTACTTCGGCGATGACCCCGGAACCGCCGCGCTCTACGATTTCGCGCTGCTGGCCGGTATGTACGCCATGTTCGCGGGGTTCTTCCACGGCGCCGCCATGGTGCGCTCGGCCGGGGTCACGGCCACGTCCTTCGCGCCCCGCGCGGTCGCGTTCCTCACCGCCATGACTGGATCGTTCCAGGCGTATGCCGAGGTGATCGACAGCGGTGACTACACCCAGGAGGTGCAGCCCGCGCGTTTTCACAAACCCGCCTTGGACGCGATCGTGCGGGCCAGCCGGGACGCCGGGGTGGCCCTGGACATCGTGGGCCCGATCAAGAACCTCATCGACCGGCAGATCGCCGACGGACGGGCGGGGGAGGGGCTGGGGAGGGTCACCGAGGAGCTGGCCGGGAACCGCGAGTAAGGGGACCACCGGCCGCCGCCACCTGTCGGTGGTGACCGGCGTGATCCGGTCATGGCGTTCATCAACCGGATCGAAGTGCGAGTCTCCGACCTGGATCTCCAGGGGCACGTGACCGGCGCGGCGTATCACCACTACGTCGATCATTCCCGGTTCGCATGCGTACAGGCCGCGGAAATTTCGGCCGAGGAGATGATCGCGGCGGGCTTCGGTCCGGTGAACTTGGAAACGGTCCTGCGTTTCCAGCTACTCGACCAGACCACCCGCCGCCTCGTCGCCGACCCGGCCCGGCAATGGCGAGCCGGCCCGAACTGCTGCGGCTTGTCCGGTACTGATGCACGTATAAAGGTTGGCGCCATCACGCCTGTCGATCTGCTGTGCCCGGCCGGGCTACCCATCGCGTAGGTTGTCCCGTAACCGCAGCGATCATGTCGTAGTCGCCGTCGTAGTGCAGCACGGTGGTGTGGTGCCGTTCGGCGACGGCGGCAATGACGAGGTCGGCGACCGACAGTGCGCGCCAGTTTCCGCCCTCTATCAGCAGGCCCTGGATCTCGGCAGCGCGATCCCAGGCTTCGTCGGGGGTCGGTAACCAGTCGAAACCACGCAATTCCTCGCGAATCCGCTGGGCGTCGGTCTTCGACCGGGCCGAGTGCAATATCTCCAGCTCGACCGCCCCGCAGATAGCCAGGAGACCGGCATTGTGCAGGGGGTCGATAACCGCGCGGACGGCCGGCTTCGGGTAGCGAGCGAACGCCGACTTGTCGATGAGGTATCGGGTGGGCACCTTCAGGCCGCGCCCTGGCCGGCCGACGGATCGACTGGACCGGTCAGGTCCGGGAGCCCGCCTGCACCGACCCAGTCGAGGAAGGATTGGCGCCGACGGCGCTTGATCGCGTCCTCGAGGGCGGCATTCACGGTCGCGACCTTGGTCGTCGTTCCGAAAATCTCGGCTGCGGCGGCCAACTTTTCGTCGTCTAGATCAATGACGGTTCGTGCCATGGGCGTATCACCTCCTGATATCGGAACACCTCAGATGATATCTTATATGCCCGAAGTTGATATCATTTGGCCGCCTACAACCAGGTGTCCAGGGTCGTGGTGGTGAGGAAGTGGTCGAGATCGGCGCGCCAGGGGGCCGGGGTGGTCTTCTCCGGTTCGATGGCGGTGTACTGGCCCCGGTAGAACAGCAGCGGGCGGCCGTTGGTGGCGGCGGGAGTCTCCGACATGGCCAGGACGCGGCCGATGACGATGAAATGGTCGCCACCGTCGACCACGCTGTCCACCCGGCATTCGATGGTGGCCAAAGAGTTGTCGAGCCGGGGCAGGCCGAGATCGGAGGTGTGCCAGTCGGTTCCGGCGAACTTGTCCGGTTCGCGGGAGCCGAATTTCGCGCAGACCGGCTGCTGTTCCTCGGCGAGTACGTTCACACAGAACCGGCCGTTGGCCTCGATGGCGGCCCAGGACCGCGAACCCTTGGTCGGGCAGAACAGCACCAGGGGTGGTTCGAGGGAGAGGGCGGCGAAGGACTGGCAGGCGAAACCGATGGGGGTTTCGTCGTCGGTGAGCGTGGTGATGACCGTGATGCCGGTGCAGAACTGCCCGAGGATATTGCGGAACTGCCGGGGGTCGATGGTGGCCTGCTCCGCGGCCGCGTCGCCCGCGCCGTCGGCCGGATCCGCTGGTGCCGTCACGTTCATACCGTCCTCGCCTCGTTCATGGAGCTGCCGGCGGACGGACCGCCGGATTCAGCCGGACCCGATGCGAGTATCGCACCGGGTCCGGCCGGAGATCACTTGAAACCCACGGAGAAATCGTGGCCCCACAGGCTCACCGCGGTGGATTCCCGGGCGATCCAGCTGTGGTCGTCGACTTCCAGCCCCTCGCAGCCGAATTCGACGTCGAACCCGCCGGGAGTCTTCATATAGAACGACAGCATCTTGTCGTTGATGTGCCGGCCCAGGGTGGCCGACATCTTCACCTTCTTGCGCATGGCCCGGTCCAGGCACAGGCCGACATCGTCGGAGTTCTCCACCTCGACCATGAGGTGGACGATGCCGGTCGGGTTGGGTAGCGGCAGGAACGCGAGCGCGTGGTGGCGTGGATTGCAGCCGTAGAACCGCAGCCACGCCGGGTCGCCGTCCTCGGGCCGACCCACCAGTTGCGGCGGCAGGCGCATCGAATCGCGCAGCCGGAAGCCGAGTACGTCCTGGTAGAACGCCTGTGCCGCGGCATCGTCGTGGCAGGTCAGGACGACATGGCCCAGGCCCTGTTCGGCGGTGACGAATTTGTGGCCGTACGGGCTGACGAACCGCCGACCGAGGTACTGCGCGCCGTAGAACGCCTCCAGGGTGTTGTCGGAAGGATCCCGGAAGCGGATCATCCCTTCGACCCGGCGCTCGGCGAGTTCCTCCTTGGTGCCTTCCTCGAAGTCGACGCCGTTCTTCTCCAGCGTCTCCCGGAGGCGTTGTAGCGCGGGCCCGTCGGTGACCTCCCAGCCCGAGACCAGCAACCGGTCCTTCTCACCCGGCACGATCACCAAGCGGGCGGCGAAATCATCCATCCGGAGATAGAGCGCGTCGGGGTTGTTCCCGTCGCCTTCCATCATGCCGAGCACTTTCAGCCCGTACTCGCGCCAGGCCGCCATATCGGTGGCCTCGATACGCATGTAGCCGAGGGCCTTGATACTCATCGTCATTTCTCCTTGACGCCGAGCAGGAAATCGGTGGCCAGCCGGTTGAATTCGGCGAACTTCTCCAGCTGTGCCCAGTGCCCGCACCCGCCGAATACGTGTAATTGTGCGCGCGGGATGCTCTTGAGTGCCACCAGAGCGCCGTCGAGCGGATTCACCCGGTCCTCGCGACCCCAGATCAGCAGGACCGGCTGGCGCAATTTGTACGCGTCCCGCCAGAGCATGCCCTTCTCGAAATCGGCGCTCGCGAAGGATTTGCCCATGGCCCGGGTGGCCGCGAGCGCCTCGGGGGTGCTCGCGGAGGCGAAACGCTCTTCGATCAGTTCGTCGGTGACCAGGGACTGGTCGAACACCATGATCCGTAGGAACGCCTCGAGATTCTCCCTGGTGGGTTCGTAGTTGAACTTGCCCAGCAGTTTGACGCCTTCGGTGGGATCGGGGGCGAACAGGTTGGTACTCAGCCCGCCCGGACCCATCAGGATCAGTTTCCCGGCGCGATCGGGATGGTCGAGCGCGAAACGCACCGCCGCGCCGCCGCCGAGCGAATTGCCCAGCAGATGGACCCGGTCGGTGATCTCCAGGGTGTCGAGCAGATCCTTCAGCGCCGAGGAGCTGTGTACGAAGTACTGCGGGTGCTCGATCGGCTTGTCGGACTTTCCGTACCCGGGCTGATCGACCGCGATCACGTGGAAATCGCGGGCGAGTACCGGGATGTTGCGGGAGAAGTTCGACCACGAGGACGCGCCCGGGCCGCCGCCGTGCAGCAGCACGATAGTGGGGCCGTTGCCCACGCCGGCCTCGTGGTAATGCAGTTTCAGATCCGGACGAACCTGGGCGAATCGCGAGGTGGATTCGTAGGTGAGTTCGGCGGTCGAGGTCATCACACCATCCCGTCGGAAACCGGCAGCCCGAATTCGTGCGTGCCGTACATGACGTAGGCGCGCTCGGGATCGTTGGAGGCGTGCACGCGCCCGGCGTGGGCATCGCGCCAGAACCGCTGCAGCGGGGTGCCGTTCACCAGGGCGGTGGCACCCGAGCTCTCGAACAATTTATCGATCGAGGCGATGGCCCGGCCGGTCGCGCGGACCTGGTCGCGCCGGGCGCGTACGCGCAGGTCGAACGGAATTTCCTTGCCCTCGAGCAGCAGTGCGTATTCGTCGGCCACATTGCCCGACAGCTGACGCCAGGCGGCATCGATATCGCTGGAGGCCTCGGCGATCCGGACCTTGGTGAACGGATCCTCTTTCGCCTTCTCCCCGGCGTACGCCGCGCGCAGCCGCTTGCCCTGGTGCTCGACGTGAGCTTCGTAGGCGCCGTATGCCATACCGACGATCGGCGCGGAGATGGTGGTGGGGTGGATGGTGCCCCACGGCATCTTGTACACGGGATCGGTATTGCGCTCCAGGCCCGGCGATTTCAGATCGTTCATGGTCTTGTAGCTGAGGAACCGGTGCGTGGGTACGAAAACGTCCTGCACCACGAGCGTGTTCGAACCGGTGCCGCGCAGGCCGACCACGTTCCAGACGTCGTCGATGTCGTATTCGGAGCGGGGGATCAGGAAGCTGCCGAAATCGACCGGTTTGCCGTTCTTGATCACCGGTCCGCCGACGAAGGTCCAGTCTGCGTGCCCGGAGCCCGATGACCAGGCCCACGAGCCGCTGACCCGGTAGCCGCCGTCGACGACGGTGCCGGCCCCCATGGGCGCGTAGGACGAGGAGATCCGCACATCGGTGTTCTCGCCCCACACTTCTTCCTGGGCCTCTTGGCCGAACAGCGCCAGGTGCCAGTTGTGCACGCCGATGATCCCGGCGACCCAGCCGGTGGAGCCGCAGGCGCTGGCGATCTTGCGGACCGTGTCGTAGAAGACGACCGGGTCCGCAGCGTGCCCGCCCCACTGTTTCGGCTGCAGCAACCGGAAGAAACCGGCTTCCTGCAGGTCCTTGATCGATTCCTCGGGAATCTGCCGAAGGTCTTCGGCCTCCTGTGCGCGGGCGCGCAGCGTGGGCAACAGCGCCTCGACCCGCATCGTCACTTCTCGCGTCATCTCCGGCCCCTGCTCCTGCCTGGTCGTCTACTAACCGGTGGTCATCTGCTCGGCGCAGAATTTACCTCTGAGACTAGAACAGGTTCTTGTTCATGTCGAGAACCGGTGTCGATAGGCTGCATGTATGCGACATGTGCTGGATGTGGCGTGAATCGCTGGCGTTCGGGGCGTCAGTTTTGTAACGTGTTCTAGTACAGCAGGAGGAGGAATTGCGATGGCAGCAACCACGCCGGGCGGTGCGAAGGTCCGGGAGCTCGACGTCGGGTCGGTTCCCACCCGGTACGCGCGCGGATGGCATTGCCTGGGGTTGGCGCAGAATTTCCGGGACGGCAAACCGCATTCGGTGCAAGCGTTCGGAACCAAACTGGTGATCTGGGCCGACAGTGCCGGCGAATTGCACGTGCTCGACGCCTACTGCCGGCATATGGGCGGTGATCTCAGCATGGGTGAGATCAAGGGCGACGACGTCGCCTGCCCGTTCCACGACTGGCGCTGGGGTGCGAACGGCAAATGCACGTCCATCCCCTACGCGCGGCGGGTCCCGCCGCTGGCGCGCACCCGGCGCTGGACCACCCTCGAGCGCAACGGTCAGCTCTTCGTCTGGCACGACCACGAACGCAACGAACCGCCGCCCGAGGTCACCATCCCTTATATCGAGGGCCCCTATACCGATGCCGACGGCAACCCGGTGGAGGAACTCGACAGTGGCTGGACGGAGTGGACCTGGAACTCGTTGCTGATCGAGGGCGCGAACTGCCGTGAGATCATCGACAACGTCGTGGATATGGCCCACTTCTTCTATATCCACTACGCCTTCCCCACCTTCTTCAAGAACGTTTTCGAGGGGCATGTCGCCACTCAGTTCCTGGAGACCAAGGGTCGGCCCGATATCGGGATGGGCGCCAAGTACGCCGGCGATCAGCTCCTGAAATCGGAGGCCTCGTACTTCGGGCCCTCATACATGATCAACCCCCTGGTCAACAGCTACGGCGGTTACGAGATCACGGTCAACCTGATCAACTGCCACTACCCGGTGACGCAGGATTCGTTCATGTTGCAGTGGGGCCTGACCGTCGAGAAGCCGAAGGGCCTCGACGACGAGACCGCGCAGAACCTCGCGAAGACCATGGCCGATTTCTTCGGCGACGGCTTCCTGCAGGACGTGGAGATCTGGAAGCACAAGTCCAAGGTCGAGAATCCGCTGCTCTGCGAGGAAGACGGCCCGGTCTACCAGCTGCGGCGCTGGTATGACCAGTTCTACGTCGACGTCGCCGAGGTGACCGAGAAGATGACCCAGCGGTTCGAATTCGAGGTCGACACCGCCAAGGCGAACGAAGCGTGGGAAGCCGAGGTCGAAGAGAACCTGCGGCGTAAGCGTGAACAAGAGGCGGCCGCGGCGGACGCCGACCAAGCGGAGGCAGGAGTCTGATATGACCCGCTGGGCCAAGGCACCCGACTTCGCCGACCAGCCCGCCCGGCAGGCCGCGGTGCGGGCCCAGACGGTCGTGGACCAGCAGCGATACCTGGAGGACGGCCTGACACCGCTGCGGTGTCAGGCTTGCGACGCCGCGGTGCGGGTCCGTAAGAGCAGCTCCCGGCAGACCTCGGTGCAGTGGGCCGAGAACCCGGCCGTCCGCTGCCCGGTTTTCGCTGAACTCAGCAGCAAGGGGTACGGGCCCGGGCGGCCGGATACCTGTGAGCGTTTGCAGAAGACCATCAAATGGGCTGTCGACGAAGGGTTGCTCGAGGTGCCGGAGTAGCCGTCCGGAACCAGGCGGCCTGGAACGGCCGAGGTGTCTCACCGGCGACATCCCTTCTGTGGAGTCGCACGGACGCTGTGCTGGGACACCTCAGTGGGCTAACCTGTTAGCTAAGGAGGTGTCCATGGCAAGCAGCGCGGCAGAGCAGTTCAATATCCACGAGGCGAAGACAAACCTGTCCCGCATCTTAGAGCGGGTGGAACGCGGCGAGGAGATCGTGATCAGCCGGGCCGGGCATCCGGTAGCCAAGGTGGTGCCGCTGGTCCGGCGAGCGGACCGTACCGGTCGTGGGTCGCTCCGTGGAACCCTTGTGCTGGAATCGGATTGGGATTCCGATGAGACGAACGAGGCGATAGCCGACGAGTTCGGTATCTCGCGATGAGCTTGTTGCTCGATACCCATGTGGTTCTGTGGTGGCTCGCGGACGATCCCACGCTCAGCGGCGAAATGAAGGATCGGCTCGATCACGACCCGGATGTTTTCGTAAGTGCTGCATCCGTCTGGGAGGTGGCGATAAAGCAGGCAGGTGGCAAGCTGGGCGGACCGGCCGACCTTCCGGAGCGCGTGCGTGACAGTGGATTCAATGTGTTGCGCATCGATGCAGAACACGCCATCGCCGCCGGTCGGATGCCACTGATCCACCGCGACCCGTTCGACCGCATGCTGTTGGCGCAAGCCAGTTCGGAAGGCTTGGTGCTGGCCACCCGCGACCCGTGGTGTCAGAAATACGAGGTACCGACACTGGCGGTCTGACGGGCTACAGTCCGCGCCAGGGCGCAGCGTGAAAGAGCGCCGGTTGCATGGCTACGACCGCTTCCAGAAATCTGGAAGCGGTCGTATTTCATTTTGTGGATCGGACCGTATCGGCCGTGTGGTCAGGGCCGGGAGCCGCGCTCGCGATACATGCGCCGCTGTTCCTTGGCGATACCCCGCCACACCTTCTCGCGCTCGGCCTGGAGCCGTTTGTCCGACCGCGCTTCCATCCAGGCGTTCTCCTTGCCCAGTTTGCGATAGCTGCGCACCCGCCGTTCCGGTATCTCGCCGGATTCGACGGCCGCGCGGACGGCGCAACCCGGTTCGGCGTCGTGGGCGCAGTCGGCGAACCGGCAGTCGGTGGCGAGTTCCTCGATATCGCTGAAGGTCCGGCTGATGCCTTCGGCCGCGTCCCACAGTCCGACACCCCGCAGTCCGGGGGTGTCGATGAGGGTGCCGCCGGTGGGCAGCGGACGCAGTTCGCGGTGCACCGTGGTGTGCCGGCCCTTCTTGTCGGCCGCGCGCACCGTGTCGGTGGCGAAGACCTCCGCGCCGAGCAGTGCGTTGGCGAGTGTGGACTTACCCGCACCGGACGGTCCCAATAGAACCACCGTGCCGCTCAGTACCGCGACCAGTACATCGAGGCCGAGTTCGGCGGTCGCGCTGACCGCCAGCACCGGGGCACCCGGTGCCACGGCACGGACCTCGTCGAGCGGTAGATGCTCGGTGGTATCCGCCTTGGTGAGTACGACCACGGGCTGGGCGCCGCTTTCCCAGACCAGGGCGAGCATCCGTTCGACGCGCCCCAGATCCACGTCGCCGTCGGCGGGCGCGCAGATCAGCACGGTATCGACATTGGCGGCCAGTACCTGACTCTCCGATCGCCCGGACGCGGTGGAACGGGTGATGGCGGTCCGGCGGGGCAGCCGGGCCCGGATGTGTGAGCGAGCATCCAGGCTCACCCAGTCGCCGGTGCACAGACCGCTCACCGAAGAGTCCGCGCGCGGGCAGGTGGCCCTCGCGGGCCCGGTGGGGGTCACCACATCGCATTCGCCACGATCCATCCGGATGATGCGGGCGGGGACGCATTCGCCATCGAGGAGCGGGAGGTACTGCTCGGCTACGTTTTCTGTCCAGCCGAAAGGGACGAGCGGGTCGAAGTCGACCATGAGGGAGGAAGTCCTTCGTCGGGCGCCGAGCCCGACCGGGCTCAGCGAGTGGAGTTCGAGAGGGAGAACGACGGGGCGGTACGAACCGGTGCGGTTCGCCGCGCCACGGCAATCCGGGCGACCGTCACGTTCTCCACCTCCTTCACGACTCGCTGTTGCCGGTTACTTTCACACGGCGCAAGCGCCCACGCAATTCCTTTTTCCACACCGCATGCCACCGCTGCCCACGAAGACGCGGTGGCCGCCTCCGATCGCGTAATCGCCGAGCCGGGTTCGCGCAGCTCGACGATCCATGCGGCTTCGTCCCGGCCGTGCGGCCCGCGAGTGCTCAGCTGTTGACCAGCGGGCGCCGCGGCACGCCGAAGAGTTCGGCATCGCCATGGGCGCGTTTGAAGTACAGCTGCGCGTCGTGTTCCCAGGTGATGGCGATACCGCCGTGCAACTGGATGGTTTCCGCGGCGATGGTGGAGAACGATTCGGAGCACTGCCGGCGGGCGACCCAGACGTCCTCGGCGGCCGACGGAGTGTTCTCGGCCACCGCGAAGCCGGCGGCGAGGGCGGCCGATCTCGCCGACTCCGCGAGTACGTACATATCGGCCATCCGGTGCTTGAGGGCCTGGAAACTGCCGATGGCCCGGCCGAACTGCACCCGCGATTTGGTGTACTCGACCGTGGCCTCCAGGCAGTATTCGGCCGCGCCGACCTGTTCGGCGGCGACCGCGGCCCACGCGACCCGGTGCAGCCGCTCGATGATCGGGGCGGGATCCGCGTCGCCCAGCCGGCGCGCGGGCGTCGCGGTGAACGAGATCTCCGACAGTGCGCGGGAGGGGTCCATGGCGGCGACCCGGTTCCGTTCGACACCGTCGGCCGTCGGGTCCACCTCGAAGAGGCCGGATTCGGTGACCACGATCAGGGTGTCGGCGATGGTGCCGTCGAGCACGTAGTGGGCCGTACCGTCGAGGGTTTCCCCCTCGGCCCGCACCCCGAAGTCGTCCCAGCCATGGGCCGAGGCCCAGCAGACGGCGAGGGTGCGGCGGCCCTCGGCGACCTCGGGCAGCAGCCGCGCGCAGGCCTCGTGGTCACCGGAGAGCAGCACAGCCTGCGCACCCAGTACCGCCGAGCCCAGCATCGGTACATCGGTGAGTGTCCGGCCGAGTTCGCCGACGACCAGCAGGGATTCGACCAGGCCCGCGCCGAACCCGCCGAACTCCTCGGGCACGGACAGCGCGGCCACGCCGACCTGTTCGCACAACTGCGCCCACAGTTGCGGGTCGTAGCCCAGATCGGTGTCCATGGCCTTGCGGATACCGGCCCGCGCGTCCCGTTTGGCCAGCAGTCCCCGGACCGCCGCCACCAGCTCCTGCTGTTCCTCGCTGATCATCTTTTCTCCCGTGATTTCGGACGGATACCGGCAGCGCAACCCGCCGGTTCTCCGGTCAGGTGAGCGTGCCGGCCGGATCCGCGGCGGGCCCGGTGCGCAGCGCCTCGGCGATCCGGCCGCGGTGCAGGTCCGGGGTGCCCCAGGCGGTGCGCAGGGCGGTGACCCGGGTCAGCCACAGCGACAGTTCGTATTCGGCGGTGTAGCCGATGGCGCCGTGTACCTGCAGGGCCGCGCGGGCCGCTCGGTAGGCGGCGTCGGCGCAGGCGACGGCCGCGGCGGAGGTGTCGCGGGCCCGGTTGGCCGTCGCGGTGGTCAACGCAGCCCGGTACAGCAACGGTTCGGCGAGGTCGAGACCGATGAGGACATCGGCCAGTTTCTGTTTGACCGCCTGGAATTCACCGATCGGGCGACCGAACTGTTTGCGCTGTTTGACGTAGTCGGTCGACGCGTCGAGCAGCGCCTTGCCCGCGCCCAGCAGTTGGGCCGCGTTGGCCAGGGCGCCGGCGTCGAAGGCGGCAGCGACCGCCTCGGTGGCGCCCGGCCCCTCGGCGAGGAGTTCGTCTGTCTCGACCGTGCACAGCCGGCGTGCGGGATCCACCGAGCGCACCGATTCGCCGACCCGTCCCGTGCCGATCCGGTCACCGTCGGCCACGAGTACGAGATCGGCCCGGTCGGCGTCCACGGCGATCGCCCGGCCGTCCGTACCGGTGAAGGCGACGGTGGCCGACACCGTGCCCTCGGAGATCCCCGGCAACCAGCGCCGGGCGGGTTCGGGGTCCGTGGCGGCGAGCGTCTGGAGCAGCGCGGGGACGGCGGCCGCCGACTCCACCAGCGGCCCGGGTGCCGCGGCGCGGCCGATCTCGACGAAGGCCACCACCTGATCCAGCGGTTCGGCGTCGAGACCGCCGAACTCCTCGGTGATGGTCAGTCCGAACGCTCCCGCTGCGGCCAGCTGTTCGATCAGTGCCCGGCCGGGCGCCGGATCGCCGGCGCTCCACGCCCGTACCGCGGCGGTCGTGGAACCGGACTCGAACAGTTTGCGGATACTGGCACCGAAGTCCTGCTGCTCCGGGCTGAGCGCGAATCTCATCGATTACTTCCCCTCGGTAGGCCGAGGAGCCGCTCGGCGATGATGTTGCGTTGGATCTCGTTGGTGCCGGCGTAGATCGGGCCCGACAGCGAGAACAGGTAGCCGTCGGTCCAGCGGCTCGCCTGCTCGGCTTCGGATCCGAGCAGGTCCAGTGCGGTTTCGTGCATGGCGATATCGAGCTCGGACCAGAACACCTTGGTGATCGACGATTCGGCGCCGAGCTTGCCGCCCTGGTCGAGCCGCGTGACCGTCCCGAAGGTGTGCAGCCGGTAGGCCTCGCTGCCGAGCCAGGCGTCCACCACGGCGTCCCGGGCCGCGGTGCCGGTATCGCCGCGTTCGGTCCACAGGTCGATCAGCCGCTGGGCGGTCGCGCTGAACCGGCCGGGGCTGCGCAGCGAGAGACCGCGCTCATTACTGGAGGTGCTCATGGCGACCCGCCAGCCCTCGTTGGGCGCGCCGATCACATCGCTGTCGGGAACGAAGACATCGTCGAGGAAGATCTCCGCGAAACCGGGCTCGCCGTCGAGCTGGGGGATCGGGCGTACCGTGACGCCGTCGGCGTCGAGCGGGAACATCAGGTAGGTGAGGCCGCGGTGTCGTTCGGCGGCGGGGTCGCTGCGGAACAGGCCGAACGCCCGGTCGGCGAACGCCGCCCGGGAACTCCAGGTCTTCTGGCCGCTGAGCACCCAGCCGCCTTCGGTACGCCGGGCGGTGGAGCGGATACCGGCCAGATCGCTACCGGCCTCCGGCTCCGACCAGGCCTGGGCCCAGATATCGTCGCCGCGGGCCATCCGTGGCATGATCCGCTCCAGCTGTTCGGGGGTGCCGTGCTCGAACAGGGTGGGGGCCAGCAGGAAGATACCGTTCTGACTCACCCGGCCCGGGGCGCCCGCCGCGTAGTACTCCTGCTCGAAGAGCACCCATTCCAGCAGCGACGCGTCCCGCCCACCGAACTCGCGCGGCCACGACACCACCGACAGCCGGGCCTCGGCCAGGGTGCGTTCCCAGGCGCGATGGGCTTCGAAACCGGCCTCGGTGTCCATGGACGGTAGCGGTTCCGCGGGCACGTTCGCGGCCAGGAATTCGCGGACCTCCCGCTGGAATTCCCGGGTACCTTCGTCGAGATCGAGATCCATTCAGTCTTTCCCGTCCGTGCTCTTCGCGTCGGCCGAAGCCGCCTGCGCTTTCATGGTTCTGGCGTTCATACCGCCCAGGGAATCCGCCCCGACCTCGGCATTGTGCGCGTGCGCGAAATGGTGGAGTCCGAACACCGAATCCATTCCGGCGCGCATCCCCATGAGATCTTCGGACTGGTTGACCGCTTTCTTCGTCAACGCCAGCCCGAACTGCGGCATGGCGGAGATCTTCTCGGCCAGCGCCATGGTCTCCGATTCCAGGTCGGCGCGCGGCACGACCCGGTTGACCATGCCCCACTCCTTGGCCTGCGCGGCATCGAACCGGTCACCGGTGTACAGGAACTCCTTGGCGGCCCGGGGGCCCATCACCCATGGGTGGGCGAAGTATTCGACACCCGGAATCCCCATGCGCACCACAGGGTCGGAGAAGAACGCGTCGTCGGCGGCGATGATCAGATCGCAGACCCAGGCCAGCATGAGCCCGCCCGCGATACAGGCGCCCTGCACCATCGCGATGGTCGGCTTGGGGATCTCCCGCCAGCGGCGGCACATCCCCAGATACACCTCCATCTCACGGGCGAAACGCTGGTCACCGCCGGGGCGATCGATATGGTCCCACCACAGCGCGGCTTTGTTCTGGTACTTCACATGGTGGTCGCGTCCCGGGGTGCCCAGGTCGTGACCGGCGCTGAAGTGCTTCCCGTTCCCGGCCAGCACGATGACCTTGACCTCGGGGTCCTCGACCGCCCGCTCGAACGCGGCGTCGATCGCATAGGTCATCACCGAGTTCTGGGCATTGCGGTAGTCGGGCCGGTTCAAGGTGACGACCGCGATCGCGCCGCGGCGTTCGTAGGTCACCACATCGGGTTCGAAGGGAATGCTCCCGGCGGGTTTGGCGGCAGGGCTGTCCGGCATTACGAATTCTCCTCACGTAGCTGGCGTTTGAGCACCTTGCCGCTGGCGTTGTAGGGCAATTCGTCGCGGAATTCGACGAATCGCGGCACCTTGAAATTGGCCAGTACCTTGGTGGCATAGGAGAACACCTGGTCCTCGCTGAGCGCGGTATCCGGTTTCCGGACGATATAGGCCTTGCCCACCTCACCCATCCGGGTATCGGGTACGCCGATCACCGCGACGACGGCGACACCGTCCAATCCGGCCAGCGACTGTTCGATCTCGGCCGGATACACATTGAAGCCACCGCTGACGTACATGTCCTTGAGCCGGTCGGTGATCTTCAGATAGCCGCGGTCGTCGACCACGCCGATATCACCGGTGTGTAACCAGCCGTCCGCGTCGATCGTCTTCGCGGTGCTTTCCGGATCGTCCAGATAACCGAGCATGACATTGGGTCCGCGCAGCAGCACCTCACCCGCGTCACTGAGTTTCAGCTCGAATCCGGCCATGGGGCGGCCGCTGGTGGCGGAGATGGTCTCGGCGTCGTCGTCGACCCGGCACATGGTGCCGAACCCGGTGGATTCCGAGAGCCCGTAGGCGGTGAGCACCACATCGAAGTCCAGTTCCCGGCGCATCCGTTCGACCAGGACGACCGGTACCGGCGCCGCGCCGGTGACGGCCACACGCAGGCTCGCCAGCCGGTACTCGCCGCGGTCCGGGAAATCCAGGATGGACTGGTAGATGGTGGGCGGGCCGGGCAGGACGGTGATCTGCTCCTGATCGATGAGCCGCATGGTGGTCGGTACATCGAAAATGATCTGCGGGATGATGGTCGCCCCGGTGAGCAGGCAGGCGATGATTCCGGCCTTGTAGCCGAAGCTGTGGAAGAACGGGTTGACGATCAGATAGTTGTCGTCGCTGTTCAGCGTCGAACATTCGGTCCAGCCGCGAACCGCGGACAGCGTCTGCCGGTGCGCGATCAGCACGCCTTTGCTGCGGCCGGTGGTGCCGGAGGTGAACAGGATGTCGGACAGGTCCTCGGGGCTGATGGATTCCGCGTGCTCCCGCGCCTGTTCGCGGCTCACTCCGGCACCGGCGGCCGCCAGCTCCGACCAGTTCAGCGCGTCCTCGACCGGCTCTTCGGCGCCTTCGACCGGGAGCACCACGACGGTATCGATCCGCAGGTCCGGCGCGGCCGCGCGCAACTCGGCGAGCCGGTCGCGTTTGAGGAAGGTGCCCGCGATGAACAGGCCCTTGGCGTCGACGCGCCGCAGCACGTCGGCGACCTCGTCGGCGACGTAGCGGGTGTTGAGCGGGACCAGTGTCGCGCCGGCGTAGTGGGCGCCGAGCGCCGCGAGCACCCAGTGATGGGTATTGGGCGACCAGATGGCCACACGGTCACCGGTCCGGATGCCGCGGGCGAGCAGGGCGCGGGCCACGTCCTGGACCTGTTCGAGCAGTTGGGTCCAGTCGAGCCGGATCGGCCCGTCGGCCAGTGCGGGCGCGGCGCCGTAGTTCTGGGCGGCGGCGTGCAGGGCCAGCGGAGTGGTCCGGTCCGTCGGGATGTGCGCAGGGGGTGTCACGGGTGTCCTCGATGTCGTGCGGCCGTGGGCGGTGCGCGGTCTGCGAGTTGCGGTCTACAAAGCAAGTGCTTGGTAGGTTATCCTACCGGCGTGGGTGCATTCCAGACCTCAGAATCCGGTACCGGTCGCGATGGCGGACGGCAATCGGCCGAACACGCCGCCGGGACGCGGCCGACGGCCGAACGGACCAGCGTGGCTGCCCTGAGCGACGGCGAATTCGCCGCGCAGGTGCGGAACTGGCTCGACGAGCAGCTCAGCGGTGAATTCCGGGAACTGCGCGGGCTCGGCGGACCCGGCCGCGAACACGAGGCATTCGACGAACGCCTGGACTGGGACCGCGCGCTGGCGGCCGCGGGCTGGACCTGCCTGGGTTGGCCGGTGGAGTACGGCGGTCGCGACGCGAGTGTCGCGCAGCAGATCATCTTCCACGAGGAGTACGCGAAGGCGAACGCGCCCGCGCGGGTCTCCCATGTGGGTGAGGAACTGCTCGGCCCGACCCTGCTGGCCTTCGGGACCGGCGCTCAGCGTGATCGTTTCCTGCCGGGGATCCGCACCGTCACCGAACTGTGGTGCCAGGGCTACTCGGAACCGGGCGCCGGCTCCGATCTCGCCGCCGTCTCCACCTCCGCCCGCCTGGATGGTGACCAGTGGTCGATCAACGGGCAGAAGATCTGGACCTCGCTGGCACATGTGGCCGACTGGTGCTTCGCGGTCTGCCGCACCGAACCGGGCTCGAAACGCCACAAAGGACTTTCGTACCTGCTGGTGCCGATGGATCAGCCCGGTATCGAGGTCCGGCCGATCGTGCAGCTCACCGGCACCTCCGAGTTCAACGAGGTGTTCTTCGACAACGCCCGCACCGATGCCGAGCTGGTGGTGGGCGAACCGGGCGACGGCTGGCGGGTCGCGATGGGCACGCTGAACGTCGAACGCGGTATCTCCACGCTCGGGCAGCAGATCCGTTTCGCCCGGGAACTCGCGGCGATCGAGAACCTCGCCCGCGAATCCGGCGCCCTCGACGATCCGCTGCTCGCGGACAAGATAGATCGTGCCTGGGTGGGGCTGCGGGTGCTGCGCGCCCACGCGCTGCGCACCATGGCCGAGACCGCCGACGACGGCGGCCAGGCCTCGGTGGGCAAACTGCTCTGGGCCAATTGGCATCGCGGGCTCGGCGAACTCGCCATGGCGGTGCGCGGCGCCGCCGGACTCGTCGCCGCGGACGGTGATCTCGACGAATGGCAGCGGCTGTATCTGTTCACCCGCGCCGACACGATCTACGGAGGTTCGAACGAAGTGCAGCGCAACATCATCTCCGAGCGGGTGCTCGGTCTGCCCCGCGAGGCCCGACAGTGAGCGGGCCGCTGTCGGTCGCGCCCCCGCAGACTGCGGCGCACAACCTGCTCACCGGTCGCCGGGCCGTGGTCACCGCGGCCGCCGGGACCGGGATCGGGTCCGCGACGGCGCGCCGGCTGCTCGCCGAAGGCGCCGACGTGGTGGTCTCGGACTGGCACGAACGGCGACTGGAGGCCACGCGCGCCGAGCTGTCCGCGGAATTCACCGATCGCAAGGTCGCCGCGATCGCCTGTGATGTCACCAGCACCGAACAGGTCGACGAACTGGTCCGCGGCGCGGCCGCGGCGCTGGGCGGCGTCGATATCTTCGTCAACAACGCCGGCCTCGGCGGCGAGACGCCGGTGGTCGATATGACCGACGAACAGTGGGATCGCGTCCTCGACATCACCCTCAACGGCACCTTCCGTTGCACCCGGGCCGCGCTGAACTATTTCCGCGACGCGAAACACGGCGGGGTGATCGTCAACAACGCGAGCGTGCTCGGTTGGCGGGCCCAGTACGGTCAGGCGCACTACGCCGCCGCGAAGGCCGGTGTGATGGCACTGACCAGGTGCAGCGCGGTCGAGGCGGCCGAGCTGGGGGTCCGGATCAACGCGGTGTCGCCGAGTATCGCCCGGCACGCCTTCCTGGACAAGACCAGCTCCAGTGAACTGCTCGACCGGCTCTCCGAGCGTGAGGCCTTCGGCCGGGCGGCCGAACCGTGGGAGGTCGCGGCCACCATCGCGATGCTCGCCAGCGACTACACCACCTACCTCACCGGCGAGGTCGTCTCGATCAGCAGCCAGCGCGCCTAAGCGCCCGCCCCAGCCGGTTGCCTCGGCCGGAGCCGATCCGCGGCGGCGCGGGTGGGCACCCGGCCGCCAGCGCGTTCATCGGCCGCGCGGTCATATCGGCGGACCAGGGTCGTGCCGCGACACGCACCGGTTCCTATGGGGTCGAGTCGGTTCGGCGAGTTCCGCGCGTCCGGTGCTGCCGGATGCGGTGCGCGCCGGTACGCGGACGCCGACGGCTCCGGGGTCCCGCGAGAGCGGTTCAGACGCGGGACAGCGCGAAGATGCGCAGATCGCGGTCGGTGCGCTTGCGGTAGGCGGCATAGGCGCCGGTGATTTCGACGAATCGCTCGAAGATCGATTCCGCGGCCGCGCCCTCTACCCGGGTGGCGATGACCGGTATGCGTTCACCGGCGATGGAAACGGTCGCTCTGGGCTCGGCGAGGAGGTTTGCCGTCCAGGCCGGGTGGCGGGCACCGCCGAAGTTGCTGCCGATGATGTAGAGAGTCGCGCCGTCGTGTACGCACAGCAGCGGCTGGGTGCGCGGCTGTCCCGACCGGCGACCCGTTGTGGTCAGCAGGATCACCGGTGCGCCGATCGGCCCGAGCACGGTGTAGCGGGCATCGGTGCGTTCGAGTACCCGGCGGTCCAGCGGGGTGAGGGCCCGGACCACCCGGGAGCCGAACCTCGTGCCGGCGAACCTGTCTGCCGCACGGGCCAGGGGACTCTCCGGGGAACCCCACTGTCGCTGTGGGAACGGCGTCGTCATCCGGCGAATATACCGACGGGACGGGCGTGCCCTCCGGTTTACGCCGGGCCGGCAGCCGCTCGGCTCGTCCCGAAGCGGTCGGCGGCCCGCCGATCCGATTCCGGGAATTCGGTCCGGGGCGGAACCGGTCCGGGATATCGGCCGTCCAAATTATCGGAAGCAGTGCGGAGTTCGTACCACTTCCGCGACGCGGGCCCGAGGGGTCCGGCTCCGACAGGGAGGGGGGAGCCGGAAACCTCGGGCCCGCCGGTTACGCACCATCCATAGACCAAGCAAATGCTTGGTTGTATCATGGCGGGGTGACCGCACCCGACCCCTCGAAATCGGCCCGGCGAACCGAACTACTCGATATGGCGGCAGAGCTGTTCGCCGAACGGGGCGTGCGCGCCACCACGGTGCGTGATATCGCCGACGCCGCGGGCATCCTCTCCGGCAGCCTGTACCACCACTTCTCCTCGAAAGAGGGGATGGTGGACGAGATCCTGCGCGGATTCCTCGACGAACTGTTCGGACGCTACCGCGAGATCGTCGACGCCGGGCTGGATTCGCGTGCCACACTGGAAGCCTTGGTACTCGCCTCCTACGAGGCCTTCGATCGCTCCCACGCGGCGGTCGCGATCTACCAGTCCGAGGCCAAACGCCTGCGGGCCGCCGAACGTTTCGCCTACATCGACGACTACAACCGCGAATTCCGGGAGCTCTGGCACCGCGTCCTCACCAGCGGAGTCGCCGACGGTAGCTTCCGTGCCGAACTCGATATCGACCTGGCCTATCGCTTCCTGCGCGACACGGTCTGGGTCGCGGTCCGCTGGTACCAGCCCGGCGGCGGGTCGATCACCGTCGACACGCTCGCCAAGCAGTACCTCACCATCGTGCTCGACGGGCTCACCGTGCCGGGCCACACCGATTAGGAGAAATTCCATGGCAACAGCTGCCCGCCGCCCCTACGCACCGTTGCGTGAGGCGTATGTGATCGATGCGGTGCGCACCCCGGTCGGGAAGCGCGGTGGTGCGCTGGCGGAGGTCCATCCGGCCGATCTCGGCGCGGCCGCATTGCAGGGCCTGCTCGGCCGCAATTCGATCGACCCTGCCCGGGTGGACGATGTGATCGTCGGCTGCGTGGACAATGTGGGCCCACAGGCCGGCAATATCGGTCGGACGATGTGGCTGACCGCCGGATATCCGGAAGAGGTCCCCGGCGTCACCGTGGACCGGCAGTGCGGGTCCAGTCAGCAGGCCATCAATTTCGGCGCCCAGGCGATCATGAGCGGTACCGCCGAGGTCATCGTGGCCGGCGGTGTGCAGAACATGAGCGCCATCCCGATCTCCGCGGCCATGATCGCCGGCAAGGAGTACGGCTTCGATTCGCCGTTCGTCGGCGCCAAGGGCTGGGATCACCGCTACGGCACCGGCGAGGTGTCGCAGTTCCGCGGCGCTCAGTTGATCGCCGAGAAATGGGGGATCACCCGCGAAGACATGGAGCAGTGGGCGCTGCGCAGTCACGAGCGCGCCCGTGCCGCGATCAAAGCGGGCCGGTTCGACAAAGAGATCGTGCCGGTGGGCGATTTCTGGATCGACCAGGGCCCGCGCGAGACCAGTCTGGAGAAGATGGCCTCGCTGCCCGCGCTGGAAGAGGGCAGTCCGCTGACCGCCGCGGTCGCCTCCCAGATCTCCGACGGGGCCAGCGCCACTCTGCTCGCCTCGGAGTGGGCGGTCGAGGAATACGGCCTCACCCCACGCGCCCGCATCATCCACGTCAGCGCCCGCGGCGCCGATCCGCTGTACATGCTCACCGCGCCCATCCCAGCCACCCGGTGGGCGCTGGAGAAGACCGGCCTGACCATCGACGATATCGACGTGGTCGAGATCAACGAGGCCTTCGCCCCGGTGGTGCTGGCCTGGTTGAAGGAGACCGGCGCCGACCCGGAGAAGGTGAATGTGAACGGCGGCGCCATCGCACTGGGCCACCCGCTGGGCGCGACCGGCGCGAAACTCTTCGCCACCCTGCTGAACGAACTGGAGCGGATCAACGGCCGCTACGGCCTGCTCACCATCTGTGAGGGCGGCGGCACCGCCAACGCCACCATCATCGAAAGGCTCGATCGCTGATCGAGTGGTGGCGGCAATGCCGCCACCACATCGGTTCCATCGGTGGACCCGGGCGGGCATATCGGCCCTACCCGGCGACATCGGTCACCGTCGCCCGGCGCAGACCTGCCCGGTCGACGGGTGTACTCGGCATGTGGTGGGTATCCCGCGGGCAGTCTAGAAATAGATAGTTAGCCTATGTAATAATATCTGGGTGCAGGCGACCCCGGTGACCGATGTGGACGACACCGTCGTCGATCTACTGGTCACCGCGGGCCGGCTCACGCGCGCGGCGGGAACGCTCAGCGTCGACGAACTGCCGCGCGCCACCGTGCGCGCACTGGCAGTGCTCGAGGAACACGGTTCGCTGCGGGTCAGCGAATTCGCTCATATCGATCGCACATCGCAACCCACGGCCACTGCGCTCATCGCCCGCCTGGTGGGGGAGGGATACGCCTCCCGGCACCGCGATCCGGACGATTCGCGCGCGGTCGTCGTCCAACTCACACCGGCCGGGCGCGCCCGGCTCGCCGCCACCCGCGCCTCCATGCGTGCGGCGCTGTCCGGCCCGCTACCCGGCTTCGACGCCGAACGCCTGACCGGACTCGCAGCCGACCTACGGGACCTGCTGGCGGCGATCCGGGAATCGGCCGGGCACCACACGCAATCGAGGAAAGACCGATGAGCACCACGACCGGAACGGCCACCGAGCCGACCAGCACATCGACCGGGCAGCCGAAGGCGGTGTGGGCCGTCGCCTTCGCCAGCGTTATCGCGTTCATGGGTATCGGCCTGGTCGATCCGATTCTCAAACCCATCGGTGAACAGCTCAACGCGTCGCCGTCGCAGGTATCGCTGCTGTTCACCAGCTATATGCTCGTCACCGGCGTCGCCATGCTGGTCACCGGCGTGATCTCCAGCCGGTTCGGCGCGAAGAAGACTCTGCTCGTCGGGCTCGCGCTGATCATCGTCTTCGCGGCCCTGGCCGGTATGTCGGGGACGGTCGGCCAGATCGTCGGCTTCCGCGCGGGCTGGGGGCTGGGTAATGCCCTATTCATCGCGACCGCACTGGCCACCATCGTGGGTGCCGCCAGCGGCGGGGTCGCGCGCGCGATCATCCTCTACGAGGCGGCGCTGGGTATCGGTATCGCCACCGGGCCGCTACTGGGCGGCCTGCTCGGCGGGATCAGCTGGCGCGGGCCGTTCTTCGGAGTCTCCGTGCTCATGGCCGTCGCCTTCATCGCGATCGTCGTGCTGCTCCCCGAGGGGCCGAAAGCCGCGAAGCCGACCTCGCTGGCCGCGCCGTTCAAAGCGCTACGCCACCGCGGCCTGCTCGTCGTGAGCATCACGGCCCTGCTGTACAACTTCGGTTTTTTCACCCTGCTCGCCTACACCCCCTTTCCGCTGGACATGGGCACCTACGCGATCGGCTTCATCTTCTGCGGCTGGGGCATCCTGCTGGCCGTGGCTTCGGTGTTCTTCGCACCGAAACTGCAGCACCGTTTCGGCACGCTGCCGATGATCGCCGTCGCGGTCGGGCTGTTCGCCGCGGATCTGGCGGTGATGGCGTTGTTCGCCGAGCACAAGCCGGTGCTGATCGCCGGTGTCGTTCTCGCGGGCCTGTTCCTCGGTGTGAACAACACACTGATCACCGAGGCCGTCATGATCTCCGCTCCGGTGGAACGCTCGACCGCGTCGGCGGCCTACAGCTTCGTCCGCTTCGTGGGCGGCGCCGCCGCACCGTGGCTGGCGGGCAAACTCGGTGAGACCAGTGTTTCGCTGCCGTTCTGGGTGGGCGCGGTCTGCACCGCCGCCGGTGTGGTGGTGCTGCTGGCCGGCCGCTCGGCGCTGGCCCATATCGACGACCACGACCCCGCTCCCCACAGTGTGGAGGAAGCGCAGGCGGTCACGGTCGGTGACTGACCTCCACAAGAAGTCTTCCGCGGGTCCCGCCGATAGGCGGGGCCCGCTCTTTTCGTGACCATCCGGACAACCTGCCCGGCGTAGGGTCGGGGAGTATGACCGAAGCACAGCGAGACGAGGTCCGGGTCGAGACGATCCAGAAGCGGGTGCGGGTCTACCTCGGCGGCCATCTGGTCGCCGATACCGTGCGGCCCGCGCTGGTCTGGGAGAACCCCTATTACCCGGCCTACTACATCCCGGCCGCCGATCTGCGCGCGAAACTCGAGTTCGACGGCAGCACGCGCACCTCGCCGCTCCTCGGGGAGGGGAGCGAATACACCGTCGTGGTGGACGGCACCACGGCTGCCGGCGCCGCCCTGCGCTACGCGGATGAGCCGTTGCACGACCTGGTGCGGCTGGAGTGGGACGCGATGGACGAATGGTTCGAGGAGGACGAGCCCATCTACGTCCACCCCCGCAACCCGTACTCGCGGGTGGATATCCTGGCGAGCTCCCGGCATGTACGAGTGGAACTCGACGGTGTGACCGTGGCCGATTCGCGGTCCCCACGGATCCTGTTCGAGACCGGGCTCCCGGCCCGTTTCTACCTGCCGCTCACCGATATCAGGATGGATCTGCTGCGGCCGTCGGACACTCACACCAGCTGCCCGTACAAGGGCAACGCCGACTACTGGCACATCCGCATCGGCGCGGACGAGTATCCGGATCTGGTGTGGATCTACCGGACCCCGACCCCGGAGAGCCAGAAGATCGCCGGGCTGGCCTGCTTCTACAACGAGAAGGTCGATCTTTATATCGACGGCGAGTTGCGGGATCGGCCGCGAAGTCCGTTCAGCTGAGCGCGGCCGCGGGCAGTCGTCGCCGCGGCGCGCTGCGCGAAATGCCCGCCGCGGCCGCGGTTGCCCGACCGGAGGACAGCGACTCCGCTACGACAAGGGCCCGCCCACCACAGTGGACGGGCCCGGGTGCCGCATACCTCAGCTCTTCGATTCGGTGCTCTGGGGCAGTGCGGCGAGGGCGCCGATCCGGGCGACCGCGTCCGTGACGATCCGATCGATCAACTCCTGGCAGGTGGGAAGATCCTCCAGGATGCCGCTCACCTGGCCCGCCGCCAGCACCCCGGCTTCGGTATTGCCCTCGACCAGCCCGGCGCGCAGCAGCATCGGGGTGTTGGCCGCCATGATCACCTGGGACCAGGTGAGGTCCTTGGCCTTGCGCATGGCCAGACCGTCGCGGACCAGCGTGGACCATTTCATCCCGGTCATGCTCTTGAACCGGGCCGCATTGCCGACTGCGGCCGCGAGGCCGCGGGCCCGCCCCGAGTTCTCCAGCTTCTGCACGAGTTCGGTGTTGAGCACCCGATGCGGCATACCGTCGACCTTGGTGGACACCACTGTTTCGCCCAGTTGGCGGCGCAGGTATTCCTGTTTCACCGTATCCGGGACGCTGCTCTCCTGCGTGAGCAGGAAACGGGTGCCCATCGCGACCCCGGCGGCACCGTAGGCGAGGGCGGCGGCGAGGCCGCGTCCGTCGAAGAAGCCGCCGGCCGCGACCACCGGGATATCGACCGCGTCCAGGACCGACGGCAGCAGCAGCGTCGTGGCCACCGGGCCGGTGTGCCCGCCGCCCTCGCCGCCCTGGACGACCACGGCGTCCGCGCCCCAGGAGGCGACCTTCACCGCGTGCTTGGCCGCGCCGATCGACGGAACCACCACCACACCCGCGTCTTTCAGCTTGGCGATGAGGTCCTTCTTCGGTGCCAGGGCGAAGGAGGCGACCTTGACGTTCTCGCGGATGAGCAGATCGATCCGCTCGGGTGCGTCCGAGGCGTCGGCGCGGATGTTCACGCCGAACGGTTTATCGGTCTGCGCCTTGGTTTTGGCGATGGCCGTTGCCAGCTCGTCGTAGGTCATGGTGGCCGAGGCCAGAATGCCCAGCCCACCGGCATTGGAGGTGGCCGAGACCAGGCTCGGGCCCGCCACCCAGCCCATACCGGTCTGCACGACGGGATGCTCGATCCCGACGAGTTCGGTCAGCGGGGTCCGCAGCCGGGCAGTCACTGCGGGACCTCCCGATCGCGGATCATCTTCGGATCCAGGACCTCGCGGATGATCCGCAGCTCCTCGTCACTGGGCAGCCGGGACTCCTCGGCCGTGCCCAGGTCGGCGATCTCGAAGGCGGTGTTCTCCGCGACCTCACCGGCGGTGACCCCTGGGTGCAGGCTCAGCGCGCGCATCGTGTGGTCCGGGCCGTTGAAATCGAAAACGCCCAGATTGCTGACCACCCGGTGGATGTGGTGGAAGCGGAAGGCCGGGTTGTCCGGGTCGACCTTGTCGTAACCGACGCCCGCGACGATATCCACCTTCTCGCCGAACACTCGCTTGGTGTGCCGTCCGACCCAGTAGCTGGTGGGGTGGTTGATGGTGTTGCCAGGTGCGCCGCGGACGCCGAACATCTGCCGGGTCGGTTGCTGGAGCGGGCCGAAGGCCGAGAGGTTCTGATTACCGTAGCGATCGATCTGGTTGGCGCCCATGACCACATGGCGGCGGCCCGAGGCCAGCACATCGAACACCTTGCGGAACGGGATCCAACCCTCCACCGGCGCCTTACCGCCGAGCGGTGGGGTCTCGGCGAGGAAGAACGCTTCGCCGTCGGAGATCAGCAGGTCGGGTTCGAAGGTGAGTTTGGCCAGCCGCGCGCCCAGCTGCGCCATCGGCGACATGGGACTGGCGAAGATCTCTCCGGCGCCGCGAAAGATCTCGGCGCAGGCGACCGCGCACACTTCGGCGCGGGTGATGGTTTCGGTGCTGGTCACCGCTCCTCCTCGAATCGCGCGACGGCGGCCTGGTAGTCGGCTTCGGAGCCGCTGAGATAGGTGTCGACGAAGGTCTGCCAGGTCTCCGGCGACCCGGCGGCTTCGACGTAGTGCCGCTGGAATTTCTCGTCCCGGCCGTAGCTCTCACCACCGAGGGTGAAATGCGCGCCGTTCGGGGCCTCGGCCACCGCGTCCACCATCATGCGGTTGAGCAGCAGCGCTTGCTGGGGAACGGTTTTCACCAGTTCCTCGGTCTCCACGAGACGTTCCACCGAGAGGTAGCGTTTCTCGGCGGCCAGGCAGAACAGATCGTCCATGTAGGGGTCCACGCCCTGGTAGGCGGCATTACCGTGCGCGTCACCGATGTTCAGATGCACCAGCGCGGCGTCGAGGTTCAAGGCCGGCATGGCGATCAGGGTCTCCGAACGGCCGTCCGGGCCCGGGTACGGCGAGGTCACGGTCCGCAGTTCGCCGTCCCAGAAGTTGGGCACATCCGACCCCAGGCCGGCACGGATCGGCAGGAACGGCAGGCGCGCCGCGGCCGCCTCGAGCCCGCATTTGAGCATGCCCTCATCCATTTCCCGGGCGACGAGCTGCCCGGAAATGCGGGCCTTCGCGAACCAGGGGTCGTAGAACGGCGCCGAGTCGAGGGAGACGAACCCGTAGTAGGCCTTGCGGACCTTCCCGGCCGAGAGCAGCAACCCCAGGTCCGGGCCCCCGTAGGTGACCACCGTCAGATCAGTGACATCGGACCGCAGCAGGGCCCGCACCAGGGCCATCGGCTTCCGCCGGGAACCCCAGCCGCCGATGCCGATGGTCATCCCGCTGCGCAGTTCGCCGACGATCTCGTCCAGCGTTTTCCGCTTGTCTCGCATGGTCTTCCGTTCCACGTCAGTTCTTTTCCTTCTGCGCCGCCAGGTCTTGGTCGAAGCGTTCGCGGATCTCGTCGGAGGCTCCGGAGAGGTTCAGTTCGAAGGTGAATCCCTGCTCGAAGCGGTAGCTGCGGTGCACGTCCTGCAGGTCGATGCCGTTGAGGGCGCGTTTGGCGGCCCGGATGACCCGGCCGTCCTTGGCCGCGATGTCCTTGGCGACCTCGAGCGCGGCGGCATCGAGTTCCTCCCGGGGGACCACCTTCAGTACGGAGCCGTAATGATGCAACTGCTGGGCGGTGGCGGTGCTCGCGGTGAAGAAGAGCGCGCGCATGAGGTGCTGGGGGACCAGCCGGGCCAGGTGGGTGGCGGCGCCGAGCGCACCGCGGTCGACCTCGGGCAGGCCGAAGGTCGCGTCCTCGGAGGCGATGATGATATCGGAGTTGCCGACCAGACCGATCCCGCCGCCGAGGCAGAAGCCTTGGACCGCGGTGACGACCGGGACCGGGCAGTCGTAGACCGCGCCGAATGCCTCGAAGCATCCGTGGTTGGCGTCGATGAGCGCCTGATGGCCGGGTTTGCGCTGGATTTCCTTGATATCGACGCCCGCGTTGAAGCCCCGGTTCTCGGCGCGCAGCACCACCACGCGGGTCTGCGGGTCGCGCCCGGCGGCACGGATCTCGTCGGCGAGGGCGAACCAGCCGTCCGAGGGTATGGCGTTGACCGGCGGATAGTCGACCGTGACCACGGCGATTCCGGCGGATTCCGAATGGCGCTTGATCCCCATCGCGTATCCCATCTGGCATCTCGAGCATCTTGGCTAAGCAAGCAATTGCTTGGTAGGTTAACACGGTGGCACTCGAAATCGACCTGTCCGATCGCGTCGTTCTGGTAACCGGCGGCGTCCGCGGCGTCGGCGCGGGGATCAGCCGCGTCCTGCTGGCCGCCGGGGCGACCGTGGTGGCATGCGCCCGCCGTCCCGGCGATACTCCCGTCGAGGTGGACGGGCGGCAGACCGACTTCCTGCCGTGCGATGTCCGCGACCCGGCGGCCGTGGCGGAGCTGATCGCCGAGATCGTCCGGCGGCACGGGCGGCTGGATCACGCGGTGAACAATGCCGGTGGCGCCCCCTATGCCCTGGCACGGGATGCCAGCCCCAAATTCCACACCAAGATCATCGAGCTGAACCTGCTCTCGGCCCTGCACGTCGCCCAGGCGGCACACGCGGTGATCAGCGAGCAGGAAGACGGCGGTTCGATCGTCAATATCTCCAGCCTCAGCGGTCACCGGCCCTCACCGGGCACCGCCGCCTACGGTGCGGCCAAGGCGGGAGTGGACGCCCTCACCGTGTCCCTCGCCGCGGAATGGGCGCCCAAGGTCCGGATCAACTCCCTGGTGGTCGGTGCGGTGGAAACCGAACTGAGCGCCCTGCACTACGGCGACGCCGACGGAGTGGCCGCCGTCGGGCAGACCATCCCGATGGGCCGGCTGGCCCGGCCCGAGGATATCGGCAACGGGGTGGCCTTCCTGCTCTCCCCGCTGGCCGGGTACATCTCCGGGGCGACCCTGCAGATCCACGGCGGCGGCGAACCCCCGGCCTTCTTGGCGGTCGCGACCGCCACCCATTCCGGTGACGCGGCGAAGGCCTGACCTCCAGCTCGAACAGATATCGACCATCGACGATAGGAACGGACATGGCAACCGAGGGCATCTGCGCCGGACGGATCGTGATCATCACCGGCGCCGGGCGGGGTATCGGCCGGGCACACGCCCTGGCCTTCGCCGCCGAGGGCGCGAAGGTCGTGGTGAACGATCTCGGCTCGACGCTCAGCGGTGAGTCGACTGCGGAAACTCCCGCCCAGCAGGTGGTCTCGGAGATCCGGGCGGCCGGTGGGGAAGCAGTGGCCAACGGTGACGACGTGGCGAGCTGGGAGGGCGCGCAGCGGCTCGTCCAACAGGCGGTGGACACCTTCGGCGGCTTGGACGTCCTGGTCAACAATGCCGGATTCGTCCGCGACCGGATGCTGGTCAACCTCGCCGAAGACGAATGGGATTCGGTGGTCCGCGTACACCTCAAGGGGCATTTCGCCACCATGCGCCATGCGGCCGCGTACTGGCGTGCGGAATCCAAGGCGGGTCGTGCCGTGGATGCCCGGATCATCAACACCAGTTCCGGCGCCGGCCTGCAGGGCAGCGTCGGCCAGGGGAACTACGGGGCCGCCAAGGCGGGTATCGCCGGCCTCACCCTGACGGCCGCGGCCGAATTCGGGCGGTACGGAGTCACGGTGAACGCGATCGCCCCTTCCGCCCGCACACGAATGACCGAAACCGTTTTCGCCGACATGATGGCCGCACCCGAGGACGGGTTCGACGCCATGGCGCCGGAGAACATCTCACCGATCGTGGTGTGGCTGGGCAGTACGGAATCGACCGGTGTCACCGGCCGGATGTTCGAGGTCGAGGGCGGTCGCCTCGCCCTGGCCGAGGGCTGGCGCCACGGGGTGCCGGTCGACCGCGGCGCGCGGTGGAATCCCGCCGAACTCGGCACCGTGGTGTCGGAGCTGATCGCTAAGGGCGCGACGCCGGAACCCGTATACGGCGCCTGAGGATTCGCAGTTCGAACGGGTCCGTCCCGCCGCCGGCCGGCGGCGGGACGGACCCGTTTCGGTATAGACCCGTTGCCGTCCAGCTACCGGACCTCGCACCGGGTGATTGTGATCTATCCCACCCCCTCCGCGGCATTGTTCGTGGTGCGCTGGCACTCGAGCAGCGTTTGGTCGGAGGCGGCCGCCGGATATCGTCACTTCCTCATGCAGCGGTGAGTTTGCTGGTTTACCATGGGCAACCATCTGTTCGTTCTACCCGGAAGACGTCATCGCCGGGCGAATCCGCAATATCGATCGAGGGGTTGACTGGCGCATGGCCGTGGGTCGCATCAAGCGATTGCTTGCAGTAGCCGGAGCGGCCGGATGCCTGGGGTTGGTCGGCGGACCGACACTCGCGCAAGCGAATCCGGGCCGGGCGCCGGCGACCGAACAGGGCCCCTCCGGTAGCGGAGGTGGCGGTGCCGCCCCACCACCACCGGGCGCGCACCCGTCCGAGGGCGGCCCACTCGCCATACCGGGTGGTGAACCGGAGTCGGGCGACGTGAGCGGAGAACGAGCTCCGGCCGAATCGGACGCACCCACCGGTCTCGGAACGGGTAGTAGTGCACCGGCGCCGGACTCCGATACCGGTAGCAGCGGTGTGGATTCCGGTGATATCGCGCAGTGGCAGCCCCTGGGCATTCCCGGCCGGATCCAGGAGCCGGAACCGGCCGATACGGCCGGGCCCGCACCGGTCGCGGCGCCGCTACCGGACCCGGCGCCGGTCGCCGAACCCGTCGCCCCGGTGGGGTTGGGTACCGCTCTCGGCACCATCCTGGCCACCGGCTCGGCGGCCGTCGGCTCGGCCGCCGCGGCGCCTCTCGGTGCCACCGGCTCCGCCGCGCTGGGTACCGGATCAGCAGTCCTCGGAACAGGTTCCGCCGCAGTGGGTTCGGCCGGTCTCGGGGTGGGTGCGACCGGTTCCGCCGGACTGGGCACCGGTTCGGCTGCTCTCGGAACAGGTTCCGCCGCAGTGGGTTCGGCTGGAGTGGGTGTACTGGGCACGGGATCGGCCGCGCTGGGGTCGGCCGGAGTCGGGGTGCTCGGCACCGGTTCGGCCGCGACCGGTTCGGCCGGCGCCGGGATACTCGGCACCGGTTCCGCCGGTGTGGGTTCGGCTGCCGTGGGCTCGGCGGCCACCGGATCTGCTGCCGCCGGTTCGGCGGCGACAGGTTCCGCCGCGCTGGGTTCGGCCGGGGTGGGTTCCGCGGCTCCCCTTCTGCTCCTGCTGCTGCCGGTGCCACCGGTTCCGGCGGCCCCGGTCGGGCCGCCATTGGCATTACCGTCGCCAGGCGGGGCAGGGGGCGGTGCCGGTGCCCCGGCGATCGGGGTGGCCGTGCCGTTGCCCGTGGTCGCGCCGCCCGCCGTCCCCGCCGCGCCCGCTCCCGGCGGGTCCGCGCCGTCGGTCGTCGCCGCGCCGCCGAATCATGCGGTGCGCCCGACCAATGCCGAGGGCCTGCTGCCCGAACCCAAGGTCCTGTCGGTGATCGGCGGGCTGGTCGCCCTGGCCATCGCCGGCGGCGGTTCGGCCGTGATGAGTTATCACAGCGCCGCCCAGGCGCAGGCGCGCCTCGATGCCGCGCGTGCCGAATTCTTCGGAACGGGCGCGTGACCGCGATGACGCAGAGCCGAACACAGAGCGCCCGGGCCTATCGGCGGGTCGCCGCCGCGGTCGACGCGGTGTGCGCGATCGCCGCCGATGCCGACGCCACCACCCTCGAGGAGGTGGTCGACGCGGTGGCCGCCGAACGGGGCCGCCCGATCGAAATCGCCGATGCCGACCTCGGTCCCGGCGTCTGTGGCCAGCGTCGCTACTACCCGACCAAGGACATCATCGTGCTCGCCAGTGCGCTGCCGAGCCGGGACCATACGCTGGCCCACGAGCTGGGGCATATCGTCTTCGATCACGAGGGCGCCCCGGCCCCCGAGGTGACATTGGAGGTGAGCGACGAGCTCATCGCCTACATGCTCAGTCAGCGCGCCCATCAGGACGCGATCGAGGACGGCGAGGACGACCAGGCCGAATGGGAGGCCGAAACTTTCGCCGCGATGCTGATGACGCGGCTGCGCGTGTTCAACAGCCGGGGCGCGGGCGTCTCGGTCCTTCGATTCGATGAGGCTCTGGGATGACGTTCTGGTTGACCGCCCTGATCGTCTGGGTCGCCGCGGGCGCGCGGGTGGGGCGGGTACTCGTCAAACCCGCGACCACCGCGCGGGTGGCGATAGTGGTGGCCGTCTCGGCGGTCGCGCTGGCCTGTACCGCCGCGGTGCCCGATGTGGCACTTGCCGTCGACAATCTACTGCCCGGTGGATTGCCGCCGGGCCCGCTGTCGGAGGGGCTGGTGGTCTCCGCGTGGCTGCTCTTCGCCGCCGCGACCTCGGTGGTGGCCTCGGCCGCCTGGCCGGTGGTCTCACGTCGTAACCTGCGCCAGATCGCCGGAGGTATTTACGGAACCGGTCTCTTCGCCGTCGCCGGCGCCCTCAGCGCATCGTTCACCACGGGCTGGGTGGTCACCGCGGCGGCCGGTGTCTTCATCGTGGTGACCGGGCTGCGCAACCTGAGCTGGACCGCGCTGGGCCGGGGTATCGCCGTCTACGTCGCGGGGACCGCGCTGGTGGTCGCGCTGGCCGTCGGGCAGGTGCAGCGGGGGATTACCGGAGCTACTCGATCCGGGCCGGGCGAGCCGGCCTGGGCCTGGCCGTGCTGGCAGCTGGCCGCCTTGCTCATCGCCTTCGGCGCGGTGTGGATCGTGGTCGAGATGTGGGTGCGGGCGCGGTTGCTGCTGCGCCGCATACAGACATTGCACCGAGTCCTGGTGGAACGCTTCCCGGAGGTCGTCCAGGAGGAGACCGGGACATCGACCCAGCTCAAAGCCTCGGATCGGGTCGCGCAGATCATGGACGCGCTGTATCTCCAGTCGGGCGGCGGTGTCGAGATCGCCACTGCCGGAGAACCTCCCGCCGCGGTGTCCGCCCGGGCGGAACGGGTGGCGCAGTGGGCCCGCAATCCGCTGGGCCGGGTCGTGGTGGACTCGCGCTGGATCGCACCGCCGAAGGGCATCAGCCCGCGCGGATGGGTGCAGGCGATCGCGGCTGCCTTCGAAGCGCAGCCGGAACCGACCGAACCCTCAGCAGTCATGGTTACGTAGTTGCCCGAGGTATGCGGTACACCCGTTACGTCACTGTGATTATCCTCGGCGAAGTTCGGTAATCGTGCCGAGCGGTCGGTCTGCATTCTTCCGTACGGCAGAACTTCGGACACATCGCGAGCTTTGCCGAAGGAATATTTCCCATTCACGGGAACATCGTGGGGGATTTCCAGGACGCAGGTGTCGGCGCGGTGCCACCCCGACTGGGATCGCACCGCGCCGACGGTCTCTGCTATTCGGTGCCGTCCGGCGGAATTTCGGGCAAGCCTTCGCTCGCGCGCAGTTTTTCCGCCATGGAGGTGAGCAGGTTCTGCGACTCCTCCGACAGGTCGAAGGCCCGGCTGGACAGCCGGCGCAGACCGTAACCCTGTAGCTGCGATAGGAGTTCCAGGTCGTGATCGATCTTCGCGGCGTAGATGTCGTTGAAGAAGTAGTCGGGCTTCACCTTGAAGAACTTCGCCAGCGCCGCAACCGTCTCATCGGAAGGATTCGTACGCTGGCCCGACCGTAACTGCGACAGATACGGTTTGGAGATCGGATGACCGGATGCCGTCAGGGCGGCCGCTACCTCTGCATTGGTATGCGGCTTTCGCCCCGGGGGATGCACGGTTTCGAACAGCTTGTTCAGCCGCGCCGCGAAATCAGCCATTGTGAGCCGCCCAATTCCCTTCACTGTACTAACAGACGTTATCTCGGATACCTATCATTGATATTAGCGGCTCAGTAACTGAAAACCTACGCCTGAATCAGGATTTCCTTGAAGCTTCCAGGCGCATATCAGTGGAAGTGGACCGTGGTGCCGCGTTTGCGGGTTGCCCGCACCGGACTTGTCGACCTCTGATACGACCAGGTAGCCGCCCGTCGCGGGGGTCTTCCCGGGCGGGCGGCCAGTAGCCTCTGGATAGCTGGTATCCCTTCCGTAGCTGTGCTGCGGCCATTGTGTGGCGTACGACACGTCTACCGAAAGCTGAGATGAACGTTCAACCTACCGGCTGAATTTCGTGAAGGACACTGGACCCGTACGAGGGCGACTGTGGTGCGCACGGGCCGATGTCCTGTCGCAATAGGGAATTCGAGGCGCCGCTACAGGCGTTCGATGATCGTTCCTGTCGCGAGTGCGCCACCGGCGCACATGAGAACCATTGCGACGTTCCGATCGGAACGTTCGAGTTCGTGCAGGGCCGTGGTGATCAAACGGGACCCCGTGGAGCCGACCGGATGACCGAGAGCGATCGCGCCGCCGTTCACATTCACCCGGTCGAAATCGGGCTTATGTACCTGGGCCCAGGACAATGCTACGGAAGCGAACGCCTCGTTGATCTCGAACAGGTCGATATCATCGATGCTCATCCCGGACCGCTCCAGCAACCGGCCGCACGCCTGAACCGGGCCGTCGAGGTGGAACTCCGGTTCGGAGCCGACCAGGCACTGGGTCACCACCCGGGCCCGCGGCCGCAGGCCTTCACGCTCGGCGGCCTTCTCGTCCATCAACAGGACGGCTGCCGCGCCGTCGGAGATCTGTGAAGACGTTCCGGCGGTGTGGATTCCGCCCTCCAGCACCGGCTTCAACTTGGCGAGGCTCTCCGCCGAGGTCTCCCGCAAGCCTTGGTCCCGGCTCACCTCCTGCTTCTCCCCGGTCGGATTGCCCTCCTTGTCGACCACCGGCGCGGTGACCGTGAGGACCTCGCGGTCGAAGCGGCCCTCCGCCCAGGCCTGTGCGGCCAGGCGCTGGGACCGCACGCCGAGCGCGTCCACGTCCGCGCGAGTGATGCCGCGCCGCTTGGCGATTCGTTCGGCGGCCTCGAACTGGTTGGGCATATCGATATCCCAGGAGGCCGGGCGGCGCGGGCCGGCCTGGTCGCCGACATTGGCGCCCAGGGGCACCTGGCTCATCGCCTCCACGCCGCAGGCGACCCCGATGTCGATGGCATCGGCGGCGATCAGTCCGGCGATGAGATGGTTGGCCTGCTGGGCCGAACCGCACTGCGCGTCGATGGTCGTGGCGCCCACCTGCCACGGCAGGCCGGCGGCGAGCCAGGCCGTGCGGGTGATGTTGTTCGACTGGGCGCCGGCCTGGGTGACGCAGCCGCCGATGATCTGTTCGACCTTGGCGGGGTCGAGGTGGGCGCGATCGAGCAGCCCGCGCTGGGCGAGACCGAGGATCTCGGCGGCGTGCAGCCCGGACAGCCGGCCGTTGCGCTTGCCGATGGGGGTACGAGCTGCCTCGACGATAACGGGTGTGCCCATCATGAACCTTTCGTTTCGGACATAAAACTGTAACGTGTTCCGCGCACGGCACGAGGCTTGATCAGTCCGCTTTCTTTCCTCGTTCTCTCGCCTGTGCTTCAATGATTGTAGAACGTGTTTCAGTTTGTCGAAGGAGACATCTGGTGGTGGATACGCGCATGACCCGGCCGAACCTGCCGGACGGGTTCGACGTCACGGACCCCGACATGTACGTGCAGCGGATTCCGGTCGAGGAGTTCGCCGAACTCCGGCGTACCGCCCCGATCTGGTGGCAGGAGAAATCCCCGGAGGTCGGCGGATTCCACGACGACGGATTCTGGGTCGTCACCAAGCACGCCGATATCAAGGAGGTGTCGCGGCGTAGCGATGTGTTCTCGACCTACGAGAACACGGCGCTGCCGCGCTTCAACGACGATATCGAGCGCGAGCAGATCGAACTGCAGCGTTTCATCCTGCTGAATATGGACCCGCCCGAGCACACCCGGATGCGCAAGATCATCTCGCGCGGCTTCACCCCCCGCGCGATCAACTCGCTGCGCGAAGAGCTGTCCAAGCGCACCGAGGCCATCGTCAAGGCCGCCGCCGAGGCCGGGTCCGGTGATTTCGTCACCCAGATCGCCTGCGAACTGCCCCTGCAGGCGATCGCCGAACTGATCGGCGTCCCGCAGGAGGACCGGATGAAGGTCTTCACCTGGTCCAACGAGATGACCGGCTACGACGATCCGGAGATCGATGTGGATCCGGTGCAGGCATCCACCGAACTGCTCGGATACGCCTACGCGATGGCCGAGGCCCGTAAGGCCTGTCCGGCCGACGATATCGTCACCACCCTGGTCGAGGCCGATATCGACGGTGAATCGCTCAAGTCCGAGGAATTCGGCTTCTTCGTGATGCTGCTGGCCGTCGCGGGTAACGAGACCACCCGCAACGCCATCACCCACGGCATGATCGCCTTCCTGGAGAACCCGGACCAGTGGGAGCTCTATAAGAAAGAGCGCCCCAAGACCGCAGCCGACGAGATCATCCGCTGGGCCAGTCCCATCACCACCTTCCAGCGCACCGCGCTCGAGGACACCGAACTGAGCGGCGTCCAGATCAAGAAGGGCCAGCGGATCCTGATGGTCTACCGGTCGGCGAACTTCGACGAGGATGTCTTCGAGAACCCGATGAAGTTCGACATCATGCGCGAGGACAACCAGCATGTGGCCTTCGGCGGTACCGGCGCGCACTACTGCATCGGCGCCAACCTGGCCAAACTGGAGATCGATCTGATCTTCAACGCGATCGCCGACCATATGCCCGACATCACCAAGCTGGGCGACCCGAAACGGCTGCGGTCGGGGTGGCTGAACGGCGTCAAGGAATTCCAGGTCGACTACAAGACCTGCCCGGTGACCGGTCGGACGGCGGGCTGACCACCTGCGTTTCCCGGCCCCGAACACCTGGTGTTCGGGGCCGGAAATATTTGTGGGGGTCGGTGTTCTGCGTGTCGGTCGTCGCGGCTCCGGCATCGGACGGGTTCCCGCCCGGCTCGAATCGCGGGGCGAGGCGCCGGGGTACCGTCGTGAATATTCCGACGACGCCGGCCGGTCCGTACCGACCGGCACGCGGGACCCCTAGCACACCTCGGGTATCCGGCCGTGTCCGCGGATCGGCCTCCGGACGAACCGAGCCCCGCACACCGGTGTGATGTGCGGGGCTCGGTTCATACCCCGGTGGTGAGGCGGCCGGGCCGGGAGGGAAACCGGCCGGCCGCGACTCAATCGACCGGTGTGGCTGTGGCCATGGCCCGGTCCACTTCCCAGAACGCGCGCAGGGCGGCGATCTTGCCCGCCTCGTCCACCTTGTAGGTGAAGACACCCTCGGCATCGATGCGGTGACCACCGAGGGTGGTGCGGATCGTCCCGGTGAAGGCGACCTCCGCGCCGCAGGCGAAGGAATCACCGAACAGGAACTCGATCGAATCCGTCCCCGCGATGGCCTTGTCCCAGAATGCCCCGATTGCCTCCGGCCCCCGATGTCCCTTGCCCTCCGGGTCGAAACCGGAGGGGCCGACGGGATCTTCCACGATGCTGTCCGCCGCGAACAATGCGAGCCAGGCGTCCTTGTCCCGGGCACGTACGGCGGCCTGGGAGGCCAGCCCGGCCGCGCGGGCGGGATGTTCCTCGCTGCTCATGGGTTCCTCTCGACAAGCCGGTGTGCCGCCACTTCCGCGGCGACACACGCGGAAGTCAGTTGATCGGGTTCTGGATGTACTCTTCGGCGAACTCGCGCAGCGCGTCCTGCTTCGCGGCCAGTTCGCCGTCGAATCCGATACCGGCGGCCAGCCAGGGGATCACGATCGCATCGGTGACACCGGCGTCGTACTGCTCCTGGTAGCCGTCGCGGCCGAATTTGTCGATACAGACCGCCTGGATCTCGAACGGCACCTCGGCTCGTCCGTTTTCGGCGCGGAGTTCACCGAGCCGGGCGATGGTGGTCTGCAGATCGTCGAACTTCATCATGGCCGAGGTCCAGCCGTCGCCGACCTTCGCGGCGCGGCGCAGTGCCACATCGGTATGACCGCCGATGTAGAACGGGACCGGCTCGCTCGGCGCCGGACTCATCTGCAGTTCGTCGAAATCGAAGAACTCGCCGTGGAATTCGACCATGCCGCCCGCGAGGACCTTCTTGATGACCTCGATCATCTCGTCGACCCGGGCCCCGCGGCGCGCGTAGGGCACGCCGCACCATTCGAATTCCTCCGGCGCCCAGCCGATACCCACACCGAATCCGAACCGGTTACCGGACAGATTCGCCACCGACCCGACCTGGCGGGCCAGCAGCAGCGGATTACGGGAACCGAGTTTGAGCACATTGGTGTAGAAGCGCAGCCGGGTGGTCACCGCGGCCATGGCGGTCGCGGCGATGAGCGGATCCACCCACGGTGTGTCCGGGCCCCAGAAGCGGCTGCCGTCGGGGGTGTAGGGGTACTTCGCCGCCTGGGATTTCATGTAGAACAGCGAATCCGGCAGGGCGATCGAGGTGAACCCGACCTCCTCGGCGGTCCGGGCGAGAGCGGGCAGCTGGTCCAGCGGGCTCAGCGCGACCCCGAGGCTGAACTTCAGAGTCATCGGCGATCCGATCCCACGACCCACATGGAGAAGTACTGCGAGCCGCCGCCGTAGGCGTGACCCAGCGCCTTGCGGGCATTGTCGACCTGGTAATCACCGGCCCGGCCCATGACCTGTTTGGCGGCCTCGGCGAACCGGATCATGCCGGAGGCGCCGATCGGGTTCGAGGAGAGGACTCCGCCCGACGGGTTCACCGGCAGTGCGCCACCGATCTCGGTTTCGCCTTTGTCGGTGAGTTTCCAGCCGTCACCGGGGGCGGCGAAACCGAGGTTCTCCAGCCACATCGGTTCGAACCAGGAGAACGGGACATAGATTTCGGCGGCGTCGATCTCGGCCAGCGGATCGGTGATCCCGGCCTGCGCCCACAGGGCCTTCGCGGCAACCTGCCCGGCCTGTGGGTTCACTTGGTCGCGACCGGCGTAGGCCAGCGGTTCGGTACGCATGGCGGTAGCGTGGATCCAGCCGACCTTCTTCCCGGACGCCTCCACCGCGGCCGCCGACTGCTCACCGCCGATGACCACGGCACAGGCGCCGTCGGAGGAGGGGCAGGTCTCGTCGAATCGGATGGGATCCCAGAGCATCTGCGAGGCCAGCACCTCTTCGGCGGTCTTGTCGCCCTGCTTGAGATGGGCATACGGGTTCTTGGCTCCGTTGCGCCGGTCCTTGGCCGCCACTGTCGCACCGATGTGCAGAGGCGCGTTCGAGCGGCGGATATAGGACCGCACATGCGGGGCGAAGTAGCCGCCGGCGCCCGCACCGACCGGCATGGTGAACGGAACCGGAATCGACAACGCCCACATGGCATTCGATTCCGACTGCTTCTCCCAGGCGAGGGCGAGCACCTTCTCGTGCACACCGCCCTGCACCATGCTGGCGGCCACACAGGCGGTGGAACCGCCCACCGAGCCCGCGGTGTGCACGCGCAACAGCGGTTTCCCGGGGGCGCCCAGCGCGTCGGCCAGGTACAGCTCGGGCATCATCATGCCCTCGAACATGTCCGGCGCCTTACCGATGACGATGGCGTCGATATCGGCCATGGTCAGGTCGGCGTCGGC
Organism: Nocardia grenadensis NBRC 108939; assembly: GCF_001613445.1. Lineage (GTDB taxonomy): Bacteria > Actinomycetota > Actinomycetes > Mycobacteriales > Mycobacteriaceae > Nocardia > Nocardia grenadensis. The sequence goes on from NZ_BDCJ01000006.1 coordinate 78,468, forward strand.
CAGCGCCCGGTCGATCGCCTCGCGGCACATCCCGGCCATCGAGACATCGCTGCGCTTGGCAACGTGATGGGTCTGTCCGGTGCCCAGCACCGCGGCGGGGAAACTCATCGGCCGGCCTCCTGTGTCATGCGGGACACCCGCACCGGGTCGGCACAGCGAAGGGCTGCGCGATGGTGATTCACTGTGCCTCCGAGTTCAAAACGGTCACAAGGTTCTGCTGCAGGGCCGGGCCGCTGGTGGCATGTGCCAGGGTGCGGCCCGCGGTGCCCGCCATGATGGGCAGCGCGGCGTAGCCGATGCGCTCCAGCCCGGTGGCGAACATGGGATTACCGGCCAGCGCGCCGCCGGACGGGTTGACCTTCGTCTCCGGTTTCAGGCCGAGCGCGTCGGTCAGGATGAGCTGCTGATGGCTGAACGGCGCGTGCAGTTCGGCGACGTCGATTCCGCTGGTGTCGCCGGTGGTCACCGCCTGTCCGGCGGCGGCGGCCGACGGGGAGGTGGTGAGGTCACGGGCGCCCAGCACACTGGAATCGATCCGGTGCGCCATCCCGGTGATCCACGCGGGACGCTCGGTCAGCTCGCGGGCCCGGTCGCCGACCGCGAGCACGATGGCCGCGGCGCCGTCGGTGACGGGTGCGCAGTCGTGTTCACGGAGCGGGTCGGCGACATACGGGTTGGCGAGCAGTTCATCGACCGATTTCCTGTCGACGGTATGCGCGGCCGAGACCGCCGCCATATCGCGCTCGGTCCAGCGGCCGGCGTCCAGTCCCGCCCGGGCCTGCAGCCCGGCGATGGCCAGGGAATCCGGCCACAGGGGCGTGACCAGGTAGGGGTCGAGCTGGGTGGACAGCACCTGGCGCAGCGTGCTCGCGGAGGATTTCCCGAAGCCGTAGACCAGGGCGGTCTGTACCTGGCCGGTGCGCAGTTTCACCCACGCTTCGTACAGCGCCCAGGCGGCGTCCATTTCCACATGGGATTCGTTGATCGGTGGTACGGCACCGATCGAATCGATGGCGGAGATGAACGAGAAGGACCGCCCGGCCAGGTAATCCGACGATCCGGAGCACCAGAAGTCGATATCGGACTTGGTGATGCCGAGCTGGTCGTAGAGCTGCTGGAAGCAGGGCACCAGCATCTCCACCCCGTTGGTGGTGCCGTAGGTCTCCGGCACATGCGGTGCGTGCGCGAAGCCGACGACGGCGATCTCGGTGGCGTTGTCGATGGAACGCTCGGTGATGGTCACGCGGGGAGCCCTCTCACAGGTGATGCTTGTAGGTGTCGTAGTCGGCATCCGGCTCGCCGGTCGGCTCGAAGTGGCTGATATTGGCCATGGTGAAGTCCCACTCCTCGCGCGGCTTCCAGACCACCTTGACCCGCATACCCATCCGCACCTCGCTCGCGTCGCAGCCGAGCACGAGGTGCAGGAAAGGAATATCCGCGCCGTCGAGCAGGACATACGCCGCCACATACGGTGGTTTGATCCGCTGCCCGAGGAAGGGCACGTTCACGATGCAGAAAGTGGTGACCGTAGCGGTCTCGGCCAATTCGACCGTTTCCGCGGTGGACCGGCCGTCCATGGGGTCCACGCCGCGCGGCGGGAAGTACACCTTGCTGTGCGCATCGGCCCGCGCGCCGATGAGTTTTCCCTCTTTCAGACCGCGCAGGAACGTGCTCTCTTCGGGGGAGGCGGTGTGCTTGTAGTCCATCCCGATCGGAGTGGTGATGATGGTGACCGGGTCGGCATCCGAGACCGGGGCCGGCTCCGCCGTCGGGGTCTCACCGGGCTCGAAGCAGACTATGTCGTGGATGGTGCCGGTGAGTTCGGCCGCCCAGCGGGCGGTCACCCGCAGGCCGGTGCCGATCTGTTCCGGGCTCTCGACATCGACCGCGTGCAGCAGTGCGGTGTCGGCGCCGTCGAGCTGGATCAGCGCGTAGGCGAACGGCCGGTCGAAGGGCTGGCCCGGCAGCGGGTCGCGGACCCAGGTCCAGGACTTCACCGTGCCGGTGGTGGCGACCTCGACGAACTCCGACAGCGGTTCCGCGGTCACCGGGTCGAATTCGGCCGGTGGCACGAGCACCCGGCCGTCCGAACCCCGGATACCGAAGACGCGTCGTTCGCGCAGGCCGGTAAGGAACTTGCCGATGATGGGTCCCACGGAGCGCGTGTAGTCGAACTCCATCCGCAGGGGCGCACTGAGCACATCGCTCGGTTTCAGTCCCGGCGGGCGTTCCTGCGTAATTACCGTGGGTGCAGTATTCCCCTGATTCACGATATCGAGTAGAACAGGTTCTTATTCTGCTGGCAAGCAGTAGGCCGGAAGGGGTCGGATATGAAGTTCGGATTGCAACTCGGGTACTGGAGCGCGGGGCCGCCGGAACATGCCGCCGAGGTTGTCGTGGCGGCCGAGGAGGCCGGGTTCGATGCGGTGTTCGCCGCCGAGTCCTGGGGGTCGGACGCCTTCACGCCGCTGGCCTGGTGGGGTTCGGCGACCGAGCGGGTACGACTGGGCACCTCGGTGGTGCAGTTGTCCGCCCGGACCCCCACCGCCACGGCTATGCACGCGCTGACCCTCGACCATCTCAGCGGTGGGCGGGCGATTCTCGGCCTCGGCGTCTCCGGCCCGCAGGTGGTGGAGGGCTGGTACGGGCAGCCGTTCGCCAAACCGTTGCAGCGGACCCGCGAATACGTCGATATCGTGCGCAAGGTGCTGGCCCGGCAGGGCCCGGTGACCAATGAGGGGCCGAACTATCCGCTGCCCTACAACGGCGCGGGCGCGACCGGTCTGGGGAAACCCCTCAAGCCGATAACCCATCCGCTACGTGCGGATCTGCCGATCTGGCTGGGTGCGGAAGGGCCCAAGAATGTGGCGCTGACCGCGGAAATCGCCGACGGCTGGCTGGCCATCTATTACACGCCCCGCATGGCGGATGTGTACAACGAATGGCTGGACGAGGGCTTCGCCCGGCCGGGTGCCCGGCGTTCGCGGGAGGACTTCGAGATCGCCGCGACCGCGCAGGTCATCATTACCGACGATCCGGCGGCCGAGATCGAGCGGATGCGCTGGATCACCTCGCTCTACATCGGCGGGATGGGCGCACCGGAACTGAATTTCCATGCGCAGGTGTATCGCCGAATGGGCTACGAGAAGGAAGTCGACGAGATCGGTACGCTGTTCCAGGCCGGCCGCAAAGCCGAGGCCGCGGCCGCCGTACCGGACGAGCTGGTGCTGGAGACCGCGATCATCGGCAACGAGACCCAGGTGCGTGAGCAGATCGCGGTGTGGGAGGCCGCCGGGGTCACCATGCTGTTGGTTTCGGTGCCGGATGTGGCGCAGCTGAAACGTTTGGCGCCACTGATTTCCGCCGGGTGAACCTGTTGCAGAATTGGTCGGTCGGCGGGCAACGCAGTAGGCGCGGCGGTGCTCCGGCAGCCGGAGAAGCCCCGACACGGGCAGCGGCATTCGGCCGTGGTGACCGGTCGAGTCGGCCGGCACCGGGTCGGAATTCGTCCGTGTCGGGCGCGGTGTCGGTGGCTGGAGTCACACCTCCGAGATCGCTCTTCCGGCCTTTTCTCATTGCATCCCTTATGATTTCGTGAAGCTGTGCATTTCGGCACGTCGTTGTGAGGGGAAGCAGTGTCCGAGGAGACCGAGGGTTCGTTGGTGGGGCGGGTGTCGTTGTCGGCAGAGGATCGCGACGGCCCGGCTTTGTCTTTCACCCCGGCGGCCTGGGCATCCTTCACCTGGCGTATCCGCGCGGGTCGGTTCGACCGGCCGTAGCCCACTCGGAGATTCGCACCTGGCCGGCTGTACCGGGGGCGGTGGCGCAGGCCGTTCGGCGTCGGGCCGGTCCCGAACATCGAACGCTCGGCACCGGTTCAGTGCGTTCCGGTCGTTACCCAGGGATTGACAATGGTGAGGCCGAGGTCGGTGAAATCCTTGACGTTCCGGGTCGCTACGGCGCAGTCGTTCGCCAGGCAGATCGCGGCAATCTGTGCATCCGCATACCCGATCGGCCGACCTCGTCGACGGCGTTCGGCGACAACTCGACCGTAGATACGTGCCGCACGGAAATCGTAGGCTTCGACTTCGTCGCCGAATTCGTCGAACAGTTCCGCCGCCAACGTGGCCAGGCCCGCCCTGCGGGACCCCTCGGGTAAATTTTCGATGCCTGCCCAGATCTCGCCGATGGTGACTGTGCTGATCGTGACGTCGTCGGATTCCTCGAGCCAAGTGAGGACGTGGTTGTCGGGGGTGGGTTTGAACAGCTCGGACACCACGTTCGTATCGGCGATGATCACAGCTGTGCCGCTCCGGCCTCGGGCTGCTCCGGGATGTCCAGCTCGGCTGCGTAGGGCCGGCTGCGCTCATAAAGTTCGTGGAGTAACCGTTTCGGGCGCACCGCCGCGGCGAGTATGTCCCGGGCCTCGGCTTCCATGCTCCGTCCGTGCGCCGCGGCTCGCCGACGCAGGCGCTCTTTCACGTCGCTGTCCAGGTCGCGGATAGTTATCGTTGCCATGAAATCAATGCTAGCAGTGATTGCATGGCGGGCCCGGTTGTCATCTGCGAGGTGGGAGGGGCACTCCCGCACATTCCAGGAGGGCGTCCGGGAAAGCGATCGGCACCGACGATCGTCGATCCAGCACGGCGTACCACAGGTCCTTGTCGACATCGGTGCCGTCTCTACCTACGGTCGGTGATGTTCGACGACCCACGAAGTCCGGTCGACGATGGATACGACGCCGACCGGGCGGGCTCAGGCGGGGGCTTCCGTCCATTCCGGCGGCAGGCCGAACAGTGGGAACAGGCGTTCGGTATCGAGGAAGAAGTTGAGCCCGGTGATCACACCGCCGCGCATCTCCAGGACCGTGATCGACCACGGGAGCCAGCGGCCCGGCTCGCCGCTCGGCTTGTAGTGGCCGAAGGCCGGATGGCCGTTGGCTCCGGCCAGCGGCACCATGCGCGAGTCCCGGCAGGCCGCACCGGTACCGAGCATGAACGCGGCCACGTTCTCCGGGCCGGACACCCAGAGATCGAACGGCGGCATGGACAGCGCCACATCGCTTTTCAACAGGGTGGTGAGCGCGTCCATATCGTAGGACTCGAATGCCGTCACGAAGTTCTCGACGAGTTGGCGTTGATCGTCGTCGGTTTCGTCGTAGGTGTCGGTATCGGCCGGCCGGACCTTGCTCATGGTGGCGCGCGCCCGCTGCAGGGCGCTGTTCACCGAGGCGGTGCTCATGGTGAGTGCCTCGGCGGTCTCGTTGGCGGAGAAGCGCAGGACCTCGCGCATGATCAAGATGGCGCGCTGCGTGGCGGGCAGATGCTGGCAGGCGGCGACGAATGCCAGGCGCAGGCTGTCCTTGGCGGTGGCGTGCTCGGCGGGGTCGGCGCCGAAGGCGAGCGAGTTGGGGATGGGCTCGACCCAGACATAGTCCGGCTGCGGGGCAGCCAGGGGCCGGTCCGGTGTCGACGGGCCGGACAGATCCATCGGCCGGGCGCGGCGCTGTGGGCCGTCGAGCATATCCAGGCAGATATTGGTGGTGATCTTGTAGAGCCAGGACCGCAGGCTGGCCCGGCCCTCGAAGGAGTCGTAGGACTTCCAGGCCCGGGTGAACGCGTCCTGGACGGCGTCCTCGGCTTCGAAGGACGACCCCAGCATGCGGTAGGCGTAGGCACACAGTTCCCGTCTGTGCACCTCGAAAGATCTCATGACATCGGCGTCGACTGTGCCGGTCTGCTCGCTCATGCGTGCCACTGTGGCATAGGGCACCGACATGTGAACAGAGGATGAAACGCGCCGTTTTCGGTCGGTTTCCCAGGCGTATCACCAGGCCCCAGCTGCCACAGTGCGCGGCGCACCGGCCGGTTGCCCTCGCCCGTACCGCCGGGTGCGGCCGGTCGACGCCGCTCCGGGGGCGGAGGTCCCGCGACCGGGGGCGAGCGCCGTTTCGGCGGAAACGTTCCGGCACCGATGATTTTCCGGGATGGCCCGCGTCCGAACCTTTGCGGCCGGCGAAACGCAGACCACCTTCCCGAAAGGATCGACACGTGAGCAGCAAGATGATTTTCGTGAACCTACCCGTCACCGACCTGGGACGGTCCAAGAACTTCTACGAGGCGCTCGGGTGGAAGGTCAATGACGATTTCACCGACGACAATGCCGCCTGCATCGTGGTCGACGACAATATCTGCCTGATGTTGCTGACCCATGGGCATTTCGCCACCTTCAGCCGGCGGCCGATCGCCGATACCCGGGCCGCCACCGGCGCCGCCTACGCGCTGTCGCTGGGCAGCGCCGAGGAGGTCGACCGGCTGACCGCGGCCGCGGTGGCCGCAGGGGGTAGCGAGGAGATCAATACGGACAAGCAGGCCCAGGAGGCACAGGTCGGGATGCACGGCCGGACCTTCCTGGACCCCGACAGTCACCAGTGGGAGCCGTTCTACATGAATTACCCCGGCGTGTAGGCGTAGTGCGCTCATGTGGACGCCTCGGCCGACAACCGTCGAACGGGGCGTTCGGTGTTCCGGTGGCGCGACGCCGGCCGCTGGTACCGGCCGACCGTGCATGGACCGGACGCACCGAGGGGCGCTCGGTCCGCACCCGGCTTCTACTGGCCGCTGAAGTTCGGCTTGCGCTTCTCCTTGAACGCCTTGGGGCCCTCCTTGGCGTCGGCGGACTGGAAGACCGCCATACCGAGCTTGGCGTCGATCTGGAATGCCTCTTCCTCGGGGACGCATTCACTGTCACGGATGGTCTGTAGGATCGCCTGCACCGCGAGCGGACCGTTGGCCGCGATGAGGTCGGCCAGTTCCAGCGCTTTGTCCAGCGCCTGGCCGTCCGGCACCACATGGCCGATGAGGCCGATGTCCTTGGCTTCGGCGGCGCTCAGATGCCGGCCGGTGAGCAGAATATCGGCGGCAACCGTGTAGGGGACCTGACGGACCAGCCGGACCGCGGAGCCGCCCAGCGGGAACAGACCCCAGCGGGCCTCGGACACCCCGAACTTCGCGCTTTCGCCCGCGACCCGGATATCGGTGCCCTGCAGGATCTCCGTTCCGCCGGCGATGGCCGCGCCCTCGACCGCCGCGATCAGCGGTTTGGTGAGCCGGCGCCCCTTCAGTAAAGCCTCGATTTTCGACAGGTCCCAGCCCCCGCCCGCGAACGAATCGCCAGGATGCTGCTGGGTCATGCCCTTGAGGTCGGCGCCCGCGCAGAAGGCCCCGCCCGCGCCGGTCAGGATCGCGACGCGAATATCGGGATCGCTGTCGACCTGATCCCAGGCGTCCCGCATGATCGCCATCATCTCGGTCGAGAGCGCGTTGCGCGCCTCGGGGCGGTTCATGGTGACGATGAGGACATGGCCACGCTTCTCGACGAGGCATTGAGGCATCGTTGTTTCTCCTGTTACTCGGACCCTTGCCAGAAACAGTAACACGTTCTATTTTTGACCTTGTGACGTACAACATAGCCGACCTCGTCGAACACACCATCGACCTTGTGCCGGACCGGGTTGCGCTGGCTGACGACCACCGCTGCGTGACCTTCGCCCAATTGGAGGACCGGGCGAACCGGCTGGCGCACTACCTGCTGGAACACGGTGTCCAGCCGGGCGACAAGGTCGGTATCTACTCGCGCAACACCATCGAGGCCGTGGAGTCGATGCTGGCGGTGTTCAAGGCGCGGGCGGTGATGGTCAACGTCAACTTCCGCTACGTCGAGAACGAGTTGCAGTACATCTTCGAGAATTCGGACATGGTGGCGCTCGTCCACGAGCGGCGCTACACCGACAAGGTGGTGAACGTCCGGTCGCAGGTCCCGCATCTGAAAGCGGTCCTGATCGTCGACGACGACACGGACGCCGCCACGCCCGCGGACGCGGTGGAATACGAAGCGGCACTGGCGGAATCGTCGGGCGAGCGCGATTTCGGCGATCGGTCGGGCGACGACATCTTCATGATCTACACCGGTGGCACGACCGGTATGCCCAAGGGCGTCATGTGGCGGCACGAGGACTGGTGGCGGGTGCTCGGTGGCGGTATCAATTTCATGACCGGTGAGTACGTCCAGGACGAATGGCAGCAGGCCAAAACCGGCGCGGCCGGCGGCCAGATGGTGCGCTACCCGATTCCGCCGCTCATCCACGGTGGTTCCCAGACCGCGGTCTTCCACGGTCTGTTCGACGGTGGCAAGACCGTCATGATCCCGGAGTTCGACGCGCACACCGTCTGGCAGGCCGTGGACGCGCACGGGATCAACATGATCTTCATAACCGGCGACGCCATGGCCCGGCCGATGCTGGACGCGCTGAAGGCCGGTCATCCGGAAACCGGTGAGCCCTATCAGCACACGAACCTGTGGGCGATGGCCAGCAGCGCGGCACTGTTCTCGCCCGCCCTCAAGGACGAGTACATCGACCTGCTCCCGAATACGGTCATCACCGATTCGATCGGATCCTCCGAGACCGGTTTCGGTGGTATCTCCATCGCGGCCAAGGGTGCGACGCACACCGGCGGTCCGCGGGTGAAAATCGACGCCTCCACCGCGGTGATCGACGAGAACGGCAAGCCCGTCGTCCCCGGATCCGGGCAGACCGGTGTGCTGGCGCGCAAGGGTCATATCCCGATCGGGTACTACAACGACCCGGTGAAAACCGCCGCGACCTTCAAGGAATACGACGGCGTTCGCTACTCCATCCCCGGCGACTGGGCCCGGGTCGAGGAGGACGGCTCCGTCACCATGCTCGGCCGCGGGTCGGTCAGCATCAACAGTGGTGGCGAGAAGATCTACCCCGAAGAAGTCGAGGGCGCGCTGAAATGCCATCCCGAGATCTTCGACGCGCTGGTGGTCGGCGTGCCGGACGAGCGCTGGGGGCAGCGGGTGGCGGCCGTGGTGCAGTGTCGCGGCGACAAACGCCCCACCCTGGAGGAACTGCGCCCGGTGCTGACCCGGGAGATCTCCTCCTACAAGATGCCCCGCAGCCTGTGGTTCGTCGACGAGATCAAGCGGTCGCCGGCGGGTAAGCCCGACTACAAATGGGCCAAGGCGCAGACCGAGGAGCGCGACGCCGACGAGCACGGGTCGGCGGGGAGTTCGTCGTAGTCGGCCGGATCAAGTGAGGGTTGCCGGGGATGGTCCGGCAACCCTCGCGCCCTGTTCGGTAGATATCGGCGAGCTTGCTAGCCGGGCAGTTCGGAGGGCGCGGCTCCGATAACTTTTCGGAGTTGCTCGGCGATATCCGGGACCTCCTCCAGTTCGCCGGTGGCGACCGCGATCATCAGGTCGTACGCCAGCTCTTCGTTCAGGCCATCGATATTCACGCTGTTGCGGGCCAGGAAGATCGCACCCGCCGTGATGGCCAGCCGTTTGTTCCCATCGATCAGCGGGTGGTTTTTGGCAATGGAATGCAGAAGGGCCGCAGCCTTGTCCCACAGGGCGGGGTAGGCGTCGGCGCCGAAAACCGTCGCCTGTGGTCGGGCTGTCGCGGACTCGAGGAGACCTGGGTCGCGAATGATGTACCCGCCCACGACGGCGTCGGCGATGGCCCGGAGGTCTGCGGTGGTCAGGTAGTAGATCTCTCCCGGGTTCATTCGGCCAGCCTGTCGAGCAGCGCGCGATGCTTGGAAGCGAATCGCTGCGACAGTTCACGTACCTGGCTATCGGCGGTCTCCGCCATTGCTTCCGGAACGACAGCGGCTACGCGACGGCCGTGTCTTGTCAGGTGGACCACTTTACCTGCCTCGGCCGCCGCGACTACCTCGGCGAGCTTGTCACGGGCTTCGCTGACGGGTAGTTCCCAGGCGTCGAAATCCGGAGCAGTCATACGCATAATCGTACATATATATTCGATAATCGTACAAAATTATGTCGATCTCCGGCGGCCCGGCCGTCTTGTCGCCGGTCACCTCTTCCAGAAGCACACACGAGTCGACCGGCTTTCGGACCATCGACGTCCGCAGATCAGTCACCACCCAGCAGACCCCTGATCTCCTCCGTGCTCATCTCCTCGACGTCTTTGCGGCCGATGGTGCCGCCCGTTCGGTAAGTGAGTCGACAGCCACGTCCGGGGTGTCGTCCGTCTGCACGATCACAAGGGCGCCGTCGATCTCGACCACCTCTACGTTGTCTCCCTCGCGAAGGTTGAACTTCGCGCGTAATGCTGCGGGGATCGTGATCTGTCCGCTGCTCTCGAGTATCACCGCGCACTCCTGATGGGGCGGATTACAAGGGTTACGCAACACTGCGCGGTGATACTACGTCGATAATCGATAACGCGGCGGATCAGGCGGATTCGGGGACGAACTGCGCCAGGGGGAGCAGGTGGTTGGTGGCTCCGCCCAGGGCGAACTCGTTGCGGGTGGCGGCGGTGAAATAGTTGTGCGCGATGTGGTCGCGGTCGATACCGACGCCGCCGTGTACGTGGACCAGGGTGTGGGCGACCTGATGGCCCGCCTCGGCGGCCCAGAACTTCGCGGTATGTACGGCCCCGGTGGCGTCCAGGCCCTCGGCGAGCTGCCAGGCGGCCTGGGTGACGGTCAGGCGCAGGCCCTGGAGGCCGATGTAGCTGTCGGACAGGCGCTGGGCCACGGCTTGGAAGCTGCCGATAGCCCGGCCGAACTGCTCGCGTTCGCGGGCGTAGTCGGCGACCAGGTCCAGGGAGCGTTCGAGGGTGCCCAGCTGCTGGGCGGCCAGGCCGAGCCACGCGCGGTCGAGTAGCCAGCCCAGGATCCGGGCGCCGTCCTCGACGGTGCCGAGCAGTTCGGCCGGCGCGTCGGTGAACTCGACGAGCGATTCGGCGCTCCGGTCGGTCACCTGCTGGGCGGTCACAGTTACGGAATCGGCCGAGGGGTCGACCAGAAAGACCGCGGCGACCCCGGACACTGTCGCGGGGACCAGGATCCGGGCTGCGCGGTCGGCGACCGGGACCGTGGTCTTGGTGCCGGTGACGCGCCAGCCGCCGGCGGTTTCGGTGGCGGTCGTGGCGGGGCGGGCCGGTTCCCAGTTGTGCTCCTCGGCCAGTGCCGCGGTCAGGATCGCGGTGCCCGCGCCGGCGTCGGTAGCGAGCTGCTGCTGCGCGGCCGATCCGAACTCGGCCAGCGCGCCCGCGCCCAGAACGACCGACCACAGGTAGGGGACCGCGGCGACGGCTTTGCCGAGTTCGCGCAGGACCGCGGTCTGTTCGAGCGAACCGAAGCCGCTGCCGCCCACTTCCGCGGGCAGGGCGGCGGCGAGCACGCCGGTCTCCGCGAGCGATTTCCACAGCGGCTCGTCGAATTTCGCGGTCCCGCCGTCCAATTCGCGCAGGCGGTCGGCGGTGACCAATTTGTCGCAGACCTCGCCGGTGAGCCGGGCCAGATCCGACTGGGCTTCGGTGGGGGTGAAATCCATGGTGAACTCCTTATTCGGGTGTCAGCGGCCGGAGGCGGGCTGCTTCAGAGCGGTCATGGCGATGATGTCGCGCTGCACCTCGTTGGTGCCGCCGCCGAAGGTGAGGATCAGAGCGGCGCGATGCATCCGCTCGAGGCGGCCACGCAGAACCGAGCCGGGGGAGTCCTGCCGCAGCGAGGCCTGGGGCCCGAGCACCTCCATGAGCAGCCGGTAGGCCTCGGTGGACAGTTCGGTGCCGTAGACCTTGCACGCCGAGGCATCCCACGGGCGCGGCGCGGCGTCCCCGCCCGCGTCGGCCCGGCTGGCGATCTCCCAGTTCATCAACTTCAGGTATTCGACCTTGGCGTGCACCCGGGCCAGGTTGAGCTGCACCCATTCGCGGTCGAAGATGCGGGAGCCGTCCGCGGCCTTCGTCTCCTTGGCCCACGCGGTTGTCTGGGCCAGGGCCAGCTGGAGCGCGGCGGCGGAGGTCAGGGCGACCCGCTCGTGGTTGAGCTGATTGGTGACCAGCGGCCAGCCGCCGTTCTCCGGACCGACCAGTGAGGTGACCGGGACGCGCACATCCTGGTAGTAGGTCGCGCTGGTGTCGGGGCCGGCCATGGTGTGCACCGGGGTCCAGGAGAAGCCCTCGGCGTCGGTGGGCACGATCAGCATGCTGATGCCCTTGTGCTTCTTGGCGGTGGGGTCGGTACGGACGGCCAGCCAGATGTAGTCGGCGTAGGCGATGAGGCTGGTCCACATCTTCTGGCCGTTGATCACGTAGTCGTCGCCGTCGCGCACCGCGGTGGTGCGCAGGCTCGCGAGGTCGGTGCCCGCGCCCGGCTCGGAGTAGCCGATGGCGAAGTGCAGCTCCCCGGCGGCGATCTTGGGCAGGAAGAACTTCTTCTGCTCGTCGCTGCCGTAGTGCATGATCGTCGGCGCGACGGAGTTGATGGTCAGGAACGGTACCGGGGCGCCCGCGATGGCGGCCTCGTCGGTGAAGATCAACTGATCCAGCATGGGCCGGTTCTGGCCGCCGAACTCCTCGGGCCAGCCCAGGGCCAGCCAGCCGTCGCGGCCCATCTCCGCGACGACTTCGCGGTACACATTGCCCTGGCCGTACTCACCGGTCTGGGAGCTGAGCGCCGCCCGCCGTTCGGGGGTGATCAGCCGCGCGAAGTATTCGCGCAGCTCGGCGCGTAGCTGTTCATGTTCCGGGGTATACGCAATGCGCATAGCGGTACCTCGAGCCTTCGTTCTGCGGGATGGGAGATGGGCCTGGATGTGGGATCGCGCCGCGCTCACCCTCTGCGAGCACGGAATGGATCTCGATACCTTGCTCCGATCATTGCATATGCACTGAAACATGTTCCAGTATTGAAGGGTAATCAGCCCATGTAGCCTGTCTCGGCGGCCGTCGCTTGTTAGGCTTCGGCCATGGGGCGGGAAAAGGAGTTTCGATGAAGGTCAGCGTTGACTTCGATCAGTGCGAAGCGAACGGAATCTGTGCGGGAATCGCTCCCGACGTCTTTGAACTCGATGACGAGGACATGCTGCACGTCGCCGAGGGCGAGGTGGCGCCCGATCAGGAGTCGCAAGTGGCCGAAGCGGTCGCGCAATGCCCGAAAGCCGCGTTGCGTTTGCTGTGAATCGGCTCTTGCCGTGAATAAGAACACGTTCTAGAGTCGGCCCGGTGAGCGATACAGATACCAGCCTCGCCGGGCGAGTTGCCATCGTGACCGGAGCGGGTGCGGGCCTCGGTAAGGCCGAAGCGCTCGCCCTGGCCGCAGCCGGGGCCTCGGTCGTGGTCAACGATCTGGCCGAGTCCGATGCCGTGTCCGAGACGCTGGAGCAGATTCGGGCACTAGGCGCCAAGGCCGAGTTCGTCCCGGGCAGTGTCGCCGAGCGGTCCACCGCCGACGCGTTGATCACCGCGGCCACCGAGTCCTTCGGTGGTCTGGACGTTGTGGTCAACAACGCGGGCATCACCCGTGACAAGATGCTGTTCAACATGTCCGACGAGGACTGGGACGCGGTCCTCGCGGTACATCTGCGCGGGCATTTCCTGTTGACCCGCAATGCCGGCGCCTACTGGCGGGCGAAGTCGAAGGAAGCCGGTGCGCCCGTCTACGGTCGGATCGTCAATACCTCTTCCGAAGCCGGTCTGCTCGGTCCTGAGGGGCAGGCCAACTACGCGGCCGCCAAGGCCGGTATCACCGCTCTCACCCTGTCCGCCTCGCGCGCGCTCGACCGCTTCGGTGTCCGGGCCAATGCCATCTGCCCGCGGGCCCGTACCGCCATGACCGAACAGGTCTTCAGCGCGGCCCCCGAGGGTGAGGTCGATCCGCTCTCGCCCGAGCATGTGGCGCGATTGGTCGCCTATCTGGCCTCTCCCGCGGCCGCCGCGGTCAACGGGCAAGTGTTCGTCGTATACGGACCCATGGTCGCGTTGATGGCCGCGCCGGAGGTCGAGCAGCGGTTCGACGCCGCGGGTGCGCAATGGTCAGGTGACGATCTGGCCACCACGCTGACCGGTTACTTCGCCGGGCGCGAAGAAGGTCGTACGTTCTCTGCAACGGCTCTGCACAAACTGGGTTGAGCGCCGGCGTCGGCGCGCGTCGCGGGGTTTCGGCCCCGGATTCGCCCGGCGAGAGTTGAACAACCGTCCAGTCATTGGTAAACAGAGTGATCGACTGTGCCCGGCCTCACACAATGATGCTCAAGGCGTATGAATCGTGTTCCAATCCCGCTGTCTGGGGTTGAACAAGTTTCCAGTTCAGAAGCCTCAAAATGGCCCCAAATAGGAAATGAACGTGTTCTACTTAGCGGGGCGCGCGCCGGGTTGTACTCCGAGCTGCCGCCAGCGGGACCAGTAGTCGGGCAAGGAGGATCACCAGTGACCGAGGTCCTTACCGTCCCATTGCGGGCCGTCGGCGGATTCTTCGAACTCGCCGCGGCTGTGGCCCGGGCAAGTCTGCGCCGGCCGTTCCAGATGCGCGAGTTCATCGACCAGTCGTGGTTCGTCGCGCGAGTGTCCATCATCCCGACACTGCTCGTGGCCATACCTTTCACCGTGCTGGTGAGTTTCACCCTGAACATCCTGCTGCGTGAGATCGGCGCCGCCGACCTCAGCGGTGCGGGCGCCGCCTTCGGCGCGGTCACCCAGGTGGGCCCGATCGTCACCGTGCTCATCGTGGCCGGAGCCGGCGCCACCGCCATCTGCGCGGACCTCGGGGCCCGCACCATCCGTGAAGAGATCGACGCCATGAAGGTGCTCGGTATCGACCCGATCCACCGCCTGGTGGTCCCCCGGGTACTGGCGTCGATGTTCGTGGCGCTGCTGCTGAACAGCCTGGTGTGCACGATCGGCATCGTGGGCGGATTTCTCTTCTCGGTTTATCTGCAGGATGTGAACCCCGGCGCGTTCGTCAACGGCATCACCCTGCTGACCCATCTCCCCGAATTGCTCATCTCCGCGGTCAAGGCCGGTCTTTTCGGCTTGATCGCCGGGCTGGTGGCCTGCTATCTGGGTTTGAATGTCAAAGGTGGTCCCAAAAGTGTCGGTGATGCGGTGAACCAGACCGTGGTTTTCGCCTTCATGGCGCTGTTCGTGGTGAATGTCGTGGTCACCGCCGTCGGCCTGAAATTCGCGGTGCGGTGATATGTCGGCCTCGGTGATAATCCAGTCCCGCTTCCCGAAAATCACCCGTCGCGTCCGCCGCTGGTCGACCTCCCTGGACAATCTCGGTAAGCAGGCGGTGTTCTACGGCAAGGCGATCGGTTCCATGCCGCGCGCGCTGGTGCACTACCGCACCGAGACGATCCGGCTCATCGCCGAGATCAGCATGGGTAGCGGTGCCCTCGCGGTGATCGGCGGCACCGTGGTGATCGTCGGCTTCCTCACCCTCTTCTCCGGCGGCACCATCGCCGTGCAGGGCTACAGCTCGCTCGGCAATATCGGTGTCGAGGCGCTGACCGGCTTCTTCGCGGCGTTCCTCAATGTCCGCATCGCCGCCCCCGTGATCTCCGGAATCGGCTTGGCGGCCACCATCGGGGCGGGTTCCACGGCGCAATTGGGGGCCATGCGGGTGGCCGAGGAGATCGACGCCCTGGAGTCCATGGCGATCCGGCCGGTGCCGTACCTGGTGGGCACCCGGGTGCTTGCCGGAATGATCGCGATCGTGCCGCTCTACGCGCTGGCCGTGATCGCATCATTCATCGCCAGCCGATTCGCCACCGTCGTCATCTACGGTCAGTCGGCCGGTGTGTACGACCACTATTTCTCTACATTCCTTATTCCGAGCGACATTCTGTGGTCGTTCGCCCAAGCCATTTTCATGGCGCTGGCGGTGATGATGATCCATACCTATTACGGCTACAACGCGGCCGGCGGCCCGGTGGGGGTGGGCGTCGCGGTGGGTAACGCGGTGCGCAGCTCACTGGTCGCCGTGGTCACGGTGACCCTGCTGATCTCCCTCGCCGTCTACGGCACCTCCGGCAACTTCAACCTTTCCGGATAACCGCGATGACGGGACTGACGCGAGCGAACAGCAAGGGGACAGGGGCGTCGAACGCCACCGCGAGTGGGTCGTCCCGCGGTGGCGAAGATCCCTGGGCCCCCATCGGGGCGAATCGCTGGACCGCGGCCCGCGAGAAGGCCGGGCTGAAACTGGCCGGAGTGGGGATGGTGCTGGCCGCCGTGGCGGCCGTGACCGTCTCCCTGACCATGTTCTTCGGCGGGTTCACCCCGAGCGTCGAGGTGACCGTGTCCGCGCCGCGTAGCGGCCTCGTCCTCGACCCGGATGCCAAGGTGAAGGTGCGCGGGGTACAGATCGGGCGGGTCGCCGGAATCGACCGCACTGCCGACGGTACGAATCTGCGCCTGGCCCTGAACCCGGACCTGCTGCACCTGGTCCCGGCCAACTCCACCGTCGATATCCGTTCGACCACGGTCTTCGGCGCCAAGTACATCAACTTCGTGATCCCGCAGCAGCCCGCCGCGAAATCCCTGCAACCGGGCGCGCTGCTGGCCGCCGATCAGGTGACCGTCGAGTTCAACACGCTGTTCCAGCACCTCAGCGATGTCCTCGCCGACGTGCAGCCGGAGAAGCTGAGCGCCACGCTGACTGCCCTGGGTACGGCACTGCAGGGCCGCGGCGAAAGCCTGGGGCAGCTGCTCGCCGACAGCGACGCCTACCTGCGCGAGATCAACCCGATGCTGCCCACGCTGCAGCGCGACCTGAACACCACGGCCGCGGTGAGCAACCTCTACGCCGACGTCTCCGGTGATCTGCTGCGCACCGTGGACGGCGCCACGGTCAGCAGCCGCACCCTCACCGAGTCCGAATCCGATGTGGACTCCCTGCTGGCGAATATCACCGGTCTCGCCGACACCACCGGTGCGGTGTTGCGCGACAACGAGGCGCAGATCAATACCGCTCTGGAGCTGCTACGCCCGACCGGTGAGCTGCTGAACGGGTACAAGGAAGCGTTGTTCTGTCTGATCGGCGGTAGTGCCAAGGCGCTGCCCCTGGGTGAGGCGGTCTTCGGCGGCGGACAAGAAGGTGTCGCCCTGAACGCGGGATTCATGTACGGGTCTCCCCCCTACACCTATCCGAATGATCTGCCGAAGGTGAACGCCACCGGTGGGCCGCGGTGCGCGGGTCTGCTCGACCGGGTGCCGGACAGCCATTCCGACTATGTCGTCACCGATACCTCGGAGGGGCATCCCTACACGCCGTCGACGAAGCTGCAGACGGACGCGCCCAAGGTTTTCCAGGTACTGTTCGCCGGACTCCCGGGGGTGGGACAGCCATGAAAAACACCGGTACCACCATCAAACTCGCCGTGTTCACGCTGGTGATGACCCTGATCTTCGCCGGCCTGGCGGTGGTCTTCTCGCAGATGCGTTTCTCCCGGGAAACCGGCTACAACGCGGTCTTCACCAGCGCCTCGGGCATGCTGCCCGGCGACAAGGTCCGGATCGCCGGTGTCCCGGTCGGGGCGGTGTCGTCGGTGAAGGTCGACGACGAATACCACGCGCACGTGAAGTTCGATGTCGACACCAAGTACAAGCTGCTGACCAGTACCCGCGCGACCATCCGCTACGAGAACCTCGTCGGTGACCGCTATCTGGAACTACTGGAAGGTGCCGGTGAGGCGACCACCCTGCACAAGGGCGGCACCATCGGGCTGGACAAAACCGCACCCGCACTCGACCTGGACATGCTGCTCGGCGGGTTCAAACCGCTGCTGCGCGGGCTGAACCCGGCGCAGGTCAACGATCTGACCAATGCGCTGCTGCAGATCTTCCAGGGACAGGGCGGCACCCTGGTCGAACTGCTCAACAGCGGCGGATCGTTCACCAAGACCCTCGCCGACCGGGACGCGCTCATCGGCAGCGTCATCGACAACCTGAACTCGGTGCTGAAAACCATCGACGACCGCGGCGACCAGTTCGCCACCACCATCGACGAACTGCGCCGCCTGGTGAGCGGACTGGCCGCCGACCGCGACCCGATCGGTGCCGCGCTGCCGCGCATCGCCGACGCCACCGCCGCCACCACCGACCTGCTGGCGCAGGCCCGCCCCGACCTGGCGGCGACCGTCGCGCAGACCGGACGGCTGGCCACCAATCTCGACAACGGTTCCGACACCGTGCAGTGGGTGCTGGACAAACTGCCGGCCACCTACCGCAAGCTGATCCGCATCGGTTCCTACGGTTCGTTCCTGCAGCTGTACGTATGCCGGACGAACTTCCTGATCGACGGTCCGGACGGGAAACCGCTGCTGCTCGAACTACCCGGTGAGCAGACGACCGGAAGGTGTGCCAGCGAATGAAAGAGCAATCGCGCGCGGTGACCATCGGCGTCGTCGGACTGGTGCTCGCCGTGGCGGTCGCGCTGTCGGCCCTGCAATTCGAACGACTGCCCTTCATCCGCGGCGGTGCCACGTTCACCGCCTACTTCGCCGACGCCGGCGGGCTGGTGACCGGTGACGATGTGGAGGTCGCGGGGGTGCGTTCGGGCAAGGTCGAGGATGTGAGCCTGGACGGCGCGCAAGTGTTGGTGCGGTTCAGCCTCGACGAATCGATCGTGCTCGGCGACAAGACCTCGGCCGCCATCAAGACCAATACGGTGCTCGGCCGTAAATCGCTGGCCGTCGCCCCGGCCGGTGACGGGGCCCTGAAGGTCACCGACACCATTCCGCTCGGCCGCACCACATCGCCGTACTCACTGAACGAAGCCCTCAGCGATCTGGCCGGCACGGTGGGCGACCTGGACCTGGAGAAGGTGAACCAGACCCTGGACACGCTGTCGGCCGCGTTCTCCGATACGCCGGCGCCGCTGCGGTCCGCGCTGGACGGGGTCACCGCGCTCTCACGCAGTATCAACGCCCGCGACCAGGCGCTGTCGGATCTGCTGACCCGCGCCCAGGACGTCACCAAGATCCTGGCCGATCGCGCCGATTCCATCAACGCCCTGCTGGTGGACGGTAATCAGCTGCTCGGCGAACTGGACCGGCGGCGTACCGCGATCAGTCAGATGATCGTGTACGTGAACGCGCTCGCCCAGCAGCTGTCCGGGCTGGTACACGACAACGAGGCCCAGCTGCAGCCGGCGCTGGACAAACTCAACTCGGTCCTGGACCTGCTGGAACGCAACCGGGACAACATCAACGGCGCGCTCGACGGCCTGGGCCCGTTCGCCGCGGCACTCGGTGAACAGGTCGGCAGCGGGCCGTACTTCAACGCCTACGTCGTCAACGCCAGCAGCGAGACGCTGCACCCGCTGGTAGACGCGCTGGTGTGGCCGCAGCATCTGCCCGAATCGTTGCGTGCCTATCTGCTCGAACCCGGTCCCAAGATCGGCCCGTCCGTCCAGGAGCCGCCCCGATGAGGTGCGATACCTCCGCGTTCGCTTCGGCCTCCGCCGACCGCGTGAATCTGCTTCGAGAAGGAGTGATGCTGCGATGACTTCGTCTCGTTTCGGGCTTTGCGGGCCGCGTGAATCTGCTCCGAGGAGGATTCTGTGTCGACTCTGACGGACAAGGTTCGGGCCGCGCCACGTAAGTGGGTGGCGATCGTCGCCGGTGTCGTGGTGGTGGCACTGGTCGCCTTCGGCGGGTACACCGCCTACCAACGGATCACCAAGAACGAGATCACCGCCTACTTCACCTCCACCAGCGGCCTGTACGCGGGCGACGAAGTGCGGGTGCTGGGCGTGCCGATCGGCCGGATCGACAGCATCGAACCGGGCAAGGAGCAGGTGAAGGTCACGATGTCGGTGGACGGCGGCATCGACCTGCCCGCCGACGCGCGGGCGGTCATCATCGCGCCGTCGCTGGTCTCGGCCCGGTTCATCCAGATCGCACCCGCCTACACCGGCGGCGACACCCTCGGGGACGGCGCCGTGATCCCGATCGACCGCACCGCGGTCCCGGTCGAATGGGACGACATCAAAACCGAACTGAACAAACTGTCCACCGCCCTGGGCCCGGTCGGGGACGACCCGCAGGGTTCCTTCGGCCGGTTCGTCGACACCGCCGCCGACAACCTGGACGGGAACGGCGACCGGTTCCGCGCCACCCTGCGCGAACTCTCGGCCACCCTGACCACTCTGTCCGACGGCCGCACCGATCTGTTCGGCACCATCCGGAATCTGCAGAAATTCGTCGACGTGCTGTCCAAGAGCAACGATCAGATCGTGGAGTTCGGTGGCCGGCTCGCCTCGGTGTCCTCGGTGCTGGCCGGGGTCTCCCAAGATCTCGGCGCCGGCCTGGACAACTTGGACCTGGCGCTCACCGATGTGCACCGGTTCTTGGACGGCAGCGGCACCGAACTCACCGAGGGCGTGCAGCGGCTGGCCGATGTCACCCAGATCTTGGTCGACAAACGACCGCAACTGGAACAGGCACTGCATTCGGGCCCGACCGCGCTGGTGAACTTCTACCAGATCTACAAACCCGCCCAGGGCACGCTGACCGGCGCCATCTCGCTGAACAACTTCGCCGATCCGCTCAGCTTCCTGTGCGGTTCGGTACGCGCGCTCGAACAGCACGAATCCGATACCAGCGCCGACCTGTGCGCCCAGTACCTCGCCCCGGTGCTCAGTTCGCTGGCCATGAACTACCTGCCGATCATGACCAACCCCGCCACCGGTGTCACCGCGTTCCCGAACCAGTTGCAGTACACGACACCGGATCTGGCCGGGAAGGTGGATCCGCAGAAGGTGGGCCCGCCGGCCGCGCCCGAACCGGCGCCGATCACCGTGCCGGCCGGGGTCGCGGGACTGGCCATCCCCGGTGTGCAACTGCCCGGAATTCCCGGTCTGCCCGGAGGAGGACGATGATGCGCCGGCTCGAGTTGCGGGGCCCGGGCGCCCGGCGCCGGATCGCCACGGTGGCCGCGGGGCTGACGCTGGCGCTGTCGGCCACGGGCTGCCAGTACGACGGTCTCAACTCGCTGCCCATGCCCGGTACCGAGGGCACCGGCGAAGGCTCCTACGAAGTCCGGATCCAGATGCCGAATGTGACGACGCTGACCCGGAATTCACCGGTGCGCGTCGACGACGTCGCGGTCGGCACGGTGACCGATATCGAGGTCGAGGACTGGCACGCGCTGGTCACGGTATCGCTGAACCCCGGCGTGGTGCTGCCGGCCAACTCCACCGCCAAGATCGGCCAGACCAGCCTGCTCGGCAGCAACCATGTGGAACTGGCGCCGCCGACCGGGGTGCCGCCGGAGGGCCGCCTGGCCGACGGCGATGTGATCCCGCTGGACCGGGCCGGGGTCTACCCGACCACCGAACAGGTGTTGTCCTCGCTGTCGGTGGTGCTCAACGGCGGCGGTATCTCGCAACTGGAGAACATCACCACCGAACTCAACAAGGCACTCGTCGGCAACGAGGACGAGATACGCGACCTGATCCCGCAGATGAATGATCTGATCCGCAATCTCGACGCGCAGCGGGGCGACATCATCGCCGCGATGGAGGGCCTGGACCGGGTCAGCGGGCAGTTCGTCGAGCAGACCGATGTGGTGGCCGCGGCCATCGAAGAGATCCATCCGGCGCTCACCGTGCTCGCCGACCGGCGGCAGAACATCACCACCACCATCACCAAACTCGGTGAGCTCAGTGATGTGGTGAACCGCCTGATCGCCGCGAGCGGCGACAACCTGAAAGCGAACCTGGCCAACCTTGCCCCGGTCCTGCAGACACTCGCCGACACCGGTGCCGATCTCACCGAATCGCTGAAGATCATCGCCTCCTTCCCGTTCCCGCTGAAGAACCTGGACCAGGCGATCAAGGGCGACTACCTGAACCTGTTCATGACCGTCGACCTCACCGGCGCGCGACTGGATTCCAACTTCCTCACCGGCACCGGCCTGGGCGGTATGTTCGGCGGCGTCGAGGTCGCGCTCGGTCAGGTCGCCGGACCCGCCGGCGAACAGGGCAACCCGCTGACCACCCCGCTGGCACCGCCGCCGCCCGCGCCGGCCGCCGGCGAACAGCCGCAACCGACAATTCCAGGGCTGCCGCCGATTCCCGGCCTGCCCGCCATCCCCGGGCTCACGGTGCCGGCGCCCGGGCCGCAGCCGCAAGGGGGCGAGGGCCCGTGACACTCACCCGTTTCGTTCGGATCCAGCTGACGATCTTCGCGATCCTCACCGTGGTCGGGTTGGCCGTCATGGGCGGTACCTATGTGGGTGTACCCGCGCTGCTCGGGATCGGCCGCTACGAGGTCACGGTGGAACTGGCGGCCACCGGCGGGCTCTACCAGAACGCCAATGTCGCCTACCGCGGCACGAATGTCGGGGTGGTCCGCGAGGTCCGGCTCACCACCGAGGGAGTCGAGGCGAAACTGTCGGTCGACAGCGACTACAAGATTCCCGCCGACTCCTCGGCGCTGGTCCGGAGCGTCTCGGCGATCGGCGAACAGTACGTCGACCTGGTCCCGCCGCCGGATCCCGGCAGCGCCAACCTCTACAACGGCAGCGTGATCCCGGTCGACCGCACCGAACTCCCACAGGATGTGGGAGCGCTGCTGGACCAGGCCGACCGCCTGCTGGCCAGCGTCGCCGACACCCGGCTGCGGCAGGTCATCGACGAGGCGTTCCGGTCGTTCAACGGTGTCGGACCGGATCTGCAGCGCTTCATCGACTCCGCGTCGCTGCTGATACAGGAGGCCAACGACAATGTGGGCCCCACCAAACAGCTGATCGAACAGATCGGGCCGCTGCTGGACACCCAGGTGAACTCCGATGCCGCGATCCGCTCCTGGACCCGGGACCTGGCCACCGTCACCGACACCCTGCGCGCCCATGATCCGGCGCTGCGAAACATCCTCGCCGGCGGCCCGGCCGCGCTCCAGCGGGTGACCCGGCAGTTCGAAGATCTGCAGCCGACCCTCCCACTGCTGCTGAACAATCTGGTGAGTGTCGGCCAGGTGGGGGTCACCTACCACTCCGGTCTGGAACAGATCCTGGTGGTGTATCCGCCGCTGATCGCGGCACTGCTCACCGCGGTCCGCGGTCCGATGGAATACGGTGCCCTGGTCGACTTCATGACCGTGCTCAACGACCCGCCGCCCTGCACCACCGGCTTCCTTCCACCCGACCAGCGTCGCTCGCCCAGTGAACTCGACACCATCGACACGCCCGAGGGTCTCTACTGCAAGGTGCCGCAGGACGACAAGACCGCGGTCCGCGGTATCCGGAATACGCCGTGTATGGAATATCCCGGGCGCCGGGCACCGAGTCCCGAATTGTGCCGCACCGGATACGTTCCGCTCGGCACCAATCCACCCTTCGGGCCGCCGCAGCCGGTCGCTCCGACCGAACCGCCGGCGCCGGGGGCGCCCGCGGCCGCCCCCGACACGGCGCCGGGGGTTGCGGGAGTACCCCCGGCACCTGCTAGTTTCTCGGGCGCAAGCACCCCCGCCGCCGCACTCTCCTACGATCCGGCCACCGGGGTCTACACCAGCAGCGATGGACGCAGCTACCGTCAGGGCGATATCGCCCCCGGCGGTTCGGGCACCGTACCCGCGGATTGGCAGGCAATGTTCGAGGAGCAGCAACGATGAGCGAAACCAAGGGCCCGCGCCGTACCCGCCGGCGGGCCAGCCGCACCGCGGGCCCGCCCCCGGCCGAGAGCGCGGCGACCGAGAAGCTCGAAACCGGAGTTGCCGATCCCGGGGCGGCGGAAGAGACGACAGCAGCCGCGGGGACGGTCGCCACCGGGAAAGTGGCGGATTCCGCCGAGCAGACCGGAACCGTCGCCCCGAAGGCCGGAGCAGCTTCCGCGCGGACTGCGAAAACAGAGCCCGCGACCGCGACTACCGAGACCGCGGCCGAGAAGGAGACGATAGGGGACGGCGAGAAATCCACTGCCGAGCCCGTCACCGAAAAGGTCACTCTCGGTGAAGTTACCGAAGGAGCGGCGGGCTCCGGCGAGGTAGCGGAGGGTTCGGCGGAAACCGTACAGCTGGTGAAAGCCGGCGCCGCGACGGAGAAGGCCGGCGACGACTCCGAGGCGGCCGCGACCGAAACCACCGAGGTTCCGGCATCCGGCACGTCGTGGAAGCGGATCGCTGCTCTCGCCGCGGCGGTCGTATTGGTGATCGGGTTGGTCGCCGCCGCAGTGGTCTCGGTGTTCGCCGTGCAGTCCACCCAGCAGCGCGACGAACGCCGCTCCGAATACGTGGCCACCGCGCGGCAGACGGTGCTCAATCTGACGACGATTCGTGCCGATACCGCCAAAGAGGATATCGACCGCATCCTCACCATGGCCTCCGGTGAATTCAAAACCGAATTCGACGGCCGGGTGGACCCGTTCACCGAAATCGTGAAACAGGCCAACGTCGTCTCCACCGGAGAGGTGGTGGAGGCCGCGGTCGAACGCGACGACGAGAACTCGGCGGTGATCCTGGTGGCGGCGAAGCAGACGCTCACCAACGCGGGGTCGCAGGAACAGCAGCAGCGGTTCTATCGATTCCGGGTGACCGTACAGCGGGCCGACGACGGCACGCTGACCGCCTCGGACGTCAAATTCGTGGCATGAGTGACCGGGCCACCCTGCATGCCGAGAGGAACCGAGAATGAGCGTGCGTAACAAGATCCTGGTCGGCGTGACCGCGGTGGTCGTGGTG
This sequence comes from Nocardia grenadensis NBRC 108939, assembly GCF_001613445.1. Taxonomy (GTDB): domain Bacteria; phylum Actinomycetota; class Actinomycetes; order Mycobacteriales; family Mycobacteriaceae; genus Nocardia; species Nocardia grenadensis. The sequence continues at coordinate 102,984 of NZ_BDCJ01000006.1, forward strand.
GCGGCGGCCGTGGTGGCCGGTATCGGCGGCTACCGGTACTGGGACTACCGGCAGTCGGAGCAGTCCCGCACAGATGCCGTGGCCGCGGCGACCCGCACGGTGTCGGCCATGTTCAGCTACGAATTCCAGACGGTGGACCAGGAACTCCCCAAAACCGCCGAGGACCTGGCCCCGGAGTTCAAGGCCGACTACCTCGAGCTGATCGACAAGGCCATCGTCCCCGGCGCCAAAGAGAAGGAACTGACCGTCAAGGCCACCACACAGGCCGGGGGAGTGGTCTCCGCCGACCGGGCGCACGCCGTGGTGCTGCTGTTCCTCAACCAGGTCACCACCAGCAAGGAAAGCCCGCAGGGCACTACCACCGGCAGCCGGGTGCGGGTCGCGCTCGACAAATCCGACGATCGCTGGCTGGTCGCCTCGGTCACTCCGATCTGACCGGCGCCCGCGCCACCGGGGCGACCCGGTCGATAGGACTGGCCGCGCGCGTAACGGACGCGGCGCAGATGCCGGCCCCGGCCGCGATTGCGGCTCTTGAAGGTCGGCAGCTGCGAATCACAGTTCGGGCAGATGAGGCGTAGATTTTCCCGCCGGTTGGCGGTCGGATCGCCGTCGATGTGGTCGAGGACGAATACCAGCGGCTCGCTCTGCCAAACGCTACCGATCCCGCGGATGGCGCAGCGACCATCCTGTGCCTGCGTGAGATAGTCGCGTATGTAGTGCCCCTGGTAGCTGCCCACATCGGCCTCGCCGGTCGCCAGGCCAGAACCGGGTTTTCTCCACGCGTTGCGCGGCCTGCTGACATTTCGTTGTGCAATACAGTTTCTGACTGCGCCTGATCAGCAGCGCGGGGCACCCCCGGCAGGGCCTCATGGCGCGAAAAATACTCCGGCCCACCGACATATCGGTGGGCCGGGGTGAGCGGAGCCGCCTGTGGGACTCGAACCCACAACCTACGCATTACAAGTACGTTGCGCTGCCAGTTGCGCCAAGGCGGCGGAGTGGCCGGAAATGCGGTCGCTCGGCAGCCGATCATACGGTGCGATTACCGAGTTCGCGAAATATGAGAGCCCGGCCATTGCACTCACGCATCCGCCGTGCCACACCTCGGAAGATATCGCACGAAAGGGATGTCGCCTGCGCCGGCCGGGCCCGCGAAAGCGGAGAACGGCCTATTTGCGGGCCGCCTCGTCCGCCGCCATGGCGTCACGCAGGCTCTTGGGCCGCATATCGGTCCAGTTCTGCTCCACGTACTCCACACAGGCCGCACGGCTTTCCTCGCCGAAGACCACCCGCCAGCCGGCCGGGACTTCGGCGAAGGCGGGCCACAGGGAGTGCTGTTCTTCGTCGTTGACCAGTACGAAGAAGCGGCCGTCCTCGTCGTCGAACGGGTTGGTGCTCATTTCACCTCACTGGGGTACTCATAGGTTGCGGATTCGGATCTGTGTGGGCCCGCCCCGGCGGCTCGGGTCTGATTTCCGGCTGCCGTGTCGCGAACCCAAACGATGTGTCGACCCTAGCAAGCTCGGCGTTAGCTTTGGGCCCTCCCCTCACGCCGCGAAGAATTCCAGCAGGATCTTGTTCACCGCGTCCGGGCGCTCCAGATAGCCGTAGTGACCGGCATCGGGAACCTCCTGGTAACGCCCGCCCGGAATAGCGTCGGCGACCTCTCTGGCCAGGTACGGCGGGATCATCCGGTCGTCCGCGAAGCCGACGGCCAGGCAGGGCACCCGGATATCGCGGTAGGCGTGTAGCCGGTCGAACTCGTGGTCCATCCGGCGCTGCGCCCGGATCCCGGGCGACACCGGACCGCCGGTGAACTCGAACAGATCCAGCCAGTCGCGGGCCTTGTTCGTATCGGCCATAGTGGCCGGCGAGAGATTCATCACCGCGGTGAGCGCGGCCTCGTACTTGGCCGGCAGCCGCACCTCGTTCTCGTCCAGCTCGTGCTCGCCCAGCGACAGCGTCTTCTGGAACTGGTCCAGCCGGCCGTGGCCGGCGAGGAATACCGCCTTACGCACCAGTTCGGGTCGGGCCAGCGCGAGTTCCTGCGCCACCCTGGCACCCATCGAGGTGCCGGCCACGAGCGCGGGACCCTCGTCGAGGAACTCGATCAGGGCCGCCGTATCGGCCACCATCTCGTGGATGGTCATCCCGTCGGGGGCCTCGTAGCTGGGAGCGATACCCCGGTTGTCGAACGTGCACACCCGGTAACCGGCGGCGAGCAGGGCCGGCACCTGGTGCAGCTCCCATACCCGGCCGGGGCTACCGGTGCCCATGACGAGCACCACCAGCGGACCGCCGCCCTTGATATCGGTGCCCTTGGCGCGGTCTCCCTTGACCTGATAGTTGAGCGATATTCCGTTCACCGTGGCCAACGGCATGCTGCGGGCCCCTTCCTCATCGTTTCTGCTGCCAAAGGTATAGCCCCGGGGGCTCCGCCACGTTACCCGCGCCGGAAGCAGCCCCGACCCGGGACAGATACCATTGACATTTCACATACAAGCGCACCTGCCGGGAGGACTGAGATGGCCGCGAAGAGCAGCGCCAACGGTATCGCCGACGACGATCTGGAACCCCTCGCCGACGAGACCGCTCGTCAGGCGCAGCGGGTCGTGGCCGCCTATGCCGCCGATGCCGACGAATGCCGGATGCTCCTGTCGATGCTCGGTATCGGCCCCGGAGTCCGCACCGAGTAAGCAGCCGCCGGCGCCAACGGCGACGTCGGCGGATCCCCACACACAACTACATGGCGTTCAGCGCCGCGCAAAGGATGCGTGAGTGGACCAGATGACCGATCAGCCGTCCAGCGATTCCACCCCCGAGGATGAAAACGCCGTGTCCGCGGACCGGCCCGGAGACCGTAACGGCTCCGGGCCGGCAGGCAGCCCGATCGACCCGGCGGAGGCCCTCCCCGAGGCGGTGGACGCCGAACCCCTGCGCGAACGTGGGGCCGGTTCCGGTTTCGTGGTGGTGGCCAACCGGCTACCGGTCGACCTGGAGAAGCTGCCGGACGGCAGCAGTCGCTGGAAACGCAGCCCCGGCGGTCTGGTGACCGCGCTGGAGCCGGTGCTGCGCAGCAATCGGGGCGCCTGGGTCGGGTGGGCCGGTGTGCCCGATGTGGAGGTCGATCCCATCGTCGAGGACGGGCTGGAACTGCATCCGGTACCGCTGTCCGCGCAGGAGGTCGCCGACTACTACGAGGGCTTCTCCAACGCCACCCTCTGGCCGCTGTACCACGACGTCATCGTCCGCCCCGTCTACAACCGCACCTGGTGGTCGGCCTATGTCCAGGTGAACCGGCGTTTCGCGGAGGAGACCGCGAAGGTCGCCGCCGAGGGCGCCACCGTGTGGGTGCAGGACTACCAGCTGCAACTGGTGCCCAAGATGCTGCGGATGCTGCGACCGGATCTGACCATCGGGTTCTTCCTGCACATCCCGTTCCCGCCGGTGGAACTGTTCATGCAGATGCCGTGGCGGACCGAGATCGTGGAGGGACTGCTCGGCGCCGACCTGATCGGCTTCCATCTGCCCGGCGGCGCCCAGAACTTCCTCTACCTGGCCCGGCGTCTGGCCGGCCAGCCCACCTCGCGCGGCACCGTCGGAGTGCGGTCGAAGATGGGTGTGGTCCAGGTCGGATTCCGGACTGTGCGGGTCGGAGCCTTCCCCATCTCCATCGACTCCGCGGGCCTGGACGAACACTCACGGCGGCGCTCGGTGCGCGAACGGGCCGCCCGCATCCGCGCCGAACTGGGCAGTCCCAAGAACATCCTGCTCGGTGTCGACCGCCTCGATTACACGAAAGGCATCGACATCAGGCTCAACGCCCTCGAGGAACTGCTGGCCGAAGGGCGTGTCGATCCGGCGGAGACCGTGATGGTGCAGCTGGCCACGCCCAGCCGGGAGCGGGTCCAGAGCTATATCCAGATGCGCGGCGATATCGAACGGCAGGTCGGCCGTATCAACGGCGAGTTCGCCCGGGTGGGCTACCCCGTCGTCCACTATCTGCACCGCCCGATCGCCCGCGAAGAACTCATCTCCTTCTTCGTGGCCGCCGACGTCATGCTGGTGACGCCCCTGCGCGACGGTATGAACCTGGTCGCCAAGGAGTATGTCGCCTGCCATTCCGGCCTCAACGGAACCCTGGTGCTCAGCGAGTTCACCGGAGCCGCAGCCGAACTCCGCCAGTCCTATCTGTGCAACCCGCACGATCTGGACAGCGTCAAGGACGCCATTGTCGCCGCTCTCACCGACGACCGCGAAACCCGCCGCCGCCGGATGCGCTCGCTACGCCGCCAGGTCCTGGCCCACGACGTGGACCGCTGGGCCCGGGCGTTCCTGGACGCGCTGGCCCAGGGCCAGGTCGCGGGAAAGGCCTTGATGGCCGACCTGAACAACGAATACGAAGATTCCGGCCCACACGAGTAACCGGGCGATGGTGAGCGGTCCGGTGGGGACACGGGCCGGATGGGGGGCGTGTCGCGGGGTGCCGACCTGGTTGCCGGCGCGCCGGATGTAGCCCGGCCGGCCCGGCGCCGGGCAGGCCTACCGCGGTAGGGGAATCCGATCGAGCCGGGGTCGGGTGGGCGTATTCCGGTGGTTGTGGACCGACGGCAGCAGGCGTCATCATATCGTTGCATTACGCCATGTAATGGAATCTCGGGGCCAGCGATGATCAAGGGACCGCTGGAAGTCCTCAGAGAATGGACAACAATGAAAAAGTCGACCATCTTCGCATTCAGAATCGCTGTTGTCGCAGCTTCGGTCGCGGCATTCCCCACAGTTCTCGGTTCCGCTGCGGCCCAAGCCGCACCGCAGGACTGTGTTGTCACTCGGGACCTGGTCGGCGCAACGGCGACATGCCATGACGACGCGCCCGCCGGACGGGAGTACGTACTGACCATCGAGTGTTTCGGCCTACACGGCGTGCCCAATGCGTTTCCCCTCATGGCCGTCGGCCCGTACCGGGGCTCGTGGAGCGGTTCCTTCAGCCCGTCCGGCACCGGAACGGCCTCGTGCTTGGGACCTATGAGTGTCGGGACCGCTACCAACGCTCAGGTAGTCATCTACCGGGACTGACCCTCGCGCGGTGGCAGTGAGCGGGATGCGGTAACCACCCTCCCCACGGAGCAGTTCGCGCGGGGTGGCGGCACGGCTCCTATGAAATCCGCATTCTCGCAGTAGATATCGAAATCAACCGCCCTGAAGGCGGGCTCTGGCCAGGAGACAATATGATCCGACCTGTTCTGTACGCTGCTTCAGCGATGACGATCGCACTGGCTGTCGCTGGATGCGATGGTGGGCGCGCCGCCGAGGCCGGTCCGGCCACGTCCGGCACTGCTGCCGCATCTGTTACGACAACTGCCGCTACCGAAACCGCGGCGTCCACTTCGCCGCCTTCGATGCCCGTCGGCGAGGGCGCCGGACCCGATGCCGGACGGCCGGTGGAGGGACAGCCGGCACCTCCGGTGGAAGGACAGCCCGCACCGCCGGTAGAAGGGCCGGTGGCCGATCCCTGTGCCGAGGTGACCCGCGAGTACTTGATAACGACGTTGCGAATGACAGGGATGCCGCAGTATCCACTCGCTGATCTTCAGCAGGCACGATGCAGCGGCAACTTCGCGTCGGCGATGGCATATCCGGAGGGCACCCTCCACCCGGTCATGTATCTGTTCGAGTACTCGGAGCAGGACGGGTACACACACTGGCGCGTGATCGATGTAGGCGAGGGCCTCGACTGTGTGAACAGGCACGGCGTGCCCGCTGACGTAGGGAGCGCAATCGGCTGCGCCGCATAGCCCTGTTCTTCTGTGCCGGCCGGAGTACCGCTGCTCGGTCGGGCTCCGGCCGGGCCGGCTCCTACATCGGTCCGAGGAGAAGCGGCGCCGTTTCGTCGCCGACGCCGGCCACGAGTTGCGGACGCCGCTGACCACGATCAAGGGTTTCGCCGAGTTGAACCGGCAGGGCGCCACCGGGGATACGGGTATGCTGCTCGACCGGATCGAACGCAAATCGAAACGGATGGGCCTGCTGGTCGAGGATCTGCTGATGCCGGCCCGGCTCGATGCCGAGCGTCCGGTGGAATACGCACCGGTCGACCTGCTGACCTTGACCGGCGTCGCCGTTGCACAGTGCGCGCGGCGTCGCCACCGCACGGGCCCGCCGGGACCCGGAGCATACGATCCGTTTCGAGGTGCGGCCGGGCCTGAGTCAGGCGGGCACGTTCGCGCCGTGGCCGAGGTCGCGGAGCGCCTGCTTGATCCGTGCCTGCGCGTCGTCGAGGGACTCCGGCCGCGGGTTCGGGTCGGCGCCGGAGATATCGAAATTCCCCATGGTGAACGCCGGGAACACGTGTACGTGCAGATGCGGGACCTCGAGTCCCGCGATCAGCAGACCCGCCCGCGGCGCGTCCCAGGCCGCGCGCACGGCCTGGCCGATCTTCTGCGCGACTCCGTTCAGGCGCGCGAAGACCTCGGGCTCGATGTCCTGCCACTGATCGATCTCTTTGCGGGGCACCACGAGGGTGTGTCCCGGCGTCACCGGAGCGATGGTGAGAAACCCGACGAATTCGTCGTCCTCCCAGACGAACCGGCCCGGCAGGTCACCGGCGATGATCGCACTGAAAACAGAAGCCATGGGGCGAGACTAGTGTCGCCGCGCCCGCCACACCTCATGCCCCGACGAAGTGGGACAGAATTCCCTGCACCTCGTAGATGTCGACCTGGCGGTTGAACTTCTTCTGCAGTGGCGTGTCGGTGCCCGAGATCCACAGCACCAGCTCCGCGTCGAGGTCGAAGGTGCCCGCTGTCTCCACCGCGAAATGGGTGATCGAGCGGTAGGGGATACTGTGGTAGCTCACCTTGCGGCCCGACAGGCCCTGTTTGTCGATGAGGATGAGCCGCCGGTTGGTGAACAGCATGGCGTCGCGGACGAGGATGTAGGCGGAGTAGACCTGTTCGCCGTTGCCGAGTAGCCGCTGGTATTCCTGTTGGGCCCGGGCCGGCTCCACCTGTCCGGCGTTTCCCATGATTCCGTCCATCAGACCCATTCGCACGTCCTCCCGTATGCGCGCACCGGGATCGCTGGGTCCGGCGCGCGGGTTGTCCACCTGTTCAAGGTGTTTCCTCCATCATCCACAGATGGTCGCCGTTGGGGTGAAGTCGCTGGTACCGGGCCGGCCCCGGCGGTGAACCTACCCCGCCGGGGATCGATACGGCACCTATAAGCTGTCCGGGTGCGAGTACTCGTCATCGGTTCCGGAGCCCGTGAACACGCCCTCGTCCTTGCGCTGCGCCGTGATCCGGCGGTGAGCGCGATCGTCGCCGCGCCCGGTAACGCCGGTATCGCCCAGCACGCGCAGGTGCGGCCGGTGGATCCGAGTTCCGGGGAAGCGGTGGCCGCGCTGGCCCGGGAGGTGGCCGCGGATCTGGTGGTGATCGGCCCGGAGGTGCCGCTGGTCCTGGGCGTGGCCGACGCGGTGCGCGCGGCCGGGATCGCCTGTTTCGGCCCGTCGGCCGCGGCGGCCCGGATCGAGGGATCGAAGGCATTCGCCAAGGATGTGATGGCGGCTGCCGGGGTCCGTACCGCGCACAGCGAGGTGGTGGACTCGCCCGCCGAATTGGATGCGGCGCTGGACCGTTTCGGCCCGACCTGGGTGGTCAAGGACGACGGGCTGGCCGCGGGCAAGGGTGTGGTGGTCACCCCCGACCGTTCGGTGGCCCGCGGGCATGCCGCCGAACTGCTCGAACAAGGCCATCCGGTGCTGTTGGAATCGTTCCTGGACGGCCCGGAGGTTTCGCTGTTCTGCCTGGTCGACGGGGAGACGGTGGTGCCGCTGCTGCCCGCGCAGGACCACAAGCGGGTGGGTGACGGTGATACCGGGCCCAATACCGGCGGAATGGGTGCCTACACACCGCTGCCGTGGCTGCCCGGCGGGACGGTCGAGCAGATCGTCGACGAGGTGGTGGCTCCGGTGGCCGCCGAATTGGTCCGGCGCGACGCCGCTTTCAGCGGGCTGCTGTACGCGGGGCTGGCAATGGGCGCGGCCGGGCCCGCGGTGGTGGAGTTCAACTGCCGGTTCGGTGACCCGGAGACCCAGGCGGTGCTCGCCCTGCTGGACAGCCCGGTCGGCGAACTGCTGTACGCCACCGCCACCGGCACTCTGGCCGAAACGTCCGCGCCGCGCTGGCGCGACGGCGCCGCGATCACCGTGGTGCTGGCCGCGGAGAACTATCCGGCCCGGCCGCGCTCGGGCGATGTGATCAGTGGTGCCGGGGACGCGGCGACCGACGACGCGGCGACGGTGCTGCATGCCGGGACGGCGCAGCGTGCGGATGGCGCGCTGGTCTCCGCGGGTGGGCGCGTGCTCAGTATCGTCGGCACCGGTACCGATCTGGCGGCGGCGCGGGAGGCGGCCTACGACCGTTTGGCCGGTATCAAACTGACCGGTAGCCACTACCGCTCCGATATCGGACTGGCCGCTGTCGAGGACCGTATCTCTCTCTGATACCCGGCGGTGCGGGCGGCGCTGCGGCGTGCGCTAGCCCGCACCGGGGCCGATCTTCCGACCGGCTGATCAGTAGGCTCCGAAGACGTTGTCGATGGAGCCGTAGCGGTGGGCGGCGTAGTTGCAGGCCGCGGCGATATTGGCGACCGGGTCGTAGATATCCCAGGAGGTGCCGTCCACGTGGTAGGCGGCGAACGTGGGATCGATCACCTGCATGAGCCCCTTCGATGGGGTGCCCGCCGCGGCATTGGAGTCCGAGAGGTTGATCGCGTAGGGGTCACCGCTGGACTCGCGCATGGCATTCCGGTGGATGCCGTCGTAGCTGGCCGGGATACCGTGCCGGCCGAGGACGTGCAGTGCGTTGCGGATCCAGCCGTCCAGGTTGTTGGAGTAGGACACCGGTTGGATGGTCTCCGGTAGCGACTGCTGAAGCCCGTTCTGTTGCACCGGTGGCAGCTGCTGCCACCGGTGGAGCTGCTGCTGTGCCTGCTGGGCCGGGGCCTGCAGTACTGCGGGTACACCGGTGATGGGTGCGTCGGCGTGCGCCTGGGTGGGTACCACGACGGCAGCGGCGACGGCGACGAGCGGTAACAGGTTTCGTAAACGCATGGGAACGGCTCTCCGACAGCGCGCAGGTTTCCGCCGCCGAGCGTCATGGCCGCCGGCGTAATCGTTGCGCTGCTTCTCGATTACTTGTGTTGGGAAATGGGAGATTCAGTTGTCCGCGCCGATGGCACACTGCACCCGCCGGGGCGACCGGTCGCTCGGAATTTCGGAAGAACTCGATAACCGTGCGACAAACGAACTTGCGATTCGTTATCTGGCAAATCACAGATTGATTGCGGTAGGTTAACAGAATTTAAACGGAAGTATAACGGTCGGTTTTATTCTGCTGAGAGAAATCGATGGACCAGGACTTACATCCGTGTAAGTCCTCCAGAAGGCCGTTATTCGGTGGTCTAATTTTCGTGGTCTTCGAGATTCCCCCGGAGGTTCTGGCTCAGTTGTATGAAAGCCCGTGCAGTGCGAGCCAGCGCTGCGGATCGACGTGCTGACCGTCCAAGACGATCTCGAAATGCAGATGCGGTCCGGTGGAATCGCCGCGGTTGCCCATTCGTGCGATCTGCATACCGGCGGGGACCCGTTCCCCGACCGAGACGAAGAAATCGTACATATGGCCGTAGACCGAGATCGCGCCGTCGTCGTGCCGTATCCGCACCCACAGACCGAAACCGGCGGCCGGACCCGCATCGATTACGGTGCCGCTCGCGACGGCGTAGATCGGGGTGCCGATCGGGCCGGCGATATCGATACCGCGATGGAAGGTGCCCCACCGGCTGCCGAAACCGGAGGTGAAGGTGCCCGGCGCGGGCAGGACGTAACCACCGGCGCCGGGCGGCACGGCGCCGGGCGGGATCAGCCCGCCCTCGAGCCCGCCGGGCGCCGGCGCGGTATTGATCCAGGGCTGCTCCTGGCCGGCGACCGCGGCCGCGGCTTCGGCCTTGGCGCGTTCCAGAGTGGCCCGGGCGGCCGCGGCCACCACCGCCTGTTCGCGCAGGCGTTCCCCATTGTCGATGGCATCGAGATAGCGACGCACCGACGGCACCGGCGCGGACAACTGCAGCGGATGGGCGAGAGCCACGCGGTAGGCGATCCCGGGAGCCGGGCTCCGGTCGGTGACCGAGATACCCGCGGATCCGTCGCCCGCCGCCAGCAGCAGGGCGAGCAGTAGGACGCCGATGAGGACACGGTGGCGCCGGGCCGCGACGGCGATGTCCTCGGCGGACGGCCTGCGCGCGACGAGGTCGACGAGTTCGGCGCGGGTGGGACGGCGGGACCAGAGATCCACCGCGGATCGCCGCAGCCACCGGTGGGCGGCGACCACCCGGGGTCCCGGTGTCCGGGCCTGCGCGGCGGCGCGCTCCCGCCAGCCGGGGGCGATGACCAGGCCGCCACCGGTCGCTGCCGCGCGGTCCAGGGATGTGGACCGCGCGTCGGTGCCGGGTTCGGGATCGTCGGGACCGGGAGCGGGATCGTGACCTGTGGTTTCCGGCCGGCTGTCACCACCGCGTGTCGGAGCTGTGGTTTCCGGTGCGTCGCCGGGGCCCGGACCCGTTGCCGCCGCGCCGGTGTGGGCCGCGCCGGGGTCGTGGTCGGCGGGATCATGCTCCGATCCGGTGGCAACCGCGCCGGGGTCGTGGTCGGCAGGAGCCTGCTCCGATCCGGTGTGGACCGCGCCGGAGTGATGTTCAGCGGATTCCTGCTCCGAGTCGTGCCGGGCCGGTGGTTTCCGGGCGGAGTGGGTGGCGAGTTCGTGACCGGCAGGTTCGGCCGGCGCGGTCGTCGCGCCCGGGCGCGTGTCCCGGCGAATCGCCGCGGAAAGCGGGTGCACGGCCCGGTTCCAGCGTCGGCGCAGAGCCCCGGTCCCGCGCCCGGGCGCGGTGGAATCGGGGTCCTGTGTTGGCGGGCCGTCGGCCCGCCGGCCGGCCTTGTCGAGCATCAGAGCAGACCATAGCTGTCGAACCGCTCGAAGCAGTGTTCTACCGTCGGTCGGGTGTCCACTGAATCTCGGCGCTCGACCATCCCACCTTTCTACGTGATGGATGTCTGGAAAGCCGCCGCCGAACGCGCCCGAACGCACGGCGACGTACTGAGTCTCGCGGCCGGGCAGCCCTCGACACCGGCACCGGCACCGGTGCTACGGGCCACGAAAACCGCTATTGATGCCGAACTACTCGGTTACACAGAGACTTTTGGCATCCTGCCGCTACGTCAGGCGATCGCCGGGCATCATCACCGAACCTACGGTTACCCGGTGGATCCCGACGACGTCGTGGTCACCACCGGGTCCTCCGGCGCGTTCACCCTCATCTTCCTGGCGGCGTTCGATCCCGGTGACACGGTGGTGGTCGCACGCCCCGGCTACCCGGCCTACCGCAATACGCTGGCCGCGCTCGGCTGCCGGGTGGTCGAACTGGACTGTCGCGCCGAGACCAGGTTCCAGCCGACCGTGGCCATGCTCGAAGAACTTCCGGAACCGCCGCGGGGCCTGATCGTGGCCAGCCCCGCCAATCCGACCGGCACCATGATCGACCCCGACGAACTCGCGGCACTGGCCCGCTGGTGCGATACGCACGGCACGCTGTTGATCTCCGACGAGATCTATCACGGCATCACCTACGGCGGGGAGCGGACCGCCTCGGCCTGGGAGACCTCCCGCGCGGGAGTGGTCATCGGATCGGTGTCGAAGTACTTCTCGATGACCGGCTGGCGACTGGGCTGGATGCTGGCACCGCCCGCACTGCGCCCGGCGCTCCAGCGGCTGGCATCGAATATGACCGTCTGCCCGCCCGCGATCTCGCAGTACGCGGCACTGCACGCGTTCGGTGACGAAGCGCGAACCGAACTCGACGCGCATGTGCACCGGTACGCGGTCAACCGCGCCGTCCTGTTGGAAGGGCTGGCCGGGCTCGGTATCACCGACCTCGCGCCCGCCGACGGCGCCTTCTACGCCTACGCCGATATCGGGCACCTCACCGATGATTCCATGGCCTGGTGCGCGGACGTACTGGCCAACACCGGGGTGGCGCTGGCACCGGGCCTGGATTTCGACACCGTCAACGGGCATCACACCATCCGCCTGTCCTTCGCCGGGGCTACGGCGGAGATCGAAGCGGCGCTCACCCGGCTCCGGGACTACTTGCGGCAGAGCACAGGCCGACCCCGTGCACGGCAATGATTTTCCACAGTACGACAACATCGCCGCGTGGATGCGGTAGAAACATCGATGGTTGTTTCCCCTTTCCCTGATTTCGCACGGAAGTGTTCATGAAGACTGGCACGATGGCACGGTGATAACCGCGACGACTCCGAAGGGTGAACGGCGTCGCCAGGCGCTGGTGGCTGCCGCTGCCGAGTTACTGCTCGAAGGCGGTTTCGACGCGGTGCGGCATCGCTCGGTCGCGACCCGCGCCGAACTGCCGCTGGCCTCCACGACCTATTACTTCGAATCGCTCGAGGATCTGATCGCGCGGGCGGTCGAGTTCAGCGGCAACGCCGAACTCGAGGCCATGCGGCGGCGGATCGGCGAGGTGACCCACCGCCGCCGCGGTGCGGAGGCGACCGTAGACCTGGTGCTCGACCTGCTGATCGGTCCCGAAGGCGTGGACGAGGGCGCGCGCGGGCGGTTGATCGCCCGCTACGAACGCACCGTCGCCTCGGCCCGCCACCCCGAGCTGCGCGAGGTCCAGCTCCGACTACGCGGGCAGCTGGACGAGCTGCTTTCCGATGTGCTGCGCCGATCCGACCGGATGGTGCGGCCCGAACAACTGCGCAGGCTGGTCGCGGTGGTCGACGGCGCGGTGGTCGCCGCCCTCAGCGAATCCGACCCGCAACCCCGCCGGACGGCCCGTGGCGCGCTGCTGGAGGTCATCGATATCGTCGCTCCGGCGACGCACTAGCCGATCGACCGTTACCGGTCATTAGACTGACCGGACGTGACCTCAGACCTGATCCCCAATGTCCTCGCCACCCGCTACGCCAGCCCGCAGCTGGTGCATCTGTGGTCTCCCGAGCAGAAGATCGTGCTCGAGCGGCGGCTGTGGCTGGAGGTGCTGCGCGCTCAGGCCGAACTCGGTATCGATGTACCGCCCGGGGTCGTCGAGGACTACGAACGGGTCGTCGAACAGGTCGACCTGGCCGCCATCGCCGAACGGGAACGGGTGACCCGCCACGATGTGAAGGCCCGGATCGAGGAGTTCAACGCCCTCGCCGGACACGAACATGTGCACAAGGGGATGACCAGCCGCGATCTCACCGAGAACGTGGAGCAGTTGCAGATCCGCCTGTCGCTGGAACACATCCACTCCCACGGTGTGGCGGTGGCCGCCCGGTTGGCCGAACGGGCCGCCGAATATCAGACGCTGGTGATGGCCGGTCGCTCCCACAATGTCGCCGCGCAGGCCACCACGCTGGGCAAACGATTCGCCTCGGCCGCCGACGAACTACTCATCGGGCTCACCCGGCTGCGGGAACTCGTCGACCGCTATCCGCTGCGCGGGATCAAGGGCCCGATGGGTACCGCGCAGGACATGCTGGATCTGCTCGGCGGTGACGCCGCGAAACTGACCGCGCTCGAACAGCAGGTCTCCCGGCACCTGGGCTTCACCAGCGTGCTGACCAGCGTCGGCCAGGTCTACCCGCGTTCGCTGGACCACGATGTGCTGTCCGCGCTGGTGCAGATCGGTGCCGCGCAGTCCTCGCTGGCCCACACCATCCGGCTGATGGCCGGCCACGAACTGGTGACCGAGGGTTTCCAGCCGGGCCAGGTCGGCAGCTCGGCCATGCCGCACAAGATGAACACCCGCTCCTGCGAACGGGTCAACGGCCTGCAGGTGGTGCTGCGCGGATACGGCTCGATGGCCGCCGAACTGGCCGGTGCGCAGTGGAACGAAGGCGATGTCTTCTGCTCGGTGGTCCGCCGGGTCGCGCTGCCGGACGCCTTCTTCGCGATCGACGGCATGATGGAGACCTTCCTGACCGTGCTGGCCGAATTCGGTGCCTACCCGGCGGTGATCGCCAACGAACTCGATCGCTACCTGCCGTTCCTCGCCACCACGCGCATCCTCATGGCCGCGGTCCGGGCCGGTGTCGGCCGGGAAGCCGCACACGAAGTGATCAAGGAGCACGCGGTGGCGGTCGCGCTGGCGATGCGGGAACAGGGCCGCGAACCCGATCTGCTGGACCGCCTGGCCGCCGACGACCGTCTGCCCCTGGACCGGGCCGCCTTGGATGCCGCGCTGGCGGAGAAGTCGGCGTTCATCGGAGCGGCCGACGCGCAGGTGGCGGAGGTGGTGGCACAGGTGGGCAAGCTGACTTCCGCCTACCCGGAAGCTGCCCGGTATACGCCGTCGCCGATCCTTTGAGTTTCTGGCGCCGCCTGTGGCGCCGAGGGGGCCTCGACCCCGCGCGCCGAAGGCGCGCCAATATACACAGCATGGATCCGTATTCGATCTTTTCCGACATTGTGGCCGGGCGGGCGCCGGCGAGCCGGGTGTACGAGGACGACGATGTGCTCGCGTTCATGGATATCCGGCCGATGACGCCGGGGCATCTGCTGGTGGTGCCCAAGAAACCGGCGCGGGATCTCGCCGAGCTCGACCCGGTGCTCGGCGGGAAATTGTTCCAGGTGGGGCAGCTGCTGGCGGCGGCGTTGCGGGACAGTGAGGTGGCCTGCGACGGGGTGAATTTCTTCCTGGCCGACGGTGTGACCGCGGGGCAGGAGGTGTTCCATGTCCATCTGCACGTCATTCCCCGCACCCCGGGGGACGGATTCGGTTTGCGGGGGCGGCCGCGGACGCCGCAGCGGGCGGATCTGGACTATCTGGCCGGTTCCATCCGGGGCGCGCTGCAGCGGAGACGGTGAGTTTCCCACTCGGAGAGCGATTCCGCGGATCGTATCGATATGGACACGTAAGATCGTTTTTCGTCTACTGTCGGCATGTTTGCTGTGAATATGCCGATAGTGCGCTATCGCCGAGCGAGATGGTGAGCATTGGCATGAGCTAGTTTCCGGGGTGGGCCAGGGAGGTGCGATCGTGCGTTGTTTTCGGATAGCTGTACTGATGCTGGGGGTGATCGGTTTGGCTGCCGGGCTCCCTGTGCTCCGCCCCGCATCGGCGGCAGCGGCCGAAATCGTCCGGATCGATGAACTCGGCCCGACCCGTTCGGCGGTATTCGTCTCCTCGCCCGCCATGAACCAGGTCGTACAGGTGCAGGTGCTGCATCCGGCCGGGGGCGGCAGCCGGCCCACCTACTACCTGCTCGACGGGCTCGATCCCGGCGTCGGCCAGAGCACCTGGACCAATGCCACCGAGGCCGAACGTTTCTTCCTCGGCAAGAATGTCAATGTCGTCCTCCCGGTCGGCGGTAAGGCCAGCTATTTCACCGACTGGCAGCGCGACGATCCGGCCCTGGGCCGCTATCGGTGGGAGACGTTCCTGACCCGGGAACTACCGTCGATCATCGACGGCAATTTCGCCGGTGACGGGCAGAACGCGATCGGTGGCCTGTCCATGGGCGGGCACGCCGCCTATATCCTCGCCGCCCGGCATCCGCAGCTCTACACCGCGGTCGCCGGGTACAGCGCCTGCCCGGATACCGCGATGGCGGCCGGCGCGGTGCAGTTCTCCATCATGACCAGGGGCGGCGACCCGGCCAATATGTGGGGGCCCGCCGGCGGCCCGGACTGGGCGGCCCATGATCCGGCACTGATGCTGGACCGGTTGCGCGGCAAGACGCTGTTCCTGTCGACCGGTACCGGCCTGCCCGGACCGCACGAACTGGAGTTGAAACCGCAGCTGCCGGAAAACATCGTGCTCGGCGGGCCGATCGAATTCGCGGTCGACGCCTGTGTGATCTCGTTCGAGCACAAGGCGCGGGCCGCGGGGCTGCCGCTGCGGGTCGACTACAGCCCGGTCGGCACCCATTCGTGGTCGTACTGGAACGACCATCTGAAGGCGTCCTGGCCGATCATCGGCCCCGCGATCGGCGCCTGATCGTTCGGCCGGTACCCGCCGGATGCGGTCTCCGCCGGTGGTCCGGCGCGGGCCGCTACGGTGGTGGCCATGGCTGACAGTGGTAGTCCGGTAACCGACGCGGCGGCCGCGGCGGTCGCGCCCACGGCGAAGACGGTCCCGTTCGAGCGGGTACACCACGGCGACCGGTTCGTCGACGAATACGAATGGCTGCGGGACAAGGAGGACCCCGAGGTCATCGCCCATCTCGAGGCCGAGAACGCCTATACGGAGGCCCGGACGGCGCATCTCGCACCGCTGCGCGAGAAGATCTTCGACGAGATCAAGAGTCGCACCCAGGAAACCGATCTGTCGGTGCCGGCCAGGCTCGGCGAGTACTGGTACTACTCGCGCAGCTACGAGGGCAAACAGTACGGCGTGCACTGCCGGTGTCCGATCGACGCGAACGCCGCCGGGATCGATGCCTGGACGCCGCCGCAGCTCGAGGCCGGGACCGAGATCCCCGGCGAACAGGTCCTGCTCGACAGCAATGTGCTGGCCGAAGGGCACGATTTCTTCGCCCTCGGCGCGTTCTCGGTGAGCCACGACGGGAATCTGCTGGCGTTCTCGGTGGACACCGCCGGCGACGAGCGCTACACCCTGCGTTTCATGGATCTGCGGACCGGGGAACTGCTCGGCGACGAGATCCCGCGGACGACGCCCGGGGCCACCTGGTCACTGGACGGCAGCCACGTCTTCTATCAGACCGTCGACGAATCCTGGCGGCCCGATACCGTGTGGCGGCACCGGCTCGGCGACACTTCCGCCGCGGATGTGCAGGTTTTCCACGAGCCGGACGAGCGCTACTGGGTCAGCGTCGGCGCCACCCGGTCGGAGAAGTATCTGATGATCTGGGTGGGGTCCAAGATCACCACCGAGGGCTGGGTGCTGGAATCGGATGATCCGACCGGTGAGTTCCGGGTGCTGCTGCCCCGCCGCGAAGGGGTCGAGTATGCGGCGGAACACGCGGTGGTGGCGGGCGAGGACAGGTTCCTGATTCTGCACAACGATGTCGTGGACGGGGTGAAGGCGGAGAACTTCGTGCTGGCCGAGGCTCCGGCCGACGACCCGTCCCGGCTGCGCACTCTCATCGGGCACCGTGGCGATGTGCGGCTCGAGGATGTCGACGCCTTCGCCGGGCAGTTGGTGCTCAGCTATCGCCGCGAGGCACTGCCCCGGGTGGCGGTATGGCCGCTGACCGCGGACGGCTACGGTGAACTGCGCGAGCTGGAATTCGAGCTGGAGCTCTACAGTGCCGGGCTAGGTTCCTGCCCGGAATGGGAACAGCCCACGCTGCGGCTCGGGCTCACCTCGTTCATCACGCCCACCCAGGTCTTCGACTATGTGGTGGAGACCGGTGCGCTGCTGCTGCGCAAGGAGCAACCGGTACTCGGCGGTTACGATGCGAACGATTATGTACAGCACCGTGATTGGGCGGTGGCCGCGGACGGCACCCGGATTCCGATCTCGATCGTCGCCCGCCGCGATACCGACCGTGCCACCGGCCCGAAACCGTTGCTGCTCTATGGTTACGGCTCCTACGAGGCGAGTATGGACCCGGGTTTCTCGGTCTCGCGGCTGTCGCTGCTCGATCGCGGCATGGTCTTCGCGATCGCCCATGTGCGCGGCGGCGGTGAGATGGGCCGACTCTGGTACGAGAACGGCAAAACACTCACCAAGAAGAACACCTTCACCGATTTCGTCTCCTGCGCACAGCATCTCGTCGACAACGGCACCACCGCGCCGGACCGGATGATCGCCGACGGCGGCAGCGCGGGCGGGCTGCTGGTGGGCGCGGTCGCCAATATCGCGCCGGAGCTGTTCGCCGGGGTGCTGGCCAATGTGCCGTTCGTCGACCCGCTCACCTCGATTCTCGATCCCTCGTTGCCGCTGACAGTGATCGAATGGGACGAGTGGGGAAATCCGCTGGCGGACAAAGACGTCTACGAATACATGAAGTCGTATTCGCCGTACGAGAACATCGCGGCCAAGGACTATCCCGCCATCCTGGCGATCACCAGCATCAACGACACCCGGGTGCTGTACGTGGAACCGGCGAAATGGGTCGCGAAACTGCGCGCCACCAAGACCGGTGATTCGCCGCTGCTGCTCAAAACCGAGATGAGCGCCGGGCACGGCGGGGTCAGCGGGCGATACGAGAAATGGCGCGAGGTCGCCTTCGAGTACGCCTGGGTGCTGGACACCGTCGGGCTCGGGGAGAAGTAGGCCCGCCGGGCGGCGACCGGATCGTGTCCCGATGTTCGCCGCCCGGCCATATCCGCTCCACGGGCCGGTCACCGGACCTGCATGCGCAGGTCATCGGTACTGCATGCCACGGACACCTGCGGCTGCCATTCTCGGTACATGAACGCTGAGCTGCTCGTTTCGGTATCGGGCGTCCGGGAAGCCACCCGGGACGCGGCGATCGGCTTCGCCGAGGAGATGGATCAGCGTGGGGTGCGGTTGTCCCTGCTGGTGGCGCCGCGGCTGAAAGGCGGATACCGGCTCACCGAGGACCCCACCACCCTGGCATGGTTGCACGGCCGCTGCGGCCGCGGGGACGCCGTGGTGCTGCACGGCTACGACCAGGCCGCGACCAAACGGCGCCGGGCCGAGTTCGCGACGCTGCCCAGACACGAGGCGCTGTTGCGGCTGACCGCCGCCGACCGGACGATGGAGCAGGTCGGCCTGCGCACGCGCCTGTTCGCGGCGCCGCGCTGGGATGTTTCCGCCGGGGCGACCGCGGCGCTGCCCGAGCTCGGTTTCCGGCTTTCGCTCGGGTTGACCGGAATTTACGATCTGGAACGCAATTCGGTGCAAAAGGCGCGGGTGTACGGCATGGGGGAGGGGTTCCGCGCCGAACCCTGGTGGTGCCGCGCGCTGATACTGGGCGCCGCGCGCACCGCGCGGCGGGGCGGCGTCCTCCGCCTTGCGGTTTCGGCCGCGCAGCTGGGTCGGCCCGGTCCGCGGCAGGCGTTACTGGACGCCGTGGACCTCGCGCTCTATCACGGGGCGCGCAGCGAGGTGTACCGCTGGGAGCCCGTCCGCGCGGTCCGCGCGGCCTGATACTCCGCCGCCCCATTCGGCGATAGCGGGCGGCGGTTCCTACTTTTCGAACCGGTCCGGGGTGGACGCGGTCGCGCGCAGCATGTTATGCATGAGTCATGCATCATAGCCGGACCGCGAATCTGCTGGGCGCTGCCGCGCTGGCGGTCACCGACCTGATGCTCGAGCGGGTGGCCGATGACACCGGTGTCGGAACCAGCGCCGCCGCGGCGCTGGTGGTGCTGGCCGGCTCGCCCGGACTGAGCGGCACCGAACTGGGCCGCCGGGTCGGGTCGAGCCAGTCGGCGGCGGCGCGCATGATCGACACCCTGCTGCGGCGGGAACTCGTGGAGCGCCGGCCCGGGCAGGGCCGTGAGATCGCCGTGCGCCTCACCGAGCGCGGCCGGCAGGCAGCGGCGAATATCCTGGCCGCCCGCGGCAGCGGCTTGGCGCATGTGCTCGACCCGCTCGATGCCGCCGAACGCGAGACCCTGGCACTGCTGCTCGACAAGCTGCTGACCGGTCTGTACTCCGATATCGGCAATGCCGATCTGCTGTGCCGGCTCTGCGACCGGCGCTCGTGCACCACCGGGGCCTGTTGCCCGGTGGGTCAGGCCGAACGGGCCCGGGCCGGATGACGGCGGGCGCGGCGCCGGCCCTGGCCTCCGCGGCCGCCTACGGTGTCTGCGACTTCGCCGGTGGACTGCTGGCACGCCGGATCGATCTGCGCGTGGTAGCCGTCGCCGGTCGGTTCGGCGGCCTGGCGGACGTCGGCTGCGTTCAGAGCTCGGCGTCGTTCTCCGGGCGCAGGACGGTGAATTCGGTGTCGGCTTTGCGCATTTCGTCGAGCCGGCTGAAATACACACCCCAGGCCTGCTCGGCGATGATCCCGTAGTGGATCGGGAAGGCCAGCCGGGGTGCTACCGACCGCAGGTAGTCGACCGCTTCGCTGATCTTCATCCACGGGGCCGCGGCGGGGACGGCGAGCACATCGACCGGAGTGGAGGGCACCCAGAGCGAATCGCCGGGATGGACGAACTGGGTCGGGTTCGCGGCGGTGCCCAGCTGGAAGACGGTGTTGTCGACCACCGGCAGCTCGGGGTGGATCACCGCATGCCGGCCCCCGCCGCCGGTGATCCGTAGCCCGTCCAGGTCCACCACATTGCCCGCATGCAGTGCTTCCCAGGCCCCGCCCCGGAGTTCGGCGGTCTGTGGATCCGACAGCAGCCGCGCGCCGGGATTCGCCTCGAGCAGCGGGTCGATCCGGTTCGGATCGATATGGTCGGCGTGCTGATGAGTGACGGCGATCGCATCCAGTCCGGTGAGGCCTTCGAAACCGTGGGAGAACGCGCCGGGATCGAAGAGGATCTTCTTCCCGTTCAGTTCGACGAGTACGCAGGAGTGTCCGAAGTGGGCTACATGCATGCACGCAAGGCTAGTACCGCATATGTTCGGTCACCCGCCGCGACCTTCCGGCCAGTGGGCAATTAGGCTGCTCAGGTAACCCATCCGCGTCCCGGCGTCGGCGCCGGGCGCAGCTCACCCCCTTTTTGTGAGGAGCAATCCGTGGCACGTGTCGTGGTCGAGGTGATGCCGAAGGCCGAGATCCTGGATCCGCAAGGGCAGGCCATAGCCGGCGCTCTGCCGCGTCTGGGATTCGAAGGCGTCACCGACGTCCGGCAGGGCAAACGCTTCGAACTCGAGGTCGGTGACGACGTCAGCGATGACCAACTCGCCTCGATCGCCGAATCGCTGCTGGCCAACACTGTGATCGAGGACTGGAAGGTGGTGCGCGTCCCGTGACCGCCCGCATCGGTGTCATCACCTTCCCCGGAACCCTCGACGATGTGGATGCCGCCCGCGCGGTCCGGCTGGCCGGCGCCGAAGCCGTGAGCCTCTGGCACGGCGACGCCGATCTCAAAAGCGTCGACGCGGTCGTGGTCCCCGGCGGTTTCTCCTACGGCGACTATCTGCGCGCCGGCGCCATCGCCCGGTTCGCGCCCGTGATGGGCACCGTCGTCGAAGCCGCCCGCAACGGCATGCCGGTGCTCGGTATCTGCAACGGCTTCCAGGTGCTGTGCGAGGCCGGGCTGCTGCCCGGCGCCCTCACCCGCAACGAGGGGCTGCACTTCATCTGCCGCGACCAGTGGCTGAGCGTCGAAGCCACCGACACCGCCTGGACCTCCCGCTACGAACCGGGCGCCCAGATCCTGGTCCCGCTGAAATCGGGTGAGGGGCGTTACCAGGCCTCGCAGGCGGTCCTCGACGAACTCGAAGGCGAAGGCAGGGTCGTGTTCCGCTACGCGGGCGACAACCCGAACGGCTCGCAGCGCTCGATCGCGGGAATCGCGTCGGAGAACAAGCGGGTCGTGGGGCTCATGCCGCACCCGGAGCACGCGACCGAGGCGTTGACCGGGCCGAGTGACGACGGGCTGGGTTTGTTCCTGTCCGTACTGGACGTGCTGGTCGCTTCTTGAGGGCGCGGCGTCCGGGCGCGGCTGCTCTGCCGCGGAGGGGGTGGGCGTCCGCGAAGGCGGAAGATGTCGCCCTGACTGCGGCGAGGTCGCGAGTCCCGGGCGCTGACCGGCGGGCACCGGCCGGACGGTAGCTCGCCACCTCCAGGGAACCACCGGCCGTCACGAGCCGGTATCCGGAGCGTCGGCGGCGGCCCGCTGGAAGCGCGCTGAGAGGTCTCGCAGCCTCGCCGTGAGCTCAGCGCCCTCGAGCACGTCGAAATCCACGTCGAGCAGTCCTAGATACAGAGCCAGCATCTGGGCCGTGTCCGCCCCCACCTCGGCCACACAACGATCCGGCCCGGCCGGTTCCAGGGTGCCGACGTGCGGCATGCGTTCGCGCACGTACTCCACCGACGCGTGCAACAGCACCCGGGCCGTGTAGCGCCAGGTGGCTTGGCCGACGCCCCGCTGCACATGCGTCGAAGCGTCGTTGTCCGGTAACGGCCGGGGAGTGAATCGCGGGCCGTTGGGAGTGCGCGGGGAGATTCGGTCCACCCGGAAGGTCCGCCAGTCCGCACGCTCGATATCCCAACCCACCAGGTACCAGCGGCGGCCCCAGTTCACGAGCTGATGGGGCTCGATTTCTCGCCCGCCGGGGGTGCCCCGGTGGGTCTCGTAGTCGAATCGGAGGCGCTCGCGGGCGCGGATCGTCGCCGCGATCACGCTCAATGTGTCCGCGTCCACGGTGGGTCCGGCGCTCGGAACGGCGGCGATCGCCGAGCCCATGCCGCTCACCTGGTGCCGCAGCCGCGGCGGCAATACCTGCTCGAACTTGGCCAACGCCCGTACCGAGGCCTCCGCCATTCCGGAAACGCCGCCGCCCACCGATGTCCGGAGTCCCACCACTACCGCCACCGCCTCGTCGTCGTCGAGCAGCAGCGGCGGCAGCTTCGCCCCGGCACCCAAGCGATACCCGCCTCCCACCCCCGGCGCCGCGGCCACGGGGTAGCCCAGGTCGCGCAGCTTCTCGATATCGCTGCGCACTGTCCGGCCGGTGACGCCCAATCGCGTGGCGAGCTCTTCGCCGCTCCAATCCATCCGCGACTGCAACAACGACAGCAATCGCAGCAGCCTGGCAGAAGTCTTCAACATTCGTTCAGCATCGCAGTAATTGCGGAAGCTATCCTTCCGCGATTGCTTCTACGGTGGCGGCATGACGAACACCACGGAGATCCGCCCCTTCCGCATCGCGATCCCACGAGCCGATATCGATGATCTGGTCGAACGCCTGCACCGCGCCCGCTGGCCGCAGCAGCCGGCCGTGACGGACTGGAGCCGCGGCGTCCCCGTCGACTATCTGCGGGGTTTGGCCGAATACTGGTCCAACGGGTTCGACTGGCGGGCCCGGGAGGCGGAACTGAACGAGATTCCGCAGTTCGTCACCACCATCGATGGTCAGGACATTCACTTCCTCCACATCCGATCCGCCGAGCCCGGAGCCCGGCCGCTCATCCTCACGCACGGCTGGCCCAGCTCGCCGTTCGAGTTCCAGAACCTGATCGGCCCGCTGACCGACCCGAAATCCCACGGCGCAGACCCCCTGGATGCCTTCCACCTGGTTATTCCGTCGCTTCCCGGTTACGGCTTCTCCACGCCCGTGGCGGACCCCGGATGGGGCAACCTCTTTCGCGTCGCGACCGCCTGGGCGGAGCTGATGACCAGGCTCGGCTACGAACGGTTCGCCGTGCACGGCACCGATGCGGGGGCAGGCGTTTCGCAGCTGCTGCCCATGGTGGCTCCGGGACGGGTGCTGGGCGTGCACGCCACGGGTACCGCCCCGGCGATGCCCTTCGGCCCGCCGATCGACACCGATGGCCTGTCCGAGGCGGACCGGAAGCGGGCCGAGCGCTTCAACCGGTTCCAGGCCGACGGCCTCGGGTATCTCCACGTGCAAGCCACCCGGCCGCAGACGTTGTCCTACTCGTTGACCGACTCACCGGTCGGGCAGCTCGCCTGGATCGTGGAGAAGTTCCGGGAATGGACGGACCCGGCCGCCGAACTGCCCGAGGACGCAGTCGACCGGGATCAGCTGCTCGTCGACGTCAGCATCTTCTGGTTCACCCGATCCGGCGCCTCCGCTGCGCACTCCCTGTACGAAGGGATGCAGGCATACCGGGAGATGGCCGCGTGGCAGGGTTCCGGGGAAACCCCGCCGCCGGCGGCCCCCACCGGTTATGCGGTATTCGCCGGGGACGATGCGATCCGCGATCTGGTGGATCCGGGCGGTCATGTCGAGCACTGGTCAGAGTTCGGCCGCGGTGGTCACTTCCCGGCCATGGAGGTGCCGGAATTGCTCGTACCGGATATCCGCGCCTTCTTCGCCGGCCACCGAGCGGGCTGATCCACTCGCTGTGGCGCACTCCGAACAGATTGGGCCGCAGCTGTTCCGGCATCGATGCCGCCCGCGACATTCGCGGCGGCGGGACGGCTTCGATGTCCGGGTCGGATGCCGAGTCGACCGCTCGGCCGGCCTGGCGCCTGATCGCCTTTACCAACAGCAGCCGTCTCTCGGTGCCGAGTTCAGCGAGGCCCTGAAAGGGTCGAGGCCCGTCCCGCCGTTCAGGCCTCGAAGTGCATGCGGCGTAGCCGCGAGTCTCGAGGCCTGAACGGCGGGACCTTCGGGGGCCTCGACCCCGCGCGCCGGAGGCGCGCCAATAGGGTCACAGCATGCCGAGTTCTGCTGTCGCGGCTTCGGCCGCCGGGTTGTGTGAGTTCATCGACGCGTCACCTTCACCGTTCCATGTCTGCCGGACCATCGCCGAGACGCTGGAAACCGACGGGTTCGTCCGGCTGGACGAGACCCGGGTGTGGCCGGGCACCGGTGGCCGGTACTACATCGTGCGCGGTGGCTCGCTCGTGGCGTGGGCGGATCCGGAGCAGGCGGGTCCGTTCCGGGTGGTGGGGGCGCATACCGACAGCCCGAATCTGCGGGTCAAACAGCATCCCGATCTGACGGTCGCGGGCTGGCAGCTGGTGCGGCTGGAACCGTACGGGGGTGCCTGGCTGAACTCCTGGCTGGATCGTGAGCTGGGGATCTCCGGGCGGCTGAGTGTGCGGGAAGGGGCGGGCCTGGCCGAGCGGCTGGTACGGATCGACGAACCGATTCTGCGGGTCCCGCAGCTGGCGATCCATCTGTCCGAGGATCGGCGCGGGGTGACGCTGGATCCGCAGCGGCATGTCAACGCGATCTGGGGTGTGGGCAGTGAACGGGCGGCGTTCCTGGATTACGTGGCCGAGGCCGCCGGGGTCGATCCGCGGGCGGTGCTGGGCTGGGAGTTGATGACCCACGATCTGGCACCCAGCCGGGTGATCGGTACCGGCCGGGACCTGATCAGCGCACCCCGTCTGGACAACCAGGGCACCTGCTACGCGGGGCTGGCCGCCTTCCGGGCCGCTGTCGAGAACCCGGGCGACGCCGTCCCGGTGCTCGCCGTGTTCGACCACGAGGAGGTCGGCAGCCAATCCGACCGTGGCGCGCAGTCCGAGCTGCTGCCCACGGTGCTGGAGCGAATTGTGCTGGCCCGCGGCGGTGGCCGCGCCGAATTCCTTGCGGCGGTCGCGGGGTCGGTGTGCGCGTCCGGCGATATGGCGCACGCCACCCACCCGAACTATCCGGAACGGCACGAGCCTTCGCACGGCATCGAGATCAACGGCGGACCGGTGCTGAAGGTCAATCAGAACCTGCGCTACGCCACCGACGCCGTCGGCGCGGGCGCGTTCGCGCTGGCCTGCGACCGAGCCGGAGTGCCGATGCAGCGGTATGTGCACCGCGCCGATCTGCCCTGCGGCTCCACCATCGGCCCGATGACCGCCGCGCGTACCGGTATGCCGACCGTGGACGTGGGTGCGCCCCAGCTGGCCATGCATTCGGCCCGGGAGATGATGGGCGCCGCCGATGTGACCGCCTACGCGGCGGCCCTGGCGGCCTTCCTCGCTCCATAGGCCGGTTCCGGTCCGGATACGGCCAGGGGTTTTGCGGTGACGGGGTCGGTAATCGGTCCGGCGCAGGTGGACGTAGGATTCGTGCTGGATCAACTCTGCCGGGGCCCCGCCGCCGAGGCCCGGCGTTCCGACCGAACCGTGGCACCGATGCCACCTGCCGTGAGCCGCGGCAGGCGCCCGGAGGGCCGGAGCCCGCGCGCGCCGGCGCGCCAACCTACGAAAGGATCCTGGTACCCCCGTGACTGCGCAGGTCGATACCGTCGCCACCGCCGCCGCCACCCCGGAGACGCCGCAGCCGTACGCCGAGCTCGGCCTCAAGGACGACGAATACGCCCGGATCAAGGAAATTCTGGGGCGCCGGCCCACCGATGCGGAACTCGCCATGTACTCGGTGATGTGGAGCGAGCACTGTTCCTACAAATCCTCGAAGGTGCATCTGCGCTACTTCGGTGAGACGACCACCGAGGAGATGCGCATCGCCATGCTCGCCGGTATCGGCGAGAACGCGGGCGTGGTCGATATCGGTGACGGCTGGGCGGTCACCTTCAAGGTGGAGAGCCACAACCATCCGTCCTATGTCGAGCCCTATCAGGGCGCGGCCACCGGTGTGGGCGGGATCGTCCGCGACATCATGGCCATGGGTGCGCGTCCCATCGCGGTGATGGACCAATTGCGTTTCGGTGCCGCCGACGCCGCCGATACCCGCCGGGTGTTGGATGGCGTGGTCCGTGGGATCGGCGGCTACGGCAACTCTCTCGGCCTGCCCAATATCGGCGGCGAAACCGTCTTCGATGCCTCGTACCAGGGAAATCCACTGGTCAACGCCCTGTGTGCGGGGGTCATGCGGGTGGAGGACCTGCACCTCGCCTTCGCCTCGGGCGCCGGGAACAAGATCATTCTCTTCGGTGCGCGGACCGGGCTCGACGGTATCGGCGGCGTTTCGGTGCTGGCCTCGGACACCTTCTCCGGTGACGATTCCGGTAGCGGTCGCAAGAAACTGCCGAGCGTCCAGGTGGGCGACCCATTCACCGAGAAGGTCCTGATCGAATGCTGTCTGGAGCTGTACCACGCCGGACTGGTGGTGGGTATCCAGGATCTCGGCGGCGCCGGACTGTCCTGCGCGACCTCCGAACTGGCCGCTGCCGGTGACGGCGGGATGCGCATCGAACTCGACCGGGTTCCGCTGCGCGCCGCCGATATGACCCCCGCCGAGGTGCTCTCCAGCGAATCGCAGGAGCGCATGTGCGCGGTGGTGACCCCGGAGAACGTGGACGCCTTCCTCGCCGTCTGCGCGAAATGGGATGTACTGGCCACGGTGATCGGTGAGGTGACCGACGGCGAGCGGCTGGAGGTCACCTGGCACGGCGAGACCGTGGTGGATGTGCCGCCGCGCACCGTCGCGCACGAGGGCCCGGTGTACGAGCGGCCGGTGCGGCGTCCCGCCGACCAGGACGCGCTCAATGCCGACACCCCCGACAACCTGCCCCGGCCCAAAACCGCTGAGGAACTGCGCGACACCCTGCTGAAGATGGTGGCCAGCCCGCAGCTGTGCAGCCGCCGCTGGATCACCGAACAGTACGACCGCTACGTGCGCGGTAACACCGTGCTCGCCGAACAGGCCGACGCCGGGGTGATCCGGATCGACGAGGTGAGCGGCCGCGGTATCGCGCTGGCCACCGACGCGTCGGGGCACTACACCAAGCTCGACCCGTACACCGGTGCGCGGCTGGCCCTGGCCGAGGCCTACCGGAACGTGGCCGTCACCGGCGCCACGCCGAAGGCGGTCACCAACTGCCTGAACTTCGGATCCCCGGAGGATCCCGGTGTGATGTGGCAGTTCCAGCAGGCCGTCCGCGGTCTCGCCGACGGCTGTGTGGAACTGGGTATCCCGGTCACCGGCGGCAATGTCAGCTTCTACAACCAGACCGGTGAGAACGCCATCCTGCCGACTCCGGTGGTCGGCGTCCTGGGTGTGATCGACGACGTCCATCGCCGCATTCCGACCGGTCTGGGCCTGGAACCGGGGGAGACGCTCATCCTGCTGGGCGACACCCGGGACGAGTTCGGCGGTTCGGTCTGGTCACAGGTGGCGCACGGGCATCTGGGCGGGCTGCCGCCGCAGGTCGATTTCGGCCGCGAGAAACTGCTCGCCGATGTTCTCACCGCGGGTTCGCGCGACGGCATGATCAGTGCCGCCCATGACCTGTCCGAGGGCGGTCTGGCGCAGGCCGTGATCGAGGCGGCCCTGGCCGGTGAGACCGGTTGCCGGATTCTGCTGCCCGAGGACGCCGACCCGTTCGTGATGCTGTTCTCCGAATCGGCGGGCCGGGTGCTGGTCGCGGTGCCGCGCTCGGAAGAGACCCGCTTCACCCGGATGTGCACGGCCCGGGAACTGCCCTGGGTGCGCATCGGTGTGGTCGATCAGGGTGCGGATTCGGTGGAGGTGCAAGGTCAGTTCTCCATCGGCATGGCCGAGCTGCGCGCCGCGCACGAGGGCACGCTACCTGCGCTCTTCGGCGGCCACGCCTGACCCGGACCCGCGGCTGGCGCGCCGGAGGTGACCCGGGCCACCCTCCGGTGCCGGTCCCGCCCGCCATACTGGACAGGTGCTGGAGACCGCCGATTCTGTGACCAGGTTGCGGCGGCGGTGTGTCGCCGCGGTCCGGCGGACCGAGCACATCATCGACCTGAACTACGTGGGTCTGGTGGTCGCGACGGTGTTCTTCGCGTTGTCGGTATCACCGTCGCTGCTGCCGCGCGACTGGATGTTCCAGGGTCTGATCAGCGGGATCAACGCGGCCATCGGGTACGGCGTGGGCTGTCTGCTGGAATGGTTGTTCCGGTTGTGGGTGCGGCCCCGGCTCACCCGAATTCCGGCGCCGCCCACCTGGACCCGGTACGCCCTGAAATCCGCGGTGCTGACGACGGCCGCGCTGAGCGCCGCCTACATGCTGGTGCAGTCGGCGCACTGGCAGCGCGAGATCACCGCGCTGATGGGGATGGAGGGCACCACCACGCCCGCCTACCTGCGCACCGGCGGTCTCAGCCTCACGGTCGGGGTGCTGGTGGTCGCCTGCTATCGCACTGTGCGCGAACTCATCCTGTATCTGGCCCGCCAGCTCAACCGGTGGGTCAAGATACCCCGGGAGCTGGCTCCCTCCGCGGGCTTCCTCGTTCTGGTACTGCTCGTGGTGACCCTGTTCAACGGTGTCGCCACCCGTGCCTTCTTCGCCGCCGCGAACTCGGCTTTCAGCGTGCGCAACGACCACACCTCCGAGTACGCCGTCCAACCACGCCTCGCCGAACGCTCGGGCAGTCCGGAGTCGTTCGCGCCCTGGGAAACTCTCGGATTCGAGGGCCGCTGGTTCGTCTCGCACGGACCGAGTGCCCAGCGCATCTCCTGGGTCACCGGCCGGTCCGCGAAGGAACCCATCCGCGCCTATGTCGGACTGGAATCGGTCGAGGACACCGGACTGAGCCAGGCCGAGCTGGCGGTCGCCGAACTGGAGCGCACCGGCGCCTTCGACCGGGAGGCGCTGGTCGTGGTCACCACCACCGGCACCGGGTGGGTCAACTCCATGGCCGCCAACTCCATCGAATACATGTACGGCGGCGATTCGGCCATCGTGGCCACCCAGTACTCGTATCTGCCCAGCGCGCTGTCGTTTCTGGCCGACCGCGGCAAGGCCGCCACCGCGGGCCGGGAACTGTTCGACGCGGTCTACCGCAAAACCCTCACCCGCCCGGCCGCCGAACGACCGAAACTGCTCGTCTACGGCGAAAGCCTCGGGTCGCAGGGTTCGGAGGCCGCTTTCGACGGACTCGCCGATCTGCGGGAGAAGGTGGACGGCGCGCTCTGGGTCGGACCGCCGAACTCCAATCGGCTGTGGCAGCAGTTCGTGAACCGGCGTGATCCCGGCTCCACCGAAACCGAGCCCGTCTACGCCGACGGTCTGGTGATCCGGTTCGCCGGAGACCGGGAGGACCTCGCCCGGCCCGGCCCAGAATGGCGGGCACCGCGGATCGCCTACCTGCAGCACGCCTCCGACCCGATCGTCTGGTGGTCCCCGGATCTCGCGCTGACCCGGCCGGATTGGCTGTCGGAACCGCGTGGCGTCGACGTCTCGCCCCGGGTGCGCTGGGCGCCGCTGGTCACCTTCTGGCAGATCAGCGCGGACCTCACGAACGCCCAGGGCGTGCGCGACGGGCACGGTCACCGCTACGGCACTCTGGTACTGGACGGCTGGGCCGCGGTCGCCCAGCCCCCGAACTGGAACCGCGAACTCGCCGAACGGATCCGGCTGGAGATCGCGGCGTACGAGGCATACGAGCGCGAGGTGAAATGAGAGTTCGGGTAGCGGGGGCAGTGGGTCTTCCGCTGTTGTGGAACAACGTGGTGCTGCCGCGCCTGCGTCTCGGCCACCGAGGGCGCACGGCAGCGAACGCCCTCGCCGCGACCGGGTACGCCCTGGTCTTCGACGGCACACCGCGGTGGACTTCCGCGCGGGGGCTGGGCTACGGAATCGGTTGCGCCGGTATCGTCGCCGCCGGTTTCGCCGTCGCGTCGGCCGTGCCCCCGCTACGCCGCGTATTGTCGGCGCCGCCGGACCGGGTGCCGGGGACGAGCACGGTGGAATGGGTGGCCGTGCAGATCCCCCTGGGCACTGTCTACACCGAAGAGCTGATCTTCCGGGCCACGCTGGAACCGCTGCTGGACAGTGAATTCGGCGAGCGGGCCGGTCGGCTGCTGGGCGCGGCGGTGTTCGGCCTGTGGCATATCCATCCCGCCCGGACCGCCGGTGACAGTGTGCCCGCCACCGTCGCCTTCACCGGCGCGGCCGGTCTGCTCTTCGGCGCTCTGTACCGGCACACCGGCAGCGCCACCGCACCGGCACTGCTGCACTGGGCCGTGAACGCCGGCGGTGCGCTGGTACCCAGGCTGCTGCGCGGCAATCGGACGATGAACTAGGCGTGACTGTCCCGATGGTGACACACTGCGCCGGTGAGGTTGATCGACAGCGACGGATACGGTGTGGAACTCTCTGTTGCCGGATACCAATTTCCGGACCACATCGATCCGCGAATCCGGTACAGCTGGCTGGTGATCGCCGGTACCGCGAATTGCCCCGACGGGAACTGGTCCTTCCGCTGGCAGGCGCTGAGCCTGGACGACACGGTCGAGTTGGCGGACTGGTTGGGCCGGATCGCGGCCGAGGCGGAACCGGCCGGCGCGTCGACCGACGGTCCCGCCCGGCTGGCCTTCACCGAACCCGATCTGAGTTTCACGGCCACCCGTACCGGCGGTGAGATCGAATTGCGGATCGGCCTGGATCTGGAGTTCTCCCCGCCCTGGGACCGGCGGGCCACCGCGGGCTCGCCGTACATCGTCACGGCCCGGCTCGCGGCCGCCGATATCGCCACGGCCGCCAAGGACCTGGGCGCCGAGGTCGACAGTTACCTCCCGCCCGGTGGCAGCCTGCTCGGTCGTGCCCGCTGAGCGGTGCGCACGGGTCGCGTTCCCGGCGCCGCCACGGGTGATATCGCCCACGTTGCGCCGGGCGGCGCGCGGGGCTTATGGACGAGGCGGCCCGGGCCGCACCGCAGATGTCCGTGGCGAGGCCCGCAGTAGTCCGGCTCTCCCCCGTTTCAGCAGGTGAAAGGGGGGTTAACTGGGCGTGAAGGTTTGCTGGGCCGCTCGACGGCGGGCTGCGGGCCCCGGTAAGGGACGTTCCGGGCCCGCTTGCTACCCGAGTGCTGATCCGGTGACGCGCGAGCGTGACACACCCGTAGAATGTCGAGTGCCCCCCACACCCGCCCGACCAGGGAGCGCACGGTGACCCACGCCGACCAACCGGCAGTCAGCAATCCCACCGCAACCGATGAGACCGAGAATCCGCCCCGCGAGGAATGCGGAGTCTTCGGAGTCTGGGCCCCGGGTGAGGACGTGGCCAAACTCACCTATTACGGCCTCTATGCCCTGCAGCACCGCGGCCAGGAAGCCGCGGGTATCGCGGTCTCCGACGGCTCCCAGGTGCTGGTCTTCAAGGATCTCGGCCTGGTCAGCCAGGTGTTCGACGAGCAGACCCTGGCCGCCATGCCGGGCCACGTCGCCGTCGGCCACTGCCGCTACTCCACCACCGGAGCCACCACTTGGGAGAACGCCCAGCCGATCTTCCGCACCACCGCCGTCGGTTCCGGGCTCGCGCTCGGCCACAACGGCAATCTCGTCAATACCGCCGAATTGGCCGACCGGGCACGTGAACTGGGTCTGGTCGCCGGCCCCGGCCGCCCCGGCGCCGTCTCGGCGACCTCCGACTCCGATGTGATGACCGCGCTGCTCGCGCATGCCTCCGCGGATTCGAGTATCGAGCAGGCCGCCATGGAGTTGCTGCCCACGGTGCGCGGCGCCTTCTGCCTGACCTTCATGGACGAACACACCCTCTACGCCGCTCGCGATCCACACGGGGTCCGCCCGCTGGTGCTCGGCCGCCTCGAACGTGGCTGGGTGGTCGCCAGCGAAACCGCAGCCCTCGATATCGTCGGCGCCTCCTTCGTCCGCGAGATCGAACCGGGCGAATTGCTCGCCATCGACGCCGACGGCGTCCGCTCCTCCCGATTCGCCAATCCCGAACCCAAGGGCTGCGTTTTCGAGTACGTGTACCTGGCCCGCCCTGACAGCACCATCTCCGGGCGCTCGGTGCACGCCACCCGCGTCGAGATCGGCCGCCGCCTCGCCGCCGAACACCCGATCGACGCGGACCTGGTGATCCCGGTCCCGGAATCCGGTACCCCCGCCGCGGTCGGCTACGCACAGGGATCCGGCGTGCCCTACGGGCAGGGCCTGATGAAGAACGCCTACGTCGGCCGCACCTTCATCCAGCCCAGCCAGACCATCCGCCAGCTCGGTATCCGGTTGAAACTCAACCCACTGCGCGAAGTGATCCGCGGCAAACGTCTCATCGTCGTCGACGATTCGATCGTCCGCGGCAACACCCAGCGCGCCCTCATCCGGATGCTGCGCGAAGCCGGCGCCCTGGAGATCCACGTCCGGATCGCCTCCCCGCCGGTGAAATGGCCGTGCTTCTACGGGATCGATTTCGCCTCCCGCGCCGAACTGGTCGCCAACAATGCCGGCACCGACCCCGACGGAATGCCCGCCGATCCGGAGGCGATGCACGACATGGTCGAAGGCGTCCGCCGCTCCATCGGCGCCGACACCCTCGGCTACATCTCGATCGACGGCATGGTCGCCGCCACCGAACAGCCCCGCACTCGCCTGTGCTGCGCCTGTTTCGACGGGGACTACCCGATCCCGCTGCCCACCGAAGCCGCGATCGGTAAGAACCTGCTGGAATTCGGGGGTCGCTCCCAATCCCACGTCCTCACCGAGAACGTCAACGCGAGCGCCCTCAGCCGGCCGTAGGGGTTCGGGTCCGCACCCGTTTCGACGGCGGGACTCGATGGTGAAGTCACTCGGTCGCGCGCCCGGTCGTGAGGGTTAGGAGACGGCCTCGCGCGCGAAGCCGGACACGCACGCCCGCTTGCGCCGTCGGAGGCGCGCCAGAAAACACAGCCCGGCCCCCCACGCTTCGGGGCGACGCCATAAACTCTGAGCAGGCAATTATCCGCGAATTCGGTTTGGAGCTTTCCCCGACAATGACTGAGCAGAACCCCACCGGTGCCGGTGCGTCCTATGCCGCAGCTGGAGTGGATATCGAGGCCGGTGACAGGGCTGTCGAGTTGTTCGCCCCGCTGGCGCGTAAGGCGAGCCGGCCCGAGGTGCAGGGCGGGATCGGTGGCTTCGCCGGGTTGTTCGCGCTGAAGAAGAGCTACCGGGAGCCGCTGCTGGCTTCGTCGACCGACGGGGTCGGTACGAAGATCGCGGTGGCCCAGGCGCTGGACAAGCATGACACGGTGGGTCTGGACCTGGTGGCCATGGTGGTCGACGATCTGGTGGTGTGTGGGGCGGAGCCACTGTTCCTGCAGGATTACATCGCGGTCGGCAAGGTGGTTCCGGAGCGGGTGGCCGAGCTGGTGTCCGGTATCGCCGAGGGGTGCGTGCGGGCCGGTTGCGCGTTGTTGGGCGGTGAGACGGCCGAGCATCCGGGGATGATGGGTGCCCAGGATTACGATCTGTCGGCGACCGGTGTCGGTGTGGTCGAGGCCGATGATCTGCTGGGGCCCGACCGGGTGCGTCCGGGGGATGTGGTGATCGCGATGGGTTCGTCGGGTCTGCATTCCAACGGTTACAGTCTGGCGCGCAAGGTGCTGCTGGAGATCGACCGGATGGCGTTGACCGGGCATGTGGAGGAGTTCGGCCGCACCCTCGGTGAGGAGTTGCTGGAGCCGACGCTGATCTATGCCAAGGATTGTCTGGCGTTGATCGCCGAGACCGATGTGCGGACGTTCGCGCATATCACCGGTGGTGGTCTGGCCGCGAACCTGGCTCGGGTGCTGCCGGCGGGGCTGGTGGCCGAGCTGGATCGCGGGACCTGGAATCCGGCGCCGGTGTTCAAGATGATCGCGCAGCGTGGCCGGGTGGAGCGCGTGGAGATGGAGAAGACGTTCAATATGGGCGTCGGGATGGTCGCCGTGGTCGCGCCCGAGGATGTCGATCGCGCGCTGGCAGTGCTCACCGCGCGCCATATCGAGTGCTGGACGCTGGGCAGTGTGAAGAAGGCCAAGGATGTGGATGCGCCGCGAGCGGTTCTGCTCGGGGATCATCCGCGTTTCTGATCCGCGGTCCGGCCGTCGTGATCCGGCGGCCGGATCTTCCGGATTCCATTGATGTTCTACGCGTCTGAAAGTCCGCGCGTCCTGACATTGCGATAGCGCGGTCCAGATGGTCCGCGGGTCACCGCGTAGCTATCGGCGTTCCGCAGTGGTGCACTCGGAGCGCGAGCTCCAGCGCGGTGACCGGACTTCTCGGACTCGACTTCCGCCCGGTGGGTGACGGATCACCCACCGACTATCGGTCGGAACCGACGCGAGGATTCAGATGCGGCTCGGGTCGTACCGCCGGTTCACGTCGTCCACCGCCGGGCGAACCGGCGGGAAACGGCGCGAACCGGCGTAAACGACCGAAAGGGAGGCCTATGGCCTCCCCCGAGCGTATGCACCCTGATCAGCGGCGCCAGCTGTCGTAGTCGTCGTCCTCGTCCCACTTGGACAAGGAATTATCCGCGTCGTGCTCATCCGACAGGACGCCACCGCGTGGGGCGTTGTCGCTACCGGAAAGCTCGCGCTGAAGGCTCGCGAAGTCGGTCGACGGCGAGCTGTACTTGAGCTCGCGTGCAACCTTGGTCTGCTTTGCCTTAGCCCGGCCACGGCCCATGGCTGACCCCCTCGCGTCACAGCGGGGCGGCCTGGGGATTGGTGGCGGCCCCGTTCGAATTAATATCTTCCTGACAGACACTTTAGCGCGTGTCCGGCCGTCGCGCTTCCACGAGTCGGCTATCCGCTGGATCAACCGACCGGTTTGCCGATGTTTCGCCGCTCAGTCGCCAGGCGGGACCGATCCGGGTATGACCCGGATCACACCAACCCGGGTCCCGCCGCCGAGCACCGGAGGGGCCGCCAGCGCCGCCAGTTCATCGGACCACCTGACGCCCATACGCCGCAGAACCGCCATGGTCAGCGGGATTCTGGCGCGGTCGGCGCCGTCGTCGATCTTGTACGCGAAGGCGCTGCCGTCGGGTAACGCTCCGGCGTGTACGCCGTCGGCGCCGACCTTGCAGATGAGTCCGGGGACGGCGTTCATGGTCAGCAGGTCGGGACCGTTGGTGCCCGAAATCACCCGCGGGTGCGCGCGGAGCGCCGTGGCGATCCGGCGTTCGGGGGTGCCGTCGGCGGCCGTGGCCAGGGCCGCGAAGGCACGCGCCAGATTCGTCAGCGAGACCGGGACGATGGGCAGGCCGCAGCCGTCGATGCCGAGATCGGTTTCCGGCTCACCGGTCGTCTCGATGATCTGGGCCAGTACGGCTTGTTGCAGCGGGTGCCCGACATCGGTGTATCCGGCGACCGGCCAGCCATTCACCGCGCAGGTCGCCAGCATGGCCGCGTGTTTGCCCGAGCAGTTCATATACCGCTTGGCGGGTTTCTCACCGCGATACAGCACCCCGGCCCGGGTCTGCTCGTCGCCGGGCAGGTCCGGGGGACATGCCAGATCGTCCTCCCCGAATCCGAACCGCCGCAGCAATCGCTCGACCAGTTCGATGTGCTCGGGTTCGCCGGTGTGCGACGCGGTCGCGATGGCCAGTTCCGCGTCGTCGAGCGGGGTGAAACCTTGTTTGAGCAGGGTGAGTGCCTGCAGCGGTTTATTGGTGGAGCGTGGGTAGATCGGTACGTGCACCGAACCGGCCGCGAAGGTCGGTTCGCCGTCGGGTCCGATGAGCACCACCGAGCCCCGGTGCACGCATTCCCGGAATCCCGAGCGCACCACCTCGACCAGGTCCACGCTCATCCGATGGTCTCCTGTTCCGGCGCCGGCTCGGCCGTGCGACGTCGCGTGTGCCGGGCGATCTGCGCGCGGATCTCGTCGGAGACGGTGGGCTCGGCGGTGAGCAATCGTTCGAGGCGCGCGGGGTCTGCGCCGGTGAAGACATCGCGGACGGTGATGCCGTGCTCGGGTACGTGGACGAATTCGACCGGGTCGCCGGCGCCCACCTCGCCCTCGGTGAGGACCCGGAAATAGCATCCGGTGTTCGCCCGCAGGGCGAACCGGCGCACCCACTGCTGTTCCCCCGACCAGTGCCCGAAGGTGGCGCACGGCACTCGGGGCGCGCTGACCTCCAGTAGTGCGTCGCCGACGCGGCAGCGCGCGCCGAGTACAGCGTCGCTGAGTGGCAGCCCGGAGATCCGCAGGTTCTCCCCGAACCAGCCCGGTCCGAGGGTGCGGCCGAGTTCGGCAGACCAGGTCCGGGCGTCTTCTTCGGCGTAGCCGTACACCGCCTGGTGGACGCCGCCGTGGTCGCGGGTGTCGCACACGTGATCACCGTCGAGCCCGAGTCGTCCGGCCCGCACCCGGCCGGGGACCGGGCGCTTGTCGATCGCGCTGCGCCCTACCCGGCCGGGTACCTCCAGGTCGGCATGGACCACACAGGCGGCCAGTACCCGACCGATGGCACCGACGTGCACAGCTGTCTCCTCTCGGCTCGTCGTCCGGGGCCGATCAGCGGCCACGGAGCCGTTCGACGGCGCGACGCCCGGCCTGCGGGGTGTCGTCGGCGATCACCGAATCGGGGTCGATGGCCGCGGCGATGCCACCCACGGTCAACTGGGTGTCGGCGGGGACGGATCGCTTGATCAGGGCGAGCGCGACCGGGCCCAGCTCGTAGTGGTCGATCGTGGTGCCGAGGACGCCCACCGCGCGGTTGCCGGCGGTGACCGGTTCACCCGGGGCCGGCCGTTCATCGGCGGAGCCGTCCAGATGCAGCAGGACCAGTCGGCGCGGCGGTTTGCCGAGGTTGTGGACCCGGGCCACGGTTTCCTGGCCGCGGTAGCAACCCTTGTCCAGGTGGACGGCACCGTATTCGGCGGGTCCGCCGATCCAGTTCACCTCGTGCGGGATGGTGCGGTCGTCGGTGTCGACGCCCATCCGGGGCCGCACGGCGGCCACCCGCAAGGCCTCATAGGCCCAGGAACCGGCCGGTTCGGCACCCGCGCCGGTCAGCTCGTTCCACCGTGACATGAGCTGTTCGCGGGGCAGGATGAGATCGAAGGAGTCCGCGGTCGGCCAGGGCATCCGGCGCAGGAAACCGCCGGCCGGGACGGCGATCGCCTCGTAGGTATCGGGCAGTCGATCGATCCCGAGTACGCCGGTCAGGGTCGCGACACCCGGGCCGAGCAGGCTCACGACGGCGTGATCGGCCGCCTCCCGCGGCTGCGCATCGGCCCAGAACACCATTTTGGTGAGGAAATCCAGCAGGCCGGGACCCCGGTCGCCCTCGGTGTCGATCCACACCGTCGCGCCCAGTTCGGTGAGCACGAAATGGTGCAGTACCCGGCCGTTGAGATCGAGGTCCAGGTTCTCCGCGGAGTGGCCTTCGCCCAGGTCGGCGATGTGCTGGCTGGTAATGGTGTGCAGCCAGCTCAGCCGTTCGGCGCCGGCGACGGTGAGTACGAAACGATGCGAACGGTCCACGATGGCCACGCGTTCGATCGCGGCGCGTTGTTCGCCGAGCGGGTCGCCGTAATGCCAGGGGACGGACTCGTCCGGGGAGCCGGTCGGGGCCGCGACGGCTCCCGGTACTGCGAGGACAGGGCTGGGTGCGGCGAGCACGGACACGGCTTCCACTCTAGGAGCAGATCACCCTCTCGTGCATCAGTGGGGGTTGACCAGGCGATTCGCCGCAGGTCAGGTTTCGGGGCGTACCGGGACCAGCGGCAACCAGCGGCCGATCTCGGCGGCCCGGCTACCGGAGGCGTCCACCGCGCCCGTGGCGACGGCCGCCGCGAACTCCCGCAGGCCGGTCGCCAACAGCAGCCATGTCCGCGGGTCGGTCTCCACCACGTTGGGGGGAGTGCCACGGGTGTGCCGGGGGCCTTCGACGCACTGCACGGCGACGAAGGGCGGGACCCGCACCTCCACCGAATGTCCGGGAGCGGCCGCGGCCAGGGCCTGCGCGGTCCCGCGCACCGCTGCCGCCAGATCGGCCCGGGACGGGGCCGGATGGTTCTCGTCGAGCAGCCATTCCCGGACCGCGGTCACTGCGGCTCGCACCGCGCCGGGGTCGATTTCCGTCCGTCGCGCCATTGCCCGACCTTAGCCGGCGCGGCCGGCGTGATCGAAATGGTGGGCCCTGGGCGGATGCTGCGGTATGAGGGCCGGGAAATCGGCCGACATTATCCGGGCCGCCCGGATTTATGTCCGTCATAGTGAGCGGTGTTGGCCTACGCTCGTGCCATGGTGGATCGAGTTCTTGTAACACTCGACGGCGAGGTCCGCGATGCGGATCAGCCGTTGCTGTATGCCGACGATATCGGCGTCCTGCGGGGCGACGGAATTTTCGAAACGGCTCTGGTCCGCGGTGGCACGGTCTGCGCGCTCGATTTCCATCTGGCCCGGCTACGCCGTTCCGCCCAGGCGCTCGATCTACCCGAGCCCGACCTGGCCCGGTGGCGCAGCGCGATCGAGACCGCGGCCAAGGAATGGGGCAGCGAGCAGGAAGGGGTTATGCGCCTGGTGCTGACCCGCGGCCGGGAGAGCGCGCTCGGCAGCCCCAAGGCGGGGCTGCGCTCCGGCGAGCTGTCCGAGGCGGTTCCGGTCCCGACGACCTTCGTGATGGTCACGGAGCTGGCCGACCGGGTGGCGGCGGCGAGAACCGAGGGCGTCGCCGTGGTCACCTTGACCCGGGGTATCTCGATCGACCTCGCGCAGGCGGCGCCCTGGCAATTGCTCGGCGCGAAAACGCTCTCCTACGCGACCAATATGGCCGCGCTGCGGTTCGCCGCCCGGATGGGCGCCGACGACGTCATCTTCACCAGTACCGAGCACCGGGTACTGGAGGGTCCCCGTTCCACGGTGGTGATCGCCCGGGACAAACAGCTGATCACTCCGCCGGCGAAGAACGGTGTGCTGCCGGGAATCACCCAGCGGGCGTTGTACGCCGAGGCCGAACGCCGTGGTTACGACT
Organism: Nocardia grenadensis NBRC 108939; assembly: GCF_001613445.1. Taxonomy (GTDB): domain Bacteria; phylum Actinomycetota; class Actinomycetes; order Mycobacteriales; family Mycobacteriaceae; genus Nocardia; species Nocardia grenadensis. The sequence continues at coordinate 142,198 of NZ_BDCJ01000006.1, forward strand.
GCCGTTACGAACCGCTGTTCACCGCCGACCTGTTCGACTGTGACAGCATCTGGATGCTCAGCAGTGTGACGCTCGCCGCACGGGTCAATTCCCTTGACGGCGTAAGGATGTCGGCGACGGAGTCGGTTTCGGAGATCATCGAGATGGTCGATCGCGGGATCGAACGGGCCGGGACCATCGCCGATTGGTGATCGCGGGCACCGCCGGGTGACCGGACCGTTTCCGGTGTGACCGGGACCCGTTGCCGAGTCGTTGGTGAATCGCCGCGCATGTCGTGTCCGCCGACACATTGATCGGGCCGCGGCGGCGCGTAGTCTGGGTCTACGACACGTCGTAGTAACAGGAGGCTCGGTGTGGACGCCCTGGATGTCTCGCGATGGCAATTCGGCATCACGACCGTCTACCACTTCTTGTTCGTCCCCCTGACGATCGGCCTCGCGCCGCTCGTCGCGGGAATGCAGACGGCCTGGGTCGTCACCGGCAAGGAGCACTGGTACCGGCTCACCAAATTCTTCGGGAAATTATTCCTGATCAATTTCGCGCTGGGCGTTGCCACCGGAATCGTGCAGGAATTCCAGTTCGGAATGAACTGGAGCGAATACTCCCGATTCGTCGGTGATGTTTTCGGCGCACCGCTGGCGCTGGAAGGCCTCGTGGCCTTCTTCCTGGAGTCCACTTTCATCGGACTCTGGATATTCGGCTGGTCGCGGCTACCCAAGCTCGTCCATCTCGGCACCATCTGGATGGTGGCAATCGGCGTCAACGCCTCCGCGTACTTCATCATCGCGGCCAATTCCTTCATGCAGCACCCGGTGGGTGCCCGGTACAACCCGGAGACCGGACGGGCCGAACTGTCCAGCATCACCGAACTGCTCACCAACAACACCGCGCTGGCTGCCTTCCCCCACGTGGTCGCGGGGTCGTTCCTGACCGCGGGCACCTTCGTCGCCGGAATCGCGGGCTGGTGGATGGTCCGCAAGGCGCGCAGCGGGGATACCGGAGAACTCGCCGAGGCGCGCACCGTATGGCGTCCGGCGGCCCGGGTGTCGTTGCTGGTGGTGGTCGTCGCCGGTCTCGCGCTGGTATACACCGGCGATGTCCAGGGCAAGCTGATGTTCGAGCAGCAGCCCATGAAGATGGCCTCGGCGGAATCGCTGTGCCACACCGAGACCGACCCGGACTTCTCGATCCTCACGGTCGGGACGCACAACAACTGCGACAGCGTCATCCATGTGCTCGAGGTGCCGTTCGTGCTGCCCTGGCTGGCGGAGGGCAAGTTCACCGGGGTGGAACTGGAGGGCGTCGTCGATCTGCAGCAGGCCTACAACGAGAAGTTCGGGCCCGGCGACTACCGGCCCAACCTCTTCGTCACCTACTGGTCGTTCCGCGCCATGATCGGCCTCGCCGCCGGGTCCGCGCTGCTGGTCTTCGCCGGATTGTGGATGACCAGGCGCGGCCGGATCCCGCATCAGCGCTGGTTCTCGTGGCTGAGCCTGCTCGCCATTCCGACCCCGTTCCTGGCCAACGCGGCCGGCTGGGTGTTCACCGAGATGGGCCGCCAGCCCTGGGTCGTGGTGCCCAACCCGACCGGTGACCAGGATCTGCGGTTGACGGTGCAGCAGGGTGTGTCCGATCACGCGGCCGCGACGGTTTGGATCTCGCTCATCACCTTCACGGTGGTCTACGGATTGCTCGCCGTCGTGTGGTTCTACCTCATGCGGCGCTATGTGCTCGAGGGGCCGGAGCGGCCGGCGGGCGAACCCGCGGCCGGGTCCGCGGAGAAACCTGTCGCCGAACAGCTTTCGTTCGCCTACTAGGAGCCGGGTATGGGACTGCAGGAATTCTGGTTCGTACTGATCGGGGTGCTCTTCACCGGGTACTTCGTGCTCGAGGGTTTCGACTTCGGGGTCGGCATGCTCATGCCGATCCTCGGCCGGGGCTTTGCAGCCACGCGCGGTGCGCGCGGGCCCTCCGTGGTTACGCAGGCGGCCTCCTCCGGGCCTGATGCGCTCACCGCGGACACCCGTCGCCGGGTCGTACTGAACACCATCGGCCCGGTGTGGGACGGAAACGAGGTCTGGCTGATCACCGCCGGTGGCGCGCTGTTCGCCGCGTTCCCGGAGTGGTACGCGAGCATGTTTTCCGGTTTCTACTTCGCGTTGCTGCTGCTCCTGGTGGCCTTGATCCTGCGCATCTGCGCGATCGAATACCGGGGCAAGATCGACGATCCGCGCTGGCGGGCGCGCTGCGACCTCGGTATCGGGATCGGATCCTGGGTGCCCGCGCTGGCCTGGGGCTGGGTATTCGCCAATATCGTGCGCGGCGTGCCCCTGGATGCCGACAAACAGTTCACCGGTGCCTTCGGCGAACTGTTCGGCCCGTACGCGCTGTTGGGCGCGCTCACCACCGGACTGCTGTTCGCATTGCACGGGGCGGTATTCCTGGCGCTCAAGACCGCCGGCGAGGTCCGCGACGACGCGCACCGCATCGCCCGGCTGCTGCTCGCGCCGACGGCCCTGGTCGTGGCCGGCTTCGGTCTGTGGACCCAGTTCGCCTACGGATCGGGCTGGACCTGGATCCCGCTGGGGCTGGCGGTATTCGGATTGCTCGCGGGCGCCGCGGCGCTGCTGGCCGGGCGTGACGGATGGTCCTTCACCGGGACCGCGCTCACCGTGCTGGCCGCCACCGCGCTGCTGTTCGGCGCGCTGTTCCCGGATGTGCTGCCCTCCACGATCGACCCGGCGTTCAGCCTGACCGTGGACAACGCCTCCTCGACCCCGTACACGCTGAAGGTGATGAGCTGGGCCGCGGTGATCGTGACCCCGGTGGTGCTGGGTTACCAGGCCTGGACCTACTGGGTGTTCCGGAAACGCATTAGTGTCGAACACATCCCACCCGGAATCGGACTTCCACCCCGCGTTGTCACCGAGGAGTGAGCCAATGGCCCGCCCGCCCGTGGACCCTCGCCTGTGGCGGTACGCGCGTTCGGCGCGACGCTATCTCGCACTGAGCGTCGCCCTTTCGCTGGTGACCACGGTCGGCATCGCCGGCGCGGCCGTGCTGCTGGGACGGGTGCTGGCCGGGGTCATCACCGACCCGGCCCGCCGCTCCCTCGGCTCGTGGACCGCGGAACTGGTGCTGCTCGCCCTGGCTCTCGGCGCGCGGGTGCTGGCGGTGTGGTGGCAGTCGCGGATCGCGCACCGGGCCGGCGCCCGGGTCGTCACCGAACTCGAACAGGCGGTCCTCGCCGCGGGCGCCGGACTGCCGCCCCGCGAACTCGAAACGCGGCGGACCGAACTCGCGGTCGTGGTGGGCAGCGGCCTCAACGGTTTGCGCGCCTACCTGACCGGCTATGTGCCCGCACTGCTGCTCGCGGTCCTCGTACCCCCGGTGATACTGACGGTGATCGCCGTCCACGACCTCACCTCGGCGGTCATCGTGGTGATCACCCTGCCGCTGATCCCGATATTCATGGTCCTCATCGGCCTGCTCACCGAAGGCCGGGCCCGGGAGACACTCGCGGCCACCACGCGCCTCTCGGATCAACTCCTGGACCTGTTCGCCGGTATGCCCACCCTGCGCGCCCTCGGCCGGGAGACAGGCGGGGTGACCGATATCCCCGGCCGCACGATGAGCGGGCGCGTCCGGGAACTCGGCGAAACGCTGCACCGGCGCACCATGAGTGCCCTGCGGATCGCGTTCCTGTCCTCGATGGTGCTCGAACTACTGGCCACCCTGTCGGTCGCGCTGGTAGCGGTGGCGATCGGGATGCGCCTGGTGCACGGCGATATGAGCCTCTACGCCGGAATCGTCGCCCTGATCCTCGCCCCGGAGGTCTATCTGCCGTTGCGGACGGTGGGGGAACGTTTCCATGCCGCGCAGGACGGAATGGCCGCCGCGGACCGGGCTTTCGCCGTGCTGGACCCCGCCGCCGGAGACGCCGCGGACGCGATCTCGCCGCCGGACACCCGGGGCGCGGGAGCCTGCCCCCGGGACGGGGCGAAGCCGGCCTCCGATACGGCGGTGACCCCGGCTACCCGCGCAGTGGCGAGCCCGGACCCCGGCATGGTGACGACCTCGGCCGCCGGTGCCGCGGCGACCGCGGATATCGGCACGGTGGTGACCGCGGACCCCGGCGGGACCGCGGCGAGCCAGGACCCCGGCATGGCGACGAGCCCGGTCCCCGGTGCCGCGGTGTCCGGCACGGTGACACCCCCGGCGTCCATCGTGACCTCGGTATCCGGCGCCCCCGCGCCCAATGCGGCGAGCGTCGGCGGTATGCGGCACGATCGGCAGGATGCCCCGGGCGCAGGTGTTGTCGAACTCGTCGATCTGACGGTCGATTCCCGAGACGGTGCCGCACCGGACGGTCTGCACGCCGTTTTCCGCCCCGGCGCCGTCACCGCGCTGACCGGGCCCAACGGTTCCGGGAAATCGACCGCGCTGCAGGCCGTGCTGGGATTGATCGAACCCACCCGCGGCGCGGTGTTCGCCGACGGTGTCGATATCCGGGAGATCCCGGCCGAGCAGTGGTGGGCACGGCTGGCCTGGCTTCCGCAGCGGCCGGTACTGGTGCCGGGCACGCTCCGGGAGAACCTCGAACTGCTCGGTGCCACCGTGGCGGGGCCGGCGCGCCGGGGCCCGGCCCGGGTGCTCAGCGAATTGGACGCCGCCTGTGCCGTAACCGGTTTCGATGCCGTGCTCGAGGCGCTGCCCGCCGGGTGGGATACCGTGGTCGGGTCCGGGGGGATCGGACTGTCCCTCGGCCAACGGCAGCGGCTCGCGCTGACCCGAGTGCTGGCCGCGGATCGCCCGATCCTGTTGCTGGACGAACCGACCGCCCATCTGGATCCCGACAGCGAAGTCGCGGTGGCGGCGGCCCTCACCACACTGGCGCGTACCGGCGCGACCGTGGTCGTGGTCGCCCACCGACCGGCCCTACTGTCCGCAGCCGACGAGATCGTCGCGGTACCGACGACCTGCCCCCGAATATCGCGATGAGCTCTCGAACCGAAACCCCTCGTCCCCCACGCCGCCGGTCCCGCGCTGCCCGCCGCTGGGCCCGCCTGCGGCTGCTGCTGCGTGATACCCGCCAGATGTGGGATCTGCTGGAGGTACCCCGCCGGCGGCTGGCGTTCGCGACCGGGTGGGGCGTGCTGGCCCTGGGCAGTGGACTGGGTCTCGCCGCGCTGGCCGCCTGGCTGATCGCCCGGGCCTGGCAGATGCCGCCGGTGCTGGATCTCACCGTCGCGGTGGTCGCGGTGCGGGCACTGGGTATCTCGCGCGGGGTCTGCCGGTATCTGGAGCGGCTCGCCACCCACGATGTCGCCCTGCGCTCGATGACCGCCGCCCGCGCATCGGTGTACCGCGCCCTGGCCCGGGCACCACTGTGGCTGACCCGCCGCGCCGATATTCCGGCGATCACGGCGGGCGGGTCCACCGTCCCCACCGCGCCGGGTGGACCCGGGGTGCCCGGCCGACTGCGGCGCGGGGACGTGCTGGTGCGGGTCGGCACCGATATCGACGATCTGGGCGCGGTCGTGGTCCGGACCTTCGTCCCGATCGCGGTAGCGCTGGTGCTGGCAGTGGCCGCAGTGGGGTTGCTGGCCTGCATTTCACCCCCCGCCGCCGGGGTGCTGGCGGCCGCCCTGGCCTTCTCCGGAATCGTCGCGCCCTGGCTCTCGGCTCGCGCCGCGGCGGCCGCCGAACGGTCGGCACGCGCGGACCGCGCCGAATTCGCCGCATACGCCCTCACCGTGCTCGACCATGCCGCGGAACTTCGGGTCGCCGGGAAATTGGATTCGGCGCTGCACACCGCGGCGGCGGCGAACCGGCGGGCACTGGCCGCCGAGGACCGGGCCGCCGGCCGCAATGCGTGGGCGGCGGCCGCGATCCCGCTGGCCACCGGGGTGACGGTGCTCGCCGCCCTGCTGATCGGGATCATCGGCTACGGTCCCGGCGGGGGCACACCGGGCGCGATGACTCCGATGGCGCTGGCCGTTCTGGTACTGCTACCGCTGTCCGCCTTCGAGGCGACCGGCCCGCTGCCGGCTGCCGCCCAGACCCTCACCGTCGCACGTGCCGCCCTGCACCGGTTGCGGGCGGTATCGCCCGACCACCGCCCGGAGCCCCTCGAACGGGACGACGAGCCCACCGTGGAGGCCGCCGGCGGCATACCGCGGGCCATCGATACCCGCAAACGGTTCGGCACCGGCGGCTATCCGCATCCGTTCCCCTACGCCGACAGCCGCGCCGATGGTGTCGTCATCGGCTGGGTGGGCGATGGGCAGTGGCAGATCCCGGTACGTCCGCAGGCATCCCGGGTCGTGATGGTCGGCCCCAGCGGCGCCGGGAAAACCACCCTGCTGATGGCCTGGGCCGGTCTTTTCGATGATCCGGACGACCAGGTGCGGTTCTTCGCCGAGGACGCCCATCTGTTCGGCACCAGCGTGCTGGAGAACCTGCGGGTGGCCCGCGGTGATCTCGATGCCGAGACCGCCGAGCGGGCGCTTCGGACGGTCGGCCTGGGGGACTGGCTGGACGGACTGCCCGACGGCGTGCACACCGATCTTCCCGGCGGCGCCGCCGCGGTCTCCGGCGGTCAGCGTCGCCGGATTCTGCTCGCCCGCGCCCTGGTGTCACCCGCCCGCGCGCTCCTGCTGGACGAACCCACCGAACACCTCGACGCGGTGGCCGGCGCCCGGCTGATGCGAGATCTGCTCGATATCGACAGCGGTTTGGTCGCGGCCGACCGCGATGTGGTGGTGGTCACACATCAGTTACCGGCCGGGCATCGCGCCGGCCTGGTGATCACCGTCGATGAATCGGGCCAGGTCCGGGCCGCTTTCGCGGACGGGAAAGCGACCAGTTACGCCCTCGATGAAATTCCGTTGCCGACTGCCATCGGTGGTGGCTAAGTTCGGAGTTACACAAGGAAGGAGGTGATCCCAAGAATGGAAATTCTCAGGACGCGTGAGGTGGCTGCCAGCTGAGGCTGTAGCCGGCTGTCCTTTCGGATTCCGATCGCTATAGAGCTGAGCGAATCCACGGCAGCCACCCGGCCCCCGAGTCCCCGATCTGTCCGATCGGGATCGGCCGCGAGACCCATCGGTATTCACACCACGGGCCCGCGCCGATACGGCTCGGGGGTCGTTCTGTATCCGGGCCCCGCGGCGTCAGCCGATATAGCGCTGCAGTCGTGCGGACAGGCGCGGCTGCAGCGGCCCGTCGGCCACCACACGCTCCTCCACATAAGCGAGATCGCCGCCCTCGACTATCCCGTACAGCCGTTTGGCGCCGCCCACCACCGCGCCGCTCTGGCTGCGGATCACCACATCGGTGGCCAGTTCCCAGGATGCCTGGGTGAGTGCGGTGCCGTAGAAGAGTTCGACAATGCCGGTGCTGTGGGTGAGCAGCAGTTCCAGCACCTCGTCGCTGCCGTCGACCCCGACCCGCCAGAATCCGGTCTCACGCAGGTCCGGCCCGCCGTAGCTGCCGTCGGATTCGACGAACCAGGACCGCGAATCCCAGCTCAGATAGTCGCCGCCGTCGTGGGAGACCACGATCTGCTGCCCGAAGCGATAGTCCCCGCGCTCGGGATTGTTGCCCTCGCCCTCACCCCGCCAGACGCCGACCATCGGCAGCAGCGCCAGCATGGCCGGATGCAGGTCCGGGCCGAGGCGCAGATTCGCCGTATCGTCGGGGAGCGGGAGGTCCGGGAGCACCGGGATATTGCGGCCGCCGGTCGCCTTGGCGCGTTCGGCCGCGTCGGCCACCGCCCGATCGCCGCTCAGCGACGACGGGGCATCGGCCGAACGGCCGTTACCGTTCTGGCCGTGGGTATCGGCCGGAGGCCTTCCGTTGCTGTTGTCGCTCGCTCGCTCGGCCGGATCGGAACCTTCGCTCGCGAGACCGCTCATGATTCGGTGAACAGCCGGTAGAAGACGTACAGGCCGAACCATCCGATGAGGATCGAAACGGCGATCAGCAGAATCTCGAAGAAGAGGACCACACACCGATTCTATTGCCCCGCCTCCGGCAAGCCGGGCCGGGGCCCTCGTGACCCCGGCCACGAATGCCCATCATTCGCGGTAGACGGAATGATCGCGCGGCTGCCCGACGTGATCGGTACGCACCGCACGGGAGATGCTCGCGGGTCGCTCCATGGCCGGATGGGCTGCACGCGCCGGGGAGCCGGGCGGGCCCGGCCTGGGATCCGACCCCCGCATCGCGGGGAGTGACGTGTTCGGCGACGTAGCCGGGTGGAAATGGAACGGCCCGGGATACGTCCTGTCAGAGGGCGTATCCCGGGCCGTGCGGTCCCGTCCTACTTCGAGACGGCGACGTCCAGGTTGTGGATGCCCGGGCCGTCGGGGCTGAGCTCGGCCGTGCCGTTGCCCGCCGAGGAGAGGGCGCGCAGCGTCCAGGTGCCCGGCGCCGCGAAGAAACGGAAGTCACCGGTGCCCGAGGCGACGACCTCGGCGGTGAAATCCCCGTTGCCGTCCAGCAGTCGCACGAAGGCGCCCGCCACCGGCTCACCGTCCGTGGCGAGAACCCGGCCGGTGATGACCGTTTCCTTCTCCACATCGACCCCGGCCGGGATGGCCTGGCCCTGGGTAGGTGCTGCACACATGCTGGTTATTCTCCCAACTCGATAGGGGCGCCGATGAGCGAGCCGTATTCGGTCCAGCTGCCATCGTAGTTCTTGACGTTCTGGTGTCCGAGCAGCTCCTGCAGCACAAACCAGGTGTGCGAGGAGCGCTCGCCGATACGGCAGTAGGCGATGGTTTCCTTGTTACCGTCCAGGCCGGCCGAATTGTAGAGCTCGGCGAGTTCGGCGTCGGAACGGAAGGTGCCGTCCTCGTTGGCGGCCTTGCTCCACGGTACGTTGATCGCGCCGGGGATATGGCCGGGGCGCTGGCTCTGTTCCTGCGGCAGGTGCGCGGGGGCCAGGATCTTGCCCGAGAACTCGTCGGGGGAGCGCACATCGACCAGGTTCTTGGTGCCGATGGCCGCGATGACCTCGTCGCGGAAGGCGCGGATGGAGTTGTCCGGCTGCGCGGCCTTGTACTGGGTGGCCGGGCGGCTCACCGGGTCGCTGGACAGCGGACGCCCGTCGAGCTCCCACTTCTTACGGCCGCCGTCGATCAGCTTGACATTGTTGTGGCCGTACAGCTTGAAGTACCAGTAGGCGTAGGCGGCGAACCAGTTGTTGTTGCCGCCGTACAGGACCACCTCGTCGTCGCCTGCGATACCGCGCTCCGAGAGCAGTGCGGAGAACTGCTCCTGGTTCACGAAATCACGACGGACCGGATCCTGCAGGTCCTTCTTCCAGTCGAGCCGTACGGCGCCCTCGATGTGTCCGCCTTCGTAGGCGGTGGTGTCCTCGTCGACCTCGACGAAGACCACGCCGGGGGTCTCGAGGTTCTCTTCGGCCCAGTCGACGGAGACCAGGACATCGGAGCGAGCCATGTTTTCCCTTTCAGTGGTGACAGCGGATCGGTGTTCAGTTCGATGCGGGGAGTTCGGACGTGGTGTTCGGACGCAGCCGCGCGACCAGCGGGTACAGCTTGCAGCCGAGGCAGATACCGAACGCGGCATTGAGAAACGCCGCGAACAGGGCGAACCCGGCGAAGAGCGCGCCCACGGCAGTGCTGCCGAGGAGGAAGCCCAGCAGGCTCACCGCGGCGAACACGAACCCGAGCAACTGCGCGAATCGTAACGGGGCGGTCGGTTCGGTCTCGGTGGCCGGGCCCAGGCGCGGCGCGACGAAACGCGCGTAGATCGCGCCGTACGGGTGCCGGCGCGGCCCGAGCCCGGCGCCGAGCGCGAACACCAGCGTCTGGCCGGCGACCAGCACGGTGGCGGCGATCGGGGCGAACGCGGCGAGTACCAGGATCAAGACCAGAACGCCGGTGGTCACCCAGGCCACGAAGCGCGGACCGCGGATATCGACCCGATTCGCGAGGGTGGTGATAGTGGACATGAACAAAGCTCCTGCGCTCGAACTTCTCGGCGGAATTCGGCCGGTTCGCCGGGGGATGGAATCGCTCGCGCGGACGAACCGTGGTCGGCGTCAGGAAAGTAGACCCGACCGCTCAGCGGCACAGGCAGCAACAACCACCGAGGCGGCACAGGTCGACTGTGCGGCGACGGGTGAGCATCAGCTCGCGGTGGTTTTGCACAGAAGAAGTCTACCCAATTACTCCGCTGTGCCAACGGGGAGGGTGTCCCCTCCAGGACAGGGGCCTTACCGGACGGTATCGGCCGTTCTGGGAGCGGCGGCCACCGAGCACCTGCAGTACCGCGGACCTACTGGGCCGTTCGGGGCAGCGCGTCCGGAAACTCCCTCCCTCTGCCCCGACCCGCGCGCCGAAGGGCGCGAATAGACACAGCTCAGCCGGCGGCCGAACCGGCGGTCAATGGGCTGAGCGCGCTGCGCAGGTCGCTGGTCTTGGGGACGCCGGAGATCCGGAACCGTTCCCGGCCCTCGGCGTCGAAAACGAAGGTGGTCGGAAGCGACAGCACATTGAGGGCCCTGGCCAGCGCCGGATCGGCGTCGATATCGATCTCGATATCGCGTGGCGGTCGCGGGGAGTCGGCCAGATCGCCGGTGGCATCGGCCACGACCCGGCGGACCGCCGCGCAGGGGCCGCACCAGTCGGCGGAGAAATGCAGTACCGCGGGCCCCGACCCGGTCACACCGGCGGCGACGAGCAGATCGTCGCGCGCGGCGGTGTCGCGGTCCAGGGTGACCGGGGCGGAGCGCACCGCGCCCTCGCGTCGGCGCAGGTACAGGCCGACGGCCAGCCCGGCCAGCAGCATTACCGCCAGAATGGTGATCTCGATCATGGGCGCCGCAATCTGTTCAAATCGATCGTCACATCTCTACCCCGGCCCTCGACCACGATATGGCCGCCCAGGGCGGTCACCTCGGTGGGCCGGATACCGAACGGCAGTTCCTTCGTATCGATCGTACGGGTGAACATCGCCAGCACCGCCGGGATGTCGGCGTCGTCGACGACCGGTTCGGAGGGGACCGGCGAGATCTCCTCCGAGTACAGGCCGGTGGCCACGATCCGTACCTGATCGCCGTCGAGCAGCAGATCGGCCGCGACGCTCACCCGTTCCCCGGCGAAACTCGCGCTCTGCTGCCCGCTCGGCGCCGACGGCAGCGTTCCGGTCAGTACCAGCGCGCCCGCTGTGGTCATTCCCGACCCGCCCGAACCGCCGGTGCCGTCCGATTTGTCCGCCGGACGGGAATGGACCTCCAGATCCGGGATGCCGAACAGCCGGCCCAGTTCGGTGGGTGCGACCCGCATCCGGACGTCGACCTGCTCCACCGGCACATTCCGCACCCGGCCGTCGACCAGATCGCCGAGCGGGAGGTTCATCCCCAGCAGCGTGGCCTCCAGGCCGATCTCGCCGGGAATATCGGGCCGGACGCTGTCGGCCTTGATCTCGATATTGTCGTAGCGGCCGTCTAGCGCCTGCCGCAGGAACGGGAAACCGTGGAAAGTGACCTCGGGATCGGCACTGAGGTCGGCACCGACCTTCAGCGAACGCGATACGCGGTATTCCGAGTATGCGGCCGCACCGAAATCGACGACCACTGCCAGCCCCGCCAGGCACAGCAGTCCGATGATCAGCTTCCGCATGGCATGCACCCTAGTGGACGCGCCCGGGACGGGCTTCGCGCCCGTGGACGAGAGTGGCGGGTACGGGCCCCCGACCCGCGGCGCTGCAGGCGACGCGAATAAACACAGTTCGACGCGCTAATCTTGCAACGATTACAGATGGATGAGCAACGTGGCGACGGCGACGAAGCTGGCTTTCGCGTAGCTACGAGATGGGAGGAGTGCTTGTGGAGCTGCTCCTGCTGACCTCCGACGCCGACCCCGAATCGGTTCTGCCCTCGTTGTCGCTGCTCCCGCACAATGTGCGGCCCGCGCCCACCGAGGTGGCGTCGCTACTGGAGGCGGGTACCGCCGATATCGCGCTGGTGGACGCGCGCTCGGATCTGGCGGCCGCTCGCGGACTGTGCCGGCTGCTCGGCAGCACAGGTTCGTCGGTCCCCGTGGTCGCCGTGCTCACCGAGGGCGGGCTGGTCGCGGTGAATGCCGACTGGGGTCTCGACGATATTCTCCTGCCCAGTACCGGGCCCGCGGAACTGGATGCCCGGCTCCGGCTGCTCGTCGGCCGGACCGGCGGTTCGACCGGCCCGGAGAACTCCGGGAAGATCACCCTCGGCGAGCTGGTGATCGATGAGGGCACCTATACCGCGCGGCTGCGCGGGCGCCCGCTCGATCTGACCTACAAGGAATTCGAACTGCTGAAGTACCTCGCCCAGCACGCCGGCCGGGTCTTCACCCGGGCCCAGCTGCTGCAGGAGGTGTGGGGTTACGACTTCTTCGGCGGTACCCGGACCGTCGACGTGCACGTTCGGCGGTTGCGCGCGAAGCTGGGCAGTGAGTACGAGTCGTTGATCGGTACCGTGCGCAATGTCGGGTACAAGGCGGTGCGGCCCGCTCGTTCGAACAACAAGAACGACCCCGATGCCCGGTCGGCGGGCGGCGATAAGGACGGGACCGAAGAGGATTCGATGGCACCGGTCAACGGCACGGTCCAGTGAGTCCGGCCGATATGGGTGAGTACGCACTGCAGTGGTGCGAGCTTCCCTCCGCCGCCCGGACCGGTCGGCTGAGCGCGCTGTTCGACGCCGCGGCGACCGCCGACGGCGTCGAGCCGGTTTCCGAACAGGTCCGGCTGGGCCTGCGCCGGGAATCGCCGGCCCGCCACCTGCTGGCCGTGGCGGGCGACGAGGTGGCCGGATACGCGAGTCTGACTCCGGCGCACGGCGAGCACCCTGCCATGGCCGAGGCGGCGGTGGCCCCGGAATGGCGGGGGCGCGGAATCGGCGGGGATCTGGTGGCGGCCGTGCTGGCCGCCGGCGGGCCGGGAGCCCGGATCTGGGCGCACGGGAAACTGCCGGCCGCGGAGGCGGTGGCGCGGCGGCTGGGGCTGTCGGCGGCGCGGGAGCTCTGGCAGATGCGGCGCCCGCTGGCGATCCCCGAGCTACCGGCGGTCGAGGTGCCCGACGAGCTGGTGGTCCGCACCTATCGCGGCCCGGCCGACGACGCGGAGCTGCTGCGGGTCAACAATGCGGCGTTCGATTGGCATCCTGAGCAGGGCGGCTGGTCCGCCCGCGAGCTGGAGGAGCGCCGCGCCGAACCGTGGTTCGATCCGGCGGGGCTCTTCCTGGCCTTCGATGCGCAGCGGCCGCAACGGTTGCTCGGGTTCCACTGGACCAAGGTCCACCGTGACGAGGAGCCGCCGGCCGGTGAGGTGTACGTGGTCGGTATCGATCCGGCCGCCCAGGGGCGTGGGCTGGGCCGGCTGCTCACCCTGATCGGCCTGCACCATTTGCGCGACGCGGGCTTGGGCGAGGTGCTGCTGTACACCGAGGCGGACAATGCGCCGGCGGTCCGCACCTATCGCGGACTGGACTTCGCCCCGGCGCATATCGATATCGCCTACTCGATACCGGGCTGAGACGCGGGAACCGGACGGTTACGGCGCGGTGTGCGCCCCTTACCTCCAGGGGTGGGAATGTCGCATTCCGGTATGTGTGGAGTAACGGCGCGGCAAACATCACACATAACGGACGTGTTCGCGCCGCCCTGTTCACCTTCCGTTCACTTGCCCTGGTCCAGCTGTCCACCGACGCGCCCTAGTTTGATTCTGGGCGGCAGTGGGTCGCCCGGTGTGCAAGTTCCCCGCGAACGGCCGCACCACGACACGCGCCCGGGCCGGTGAGGGACCGGGCGAGTAGGACGTATCCGGAGGACTGGAGTGAAGTTCAAGCGCAGCAGCGCCCTCGTCGGTGTGATCGCGGCCGTGACCCTGCCGCTGGCCGCCTGCGGTAGTGACGACAATGCGTCCTCGACCGGAGTCGAGGCCAACTCCGACGTCACCTGCGGCGGCAAGGAGGCCCTCAAGGCCAGCGGCTCCTCGGCGCAGAAGAACGCCGTCGAGCGTTTCACCGCCGCCTTCGAGACCAACTGTGACGGCCAGACCCTCAACTACACCTCGAGCGGTTCCGGCGCGGGCGTCAAGGAATTCCTCGGCGGCCAGACAGATTTCGCCGGTAGCGACTCCCCGCTCAGTGAGAAGAAGGGCGAGCCCGCCGCGGCCGCCGAGCGCTGCGCTTCCCCCGCGTGGAACCTGCCGACCGTGTTCGGCCCGATCGCCATCACCTACAACATCGACGGCGTCACCGATCTGGCGCTCGACGGCCCGACCGTGGCCAAGATCTTCAACGGCACTGTCAAGACCTGGGACGCCCCGGAGATCAAGGCGCTCAACGAGGGCAAGCAGCTGCCCGCCGAGCCGATCAAGGTCGTCTACCGGTCCGATGAGTCCGGCACCACCGACAACCTGCAGCTCTACTTGGACTCCGCGTCCGAGGGCGCGTGGGGCAAGGGCGCCGGCAAGGTCTTCAACGGCGGTGTCGGGGAGGGCACCCAGGGCAACGAGGGCACCTCGGCCGCGGTGAAGAACACCGAGAACTCGATCTCGTACAACGAGTGGTCGTTCGCCAAGTCGCAGAACCTGTCCGTGGCCCGGATCATCACCTCCGCGGGTCCCGAACCGGTCGAGCTGACCTCCGAGACCGCCGGTAAGGCGATCAACGGCGTGAAGATCAAGGGCGAGGGCAACGACCTGGTGCTCGACACCTCGTCGTTCTACAAGCCCACCGAGGCCGGTTCCTACCCGATCATCCTGCCGACCTATGAGATCGTGTGCTCCAAGTACACCGACGGGGCGACCGCGACCGCTGTCAAGGCTTTCCTGACCTCCGCCGTCACCAACGGCCAGGCCGGTCTGGCGGACAACGGTTACGTGCCGATCCCGGAGGAGTTCAAGACCAAGCTGACCACGGCGATCAACGCCATCTCCTGATAGCGCGAATATGACAGTCAACCCAGAGGTAGCCTCCGCGGGCTCGTCCAGCGCGACGGGCCTGCCGAAGGCAGGAGTCCCCGCATCGATGTCGAGCCATCCGAGCAAGCCACCACTAGGCGGTGAAAGTCGCGGTCACGGCAGGCGGGCCGAGTTGGTGTTCAAATCGCTGGCGACCACCGCCGCGGCGATCATCGTGGCCTCCATCGCGCTGATCGCATTGTTCCTACTGATTCGTGCGGTGCCTTCGCTCCGGGCTGACGAGGTGAACTTCTTCACCAGTGCGGAGTTCAATACCGGTGACGCGGACAATCTCCGCTTCGGCATCCGTGACCTGTTCATGGTGACGGTGTTGAGCTCCGCATTCGCGCTGGTTATCGCAGTGCCGATCGGTGTCGGGATCGCGCTGTTCCTGACCCGGTACGCACCCAAGCGGCTCGCCCGCCCGTTCTCCATGCTGACCGATCTGCTGGCCGCGGTGCCTTCGATCGTGTACGGCCTGTGGGGCCTGCTGGTACTGGCGGAGTATCTGAAACCGGTCCAGGAGTTCCTGAACAACAACCTCGGCTGGTTCTTCCTGTTCTCCGACGGCAACGTCTCGATCGGCGGCGGCGGGACCATCTTCACCGCAGGCGTGGTGTTGGCGGTGATGATCCTGCCGATCATCACCTCGGTCTCGCGCGAGGTCTTCGCGCTGACTCCGCGGGCGCATATCGAGGCGGCCCAGGCGCTCGGCGCCACCAAATGGGAGGTCGTGCGGATGACCGTCCTGCCCTACGGCCGCAGCGGTGTGATCGCCGGTTCCATGCTCGGCCTGGGGCGGGCGCTCGGTGAGACCATCGCGGTCCTGCTCATCCTGAAGATCTCGGCGACCCCGGGTACCTGGTCGCTGTTGGACGGCGGCTTCACCTTCGCGTCCAAGATCGCCTCGGCCGCCGCCGAATTCAGCGCACCACTGCCGACCGGCGCCTATATCGCGGCGGGCTTCGTGCTCTTCGCGCTGACCTTCGTCGTCAACGCGCTGGCCCGGCTCGCGGCGGGCGGAAAGGTGAACGGCTGATGACCACCACCACCACGACGATCGGCCTGGACAAGCCGATCAAGGCGCCGGCATTCCGGGACGTGAGTACCGCTCGCAAGATCAAGAACAACCTGGCGACCGGGATCTTCACGCTGTGCTTCCTCATCGCGCTCATCCCGCTGGGCTGGGTGCTGTGGATGGTGGTCAGCAACGGTATCGGTGTCGTCCTGTCGCTCGAATGGTGGCAGAACTCGCAGAAGGGCGTGCTACCGGATCAGACCGGTGGCGGTGTGTACCACGCCATCTACGGCACCATCGTGCAGTCGGCGGTGGCCGCGGTCATCGCCGTACCGCTCGGCATCATGGCAGCGGTCTATCTGATCGAATACGGCACCGGCCGGTTCGCCAAGGTGACCACCTTCATGGTCGATATCCTCGCCGGTGTCCCCTCCATCGTCGCGGCGCTGTTCATCTTCGCGCTGTGGATCGCGACCCTGGGCTTCCCGCAGAGCTCCTTCGCCGTGGCGCTGGCCCTGGTACTGCTGATGCTCCCGGTGGTCGTTCGCAATACCGAGGAGATGCTCAAACTCGTCCCGGACGAGCTGCGGGAAGCCTCCTACGCGCTCGGCATCCCGAAGTGGAAGACGATCGTGCGGATCGTCATCCCGACCGCCCTGCCCGGCATGATCTCCGGGATCCTGCTCGCACTGGCACGCGTGATGGGCGAAACGGCGCCCGTGCTGGTGCTGGTCGGCTACAGCAAGGCGATCAATATGAACATCTTCGACGGCAATATGGCCTCGCTGCCGCTGCTGATCTTCCAGGAATTGAAGAGCGCCGAAGACGCGGGCCGGCAGCGGGTGTGGGGTGCCGCGCTGACGCTGATCCTCATGATCGCGGTGCTCTACCTGGCGGCCGCGGCTGTCAACAAGCTCCTCACGCGGAACCGATAAGGGCGGAAACGGAAAACAGATGGCCAAGCGGATCGACATCAAAGACCTGAACATCTTCTACGGCAAATTCCACGCCGTCGCCGATGTCTCGCTCAACGTCTTGCCGCGCAGTGTGACCGCCTTCATCGGACCGTCGGGTTGTGGGAAATCCACGGTGTTGCGGTCGCTGAACCGGATGCATGAGGTGACCCCGAACGCCAGGGTCGAGGGCGCGGTGATGCTCGACGGCGAGGACATCTACGCCTCGCAGGTGGACCCGGTCGGCGTGCGCCGCACCATCGGCATGGTGTTCCAGCGGCCGAACCCGTTCCCCACCATGTCCATTCGCGACAATGTGGTGGCCGGCCTCAAACTGCAGGGTGTGCGCAACAAGGGCGAACTCGACGAGGTCGCCGAGCGTTCGCTGCGCGGCGCGAACCTGTGGACCGAGGTGAAGGATCGCCTGGACAAGCCCGGTGGCGGACTCTCCGGCGGTCAGCAGCAGCGTCTGTGCATCGCGCGCGCCATCGCGGTGTCCCCGGATGTGCTGCTGATGGACGAGCCCTGCTCGGCTCTGGACCCGATTTCCACGCTGGCGATCGAGGACCTGATCACCGAGCTGAAGAAGGAATACACGATCGTTATCGTCACCCACAATATGCAGCAGGCGGCGCGGGTGAGCGATAAGACCGGGTTCTTCAATCTCGAGGCCCAGGGTAAACCGGGCCGGCTCGTCGAAATCGACGATACCGAGAAGATCTTCTCGAACCCGGGCGAAAAGGCCACCGAGGATTACATCTCCGGCCGCTTCGGTTGAGCTCCGAATACAGAGAAGGCCCGCACCATCCGGTGCGGGCCTTCTGGTTCGGGTCAGGACTCCGTGTCCTCGTCCGTCGGGAGCACACCGGTCACGAGGAAGATCACCCGGCGGCCGATCTCGACCGCGTGGTCGGCGAAACGCTCGTAGTAGCGGCCCAGCAGCGTCACATCGACCGCCGCGGCCACCCCGTACTTCCATTCGCGGTCCATCAGCAGGGTGAACAGGTGACGGTGCAGATCGTCCATCGCCTCGTCGTCCTGGTTCAGCTGGGCCGCGCGCTCGGGATCCCGGGTGTCGAGCACTTCCTGGGCGCCGTTACCCATACTGACCGCGATCCGGCCCATTTCGGCGAAGTAGCCGTTGACCGCTTCGGGCAAGGCGTGGTTCGGATGCCGCCGACGGGCCACCTTGGCCACATGCAGCGCCAGGGTACTCATCCGGTTGACATCGTTGACGATCTGGATCGCGCTGACCACCTGCCGGAGGTCGCCCGCGACCGGGGCCTGCAGGGCCAGCAGGGCGAACGATTTCTCCTCGGCGTCGGCGATCATCTCGGCGATCCGGTCGCCCTCGCCGATGACCTGTTCGGCCAGCGACAGATCGGCCTGGAGCAGAGCCTGCGTGGCGCGATCCATGGCCGAACCGGCGATACCGGCCATCTCGCCCAACAGGTGGGCGAGGTCGGCCATTTGCTCGTTGTAGATGACACGCATAAAACAGACAGTAGTTGGCGGTGCTGACCAAGTCACCAACAGGCGGTGAATCAGTGGTGCTCATATCTGGCGCCGTTACCGCGGTTCTGACGACGATGATTTCCTGCCTGATGTAGGGATGCCGGAGGACGACGGAGTCCGGGTACGTTCGCAAAGAACTCCGGGTGGTCCCTGTGCGGGACCACCCGGAGTTCAGCTATGAGTCGACGGCGGTCGGTCGATCCGTGTCCGCGGGTCAGGCGGCGCAGGGGTCGTCGGCGGCGTTCACATGTTCGAGATCGCTGGGCAACTCCACCGGGGCAGCGCTCGCGGCGGGCACATCGGTGATCGGGCTGCCGACCGGCGTGGGTTCGTTCACCACCTGCTGGAAGTTCTCACCCAGGACCAGTTCGACGATACTGTCCAGCGTCTCGTCGAGTTCCATGGTGGCCCCGGGAACAGCGCTGGCAACCGTCGCCGCCTCGGCCTCGTGGCCGGGGGAGTAACGAACTTTGGTCTCGGTGGAATTGCCCTCGGTGTAATTACCGGCGTTGTAGATATTGAAACCGACATTTGCCAGTTGGCTGGCTGTCTGATTGGCGAGACCCGAGATGCCCGAACCGTTGGATACCAACAGCGACAGGATGCTCGGGTCCACCGCGGTCAGCGACGGTGGGACCGGCGCCTCCGAGGTCGGCGGCGGTGCGGGCGCGGTTTTCTCGCCCGGAAGCGGCTGGTCGTCGCGGATCGCGCGGAAGATCGCCTGGATATCCGCGGTTCTGGGGATCTCGTTGCCGTAGGAGGTCGTGCCCGCCGTGGGAACGGTCAGGAAAGTGACGGCACCGGACTCGAGGTCCTGTAGCGAACGTCCCAACATGAGCAGATCGTTCGGCTGTACATTGTCGACGAAGGTCGCATCCTTGAATGCTCCGATGATGCCGTTCAATTTGCCCGGATCCAGCAGGACTCTGCCGGAGAGGGTCCCGCGCAACAGTGAGGCGAGGAACTTCTGCTGCCGGTTGATCCGGTCGTAATCGCTGCGCTCTTCCCCGTATACGTGCCGTGCTCGGACATAGTTGAGGGCGGTTTTCCCATCGATGCGATGGCGGCCCGTTTCCGGGAGGATGGGGCCGAGCGTGTCGTCGATGAGAGGTTTGCTCACACACACCTCGACCCCGTTGACCTTGTCCACCATCTGCTCGAAACCGGCGAAGTCGATACCGATGAAGTGGTTGATCGTGCTGCCCGTCAATCGCTGGATGGTGGACAGCAGGCAGCGGGGACCGCCCAGCGCGTACACGGCATTGAGTTTGTCACCCATCGCCGAGTCGTACATCTCTTCGGTGTAGCTGTTGTTCTCGTTGTCGAAACCGTGGCATTCGGGCCGGGTGACATCGAGGTCGCGCGGGAAGGACACTACGACCACTCGCGACCGATCCTTCGGGATGTGCACCAGCATCGTTGTGTCGGCGCGAGCGCCCTCCGCGTCCTCCACACTGCCGGCGCCGATATCGCCGTTCGCGCCCGCCCTGGTGTCGGTACCGACGATCAGATAGTTCTCGTCGCCGAGCTGGGCTTGGGCGTCGATGACATCGTCCTCGTTCTCGGAGAGAGCGGATACCTGCGTGAAGCTGTTGCCCGCGGCACGAAGGTAGCTCCAGCCACCCCCGGTGATCAGGAGCGCGAGAACAGAGAAGAAGGCGACCGCGGCCCGGCCCGCGATCCGTAGCCGCCTGGCGCGCCGGCTTTCGGGGGCGCGCCGCCTCCTCGGTTTGCCGACCGTATCCGGTGCCGCCGGTCCGGAGGTGGGCCAACCGGCAGTGTCGGTCCGGCCGCCGATCCGAGGGTCGCTCTCGTCGAGCGGGTCGAGAATGTCGGTGACCGTTTCGGGTGGCTCGGCGGTCGCCTTCGCGCTTTTGCCGCGACGTGGTGTGCCGGAAGGTTGCCGAGGGTGTTTGGGAGGCGGTTCGCTACCCGGTCGCGAACCACCTCGAACGGGGTCGGATTGCCGCGGAACCGCCGTGGTCGGATCGGCGGACTCGACCGGTGCCGCGGCGGGTCGCTGTCCGGTCGGCGGGCGCTTCGACGGGTCTGGTGCGGGCTTGGCGGGCGGCGGTACCGCCGCCCGGTTGCCGGTCGCCGGACGGGAGGCATTCGGGCCCGGGGGCTTCTCCGCGGGCGCCCGGCCGGGGGGCCGAACCGGCCCGGGCTGATCCTGACCGGGCCGCTGCGGTGGTGCGGGCGGCTGGCTCCGGGCAGCGGGGGGTGGCGGAGGACCAGGCCGTCGTGGTCCGGCAGTAGAGGGCTGGGCCGCGGGGGACGAGCCGGTGGGCGGGCGGCCCGGGGTGGCGACGCCGCCTCGTACCGGTGGTGCGGGCGGGCGGTTCGGGCGGCCGACGGGCGGACCTTCGGGACCGGGTTGGTCGGTGCGGGGCCGTTCTTCGGCATTCGGTCGTGGCCCGTGACCCGCTGGACGCGCGGGGCGGTCCGCGGGCGCGCCGTGGCGCGGCGCATCGCCCTCACGTCGCCGGACCGTACGCTCACTGTCCACCCGGTCGACCAGATCCTGGACCGTCAGCGGCCCGGGGTTGGCGGGCGGCTCCGGCTGCCGTGGCCGACGGGACCCCCTCGCGCCGTCCATTTCGGGGGACTCTCCCGCGGGATACCGCTCCCACGGGGCGCGACCTCCGGGCCCTGATGATCGCCCGTGCCGATCGTCACCCACCAATGAACCTCGCTTTTCCGCAACTCGCTGCCGCCGCAACCATCCTCGAAAGGCTGCGCGGGATTCCGCAATGATAACGATTTCGCCACTGAGAGCCACTCGGACATTACGAGAGGGTCGGAAAAGCGGTTAATGCTGGGAAGTTGCCCGCAGTTATGTTTGCACGCGCATACGATATTCTTCCGGCGTGTCGAATCGGCGTGTCGAATCGGTCGGCGGCCGGCTGTCGGTATTCAGCCGCCGCTGTGCATGACATCGGCGGCGGTCGGGACGGTCCCGTCCTCGGGGTCGTCCAGCCAGCCGTGCGGAAGCGCGACCTTACCCGGTGAACCCTGCCGCCCCCGGGGGCCTTCGGCGTCCTGAGGGAACGCAACGGTCGGATCCAACTGGTCGACGAGCGCACCGAGTTCGGCCAGCGAGGACACCGTCGCGAAACTGCGCCGCAGCTCGGCGCCCAGCGGGAAGCCCATGAAATACCAGGCCATATGTTTGCGCAGATCACGCATGCCTTTGTCTTCACCGTGGTGTTCGGCGAGTAGACCGGCATGGCGGGTCAGGATCGCGCCGACCTCCCCGAGGGTCGGCGGCACCGGCGCGGGTTCGCCTCGGAGGGCGGCACCGAGCTCGCCGAACAGCCAGGGCCGGCCCAGGCAGCCACGCCCCACCACGACCCCGTCGCAGCCGGTCTGTGCCATCATCGCCACCGCGTCGGCCGCACCGAAGATATCGCCGTTACCGAGTACCGGGATGGTGGTGACCGCCTCTTTCAGGCGCGCGATGGCCGACCAGTCGGCGGTTCCGGAGTAGCGCTGCGCCGCGGTGCGCGCGTGCAGGGCGACCGCCGCGGCGCCTTCGCTCTCGGCGATGCGACCGGTATCGAGGTAGGTCTGATGCTCGTCGTCGATTCCGATACGGAATTTCATGGTCACCGGCACTCCGGCCGGTTCGGCAGCCCGGACCATCTCCCGGACGATCCGGGCGAACAGATTGCGCTTGTAGGGCAGGGCGGCACCGCCGCCGAGCCGGGTCACCTTGGGGACCGGGCAGCCGAGGTTCATATCGATGTGATCGGCCCAGCCCTCGCCGACGATAATCCGGACGGCTTCCCCGAGGGTGGCCGGGTCCACACCGTAGAGCTGCATCGACCGCGGCGATTCGCCCTCGTCGAACGACATCATGTGCAGCGTTTTCTCATTGCGTTCCACCACCGCGCGGGCGGTGATCATCTCGCAGACGTAGATCGCGGTCGGGCTACCGAACTCCCGGCAGAGCTTGCGGAAGGCCAGGTTGGTGATGCCGGCCATCGGCGCGAGGACGACCGGCGGGTCGACCGGGTAGGGGCCGATTCGCAGACGTGTCTCCTGCTCCAGCTGTGTTCGCACAATGTTCTATTTTCCCTCGAGCGTCCGGACCCGGTCACTGTCGGGTGCCTCACCGCGTGACCACGCACCGCCGGAGCCCCTTTCGGCGGTGGCGGTGAGCGGCGCGGCGCCCCCGCGGGGTAGCTGCCGGTCCGGCCCGGCCGGGCGTTAGCCTCGTGAACGCCGGACCCGCCGGCCGCCCGATTTCCGCTGGATATACCGCCGGGGCCGCTGCCCCGATCGGGAGCAATCGAAAGAGGACGACATCCATGGCCGAGAACACCGACGACGCCGGCCGTGAGCCGGAGGAGAGCGCCGGTAGCACGGGCGCAGCCGCCGCCACCTCCGCGAAACCGGCCCCGGCCGAATCCCGCCCGGGCACGGTGTCCATCCAGGTTTCCAGCCTGATCCGCGGCGCGGTCGTCGCGGTGCTCGCTGTGGCGGCGACCATCTTCGCCGTGTTGTATTTCACCGCGCGAGGCGAAGTGGCCGATCGCGACGAGCGTGCCGCGGCCGACAGTCGTGCCGAGCAACTGGCCACCGAGTACGCGGTGGGCGCGGCCACCGTGAACTTCAAGGATCTCGATGTGTGGATCGCCGCACTGAAGAAGAACACCAGCCCCCGGCTGGCGGGCAAGTTCGACGACACCGCGCCGAAACTGGAACAGATCCTGGTACCGCTGCAGTGGACCTCGACCGCCACCCCCATCACCGCGAAGGTCATGTCCGAACAGGACGGGGTCTACAAGGTGAATGTCTTCGTGAACGTGACCTCGACCAATGCCCAGAATCCGGACGGCACGCAGTCCACGGTCACCTATACGGTCACGATCGACGAGGACTCCGGTTGGCAGATCACGGACGTGGGCGGTGTGGACGGCGCCCTACCGGTGAAGTGAGGTGTTCTGGAGCGACAGAGTGAAGGAGCGCAGCGACTGGGCAGCGGAGTGAAGAATCGGTGTCACAGGGCCCCGACCCGCCCCACCGAAGGCGGGCATATAGACACCGAGACCGCCGGTGCCACCGGCGGTCTCGGTCGTTGTGTTCCCGGTTGCGGACGGCTCAGCCGTTCACCGTGGCGAAGGCCTTCTCCCGTTTGGCGGCCTCGCGGGCGAGCATCCGGTCGCGCTGTTCCTCGAACTTCACGACATCCTTGGACAGCTTGTCCAGGAAATCGGCGAGCTGCTCCCGCTTCTGCTCGCCGCGCGCGGTGAAGTCGGTACGGCCGAAGATGTTCCATTTCTTCAGCACCGGCTGCACGACCTCTTCGAGGTGCTGGCGCAGATCGTAGATGCCATGCTTGGCCATCAGCACACCGTTGCGCCGGAAATTCGGCATACCGGCGCCGGGCATCTGGAAATTCTCCAGAATCAGGGTGATGGCGTCCAGCGCCTGATCCGGGCACAGGTCCAGGGCGGCTCCGCACATGTTGCGGTAGAAGATCATGTGCAGGTTCTCGTCGGCCGCGATGCGCTGCAGCATGCGGTCGGCAATGGCGTCGTCGCACACCTTGCCGGTATTACGGTGCGAGACGCGGGTGGCCAGTTCCTGGAAGGTCACATAGGCCACCGAATGCAGAAAGCCGGCATCGGCCTCGGCAGGGGAGGCGAAACCGTTGGTCATATGAACCATGCGGGCCTGCTCCAGGGCGACCGGGTCGACGCCGCGGGTCACCACCAGGTAGTCGCGCATGACGATCCCGTGCCGGTTCTCCTCGGCGGTCCAGCGGCCGACCCAGGTGCCCCACGCGCCGTCCTGGGAAAAGTTCTCGGCGATTTCCCGGTGGTAGGAAGGCAGGTTGTCCTCGGTGAGCAGGTTGGTGATCATGGCCGCCTTGGCGACCTCGCCGAGCTTGGATTGCTCGGGGTCCCAGTCCTGTCCGCCGAGTGCGGCGAAGTTGCGACCCTCGTCCCAGGGGACGTAGTCGTGCGGATGCCACTCTTTTGCCAAGGAGAGGTGCCGGTTGACGTTCTGCTCGGCAACCGGCTCCAACTCTGTGAGCAGCTCGAGTTGAGTCAGATCCCTTGCCATGTAATCAAGCCCTTCATATGTGCGTTGGTGGGGGTCACCTGATGTAGACCGTTGCCGATGCGGCCATACCTTACGGCACCGTAGGTGTGATGCGAAACGCATCCGACCGCAAAAGAGTGCACGTTGGCGCAGGTGCCCCTGCCCGGGGTCACACCCGAGTGTATGGCCGGATCCGCAGTCATGGGCGTATCGCCGGGTGTCCCGATTGCGTTAGCGGCCGTGGGAAATAGCACAGCGGCCGGCGCGGGACCGGTGTCCGGCCGGTGGTTACGAGGCTGATCAGGCTGTTCGTCGCCATTGTGGAACCGCCCGAGCGGTGGGCTGAGGGAAGGCGGCGCGGGTCGGCTCCGGTCACAGTTCGGCCGGGTCGAGGCTGGTCCAACTCACAGGTGGGAGCTGCCGGGGTGGGAAGAAGGGCCGGGCGCCCGACCGGTGGGCCGGGCGCGCCCGGGGGGTGCCCCCACCAGGGCTCGAACCTGGGACCTGCGGATTAAAAGTCCGTAGCTCTACCAACTGAGCTATAGGGGCGCGGCCGCAAGTGTACTGGTCGAGTCCGCGTTTCTCGTAATCGGGTGGCTATGCTGGTGCTTTCCGTCACTCGGGTCGCGGTGGCCCGGTCCGGCGTGGCTCGGGCGGAGGACGCCCCGGCGGGGTCGTAGGGGAGGTCGGGCCCGTTCGGTCGGCGGCCCGGTGAGCGGGAAACCATACCCATGAGTTCGGTATCACGGTACCTGCGGCATTGTTGATACAACGGGTAGCACGATACGATCCAAATATGTTGGATACCAATGCCTTTGGATGGGTAAAGGCAGATTTCTCGCAGATGTGGGGTCCGGGAACCGGCTTTCCGGAGTGTTGCGCTCCGAACGGGGCGTATGAGCGGGGCGGTATCAATCCAGGGGCCGGAGTGGCCTGCTGAGTACCGGTCCCGAACCTGCCCGAGCGGTCGAACATCCTGCGTTACCGGAGGATTCGCTCGGCCATTCGTTCGGTCTCGTCGGTGTCCGGTTCGTGAAATCCGGACGGCGAAATGGTAGCCCGCTGTATCGGTTTACCGCATGCCGGTACGAGATTCCGAGTACCGTGACGAATCAGCGAATTCGGGGTGTCACTCGGGACGGCGCTGCGGGAGGCGTATGGGGGACCAGGAACGGCGCAACGGAATGCCCGGATGCGCACCCCCTGCGGCGCACCCGGGCCATCGAATTATACCAGCCGGTGTGTTTCCTCTGCGGGCTGGGTTTCGTACCAAAGGTTCGGTACAGGTCAATAAACCGACCGCAGGTCTACATACAACAGGATAAGTTCGCGGCCCGGGCCCGCTCCTCGAAGGCGGATGAACGGTCGCGAGCATTCCGCGGGTGTAAATCCCGCGGATTGCACAAGGCTTCGGAGGCGTTTCGAGCATGGCACGGCAGCAAGAGCGGGCCCGTCGGACACGGGCAGCAATTATCCGGTCCGCCGCCGTTGAGTTCGGGAAGAGCGGCTATGCCGCGGCTTCACTCAACCGCATTTTGGAGGGATCGCGGGCGACCAAGGGCGCCATGTACTTCCATTTCGATTCGAAGGAAGATCTGGCGCGGGCCGTCCTCGATTCGGCGATCGAGCGATACCGCAGCACCATCGATCGCTGGCTCGTGCGCACGGACCTGGGCCCGCTCGACATTCTGCACGGCGTCTTCGACGAGATCGCGCTGCGACTCGAGCACGACATAATCGTGCAGGCCGAATTCCGGCTCGTCATCGATCCCGGCTTCCATCGGCAGGGCCACGGCGGCTGTCCGATGCTCTCCGCGGCCATCCGTGATCTGACGGTCGCGGCGATCGAACAGGGGCAGCTGCGCCCGGACACCGATCCCGACCGCTTCACCCGGACCCTCGCCGGCGTGCTGATCGGTCAGCGCTATATGACCGACGCCCACGGCGGTGAGCCGGATCTGCGCACTCGGTTCCGGGAGTCACTGGAGGTCTTGGTCCAGGCCGCTTGTACCCCGGCGTGGGTGGCGGAGTTCGACCGGTCGGGGTGGCAGGCGAGCGCGCGTCTGGAAGAGCTGGGTTCGTCCGCTTGACCAGCAGATTTGGGAATTGTGTGCACCCTGTCATAAGCTATGCGAGCTCCCAACGGACAGCCGTTGAAAGCCGGTCCGGAGAGATCCGGGACGAGCCCCCTTCGTCTAGCGGCCTAGGACGCCGCCCTTTCAAGGCGGTAGCGCGGGTTCGAATCCCGTAGGGGGTACCACCTATGCGAATAGGTGGCACACAGCAAGGCCCTGTGGCGCAGTTGGTTAGCGCGCCGCCCTGTCACGGCGGAGGTCGCGGGTTCGAGTCCCGTCAGGGTCGCCAATGGATGCCGGAGCAATCCGGCTTCCATCGGATGGCATTCGTTCCGGGTGCCTGCGGCCAGGTAGCTCAGTTGGTACGAGCGTTCGCCTGAAAAGCGAAAGGTCGCCGGTTCGATCCCGGCCCTGGCCACAATCAACCCCCTGATCACCACGATCGGGGGGTTTTTGCTGTTTCGGATCCCGGCCGGGTGGAATGCTGTGACCATGGCCGAACGGTGGTATTACTGCTTGAAGCATCAGCGCGCCGAGCGTGGGCGTCAGTGCTGGTTCCGGGACCGCATGGGGCCGTATCCGGACCAGGCCACGGCCGAACGCGCGCTAGAGATCGTGCAGCAGCGCAATGCCACCCAGGACGCGGCGGACCGGGCGTATCGCGAGGGCGACTGATTCGCCCCGAGAACTACCGATGGTCCCGCTCGGCGCCCCTATCACCGATGCGCTTCATTCCCGGGTGGGCGGTTGGGCTACCGTTCACGGGTAATACGTAGCGACGCTCGCGGCCTGCTGTACCCGGCCGCCGGGCGAGACCAGGTGAGCAGGGAGGGCGACCCTTGAGGGTTACCGTTGTTGTGCCGACCTACAACGAGCGGGACAATCTGCCGGTAGCGGTGGAGCGGTTGACTGCGCTACCCGTGCCCGACCTGCACGTACTGGTAGTCGACGACAACTCCCCGGACGGCACCGGTGAGGTGGCGGACAAGCTGGCCGTGGAGCTGCCCGATGTCGTGTCGGTACTGCACCGCACGGAGAAGGACGGGCTGGGCCGGGCCTACATAGCCGGTATCACCCGAGCCCTCGAGGAGGGCGCGGATGTGGTGATCCAGATGGACGCGGACCTGTCCCATCCCGCCGAGGTGATCCCTGCCATGCTCGCGGAGCTGGACCGGCCGGGTACCGGAGTCGTGCTCGGGTCCCGCTACGTGCCCGGCGGTTCCACCGCGGCGGAATGGAAGTGGTACCGCAAGGCGCTGTCGGCGTGGGCCAACTTCTACGTCAATGCCATCCTGTGGCTCGGGATCAAGGACGCCACCGCCGGTTTCAAGGCGTGGGAGGCCGATACGCTGCGCGCCATCGAGGTCGGCACGATCCGCAGCAACGGCTACTCCTTCCAGGTCGAGATGAACTACCGGGCCAAGAAGCAGGGCATCGGTATCGCCGAGGTACCCATCCGCTTCGAGGAGCGGACCCTCGGGGATTCCAAGATGAGCCTGAAGGTGCAGCTGGAATCGGCGCTGATGCCGTGGAAGCTGCTTCTCGGCCGCGCCCTCTGACCGTTCAGCGCGGCCAGTCGCGGAGTGTGTCGAGGTAGCGCTGCCGTACCTCGGCGACCTTCTCGTCCAGTTCGGCCGGGTCCTGTGTGTCCACCGCGATCGGCGGCAGGATCGCCACCTCGACCACACCGGGCCGCGCGATCATCGAATCCCGCCGGCCGACCTCGGCGGCATTGCGGATCACCACCGGGATCACCGGCACCCCCGCCTGCCGGGCCATGTGGAAGGCGCCCTTCTTGAATCCGCCGGGCTGCGCGGTGTACGAGCGGGTGCCCTCCGGGGCGATCGCGACGGACAGCCCGCCGCGCAGCGTATCCACCACCGGTGCCAGCGAGGCCTTGGCGAGGTCGGTGTTCGACCGGTCGATGAAGGTGACGCCGACGAACCGCATGAGTGGGCCGAAGATCGGATGCCGGATGAGTTCTTTCTTACCGACGCCGGTGACGTGTCCGCCGAGCACGGCGGGCACGATGAGCACGTCGAACTGACTCTGGTGGTTGAACAGGAAGACCGCGGGCCGCGGTTGGCGGGCGTGCTCCGCACCGGTGACGCGGAGCCGGATCCCGCACAGGCGCAGCGGCCAATCGGTGCCGTACTTCATCAGGGCCTCGGCCATGGCCCGCCGGTCGCGGGTGTAGGACTTGCGCAGTACCCCGTACAGCGCCCCGCCGAGCAGGGCGAAGAGCCCGAGTACGGTCCGCAGATAGTCGGCCGGGCGCGGGGCGGTCCGCGGGCCCACGGCGAGTGCGGCCCAGCCGTACTCGGCCGCCGTGGCCGCGAGTACGGGGCCCGGTGCGATCGGGATCCGCGTGCCGCCGCGGGACAGGAGCGGGAGATCGCTCGCGCTGCCGCTGTAGATATAGGAACGAGCGAGGTCGACCCCGTGGGCGGCCGCGAATTCCGCCACCGCCTCGGCCTTCTCGGGGCCGTAACGCACTTCGCCGTGGATGAGCCCGGTCAGCCGGCCCTCCGACACCGCCGCCCGGCTGCCGAGCACCCGTGGGATACCGAGCGCGGCGGCCGCCGGGAGTAACTGGAATTCCGCCGCGTCCCCGGTCAACACCACGGTGTGCCCGGCCGCGATATGTTCCTGCACCAAGCGCAGCGGCTCGGGGCGTAACCGGTCGTACCAGCCCCGTTTGAACAGGCGTTCGCCCAGCGCGGTGAGCTCTTCCGGTGTCCGTCCGGCCGCGGCCCGCACAGCGCGCTCGAGCATCTCGCCCGCCGCGTTCTCGCCGCTGTGCCGCAACTGGTCGAACAGCGTTTCCAGCACTTCACGGTCCGGCCCGCGCCACCGCGGCACGGGCGCGGACCCGAGTTCGGCTACGGCCGTCAGATCGAAGACAGCGCCGACCTCGGCGCCGCGGGGGCCGGAACGGATGGTGGCCACCACGGCGTCTATCCCGGACGGCGCGGGATTCTCGCCGGTGCGCCCGGTGCCCGCTTCCCGGGTGCTCACCGGATCCGCCCGGCCGGGAGATTGGAGGGGTCGAGGGTGGCGGCCCGGGAGATCCGGAAGCCGATGGTGCGCAACCGCTCGGCGAACTCGGCACGCCGAGTGGCCAGTTCGGCCACCGATTCCGCCGATTCCGGGTCCGCGGGTTCGAGCAGCCCGCGATTGGCGGCCAGTTTCAGCGCACTGCCGAACAGCTCGGTGGACACCGACTCCGTACTGTGCAGCCGTTGCTGCAACAGCATCTGCCTGCCGACCGAGACGCATTCCTCGACGAACTCCTTGCGGTCGATCGGCGCGGCCGGGTCCCGGGCGGCCAGCCGTTCGGCCACCACCAGCTGCGCGTCGAAGAACGAGCGCAGTACCCGGTGGGCCATCATGAAGCCGGTGCCGGTGAGCGCGGCCAGGATCTCGCTGCCGAGAGTGTCACGTGACCGCGACCGCCAGCGCGGGTCGATGAGCAGTACCTCCGCGGTCATCCGCTCGGCGAACTCGGTCCGGTCCGGGAAGAAGAACTCGAATTTCAGCAGATCCCGCAGCCGGTAGGCCTCGTCCCAGCCGACGTCCAGGGCGTCGGCGTCCGGTCCGACGGCATCGCCGGCCGGATCGTCGGGCGCGGCGTCGACCGCGGCCAGGATCGCCAGCTCGACAATGGCCCGATCGACGAACCAATGCACCGCGCTGTTGCGGTAGAACGCGGCTTCGAGGTGGGCACCCGCTTCGATGGAGTACACCGGCTCGACACCCCCGCGGTAGACGGTGACCACCTTCGCGAGCGATAACTGCTCGAGGACCACCGCCAGGCTCTGCTCGTCGCGCAGTTTCGCGATCTCGCCGCAGGGCAGGTTCCGCTGTTCGATGTAGTCCAGTACCGGGGCGAGTACCTCGCACACCTCGGTCCGGGTCAGTGCCCGCTGGTGGACGCCCAGTAAGACCAGCGTGACCAGGGCGTTGACGGTGATCGGGGTGACCGAGTTGATGCCCACGGCGACATCGAACGCCAGCCGCTGTACCGCCAGGCGTTCCTTTTCGCCGATTTCGTCGGGTGGCTCGCCGGGTTCGGTCCAGGCCCGGCCGTTGGCGTCGGCCGGGTGCAGCGGGATGGTGACAGGGGGCGCGATCAGCGGGTCGCCGTGCGCGGCGAGACGTTCGCGGGCCGAAAGCGGGGCCCCGAAGCGGACGTAGACGTGCCCGGCCGAATGCTGCTGGTTGCGGACGTAGCGGGCCAGCCAGGCCAGGCCCTCGGGTTTCTTACGACCGCCCATCTGCTCGTCGGCGATGGCGCCGAGTTCGTTGAGCCGTTCGTAGGTGATCGACACCGGGACCAGCAGTGCGTCGGCGATCCGGTCCTGGCGCACGGCCGCGGCGAGATAGTTGAGCAGGCCGTAGCGGGGTGGGCGCAGCTTTCCGGTGCGGGTACGGCCGCCCTCGAAGTACCACTCCAGGTTGAACCGCCGCGCCATCAGATAGCCGAAGTACTCCTCGACCACCGCCTGATACACCGTGTCGCCCCCGAAACTGCGCCGGATGAAGATCGTTCCGGTACGCCGGGCGATCGGGCCCATGGGCCAGAACCGGAGGTTCGCGCCGCCCACCACGTGGTTGGGCGGGAAATCGTTGCGGGCCAGCACATCGCCCAGGACGAAGGCGTCCACATAGGACCGGTGGGAGGGGAGGAAGATCAGCGGGTAGCGCCGGTTGAGGTCACGCAGGGCGGTGAGCCCGGATTCGTCGCAGTCCACCTTCCAGGTCGACGCGTGGACCGGGCGCATGGCCTGGGTGAACAGATCCGAGACCGTGCGGCTCTGCGCCGCGACCAGTTCGTTCAGTGCTTTCTCGGCGCGCCGGTGCACCTCCTGTGGCGCGGCCCCGATCTCGTCGGCGATCGATTCGAGCCGGCGCAGGAATTCCGGCGAGTCCAGGATCTCCTCGGTGACCAGGCGGGGCACCTTGTACCGGTCACCGATCACGCCGCGTTCCGCGCGTTCGAGCGCGACGACCGCGGCACGTACCACCGCGCGGGCGAACGGGTCCGCGGTGCCGGCGTAGTGCAGGGCGGTGGCCTCGGGATTGTTGGCCCGCAGTTCGCTCAGCCGGGCCGGGCTGCCGGTGAGCACGAGGTGCCGGTCGGGGGATCGTTCGACCAGCCGCCGCTGGGCGAGCCGGTTCGGGCGGCGCGGGTTGGTGAGCTGGGCGAGATCACCGAAGGTCACCCGCCGGACGCCGTCGCGTTCGGGCGGTAGCCACAGCACCCGGACCGGGACCACCAGTGGATCGTCGGCGCGGCCGGTGAGCCGGTCGGCGACGGCACCGGCGTCCAGATCGAGCTGGGTGACCGGGGCGCGTACGCCCAGTTCGGCGGTCAGGCCGCCGTCGGCGATCCAGCGACCGATCAGTTCCCGTTCGGTACCCGATGCCGAATCCACCAGCGCGACCACCGATTCCAATGGCAGATCGGAGAGTGCCGGAGCTCCACTGCGGTGCTCGATCATGGTGTGGATCCTCTGCTCGGAGGGGGGCGGTCGGCCCCGGCCCGGATGGGGCCGTATGACCGGATCGGCGAAGCCCGATCGGTCGTCGGCTCGAAAATACTCCTTGCCAACCACTATGGACGGCTCTCGCGCCGTTGGGGTTGTTTGGCTCGTTTCCGGTCGTTTCCGAAACCTCCCAACAAGAAGAGGTAATGCTAACCTTACTTTCGATTTCGGGTCGGTTAGCCTTGGAGGATCGTTGTCGACCACTGACGAACGTTTACGTGCCGAGTATGTGACCGACCCGGCGGCAGCGATGGCGCGCCTGGCGGCCGAGAACCACTCCGGCGACCATATGGTCTACGAGCGCGGCGGGGAATGGGTCTTCGCCGCGGATCCGATCGGCACCGTCGAACTCGACGCCGGCGAACTCCGGATCACCTGGGCCGGCGAGACCACGGTCCGCGGCTGGTCCGGCAGCCCGGCCGCGCTGATGCACAGCGTGCTCGCCGAACTGCCGATGACCGGCCGCAATGCCTACGGGTGGATCGGGTTCGAATTCTGCGCGTGGTCGCTGGGCGCCACCGGATATCTGCGCCCCGGCATTGCCCTGGCCCATCTGATGATCCCGCGCGTGGAGGTCCGAATCGACACCGCCGGGGCGGTGTGGATCACCGGAGCCGATCCGGCCGAGGCCGCGACACTCGCCGATACCGTCGCGAGTTCCCGGGATACCGCGCTCCCGCAACCCCATCCGGTCGATATCCGGGTGGATACCTCCGGCTACCGCGAGCGCGTCGCCGCGGCCGTGGCGGAGATCGAGGCCGGGCGGTACCAGAAGGTCATCCTCTCGCGGAAGGTCGAGCTACCGTTCGCGGTGGATATCCCGGCCACCTACCGGCTCGGCCGGGCGCACAACACCCCCGCCCGGTCCTTCCTGCTGAATCTGGGCGGGTTGCAGGCGGCCGGATTCAGCCCGGAACTGGTGCTCTCGGTGGACGACGACCGGACGGTCAGTACCGAACCGCTCGCCGGCACCCGCGCCTTCGGGCTCGGGGCCGAGATGGACAGTGCCGCGCGCGCGGAGCTGATCTCCGATCCGAAGGAGATCGTCGAACATGCCCTCTCCGTACAGACCTGCTTCGCCGAGATCGGTACGGTCGCCGAACCCGGCACCACCTCGGTCTCGGATTTCATGGCGGTGCGCGAGCGCGGCAGCGTGCAGCATCTGGCCTCCACCGTCCGGGGGCGCCTCGCGGCCGGCCGTACGGCCTGGGACGCGCTGGACGCGATCTTCCCTTCGGTGACCGCCTCGGGCATTCCGAAGCGGCCGGGGGTCGATTCGGTCTTCCGGCACGACCGGCCGCGTGGTCTGTACTCCGGTGCGGTGCTGATGGTTTCGCCCACCGGCGCGTTGGAGGCGGCGCTGGTGCTGCGGGCGGTGTACCAGACCGGTGCGGGCGCGTGGCTGCGCGCGGGAGCGGGCGTGGTCGCGCAGTCGCGGCCCGATCGGGAATTCGAGGAGACCTGCGAGAAGCTGGGCAGCGTGGCGCCCTACGTGGTGAAGGCGTAGGGCACCTCGGCCGGTACGAAGACGGCCCGGCCCGGCCCGTCTTCTCGCCTACACTTGGGCGCGCAGCGTCTTCTTGTCGATCTTGCCCACCGCGGTCAGCGGCAGGGCGTCCGCGCGGCGCGCGACGTCCGGGAGTTTGTAGGTCGCCAGGCCCCGCTCGGTGAGGAACTCCTTGATCTCGGCCAGGGTCGGCATATCGCCGGTGACGACCAGTACCGCGCAGACCTTTTCGCCGAGACCGGGATCTGGCAGGCCGACCGCGGCCGCGTGCCGGACAGCGGGGTGGGCGAGCAGATGCTCCTCGAGTTCGTCGCAGGAGACGTTCTCCCCGCCCCGGTTGATCACATCCTTGATCCGGCCCGACACCATCAGATGGCCACTGGGCAACTGCCGCACCAGATCGCCGCTGCGGTAGTAGCCGTCGGGAGTGAAGGCGCGGGCATTGTGTTCGGGGGCGCGGTAGTAGCCGCGTAGCGTGTACGGGCCGCGGGTGAGCAGTTCACCCTCCGCGCCCGGTGCGACGTCCACACCGTCCTCGTCGACCACCCTGATCTCGTCCGCCGGGCACAGCGGACGGCCCTGAGTGGTGCAGACGATATCCGGATCGTCGTCGAGCCTGGTGAAGTTCAGCAGCCCCTCGGCCATGCCGAAGACCTGTTGCAGGGTCACCCGTAGCGCGGGCGCCACTTCGCGGGCGTTCACTTCGGCCAGTTTCGCGCCCCCGACCTGCAGCAACCGCAGGGAGGAGATATCGGCCTCCTCCCATTCCACCGCGGCCGACCACAATTGCGCCAGCGGCGGCACCACGGCGGTGACGGTGACCCGATGGCGTTCGATCGCCGCGAAGGCACTCTCCGGGCTCGGGTCGGTGACGAAGGCCAGCGCGCCCCCGGTCGCCACCGTGCCCAGGATGCCCGGGCAGGCCAGCGGGAAATTGTGCGCGGCGGGCAGGGCGGCCAGATAGACGTCCCGGTCGTCGAGTTCGCAGACGGCCGCGCTCGCGGTGGCGTTGTAGACGTAGTCGTCATGGGTGCGGGCGATGAGTTTCGGGAGCCCGGTGGTACCGCCGGAGACAAGCATGAGCGCGATATCGGCTGGGTCGACCGCGGGCAGCGATCCGGTGTCCCGCGCGATGGACATCAGTGCGGTGAATTCGCCGGCCGCACCGGCGACCAGGACGTGCCGCAACGATTCGACGGTGGTCAGCAGGGTGGCGGCCAGTTGCCGGTAGTCGAAATCACCCTGCCGGTCGGCGACCAGATACGCGACCGCGCCGGAAAGACCGGCCAGATGCTCGATCTCGGACCGGCGGTGCGCGGGCAAGGTGAGTACCGGAATGATGCCGGCGCGCAACAATCCGAACAGCGCGATCACGAACTCGGGGGTGTTGAGCAGTTGGACGATCACCCGGTCGCCCGGCGCGATCCCGAGGGCCAGGAATCCGTAGGCCATCCGGTCGGCTTCCACGTCCAGTTCGGCGTAGGTGAGCGGCCGGTCGCCGAGCAGCGCGGGATGCTCCGGGCTGCGGCGCGCGGTATCGCGGAGCAGATCCCCCACGGTGGCGCCGGTCCAGTAGCCGGCGGCACGGTAGGTCTCGGCCAGGTCCTCGGGGAAGGGAACGTAACCGTCACGGTGGGTGCCGGCGGCGGTGGAAGTCACGATATGCCTCATAGGGAAAAAGGGACTCGAAAGCGTGTGCGGCGCGTTTCCGGTCCATTGATAGGTTAGGCAACCCTATATCTTTTGAAAAGAGCGTGTCTCTGCCGCGCAGGTCCCGGCGGTGCGCGAGAGATCCGGATCCGGTCCGCGATACCCGGTCCGTCGCGCCCGGTGCACACCCCCGTCGCGCATTAGACTCGCCCCATGAGTGGTTGGGGCGTCGGGGACATCCCCGATCAGCAGGGTCGAACCGTCATCATCACCGGCGCGAACAGCGGGCTGGGCGCGGTCGCCGCGCGGGCCCTCGCCGGAGCCGGGGCCCAGGTGATCCTGGCCTGCCGGAATGTGGGCAAAGGTGAGGCCGTCGCCGCCGAGATCGGTGAACGGGCGCAGGTCCGGCGGCTGGATCTGGCCGATCTGGCCTCGGTCCGGGAGTTCGCCGCCGGGGTGGAGAGCGCGGACGTCCTGATCAACAATGCCGGCGTGATGGCGGTACCGCTGCGGCGGACCGCCGACGGTTTCGAAATGCAGATCGGCACCAACCATCTCGGCCATTTCGCGCTCACCGGCCTGCTACTCGGCAAGATCGGTGAGCGGGTGGTCACCCTGTCCAGCGGTGCCCACGTGGCGGGGGCCATCGACCTCGAGGATCTCAACTGGGAGCGGCGCCCGTACAAGCGCTGGTCGGCCTACGGTCAGTCGAAGCTGGCCAATCTGCTCTTCGCCTTCGAGTTGCAGCGCCGGCTCACCGCGGCCGGCTCGGCGAAGCTGTCGGTGGCGGCCCACCCCGGCTACGCCGCCACCGCACTGCAGTCGCATACCGAGACCGTGCTCGACTCGGTGATGAACATCGGTAACAAGGTGTTCGCGCAGAGCGCGGAAATGGGGGCGCTGCCGGAGCTCTTCGCCGCCACCGCCCCGGTCGAGCCGGGCGCCTACTACGGGCCGACCGGCCTGGGCGGGATGCGCGGCCACCCTGGTCGGTCGGGTTGCTCGAAGCGGGCGAAGGACCAGCTCACCGCGCGTTCGCTGTGGGAGCTCTCAGAGCGGTCGACCGACGTGAAGTTCGACTTCTCGGCCTGAGGGGCCCACCTGTCCGCGATACTCCCCGCGGGATGTCACGCCTGCGTTCGCTGCGCCGTCGTCTCTGTGACAAGGCAGGAACGAAAGGAATCCGGATATGGAACCCCGTGTGAATCTCGCAGAGAACAAGGTGACCGCGAGCTACGTCAAGAGGTTGGTCACCGCCGGCAAGGTGGTCGAGAACTCGGGTCTGCCCGCAGCCACCTACGAACTGGTGAAGATCCGGGCGAGCCAGATCAACGGCTGCGCGGTGTGCCTGGATATGCACACCAAGGACGCTCTGCATGCCGGGGAAACCACACTGCGGATCAACCTCATCGCCGCATGGCGGGAGGCCACCGTCTTCACCGAGGCCGAACGTGCCGCGCTCGAACTCACCGAAGCGGGTACCCGGCTGGCCGACGGCGGCGGGGTGAGTGAGCAGACCTGGCAGCGGGTGCGCAAGCACTACGGCGACGACCAGATCGGTGGGCTGCTCGTCGCCGTCGCCACCATCAACGCGTGGAACCGGCTCAACGCCATCGCCCACTCCCCGGGCGGGAACTACGAGCCCGGCCAGTTCTGAATAGACAGCGGGGCGAGATTGTGTCTAATATCACTTTCCGCCATGCGATTCCGCCCCGCATCCATCCTCGTGGACAACCGCCTGGTACCGTCACCAATCGTGCAGCGCGTGTATTTCTGGTTTAGCAAGCCGGCCCGGGGTGGGTCGGTCTGCGGCTACCACGCGCGCTGACCAGTTTCCCCGAGCCGGATGACGACCGGCTCGACGGGCGAATATTTCCGTGGGTCGGCCCGAACGAGAAGGACACCACCCACGATGACAACCGCAGTCGATATCGACGCACGCCATTCCGATCTGGACGATCAGCGGACCCTCAGTGTGAGCCCGCTGCGCTCGCCGGCCGAAGTGCGCCGGGTCCACGCCATCACCGACGAGCACGCCGCCACCGTGCGGGCCGGACGTAAGTCCACCGTCGAGGTGCTCAACGGGGTCGACGACCGCCTGATGGTGGTCGTCGGGCCGTGCTCGGTGCACGACCCGGTCGCCGCGCTCGATTACGCGCGGCGGCTGGCCGCCGCGTCGGCGGAACTCTCCGATCGGTTGCACCTGATCATGCGGGTCTACTTCGAGAAGCCGCGTACCACGCTGGGCTGGAAAGGGCTGATCAACGATCCGCATCTCAACGGCAGCTTCGATGTCAACACCGGGCTGGGTATCGGCCGTCAGCTGCTGCTCGACATCACCGCGCTGGGCCTGCCGGTCGCCTGCGAGTTCCTCGATCCCATCACTCCGCAGTACATCTCGGATCTGGTCTCCTACGGCGCGATCGGCGCCCGTACCGCGGCCAGCCAGGTGCACCGGCAGCTGAGCAGCGCCCTGTCCATGCCGGTCGGGATCAAGAACGGGACCGACGGCGATGTGCAGGTCGCCGTGGACGGGGTCCGGGCGGCCGCGGCCAGCCATGTGTTCCCCGGTACCGATCTCGACGGCCGGGCCGCGCTGATCCAGACCGCGGGCAACGAGGACTGCCATGTGATCCTGCGCGGGGGATCCAACGGCACCAACTACGACGCGGCCTCGGTGGCCGACGCCTGCGCGCGGCTGGAGAAGTCCAAGCTGCCACAGCGGATCGTGGTCGACGCCAGCCACGGCAACAGCAACAAGGACCACCGGCGGCAGCCCGTCGTCGTCGCCGATATCGCCGAGCGGCTGGCCGCGGGTGAACCGGGTGTGGTCGGGGTGATGCTGGAGAGCTTCCTGGTCGAGGGCCGCCAAGACCTCACTCTGGGCCGGTCGGCCGATCTCACCTACGGCCAGTCCATCACCGACGCCTGCATGGACTGGGACACCACCGCCGCCCAGCTGAACCGGCTGGCCGACGCCGTCGCCCGGCGCCGCCGGCGTTGAGGATCCGGTCGCTGCGCCGTACGGACCGGGAGTCCGCGGCGCGAGCGGCCGGGCCGGCGACCGTGCGTCTCCGGCAGCGACCACCCGACGGCCGGATCAGACCCCGGCCGGCCAGCCGTCCGCCGGACCGGGCGGATCGGTGTTCAGCCGGGCGGCCATCCAATGGTCGCGACGACTCCCACGTAACACG
This sequence comes from Nocardia grenadensis NBRC 108939, assembly GCF_001613445.1. Classification (GTDB taxonomy): domain Bacteria; phylum Actinomycetota; class Actinomycetes; order Mycobacteriales; family Mycobacteriaceae; genus Nocardia; species Nocardia grenadensis. The sequence goes on from NZ_BDCJ01000006.1 coordinate 180,695, forward strand.
CTGCCGAGCCGTGCCAGGCCCTCGTAACGGAAGCCCTGGGCGCGGACCGCGGCGGCGGATGCGTGATTACCGACGAAAGCCCGCCAATGGATACGGGCCAGGCCCATCCCGTCCGGGTCGAAGCCGAAATCGCACGCCAGCGTGAGCGCCCGCGATATCAGGCCCTGGCGTCGGTACTCGGCGGCGAGCCAGTAACCGATCTCGGCGGAGCCGCTGTCCGGCGGCCGCACACCCAGGCCCACGGTCCCGATGAGGCGGCCGTGCTCGCCGAGCCGGATCGCCCAGCACGGACTGCCATCGGCCCAGCTCTCCGCCGACCTGGTGCGGACGAAGTGCTCGGCGTCGGCGTGGGCGTAGGGCACCGGGACGGTCACCCATTCGGCGATCGCCGGGTCCTGGCAGCATTCGACAATCGACTCGATATCGGACTCCACCGGCCGGCTCAGCCAGACGGTCCCGTCGGTCAGTGTGCGCTCCTTCACCCGTCGATGGTGGCAGCCGGCGAAGGTCTCCGGCATCCGATTTCTCGGGCCGGCGCGCCGGGGCGTTACTCGGCCGGGCGGCGGGGCTCCGTAGAATTCCCGCGGTGGTAGCCACACTTCTCGCCGACCTCTTCGAGTCCCATCGCGGACATCTGCTGGCGGTGGCCTACCGGCTGACCGGCAGTGTGGCCGATGCCGAGGACGCGGTGCAGGAGAGTTGGTTGCGGCTGGCCGGCACCTCGCAGTCGGAGATCGAGGATCTGCGCGCCTGGTTGACGACCGTGGTCTCCCGGCTCTGCCTGGACCGGTTGCGCAGCGCCGCGGTGCGCCGGGAAAGTTATGTGGGGCAGTGGCTTCCCGAACCGGTGGTGAGTCCGCTGACCGGTGTGCCGGGGCCGGATCCGCTCGCCGCGGTGGTGCTGCGCCAGGAGTTCCGGCTGGCCGCGCTGGTGGTGCTCGATCAGCTCACGCCGCCGCAACGCGTGGCCTTCGTCCTGCACGAAGGTCTGCAGGTGCCCTACGCCGAAATCGCGAACATCCTCGACATCACCCCGGACGCGACCCGCCAGCTGGCCGCCCGGGCGCGCAAGGTCGTACGCGAACAGACCCCGCCGGTCGCCGCCGACACCGAGCACGAGGCCGCCGTGCAGAAACTCCTGGTGGCACTCGAAACCGGTGATGCCCGTGCGGTCGCGGCAGTGCTGCACCCCGACGCGAAGATGATCGGCGATTCCGGCGGCACCACCCGGACCGCGCGCAATGTGATCCTGGGACCGGACAAGGTCGCCCGGCTGTTCCTCGGCCTCATCCGCCGCTACGGGCTGGACCGGCCGGGCGCCGGTCTCGGGGCCGAGGATATGGAGTTCGTCCGGGTCAACGGCCAGCTCGGCGTGCTGTTCCATGCTCGTCCGGGCGACGGCGACTATCCGGGATTCCCGTCGCGGGTCATGGGATTCACCGTGGTGGACGGTGTGATCCAGAGTGCCTACGACCACGCCGATCCGGCGAAACTGCGCGGGGTCCGGTTGCGCTGACTCGACCGTTCAGGCCGGCGCCGGACGGGTCCGGTCGGTGAGCAGCAGGGCTGCCATCGCCCCCAGCACCGAACCCATCACGAACCGCTGGACGCGTAACCACAGCGGCCGTCCGCTCAAGAACCCCGCGACGGTGCCGGCGGTGCACACGATGAGTGCGTTCACCACCAGCGCGACGCTGATCTGCACCGCACCGAGGCACAGACTCTGGGCCCATACCGGGCCCGCCCCGGGCGATACGAACTGCGGGATCAGCGCCAGGTACATGACGGCGATCTTCGGGTTCAGCAGATTGGTCACCAGCCCCATGGTGAAGAGCTTGCGGCCGGGATCCCGGGGGAGTGGTTCGGGGGTGAAAACCGAGACCGCGCCCGGCCGGATCGCCTGCCAGGCCAACCACAGCAGGTAGGCGGCCCCGGCCGCCTTCAACGCGGTGTACAGCGCCGGGACCAGGGCGAACACCGCGGTGATCCCGGTCGCGGCGGCAGTCAGGTAGACGCCGAAACCGGCGGCGACCCCGGTCAGCGAGATCATTCCGGCGCGCCGGCCCTGCGAAATAGTGCGGGAGACCAGGTACATCATGTTCGGGCCGGGGGTGAGCACCAGGCCGAGCGCGGCCACCGCCACCCCGGCCGCCGCCGCGAGTTCGATCATGGGTTCAATACTGGTTTGCCGGTCGGGCGGTGTCTCGGTCCAGTTCGCACCAAGTGGTTGTGCAAGACAGTGCCGCGGGTCAGGCTCCGGTCACGTTCACCGTTCCGAGATGGGTGAATTCGGCGGCGATCTGCGTACTGGACTCGACGGGGACGGCATCGGTCATCCCGCCGGTCAGCACGATCCATCCGGCTTCGAGCGCCAGTCCGCGTTCGGCGAGCGCGTTCGCGGCGAGCGCGAGCGCCTGGGCCGGATGGCCCTGAACGGCCGCACCCGTCGCCGAATCGACCACAGTGCCGTCCACGCGCAGCACACATTCCTCGAGTGCGAGATCGAGGTCGGCCGGGCTCCGCTCGACCCCGCCGATGACGAATCGAGCCGAGGACGCGTTGTCGGCGAGGACATCGGGCAGGGTGAAGCGGAAATCGGTGAATCGGCTGTCGATCACTTCCAGGCCCGCGAAGACGGACCCGACGGCGGCCATCGCGGTGGCGGCGGTGACCCCGGGACCTTCGAGTCGTTCGCCGAGCACGAAGACGATCTCCGGCTCCACCCGGGGGTGGATGAGCTCCCCGGTAGGAATCGGCGTACCGGCCTCGAGCACCATCGCGTCGGTCAACCATGCGGTCAGCGGCGAGCTGATCCCCATCCGCTGCTGCTTGGCCTGTGAGGTCAGCCCGAGTTTCACCCCGACGATCTTCTCGCCGGCCGCCACCTTGCGGGCGATCAACGCATCCTGCACCCGGTACGCGGTCGCCACGTCGAGACCGGGCCAGTCCTCGGTGACCGGCTTACGGTCGGTCCTGGTCCGCTCGGCGCGGAGCAGGACTTCGGCGGCGGTCTCGACATTCCACCCGGTGCTGTCTGTATTCATGCGGAGAAGAGTTCCTTTCCTGCGGTGATCCCGGCCTCGGGCTATCCCGCGTCGGGCTGTGGTCAGCGGGCGAGGTCGTCGGATGGCCCGAGGTTCCCGGTCTCCAGTTCACGCCCTCGGGTCTCGGGCAGGAAGAAGAAGACGATCGCGGCGGCGAGTAGGTAGAACAGGGCTGTACCCATCATCGCGGCGCCGACTCCGGCCGAATGCGCCATGAATCCGACCATGGCCGGGGCCAGTGCGCTGGCGGCGCGGCCCGCGTTGTAGATGAACCCCTGCGCGAAGGCTCTGATCTCGGTGGGGAAGAGTTCCGCGAAGGTGGGACCGAATCCGGAGTAGAAACCCGTGCCGAACAACGCCATCACCGGGCCGAAAGCGAAAACGACGGCGGGAGCGGTCAGCGTGAGGAAGATCGGTATGCAGATCACGGCCGCGCCGAAGTAGACGATGAAGGCGTTCCGGCGGCCGATCCGGTCGGCGACGTAGCCGAAGGAGATGAATCCGGCCGCGGCCCCGATCTGCATGACGATGATCCAGGTGGTCGACGACAGCATGTTCATCCCGCGCCCGCCTTCCTCGACCGGTGAGGCGAGGTAATTCGGGATCCAGGTGAAAAGTCCCCAGTACCCGCACATGGCGGCGGCGGTGAACGAGAGGCAGACCGCGACCGCTCTGGGTTGCTGCGTGAACAGCTGCCGCAGCGAGGCGAGAGCGCCGAGTCGGGTGCCCGCCTCGAGCCAGATCTTCGATTCCTTGGTCTCCCGCCGCACCCAGATGGCCAGCACCGCGGGGAAGACACCGATGAAGAACGCCCACCGCCACCCGAGCGTGGGTACGACGAGGAACGCGATCAATGCCGCGAGCCCGTACCCGGTGGCGAACGCACTCTGCACCCAGGCGAGGACCTTGCCCCGATGGCGCGCGGGCCAGGTCTCGGAGACGAGGGCGGTCCCCGCACCCCATTCCCCGCCGACACCGAGTCCGACGATGACCCGCGCGGCCATGAGCGTTCCCATACCGGTCGAGAAGCCGCAGAGCATCGTCCCGATCGAATAACAGAGAATGCTGGCGACCATGGCCTTGGTCCGGCCGAAACGATCGGCGATATAGCCGAAGATCATGCCGCCGAACGCGGATGCCAGCAGCGTGAAGGACGCGATCATGCCCGCTGTGTCCCGGTCGCTTCCGAAATCCGAGATCACGTAGGTCAGGACCATCGAGAAGATGACGAGGTCCATGATGTCGAGCACCCATCCGAGGTAGGCACTCCAGAAAGCGCGCCACTGATCTTTGGTGGCTCCGCGGTACCACCGCGCTTCCGGGGCTGGTCCTGTCACGGTCATCTCCTTCTGAGAACGCAACCGCGCCACATGTATCGATCAGCGAGACTCGAATTCAGGCTGTCGTGACGTCGGCGTGGCGACGGTAACACGAAGTCCGGTACTGTTGCGACCATTGGTACAAGCGTATCGATGAGCGATACGAAGCTTGGATTTCGCGAAAGGGTTCCGCCATGCCACACACGATGTTCCTATTCGAGGACCACCTGCCCGCCGGCACCAAGCCGGTCTACCTGCCTCGCGGAAACCGCTCGATCTACGTCGTATCCGGCGGACTCGATATCCACTCCGACGACTGCACCCGGTACCTGTCCGAAGGCTCCGCCCTCGTCGCCGAGGACGAACTGGCGCTGCACGCCACCGAGGTCGACTCCACGATCTGGCGATGGGAACTGGCCGGCGCGGACTCCGACGAGACAGCGCACACGCTGCGTTCGGCCCCCCAGGCATCCAGCGCGCTGAAGCTGGCCGCGAGCCTCGATATCGACGAGCGCTACACCTGGCTCATGCGGTGCGACACCGTGACCTTTCCGCCCGGAGGTACCGCCCTGACCCATCTGCACCAGGGCCCCGGGGTTCGCATCACCCTGTCGGGCGAGATCACCATCGAGACCGAGGGCACGACGCAGGTGCACGGCCCGGGTTCGGCCTGGGCGGAGAAAGGAGTTGTCCCGGTTTTCGCGCCGACCACCGAGAAGGGTCCCACCGTCTTCGTCCGATGCTTCCTGCTGCCCAAACAGAACAAAGGCGCGAGCTCGATTCGTTTTGTCCATCCCGAAGACAACGAGAAGATCAACACCCAGAAGTACCGAGTCCTCATGGAAAGGGTGATCGTTGCCTGACAACGCGAACGAAGACGCGCTGCCCGAGCCGCCGGCGACCGGGCCCCGCGCGCCGGCCGTTCCCGCGTCGGACGCCCAGCCGACGCCGACCCTTCTTCCACTGCTGATCCTGGAGAAAGTGCTCGAACGCAGCGAGCCGTGGGGGGTGACGGCACTGGCCGCCGCGTTGGGTCTACCCAAAGCCCGTATCCACCGGCACCTCGGCAGCCTCCGGGACTCGGGTTTCCTCTCCCAGGATTCGGCAACGCGCGCCTACGAACCGGGGTGGCGTCTGCTGCTGCTCGGGCAGCGCATCGGCAAGCGGGCCGAGATACTCACTCTCGCGCGCCCCGTCATGACCCGGTTGCGTGACGAGATCGGCCAGACGATCGTGCTCTCGCAACTCACCGACCACGGCGTCACGGTCACCGAGGTCATACCCGGCGGGTCGCCGATCGATGTGATCTTGAGCCCGGGGACGCAATTCGGCTACAACAGCGTCGCGCAGGGGAAGGTGGCCCTGGCGTTCGGTTCCGCCGACCAGGTGCGCACCTGGTCGCGCCTCGCACCCGAATATCGCACGCCGAGTACGATCCTGGATCCGGCGCAGTTCCGCGCACAGGTGGCGAACGCCCGCCGGCAGGGTTGGGCATCCGCCCCGGAGGAGACGTTCCGCGGAGTAAATGCCGTCGCGGCGCCGGTGTTCGCGCACGGCGGCGACCTGGTCTGCACCTTGGCGGTGATCGCTTCCATCCACTATCTGCCGGATCCGCCGGCCGACGCTGTGGTCGACGCGCTCACGAGCGCCGCGCGGGCGTTGTCCGAGGAGCTCGGTCACCGGATTCGAGACCGCCGACCATGATCGTTCGAAGGAGAACCCCGTGCCGATAGTTCAGATCACCCTCGTCGAGGGCCGGGCCGCGGAGAAAGTCGAGAATTGCATTCGTGAGGTGGCCAGAACCGTCGCCGAGACCTTGGAGGCGCCGATCGGGACGGTCCGCGTCGTGGTCCACGAGGTCGAGCCGAGCCGGTTCGCGGTCGGTGACACGTTGAAGAGCGATAGCTGAGGCAACTCGCCTCCCGGGTCCCTTCAGGTCGGCTGTCGCAGCCGGATCGGCGGGCCGGACGGGGCGTCGACCCGGCCGGTCGCCCCGCGCCGGCGCCCCTGTCGGTGGTTTCGGGGACAATGGGTCGGAGCCGAGGTGAGGAGGTGTCCGTGGCAGACGGGCCGCTGATCGTGCAGAGCGATAAAACAGTGTTGCTGGAAGTCGATCACGAACTCGCGGATGTGGCGCGCCAGGCGATCGCCCCGTTCGCCGAGCTGGAGCGGGCGCCCGAACATGTGCACACCTACCGGGTGACTCCGCTGGCCCTGTGGAACGCGCGGGCCGCCGGGCACGACGCGGAGCAGGTGGTGGACGCGCTGGTCGGGCATTCCCGGTTCCCGGTGCCCCAGCCGCTGCTGGTCGATATCGTCGAGACGATGGCCCGTTACGGGCGATTGCAGCTGGTGAAACATCCGGCACACGGATTGACGCTGGTCAGCCTGGACCGCGCGGTACTCGCCGAGGTGCTGCGGCACAAGAAGATCGCTCCCATGCTCGGCGAGCGCATCGACGAGGACACGGTGGTGGTGCACCCGTCCGAGCGCGGGCACATCAAACAGCAGTTGCTCAAGATCGGCTGGCCCGCCGAGGACCTGGCCGGCTATGTCGACGGCGAGGCCCATCCGATCGACCTGGACTTCCACGGCGCGAGCTGGCAGTTGCGCGACTATCAGGAGATGGCCGCCGATTCCTTCTGGGCCGGCGGGTCCGGGGTGGTGGTGCTGCCGTGCGGGGCGGGCAAGACGATGGTGGGTGCGGCCGCGATGGCGCGTGCCAAGGCCACCACCCTCATCCTGGTGACCAATACCGTCGCCGGCCGCCAGTGGCGGCGGGAGTTGCTCGCGCGTACCTCGCTCACCGACGAGGAGATCGGTGAGTATTCCGGGGAGCGCAAGGAGGTCCGGCCGGTCACCATTGCCACCTACCAGGTGATCACCCGTAAATCGAAGGGTGAGTACAAGCACCTGGAACTTTTCGACAGCCGGGACTGGGGCCTGGTGATCTACGACGAGGTGCACCTGCTGCCCGCTCCGGTTTTCCGGATGACGGCAGATCTGCAGTCGCGGCGGCGGCTCGGTCTTACCGCGACTCTGGTCCGGGAGGACGGCCGGGAGGGCGATGTCTTCTCGCTGATCGGCCCCAAACGCTATGACGCGCCGTGGAAGGATATCGAGGCCCAGGGCTGGATCGCCCCGGCCGAATGTATCGAGGTCAGAGTCACGCTGACCGATGCCGAGCGGATGACCTACGCGACCGCCGAGCCCGAAGAGCGCTACAAGCTCTGTTCCACCGCGCACACCAAGATCGCGGTGGTGGAATCCATCCTGGACCGGCATCGCGGGGCGCCCACCCTGGTCATCGGGGCGTATCTGGACCAGCTGGAAGAACTGGGCGCCGCCCTGGACGCACCGGTGATCCAGGGGTCGACGAAGAACAAGGAGCGTGAGGCCCTGTTCGACGCCTTCCGCCGCGGCGAGATCCCGGTGCTGGTGGTCAGTAAGGTCGCGAACTTCTCCATCGACCTGCCGGAGGCGTCGGTGGCGGTGCAGGTCTCCGGCACCTTCGGGTCGCGCCAGGAAGAAGCCCAGCGGCTGGGCCGGTTGTTGCGGCCCAAACAGGACGGCGGTCAGGCCCATTTCTATTCGGTGGTGGCCCGCGACACTCTGGACGCGGATTATGCCGCGCATCGGCAACGTTTCCTCGCCGAGCAGGGTTATGCCTATCGCATAACGGATGCCGACGATCTGCTGGGGCCCGCCATCGGACCCGGCGAACAATAAGGGCATTCCGAACTCGACGAATTGTGTTAGGAATGGCGACGTGCGACGCATCGAATTCGCGGTGGACCGCCGGCACGCCCACGCGGTCAATGAAGTAGTCGCCGAACGCCGCCGGGTGCGGCTGTCCGCGGTGCTCGCCGCCGTCGCCGCGACGGCTGCCACCACCTCTCTGGTGTGGCTGGGGCATCCCTGGTCCTATCCGCTGGCCCTGGCCTGCGCCCTGAGCGCGGCGACGGCGCTGTGGGTGGCGCTGTGGGCGCCGCGCCGGGCCGGAATCGACCGCCTCTACGCCGAGGGCGAACTGGTGCCGGCGGTGGTCTCGCGCATCCAGGCCCGCGGCGCGGTGCTGCTCGCCCTGGTCAATCTGGCTCGCCGCGATTCCGGCGAGCAGCGATACGCGCTGGTCACCAAGAAGGTGCGCCGTCTGCCCGGACATCGGGTAGTCGAGGGGGAACGCGTTCCGGCCGTCGCGGTGCGCGGCGACCGGACCACCCGATCGATCGGCGAGCGCTGGATCCCGGTCGAGACGATGCCGATCGCCTGGGGTACCGCCGATACCGCGGTGATCGAGCGGGCCCGCGCGGCCATCGCCGAGAACGAATGGCGGCTGCTCACCGACAATCTCGCCCGCGCCGACGAGGTCCATCGCAGTGCGGCGAAGCGGTTGCTGCTCGACCCGGCTCAGCTGCCGGAGGGGCTCGGCGCCTGATCCGGCCCGGATACCGCCGGACGTGTAGTGGATCCGGCGTCGGGAAACGCTCGCGCGCCGCGTTTTCCGGGGTACCGGAATCCGAGACCGAATGCGACTAACGTCGTCGGACGAGATCACCCGGGAAGCACGATTCGATCACGGAAGGTGGAAACGTATGAGGCTCGGCCGCTGGCTGATCGCCGGGGTGGTTGTGCTGGCGAGCCCGGCGCCGGTTCCGGCCGCGGCACAGGCGCCGTCCGCGTCACTGGCGGGATCGGACGGCCTGGGTGACCCCTACTTTCCACAGGACGGTAACGGCGGTTACGACGTCGCGCACTACGACGTGACCCTCGGCTACGATCCGGCCGATCACCGGCTCACCGGATCCACCCGGATCGACGCGGCCGCCACCCAACCGCTGACCGCGTTCAATCTGGATTACAGCGGCCCCCCGGTGCGCGCCGTGCGGGTGAACAACGCACCGGCCGGCTTCGAACGGCAGGAAGCGCACGAGCTGGTGGTGCACCCGGCCCTGCCGCTGCTGCCCGGGCTGCCCTTCACCGTCACCGTCGAGTACGCGGGTACCGCCCCGGATACCCGCGGCGAGGGCTGGACCTACGCACCCACCGGTGGCGTCTTCGCCGCAGGACAACCACATTCGGCGAGCAGCTGGTATCCGCTCAACGATTCCCCCCGGGACAAGGCGACCTTCACACTGCACACGACCGTTCCCGAGGGATGGGAGGTGGTGTCGGGCGGGGTTCGGGTGCGCGACGAGGTGCGCGACGGATTCCGTACGGTGAGCTGGGAGCAGCGGCATCCGGTGATCGGCTATCTCACCACTGTCGCCATCGACCGTTTCGACTACCTGGAGCGGCGCCGCGCGAACGGTATGCCGTTGCTCAGCGCTTTCGCGCCGGGCGCCGAGGGTTTGCGGCAGTATGAGGAAAAGCTGCCGCAGGTGCTCGATTTCATCGAAGGCCTGTACGGCCCGTACCCGTTCGACGCCGGCGGCGGTATCTTCCTGTCCGCCGATATTCCGTTCTCCCTGGAAACCCAGACCCGGCCCACCTACGCGGCCTGGGCGGACCTGAACACCGTGGTGCACGAGACCGCCCACCAGTGGTGGGGCGATTCGGTGTCGGTGCACAGCTGGTCCGATATCTGCCTCAACGAATGCATCGCCAGCTATACCGCCGACTATCTGTGGCCAGAGCGGACCGAAGGCGCCGATGTGGACGCCGAATACCGCAAGACGATCCGGGAGATGCTGGCGGAGCCGAAATTCTGGGCCGTTCCACTGGAGGATCCCGGCCCGGAGAAAATGTTCACCTCGGTGTATTACCGAGGGCCGCTGTTCTTGCACGCCTTGCGGAAACAGCTGGGAGACGAGGTCTTTTTCGCGGCTCTGCGTGAATTCGTGACCTTCCACGCCTACGGCAATGCCTCGATGCGGGACTTCCGTACCTTCGTCCAGTCGAAATCGCCGACCGATCTCACCGGTTTCTTCGACGCCTGGCTGCGCGGTACCACGCCGCCGCCCGAGCAGTACCTCTACCCGGGATCGCTACGCGGCTGAGCACCGCGGCGGCACGGTTATTCGAGCAGCGCCACCGACGAGATCCGGTGCAGGGTGAACTGCCGGACCGTGCCGGTGACCGGGTCCAGCGCGTCCAACTGCCCATTACCGACCCGCACCGGCTCGACGACCCGCTGGATCGCGGTGCCCTTGGCGTCGACATAGCCGATATGCACCTGCCGCCGCACCCGCGCGGCCAGCTGGAGCAGGGCCAGGGCGGCGGCCGTGCTGGTGCGGGTCCCGTCACTGCGTACCACCTGCCCGGAGGTGGCGGTCGCGGCACGCTCCCCGGCGCGTAGCTCGGTGACCAGCAGTTCCAGCTGATCGGATGTCGGCGGGGCCGGCCGATACGGTTGCCGGGCCAGCGGCCGCACACCGATCCGCGCACCGCGTTGACGCAGGTCCACGATCGCGCCGGAGGCGTCCTCGCCCGCGGGTGCGAAGCCCGCCCGGCGCAGTTCTTCGAACAGTTCACCCAGCGGCGCCTGCGATATCGCCACCGTCGGCGCGATCCCACGCAGGGCCAGGGTCTCGGCCACCGGGGAGGCCAGGACCTGCGCCAGCAGGGCCGGGTCCTCGCTGCGCACGAACGACTGCGCCATCCCGGCCCGCAACCGGCCGTGCCGCCGCGCCACATCGTCGATCAGATAGGTGAGGGTTTGTGGAACCGGAGTCCGGGAATGCCGGCCGAACAGGCTGTGCAGCTCGGCGGCGGTCAGACCGGCGTCGAGCGCGCGGCGCAGGGTGGACTCCCCGATCCGGTAGACGGTGGCCGCCCCGGCCGACTCCACATCGGCGACCAATTCGATCCGGCGCTGAAGATCGGCGGTCAGGGGTCCGGGAGCCACCACCGTCAGATCGGCCTGGACCAGCACATGGTCCACCGGCTCGGGGAGGGCGGCCTCCAGGGCGGCTTCGGCGGCCGCGAGGCTATCGGTCAGCAGCATCCGGCCCGCTCCGGTGAGCGCACCCCGGCCCACCACACCGAGCCCGGCGGCCTCGTACAGGGTGTTGTCCACCACTTCGCGGCGGAAATGCCGACGGCGCCGCGGGGTACGCCAGGCCAGCAGCCGGGCGAGTCCGGCAGGTTCGAGTTCGGTGCCGGGTGGTTGCTCGGCGAGTGCTTCGAGCACGATCCGCCGGTCCCGCACGGCGTACGGCACCCGGAGTTCGTGTGCGAGCGCGGCCAGCGGTTTGTCCGCGGCATCGCGCAGGCCGATCATCCATGGATAGCGGTCCAGCTCCAGCCAGGCATGCACGAGCGGGACCCAGCGGCGGGCCGACGGCGCCTCCAGCCAGGAATCCGCGGCCGGGGTCGGCGCCCAGAAATCGTCGGCATCGGCCTCCGGCGGCGGGTCGGGGAAACCTTTCTCGATCAGTTTCGCCGCGGCCAGCAGTTCCACCAGCAGGCCCGCCCGGGTCTCATCGATACCGGCGGCCTTGGCTATCCGGCGCAGTTCTCGTACGCCGAGACCGCCCGCGCGCAGTGCCGGCGCGGGCAGCTGACCCAGCACTTCCAAGATCGCGGCGCAGTGCCGCAGCAGCTCGCCGACCTCGCCCGCACCGACGCCGTCGACTTCGCTCGGTGGGTGCGGGATCGCCCGGGGCCCGGGTTCGGCGAGCCGGTACGGGTCGGTGACCGGTTCGCCGCGCAGCAGCTGGCCCACGGCGGCCGGTAGCTCCACCGTCTCGTCGTCGATCCGGCGGAGCAGCCGGGCGGCCAGCAGCCGGGGGACGGGCCGGTCGGCGGGCGCGTCCGGGGCGGCATCCCGGGTACGTCCGCGTGGTCCGGTCTCGGCGAGTTTGTCCAACAGCGCGCGTTCGGCCTCGGGAAGATCGGTGAGCGCGGCGGCTATCTCCGATTCGGACGGCGCCGGGGCGGTCTCCACGCCGCTGCCCAACGGCCACGGCAGCGCCTCGGCGACGGCGGGTACGAGACGGATGCGGTCGCCTTCGAACCAGAGCAGCGCCCGGTCGGCCAGTTCGGTGACGGCCGCGTCCACCGTCGCGGCCTTGGCGCGGGCACGCAGCGCGCGTTTGAGTTCGGTGCGGGTCATCGGTTCACCGGCGCCCGCGGTATGCAGGGCCAGCATTTCCACGACCGCGAAGGGCACGGTGCCGAGATCGTCGGCCGCGCGCAGTACCGAAGCGCGCTGTTCGGCGCGGGCGGCGAGCACCGCCAGGGAGGCCGGCAACGGGACCGCGAGATCGGGCCGACGTTCCAGCAGTGCCACCAGCTGTGCGTCGGATCGGGCGCCGAGCCAGGCGGTGAACGAGTCTTGGCCGGTCATCCGGTCCAGACTAGCCGGGCGCCGCGGGTTCGGTGGGGCGTGGCCCGGCGACTCACGCGGCTCGGTCCGGCGGGCCGGTCCCGAGCCCGCGTCGGGTGTCGCCGAGGCGGTTGACATGCGGTACCGCGGCGAGGCCATGCCAGAATGAGAGGGTGGTGAACAAATCGAAGAAACCCTATATCGACAACGGCTGGCCCGAGGTGGCCGACGGTGAGCACGCGGTCACCGAGCTGTCGTCGTCCCGCTCCGGTAATCTCTCGCCCTTCGGCGAGGACACCGAGTTCCCGGTGGCTGCCGACCAGCTGCCGTACCTGCACCCGCACACAGTGATCAACCGCTGAGCGGACGAACGAAAGAACCCCGCGTCACCTGATGGTGGAGCGGGGTTCTTTCGTAGTAGAGGTGCCCGGTCAGGAGGGCAGCAGGCCCTTGTTGGCCTCGAAGACATTGAGCAGGCCCGGGTCGAGCTGCGGGGTGCCGGCCTTGACGGCTTCGAACAGATCCAGTGCGGGCTGCGGGACCTGAACACCCTGCGCCTGAACGGCGGCGAGCGCACGATCCACGGCGGTGTAGACCTCCTGGGTCTGCGTGGGTGCCTGGGCCGGAGCCTGGGCCTGGGTGCCCGGCGCGGCCTGGCTGCCCGGGGTTTCGGTCTGCACGGCCGGAGTGTCGGCCGGGGTTTCGCGCGGGGTCGCGCCGCTGGACAGGCCCAGCGAGGAGGAGCAGGAGGGCCAAGCGCCCCAGCCCTGCGAGGCGAGCACATTCTCGGCGACAGCGATCTGCTGTTCGCGGCTGGCCTGGTTGGCGGTCGGCGCGTAATCTCCGCCGCCGTTGGCCTGCCAGGTGCTCTGCGAGAACTGCAGTCCGCCGTGATAGCCGTTGCCGGTGTTGATGGCCCAGTTGCCGCCGGCTTCACACTGCGCGAGTCGATCCCAGTCGGAGTCGGGTGCCGCGCTGGCTGTACCGGCGAGGGCTACACCCGCACCGCTGATCATGGCGCCGGTGACGGCAACCTTGGCCACAGTGCGACCGGTATTGGTGGGCTTGCGGTGGCGTCCACTCATTCGGGTTCGTCTTCCTCTCGTACGCACCTGCGAGGTATTCGCTCGGGTCCAGGCTGAGAGGGTGCCCGTCCCGCCCTCGCCCCTCTTGGTTTCCGTTGGGGTCCGGTACCCGCGGGGCGAGGTTCGGTGCGGCGGGCCGGTGGGCCGGATGTGCCCGGCTGGGGTAGACGGTACGACGTTCCGGCCGAAAAATCACTATTTGGTAACCGGCGTGTGCGGATGGGTTGCGGAGCGGTCACAACCGCCCGCCAGCGACTCTCCGCAGCTAGTGGGACTGCATGAGGTATCCGCCGGGAGACACGCTGCCCCGTTATCGTGCCGTTATGTGATTATCATCACATCAGGCTTGGGAATTCGATGAGCCGGGTATTCGACAGTTGTCACCTGGATCGGCGACCGGAGCGCAGTGCGAAGATCAACGCCACGACAAAGCCGACGGGAGCCAGCATGGCGCCCAGGTACAACCAGAGCCCCGGCTCGCCGTCGGTGAGGATCGGGGTGAGGAAGATCGCCACCACCGACAACAGTCCGAGGGCGAAAAGACCCAGCGCGAGCTGAAGTAGCCAGTTGCCGGGGGTGCGCCCGGACGGGGGGCCGGAAGGCCGCGGATCGGCAGGATTCGTCACCGCTCGACCGTAAAACTGATGTGCTGGGGCTGTACCCACCGGGGTAGACTCGAAACGATCTCGCGTCCTGCTGCTTGCGGGGCGCGTTTTTCGAGTAGGGGAAAAGACCTGCCAACAGCGGGTTTCAGCAGACGAGCGTGCCCGGGCCCGGTGGGCCGGGCGCCGAACAGACGAACGGGTGAGCGCAGTGCCGACCGGCAAGGTGAAGTGGTACGACGTGGAAAAGGGCTTCGGCTTCCTTTCCCAGGACGAGGGTGAGGACGTCTATGTCCGCTCGTCCGCGCTGCCCCAGGGCGTCGAGACGCTCAAGCCCGGTCAGCGGGTCGAGTTCGGGATGGCGGCCGGGCGGCGCGGGCCGCAGGCGCTGAGCCTGAAACTGGTGGAGGCGCCCCCGTCGGTCCGGCAGAACCAGGAGCGCGGCGCCCGCAAGGAGCCGATAGCGCGGAAACACAGCCCCGACGAACTGCACGGCATGGTCGAGGACATGATCACGCTGCTCGAGGCGAAGGTGCAGCCCGACCTGCGCAAGGGTCGCTACCCGGATCGCAAGACCGCGCAGCGGATCTCGGAGGTGGTGCGCGCGGTCGCGCGGGAACTCGACCGCTGACCCGACGCGCACGACGCCGTAGTGGGCCGGCCGGATCATCCGGCCGGCCCACTGTCGTCTCAGTCCGTTTTGATCGACCACACCGCGTGTGGGATGGGGAATTCGTTGCCGGCCTCATCGATCGCGATGATCATCACCTGCAACTCCACACCGATCAGCTCCAGCTCCGGTTCCGGCCGGGAGGCAACGGTCAGGGCGCGAGTATTCGCCGGATGGTCCCGGTAGGAACTGGGCCGCTCGACGATCTCCCCGTTCTCGCGGGCGTACAGCGGCAGCAGTTCCCACGGGCTCTCCACGAGAGCGTCCGGCAGCGAGATCTGCAGGGGGTTACCGGCCGGCACGTCGAGATAGACGGTTTCGCCCTGCCGGCAGTCCTCCATCCGCACCGTGCAGTAGCGGAACGGCGGCACCGTCACCGTGGTGCCGTGCGCGTAGGCGGTGAGTTCCGGGTCCTTCGGCTCGACGTTCCGGGCCAGCAGCCAGACCACGCCGGCGGTCGCGGCCACCAGCAACAGGATCCCGGTCAGGGCCGGCGCGAGGGTCGTGCGGACTTTGTTCGTACTCACCGGGCGGCTTCTCCTCGTGGGGGGTCGTAGTGCGGGAATTCCTGCTCGGCGTGCAGCGGTCGGCGACCGCCGAGACCGGGCAGCAGACTGAACCCGCGGTAGCTCAGCACAGTCTGGACGAGGCCCCCGACCAGTACCGCACTGACCACCGCGAAACCCTTCCAGTAATCGGTCGGCAGCAGGACTCCGCCGGCGCCGCCGATCACCCAGCTGAGCTGCAGGACGGTTTCGGACCGGCCGAATCCGGAGGCGATCGACTCGGGCGGTAGATCGTCCTGGATGGCGGCATCGAGCGACACCTTGGCCAGGGCGCTCGCCCCGGCGGCGATCAAGGCGGCCACCGCCGCGCCGAACAGGTTGTCCATCACCACGGCGAGCACGGCGACGGCTGCGCAGCCGATGGTGCAGTTCACCACGATCAGCGAAGGCCGGCCGAGCCGGAGCCGGGCCCCGGCGGCGTTACCCGCGAAATTACCGACGGCGGCCGCCGCGCCGACCAGGCCGAGCATCGCGGCTTGCTGTACCGGCCGGTGTTCGGTCGCCTTGGCCACGAACGCGACGTAGAAGGTCAGGAATCCGGTGAGCACGCGGATACTGCCGTTACCCCACAGCCCGGTGACGACGGCGCGCCCCAGCGGCTGACGGCGTTTGCGGGCCGGTACCGGGTCGTCGGCGGCGGCGCCGTAGGTCTCGGTGTCCCCGGCGCGGGCGTGGTAGCCGAGCGTGGTCGGCACTTCCCCCTCGGTGATCTCCACCCAGCGCGGGATCTTCCAGCTCAGATAGGCCCCGCCGACGGCGATACCGGTGGCCAGGATCAACGCACCGGTCGAGCCCGCGATCGCCGCGACGGCCGCGGCGACGCCGCCGGCACCCAGGGTGCCGCCGACCAGGCCGAATACGGTCAGCCGGGAGTTCGTGCGCACCAGATCGATATCGGGCGGCAGCACTCTGGGTGTCACCGCGCTCTTGAGTACCGCGAACGATTTGCTGAGCACCATCATGCACAGCGCCAGCGGGTACAGCACCCAGCTGTCGAAACTGAAGATCAGCACCACCGCCACGACCGCGCGCGCGGCGAACGAACTCGCCAGGGCCAGTCGCCGGCCGCGCTGCAAGCGGTCCAGCGCGGGCCCGATGAGCGGCGCGATGACCGCGAACGGGGCGATCGTGATCAGCAGATACAGCGCGACCTTCGTTTTACTCTCCGCGGTCGCACTGGCGAAGAACAGGGTGTTGGCGAGCGCGACCGCGATGGCGGCGTCCAGTGCGAAGTTCGCCATCGTGGCGTAGGTGAGCGCGGTCAATCCGGATTTGTCCGCGCCGTCGGCCTCGGCCGCCCGCCGGAAGGTGGCGATACCTTTCTCGGTGATCTCGCGGCCGCGCATCGCCGCCACCCGGGTGACGGTGAGTTTGCGGGGGACACGCCGGCCTTCGGCGTCGTAGTCCGTGGCGGCTTCCGCGCTCGGGTACTCCTTGGTCGCGGGCGGTTCCTCCGCACCGCCGGCATGCGCGGCGGTGCGCCTGTCGCGCACGCCGTTCGGTTCGGTGCGGTCCCACGCGTCGGCCCCGGGGCCCGGCCGGTCCGCGGGCTCGGAGCGGCCCGCGGTGGGTGGCGGGCGTCGTCCGGCGGCACCGGACCCACCCGGATCACGCTGGGCCCCGGGGCCGGCCGGGGAAGCCGAGCCCCCGGGGGTGCGGTGATCCATGGGTGGGCCCGGTCGGAAGCGCGAGGTCGACCCCGACAGGGAAGCATCGGCCGCCGGTCCGGCACCACCGGCCCGCGGAGCGGAGCTGCCCGCGACGGGAGCACCCGGGATCGGCCGTTCCCGCTCGCCGGCGGGCCGCCGGCTGTTCCCGGGCGGGAGCGGCGCGCCGTTCGGCTCCTCGGCCCGCCGGCCGGGGCCCGGTTCCGCAGTCCCCGGCCGCACCGGTGGATCGGGCGGTTCCGCCGACCCGCGTGACCCGCTCAGCGAGCCGAGTATGCGAGCGAAGCGACCCCCTCGCCCCGGCGCACGGTCCCCGGACTCCACCGGCGGGTTCCGGTGACCACTCTGCGCCGACCGGGACGAATGGTCGTCCGGCCGCGCGCCGGACCCGGCAGCGGGCAGCGGGCGGGTCGGCGGCGGGGTAGGACGACGGTTGCCGGGGTCGGGCTCCCGATTGCGGTGTGGCACGTTCGGCGGGGGGTAGCGGTCGAAACCTGGATGCCGCTGGGGTGGCGGAGACTCGCCGGCGGGCCACTGACCGCGATCGGAACCGGAGGGCTCGCGGGAAGTGGGCACATCATCAATTCTGGCCCACCGCGGCGCCCGGCAAACTCCGCCCTGCTCACAGCGGCCCGAAAGTGAGATGTGTCGCGCCGTCAGGCCGGCACGAAACGGACCTCGAACACCGTGGGCCAGTACTTTCCGGTGAGCAGGAAGCGGTCGGTGCCCGGAATCTGGGCGATTCCGTTGAGCACGTCGGTCTGCGCGCGTTCGGCGGGTGGCAGCAAACCGGCGGCATCGACGATCGCCAGGACACGCCCGGTTTCCGGATCGATCCGCAGAATTTCGTCGGTGGGCCAGGAGTTGGCGTAGACCGAACCGTCCTCGGCGCATTCGAGTTCGTTCAGGCGGGCGTCGGTGTGCGTGGTCAGTCGCACCGATCCGGTCCGCGCGAAGGACACCGGATCGCGGAACGTGAGCCCGGCTGATCCGTCGCTCATGACCAACTGCCCGTCGCGGGCGCACAGGCCCCAGCCCTCGCCCTCGTAGCGCACCTGACGTTTCTCGGCCAGCGTCCGCGGGTCGCGAGCGAAGGCGACCCCTTCTTTCCAGGTGAGCTGCCACAGCGTGTCGCCGGCCAGGGTGATCCCCTCGCCGAAGAAAGGCGGCGGGAGAGGGACGCGGGCGAGTTCGGCGCCGGTCGCGCGATCGGTTGTCCGCACCCCGGAGAACCCGACCATCCCGGTGCTCTCGTACAGCACCTCGCCGTCGATCTCCAGCCCCTGTGTGAACGCGCCCAGGTCGTGCCGATGGGTCGCCAGCACCTCGATGTCCAGGCGCGGTACCGCGTCGTCGGTGTTCCGGCAGGCGGCCGTGGCGAGCAGGCAGACCAGCACGGCACCGACCCAGGTTCGCCGAGTGCGCTTCATACGGCAAAATGTAGACCGTGAGCGCAGTATCTGTTTCGGACACCGAGGTGCGGACGATCCTGGCAGGGTCCGTCGACCTGGCTCGTAGTGCGCTCGTGGACCTGGAACCGACCGGGGTCGGAGCGCATCTGGGAGTCCGGGCCGAGGACGAATGTTCGGCGACGCACCGTTTCGAGGCCACACTGCCCGGCTACCACGGCTGGCAGTGGGCGGTGGTGGTGGCCGCCGCGCCCGGCACCGACCGGGTGACCGTGAGCGAGTCCGCGCTGCTGCCCGGCCCCGACGCGTTGATCGCGCCGGAGTTCGTGCCGTGGGACCAGCGCGTCCGGCCCGGCGACCTGGCGCCCGGCGACTTGCTGGCCCCGCCCGCCGACGACCCACGGCTGGTCCCCGGCTATACCGCTACCGGCGACCCCGAGGTCGACGAGACGGCCCCCGAGGTGGGTCTGGGCCGTAAACAGGTGCTCAGCCGGGAGGGCCGGGCCGAGGCGGCCGAACGCTGGTACGCCGAGTACGGCCCCGATACCGAGATGGCCAAGGCAGCACCCGGCTCCTGCGAGACCTGTGGTTTCTATATGCCGCTGGCCGGTGCGCTGCGCGCCTGTTTCGGCGTCTGCGCGAACGCCATGGGCGCCGACGGCCATGTGGTCCACATGGGCTACGGCTGCGGCGCGCATTCGGACACCCAGCTGCCGACGGGCGCCGGGTCACCGATCTATCAGGCCTACGACGACGCCGCCATCGAAGTGGTCGCCGTACCGCCGAAGTCGCCGGAGACCGGATCCGGGAGTGAGGCGGCCGCCGAGGCCGACGTCGCGGCGAACACGGTGGTGCCGGGACACGCGGTCGTGGCCGCTCCGCCGGTGAGCGGGGCGGGGCCGGAGGCGGCAGCACCCGAATCCCGGACCGCTACCGAGGCCGTGAGCCCGGCCGGTGACGACCCGGCCGCGCAGGCCACCGCCGGTCCGGTCGCCACGAGCGAACCCGGTCCGGCCGGCGATTCGAGTACCGAAGCAGCCGCGGAACCGATCACCGATTCGAGCACCGGACCGGCTGCCGAATCGGCCGCTGAGCCGGTTGTCGAGTCCGGCCCCCCACCGGCCGCCGAGGCCGCCGAACCGGTTGTCGATTCGGGCACCGAATCGGCGATGGAGTCCGGTTCCGAACCGGCCGTGGAACCGGAAACCGCCGCCACAGACCGGACCGGTGTACCGGCCGCCGGGCGGGAGACCGGCGAGCAGACCACGTCGGAGACCGGCGACTCGGCCCACGGACCGGTCGACCACTGACCAGCCGGCCGCTGCCCCGGCTGTGCACGGTAAGCCCGCTGCGCTCGGGCACGTACGCTGGCTCGCGTGAGTGAGACCGGTGCGGTGGGCAATACCTTCGGGCCCGTGGGAACAGATGCCGGAACCGCGGATCCCTTCGGCACCGCCGATCTGCGTGCCGCGGTGCTGGCTGCCTGGCGCGATTCCCCGACCCGGCTGCGCGAGGACGCCGCTACCGAGGCGGACCTGGTGCGCGCCGGTTACCGCGATCGCCTGCTGACGGAGTTGGCGCAGAACGCGGCGGACGCGGCGGTGAAAGCGGGGGCGCCGGGCCGGATCGCCGTACGGTGCACGGGCCGGACCCTCTCGATCGCCAATACCGGCGCGCCGCTGGATATCGCCGGAGTGCACGCGCTGACGGCCCTGCGGGCATCGGGGAAATCGGGGAGCGGCGGGGAGACCGGGCGATTCGGTGTCGGTTTCGCCGCGGTGCTGACGGTTTCCGACGAACTGGAATTCCGCTCCACCAGTGGATCGCTGCGCTTCTCCCGGGAGTCGACCCGTGAGGCATTGCGCGCGTCCGGCATTTCGGCGCCGGGTGATGGGGACGTGCCGGCGCCGCCGGTGCTGCGCCTCGCGTGGCCGGTGGCCGCCGACCCGGCCGTCGGCGCGGAGACCGAGATCGTCCTGTCGCTGCGTGCCGGGATCGACCCGGTCGCATTGCTGGAGTCCATGCGGGCCGAGGCAGCGGACCTGCTGCTGGAGTTGCCGGCGCTGCGCGAGATCCGGATCGGCGAGGAGGTGGTGCGCGCCGAGACCCGCGATGCGCCGTTCGCCGGAGTGCGCGAGTTGCGGATCGGCGGTTCCGGGTCCGAACGGGTGTGGTGGGAGTTCCGGACCGCGCGGGCGCGCTGGCTACTGCCGTTACGCGACGGGGTCCCGGTGCCCGCCGCGCCCGACGTGCTGCGGGCACCGACCCGTTCGGACGAAGAGTTGTCCCTGCCCGCGGTACTCATCGCCGATATCCCGATGCAACCCGACCGGCGGCGCGTGCTGCCGGGCAATCATTCGGCCGAACTCGCCGCCGGGTACGCCGATTTCGCCCGCGCGCTGCCCCGGCGGCACCGGCTCGTGCTGGTCCCGGCTCCGGGATTCGCGCGCAGCGAGACCGACGGGCTCTTACGCGAGGCGATCCTGCGTGAGCTGCGGACCGGTAGCTGGCTACCGGTGGTCGCCGCGCCCGCGGATGCCGGACTCGACGAGGCCCCCCGGAACGGCGACGCGGACGACCGGGTGGCCGTACCCGCGCGGGCGAGCGTATTTCCCGATCTCACCCCCGAACTGGCCGAGTTGCTGGGTGGTGTGCTCGATCCACTGGTGGTCCCGGAACTGTCCGGCGCCCGCTACGCCGAGGCACTCGCGGCGCTGCAGGTGCACCGGCTCGGTCCGGCGCGGCTGGCGGAGCTGTCCGCCGGACTGGAACGGCCGCCCGCCTGGTGGTTCGCTCTCTACTCCGCGCTGGAACCGTTCGTCACCGACCCGCTGACAGTGGAGGAACTCGGCGCCCTGGCGGTGCCGCTCGCCGACGGACGGACGGTGACGGGACCGCGGACGGTGGTGCTGGACGACGAACTCACGGCGTTGCCCGCGGCGGTTCCGGTGCACTGGGCGCGGCTGGTGCATCCGGACGCGTCGCATCCGCTGCTGGCGCGTCTCGGTGCGCAGCGGGCGCGGATCGCGGATCTGCTGTCGGATCCCGCCCTACAGGCGGAATTGACCGAGCACCCCGACGATCCGGAGACCATCGAGGCGGTGCTCCGCTTGGCCGCGGCGGCCGATCCGGCCGAGTTGCCGGACTGGCTCGGCATGCTCGAACTTCCCGACAGTTCCGGTGGTGTGCGTCCGGCCGACGAACTACTGCTCCCCGATGCGCCCTTGATCGAAATTCTGGTCCCGGACTCGCCGTTCGGGGTCGTCGCGCGGGAGACGGTCGCCGAGTACGGTGCCGACGCGCTGCGGGCGATCGGTGTGGGATGGGATTTCGGGGTGGTCGCCGAAACCGACCCCACCGGTCCCGACCATCACCTCGACGACGAGGAGACCTGGTGGTCCGGGCTCGCCGAAGATCCCGCGGAACTGGTCGCCGTGCGTGATCTGGATCTGGTGGATGACGCGGCGTGGCCGGAGGCGCTGTGGCGGTTGCTCACCGCCGAACGGACCCGGCCGCTGCTCGGTGACCGGGACGGGTATACGGCGTGGTGGTTGCGCCACTATGCCCGGATCGACAGCATCGCGTTGGGTGGCTATCGGCATCCGGCGGATACCGAATTCGCCGGACTACTGCCGGAACTGCCGATCACCGGCCTGTCCGCGGCCGACCTCGACGCACTGCGCGGCTGCCTGGCCGACCCCGCGACCTTGGATCGCGATCTCGTCGAAGCGCTGCTGGCGGCGCTGGCCGACAGCGAGAAGACCCCCGCGCCCGAGGTGGTCGCGCTGGTCCATGCCCGGCTCGGCGCCGCGGTGCCGCGGCTGGAGCTCGGCACGCTCGACCCGCCCGATCGCGTCCGGGCCCTGTCCGGAGCGGTGATCGATGCCGGCGACGCCCTGGTGCTGGACCGGCCGTGGTTCGGTCTCGCGGTGCCCGCGGACCGGCTCGTGGCCGCCGATCCGGCGACCGCCGCCGACCTGGCGCTGCTGCTGGATCTGCCGTTGGTCTCCGAACAGGTCGACGCGGAGGTCGTCGGCCGGGGACACGAAACCGATTGGGCACGCGAGCCGCTGGGTGTGGTGCTGCGCCGGCTGTTCGATCTACCCGCGCAGAACGGGCCCCTGATCCTGCACGACGAACTGTGTATCCGGCTGACGGGCGCGGTTGATCGGACGGTCACCGTGCCGTGGTGGCGGGACGGTTCGGCCACCCATGTGCAGCGTCCGGGCCGGCCCGCCTGAACAGGCTATTCCGCGTGCCCCGCCAGCGCCGCGGCGAGCAGATCGAGTTGAGTGCGTACGCTGTCGCTGTCGTTGTCGACCAGCCAGCGCAGGACGAGGCCGTCGATCACGCTGAGCGTGAAACGCGAGAGCTGGGCCACCGGAACGGTCCAGGTACTCCCCGTGGCATCGCGGGCGTGGTCGAGGATATCGGCGACGGTGGAATCGTTGAAGGCGTACTGTTCCCGGGCGATCGCCAGTTTCGCGGGGGTCTGTTCGCCCTCACGCAGGGCGTAGGTGGTGGTCTCGTAGGTGAGCAGCTGACGTTCGGGGGTGGCTTCGATATTGAGCCACATGAGTTCCAGACCCGCGCGCAGCAGATCGCGTAGCGCCGTAATACCACTGCCCGCTTCCTGCCAGACCGATTCGCCTGCGTCCACCGAATCGCGCAGTTCCATCGACAGCGCCTTGACCAGCTCGGTCATCAGCGCGTCTTTGTTCTCGAAGCAGTAGTGCACCACGCCTAGCGAGACACCCGCCGCCTGAGCGACATCGCGGGTGGTCACCCCCGCGACCCCCTTCTTCTCGGCAAGGCCGATCGCGGCCTCGATAAGGTGGGCCCGTCGTTCTTCGACGCTCAATCGAGAGGACACCTGAGCGAGTTTGGCCCGAGAGGCCCGAACAGTCAATTCCCGGCGAGCAGCATCGGATCACCGGGGTCCCGCTCGACTTCCGGCTGCCGCCTGGTCGATATCGCCGCCGCCGCCGGAAAGCGCGGCGCTTCGGCGTCATAACCCGGTCTGTGCTCCCTTGTCACCGCGCCGGGCACCGCGGCGCTGTATCGCGAAGATGATGTACCCGAGCAGTCCGACCGCCAAACCCATCAGGCATACCGGGCGAGCCGATTCCCACCGGGGCCCGCTGAGCCAGACCACCGCGGTCGCGACGGCGAACAGCGCGCACCCGAGGGCGAGGACCGGCCGGGGGTCGGTCAGCCAGGTGGGGAGCTGCGGGAGCTGCGGGGCCATTCGGTCAGCGTAACCGCTGTACGCACGCCGATCCGACGTGTGTCACGTATGGTTCACTTTGTGACTACCCACTCGGATGTGCGGGCGCTGGCCAGCGACCTCTCGCTGGCGGTGGTGCGCTTGACGCGGCATCTACGGGGGCGGCGGACGGAATCGCAGATATCGCTGACCCAGCTTTCGGTCCTGGCCACCCTCGGGAACGAGGGCGCGATGACGCCCGGGGCGCTGGCGGCCAAGGAACGGGTCCAGCCTCCCTCGATGACCCGGGTGATCGCCTCGCTCACCGATCTCGGTCTGGTGGAGCGCAACCCGCATCCGACCGACGGCCGGCAGATCATCGTCTCGCTCTCCACTGCCGGTCACTCGCTGCTCGCCGATGAACGCAGCGCCCGGGAGGCCTGGATGAGCGACCAACTCGCGGGTCTGGAACCCGATCAGCTCGAAGACCTGCAACGGGCGGTCACGATCATGAACCAGATCGTCGCCGATTCGGAGTGAACCGGTAGCGGCGTCCTACCGGGGCCCCTGAATCCGCCCGGGTCGGAGATCATCCGCGGCACCGTGCACCGTGGCCTCAGCGCGCCGCGAACGGCCGGTCACTGTCGACGATTTCGCGGCCCAGCGGGAAGAGGGCGAGCGGGATCAGTTTGAGATTCGCCCAGGCGAACGGGATTCCGATGATGGTGCAGGCCAGGGCGATGCTGGTACCCAGATGGCCCAGGGCCAGCCACCAGCCGGCCACCACGAACCAGATGATATTGCCCAGCAGCGCCCCCGCGCCGGCGCCCGGCTTCTCGACCGTGGTGCGGCCGAACGGCCACAGCATGTAGACGCCGTTGCGCAGCGCGGCGACCCCGAACGGGATCGTGATGATGAGCACGAAGCAGATCAGGGCGGCCAGGAAATAGCCCAGCGCCATCCAGAACCCCGCGAGCACGAGCCACAGGATATTGAGCAGGAGCTGGATCGGCTTCATATCTCGAGCATGCCCTAAAGCGGCGCCGAGCGCACCCGCCACCGAACGCCGGTGGTGGGGGTTGGCAGGATGGGCGCCGTGGCCGTGGTTCTCGAGGTGAACAGTGTGGACGATCCGCGGGTGGACGATTTCCGCGACCTGAAGGCCGCCGACCGCAGACCCGATCGGCCCGGCGGGAAAGGTCTGGTCATCGCGGAGGGAACCGTGGTGGTCCGGCGGATGCTGGATTCGCCCTTCCGGCCACACGCGCTGCTCGGCGTGGACAAGCGGTGGCAGGAACTCGCGCCCGAACTCGCGGCGGTGGATGTGCCGTTCTACCGGGCCTCCGCGGAAGTGATGGCCGAGGTGGTCGGGTTCCATCTGAACAGGGGTGTGCTGGCGGTGGCGCACCGCCCGCCCGAACGCGATTTCGACGAGATCATCGCCGCTGCCACCACAGTGGCGGTGCTCGAAGGCGTGAACGACCACGAGAACCTGGGGTCGATGTTCCGTAATGCGGCCGGCCTCGGAGTAGACGCGATCCTGTTCGGCGATCGCTGCGCGGATCCGCTGTACCGTCGGTCC
This sequence comes from Nocardia grenadensis NBRC 108939, assembly GCF_001613445.1. Classification (GTDB taxonomy): domain Bacteria; phylum Actinomycetota; class Actinomycetes; order Mycobacteriales; family Mycobacteriaceae; genus Nocardia; species Nocardia grenadensis. Next base: position 206,114 of record NZ_BDCJ01000006.1, read on the forward strand.
GTGCGGGTTTCCATGGGTCATGCGCTGCGGGTGCCGTTCGCCCGGGTACCGGAGTGGCCGGACGGGCTCGACCGGCTGCGGCGGCGAGGGTTCCAGGTGGCGGCCCTGACCCCGGACCCGGCGGCTCCGACGCTGGCCACCGCGCTCACCGGCGACCGGGTGGCGCTGCTGCTGGGCGCCGAGGGCCCCGGCCTGACCGAGGAGGCCATGGCCGCGGCGGATGTGCGGGCGCGGATACCGATGTCGGCGGGGACCGATTCGCTCAATGTGGCGACCGCGGCGGCGATGGCGTTCTACGAGCGGGTGCGGGCGTCGTGAACCCGGTGCTCGGAGGCTCCGGGGCCGGCCGGCGGCCTGATGAACCCACCCCGTGGGCGGCGGGTATCACGGTCGCGGTGCTGGTGGCCGCGCTGACCGCCGTCGGGGTCTTCGCCTTCGGGGCGGCGCTGGCCCGGGTGCACCCCGTGCTGTCGCTGGCGGTGAATCTGGTCGCGGTCGGTGGGGTGGCGCCCACCGTGTGGCGCTGGCGGGCGCGCCCGGTGACCCGCTGGGTGCTGGCCGGCGCGAGTAGCGGGGTGGCGCTGGCCTGGATCGGCCTGCTGTTCTCCGTGTGACCGGGACCGGTCTACTGATCGGCGCCCACGGTGGCTTCGTGCCCGCGCAGCCAGGACAGCAGGCCCTTTCGTTCGTGCGTGACCCGATTTTTCGGCTGCGGTGGTTCCGGCTCGTCGGGGCGATCGCCGCGGGGCCGCAACCGGAAACCACACACTCGGATGTCCTTGGGATCCACCGGGCGGGCGGCGTCGGCGTCGGCCGCGGTCTCCCTATCCGCGCTGGCCGTGGGGAAGTACCGGAAACCCAGCCATTCGTGATTGGCGGTATCGGCGAAACCGGGGGGATCGAACGGTAGGACCAGCGGATCGGGTAGCTCCCCGAGCCGCCACGCGATGGGATGTTCGCCCGCCCAGTGCGGTCGCTCCCAGATATGGGGCAGACCGTGGTCCTGCAGAATGTTGAGCCGGGTGGAACTGAACGCCCGGCGCAGTTCGCCACGCTCCCAGTGCGCGAACGCGCCCCAGCCGTATTCGAGGTCGAACGACACCAGATAGGTGTGCTCTTCGGCGAGCGGCCGCACCAGCAGCTCCGGGATGGCGGTCGGCTGCACCCGGGCGGCGTAGGAACTGCACAGCAGAGTGAGTCCGGGATAGCTGCCGATATAGACCTCGTCGGCTTCCGGGCCGTCGAGGTCGCCCAGGGGGACCGATTCGGTGGGCTCTACGTCCAGATCGGGATGCAGTTGCCGGGCCAGCGCGTACGCCGCGTCCGGATCGGGGTCGGGATCGGCGCGTAGCACCGCCGGCGGGTCGGGGGTATCGACGTACCACACGGACGAAACCTTGGACAGCATCGGTCCACCTCCGATAGCGCACGAAACCAGGTCGCGAACTCCTCGGCGCAACTGCTGTCGTCGTCCGGGCTGGCCCCGGAATCATCGGACCGCGTCGCCGTATACACCGAACTTACTCGCGCAAACGGATGATCCGGGCGGTTGCGCGGGGTAACACGCCGGTCCGTAGCCGGTCAGTGACCCGAACTGCGGACGCCGAGCAGTACGTCCTCCCAGGACGGCATGGGTGCCTTGCCGCGCTTGGTCCGGGGCGCCGGCTTCGTGGCTTTGGCGGAGGGTTTCTCGGCCGCCGGTTTCGCCTCGGCCGGTGCGGGATCCGGTGCTTCGGCGGCAGGTTCCTCGGCGGGGGCCTCGGGCATATCGGCTTCCGCGGGCGCGGTCTCTCCCACGGCCGGCGCGGCGGTTTCCGCCGTGGCCGTCCCGGCTTCCGGGGCGGGAGCCGGTTCGGCGGCGACCGGCGCGGGCTGCGGCGCCGCCACGGGGGCGGGCGCGGCCGCCAACGGAGCCGGTTCGGGCACGACGGCAGCCGGTGCCGGCTCGGGCTCCGGCGCAACGAGTTCGGGGGCGGCGGTTTCGACCGGAGTGGTCGGCGATTCGGCCGCCGGGGCGGGTGCCGCGGGCGGTGCGGGCGCGGGCCGCGGCACCGCGGGGCGCGCCGGTTCGGCGGGGACCGGATACGTTTCGGCCGGGGGCCGGTAGGTATCCGCGGGGGGACAGTAGGTTTCGGCGGGAGCACTCGCCGCCGGGGTGCCGGCGGGCAGCGCCGTGCCGCCGGGGCGGGGGCCACCGGGGGAGAGCGGGGTCGCGGCGGCGGGCAGCGGTGTCGTACCGCCGGCGGCCACGGCGCGCTGCTCGTAGTAGTCGTCGACGGCGGCTCGGGCGGGTTCACGCCGTGGCTCCGCCATCGCTTCGGCCGCGGCCGCCGGCTCGGCATCGACCGGCAGGATCGAGGCGAGACCACGCAGCGCGCGACCGAAATCCGGGTCGATCAGATCGGTGGCCGGATCGTCGAGTGGGGAAACGCTGCCACCGTGCGCATCCGGCTGATAGCGCCAGTGCGCGGCGATCTCCGAACGGCCGTTCTGCCACTGCAACTGGGCGACCCAGAAGCCCTTCTCGTCCTTCCAGGCATCCCATTCGGCATTGTCGAGGGTATGTCCGCGCGCGGTGAAAGCGGCTGTCACCACATCGATCAGGATCTCCACGGCCGGGCCGTCGGGTCGGATCGGATGCGCCTTCTGTGCGAGCTCGGCCGCGCGGGCCCGCTCCAACAGCACCGGGTAGGCGAACCGCTCCACCCGGCTCACCGGCATACCGGATTCCTGTGTCACCTGCTCGACCGACGCGCCGGCACGGATTCGAGCCTGGATATCGCGAGGACGCATAGTAGCTTCCATTTCGATCTCGATCTGGCCGAATCGGGCAAGGTCGCCGCGGGCGGCGGCACGAAGTTTGTCGTCGGCGGGAAGCCGGAATTTCTGACCACTTTCGGTGTCGACGCACACGATATGGGCGGAGTCGGGCGTCACCCCGATCACTCGAAGTTCACGCACCGTAACCTCCTTATCGCGTCGCTCGCGATACCGCCCACGTTCTGGAACAGTAGTGCACTTCTGGGATTCGTGTGGCAAGACACGCGGCATCGAAATGTACCCTGTGGCCGTCATCTACCGCTAATCTGCTCTATTCCCTTGTGTATCAACTCGATTCCCCAAGACGTCGGCGGGCCCGCCGCGCGACACGCGCGACGGGCCCGAACCCGCAGGTGATCTCGTCTCAGCCGAGATTTTCCACGACCCAGTCGATGCAGCGGGTCAGCTGCCCGACATCCTCGGGGTCGATCGCCGGGAACATCCCGACGCGCAATTGGTTGCGGCCCAATTTGCGGTACGGCTCGGTGTCGACGATGCCGTTGGCCCGCAGCGTCTTGGCCACCGCGGCGGCGTCCACCGAGTCCGCGAAATCGATGGTGCCCACCACCTGGGATCGGTGCGCCGGATCGGTGACGAATGGAGTGGCGAATTCACTGGCCTCGGCCCATGTGTACAGCCGCGACGAAGAATCCAGGGTGCGTTTCACCGCCCAGTCCAGGCCGCCGTTGCGATTGAGCCAATCGATCTGGTCGGCGAACAGCAGCAGGGTCGCCAGGGCCGGGGTGTTGTAGGTCTGGTCCTTGAGGCTGTTCTCGATAGCGATCGGCAGCGAGAGGAAATCCGGAGTCCAGCGCCCCGATTCCTTGATTTCGGCCACCCGCGCCAGCGCGGCCGGGCTCATGAGCGCGATCCACAGTCCACCGTCGGCGGCGAAACATTTCTGCGGGGCGAAGTAGTAGACGTCGGCGTCGGCGATGTTCACCGGCAGACCGCCCGCGCCGGAGGTGGCGTCGATGGCGACGAGCGCGTTCTCCGAACCCGCCGGTCGCTGCACCGGCACGGAGACACCGGTGGAGGTCTCGTTATGCGCCCAGCCGATCAGGTCGGCGGCGGGATCGGCGACCGGCTGCGGCGCGCTGCCCGGATCGGCGGAGACGACGATCGGGTCGCCGAGGAAGGGGTTCTTCTTGGTGACACTGGCGAACTTGGCGCTGAACTCGCCGTAGGTGAGATGCAGGGAACGCTCGCGGACCAGGCCGAACGCGGCGGCATCCCAGAACGCGGTGGTGCCGCCGTTACCGAGGATGACCTCGTAGCCCTCCGGGAGGGAGAACAGGTCCCGTAATCCGGAGCGGACCCGGGCCACCACATCTTTGACCGGTTTCTGCCGGTGGCTGGTGCCGAATACCGAAGCACCCACCTCCACCAGGGACTGCAGCTGCTCCGGGCGAACCTTGGACGGCCCGCAGCCGAAACGACCGTCGGCGGGCTTGAGGTCTTCGGGGATGGTCGGGAACGCACTGGTCATGGCGAACAGCGTAGCCGCGCCGTTGCTGTGCCGCGTACCACACTCCGGCTAACGTGAACGGGTATGAGCATGCGGTCGTCAAGGGGCGCTGCCGGGGGTGGAGCCGGTGACAGCCGGGCGCGCGGCCGGAGTGAGCTCCCGGGTTCACCCGGGCCGCTCATCCGGTTGCGCGACCTGCTCCCACGCCGCTTCCGGCGTCGCGGCGAAGCCCCCACCGGCCCCGATCGCCGGGATCTGCTGGCCACCGGAAGGGCGGGTTCGGCGACCGTGCTGGCGACCCGCACCCGCCGGACCGAACCCGGCTACACCTTCCGGGTCCGTGTGCGGCTGCCCGGATTGCCGCCGTACGAGGCCCAGGTACGCCAGCGGGTATCCGGCGCCGAACTGGACCGGATGCGACCGGGCGACCTGGTGTGCTGCCGGGTCGACCCCGAGGACCGCGACCGCATGGTGCTGTATCTCCCCGGTGATACCGACCCCGGCCGGGCCGGCCTGACCAAGATCCTCGCCGACGGTCGCCGCGCCGAGGCCACGGTCTTGGCGGTGACCGCGGTGGATGCCGACTACTGCGGCTGCGACGACCCGGTCCTGCGCCTGGACCTCGAATTACGCGCCTGGGACGAACCCGGGCCCTGGCGCGTCCGGGTGGTCCAGTCGGTTCCCCTGGCCGCCATCGGCCTCCTGGACCTCGGCGCCAAACTGGAAGCGGCCTTCTTCGCGGTCGACGCGGGGGAATCGGTCGCCATCGACTGGGAGGCGGAACCCGAACGGAGGTAACGGCCCGGGCGGCCTACACCGTGTGGACCTCGCCCCATCCCGCGACGTCGTGCGGTTTCCGCGGGCCCGGGCCGGTGTAGATCGCGGCCGGGCGGACCAGCTTGCCCAGCTTCTTCTGCTCCATGATGTGTGCGCACCAGCCGGCGGTCCGGCCACAGGTGAACATGGCGGGCATCATATGCGCCGGGACCTCGGCGAAGTCGAGGATGACCGCGGCCCAGAATTCGACATTCGTTTCGATGGCGCGGTCGGGCCGGCGTTCGCGGAGTTCGGCCAGGGCCGCCTGTTCGAGGGCGGCGGCCACTTCGTAGCGCGGCGCGGCCAGGCGGGCGGCGGTATCGCGCAGGACCCGGGCGCGTGGATCCTGGGCCCGGTAGACCCGGTGACCGAAGCCCATCAGCTTCTCCTTGCGGTCCAGGATCCCTTTGACCAGCGCGCGGGCATCGCCCGTGTTTTCCACCTCTTCGATCATGGGCAGGACCCGGGCGGGGGCGCCGCCGTGCAGCGGCCCGGACATGGCGCCGATGGCTCCGGAGAGCGAGGCGGCCACATCGGCGCCGGTGGAGGCGATGACCCGGGCGGTGAAGGTGGAGGCGTTCATGCCGTGTTCGGCCGCCGAGACCCAGTAGGCGTCGATGGCTTCGGTATGACGTGGGTCGGGGTCGCCCTTCCAGCGGGTCATGAAGCGGTCGGTGACCGTGGTGCATTCATCGATGCGGCGCTGCGGTACCGCGGGCTGGTAGATACCGCGGGCCGATTGCGCCACATAGGACAGCGCCATGACCGAGGCGCGGGCCAGGTTCTCCCGGGCGGTGGCGTCGTCGATATCCAGCAGCGGCCGATAGCCCCAGATGGGCGCGAGCATCGCCAGGCCGGCCTGTACGTCGACGCGTACGTCACCGGTGTGTACCGGCAGCGGGAACGGTTCGGCCGGTGGGAGGCCGTGCCCGAATTCGCCGTCGACCAGCAGAGCCCAGACATCTCCGAAGGTGACCCGGTTGCCGACCAGGTCCTCGATATCCACGCCGCGGTAGCGCAGCGCGCCCCCGTCCTTGTCCGGTTCGGCGATCTCGGTGGTGAACGCGACCACCCCCTCCAGGCCGCTGACGAAATCGTCCGGCACCCCACCGGACCCCGATACCGCGGAATTGGTGGTCATACGCGACTCTCCTCTCAACAGAACTCTAGCGCCGAGCTACCCGGGAGTAACGTCTGGCCCATGGCCGATGTGGAGGAGACGGGTGCCGATCTCGGCGCGATGCGCGCCGAATACGGTGCGGCCCATTCCGGTTCGCGTAACTCGGAACTGTTGCTGGGTGTGCACGACACGGAATTGGACGAACTGTCGGTGGCCGGCGGCTGGGAGCCGCTTCTGCGGTTGTGGATAGAACAGGCGACCGTCGCCGGGATCGCCGAGCCCAATGCCATGGTGCTCGGGACGCTCACCGGGTCGGGGGCCGATGCCCGGCCGGTGACGCGCACGGTGCTCTGCAAGGGCCTGTCACCGGAGGGCGTCACCTTCTATACGAACTACGATTCCGCCAAGGGCGCCCAGCTCGCGGCGACGCCGTACGCCTCGGCGACTTTCCTGTGGCCGCAACTGGCCCGGCAGGCCCATGTCCGCGGCCGGGTGGACCGGGTTCCCGCCGAGGTGACCGAACGGTACTGGCGGTCGCGGCCGCGGGAATCCCAGCTCGGCGCGTGGGCCTCGCATCAGTCCGAACCCATCGGTTCTCGCGCGGAGCTCGATGAACAGCTGGCACGGACCGCACGGCGTTTCGCCGCGGTCGCGGAGGTACCCGTACCGCCGCGCTGGGGCGGTTATCTGCTGAATCCCGACGAGGTGGAGTTCTGGCAGGGTCAGCGCGGGCGATTGCACAACCGGATCGTGGTCCGGATCGACGACGCCGGTATGTCGGTGCGGCGGCTCCAACCGTGACGGCGCGAACCGGCCGGTTATTCGGTCGCACGGCCGTGTTCAGGCCCGTTACGCCCCCTCCGGTGATGTTTCGCACGGTTTCATCGACAGACTTGTGGGTACGTTCTGTGGGCGGTGGCGAACGGCAGTTTCCGTGGATGTGGCACGGGCGCTGTCCACAACCGGCCGAGATCGGTTATCAGGGGTATTTTCCCCGGTCACAGCCATACCGACCGGCAGGTGAACCGCTGAATCCCACGCCCGTGCGGGCCGATTGTGAGATCGGCGCGCGGGTACCCTCCCCGCCGGTCCCACCAGAGCAAGGACTAGCGTCTACCGATAACGCACCGTGTGCCGACCGCATGCGATGCCGACGGTCTTGAGCCTGAGAGGGAACCTTCCGTGCCGGAGAATCACATAAATGACGCCAAACCGGTTCTCACCTACCCCGGTGGCGAATACCCGATGACGATCGCCGAGGCTTCCGAAGGAAACGACGGTATCGACCTCGGCAAGCTGCTGGCGAGTACGGGATATACAACCTATGACCCGGGTTTCGTCAACACCGCGTCGACCAAATCGGCCATCACCTACATCGATGGTGAACAGGGCATTCTGCGCTACCGCGGTTACCCGATCGAGCAGCTCGCGGACAATTCGACTTTCATCGAGGTCAGCTATCTGCTGATCTACGGCGAACTACCCACCCAGGATCAGCTCGAGGATTTCACCGACAAGATCCGCCGGCACACCCTGCTGCACGAAGATCTGAAGCGCTTCTTCGACGGCTTCCCCCGTAACGCGCACCCGATGCCCGTCCTCTCCTCGGCGGTCAACGCGCTCTCGGCCTACTACCAGGACTCGCTGGACCCCCGCGATCCCGAACAGGTCGAACTGTCCACCATTCGGCTGCTGGCCAAACTGCCCACCATCGCCGCGTACTCGTACAAGAAGTCGGTGGGCCAGCCGTTCCTCTACCCCGACAACTCGCTGTCGCTGGTGGAGAACTTTCTGCGGATGACCTTCGGTTTCCCGGCCGAGCCCTACCAGGTCGACCCGGAGATCGCCGCCGCCCTGGACATGCTGCTCATCCTGCACGCCGACCACGAGCAGAACTGTTCGACCTCCACGGTCCGGCTGGTCGGTTCCTCCGACGCCAACCTGTTCACCTCCGTATCCGGCGGTATCAACGCGCTGTGGGGTCCGCTGCACGGCGGCGCCAACCAGGCGGTGCTGGAAATGCTGGACGGTATCCTCGCCGCCGGTGGTGACGTCAAGGAATTCATCCGCAAGGTCAAGGACAAGGAAGACGGTGTGAAGCTGATGGGCTTCGGGCACCGGGTCTACCGCAACTACGACCCGCGCGCCACGATCGCCAAGAAGCACGCCGACACCATCCTGAGCAAGCTCGGCAGCGATCCGCTGTTCGATATCGCCCAGGCCCTCGAAGAGGCCGCGCTGACCGACGATTACTTCGTCGAGCGCAAGCTCTACCCGAACGTCGATTTCTACACCGGCGTCATCTACAAGGCCATGGGCTTCCCGACCCGCATGTTCACCGTGCTGTTCGCCATGGGCCGGCTTCCGGGCTGGATCGCGCACTGGCGGGAAATGCACAGCGAAGCCATCAAGATCGGCCGTCCGCGGCAGATCTACACCGGCTATGGTGCACGGGACTACACCGAAATCACCAACCGCTGAAGCGATTGAATCGAAGGGGATTCAAGGTATGAGCAAACCGGAGATCGAATTTCAGGCGGGCCCCCCGCCCACCGAACTGGTCATCAAGGACATCACCGTCGGCGAAGGCCCGGAAGCCGTTCCCGGCGGCACCGTCGAAGTGCACTACGTCGGCGTGGAATTCGATACCGGCGAGGAATTCGATTCGTCGTGGAACCGCGGCGAATCGATCACCTTCCCGCTGCGTGGTCTGATCCAGGGCTGGCAGGACGGAATTCCGGGCATGAAGGTCGGCGGTCGCCGTCAACTCACCATCCCGCCGGAACTGGCCTACGGCCGGGCCGGTGGGGGTCATCATCTGTCCGGAAAGACCCTGGTCTTCGTGATCGACCTGCTGGACGCCAAGTAGGTCCGTACGCGGGGGATATCCTCGGCAATACTTCTCGGCCCCGGAGCTGCGGCTCCGGGGCCGAGTGCGGTTTCCGCCGCCGGGTATTCGGCGCCGCGTCAGGCCGGCCTCGGGACCACACGGTTCGGCAGGACGAGTACCAACCGGACCCCGCCCAGGGTGCCGTCGTCGAAAAAGGCTTGCCCACCGTGCAGCTGGGCCTGCTGGGCGACCAGGGCCAGCCCCAGACCGGATCCGCCCTTGCTGGCCCGGCTGCCACGGGCGAAGCGGGCGAAAACGGTTTCGCGTTCCTCGGGCGCCAGCCCCTGCCCGTTGTCGTCGATCGAGATGACGATGGTGTCGTCATCGGCGCGATGGGCCGACAGCAGGGCCTCGGTGGCGCCGCCGTGCCGGACGGAGTTCTTCACCGCGTTGTCCACCGCGAGACGTAGGCCCGCGGGCAGGCCGCGGGTGACGAGTTCGGCGTCGGTGTCTATCCGGACGGTCAACCCGGGGTAGTGGCGCATGGCGTCGTGGGCGGCCTGATCCAGCAGCTCCGCGATATCGGTATCGATATGGTCGCGCTCGGAGGTCAGATCGCCCGAGGCGAGGCGTTCCAGCGCGGCCAGCGTGGTCTCCACCCGCCCCTGGCTGCGCTGCAGATCGGCGAGGATCTCGACGCGCTGGGATTCGTCCAGATCGAGGGTCGCCAGCACCTCCAGGTCGGTGCGCATCGCGGTCAGCGGGGTACGTAGTTCGTGAGCCGAGACCGCGGCGAAATCCCGGGCGGTCTCCAGCGCGGCGGCCGTTTCGGCCTGCGCTTGGTCCACCCGGCGCAGCATGGTGTTCACCGCGTCGGCCAGCTGTTCGGCCTCCAGCACGCCGGAACTGTCGACGGGTTCGGGCGTAGCGTCGCCGTACCCGGTGCGGGCCCCGACCTGCCGGGTGAGCACCACGATCGGCCGGACCGCGCGCCCGCCGAACAACCAGCCGAGACCGGCCGCGGCCGCGATCGCGAGCAGACCTCCCAAAAGCACCCAGCGCTGCTGTTCGGCGGTCATCTCGGCCGCCTCCGCCGCGGGAATGGCCAGCGAGACCGAGCGGCCGGCCGGCTGATTCTCGGTGGTGGTCAATACCCGGTAAGGGGTGTCGTGCACAGTGACCGTCTTCGCGCCCGGCTCGAGATCCGGCAACTCGACGGAACTGGAGGCGAGGACCCGGCCCTCGTCGCGGACGGTCAACGCCATATCGCGGTCGGGACCCAGCAGGTTCACCACCCCCACGGCGACCATCGGCTCGATCAGCACCAGCCGCGAGGCGATCCGCAGTTGCTGATCGGTCTGCTGCAGGTTGTTGTGCTCGATGGCGGGAACCGCGATCGCGCTCACCACCGCTACGATGAGCACCGCCCCGGCCGCCGCCGCCCCGGCGACCCGGGTACGCAGCGAATACGATCGGTGGCGTCTTCGGCCGGAAGCGCGGCCGATCACTTGGTCTCTCGCAGCACGAACCCGACGCCGCGAATGGTGTGCAGCAGCCGGGCGGTGCCGTCGGCCTCCAGTTTGCGGCGGAGATAGCCGACGAATACGTCCACCACATTCGTATCGGCCGCGAAATCGTAGCCCCACACCAGTTCCAGCAACCGTTCCCGGCTCAGCACCACACCAGCGTTACGCGCCAGGGTCGACAGCAGTTCGAATTCACGTTTGGTCAGCTCGATCTCCTGGCCGTTCAGCATCGCTCGATAGCCCGCCGTATCCACCTGCAGCGGGCCGACCGAGACGATATCCGGAGTTCCGGGAGCGGCGGTGGTGGTATCGGTGCGCCGCAGCAGCGCCTTGATCCGCGCCACCAGCTCCGCCAGGACGAAGGGTTTGACCAGATAGTCGTCGGCGCCCGATTCCAGGCCCGCGATCCGGTCACCGACCGAACTGCGCGCGCTCAGCACACAGATCGGCACCTCGTTCCCCATTGCCCGCAGGGCCGTCACCACCCCCGCCCCGTCCAACACGGGCATGTTCATATCGAGGACGACGGCGTCCGGCGCCACCTCGGACACCGCACGCAGCGCGGCCGCCCCGTCCCGGGCGATACTCACCCGGAACCCGGACAATCTCAGACCCCGCTCCACCGACGCGAGAACATCCTCGTCGTCGTCGACAACGAGCACCGCCGGATTGCTGATCCGCTCCGTCACAACGTCCATTGTGCTGGATGAATTCGTTGCCGGCGGTGTCGCGACACCGCCGGCAACGAACTCGTCTCAGTAGTTGTGGCAGGTGTCGGCTACGCCCTGGAGGGTGGTGCGGAGTTGTTCGGTCCGGGGGTCGTTCTCGGCCTGCTGGGCCGTTTCGGGGTTCTCGTCGATGTACTGCTGCAGTTCCGCGCGGCGCTGTTCGACCGGCTGGTCGAACTTGCTCTGCAGTTGTGCCTTCAGATCGGGGTTGTTGTCGAGCATCGACGCCAGTTCCGGAGCCTGGTCGTGGAGCGCGGCGTCGATCTGGGTGAAGGAGCAGTCGCTGGTGATCAGCGGTTCGGCGAAATCCGTCGGGGCCGCGGAGGCGACCGCGGGGCTCAGGAACGCGGTAACCGCGGCGGCGGCGCCCAGGGTGAGGGTGATCGGGCCGAATGCGCCGCGAAGCCGGGTTGTCGTGTGTGCCATGGGGTTACTGCCTCCTAGCGTGTCGTGTCGAGCCGGGGCTCGTGGACTGACTCAGACCGTATTGTGTCGTCATGGCCGGCCTCTGAGAGCTTCTTAAGAGGAGTTTGAGTTTTGTGCGGGTCGCACCATCCGCGCGAGTTCGTCCAGGACACCGGGATCTTCGATGGTGGAGGGTATTTCGTAGTTTTCGCCCGCTGTCATCTGGCGGATCGTTTTGCGCAGGATCTTGCCGGAGCGGGTTTTCGGCAGGGCGGGTACCACGATGGCGTCATACAGGCCGGCGACCGGCCCTATCTGTTTGCGGACGCGTTCGCTCAATTCGTCGCGCAACGTTTCGGGGTCGATGACGGCGTCGGCTTTGAGGACGACATAAGCGATGGGGCGTTGTCCTTTGAGTTCGTCGGGCAGCCCGATCACCGCGCATTCGGCGACGGCGTCGTGTCCGGCGACCGCCGCTTCGATACTGCCCGCAGAAAGGCGGTGCCCGGCCATATTGATCACATCGTCACTGCGGCCGAGGACGAACAGGTAGCCGTCTTCGTCGAAATAGCCGGAATCACCGGTGAGGAAATGCCCGGGATATGCCGAAAGGTAGGACCGCTGGTAGCGCTCGTTGTCGTGCCACAGGCCGATGAGCGCGCCCGGGGGGAGCGGCAGGCCGATGACGATATTGCCTTCGGCGCCCGCGGCCACGGGGTTGCCGGAGGAGTCCAACACCCGCAGCCGGTAGCCGGGCACCGGTACCGAGGCCGAGCCCGGTTTGATCGGCAGCCGCTGCAGCCCGAGCGGATTGGCGCAGATGGGCCAACCGGTTTCGGTCTGCCACCAGTGGTCGACCACTGGGCAGTCCGCGCGGTCGGCGAGCAGTGTGTCCGCGGCCCACCGATAGGTCGCCGGATCGAGCCGTTCACCCGCGCAGAACAGAGAACGTAGCGAGCCGAGGTCGTATTCGCGGGCGAAGGCGGCGGTGGGGTCGGCGCGGCGGATGGCCCGCAGGGCGGTCGGTGCGGTGAACAGCGTATGCACCCGGTGTTCGGCCACCACCCGCCAGAAGGCGCCGGCATCCGGGGTGCCCACCGGTTTGCCCTCGTAGAGCAGCGTGGTGGCGCCGGCCAGCAGCGGCGCGTAGACGATGTAGGAGTGGCCGACCACCCAGCCCACATCGGAGGCGGCCCACATGACCTGCCCCGGGCCGACATTATAGATATTGCGCATAGACCAGGTCAGGGCCACGGCGTGGCCACCGTTGTCGCGGACCACGCCCTTCGGCCTGCCGGTGGTTCCGGAGGTGTACAGCACGTACAGCGGGTCGGTCGCCGCGACGGAAACCGGCGCGGCGGGGTCGGCATCGCGGACCACGGCGTCCCAGTCCAGCCACCGCACGGCTCCGTCGAGGACCGGATTGCCGTCGTGATTATGTGCCGGGAATTCCGCGCGCTGTTTAACCAGTACGGTCCGCGGCGCGGTGGTGCCGGCCAGTTCGAGGGCCTCGTCGACAATGGGCGGATAGGCGATGGCCCGGTTCGGTTCCAGCCCCCCTGACGCTGTCACGATCAGGACAGGTTCAGCATCGTCGAGCCGGGCGGCGAGTTCGGGGGCGGCGAATCCACCGAACACCACCGAATGCACGGCTCCGATCCGGGCACAGGCCAGCATCGCGACCACGGCCTCGGGAATCATCGGCAGGTAGATCACGACCCGGTCACCGGCGGTCACTCCGAGATCACGCATGGCGCCGGCGAATTTCGCGACTTCGTCGCGGAGTTCGCCATAGCTGTAAACACGGGTCCGGCCGGTCATCGCCGAGTCGTAGATCAGTGCCGCCTGGTCGGCCCGCCCGGCGTCGATATGCCGGTCGAGCGCGTTGTAGCAGGTATTGAGCCGAGCGCCGGGAAACCACCGCGAAGTGCGGCGATCGGCGTCGAGTGCCTGTTCAGGGGGAACATCCCAATCGACAGCCGAGGCGGCGCGGGTCCAGAACTCGGCGGGATCGACCAGGCTGGTCTGATAGACCGGTCGATACTCGTTCCTCGCGTGCACCCGTGCTCCCTAGCCTCGCAGCAATCCTCGCCTCGATAGATCAGCACGATTGTGGCAGACTTCACGCGACCCCCCGTCGGGTGTCGCGACCATGGCTTATGCCTGTAACCGGCTGGTCAATGTGCGTGAACCCGGGCTGAGTACACCAAGAAGTTATTGATCCGTTAGAATCTGATGACACAAATTCGGTCCGTCGTAGACGCAATTTCTCGGCCAGCCGCGACCCACGGGCAGCTCCACCCGTCGAGCCACTATGCGAGTGTGGAGTTCCGCTGATGGAGCATGGCTGGGGCCAGGTTGGAAAGTGAGTGGGAATGCGTGACGCCGCTAGGTCCGGCACGAAGCGCTGGGCGCTGAGTAACTGGGACCTTCGCTGGAAGGTTACGGCCGTGCTGGCTGTACCGTTGGCGGTCGCGGTCGGACTCGGCGTCTCCAGGATTTCGGCGGAATGGAGCAACGCGAACCGGCTGGGTTCGGCCTCCGAGAACGTCAGTATCGTTCCGTCCGTTATCGATCTCAGTACTGCCACGTCCGCCACGGCGGGCTCTCAGGTGATCGCCATCGCGCCGGGCCGGTCGATGGTCACCGAGGACAACCTCACCGCTCTGGACCAGGCGATCGCCGCGGCCGAATCCGCGCTCGTCGAACTCGACGATCTACCGGCCGCGAATCAGGCGCTCACGGAGATGATCGATCAGGCGAAGGGAGTGCGCGCCGGCGGTATGGCCCCGTCGAATCTGCCTCCGGACGAAGCGGTGCAGGTCCTCGACAAAGCGCGTAACGCCGGAGTCCGGGCCGTCGAGGCCATTCTCGGGGAGATCGGTGACGCTTCGATCGACCCGGCGAAACTCCGGCTCGTCGACGCGCTGAACCTGCGGTCCACCATGGTCGGTGAGATCACGGCCGCGGCGGAACTGCTGCGCAACCAGGAATCCGGCGAGCAGGCCTACCGCACCGCGACCAACACCGAACGCGCGCTGCTGAATATCCTGAGTCAGCGTTACAGCGCCGAGAACACCGATATCGCGATCCTGCGTCAAGGAATCGACAACCGGGCCGGGATGCTCGAAACTCCCGAGGCGCAGGCCGGCCGGCTTCCACTGGGCGAGGCCCGCCAGTCGTTGCTGGACAGCACCGGGACGACGGACAAACTGATCGCCGAGGCCACAGCCTCGATCGACGACGGGGTGCGGAAGATGGCCGACAAGGCCCTCTCCGACGCGGTCATCTACTCGATCGTGGTGCTGTTGACGATCCTGGCGGCCCTGCTGCTCGCGGTGTTCGTGGCCCGGTCGATGATCGTGCCGCTGCACCGGCTGCGTCTGGCCGCCCTGCGGGTCGCCGAAAGCGATCTGCCCGACGAGGTCGCCCAGCTCCGTACCGGTGCCTCGCCGGAGGAAGTACCCCTCGAACCGATGCCTATCCGGTCCGAGGAGGAGATCGGTCAGCTCGCGCGCGCGATCGACGATATCCACGGTCAGGCATTGCGCCTGGCCAGTGATCAGGCGCAGATGCGTTCCCAGGTCAACGATATGTTCGAAACCCTGGCGCGCCGCAGCAAATCGCTCGTCGACCACCAGCTCAGCCTCATCGAGGCGATGGAGTACGACGAGAAGGACCCGCGCCTGCTGGAGAACCTCTTCCGGCTCGACCATCTGGCCGCGCGTATGCGCCGTAACGGCGACAACCTGCTGATTCTCGCCGGCACCAAACAGCGCCGCGCCAAATCCGCGCCCGTCGAGATCGCCGACGTGCTGCGCGCCGCCATCTCCGAGGTCGAGGACTACGAGCGGGTCAAGCTCGGCGCCACCCCGCGCGGTGCGCTGATCGAACCGGCCGCCTCCGATATGGCGCACCTGTTCGCCGAACTCCTGGACAACGCCCTGCGCGCGTCGCCACCGGAGACGGATGTGAAGTTCACCTTCGCGCAGGCGCACGACCAGGGCCTGCTCATCGAGGTCGCCGACCGCGGTATCGGTATGCCGCCGAGCGAGATGGCCGAGATCAACCGCCGGCTCGAGAGCACCGCCGAACCCGGGCCGGATACCGCCCGCCACATGGGTCTGTTCGTCGTGGGCCGGCTTGCCGACCGGCACGGCCTCAATGTGCGGCTGCGGCCGACCTTCGATACCGCGCGTGATCCGGGCGTCACCGTCACGGTGCACGTCCCGATGAGCCTCATCGTCGCCGGAGAGACCCAGATCCTGCCACTGGCGACCGGTTCCGGGCCGCAGGCCGTCGTCGCGAACGACGCCGTGAAGAAGAAGCCGGAACAGTCCCCCGACGAGGCCGCCGCGGCCGCGCTGCGCAACGCGCCGGGCGCACCGTCGATGCAGACTCGTGGCATCAGCCGTACGGCCGCCGGGAACATGATGGTGACCGTCGACCCAGGTATGAGCGGGCCGCTGCCGGCCGTCGAACGGCCCAAGCCGCCGGAGCGTCCGGCCGCTCCCGCGCCGCTCGGCTCGGGCGGGCTGCCGCAGCGGCAGCCGGGCAACGCGATGGCCGGTGGTACACGCGAGGGCGAGGGCACCACCAGTCTCCGGGAGGCCAGCGCCGGCAGCACCGCCCAGCGCGGCAAACTCGCCGCGGCCAGCCTGCCCAAACGTAATCTGGGGCCGAGCGGCGGCGGCGCCACACCGACTCTGCCGCCGCGTACCCCGGGCGAATCGACCGCGGGCGGTCCGCCGCCGCGGGAGACCAAGACCGGCCCCGGCGGGCTGCCGCAGCGGCAGCCCGGCACCGCCGGCGCACCGCAGTCGGGTGGTCCGGCCGGAATGGGCGGGTTGCCGCAGCGCCAGCCCGGCGCGAACGGAGCGCCCGGTAGCCACCGGGACGCCGCGCCCGCTCGCCCGGCCGACGAGCGTCCCACCGAGGCCGCCTCGGAAGCCGCCGCGCCGCCGCGTCCGGCCGGATCGTTGCCCACACGTCAGCCGGGCCATCAGCGCCCGGGCGGTCTGCCGCAGCGGGATCCGGGTACCAACGGTGCCCCGGCCCGCGAGAACGGGGCTTCCGGGCTGCCGCAGCGCGGAGGGCCGGCTGCCGGCGGTCCGGCCCGGAGGGAACCGGAACCGCGTCCCGCCGCCGAATCCGCATCGGACGGACTGCCCACCCGGCGCGACCCCGGAGCCAACGGTCTGCCGCAGCGGGGTACCGCCAATGGTCTGCCGCAGCGCGATGCCGCGTCGGGTCTGCCGCAGCGGGATACCGCCAATGGTCTGCCGCAGCGCGACGCCGCGTCGGGCCTGCCGCAGCGCGATACCGCCAACGGCCAGCCGCACCGGGATACCTCCGGCGAGTTGCCGGCCCAGCGTGGCCCGGCGGCGGCCGGTGGGTTGCCGGCCCGGGAGAGCTCCGGCGAACTGCCGACGCAGCGCCCGGGCGCGCTGCCGCCGCGACGGGAAGCACCGGGCAACGGGCTTCCCCAGCGGCCGGCCGCCGGTGGCGGTCTGCCGCAGCGCGGAGCGCCGGGCGACAGCGGCCACACGGCCCGGGAGCGCTCGAACACGCTGCCGCAGCGGGAGACCGCGGCACCGAGGCGGCAGGCCCCGTCCGCCGAGCCGGGCGCGCTGCCGCGCCGGGAACCAGGCGGGTACACCGCCGAGCGGTTCGACAACCCGCCGGGTGTCGCGCTGCCGCGGGCAACCGAGCCCACCGAGGGCCCGGCGTCCGCGCGGGAACCCGGACGGCACAGTTACAAGTCCAATCCCGCGAAAACGGCGTCCTTCTTCCAGACCCGGCTGCAGCCGGCCGAGGAGACGGACAGCGTGCTGGGCGGGACGCCCATCTTCGCGGAGATGATGTCGGCATGGCTGTCGGATTCGGACGCCGATCGTTCCCAGGCCGTCGCGTCCTTCGACTCCCCGGGTGACGAGGGCTGGACGGCGGCCCGGCGGGCCAGCGAAGCCGAGCCCGAGACCCGCACCGCGGCCGGTCTGCCGCAGCGTAATCCGGGTGTCCGGTTGGTACCCGGCGCTGTCAGCGGCGCCCAGGAACGGACGCCGAGTCGCAATCCCGAGACGATCCGGTCTAGTTTGAGTCGGCACCAGCAAGGTGTTCGGGATGGCCGCGCAATGAGAGCAATGAACCTAACCGGAGACAAAGGAGACCGATGAACCCCGAACTAGGTGGTACGAACCGTCAGTTGGATTGGCTGGTTTCGAACTTCGCAGGCGAGGTTCCTGGCGTAGCCCATGCCGTTCTTGTCTCGGCCGACGGCCTGTTGATGGCGGCGAGCGCCCAACTACCGGTCGACCGGGCCGAGCAGCTCTCGGCGGTCACGGCCGGCCTGGCGAGTCTCTCGGTGGGTGTGTCCAATCTGTTCGAAGGCGGCACGGTTCTGCAGTCCGTTGTCGAAATGGAGCACGGCTACCTGCTGCTGATGGCGGTGGGCGACGGGTCCTATCTCGCGGTCCTGACCAATACGTCCTGCGATATCGGACAGGTCGGCTACGAGATGGCTTTGTTGGTCGAACGCGTAGGCCAGACAGTTCAGGCCACCCCACGCGTCACGATGGGTTCCTGATGGTGGGATGGACATAGAGGATCACCGCGTGGGAGGCTTCGAGCCCAGTCTCGTGCGCCCGTACTCGCTGACCGCCGGTCGTACCCGGCCGAAGGTGGAGTTGGCGCTCGAGGCTCTCGTCGCGTCCCATCCCATTTCGCTCGAACGCCAGTACGAACTGAGCAATATCGAAAACTCGATAGTCGAGTTGTGCAGGGAGTCGCCGTCGGTCGCCGAACTAGCGGCTCGACTGGGTATACCGATCGGGGTGGCGCGTGTACTTGTAGCGGACCTGATCGAAGCCGGGCATGTCCGCGTTTCGGCGACATTGAAAGACGATTCCAGCGACGATGAACGTCGCGAGCTGATCGAAAGGGTTCTTAGTGGACTCCGGCGTATATGATTCGACGGCACAGGTCGATACCCGCCAGACCAAGCCGACCTCGGCGAAGATCGTGGTCGCAGGCGGGTTCGGCGTGGGCAAAACGACGCTGGTGGGGGCAGTTTCGGAAATCGTCCCGTTGAGAACCGAGGCTCTGGTGACCAATGCCAGCGCCGGGATCGACAGTCTCGCGGGTATCGAGAGCAAATCCACCACCACGGTGGCAATGGACTTCGGCCGGATCAGCCTGGCCGAGGATCTGGTGCTGTACCTATTCGGCACTCCGGGCCAGTACCGTTTCTGGTTCATGTGGGACGACCTCATCCGCGGTGCGATCGGCGCGGTCGTGCTGATCGACACCCGGCGGCTGGAGGACAGTTTCGCGGCGGTCGACTACTTCGAGGCGCGGAATCTGCCGTTCCTCGTTGCGCTCAACCAGTTCGACGACGCCCCGCAGTACCCGATCGAGGACATCCGGCAGGCGCTGGCGGTGCCGGCCGACGTGCCGATCATGCCGATCGATGCGCGCCGCCGGGAACCGGCCAAGGAGGCGCTCGTGCGGCTGACCGAATACGCGCTGCAGAAGGTCACCCGGGGCTACTGATCCGGCTGCCCGGCATACTGGTCGGCGTGTCGGTGTGGACAGCTGCGGTGCCGAGCGCCCCGGGGCGGCTCGGATGACGTCGTCGCGAATCGGCGCCCGGCAGCTACTCGAGGCGCTGTTGGATCCCGATTCCTTCGTGACCTGGGATTCCGCGCCCTTGGACATGGCGCGGGCCGGTGCCTACCGGTCCGCGCTCGCCCGAGCGAGCGCGGCGGCGGGAACCGACGAATCGGTGCTCACCGGCGAGGGACTGTTACGTGGTCGCCGTATCGCGGTCATCGCGTGCGAGTTCGGCTTCCTGGCCGGTTCGGTGGGGGTCGCCGCGGCCGAGCGGATCGTCGCTGCTGTCGAACGTGCCACCGAACTGGGGTTGCCGCTGGTCGCCTCGCCGACCTCCGGCGGTACCAGGATGCAGGAGGGCACTCTCGCTTTCGTACAGATGGTGAAGATCGCCGGGGCGGTGGCCGCCCATAAATCGGCCGGTCATCCCTACGTCGTGTACCTGCGCAATCCCACCATGGGCGGGGTGTTCGCCTCCTGGGGGTCGCTGGGACACATCACCTTCGCCGAACCGGGCGCGCTCATCGGTTTCCTCGGGCCGCGGGTGTACGAGGCGCTCTACGGTCATCCGTTTCCCGATGGTGTGCAAACCGCGGAGAACCTGTACCGCAACGGTGTGATCGACGGGGTCGTCGAGGTGCCGGTGTTCCGGCGTATCGCCTTTCGTGCGCTGAGCGTTCTCAGCGGCCGGGCACGGGCGTCCACCGAGGCGGAACCGGCTGTCGCGCAAGAGTTCCCGGAGACCGAGGCCGCGATCGGGGCCTGGGATTCGGTTGTCGCCTCCCGTCGGCCGGATCGCCCGGGACTGCGCGAACTGCTCCGGCGCACCACCCAGCGGGTCCCACTCAGCGGCACCGGGCAGGGGGAGGCGGATCGTACCGTGGTGCTGGCCCTCGCGAGGTTCCACGGCCGGCCGTGTGTGGTGTTCGGTCACGACCGGGCCCATCAGGACCCCGAGCACACCATGGGCCCGGCGGCGTTGCGGGAAGCGCGCCGCAGTATGCAACTGGCGGCCGAACTGCGGCTACCGCTGGTGCTGGTGATCGATACGATCGGCGCCGCGCTGTCCCAAGAGGCCGAAGAGCGGGGTCTCGCGCCCGAAATCGCACGTTGCCTGGCCGATTTGGTAACGCTGGACACCCCGACGGTTTCGGTACTGCTCGGCCAGGGAACCGGCGGTGGCGCGCTCGCGCTGCTCCCGGCGGACCGGGTGCTGGCGGCCAGGCACGGCTGGCTCGCACCACTTCCGCCGGAGGGGGCCAGCGCGATCGTCCATCGCGATACCGAGCACGCACCGGAAATGGCCGCGGCGCAACGTATCCGATCGGCGGATCTGCTGGCCGACGGGATCGTGGACCGTATCGTGCCGGAGTATCCCGACGCCGCGGACGAACCGGTCGAGTTCGCGCGCCGCACCGTCGCGGCGATCGCCGCGGAACTCGACCGGCTGAACGCGCAATCACCCGCCGAACGGCTGGCGACCCGGCAGCGCCGTTACCGCCGGCTGGGGGTCCCGCCCCGACGCGGCGGGACCGGTCGGCCGAAGGAGCCGAGTACCGACTGAGAGGAAACAGTGGCCGGAACCCCTGTGCCGCGAGCGGCGGTCAGTTCTCCGGTTCGGGCTCGGAGCGATTCCAGGCCAGGATCATCGCGGGGGCGCAGCCGCCGGCGAGCAGGGTCGCCAGGACCATCACCCCGCCGGCGTAGGCGGTGCGGAAGGCGTCCGCTTCGGGGAACAGTGCCCCGCTCCAGACGAGATACATCAGCGGCAACACTGTCAGGCCCTGGGTGACGGACAGACCGAACGACCGGGCCTTCTCACGCTGGGCGAACTCCATCTCGTCCAGCGTTTCGGCCGGTGCGTTGTCCTGGGCCTGCGAGACGATCCGCAGCATCGTCCAGGACGGCAGGAAGACCAGGGCGCTGAGTCCGGCGAACAGTGCGGCCCACGCCAACCCGAACGCGCAGAGCACGCCGGTGACGAAGAGCGCGGCGAGCGCGGCGATCACCAGCACCACCAGGGCGCGGCGACGCGGGGTGGTACGCCAGCCCGGCAGCATCCCGGCGATCTGCTTCTTCCGGACGAGCCAGCGCCGTACGCGGTAGGCCTGGTATCGGTCGAGCAGAGTGGTCGGTTCGGTGGCGGCGGTCATGGCTGCTGTCCTTTCTCGCGGGAGTACACCTCGGCCGATAAGGGGGTGAATTCGG
Organism: Nocardia grenadensis NBRC 108939; assembly: GCF_001613445.1. Lineage (GTDB taxonomy): Bacteria > Actinomycetota > Actinomycetes > Mycobacteriales > Mycobacteriaceae > Nocardia > Nocardia grenadensis. The sequence continues at coordinate 227,646 of NZ_BDCJ01000006.1, forward strand.
TTCGGGAGAACACCGCCTCCACCGGCAGCCGGAACACCTCGCATATCCGCAGGGCGAGGTCCAGGCTCGGGTAGTGGTTGCCGCGTTCGAGCGCGCCGATTGTCTGGGGGTTGACGTTCACCGCGTCGGCCAGGGCCGCACGCGACATGCGGTGTTCGGCCCGCAGTACTGCGATCCGGTTGAAGATCGGTAGTGTTTCCCCGCGCCTTACTGGGCTCACGCAATGAAGTGTTGTAAAAACACAACGATATGTCAAGTGGATCTGTAGCCGGGTGGTCGATGGACACGGGCCGGCCGTTCGTTGACCTGCCGCCCAAGCGCTTCTACCGTCGAGGCGGTGACCACTAGACGTGAGACCGGTGTAGTTCCTCCGATCGTGTTGAACGACGGGAGCTTGATCCCACAGCTCGGTTTCGGGGTGTTCCAGGTTCCGGCCGACCAGGTGTTCGACACTGTCACCGCCGCGCTGAACGCGGGTTACCGCAGTATCGACACCGCGGCGATCTACGAGAACGAAGAGGGCACGGGGCGTGCCATCCGGCAGTTCGGCCTACCCCGCGACGAGGTCTTCGTCACCACGAAACTCTGGAACGCCGACCAGGGCTACGACTCCGCGCTGCGGGCGTTCGACGCCAGCATGCAGCGGCTCGGGCTCGACTACCTCGACCTGTATCTCATCCACTGGCCCGTGCCCGCCGCGAACCGTTTCGTGGACACCTTCCGCGCGTTCCAGCGTTTGAAGGCCGACGGCCGGGTCCGTTCCATCGGGGTCTCCAATTTCCGGATCCCCGACCTGGAGCGGCTCATCGCCGAGACCGGGGAAACGCCCTCGGTGAACCAGATCGAGTTGCACCCCCGGCTGACCCAGCCCGAACTGCGCGAGTACCACGCCGAGCACGCCATCGCCACGGAGGCGTGGAGCCCGCTCGGCCAGGGCGCCGTCCTCGACGATCCGGTGATCACCCGGATCGCCGATGAGGTCGACCGCACGCCGGCGCAGGTGATCATTCGCTGGCATCTGCAACTCGGCAATGTGGTGATCCCGAAATCGGTGACCCCGGCCCGGATCGTGGAGAACTTCGACATTCTCGGGTTCGAGTTGTCGGCCGATCAGGTGGCGGCGATCTCCGCGCTGAACTCCGGGAAGCGCACCGGCGCCGACCCGGAAACCTTCGCTTTCGGCCTGGAGAACTGAACCCGACGCCGGTAGCCGCGCGGCCGACGGCCGCGCGGCCATGACCCGTGTCGGCTTCCCCGGACGAGTGACGCTCCTGTGGCAGAGTGGGCAGTAGCGCCTCGTTATCGGCGGTTGTATCGGTATTCGTTCCGCGGGGAAGGACACACATGCTCGGGGTCAGCCGTGACGGCGACGTCGTCACCATCGAACTACAGCGCGAGGAACGGCGTAACGCGCTGAACCTGGATCTGGTCACCCGGCTGCGGGAGGCGCTGTCCAATGCCCGCCTCGATTCCCGGGCGATCGTGATCACCGGTAGCGGCTCGGTGTTCAGCGCGGGCGCGGATCTCGACGGTGTGTACTCCACCGAGTTCCTCGACGCCCTGCTGGACATGCTGCATGAGGTCGAGTCCATGCCGGTCCCGGTGATCGCGGCGCTGAACGGCCCGGCACTGGGCGCGGGCGTGCAATTGGCGATGGCGGCGGATCTTCGGGTGATGGCCCAGGACTCCTATATCGCCATACCGGCGGCGAAACTGGGCATCTCGGTGGACCGCTGGACCACCCGCCGGCTGGTGACGCTGGTCGGCGGCGGCCCCGCCCGGACGGTACTGCTCGGGGCCGAGCCGATCTCGGCCTCCGACGCCTACACCTTCGGTTTCGCGAACCGGCTCGGCACGGTGGCCGACGCCCAGGGCTGGGCGAAAACCATTGCCGAGCTGGCGCCGTTGTCGCTGCGGCACCTGAAACTCGAACTCAACGACGACGGCACCCGGGATCCGGCCAACCGCGAACAGCAGGCCGCGCTGGAGGCAGCATGGTCCAGCTCGGACGCGGAAGAGGGCAGGCAGGCCCGGCAGGAGAAGCGTCCCGCCAAGTTCGTGGGCAAATGATGAGGGCCCGCACTGCCGCCGCCGCGGCCGCCGGCCTGGCCGGAATGACCGTCTTCGGCTGGGTGGCCCGAGCCCTGGACGGACTGCCGGCCGCGCTCGGCGCGTCCGTGTCCGCCATCGCGCCCACCGCCACGGGCGCGCGCAGTTATCGCGACCGCCAATTCCACAACACCGAACCCGCGGCCCCGATCGTCGTGCGGGAGAACCCGACCGGCCTGTTGTCCATGGTGACCGGTATGCGCGCGGGCCGGCCGAAGGACGCGGTGCCGCTGGCCCGGCCCGAGCATCCGGGTGTGGCGGCAGACCTCGCGGTGACCTGGTACGGGCATGCCAGCGCGCTGATCGAGATCGACGGGTACCGGGTGCTCACCGACCCGGTGTGGAGCGAGCGCGTCTCGCCCTCCCGGCTGGTCGGTCCGTCCCGCATCCATCCTGTCCCGGTCGCGCTGGAGAAGTTGCCGCAGGTGGACGCGGTGGTCATCTCACACGATCACTACGACCACCTGGACGCAGATACCATCGCCACGCTGGTCCGCACCCAGCAGTCGGTTTTCGTGGTGCCGATCGGGGTCGGTGCGCATCTGCGGCACTGGGGCGTGCCGGAGGCCCGGATCGTCGAATTGGACTGGAATTGCTCGTATTCGCTGTCCACGGCCGACGGCGACCGTCCCGAACTCACCATCGTCTGTGCCGAGGCCCGGCATTTCTCGGGTCGCGGACTGGTCCGCAACACCACCCTCTGGGCGGGTTGGGCGCTCGTCGGGCCGAAACATCGCGCCTACTTCGGCGGGGACACGGGATTCACCAAAGCGTTCGCGGCCACGGGCGCGCAGTGGGGTCCGTTCGATCTGACCCTGCTGCCGATCGGCGCCTACGACCCGCACTGGGCCGATATCCACATGAATCCGGAGGAGGCGGTGCGCGCGCACGCCGATCTGTGCCTCGGTGAACCGGAGCACGGCGTTCTGGTGCCGATCCACTGGGCGACGTTCAACCTCGCGCCCCATCCCTGGGCCGAACCGGTCCGCCGGCTGGTGGACGCGGCCGCGGCGGCGGATACCGAGATCGCGGTACCGGTGCCCGGGCAGCGGCTCGATCCGCGTGACCTCCCGCCGGAGCGCCGGTGGTGGGAAGATATGGAGTGAACACTTCCGCACAGTGACAGGGAAGGAATCGGCTATGAGCTTGATGGAAAACCTGAAGAACCTGGTCGGCAAGGGGCAGGAGACAGCTGCCAAGAACTCGGACAAGATCAACCAGGCGGTCGACAAGGCCGGGGATTTCCTCGATCAGAAGACCAAGGGGAAGTACTCGGACAAGATCCAGAAGGGTAAGGAAGCCGCCCACAAGGTGGTTCCGACGGAACATCCGGACGGTGGCCCGGGCCGGCCCGGCGGACCGGGCCCGGAACCGCGTCCGTGAGGTACCGCACGGCGCCGAGCGGGGTTGTCCGCCCGCGGATGTGATCCGGGGTGCGCCGGAGTTTCGGAGGTGAGCCGGGACAGCCGGATATCGAGGTCCGGCTGAGCAACCCGGACAAAGTGCTGTATCCGGCGACCGGCACCACCAAAGGCGAAGTTCTCGAGTACTACTTCGAGATCGCCCCGGCCATGCTGCCGCATCTGGCGGGCCGGCCGGTCACTCGCAAACGCTGGCCCGACGGTGTCGGCGCGTCCTCCTTCTTCGAGAAGAATCTGGCCGCCGGCACCCCGTCCTGGGTGCCGCGCCGTACCCAGCGGCATTCCGGCCGCGCGGTGAGCTACCCGGTGATCTCCTCGCAGGCCGGGCTGGTCTGGCTGGGTCAGCAGGCCGCGCTGGAGATCCATGTGCCGCAGTGGCGCTTCGACGGTGACGAGCGCGGTCCGGCGACCCGGCTGGTGTTCGATCTCGATCCCGGGCCGGGCGCGGGGCTGCCCGAATGCGCGCGGGTGGCGCTGGGCATCCGGGATATGGTCGGCGAGATCGGAATGCGCGCCTACCCGCTGACCAGCGGCAGCAAAGGGATCCACCTCTACGTTCCGTTGGATCGCACGCTCAGTCCCGGTGGTGCGTCGACGGTGGCCAAACAGGTGGCGGAGAATTTGGAGAAACTGCTGCCCGATCTGGTGACGGCCACCATGGCGAAGAAGGTCCGCGCGGGCAAGGTGTTCCTGGACTGGAGCCAGAACAATCCGGCGAAGACCACGATCGCGCCGTACTCGCTGCGCGGCCGGGAGGAACCGAACGTCGCGGCGCCGCGCAGCTGGGACGAGATAGCGGACCCGACGGCGCTGCGGCAGCTGCGTTTCGACGAGGTACTGCGCCGATACCGGTCCGACGGTGATCTGCTCGCCGGGCTGGACCCGCCGCTCGACGACGCCCTGACGAGGTACCGGTCCATGCGGGACCCGGCCCGGACTCCCGAACCGGTACCCGCCGCACCGCCCCGGAGCGGCTCGGGGGATCGGTTCGTCGTCCACGAACACCACGCGCGCCGCCTGCACTGGGACGTGCGGCTCGAACGGGACGGAGTCCTGGTCTCATGGGCGGTGCCCAAAGGTCCGCCGGACAGCCCGAGCCAGAACCGGCTTGCCGTGCACACCGAGGACCATCCGCTCGAGTATCTGGATTTCCACGGCACGATCCCGTCCGGCGAGTACGGCGCGGGGGAGATGTCGGTATGGGACACCGGCACCTACTGGGCCGAGAAGTGGCGGGACGACGAGGTGATCGTGGTGCTGCGCGGGACCCGGCTGAACGGTCGGTACGCGTTGATCCGCACCGAGGGGGACCAGTGGCTCATGCATCTGATGAAGGAGCAGCCGGCGCCCGTGGCCGGCCTCCCGCGCGGTCTGGCGCCCATGCTGGCCACCAGCGGTGATGTTTCGGTGCTACCGGAATCGGAATGGGTGTTCGAGCGCAAATGGGACGGCTTCCGGCTCATCGTGGAGATCGAAGCGGGCGAGTTCCGGTTGCGCAGCCGGGCCGGCAACGATGTGACCGCGCAGTATCCGCAGTTCGCGAAGCTGGCCGCCGATCTGGACGGGCACCAGGTGGTGCTGGACGGGGAGATCATCGTCCGCGACCCGGACGGCGCGGTGAACGTCGCACTGCTGAAGGCGAATCCGCGGCGGGCGGAATTCGTGGCCTTCGATCTGCTCTATCTGGACGGCACCTCACTGCTGCGTAAACGCTACCGCGACCGCCGCCGGGTCCTGGAGGCACTCGCCGCGACCGCGCCCACCCTGCGGGTGCCGCCGCCGTACGCGGGCAGCGGTGCGGACGCCGTGCGGCAGAGCGAACTGGACGGGGTGGAGGGGGTCGTCGCCAAGAAGGTCGATTCGGTGTATCTGCCCGGAACCCGCGGCCGGACGTGGGTGAAGCAGCGCAACTGGCGGACCCAGCAGGTGGTGGTCGGTGGAATGCGGCGCAGTCGCGCTCGTCCGTTCGCGTCACTGCTGGTGGGCATTCCCGCCGAGGACGGTCTGGTGTACGCGGGACGGGTGGGCACCGGATTCGGGGACGCGGGTATGCGCGAGTTGGCCATCCGGCTGCACCGGCTGGAACGCAAGACCAGCCCGTTCGTCAACGAGATGTCGGCCGACGAACGCCGCGACGCGATCTGGGTGACGCCGAAGGTGGAAGGCACTGTGCGCTACATGGATTGGACCGAGACCGGCCGGCTCTGGCATCCGGCGTGGCTGGGCGAACTGTGAGCGCCGTCGCCACCGGTGATGTCACCCCTGTGTCGAATCCGCTGGGTACTGTGATGTTCGAGCGAGTTCGAGCAAGGAGTACGACATGGATTTCAAGGGTCTGGCGAACAAGGCATTGGGTCTGGCGCGCAAGAACGCCGACAAGGTCGACCCGCTGATCGAGAAGGTCGGCGACGCGGTGGACAAGAAGACCGGCGGCAAATACGCGGGGCAGGTGGACAAGGCGCAGGAGGCGGCGCGGAAAGCGGTGCGCGACCAGAAGCAGAAGTAACCGTGGCCGGAACCGGCCTCTCGTGACTGTGCCCGGTCAGATCAGAAGTTCGGCGGTGAGCGCTCCGGCGCAGACCGCTACCACCACTACCAGGGCGAAGGCGTCGTTGCGGCCGGGGGCGGCCGGGCGGGCGGTGAGCTGTCCCGTCCCGCCCCGGGCGGTAATCGCTTCACCCAGTTCGCCGGCCCGCCGGGTGGATACCGCCATGGCGGCGGTGAGGATATCGATGACCGGGTCGGTGGTGCGGCGCAGCAGATCGGGTTTGGGGCGCAGGCGGCGGGCGGCGCGCAGGATACGGATCTCCTCGAGCAGCAGGGGGAGGCCGCGCAGGGTCAGCGCCACCACCACGGCCAGCTCGTCCACCGGTACCCGCAGGCGGCGCAGCGGCCGGCCGAGAGTGGCCAGGGCGGGAGCGATTTCGCTCATAGGTGTGGTCCAGGCGATGAGCATGGACGCGGCCACCAGGATCAGCCCGAACACGACCACCTGCGCGTAGCGCAGTACGGCGGCGCCACCGACCGGCACATTGATCAGTGCGCCGAGCGCGATCAGCAGCCAGAACAGTAGCGGCAGGCGGGGCAGTACCCCCAGCGGCAGCCGGGCCACGAGTCCGATCGCGATCAGGAACACGATCATGACGCCGAGGATCGGCCAGCTCGGCAGGATCATCAGCAGCAGGCTGATCAGGAACGCGGCGATCATCTTGGTTCCGGCCCACAGGTTGTGGACCGGGCTGGCCACCGGGACCCGGCGCAGCAGGACGGTGCTCATGGGGTGCCTCCGTGGTCGATGCCGTGGGCGTCGCCGCCGCGCAACCGCCAGGCCGCGCCCGGGGCGCGCCGGTGAGCCGGACCGGACGGATGGACAGCCGGAATGGGTGCGGTGTCGGCCTCCCCGCCGGGCACGGCGGCGGCCGCCGTCTCGGTTTCCGGGATACGGCCCGCGCGCAGGTGGACGGTGCGATCGCAGATGGCCGCCACATCCTCCACATCGTGGGAGATGACGATCAGCGTGAGCCCCGAATCGCGGAGCCGGGCCAGTAGTTCGACGATATCGGCGCGGCCCTCGGGATCCAGTCCGGCCAGTGGTTCGTCCAGCACCACCACCTGTGGGTGGGCGGCGACTATAGCGGCCAGCACCACCCGTTTGGCCTGGCCGCCGCTGAGTTCTTCGATGGACCGGGTGGTCAGGGAGCGGTCGAGGCCGACGGCATCCAGGGCCTTGCCCACGGTGCCCGAACCGGTGCCTTCGCCGCCCCAATCGGCGACCTCCTCGCCGACGGTATGCCGTTGTAGCTGCAGCCGGGAATGCTGGAAGGCCAGTTCCACCCGGCCGATCTGTTTGCTGACCGGCTTGCCCGCCAGCTCGCAGCGTCCGGTGCTGGGCGCGATGAGTCCGGCCATGATCCAGGCCAGGGTCGATTTTCCCGACCCGTTCCCGCCGACCACCAGCAGTGCTTCCCCGCGGCGGACCGACAGGTCGACACCGTGCAGGGCGGGCGCCTCCCACGGTGTGCCGCGGTTGTAGGTGTGCCGGACCCCGCGCAATTCGAGCAGCGTCTCGCCCATGGGACGGTGGCGCCGGGCCCGGGCCGGTTTCGGCCAGGCGGGCAGCCGGCCGACCATCCGGCCTGCGGCCAGATGCACCACCCGGTCGGCGGCGTCGGCGTCGGCTTCGTGATGGGTCACCAGGACGACGGCCATGGCGTGCCGTTTCGGCAGCCCGGCCAGTAGTGTCACCAGTTCGCGGCGGCCGTCCGGGTCGATCATGGAGGTGGCTTCGTCGGCGATGAGCAGGGCCGGTCGCCGCGCCAGGGCCGCCGCGACCGCCAGTCGCTGCTGCTGGCCACCGGACAGGGTGGCGGTCTCCCGGTCGCCCATCCCGTCCAGCCCGACCTCGTTCAGCAGGGCGTCGATATCGACCTCGGCCGCGAGGGCGGTGGGTAGTCCCCAGACCACATCGTCGGCGACCAGCACACCCAGCGTCTGGCTTTCCGGCCGCTGCAGGACCAGCGCCGTCCCGCCCAGATGGCCGAGCCCCGCGGAGCCGGGCCGTTCGACCGACCCGCTGCTCGGCGGCAATCCCGCCAGCAGCCGGGTGAGAGTCGATTTCCCGGACCCGTTGTGGCCGACCACCGCGACGAATTCGCCGACCTCGACCCGCAGGTCGACACCGGTCAACGCGTCGGCGGTGCCGCCGGGGTACCGGTATCCGGCCGCGCGCAGGGTCACCGGCAAGGGGGCTATCGGGCGGTCGTCGGCGGGGGCGTCGAGGCGGTCGGTGCCGGGGAGCCAGGCGAGACGGTCCAGCACGGACCCGAGCACGAACCACGAGACCAGCGCGGTGACCACGGTCCCGGCCAGGACGGTGCCGCCGATGTAGACCCACCACCACTGCAGGACCACATCGGTGGCGTGCAGGACACCGCGGCCGAGCGGTTCCAGGTGCTGCTGGCGGGAGGTGAGTTCGGCCAGGCCCGTCGCGGTGTTGCGGACGGTGTCGAAGAGCAGGTCGCGGGTGGCGGAGAAGGCCAGCAGGAAGCCGACCGAGAATGCGCCCCAGGCGACACCGGCGAGAACCGAGAGCCCGGTGACCGCGACGATACCGCCGCGGCGACGTTTGACCGTGCCGACGATGCCGCCGATGGTGGCGGTGGCCACCATCGCCATGGCGGCGGTGAGGCCGGCCGCCACGAAGGTGACCAGGGCGGCCGAGATCGAGGCGGTGAGTACGGTCCGGAATCGGTAGCGGTGTGCGAGCAGGCCCATGGGCACGGCCGCGACCAGTTGCAGGGCGGCCGCGAAGGGGATCACGGCGCCGACGGTCACCAGTCCGACGGTGACGCCGCCGAGTACCGCGCCGGTGGCGAGCTCGATGGGACGCAGCGCCCCGCCGCGCTCGGTCCGGCTCGGCGCGGTGCCGTGGTCGTCGCCGTCGGACGCGGTCGTGCCGAGCACGGTCGCGCCCGGCTCGCCGGCGGCCGGGTCCGGTGCGCCGGGACGGGGGGCTGCGGACTGGTCGCTCACGTACTCGAGTCTGCCAGCCCGGCGGGTGGACGCGAATCGACGGTGTTGCAAGCATGCGCATTGACGCATATGTTTGTCGGGTGGGACATGATCATAAGCATCACGTATCACCGGAGAGTGCTTCCGGGAAATATGTCGGCCGTCTGGGGATCGCCCTGGCCATCGGCCTGGGATTCATGCTGATCGAGCTGGTGGTCGCGCTGGCCACCGGTTCGCTGGCACTGCTCTCGGACGCCGCCCATATGCTCACCGATGTCGTGGGTATCGCCATGGCGTTGTCGGCCATCATGCTCGCCCGCAATACGCGACCCAGCTATACCCGTACCTTCGGTTACTACCGGGCCGAGGTGATCGCCGCACTCGCCAACGCCGTCCTGCTGTTCGCGGTCGCCGGGTATGTACTGATCGAGGCGGTGCGCCGCTTCGGGGAACCGCCGGAGGTGCCCGGTGGGCCGGTGCTGGCCGCCGGTGTCATCGGCCTGCTGGCCAATATCGCGGCCTTCCTGCTGCTGCGGCGCGGAGCCGAGGAGAGCCTCAATGTGCGCGGCGCCTATCTGGAGGTTCTGGCCGATATGGTCGGGTCGTTCGGTGTGCTGCTGTCCGCCGCGATCACGCTGACCACCGGCTGGCTCTACGCCGATATGATCGTCGGCGTCGCCATCGGCCTGTGGGTGCTGCCCCGCACCTATCTGCTGGCCCGGCGCGCGCTGCGCATCCTGTTCCAGCACAGCCCCGAAGAGCTCGACGTCGAGAAGGTGGCGGCCGAACTGGCCGCGGTCCCGGGCGTCTGCGATGTGCACGACCTGCACGTATGGACATTGACCTCGGGTATGGAGGTCGCCTCGGCCCATATCACCACCACCGGATCCGATTCCGGTGACGAGGTACTACGCGCCGCCCAGCACCTGCTCGCCGATCGCTTCCACATCCACCACGCGACCCTCCAGGTGGAGACCACCGATACCGCCCGCCGGTGCGCGGAGCTGTCCTGGTGACCGCATCATGACCAATCGAGATATTCGGCCATAATGTCGGCATGGTGCAACGTCCGTCGATCCGGGACTGGGACTTCCCGCGGGGAGTCGCCAGTGTCGCGCTCATGGCCGGATACGGCGCGGAGCACGGAGTTCCCACCGCCGCACTACTGCGCGGAACCGATCTCACCGAAGCGCGGCTGCACGACCCGGACGCGCAGATCGACGCACACACCGAACTCGCGGTGGTGCGCAACCTGGTCCGCGAACTCGACCGCCCCGGTATGGGCATCGAGGTGGGCCGGCGCTACCGCATCACCACCTTCGGCATCTTCGGTTTCGCCTGTGTCAGCAGCCCCACCCTGGCCCAGGCGATCGATTTCGCCCTGCGCTACCTCGAACTGAGCTTCACCTTCTGCCTGCCGGTGACCCAGTGGGAGCACGGCGAATTCATCGGCCGCATCCACGACGAATCGGTGCCCGCCGATATCCGTCAGTTCCTGGTGGAACGCGATGTGACCGCCATGCACCAGGTGATGAGCGATCTGCTGGGCCGGCACCTCGCCCTGGTGCGTGCCGAATTCCGATTCCCCGAACCGGCCTACGCCGACCTGCTCGCCGAGGTGACCGTGGCCCGGCCGCGGTTCGGACAGCCGCACCATCTGGTGGCCATCGACCCGGCGATCCTGGACCGGCCGCTACCACAGGCCAACGAACACACACTGGCCATCTGCCTGGCACAGTGCCGAGACCTGGTGCACCGGCGGCGGGCGCGAACCGGGATCGCCGCGGAGGTGCGCGCGCGGCTGGTGCCCCGCGGCGGGATGGACGGACTCACCGCGCCGCCCGGTATCGACACCGTGGCCGCCGACCTGAACATGAGCACCCGTACCCTGCGCCGCCATCTCGACGCCGCCGGTACCAGCTATCGGGCCCTGTTGGACGAAGTACGCCAAGCCTTGGCGGAGGAGATGCTGACCACCACCCCGCTGTCGGTGAGTGATGTGGCGATCCGGCTCGGCTATGCGGAGGCCTCGACCTTCATCTACGCGTTCCGGCGCTGGACCGGCGGCACCCCCGCCGCCTACCGGCGAGCCCGCGCCGGCCGGTACTGAATCGGATCAGAACGGCGTACCGATCCAGCCGCCCATCGGGACGCTGCGGAAATGGCTGATCAGCCGGTGTTCGTCGTCGATGACGTGCAGCGCGACCGCCGGGTCCGGCGCGTAGTCCATCACCCGCTCGGGCGGCGCGAGTTCCCATTCACCGCCGAGCACCGAGGCGGTACTCGGGCCCATGAGCAGCGGCCGCCCGCCGAAGGTGGCGACCGCGGCGGTGTGCGCGTGCCCGGTCAGCGTGCCGATGATCCGTTCGTCGCCGGTGATGACCGCGGCCAGTCGCTCCGGCCCGGCCAGCGCGATGGGATCCACGATCGGGCTGTGCAAGAACACCGGGGGATGGTGCAGCGCCAGCAGAACGGAATCGTCGGCGGGGGTCTCGGCGAGAGTCGCGTGCAACCAGTCGTAGGTTTCGTCGGTCAGCCGCCCGGCGGACTGCCCCGGAACACTGGAATCGAGCAGGATCAGCGTGACACCGCGGACCCGGTGCACCTGGTTGACGGGGTCGTCGAGCGGGGGCGCGCCGAGCAGCACCTCCCGGAACGCCGCCCGCTCGTCGTGATTCCCCGGAATCGCCAGCACCGGCAGATCGGCCTGTAGCGCCGCCCGGGCCTCGGCGTACTCCTCCGGTTTGCCGGAATCGGTGATATCGCCGGTCACCACGATCACATCGGGCCGCCGCCGCAGATCCGCGAGATAGGCCATGACCCGCTGCGCCCGTTCGGTGTTACGGGTGCCGAGATCGAAATGTGTATCGCTGATCTGAGCCACCAAGATCATCGGACGCTCCTGTGTTTATTTGCGGCGCCTTCGGCGCCGTGGGGGCGAGGCCCCCGAAGGTCCCGCCGTTCAACCCTCGAGACTCGTGGCTTCGCCACATTCGCTTCGAGGGGTGAACGGCGGGACGGGCCTCGCCCCTTTCAGGGTCTCGTAAGACTCGACACCGCCTGGGGTCCCGGTCCGGCGCCGCGTTCGTCAACCGTGTGTCCCGGTCCGGTGCTGGGTCCTTCGACCAGCTTAGGGCAGTTGGCCAGTGCGAACAGTGCGGGTGAGAGGGAGGACACCACCGGGCGGGGTGCTGCGGGATGTGGCCGGGACCGCTGCAATCGAGACGTCGTCGGGTACGCCTCGGTATCACCGGGAACGCCTCGGCATCAGCCGATGCAGCGCCGGAAAGAAACAGCCCGCCCCCGAGCTCGGGGCGGGTAGCTATCGCGGCCGGGTGCCGAGGACCACGGGCCGAAACCGGCCCCGGGCGGTTCGGCAACGGCGATCAGTGCGCACGAGCCGGAGCCGAAGAACGCTTCGGCCTCGGCCACCGAATATCGAGGCGTTCACGATGGCCCGGTGGTGGCCACGCAGGATTCGGGGTTTACCGAGGCCCGGGCAGGGCGGGTGGCGGACCGGGGAGTGGTGACCAGAAATCGTCGCCGGGCGGGGCCTCCAGATCCAGTCTGCCGTCGGGGCGCCACTCGGCGGCCAGGCCGAGGCGCCAGGAGTGCAGATGGGCGCGCGGGATGGTGCCGGAGCGGTCGAACAGGGGATCGCCGAGGAGGGGGTGGCCGATCCAGGCCAGGTGTACGCGGAGCTGGTGGCGGCGGCCGGTGGTCGGGCGCAGCGCTACGACGGTGTGCTCGCGGTGCCGGGCGAGGACGGTGAACTCGGTGGTCGAGGGGTAGTTCTTGGTGTTCAGCAGGTCCGCTTCGGCAACGGACCAGCGGTCGCCGGCGCGGCGGATCGTTTCGCGCGGGGCGGCGACCCGGACGCGGTTCTTGCGACCCACGCTGAGCGGGAGATCGATGGTCCCGGTATCGGGGAGTTCGGGAGAACCGGCGGCGACGATCGCCAGGTAGACCTTGTCGGCGGTCTGCTTGTTGAACTGGCGGGTCAGCGGGCCGTGGGCGGACAGTTCCCGGGCGAACAGGATGAGGCCCGAGGTCACCTTGTCGATCCGGTGGACCGGGTACAGCTTCTCGCCGTGCGCCTCGGCGGCGGCCACGATATCGATATCGTGGCGCTCCCCGGTGACCGATATCCCGGCGGGTTTGTTCAGGGCCAGCACCGCCTCGTCCGCGATGAGCAGGCTGCGGGCGCGTAGCTCGGGCCAGTCGATATCCACCGGTCGAGCCTAGGAGCCGACGACGGCGTGCGGTCGAGCAGGCTCCGCCGGTGATATCACGCCACTCCCGGAATCGGCGAGTGAGCCGTGAGTCGGGGCCCGTAGCAGGCACAATGGCGACAGCAGGCCGTGAGTCAGTGATATCGCGATATCGGCGGTTCGGGAGGGTCTGGCCTTCCCGACCGCGTTCGACGACCGAATCGCCCGTCGAGCGGTGGGACAAGGTGTCCATCGGGCGCGAGAGCTAGCCGGACCGATCTCCCCAGGAGTGATGGTGGCCTCTTCGACTCCGCTGGATCCGGGCCGAGCCAGAGCCGGCGACCGTACCGTGACCGGCGCGCGCACGCTGATGCTGGTCCTGGCCACGGTGGGTTTCGCGCTCAATTTCTGGGCGTGGGCGCTGCTGAGCCCGCTCGCGCCGCGGTTCCGCGACGACCTCGGGCTGAATTCCTTCCAGGAATCGCTGGTAGTGGCCGTTCCGGTGATCGTGGGTTCGCTGGGACGGATCCCGATCGGCGCGCTGGCCGACCGCTACGGCGGGCGTCTGATGTTCCCGGCGGTTTCGCTGATCACGGTGCTGCCGGTGCTGTTCCTGGGCCTGGTCGGGCATTCCGCGTTGGCAGCCCTGCTGATCGGCGGTTTCTTCCTCGGCATCGGCGGCACGGTGTTCGCGGTCGGTGTCCCGTTCGTGAGTGCCTGGTTCCCGCCCGAGAAGCAGGGGCTGGCGATCGGTGTGTACGGGATGGGCATGGGTGGTACCGCCATCAGCGCCCTGACCACCGTGCGCCTGGTGGACGCGGGCAATACCGCCACACCGTTCCTGCTGTGCGCGGCCGCGCTGGTGATCTACGCGACCGCCGCCTGGTATCTGCTCCGTGACGCACCCGGCCACACCCCACCCACCGAATCCGTCACCGCCCGGCTGAACCGGACCGTACGGCTGCCCGCGACCTGGGCGGCTTCGGCGCTCTACGCCGTCACCTTCGGCGGCTTCGTGGCGTTCTCCGTCTACCTGCCCTCTTATCTGCGCACCGCCTACGACCTGTCCCAGACCGACGCGGCCAACCGGATGGCCGGGTTCGTGCTGCTCGCGGTGGTCATGCGACCGGTCGGCGGCTGGCTGGCCGATCGGTTCGACGCGCCGACGGTGCTCGCCGCCATGCTGTGTGCCGTCGTGATCGCCGCCTCCGTGCAGGCCACGACCCCAGGCCTGGCGCCGGTCGGCACCCTCGCCTTCCTGGTGCTGGCCGCCGCGCTCGGCGCGGGTAGCGGCGCCACCTTCGCGCTGGTCGCCCTGATCGCGCCCGCGGGCAGAGTCGGAGCGGTCACCGGGTTCGTGGGGGCGGCCGGTGGGCTGGGCGGCTTCGTGCCGCCGCTGGTGATGGGCGCCGTCTACGAGGCGACCTCCGACTACGGCCCGGGTCTGCTGGCGCTCGCGGTGGTGGCGCTGGTCGCGCTGCTGTTCACGCTGATCGTGGTGCGCCACCAGGTGGAGCGGGACCACATATGAGGCGATACCTCAGCCGGCGCTCCGGCCTTCGCGGGGCCGCCACCACACACCTCGAGGGAGGTGCGATACCGCCGCTACCACGGCTTCCACAGACCACGAGTGCACACTTCGAAGGAGGTTCTATGACTCATCGCCGCCCGCGGCAGGCGGGGCTCGACGACGAACTGACCGAAGCGCTGGTGGGTACCCGGCGGTTCTTCACCCGCGCGCAGATCTCCCCGGACCGGCGTTCGATGTTCGAGGTGGGCGGGCGGCAGGCGGACGAGTTCTACCGGGACCGCTGGAGCCACGACAAGGTGGTGCGTTCTACGCATGGCGTGAACTGCACCGGATCGTGTTCCTGGAAGATCTATGTCAAGGACGGGATCATCACCTGGGAGACCCAGCAGACCGACTATCCGTCGGTGGGCCCCGACAAACCCGAATACGAGCCGCGTGGTTGTCCGCGCGGTGCCGCGTTCTCCTGGTACACCTACTCGCCGACCCGGGTGCGCTACCCGTATGTGCGAGGTGTGCTGCTGGAGATGTATCGCGCCGCGAAGGCCGCCACCGGCGATCCGGTGACCGCCTGGGAAACGATCGTCGAGGACCCGGATTCGGCCCGGCGGTACAAATCCGCGCGCGGTAAGGGCGGTCTGGTGCGGGCCACATGGGACGAGGCGACCGAGATGATCGCGGCCGCCCATGTGTACACCATCGCCCGGTACGGCCCGGACCGGATCGCGGGGTTCTCACCGATCCCGGCCATGTCGATGGTGTCGCACGCGTCCGGATCCCGGTTCGTCTCGCTGGTGGGCGGGACGATGCTGTCCTTCTACGACTGGTACGCGGATCTTCCGGTGGCCTCGCCGCAGGTGTTCGGCGATCAGACCGATGTGCCGGAATCGGGGGACTGGTGGGACGCGGGCTATCTGATCATGTGGGGGTCGAATCTGCCGGTGACCCGGACTCCGGACGCGCACTGGATGGCCGAGGCCCGCTACCGCGGGCAGAAGGTCGTCGCGGTCTCCCCGGACTACGCCGACAATGTGAAGTTCGCCGACGAATGGCTGGCGCCGCACCCCGGTACCGACGGCGCGCTGGCCATGGCGATGGGGCAGGTGGTGCTGCGCGAGTTCTTCGTGGACCGCGAGGTGCCGTATTTCGCGAGCTACGTGCGTCAGTTCACCGATCTGCCGTTCCTGGTCCGGCTGGTGGAGACCGAGGGCGGCTACACCCCGGGCAAGTTCCTGACCGCCGCCGACCTCGACGAGCACGCCGGGGTGGAGAACGCCGCGTTCAAAACGGTGGTGCTCGACGCGGCCGGCCGCCCGGTCGTTCCGAACGGTTCGGTGGGTCATCGCTACGGCGAAGCCGGGGTGGGGAACTGGAATCTCGACCTCGAGGGGGTGGTGCCCCGGTTGACACTGTTCGGCGAGACTGCGGTGTCCGTGCTGCTGCCCCGCTTCGACACCGCGGCCGGTGACGATCCGACGCTCCGGCGCGGCGTGCCGGCGCGGCGGGTGAACGGCCAGCTGGTCACCACGGTGTTCGACCTGATGCTGGCGCAGTACGGGGTGCACCGGGACGGCCTGCCCGGGGTCTGGCCCATCGACTACGACGATTTCTCGCACCCATATACCCCGGCCTGGCAGGAAACGATCACCGGTGTACCGGCCGCCGCGGTCCTGCGGATCGCGCGCGAGTTCGCGGCCAATGCCGAGGAGAGCCACGGCCGCTCGATGATCATCATGGGCGCCGGGACCAATCACTGGTTCCACTCCGACACGATCTACCGAGCGTTCCTCGCCCTGACCACCCTCACCGGATGCCAGGGCGTGAACGGTGGTGGCTGGGCACACTATGTGGGCCAGGAGAAATGCCGGCCGGTCACCGGGTGGACACAGCTGGCCTCGGCCCTCGATTGGTCGCGGCCGGCGCGGCAGATGATCCAGACCGCCTTCTGGTACCTGCATTCCGACCAGTTCCGGTACGACTGGTTCGGTGCCGACAGACTCTCGGCCACCCCGGGCGCCGGCCGGCTGGCGGGGATGAGCACCGCCGACGTGATCGCGCAATCCGCGCGTCTGGGCTGGATGCCGTCGTATCCGACCTTCGACCGCAACCCATTGGAAGTGGCCGATGCCGCCGCGGCCGAGGGCGGCTCGGTGGCGGGCTATGTGGTCTCCGAACTGCGTTCGGGACGGATGCGTTTCGCCTGCGAGGACCCCGATGCCCCGGAGAACTTCCCGCGGATACTGAATGTGTGGCGGGCCAACCTGCTCGGTTCCTCGGCCAAGGGCAACGAGTACTTTCTCGAACATCTGCTGGGCACCGAATCGTCGCTGCGCGCCAAACCCACTCCGGCCGGCGCCCGCCCGCGTGATGTGGTGTGGCGGCCGGACGCGCCGCGCGGCAAACTCGACCTGCTGCTGACCCTCGATTTCCGGATGACCAGCACCACCCTGTTCTCCGATATCGTGCTGCCGGCCGCGACCTGGTACGAGAAGCACGATCTGAACACCACCGATATGCACCCATTCGTGCACTCGTTCAACCCCGCCATCGCACCGCCCTGGCAGACCCGCACCGATTGGGACGCCTTCCGGGCCATCGCCGAGAAGTTCAGCGAACTCGCCGGTCCGCGGCTCGGGGTCCGCAAGGATGTGGTCGCGGTGCCGCTGCTGCACGACACCCCGGACGAACTGGCCACCCCGCATGGCCGGGTCGCGGATTGGAAGACCGCGGATGTGGAACCCGTTCCCGGGGT
The DNA here is from genome assembly GCF_001613445.1 of Nocardia grenadensis NBRC 108939. GTDB lineage: Bacteria > Actinomycetota > Actinomycetes > Mycobacteriales > Mycobacteriaceae > Nocardia > Nocardia grenadensis. The sequence goes on from NZ_BDCJ01000006.1 coordinate 245,178, forward strand.
GACCATGCCGAAACTGGTGGTAGTGGAGCGCGATTACGGCGCGATCGCGGCGAAGATGAACGCGCTCGGCCCGCTGGCGGAGAAACTCGGCGGCACCACCAAAGGCGTCACCTTCGATTTCGGGCCGGAGGTCGAGTACCTGCGGCACAAGAACGGCGTGGTCCGCGGCGGACCGGCCGACGGGCGGCCGTCGTTGCAGCGCGGTATCCAGGCGTGCGAGGCGATCCTGGCGCTGTCCGGCACCACCAACGGGCGCCTGGCCACCGAGGGTTTCCGCACCCTCGAACAGCGCACCGGAGTGCGGCTGGCCGATCTGGCCGCCGAACACGAGGGTAAACAGATCACCTTCGCCGACACCCAGGCCGCCCCGGTACCGGTGATCACCTCGCCGGAATGGTCGGGGTCGGAAACCGGGGGGCGCCGGTATTCGCCGTTCACCATCAATATCGAACGCCGAAAACCCTGGCATACGCTCACCGGCCGCCAGCATTTCTATCTCGACCACGACTGGATGACCGAACTCGGCGAGGGGCTGCCGGTGTACCGGCCGCCGCTGAACATGGCCGCACTGTTCGGCGAACCCGTGCTCGGTTCGACGGGGGAACTGGGCGTCACCGTCCGCTATCTCACTCCGCACAGCAAATGGTCCATCCATTCCGAATACCAGGACAACCTGTTCATGCTGAGTCTTTCGCGCGGCGGGCCCACCATCTGGATGGCGCCCGCGGATGCCGCGACCATCGGCGTGGCCGACAACGAATGGGTCGAGGCGGTCAATCGCAACGGTGTAGTGGTGGCGCGGGCGGTGGTCTCGCACCGGATGCCCGCCGGGACCGTGTACATGTACCACGCACAGGACCGGCTCATCGATGTGCCGATCAGCGAGACCTCCGGGCAGCGCGGCGGTATCCACAATTCGCTGACCCGGCTGCTGGTCAAACCCAGCCACCTCATCGGCGGCTACGCCCAGCTCAGTTTCGCGTTCAACTATCTCGGACCCACCGGTAATCAACGCGACGAGGTGACCGTGATCCGTCGTCGCAGCCAGGAGGTGAGCTACTGATGCGGGTGATGGCGCAGATGGCGATGGTGATGAACCTCGACAAATGTATCGGCTGCCATACCTGTTCGGTCACCTGCAAACAGGCGTGGACGAATCGGTCGGGCGTGGAATATGTGTGGTTCAACAATGTGGAGACCCGGCCGGGGCAGGGCTATCCGCGTACCTACGAGGATCAGGACCGGTGGCGTGGCGGCTGGGAACTGAACTACCGGGGCAGATTGCAACTCAAAGGCGGCGGCCGGCTGCGCAAATTGTTCACCATATTCAGCAATCCCATTCTGCCCGCGCTGAGTGATTACTACGAACCCTGGACCTACGACTACGAGAATCTGACCACCGCGCCGGCCCAGCGGCACACTCCGGTAGCCCGGCCGAAATCGCTGATCAGCGGCGGGGATACGAAAATCGAATGGTCGGCGAACTGGGACGACGATCTCGGCGGCGCGCCCGAATACGGCCACCGCGATCCGCTGCTGCGCAAACTGTCCGAACAGGTGCGTTTCGAATTCGAGCAGACCTTCATGTTCTATCTGCCGCGGATCTGCGAACACTGCCTGAATCCGTCCTGTGCCGCATCGTGCCCTTCGGGTGCGATCTACAAACGCAGCGAGGACGGCATCGTCCTGGTGGACCAGGACCGGTGCCGGGGCTGGCGAATGTGTGTCTCGGGCTGTCCCTACAAGAAGGTCTATTTCAATCACCGCACCGGGAAGGCGGAGAAATGCACCTTCTGTTTCCCACGGGTGGAGGTCGGGCTGCCGACCGTTTGCGCCGAGACCTGCGTGGGCCGACTGCGCTATATCGGGCTCGTTCTCTACGACGCCGACAAAGTGCTGGAGGCCGCGGCCACCCCGGACGAACACGGGCTCTACGAAGCGCAACGGGAGGTCTTCCTCGATCCCGCCGACCCCGAGGTGCGGCGGGAGGCCGAACGCGCGGGTATTCCGTGGGACTGGGTGGAGGCCGCCGACCGGTCGCCGATCTATTCGCTGATCAACACCTACAAGGTCGCGCTGCCCCTGCATCCGGAATACCGCACCATGCCCATGGTCTGGTACATCCCGCCGCTGTCGCCGGTGGTCGATATCGTGCGGGATACCGGCCACGACGCCGAGGATCACGGCAATCTCTTCGCCGCGATCGAGGCATTGCGAATTCCGGTGGACTATCTCGCGCAGCTGTTCACCGCGGGCGATCCCGGCCCAGTGACCGCCATCCTGCGCCGGCTGGCCGCCATGCGCAGCTATATGCGCGATATCAATCTCGGCCGGGAACCCCAGGAACGTATCGCCGAGGCGGTCGGTATGTCGGGTGAACAGATCTACGATATGTTCCGGTTGCTCGCCCTCGCCAAATACGATGAGCGCTATGTGATTCCACCCGCGCACACCGAATCGGCGCACGGGCTCGAAGAACTCGCCACCGAATGCAGTCTCGACTACGCGGGCGGTCCGGGAATGACCGGCTCCGGGCCATTCGGCGAGAATTCGGGTGGGGTCTCGCCCATCGCCGTGGAGAACTTCCGGATGCTGCGCAACCGGCAGACCTCCGAAACCTCCACCAGTATCGGCGGCCGTGGCCGGGTGAATCTGCTCAACTGGGACGGAAAGGTTCCCGACGGGCTGTTCCCGCCGGAGGGCGTAAACCGGGGTCCCGGTGACATGGAGTCGCCGCGATGAAAACGACCAGGACGAACGCCCTCGACCCGGCCACTCGGGCCGCGGCCTGGCAGGTGCAGTCCCTGCTGCTCGGCTATCCGGACGAATCCCTGCGCCGTAATCTCGATCTGCTGAGCACGGTGTCGGCGACGCTGCCGCCTCCGGTCGGCGCTCCGCTCACCCGGTTCCTCGGCCATGTGCGAACCCGGTCTGTCTTCGAACTCGCCGCCGACTATGTGGCGACCTTCGACCACCGCAAACGATTCAGCCCTTATCTCACCTACTTCGCCTACGGTGACACCCGCAAACGCGGTGTCGCCCTGTTGCGGTTCAAACAGGCGTACCGCGAGGCCGGGCTGACACTCTCCGAGGAGGAACTGCCCGACCACCTGTCCGTGGTGCTGGAATTCGCCGCGGCCGACAACGCCGAGACCGGGTTGCGTCTGCTCACCGAGCACCGAGCCGGTCTCGAGGTGATGCGTCGCGGTCTGCGGGAGACCGGCTCGCCCTGGGCCGACGTTCTCGAATCGATCACCGCCACCCTCCCCGCCCTCGCCGGGACCGAAGAGGACGCCGTCGCCCGGCTCATCGCCGCGGGCCCACCGGAGGAAGCCGTCGGCCTGGCCCCGTTCGCCCCGCCACAGCACCTCCCCGATCCCGCCGTATTACCAGCGTCCCGGAGAACCCCGGGGGGCACGGAGACGGCCGCGACCTTCCCGGGGTCGTCGGCGTTCGAGGTCGGGGCCCGCGCCGGTTCCGGAGCGACAGAGCGAAGGAGCGCAGCGACCGATCGGCGCAGTGGAGAACCGGGATCACGAGGGCCCCGACATGCGGCGCCGGAGGTGTCGCAAAGCAACACGGAGGCGTGCCGATGAACTCATTGCTGCTCGCCGCACCTGGTGAGAACCTCACCGCGTTCGACATCCTGCTGTGGGTCGCCCTGCCCTACGCCGCCATCGCGACCTTCCTGGTGGGCCACTACTGGCGCTACCGCTACGACAAATTCGGCTGGACCACCCGCTCCTCCCAGCTCTACGAGAGCCGGCTGCTGCGCCTGGGCAGTCCGCTTTTCCATTACGGAATCCTGCTGGTGATCATGGGCCATATCGTCGGCCTGCTGGTTCCGGAGGGTTGGACCGAGGCCGTCGGCGTGGGCGATTCGGTGTACCACATGGCCTCCGCCAGTCTCGGGATCGTGGCCGGTGTCGCCACCCTGGCCGGTGCGGCCATCCTGATCTACCGCCGCCGCACCACCGGACCTGTCTTCTCCGCGACCACCCGCAACGACAAGATCATGTACGTACTGCTGCTCGGCACGCTGGTACTGGGCTTCGGCACCACACTGGTGAACAATGCGAACAACCATCCGCACGACTACCGGGAGACGGTCTCCCCGTGGTTCCGCTCCGTCCTCTCCTTCCGCCCCGACACCGACCTGATCCTCGCCGCGCCCCTCGGTTTCCAGCTCCACGTGATCGCCGCCTGGTTGCTGTTCGCATTCTGGCCGTTCACCCGGCTGGTCCACGTGTTCTCGATGCCGATCGGGTACCTGACCAGGCCCTATATCGTCTACCGCAGCCGGGACCGGGAGTTGGGATCCAGGCCGCAGCGGCGGGGGTGGGAACGGATCCAGTAGGACGACCGTGTTTCCACTATGCCCTTGTCGGCTATCGACGTATATGACACCATACGCATATGTCACTCAAGCGCACTATGGTGTATGCCGATCCCGAGGATCTCGCGATCATCAAGGAAGCGGCGGCGCGTACACAGACGAGTGAGGCCGAAATAATTCGCGAAGGTATTCATTTGGCGGCACTCCGAGTACGGCGACGTTCCGAGCCGCTGCGCCTGCGCCGGTTCGCCAGCGGCGATCCCACCCTGGCGGATCGTGTCGACGAAATCCTTGCCGACGACGACGCGGAATGACCGCCTCCACATCTCCGGCGCGTATAGGGATCGTCATCGCGGACACTTCCGGCCTCCTCGCCGCCTTCGATACGTCCTCGGCCGAAAGTGACAAGGCTTTCGCGGTCCTCGAATCGGCCGGGCTCGTGGTTCTGTCGCCGCTCGTCCTGGCCGAACTCGACCACGTGGGCCGTCGTGCGCTCGGACAGCGGCATGCCGCCTCGATGATCGAGGACATTGCGGCCGAAGCGCGTCGCGGATCATTCGAAATCGCCACGGTGACAACGGATATTCTCGACCAGGCCAATGCCGTACGCACTCTCTATCCAGCGCTGTGTCTCGATCTCGCGGATGCGGTATGTGTGGCCCTCGCCGCTGAATACGAAACGAATTCGGTGCTCACGCTCGATCGCCGTGACTTTCGGGCACTCGGCCCGCTGACCCGCCACCAAGCGTTTCGGGTTCTTCCCGACGACCTGTGACTGTCGCGGACGAGGCGCTTTCGGGGGCCTGCCGAACTCGTGCTTCGGCTGCCACGCGCTGTTATCGGCCCGAGGGCGGAAAGCTGGATCTCGGCCGGTGGCTGATGCCACGCATATCCTTGACGTAATGATCGCGTCAACCTATCGTTGCGGAATGCTGTTTCCCACTCCTGCGCTGACCAGCGAAGACAGCGACGTGCTGGCCGAGGTGGACCGCATGCGGGGCGAGCTTCGTCATCAGCTGCAAGAGGTGCCTGCGAAGTGGGCCGGGGGGTTGCGGAAGTTTCTCACAGCCGACGCCGTGGCGGCGTCGAACTCCATCGAGGGTTTCAAGGTGGCCACCATCGACGTCGAGGATTTGCTCGCCGGCGAGCGCGATGTGGATATCTCCGAGGAGAACCGCGCCGAGACACTCGCCTACGAGCAGATGATGACCTACATCCAGACCCTGCACGATGTCGAGGATTTCGCCTACAGCAAGGGGTTACTCAACGCGCTGCACTGGATGTTGCAGGGGCATAGGCATTCTCCGCGTAAGCCGGCGGGACAGTGGCGACGGGGGCCGGTCTATGTGACCGATGCCCGCGACCCGAGCATCGCCGCGTACACCGCGCCGGAGGCCGATGCTGTGCCTGCGCTCATGGCGGAGCTGGTGGAGTGGCTCGAGACAGCGGACGGCACCCATCCGCTCGTCCGTGCCGCGATGGCCCATCTGCATCTTGTGTCCATACATCCCTGGGTCGACGGAAACGGCCGGATGTCGCGCTCGCTACAGACGCTGATGATCGCGCGGGAAGGGGTGCTCGCTCCGGAGTTCTCTTCGATCGAGGCATGGCTCGGGCGACCGGGCAATACGTGGGAGTACTACCAGGTGCTGGGACGCCGGGGTAGTGAGTATCTGCCCGACCAGGATGTATCGGAGTGGATTCGGTTCAATCTGATCGCCTACCACCAGCAAGCGCAGACTGTGCATGCGCGCTTCGTCCGGTCCGGACGGGTGTGGGAACACTTGCTGGAGTTCGCCGTCGCCGAGTCACTCGACGAGCGGCTCGTCACCGCGTTGCACGACGTCGCGATGGCGGGCCGGGTACGCCGGAGCCGCTACGAACGCAGCGAGAGTCTGAGCGTTCAGCAGGCCCAGCGGGACCTGCGTGAACTGGTGCGTCGGCAGATCCTGGAGCCGGTGGGACGGACCCGCGCCCGGTTCTATGTCGCCGGTGCTCGCTTTCCCGAAAAGGTTTCCGAGGTGGCGCATACGCCGACGACACTGCGGAACCCCTACCGCACGTAGTCGTTTCCCGCCGGCCGCCGGTCCGTGGGTCCGAGCGCGAACTCGGGCGGCGGTGCGGATTGTTGATCGTCTGTCGGGTGTGGCGTACCACTCTGGTCCAACCATGCGAATGCGTGTTAACTTAAATCGAACGGTCATTAACTTGACCGGCCGGAACGAGCAATTCAGGAGGGACTATGCAGTCCGCCGTCATCGTCGATGTGGTTCGCACGCCGTCCGGGAAGGGTAAGGCCGGTGGGGGGTTGTCCGGGGTACACCCGGCGACTCTGCTGGCCGGGGTACTGAGCGAGCTGCTGCAGCGCAACGACCTGGATCCGGCGCTCGTCGACGATGTGATCGGCGGCTGCGTGACCCAGAGCGGGGAACAGGCCTTCAATATCTCCCGCACCGCCGTACTGGCCGCGGGATTCCCCGAATCGGTACCGGCCACCACGGTGGACCGGCAGTGCGGATCCAGCCAGCAGGCCGCGCATTTCGCCGCGCAGGGTGTGCTCGCGGGCGCCTACGATATCGCCATTGCCTGCGGTGTCGAGTCGATGAGCCGGGTGCCCATGTTCTCCAACGCGCAGGGGCGCGACGCCAATCGCGGTCCCATCGTGCACCAGTACCCGGAGGGGCTGGTGCAGCAGGGTGTCGCCGCCGAGATCCTGGCGGCGCGCTGGAAGTTCGACCGGGCCACCCTCGACGAATTCGCGGCCCGGTCCCATCGGCTGGCGGCCGAGACCGCCGCGGCCGGCGGGTTCGACCGGGAGCTGGTCGCCGCCGGGGCGCTGACCGCGGACGAGACCATCCGGGCCGGATCCACTCCGGAGAAGCTCGCGGGCCTGAAGCCGGCCTTCGTCGACGAGCAGTACACGCGGCGGTTCCCGGAGATCGACTGGTCCATCACCCCGGGCAACTCCTCGCCGCTCACCGACGGGGCGTCGGCCGCGCTGATCATGAGCGAGCAGGCCGCTACGAAGCTCGGACTGCGGCCGCGGGCGCGTTTCCATTCCTTCGCGGTGGTGGGTGACGACCCACTGCTCATGCTGACCGCGCCCGTGCCGGCCTCGAAGAAGGTGCTGGAGCGGGCCGGGCTGACGATCGACGATATCGACGCCTACGAGGTCAACGAGGCGTTCGCGCCGGTGCCGCTGGTCTGGCAGCACGAGCTGAACGCCGACCCGGAGAAGCTGAACCCGCGCGGCGGGGCCATTGCGCTGGGGCACCCGCTGGGCGCCTCGGGGGTGCGGATCCTGGCCACCATGGTCAACCATCTCGAGCAGACCGGTGGCCGGTATGCGCTGCAGACCATGTGCGAGGCGGGCGGTCTGGCGAACGCCACCATTATCGAACGTCTCTGATCACCGAACACGGCCCTCGGGACTACCCCGGTCCCGAGGGCCGTGTTCCGTGAGGTGCGCCGTGGGCCCGAGGCTGTGGTGCAGGCTTGCCGCCGGTCGATGGGGAACCACGGTGCGGCTCGGGTCAGAAGCGGCGTGCTCCGACCACGGGCGAATACGACATCGGCGATATCTCCACAGTGGAGGTCGCGGCGTGGATCACCTGACCGTCTCCGGCGTACAGCGCCGAATGGCCACCACCGCTGTAGGAGATCACATCGCCGACACGCAGCTGGTCGAGCGGTACCGGTGTACCGGCGGCCAGCTGGGACCAGCTGGTGCGCGGTACCTGCACTCCGGCCTGCTGGTATGCCCACTGCACCAGCCCCGAACAGTCGAAGACGTTCGGTCCGGCACCACCGGTGACGTACGGTGCCCCGAGCTTGCTGCGCGCCGCCGCCACGGCGATATCGCCGACGGCCGGGGCGGGCACCACCGGCGGGGTGAGTGCGCCGATACCGGGGATTTCGGCCGGCAGGGGTATCTGATCGGGAATTTCGAAGGTGCCGAAGCCGGGCAGGGTGACCGGCTGGGCCTGGGCGGGTGCCGTTGTTCCGAGAATGGCGCCGGCCGCGGCGGCGAAAAGAGCCAGTGCGGCGCAGCGCTGACGTATCGGTACAGAATCCATAATTGCGGTCCTCCGTGCTCAGGTCGAGAGCCGGTGGGAGCGCGAACGGTTCGTACCGCCGAATGCGCGAGGAGAACATCACCGACCACTCGAACAGCGTTGGAAATACACCACAGCTATATGTCGGTCCTGCAAACCCGGGGAGTCATATTTCGCGTGATCGCGCGCCGATCGGTAAACGACACGGGCAATGCGGATCACGAAGAAATAACTATCTATATTTCCGCAGCGTAGCGGCGGTGTCCGAATTCAGCTCGGGCGATATCTGGCCTTGATGTGGAACCGCTCGCCCTGCGGACCGTAGATGCTCAGATACTCCACCGGATGCTCGTCGGCGTTGCCGAACCAGTGCGGCAGATGGGTATCGAATTCGGCCACTTCCCCCGGTGTCAGGATCATGTCCCGGTCGCCGAGTATGAGCCGGAGTCTGCCGTTGAGCACATAGAGCCAGTGGTAGCCCTCGTGGGTGTGCATTTCGGGTTCGGCCGCGGCGCGGCCGGACAGGATCTGTTTGTAGGCCTGCAGGCCGCCCGGTCGGCGGGTCAGCGGGATGAAGGTCTGACCGTGCCGGGTCACCGGGCGGGTGTGGACCCGGGGGTCGCCGGTCTCCGGCGCGTCGACGAGTTCATCCAGCGGCACCTGGTGGGCCTTGGCCAGTGGGAGCAGCAGTTCGAGGCTGGGTTTTCGCTGCCCCGATTCCAGGCGCGACAGCGTGCTCACCGGGATGCCGGTGACCTCGGACAGTGCTGCCAGCGTCGTACCGTTGCGGCGGCGTAGTTCGCGCAGCCGTGGGCCGATCGCCTCGATGACCTCGCCGAACTCCCGATCCATCCCTCTATTGCAGAACTGGCAAATTAATTTGTCAAGCCAGCTGTTTGTTCGGATGCTGGGGTCATACCTCACGGGATCAGGAGTAACGGATGGACCAGCAGTTCTGGGACGATATGTACGGCGAGAGCGAACGGCGGTTCAGCGGGTTGCCGAATGACGCCCTGGTGGCGGAAGTGACCGGTGCGGCACCCGGCCAGGCCCTCGATCTCGGCTGTGGAGAGGGAGCGGACGCCTACTGGCTGGCCGAACAAGGCTGGCAGGTGACCGCGGTGGATATCTCGCAGGTCGCGCTGGACCGCGCGGCGGCCGGGCACCCGGAGATCTCGTGGCAGCGCGCCGATATCACCGTCACGCCGATGCCGCCCCGTTCCTTCGACCTGGTGTCGGCGTTCTATTTTCCGATCGCGCACGAAACCGATCACGCCACCGTGCGCGGGTTGCTCGAGGCCGTGGCCCCGGGGGGAACCTTACTGTTCGTCGCGCACGACCCCACCGAATTCCCGCCGCGCGAGGAGCATTCGCACGGGAGTGGGCATTCGCACGCGGGCGACGGACCCTCACCTCGGTTCGACCCCTACGAGTTCTATCAGCCGTCCGAGATCATCGAACTTCTCGGTGACGGCTGGACCGTGGAGGTCGACGAGCGCCGCGACCGCAACCGGCCCGCCGCCGGACATCAGGTCAAAGACCTTGTCCTGCGGGCACGGCGCGTGCGCTGACAGCGCGGCGTGGGCTCGGTCACCCGGATGTATGCCCACCTCGGGTTTCGGTGATCGGCCGAGTCCGCGCGTCGTAACGCGCTTCTATCAGAGCTGATTGCTATCGTCGGCTCCACCTGTGTGCGGAAACTACTGTCGGCGCCGACTGTGCGCGGAAACCGGAACCACGAGGTGGAGGGTTTGTTCATGCGGCTGTACCGGGTTCACGGGCTCGCGGCCGCGGCGGCCGCCACCGTGGTAGTCATCGTGACCGTGATCCTGGTGGTGGCAACCCAATCCGCGCGCCACCCGGTGCACCGCGACACCTCGCCGGCGGTATCGCCCGCCGAACTCGCCCAGCAGTGGACCGATCTGCACGACGGTCCGCAGCCGTATCCCGAAACGCGGATCGACAAAGACGTACTGATCACCATGAGCGACGGTGTGGTGCTGAAAGCCGATGTGTACCGGCCCGCGGCGGCCGGCGGGGCGGTGGAGACCCGCCCGTTGCCCACGATCGTCACCATGACGCCGTACTCGAAAATGATGTCGAGCATGATCGATTCGGCGCTGGGCGACCCCGAAGTGCGACGGTGGACCATGGATCTGGTCCGCCGGATCAACCTGACCGGCACCCCGATCAGCGGATTCGAGGATCTGCTGCACGCGCTGGACGGCGGCACGGTGGCGACCGTGCTCGGGCTCGACAGCCAACTCGTCCGCGCCGGTTACACGATCGTCTCCGTCGATGTGCGCGGTACCGGGCAGTCGCAGGGGTTGTGGGACACCCTCGGTGAGCGCGAACAGCTCGATACCCGCGAGGTGATCGAATGGTCGGCGCGGCAGCCGTGGTCCAACGGGCGGGTCGCCATGAGCGGTGGTTCCTATGCCGGGATCAACCAGTTGCGTGCCGCGGAGAACGCCCCGAAACCGCTACAGGCCATCTTCCCGGTCGAACCGGGTAGCGATCTCATGCGCGATGTGGTGGCGCCGGGCGGCGGTGTCGGCGTGACCTTCCTGCCGCTGTGGCTCAATCAGGTGAACCAGGCCAAGCTCATGCCCGATGTGAAGGCCATGCTCAACGGCACCTTCGACTGGCAGTGGCTCAGCGACCGTATGGCCGATCCCGCGACGAACTACGATCTGCTCGCCCAGGCGCTGCTCACCCCGTCCCTGCGGGATATGCCGCCGGCCCTGGCCGACGCGTTGGACGAGAACAGCGCCTTCCGCCAGGGCATCATGGGCCATCCGGAGAAGATCACCGTGCCGACCTTCGTCTACGGCGGCTGGCACGATATCTTCGCCAACAGCGCGACCACGCTCTACAACGACATCCCCCTGCCGCCGGGCCGCAAACAGCTCATCGTCGGCGACACCTACCACGCCAACCCCGGTGCCGGGACCGGACGCCCCGGGGCGCCGCCGCGACTGGACGTGCTGCAACGCGCCTGGTTCGACCACTGGCTCAAGGATATCGACAACGGCATCACCGACTACGGGCCGGTGATCGTCTGGGAGCAGGGCGGGGACTGGGTCGTGCTCGACCGGTTCCCCCAGCCGGGTATGACGCACCGGCGGGTGTATCTGTCCGGGGCGGCGAGCGGAACGACCGGCGACTCGCTCCACGACGGCTCGCTCACCGATCGGCCGGGCGCGTCCGAACGGCTCACCGTGTCCCCGGGCCTGACCAATTTCTGCTCGCGGGACATGGCGCAGGGTTCGGCGGGGATCGGCGCGGCGCTGGACATGTGCGCCAAGGATTCCCGTATCGCCGAACGCAACGCGCTCACCTTCACCAGCGAGCCGATCGCCGAACGCACGATTCTGTCCGGCCCGATCAATGTGCACCTCAACACCGTGCACGACACCGCGGACGGCTACTGGAACGTCACGGTCAACGATGTGGCGCCCGACGGTACCTCGACGGTGCTGAGCACCGGCCAGCTCACCGCGTCGCTGCGGGCGATCGACGAGTCCCGCAGTACCCGCTCGGCCAACGGTGACCTCACCGCGCCGCACAATCCGCTCACCCTCGACAGTGTGCAGAAAGTGGTGCCGGGCGAGCCGGTGACGCTCGATATCGCGGTCATCCCGATCCAGGCGGTCCTGGCGCCCGGGCACCGGCTGCGGCTCGACGTCTTCGCCGGCAATTCGCCGAAGGCATTGGCATTCCGGCCCATGCTGAACGACAGCGAGCTCGCACCGCAGCATCTGGAACTGGATCCGGCCGCGCCGAGTTTCGTCAACCTGCCCACCGACCGGCCGCTGTTCGTCGCGCCCGCCGAACCCGCGCAGGCCGCGCCGCGCCCGGTGCCGGCTCCGGCTTCGCAGCCGGTACCGGCACCGCAGCCCGCGCAGGCCCCCACTCCGCCCGCGGCCCCGGCGAACCCGTCCGCCACGCAGCCGAACCCGCCCGCCGCACAGCCCGAGAAGCCGAACCCGCGCGCCGAACAGCCGGCACAACCGGCGGTTCCGACCGCACAGCCGGGAATTCCGGGCGCACAGCCGGCCGAAACCCACGCACCTCAGGGGGCTTCCACGCCGCCGGCCCCTTCGGCCGAGGCGCCCGTTCCCGCACCGGACCCCACCGCGCGCCCCGCCGAGGTCGCACCGCGGCCCGTGCCCGCCGCGGTTCCGTAGACCACCCGGATCGCGACCGCGTTCGCCCTACTGCCGCGCGCCCGCCGACTCCGGCGGTCTCCGGGATCCCGGCCCGCCGGTATCCGGGCCGCTGCCCGGACATGACGCAGATCACCGCGGGATTCGCCCGGACCGGTCGCGCGCCCGCCGGCGCGTCGTAAGGTTTCGCCCATGGTGTCGCAGGAGAGGGCCGAACTGGTGCGGGCGGCGGCCGAGGCGAGCCTGCTCGCCGGTCGCCGGCGCTACAACCGCAACGAGGTGGCCGAAAGAGCCGAGGTGACACCCGAGCTCGCCCGGCGGCTGTGGGTCTCGCTCGGTTTCCCGGCCAGCGAGGACGATTGGGCGCGCGATTACACCGACGCCGATATCGCGGCCATTCAGCGGTTCCGGGAGGTGGGTGCTCTGGCCGGGGCCGATACCCGGCAGCAGGCCGCGACGGCTCGCACCATCGGGCAGACCATGGCACGGCTGGCCGAATGGCAGGTGGATCTGGTCCTGGCCGAGATCGATCGACGTGTCGCCGCGGCCGGAACGGACGGGGACCGGGAACAGATCACCCGTACCGCCACCGCGGAAACGGTGGAACTGCTGGAGGGCCTGCTGTCCTACGCCTGGCGGCGCCACCTCGACGCGGCACTCGCGCGGAATCTGGAGGAGACCGGTCCGCCCGCCGATTCCACCCGGGTGCTGGCCGTCGGATTCGCGGATATGGTCGGCTACACCCGGCTCACCCGGCATCTGCATCCCGACGAACTGTCCACGCTGCTGGAAGCGTTCGAATCCACCACCAACGACGCCATCGCCGAGAACGGCGGCTGGGTCGTCAAGAACGTCGGCGACGAAGTGATGTTCGCGGCCGAATCGCCGCTGGCCGCGGCCCGGATCGCATTGGCCCTCCAGGAATCCACCATGACGGTGGGCACCACACCGGAGTTGCGGATCGCGCTGGCCTACGGGCCGGTGCTGCAACGTTTCGGCGACCTGTACGGCTCGGTGGTGAATATCGCCGCCCGGCTCACCGGTGTCGCCCGGCCGGGCACGATTCTGGTGGACGACGGGGCCGCGGCGGAACTGGACGGCGAGTCCGAGCTGAGCATCAAACACCTGCGGAGTGTGCGCGTACGCGGGTTCAACCGGCTGCGTCCGCATCTGCTCCGGCGCAACGGCCGGGCCGCGTCCTGACCCCTCCCAGCGGCATTATCGGTTTCAGCATATGAGATTTCTGACACCGTAAATCTCACTATGGGTAGGGTCGTCGCGGGAGCCGGTCGCGGCTCACGCGTGAAAAGGAGACCAGGATGGCCAAGGGCTACGTCATCGTGACCGAGCTGATCAAGGACCCGGCGGGGATGGCCGAATACGGTAAGGCAGCCGGAAAGGCGATGGCCGCCGGGGTGAAGGTCCTGGCGATCGACACCAAGTTCGAGGTCCTCGAAGGGGAATGGCCCGCTACTCAGACCGTGGTGCTGGAATTCGAATCTCCCGAAGCGGCCCGGGCCTGGTACGAGTCCGAGGAATACCAGGCGGCGATCCCGCTGCGCCAGGCGGCTGCGGACTGCAACGCGGTAATCGTCAACGGGCTGTAGTCGCCTCTGTCCGCGTGCGGCCCGCGTAGGGCCCTCCGGCCGTGGCGGTTGCCGCCGCTGTGGCCGGGCGAGCGACGCGGTGGCGCGCGTTCGCCGGCCGCGGCCGGGCCGGGTATCTAGGCTGACGAGGTGACCCTCTCCGAGCGCATCACCCCGACCGGCCGCTCGATCGTACTGGAGCTCTCCGGCGTACGCGCCGAGATCGGCACCGTGGCCGCCGTCCTGCGTGGGCTGACCGTCGGCGGCGTCGCGGTCACCGAACCGGTTGCGGCCGAGTCGACGCCGCCGATGGGCGCCGGAATCGTGCTGGCGCCCTGGCCCAACCGGGTCCGCGACGGGATCTGGATCCTCGACGGATTACCCCAGCAGCTCGATATCACCGAACCGGCGCGGTCGAACGCGATCCACGGGTTGCTGCGCAACACCGGCTACGAGGTGCGGGAACTGTCGTCCGCCGCAGTGACCCTGGGCGCGCTCATACCACCCCAGCACGGCTGGCCGTTCCTCCTCGACACCTGGGTGCGCTACGAACTGCGCTCCGACGGGCTCGCCGTGACCCACGGCGTGGTGAACCACGGCGACCGGCCGGCACCGTACGCCGTGGGCGCGCACCCGTACCTCCGGGTCGGCGAGACGCCGGTCGAAGACCTGGTGCTGACGGTCTCCGCCGCAACCTATTTCGAAGTCGACGCCCGCATGAATCCGGTGGCCGAACACCCGGTCGAGGGCACCCGTTACGACCTGCGGGCCGGAGTGTCGCTGCCGGAGCTGGACCTGGACACCCCGTTCGGCGGGGTGACGCCCGCAGCGGCGGCCCGGCTCACCGCGCCCGACGGCGCGACGGTCGAACTCGTCCAGGATGCGGGGTGGGAGTACCTGCAGGTTTTCACCCCGCGGGAGTTCCCACGCCCGCGGGGACAGGGGCTCGCGGTCGCGCTGGAACCGATGACGGCCCCGCCGAACGCGCTGAACTCGGGTGACGGATTGCGTCACCTCGCACCGGGTGCGCGCTGGGAGGGCGGATGGCGTATCCGGTACACGCCCGGGGCCGACGGGGATCGTTGAATTCGCGCGGGGCGGCGGAACAGCGGGGCCGGATACCGGTTGTTGGAGGATCGACTAGCACGGTTCGACGGCGCGGTCACGATTTTGCGGTCCACGCTGTTCATGTCGAATACCGCGCATTGGTGGTCGGCGGGAATTCGGCAGTCCCGGACCGCGTCCGCGCCGTATGCCGATGTGGCTGTCGCGCCGATCGTCCGGAAACCGAGGGCATGGCCCGCTACCGCCGCGCCCGCGGCAGTCCTTCGGGGCCGGGGGCGACGGGCGGTCGGCTCACCTGTCGGCCAGCACCAGTGCGAATCGTTCGGCGGGGTCGGTCCAGGCGCGACGCATACGGAAACCGGCGGTGGCCAGTTCGGCGCGGAACCCGGACAGCCGGAACTGCGCCGAGATCGCGGTGCGCAGCTGCTCTCCGGCGGCGAAATCGACCACGAGATCCAGATCGGGGATCGTCACGCGCATCGCCTCGGTGGCCGCCAGGCGCATTTCGATCCATTCGAGGTCCGGGTCCCACACCGCGAGATGGGCGAATGCGAGCGGATCGAAATCGGCGCCGAGTCGGTCGTTCAGTACATGCAACATATTGCGGTTGAACTCCGCGGTCACTCCCGCGGCGTCGTTGTAGGCGGCAATCATCACGGCGGGGTCGGTGACCAGGCCCACGCCGACGAGCAGCTGCTCGCCCGGCGCGAGGACCTGGTGCAATTCGCCCAGGAATGCGGTGCGTTCGAAGGGTGGCAGATTACCCAGGGTGCCGCCGAGCAGCGCGATCAACCGGCGGCCGCCGGGCGGGAGTGCCGCGAGCATGGTGGTGAAATCACTGACGATGCCGTGAATGGACAGATGCGGGAATTCGCCGCTTGTCCAATCGGCCGCGGCCCGTAGCGCGGTTTCGGAGACATCCTGCGGTACGTAGGAGCACAGCGAGCCGTGCGCGGTGAGCGCGTTCAGCAACAGCCGGGTCTTCTCGGAGGACCCCGAACCGAGTTCGACCAGTTCGGTCGCGCCCGAGGCGTGCCGGGCGATCTCGTCCGCCGCGGTGTGTAGCAGTTCGCGTTCGGTGCGGGCGGGATAGTACTCCGGCAGCCGGGTGATGAGGTCGAACAGCGCGTTTCCGCGGGCGTCGTAGAACCATTTCGGGGGCAGCCATTTCCGGGGACCGGACAAACCCCAAAGCACATCGGTGCGCAGTTGCTCGCGCAGATCGGCCTCCGTGAGCTGAATATCGAAGGTGGGTGCGATAGCCATGGGATCCCTCTCTGTTCCGCGGCCGTCGCCGTGAAGTTAGGGCAACCGTGGCGGCGGGACATCCGCCAACTTCCAGCGGAATATCCGCACTTGTGCGCGATCTGTGGGGGTACCGGCTTTCCGTATCCGCGCAGATCGGCGAGGGATGCCGGTATCGCGGGCAGGCATTTCCCCGGAATCCACCGGGTAATCGGTCCGCGTGGACCCACTTGGCATCCTTCTGGCAAACTCGAGTGCGTGCCAGTTTCGGTCCTTACGGTGAAGTCGTGCCGGGCAAATATGGGCATTACAGATGTGGATTTATCCCACCCGTGGCCGTTCCGCAATCGCGCCGCCGCTTGACACCCGCTACCCAGGAGGCAATATTGGCTACTGGTCGGACAATGATCGGATGCCGCGCCGCGGACAGCACGCACCGCTCCTGGACAGGAGAGATGGATGCCGATCTTCTCGCCGGAATTCTCCGGCCGTCGCCGCGATATGTCGGCCGGACATCATCCCGATGCGCGGCTCACCGCCCCGACGGCTGTTACGCCGATCGCGGTGACGCACCCGGGGCCGGTCCGGAATCGGGCCGGGACCGGACCCATGAGCAGATCCGCGCCTGTTCTCGTGTGTCCGGACCGCCCCTCCCGCCCTCGGCGTGCACCGGGCGGCGAAGGTCGCGCGGTATTCGGCGAACCTCCCGACGGCCACACCTATCGCGATCCGGACCAGTGGTCCGCCGCGAGGAGCGAACCGGTACCTCATCGGCGGCCCGGAGGCCCGGGTGGACTTCTGGTGCACCCGGCGCGTGCCCGCCGACTGCCCGCGACCGGCAGGTCGGCTCACCCGGGCCGACCTGCCGGTCCACCACCGCCGCCGGAGTCGCCTGTTGTGTCCGCGACCCCGCCGGATGCCTCGGCCCGCCGGGATATCCCGCGGCGCGGTGCGCACCGCGTGTTCCGAACCGAGGGAAGGATGAACCGCGCCGATCCCGGCATCCCGGTGGCCGCCGCATAACGGAGCGGGTGGCCGCCCACCCGTGAAATGCCCGGTTAGCCTGGTCGTGTGCAGGTGAGTTCGCCGGACAGCGCTCCGGGCGGCGAATGGGAGATCGGCCCACCGTCGCGTGTCGTGCCGGGGCGCCGGGCGGCGATGATCGGGTTCCGTGATCGTCGCGAATCCGGTCTGGAACTGCGGGTCGCCGATATCCCGGCGGTCACCGTGGTGATCGAATTCGGGGGCAGCGGGCTGACTGTGGAGGGCGCGGGCGGCCGACGCGAACTCACCGCCTTCGTGGCGGGCTGCGCCAGCGGGGCCATGCGGATCGGCGGCGCCCGCCCCGCGTGGGTCGAGGCGCGGCTGTCGCCGGTGCAGGCTTATTCGCTGTTGGGTGTGGCGCCCGGCGAGCTGAGCGGCGCCGTCGTCGACCTCACCGAACTGTGGGGACCGCGGGCGGAGCTGCTGCGGGAACGGCTGGCCGCCGCCGCGACCTGGGAGCGGCGGTTCGCGCTCACGGAGGACTTCCTGACCGCGCGGGCCGATCCGGCCCGCGCGGTGGACCCCGAGGTGGCTGTGAGCTGGCGGCGCATCGTGACCGGTCGCGGGCAGGTGCGGATCGACGAGCTCGCCGAAGCGTGCGGATGGAGCCGTAAACGGTTGTGGGCGAGATTCCATGCCCAGATCGGGCTGACCCCCAAACGGGCCGCGATGCTGGTCCGGTTCCGGCACGCGGTCGACGGTCTGGTGGCGGGCGGGTCTGCCGCCGATATCGCCGCGTGCTGCGGTTATACCGATCAGTCCCATCTCGGCCGGGATATGTCGAGTTTCATCGGTGTCACCCCCGCCACGCTGACGCGCGAGATGCTGAATCCGTTCTCGAGGCGTCGCCACCAGGCCTGGGGAACATTCTTCCTAGACCGTGCCGAGCCGGCCGTTCGATAGTGGGCCCGCGCCGGCGGGTCTTCCGGTGCGATGCCACGAGTACGCCGGGAGGAAGAGTCGATGGCGGCCGAGATCTTGTTGTGGGCGGCGAATGTCGCGGGCCTGATCGCACTGGTGGTGCGGTGGCGCGGGGGGCTGCGCCGCCTGCGGCATATCGCCGTCCTCGCGCCGCTCGCGGCCTGCGCTCAATTGCTCGCCGACGGTTACCGCTGGCCGATGGTTCCGGCCTACGTCCTGTCGGTGACCCTGGCAGTGGTGTGGACGCTCGGGGCCACCCGTACCGGCAGTGCTCCCACATGGTTGCATGCTCTCGGAATAGTATCTGGCACAGTGATTGTCGCTGTATCGGTGGCGACCCCGGTCGCGGTTCCGGTGTTCGGGCTGCCGCAGCCCGGCGGTCCGTACGCGATCGGCACCGTGACCTACCACTGGCGCGACGCGGCACGCCGGGAGATCTTCGATCCCGACCCCACCGCCCGCCGCGAACTGATGGCACAGGTCTGGTATCCGGCCGAGGCCGCCACCGATGCCTCCACCGCGCCGTATGTGGCCGACGCGAAAGAACTCTCGGCCGCGGCGGGCCCACTGCTCGGCGCCCCGGGTTTCGTATTCGATTTCTGGGACCGGGTTCCCACGCACGCCACCCGGCGCCCATCGGTGGCGGCGGCCCGTCCTCGTTACCCGGTATTGGTCTTCGCCTCCGGTCTCAACGCTTTCCGGCAGTCCAATATGTTCCAGGTGGAGCGACTGGTCTCGCACGGATTCGTCGTGGTGGGCCTCGATCAGCCGTACACCTCCGCCGCCACCGTGTTCCCCGACGGCCGCACGATCGCCGGATGGACGAAGGACCGGGTGTATCCGGCGATCCAGCAGAGCCTGACCCCGGCCACGCCCGCTCCCGCGCTCGGCTATGCCGAACTACCCGGCGGCCTCATTCCCTACCTGGCAGGGGATATCGGGTTCGCGCTCGATCAGCTGGCCCGGTTGAACGCCGAGGATCCGGAGGGTCTGCTGACCGGCCGTCTCGACCTGGAACGGGCCGGCGCCTTCGGGGTCTCGCTCGGCGCGATGACGGTCGGCCAGGCCTGCCACGCCGACCGGCGGTTGCGCGCCTGCTCGATGATGGACGCCGCGATGCCGGCCGACGTAGTGCGTGACGGTCCGCGGCAACCGAGTATGTGGCTGACCCGTGACGCCGGATCCATTCTGCTCGAACGTGACCGCAGCGGTGGCTGGCCCGATCGGGAGATCACCGAAACGATCACCACCCAGCGCGACGTGTTCGCCGCGAGTCGGCCGGGACAGGGATACCACGTGGAGATCCCGGGAATGTTCCATCTGAATTTCACCGATGCCCCCGCCTGGACGCCCTTGGCGCAGAAAATCGGCCTCTCGGGGCCGATCGGGGGCGCGCGTGGACACGAAATCGTCGCCGCGTACACGCTGGCCTTCTTCGAGCGGTTTCTGTCCGGAGGCCACTCGGCGTTGCTGGACGGGCCGGCCCCGTGGAGTGAGATCCGCATCGAGCGCCGATGATCCACCGGCCTGATCACCGCCGGACGATCCGGCCGGGGGCGATGCCCGTGCCCGGCTCCGCACCGCGCCGGACGAAAGTTCGTGCCGGGCCGGGCCGGACACCACAGCGCGGCGGGCCCTCCCGGGAAGGCCCGCCGCGCCGCGCTCGTACCGGGCGTTCAGACGACGCTCGCGTGCCGGACGATGATGTCGCCGTAGGAATTGTGTGCGTACACCCGCACGAGTTCCCCGTTGCTCGCCGCCGGGTCGGCCGGTTGCATCCGGTTCAGCACCGTGCCGTGTCGGGCACCGGCCTCCAGCCGTACCGCGCTGCCCGGGCCGATACCCACTTCGAGTTCGCCCATGGAGGTCTCCAATCGCAGTTCCCCGCGTACCGCCTCGCCGATGCGGATATCGCCTTTGGCGGTTTTCGCGGTCACCGAATCGGCCGGACGCTCGACGACGATATCGCCGGCGGCCACTTCCAGATCGCACCGGCCGAGTTCGCCGGTACCCCTCATGCGGCCCACCGCGGTGGTGCCCTTCAGCCGGGAGCCGGTAGGCACCTCGATGGTCACCACGATCGACGGATTGCCGCCGAACGGGGTGTAGGTTCGCCAATCCCGCGGGGTGATCACGCGCAGGGTGCCGGCCGTGAAATCGATCCGGGTCTGTTCGGCGGCGCGACTATCGCCTTTCGCGGACTCGTTCGCCGGCCGGACCGTGACCACGGTGTCGGTGCGGTCGGTGGCGGCGACGGTGACTTCGCCGGACAGTATTTCGACGATGACGGCGACCGGTTCCGGTGTCTCGAAGGTGGGCATGGCTGTGCTCCTCGGGGTGTGAAAGCAATGGGGGTCTGCCGGCCGGGCGATCGGCGGGTGGTCCACCGGGCCGTCAGGACCAGGTGACCGGCAGTTCGTGGACGCCGTAGATGTTCATATCGGTCCGCAGCGGTACGTCTCCGGCCGGCACGGCGAGCCGCAGAGTCGGGAAGCGGCGCAGCAGTCCGGCGAAGCCGGCGCGCATCTCCACTCGGGCCAGCTGCTGGCCCAGGCACTGGTGCACGCCGTGCCCGAAGGACACGTGTCCGCGCGCCCTGCGGTGGATGTCCAGGGTGTCCGGGTCGTCGAAACGCCGGGGATCGTGGTTGGCGGCCAGTAGCGAGACCACGACGGTGGATCCCGCGGGGATGGTCTCCCCGCCGAGTTCGAGATCCTCGGTGGCGTAGCGGTAGAAGATATCGGCGACCGACAGGTAGCGCATGAGTTCCTCGACCGCGTCCGGCATCAGGTCCGGGTCCGCGCGCAGTTCGGCCAGCTGTTCCGGATTCTCCAGCAGCGCGAAGGTGCCCAGTCCCAGCATGTTCGCGGTGGTCTCATGGCCGGCGAGCAGCAGCAGGAAGGAGATGCCGGTCAGTTCCTCGATGGAGAGGTCGTCGTCACGGGCGAGGTCGGACAGGATGTCCTCGCCGGGCTCGGCACGTTTGGCCGTGACCAGTTCGGCCAGGTAGCCCATCATCGCGCCGTAGGCACCCATCTTCTCCTCCAGCGGCTGGTCCCGGAGCAAAAACTTGGCGGAGTTGGTCTGGAACGTTTCCCGGTCGGCGTAGGGGACGCCGAGCAGTTCGCAGATCACCAGCGAGGGCACCGGCAATGCGAAGGCACGCACCAGATCGACCGGCGGGGTCGGCTTCGCCATCTCGTCGAGTTGCCGTTCGACGACCCCGGCGATGTGCTCTTCGAGCTGTTTCATGCGCCGGACGGTGAACGCGCCGATGAGCTTGCGCCGCAGCCGGGTGTGGTCCGGCGGGTCCATGGCGATGAACAGACCCGGGATCTGCGGGGACGGTTCGGTCTGGGCGGGCATATCCGGAGTCGCGTCCAGTGCGTGCAGGATGCCGATGTCCTGGCGGGAACTGAAGCGGGTATCGGCCAGCAGCGTGCGGACCTCGTCGTATCCGGTGACGAGCCAGCCGGGGTGTCCGTCGGGGAAGCGCAGGGGGCTCACCGGGCGCGTCTCGCGCAGCCGGGTGATCGCGCGGGGCGGGTCGAAGGGGCCGGCATCGCGTTCGGTGGGGAGGCCGTGCGGGACGGAAGCGGTGTCGCTCATCGTATTTCCTGTCGTTTCGAGGTCCCGGGCTGCGCGGGACAGGGGGTTGTCTGTGGTTTCGTGGCGGGCTGCGGTGAGCCGGATGTCCTGTCGCCGGTCAGTCGTCGCTGCACCGTTCCGGCCCCGGCGCGGGCGCCGGGTCGAGAAGGGCGATGGCCGCAGCCGGGCAGTTGTGGGCGGCCTCGCGGGCGGCCGGATGGTGTGCGGCCGGCGGCGCGGGGGCGAGCAGCAGCACCCGGCCGTCCGCATCGTCCTGGTCGAACACTTCTGGAGCGAGCAGTGCGCACATACCGGCGCCGATGCAGCGTTCCCGGTCGACCACGAGTTCCACGGGTGCTCCCTCCCGCCGGGCCACCGGGCTGTCCGGGCCCGTGGTCGCTGTTGCCGATCTGGTCATGGGAGAACTGTCGCCGGGCCCGCTGATACCGGCCTGATACCGCACTGACACGTCCACTGACGCAGTGTTATTGCTGGTAGCGAGGGTGATATCCATTCGCGAAAAGGCCGCGCGGTTCGCTGCGGCAGAATGGGCCGGTGCAGATCGCGTTGCTTGGACCCCTCGACATCCGAGCAGACGACGGGGGAGCCATCGAGGTACCGGGCGTCCGGCTACGGGCGCTGTTGATCGCCCTCGCGCTGGAACCCGGTCGCGCGGTCCCACGGGCCACGCTGGTCGACTGGATCTGGGGTGAGCAGCCACCCGCCGACGCCGCGAACGCCCTGCAGGCGCTGGTCTCCCGGCTGCGCCGGCTGCTGCCGGACGGATCGCTCGAGGGGCAGGCGGGCGGGGGATACCGGCTCACCGTGCGGCCCGGCGCGGTCGACGCGGTGCGGTTCGAACAGTACCTCGAAGAGGCTCGCGGCGGTGACGACGCGCAACGGACTCGGCTGCTGCGCGAGGCCCTCGACCTGTGGCGCGGTGCGCCGCTGCGCGATATCGAAGCAAGCGACAGCGCGGCCGTGGATGCCGTGATCACGCGGTTCGAGGGGTTGCGCCTGGCCGCTACCGAAGACCTCTACGAATCGGAGATCCGCCGCGGCAGGGCCGCGGAGCAGGTGGCCGAGCTGACCGAGCTGGTGGCCTGGTATCCGGTGCGGGAACGGCTGGTCGCCGCGTTGATGCGGGCACTCGGCGCCGCGGGCCGTGCTGCCGAGGCGCTGGTGGTGTACCAGGACGCGCGGGAGGCGCTCGCCGACACACTGGGCGTGGACCCCTCCCCGGAACTGTCCGCCCTGCATATCGCGCTGTTGCGCGGTGAAGTGGGCGGCGCGGAGAATGCCGAGCGCCGGACCAACCTGCGCGCCGAACTCACCGGGTACATCGGCAAATACGCCGATATCGCCGCCGTCCGCGATCTCATCGCCCGCCATCGACTCACCACCCTGACCGGGCCCGGGGGGTCGGGAAAGACCCGGTTGGCCCGGGAAACCGCGCAAACCCTGCTCGACGATCTACCCGACGGTGCCTGGCTGGTCGAACTGGCATCCCTCGACGCGAACGGTGACGTGGCGCAATCGGCCATCGCCGCGCTCGGCTTACGCGACGCGCTGCTCGGCGGAGCACCGGACGCCGAACCGATCGAGCGGTTCGTTGCGGCGGTCCGCGAACGCGAAACACTGGTGATCCTGGACAACTGCGAGCACGTGATCGAGGCGGTAGCGGTGTTCGCCCACCGGGTCCTCGGGGAGTGCCGGCGGCTCCGGATCCTGGCCACCAGCCGGGAACCGCTCGGTATCACCGGCGAGGCGCTGTGGCAGGTCGAGCCGCTGGCACTACCCGCCGAGCACGCGGACCCCGGCGAGATCGAAGCGTCCCCGGCCGTGCAACTGCTGCGGGACCGAGCCGGCGCGGTGCGTAAGGACCTCGCCTCCGACTCCCGGGCGCCGGCGACCATGGGTCGCGTCTGCCGCGCGCTCGACGGGATACCGCTGGCGATCGAACTGGCCGCGGCCAGGCTGCGCACCATGACCCTCGAACAGCTCGCCGACCGTCTCGACGACCGGTTCCGCCTGCTCACCGGCGGCAGCCGCACCGCGATCCCGCAGCACCGGACCTTGCGCGCGGTGGTCGACTGGAGCTGGGAACTGCTCACCGACGCGGAACGGACGGTGCTGCGCAGGCTCGCGGTGTTCGCCGGTGGCGCCGGTCTGGCGGCGGCGGAACAGGTGTGCGCCGATACCGGGGACGGCCTGGACGCGGGGGTCGAGCAGTGGGAGGTGCTCGAACTACTGACCGCGCTGACCGAGAAATCGCTGCTGCTCACCACGGCGGAGACCGAACCGCGCTATCGGATGCTCGATACGATCCGGCAGTACGCGCGCGACCGGCTGGAGGAGTCGGGGGAGGCCGACGCGGCGCGCCGCGCGCATCTCGGGTATTTCACCGGCCTGGCCGCGACGGCGGAACCGCACCTGCGCCGCGCCGAACAGCTGGAGTGGCTGGCCGTGCTCGGGGCCGAGCACGACAACATCGCGGTCGCGATGCGCGGCGCGCTCGCGGCCGGTGACACCGCGGGAGCGCTGCGGCTCGCCGCGGCCGCCGGGTGGTACTGGTGGCTCGGCGGGTACAAGGCCGAGGGCCTGGAATTCGTCACCGCGGTGGCGGACGCGCCCGCCGAGGTGGACGACGGGACCCGAGCCCAGGTGTACGCGCTGGTCGTACATTTCCTGAGTACCGGGCGCAATGACGCGAACCAGGTGGGGGAATGGATCGGTAAGGCCTACCGCGTCGGCCGTGACGTGCGGGCCGGGCATCCGGCGGTGTCGTTCATCGCCGCGCTGGAACGTATGCTGCACGGCCCGGAAGCGTTGCCGACCGCGTTCGAACCGCTGCTCACCGACGACGACCCCTGGGTGCGTGCGCTGGCCCGGTTGCAGATGGGCAAGATGCGGATCGTGCTGGGCCGGGACGGACCGGAAGTGGACTGCTATCTCGAGGGCGCGCTGGCCGAGTTCCGCGCCCTCGGCGAGCGGTGGGGGATGTCGTTCGCGCTGACCGAGGCGGCGAACCGATACGCCACCCGCGGCGAATTCGCGGTGGCCTGCGAACTCTTCGAACAGGCGAACGCCGTGGTCACCGAGATCGGCTCGACCGAGGACATTGTCGGGCTGCTGTCGCGACAGGCCCAGTTGTACTGGCTCGCGGGTGACACCGAGGCGAGCGCGGCCGCCCTCGCCGAGGCGCAGCGGTGCGCGGACCGGGTCGCCTGGCCGGTGGCGCTGGCCGAACTGGCGCTGGCGAAAGCGGAGCTGGCCCGATGGCGCGGTGCGGCCGAGGAAGCGCATGAGCAGATCCGAGTCGCGACAACCATATTGGGCAGCGAATCCGAGATGCCCCAGCTCGCCGCCATGATCCACACCATGCTGGGTTACCTCGCCACCGATCTGGAACAGGCCCGGTCCCACCATGGCACCGCTTTCCGGGCGGCGGCCGAGGCGGGACATTCGACCCTGGTCGCTCAGGTGATCGTCGGGATCGCGGATCTGGCGCTGCGCGCGGACCGCGCTCCCGAGGCCGCGCGGCTGCTCGCGGCGAGTACCGCCGTGCACGGTGTGCCCGATCGTTCCCAGCCGGACGCGGCCCGGGTCGAGCGGGCCCTACGAGAACGTCTCGGCGAAGCGGACTTCACCGAGGCGATGCGCGCGGGTGCGGAAGCGGACTGGCAGGAACTGGCCGCCGGCACGCTCGCTTGGTGAACGTGGCCCGGGACCACACGTTATTCCAGACGGCGAACCCGGCGCAGCAGGCGAGCGCCGCGGCCGTGTAGCCACCGGATGGAGTACCGGCCAGGAACCCCGCGCGGGGGATTCGATGATCGGCGTGAAGGGCCGGTTCCGTGTTCACTCCGGTAGCCCCGGGGATCCGGTGCGCGGACTGCCGGACGATCGCGGTGACCCGATGCCCACGGGCCGGCGCTCGACCAACCTGCCGGTGCGACCGGTGGCGCCGAGAACAGTCAGTGCGGCCCATACCGATCGCGGCGGCGGCCACCGGCAACGCCACGAAAGGAGCGAGTACGACGAGAAGGTGGCGGTTCGATCCCTGGTTCTGCGGTGGCGGCCACCTGCCGGGGTAGGTGCTCAATTCGTGCGCTCCCGATCGCCGGACATTGCCCCGTCAGTCTGGTCGGCGCTGCCGGGGACAGGTGAGATGCTTCGGTGGAGCGGATCGGTTCCGAGTAGTGCTGGGCGAATCCGGGGGTCACCGAGGACGGAGAGATGGATGGCGAAACGGATACTGGTCACCGGTGGTACCGGCCGGCTCGGGCGCGTGTTCGTGCCCCAGCTGCTCGCCGCGGGTCATGACGTGCGGGTGCTGACCCGTTCCGAACGCGCACCGGAGGCCCATCGGTGGATGGTCGGGGACCTGAGTACCGGAGCCGGGCTGGACGAGGCGCTCGCCGGTACCGATGTGATCGTCCACCTGGCCACGACCAACGGCCGCGGCGATATCACCGCGACCCGTGCGCTGGTCGAAGCCGCGCAGGCATCCGGCCGCCCGCATCTGCTGTATCTGTCGATCGTCGGTATCGACAACCACGCACTCGGCTATTACCGCGCGAAAGTGGAGTGCGAAACCCTGATCCAGCGGTCCGACCTGCCGTGGACCATTCTGCGCGCCACCCAATTCCACGATCTGATCGCCGAGATATGTGACGCCCAGCGCCTGCTGCCGTTTCTCGCGATGCCGTCGAAGGTGAGCTTTCAGCCGGTCGACGTCACCGAGGTGGCCGGCCGCCTGGTAGCGCTCGCGGCGGGCCCCGCGAGCCGGCGGACGCCGGACCTGGGCGGTCCGCAGATACGCGCCGCCACCGATCTGGCCCGGGCCTACCTGCGAGCGGTCGGGCGCCGCAGACCGGTGTTGGCGGTTCCGTTGCCGGGCAGGGCGATGCGTGACTTCCGCGCCGGGCTCCAGCTCGCTCCGGACCACAAGGACGGCCGGATCACCTTCGAAGAGTTCCTCGTCGCGCGTAGCGAAAGGGATCGGGGCCGCTGATGTCCGATGGCTTCGCTCCGGCCGGTGGCCATGGCCGACCAGCCGACGCCTTGGACTGCCGCATCTATGCTCGGGCTCGCGGTTGTCCGGCCGGCCGGGAATGCCGTGCTCGCCCCGCGGCGACGTCGAGGTCGCGAGCCCCGATCCGGCAGTGCGTCATGTTCGGCAACGGTCGTGTCGGTTTCGTCCAAGACATCGGTGGCGGCTGTTCCTAGGCTGATCCCAGGCCGAATCCGAGGCCCGTACTCAGGAGGAACTGATGACACGCGAACTCGTCTACACGGGCTTCATGTCGCTGGACGGCGTCGTGGACTCACCGGGCGGGAAGGTCGAGGGGCACCGCGGCGGCGGCTGGGTGATGGATACCGAGTTCGTGCCCGAGGCGTTCGCGCTCAAAGGCGAGGAACTCGCCGATACGACCGCGCTCATGTTCGGCCGCCGCAGCTACGAGGCCTTTGCTCCGACCTGGCGCGATTCCGACGATCACGCCGCGTACAAGGAGCTGCCGAAATACGTCGTCTCGTCCGGCTTGGGCGAGAACGCGCTGATCGACGGGTGGGGACCGATTACGATCCTGCGCACGGCGGACGCCGTCGCGAAACTGAAGCGGACCGACGGCGGTCCGATCTACATCCACGGCAGCGCCGAACTCGCCCGCAGTCTCTCGGACGCCGACCTCATCGATCGGTACAACCTGCTTGTGTTCCCGGTGCTGCTGGGCGCCGGCAAGAGCCTGTTCAGCCGAGCCGACCGCGACAGGCAGACCCTGCGGGTGCGGGATTCGGCCACGTATTCCAACGGCGTGACCAAGCTCGTCTACGACGTCGTGCGCTGACCGGGATCGAGCGCGATCGCGCCGCCGTCCCCCGTGCGTAACTGCTGCGCCGTCCGCCCGACGTACCGGCGCAGTGCCCGGGCGAGATGGGGCTCGTCGTAGTACCCGAGCTTGTCGACGACATCGCCGGGCGCCTCGCCCGAGGCCAGCAGCAGAGCGGCGGTCCGGGCGCGCCCGATCTGCCGGACGGCGCCCCGGGTGAGGCCGGTCGCCGCCCGGAAACGACGCTCGAGCGTCCGCTCGGTCACCTCGGGCGGCGACCCGCGCAGCGTCGTCGAGACCAGCGGATCGCGCACCACGACTTCTTCGCGGACGAGTCGGCCGACCAGTGCCTCGGCATCGTCGGAGCGCGGTGTCTCCCGCTGGGCACCGTCGAGCCAGAACGTCCGGCCGGTCACATCGGGCAGGAAGACACCACCGTCTACCAGGGTCGGTGTCGCCGTCGAGCGCAGCGACGTCCCGACCGCGAACTGGATACCGACGAACCCCGCTCCTTCGGGCACCGGCGCGGTCCCGGTGCGGCTCTCCGGACCGGTGATCGCCGCGTACGGCCGCCCCGCCTGCTCCCAGAACACCAGCCCCCAGGTCTCGGACGCGACCGAGGTCATCTCCGAGACGTCCTCGCTGCGGCAGGTCCACACCGACTCGACCCACGCCGAATCCGACGCCCGCGTCGTGAACAGCAGTCCCACGGTCGGATACTAGGCCGAACCAGGCGTCTGGAGAACAGTGACCGCGACCGCGGGCATTGCCACCCGCGTCGCTGCAGGAGGACACTGGTGAAATGGTTGACAGGGAGCAACGCACGCCTTTCTACGGGATAGTGCTGATACTCGCTGCGCTCGGTGCATCATTGGCGGTCAGTTACTACGGACCGATGTGGTTGCGCGTCACCGTTTATATCCTCACGGCGCTGATCGTCCTGGTCGGCGGTGTCATGACATTCCGGGACTACCCGTACTGACGTAGCGAATGCGCGAGTACGTCTCCCCGATTCGTCAGGGGGGACGAGCGAGTACTGCCTTGATGCATGCCAACATATGCATGAATTAGTGCATGTAATCGTGGTGGAGGTGGGCAGTGGCGACGATTCAAGTGCGTGAAGTGCCGGACGAAGTGGCTGCGGTGATCGCGGAGAAAGCCAGTGCAGAGCACAAGTCGGTGTCCGCGTATCTGCGGGACCTGATGGCAGCCGATTACGGCGGGAATTGCAACGGCGGGCGATCGTCGAGTGGGACGAGGAGCTGGCACAAACGCAGCAGCTGCTGGGTGTAACCGGTAGGTCGATGGTCCCCGGAGCCGAAGTGGTCCGTGAGATCCGGGATGGCTACGACCGGGGCGACGAGTGATCGTCGTCGATGCCTCGGTCTGGGTCGATTTGCTTCGGGGGGTCTTGCCGCCCGGCTATGCGGATCGAATCCGCATAACCGGGTGTGTTTCACCGCCGCACGTAGACTTCGAAGTAGGGTCGGCGCTGATCCGGCTGGCACGCTGCGGTGAACTGGAATTCGAGCAGGCGAATGCCTTGATCGGCGCGTTCAGCAGACATCCCGTGGAGCGGATCCGGGAGACGATCGATTCGGTTGCCGCCGTGGAATTGATAGATGACTCCACCTATGCGGATGCCTGGTATATCGCGCTGGCACAGCGCCTCGCCTATCCACTGATGACCCTGGACGAAGGAATGCAGAAAGCCGCTCGGATCCACGGAGTCGAGGTCGTGGGCGCGTCCGGCTGACAGTACGTCGCATCGGCGAGAGGAGCTCGGCGGCGATCGTCCGTGCGTACGGGCTGTTCACCTCCGCATACGGTTCGGGTTACCGCCCGGGAGCGGCGAGATGGAGCCCGTCCCGCGTCGCCGGCCACCGCCAGGCGGCCGGCGGGCGCGAAGGCGGCGTCGGTCAGCGGCGCTCGCCCCGAGAACAGCGCATTCAGGGTGCGATCGGAACAGTGTGGTGAACGCCGAGCGATACGACATGAACATCCCCCGTCGCTCTCCCATATCCACGGCATTTCCGACCGCTCCGACGGGCCGTCATCCGACATGATGAGACGGCGCATCGGCTTCGGGCTCCTCGCCGTAAACGGAGCCGAACTGCCCGCGGGCCCCGCGAGATCGAAGAACGGTGCAGCAGCGTGACGGCAGCCGGGGTAGCAACAGCAGATGCCTGGTCGACCTCAATCACTGAGCCGCATATGCGGTGAATGCTTGGATATTGACGAGCAGCATCCGTTCGGTAATCCGGGGTGAATTCCCGAACCTGTGCTACGACGACTGAACTCGTGGCCGCGGTTGACAAATGGATATGTTAGTACCGCCCCCCGCCAAGGGCGTTTCGACCGTGGGGGCGTCGGTAATCGCCGTCGGCGGGGGGATCGTAGTCGGTTCGGACGCTCGGTGACCGAACTGCGGCGTCAGAAGCGATCGTCTCCGGAGCGGCGTTCCTGGTCGATCTCGTCGTCGCGTTCGCGGTCGCGCTCATGGTCGGTTTTGGCATTCGCGTTCCACGAGACCGGGTGTGCGCCGGGGCCGCAGTCCTGGCTCAACTGGATTGTCGATTCGGGGCGCATCCGTACCTCCTGGACCAGCGGGCGGAGGTCGCTGCACATTACGAATGCTCCGACGGTTGCCGGGCCCACATCGGTATTCGTGCATTCGATATCGACACGGCTGTCGACCGGAACCGCTGAGCAGAACGCTTCACGGGGCCGCGCTTCAGCAGACCCCGCACCGACGGTCGTCGATACCGTCACAGCCGCGAGACCGGACATCACCGCGCCCACGATCGACAGTCGCCAGGCACTTCTCTTGGGTACGGACACCGAGTTTCTCTCTCTCACTGCACTACAGAACAATTCCCGAAATCATATGCATCCCGGAGCCGGATTCCCAAAGGAAGGAGTTCCCCACGGTAGCCAATTTCTGCTGTCGGCACGCGGACGAGCGTTGTGGCCGGCCGGGCTGCGGTACTACGCCGGGCGGTTCGCCGCCCGTGGTGTCACCGTTGAGTATCCGGCCTCGGCTGTGGTGCGGAAGCCGATCGACCGTGGCGGTAGCCAGGCCTTCCGGCATGATCTCGGATCCGACCGGTCCGGCCGCAGCGGCCTCGGTCACACACCATGTCACGACGTCGGCTACGCCCGAGCAGATCATCCGCAAGCTCCGCGAGGGAGCGCCACAGCTCGGTGAGAGGTTCACGATCGAGGACGTGTGCAAGCACCTGGAGATTTCAGACACGAACCTGCGACGCATGACCTGCGGTTTCTGGACGGCCGCGATACTTGCTGTTACGGGGACCGTGTTGACCTGTGTAATTAGGTCGCAGGTTTGTGCCCGTGGCATGGCGCGCAGAACATGGGCAACTGGTAAATGCCTGGTCATCGTGGGTGGCTACTCGATCTGAGCATATCGAACCTGGTTGGCGCTGCACGATGCTGTTCGAGTTGATGTCCGAGCAGGGCAGCTGAAGTAAGACGGCATGTTGGCCGAGTTCATTTGTCGGTCAAGTCCGATGGAGCCAACCATGGAACGTGCTCGAGAGTTACAGCGCATTCACCGCTTCCGAATGCCACATTCTCCCCGACGGGAATACAGGATGCGACGAGTTACCCCTTGGCATACACTTCGACCGAAACAGATTGTCTTGACAGGTCTCCAGTCCTGACCTTGTCACCGCGGAAAGGTCTCCTCGTTGGCGAAGAATCCGGTTGTCGTATACGGCGCCTCTGGCTACACTGGAAGGCTCGTGTGTGAATATCTCTGTCAGTTCAACGTCCCTTTTACGGCGGCAGGATCGGATGCTTCAGAGCTCCATTCTGTTGTCACCAGAATACCTGGGATCGAGACGGCAGAATACGATATCGTCGAGTCCGACATTTCCTACTCATCTCTGATGCGCCTATTCGGTGGATCGAGTGTAGTAATAAACACGGTAGGCCCCTTTGCTGCTCTGGCTCCAGATGTGGTGCAGGCAAGCCTGGATTCTGGGATGCACTATATAGATCCTTCCGGGGAGCAGAACTGGCTACTCAACGCAAAAGGTAACTGGGGAAAACTGTTTGCCGCATCAGATCTCCTGTTGGGACCTGGGATAGCGCACATGTACACCACAGGTGAAATTGCTGCAGGATTCTGCCTCGAAACGCCAGGCCTGGACTCCCTTGACATACTGACCCTCTGGAAAGGCGTGCCCTCTGCTGCCTCCGCGAAAACGATCTTAACCAATCTTCGGGAAGAATGGTTCTACCTGGAACAGAATCAATACGTCAAAGGCGAAGCCCTGACCTTCTTCGAAGTCGTAGTTCCTGGTCGGCACGAGGTCACTCTGGCGCTTCCGTGGGGTGGCACCGGCCACCCGGTTTGGTTCAAGGACGATCCTCGAGTCGCCAACGTGAGGGCTGCCGGTGGCGTTTTTGACAGACGTATAATGGAACAGACACTGGAAACCATGAGAATGATCCAGGAGCAGGTTGTAGACGTGCCTGAAGAAGAGCAGGCTTCCGCGCTTGAACGGGTGGCGGCAACGATGCAATCCCGCACACCGCCTCGCGAAAATCCCCGCATTAACCAAACCGTCGACTCTGTTTATGCGTCAGGACCGACCGGGCAGAATCATTGCATAATTCGCGGCAACTGCAATTACAAGCAGACTGCTCTCCTGCAGGCTTATGCCGCATATTCGCTGCTTCAGCAGGGAAATCGCAGAACCGGATTCTCCTCCGGATGTCAGGCTTTCGGTCACCGAGAACTTCACGCAATTCTCAAGACTTTCGGTCTTGTGGCAGATCCAATCATCAGCAGTGCTACGAGCATGCGATAGAGATGGATCGCATCAGAATCCTCCAGCTTGTAATCTGCGGAGCTCACCAAGCGAATGAAGTCCTCAAAATCATAAGCGTTGCTCAAAATGAGGGCTGGTCCGTACAAGTTGCAGCAACGCATTCAGCATTGGCCTTTGTCGATACAAGGCAGGTGGAAGAACTTGTTGGCCAACCCATACGGACCGAACAGCGCACTCCGCAAGATCCTCGTCCGCCGCGGGCGGATGCGCTGATTGTGGCACCTGCAACCTTCAACACGGTCAATAAAATTGCTCAAGGAATTGCCGACAACTATGCGACCAGCATAGCCGCAGAGGCAGTGGGGCTGAGGATTCCAGTCATTATAGCGCCCAGTCTGAATGCTGCACTCGCCGCCCGCGAGCCGTTTCTTCGATCTATTTCATCGCTGAAGCGAGAAGGTGTTCGGATAGTAACCAGTAGTCATCCTTCTGCCACTGGAACGGAACCAGGCGAAGAATTCCCTTGGTCATTGGTCATGCAGGAACTCAGAAGCCTTTCCGGGTAAATTCCTTGCATTGTAGTGCCGGTCGAATTTGGCAACGACCAATGAGTGCTCCTGAGTTGTATGAACTTGCCGAGTCGAGAATAGCGAGAAAGTGGTATGGCGTTGGCCAAGCGGCTCCCATATGCAATAACCGGAATATCCGCTGTGGTGGCGGAACCGACACCAATCGACGAATGGGCGGCCAATGCGCAGATACCCAATCGGAAGCACCCTGATCAGTCGTTGACGGGAGCTGATATCACACGCATCCTCGGACTTCGCAGCAAAAGCTGGGACCCTGAGCTTTTCTCGAGTCTCGGGCCGGCTGTGTCCGCAGCCCGTCGAGCGCTCGCTTCAGCGGGGATCGAGCCGCAAGACATCGACACACTGATAACGGTCACCTCTATTCCCTATCAGCCAATGATGGACGCCGACTCGATGGAGATTGCGAGAGAGCTCGGCCTGGCCGACAGTGTCGCACCCATCGGCCTCAGTACCGGATGTGCAGGGATGGTCAGAGCGGCCAGACTGTTGGCAGCTATGGACGCCGAACGGGCTCTGATCGTTACATATAACGCCCCCAGTCGAGTCATGGGGGACAAGGCCGGCAGAATCGGCAATCGATATACGAGTAATATTCATCATCCGTTCGCTCGTGACTTGTGGGCTTCACCCGCCCTCTTTTCCGATGGAGCCGCAGCCCTAGTTTTCAGTCGAACTCACATCGCGAACGCCGCCGAAGACGGGATTGTGACGTATTCAGGAGACCGTCATACTCCCTTTGGAGGCGCGTCTGGATTCGCGGACCCTCTCGTGCATCATCCCGGCGGATCGGCCCTACTCCCCTTTGCTTCAGAAGACGGACTGCAATACTCCGCATACGGGATGAATGCGCCTGCCATCAAAGACTATTATATGGAGGGTATGGCCCTGAATCATCAGGAGCTATCTCGAGTGGCCCCGAACTATGACGATCTAGTGCGCCGAATATATCTTCACCAAGCCAATCCATTCATTGTCAATGATTTTCTACGAATGGCAGATCTGCCGGACCAGAAAACACCAACCCACGGCGAGACATACGGAAACCTCATAACAGTTGCGAGCCCGTTGATGCTGCATCAGGACATCATGACGCAGCAGGTAAGGACTGATGACCGCGTGGCTTTCTCGCTTGTCGGCGGTGGTCCCGAGCGCGGCTCGTTCATAGCGCCCATCCAAGTGCCTCACCCAGAGTGCCTGACGTCTCCCCATGTCTCGAGAGGCAGGTAGATTCGCTTCCGCAGTGTCAACTTCGGTTGAATCGGCGTTGGTCGACCAACCGGGTTCCCCGCACGCAATTGTTCGATCGTGCACCCGACCGAGGGCAACTGAAACGCACAGTCGGCTGACCCTGAACCTCGGTGAATTACCGGTCCCGTTGTCCTTGTTATGCCTTTCCTGGAGGAAGGAATCAGGACAACGGTTCGACCTGCAAATATTCCGTTCTGTTAATGATTGGCAAGCCGTTCGCGGATCGTAAAGGCCGGTTGACCGGCGGAAACGCTGTCGCAAGTTGTGCCCTCGGCAGGATTCGAACCTGCGACACCCGCTTTAGGAGAGCGGTGCTCTATCCCCTGAGCTACGAGGGCCGGGCCGTGGCCGGTGGGCAGAGTCTACCGGGTCACCCACTTCGGGGCCGCATCGTGGGGAGCGGCGGTCCCGGTGGGGATCAGGCCGCGTGACTGGTTTCGTAGTCGGCGGGGTCGAAGCGGCGGGTCTTCCAGCGGTAGAGGATCGTGGCGCCCGGCCAGTTGTTGGTGATGCGGCCGGAGGCGTTGCGGTACCAGCTGGAGCAGAAGTTCCAGGGGGTGTCCTTCAGGCGTTTCTGGAGCCAATCGTCCCACCGCTGTTCGGTTTCCGGGCGGGCGGACAGGCCGCGGCCGGGGTTGTCGCGCAGGTATTCGACGGCCTGGCGGATGTAGCGGGCCTGTGCTTCGAGCATGTAGACGATGGAGCCGGAGCCGACGTTGGTGTTCGGGCCGTACATCATGAACAGGTTGGGGAATCGCGGTACCGAGACGCCGAGGTAGGCGCGGGCGCCTTCGGCGGCCCAGGTGTCGGCGAGTTTGCGGCCACCCGCGCCGTAGATGTTCATGGGGGCGAGGAATTCGGTGCCCTTGAAACCGGTGCCGTAGATGATGACGTCGACCTCGTGGTGGATACCGTCGGCGGTGCGCACGCCGGTGGGGGTGATCTCGGTGATGGGGTTGGTCTCCACGGTGACATTCGGCCGGCTCAGGGTGGGGAAGTAGTCGTTGGAGAAGAGGGCGCGTTTGCAGCCGGGGGCGTAGTCGGGGGTGAGTTTCTCGCGCAGGATCGGGTCGGGGACCTGGCGGGAGCGGTGGGCGTCGGCGATCTTCACCACGGGGGCCTGGATGCCCTGGAGGTCGGTGAGGGCCAAGGCCATGACCTCGAAGAACATCCACCAGCCGAAGCGCTCGGCCCAGCGGACCGGCGGCAGGTACTTGAACACGGCGTGGTGGCGGGGGGTGTAGGCGGCGTCGGCCTTGGGCAGGACCCAGGCGGCGGAACGCTGGAAGAGGGTGAGGTGTTCGGTGAGCGGCTGGATACGCGGGATGTACTGGATGGCGCTGGCGCCGGTGCCGATGCAGGCGACGCGTTTACCGGCCAGGTCGACGGAGTGGTCCCATTCGGCGGAGTGGAACGCGGGTCCGGTGAAGGTGTCGATGCCGGGGATTTTCGGCATGGCGGGGCGGGAGAGCTGGCCGACGGCGGAGATCAGGATATCGGCGGTGAGCTGTTCGCCGTCGGTGGTGCGGATCTGCCACTTCGCGGTGGTCTCGTCGTATTCGGCGTCGCCGATCTCGGTGCCGAAGCGGATGTGGCGTTCGAGATCGTATTTGCCGACCACGCGGCGCATATAGGCGTGGATATCGGCCTGCTCGGAGAAGCGGCGGGGCCAATCGGAGCGGGGCTCGAAGGACCAGGAGTAGAGCGGGGACGGCACATCGCAGGCCGCGCCGGGGTAGGTGTTCTCGCGCCATACGCCGCCGAAGTCCTGGGCGCGTTCGAGGATGGCGAAATCTTTCACGCCGGAACGCAGGAGCTCCAGCCCCATACCGAGCCCACCGAACCCGGCCCCGATGATGATGATCGACGGCGATGTCATGGTCTCAGAGTAGGTCGGGCGGCGGTGCCGTCGAAGAGAACGGCGGTCAGTGAATCGAGATTTCCGGCCACGAAATCGGGCCCGGAGAGGTGATGCGCGTGCATATGTAAGCGAGCGCTCGCCGAGTTCGGCGTTACTGTCCCGGATGCGGTAAAACCGGTGGTCCACATGCTTGCGAGCTGTGGATATTCGTCCTATGAACGGGTCATGAACCGGGTTCGTGTCTCGTTTGGATGTCATTTCGTTATCTGACTTGGCAGTGGGCCGGAAACCCCGTTATCACAGTGGAGTGCTCGGCGGCGATGGCGCAGTGCCGGTGGCCCGCAGGGGGCGTCGCGGGCATTGCGTTCCATCCCGCCGGCCGGCGGCGATCATCAATTCGCCCCTTTGTCATGCCGACCAGCGCTCCCGGTGAATCCACCCGGTTTCCGTCTACCCCCACCACGCCCGGCTACTGCACGGTAGTGTTCGGCGGTGTGTGATGTGAGTCATGTCCGTTCCTGTGTCTCACAGGGGTGTGACCGGACTCCCCGCGCGACCGTCCGCCGCCCAGATGAGTAGGGGTATTTCCGATGTTGAGCACCATGATGGACGACCAGCTGTCCTTGGCCACGCTGCTGCGCTACGCGTCCACCTTCGTCGGCGATTCCACGGTGTCCACCTGGACCGGGGACGGGGTGCGCACCATGACCTATCGCGAGGTCGGGGCCGACTCGGCCCGGCTGGCCAACGCACTCACCGATCTGGGTATCGGCGAGGGCGATCGGGTCGGCACGTTCATGTGGAACAACAACGAGCATTTCCTGGCCTATATCGCGATCCCGGCCATGGGAGCGGTGCTGCACGCGCTGAACATCCGGCTCTCGCCCGAACAGCTCGTTTTCGTGGCCAACCACGCCGAGGACCAGGTGGTACTCGTCGACGCCAGTCTGGTGCCGATGTTCGCCCAGTACCTGCCACATCTGAAAACGGTCCGGCATGTGATCGTGGTGAACGGTGACGCCGCGTCGCTGGCCGCGCCCGAGGGCGTGACCGTGCACGATTACGCCGAACTGCTGGCGAAATATCCGGCCGAGTTCGACTTCCCGGTGCTGGACGAGCGCTCACCGTCGTCGATGTGCTACACCTCCGGCACCACCGGCGACCCGAAGGGCGTCGTGTATTCCCATCGATCCAACTGGCTGCATGCCATGCAGGCGACCACGCCCTCGTCGATGGGGGCGCGCAATGACGACACCATGCTCGCGATCGTGCCGCTGTTCCACGCCAATGCCTGGGGGCTGCCCTATGCGGCGCTGCTGACCGGGGCGAATCTACTGATGCCGGACCGGTTCCTGCAGCCGGCACCGCTGCTGGAGATGATGGCCGCGGTGAAACCCACCTTCGCGGCGGCGGTGCCGACCATCTGGGGCGGCGTACTCGCCGCGCTGGAGGCGCATCCACAGGACATCACGCATCTGCGTTCGGTGGTGGTGGGCGGTTCGGCCGCGCCGCCGTCGATGATGAAGGCGTTCGAGCAGAAGCATGGGGTGCGGGTCATCCACGCCTGGGGGATGACCGAGACCTCACCGCTGGGCAGCGTGGCTCAGCCGCCGCAGGGTGTGACCGAGGAGGAGGCCTGGGCCTACCGGGTCACCCAGGGGCGGTTCCCGGCCGCGGTACAGGCCCGGCTGGTCGGCGACGACGGGAACGTGGTGCCCAACGACGGGAACTCTCTCGGCGAGGTGGAGGTTCGCGGACCGTGGATCACCGGTTCCTATTATTCGCCCGACGGAGCGGATGTGGACCCCGGCAAGTTCGACGACGGATGGTTGCGCACCGGGGATGTGGGCAAGATCAGCCCGGATGGCTACCTGACGCTCGTCGACCGGTCAAAGGATGTGATCAAATCCGGCGGTGAGTGGATCTCCTCGGTGGACCTGGAGAACGCGGTGATGGGTCATCCCGCGGTGGCCGAGGCGGCGGTGATCGGTATCCCCGACGAGAAGTGGGACGAGCGCCCGCTGGTGGCGATCGTCCGGGCCGACGGCGCGTCGGTGGAACCGGCCGAACTGCGCGAATTTCTCGCGGATCATTTCGCGAAATGGCAGCTGCCGGAGTATTGGACCTTCATCACGGAGGTGCCCAAGACCAGTGTCGGCAAGTTCGACAAGAAGCGGCTGCGGGCCCAGCACGCGGACGGAGAACTGATCGTCACGACCGTGCACTGAGGGTGCGCGGACCGCGACGGTATCCGCGGCCGGGGTTGCCGGCCGGATGCGCGGTCCCCGGCGCGAATTCGCGCCGGGGACCGGCCGGGTCAGCAGTTACGCAGTTCCGGGCTCTGGTTGAGCAACTGGTTGCGGGGGCTGATGAAGCGGCTGTAGGTCTCGCCGCCGACGGCCGATAACGGGAACGCCGCCACCCGGTGGCAGTTCTGGAACGCCAGTTTGACGCCGAAGTGCCGTTCCAGGCCGCCCCGGATGGCATCCGAGGCCAAGGCGCGCAACAGCTGCCCGCGCGCCGTCTCGTCCGGCGGGGCCACTTCGTTGTCGGCGAATTCCGCGGTGCCGGAACCGAGTTCGCCGGCGACGCGGCTGACGACCTCCCACGCGTAGGGCAGCGAGTTGCGGACGCATTCGACGAATTCGGCATCGGTGACGTCACCGCGTTCGGCACGTTCCAGCAGAGCGGTGGGGACATCTAGGGACACGGCGACCTCCTGGGTCAACTGGTCTTGCAACTGATGGTGCGGAAACCCGCGTGCAGATCTGCCGGGCCGAGTCTAATCGAAATTGGTTGTCAATAGCAGTGGATTGGTTGTGAAACTCGTTCGCGGGGGCCGCCTTTGGTGGTAGCGGGGTCATTGCTGTCCTGATGGCCGGCTGTGCGGAGCGCGCGGGACGGCCGCTGTCGTGGGTCGGTGTGCGGGGTTTGCCGGGGGGTGACCGCCTCGCGTGGGTCGGCGCGAGAAGCTTGCGAATATTACGAAAAAGACAGTGTTCACAAGTGGGTGCGCGGACTGTATTACCCACTCGAGCTGGACTTTTTCTGAAAAGGTTGCGATTCGATCACGGGCCGGTAGAGTTACCGTCACAACGGATGCCGAAACGTTACGTTTACCCGGCTCGAGTAGCTGGATCCGTGCACGGCGTTCGACCCTGATGACCGGATAGCGAGGACGGACCTTTGGCGCACCATCGATTAGGCCCCAGCTCCATCACCGTGATGAGCCTTGTCGGTGACGATGTGCAGGTCCGCCCCCGCCGCCACCGCGCCGCCGCCACCGCGGCCGAGAAGGTCCGTGCCGCGGCCGGCGCCGCTGTCGCGGCAGGCGCGCTGATCGGTACCGCTTCCCAAGTCGCTCCCGCCATCGCCTACGCGACGCCGCTGCTACCCGGCGGTGGCGACGAGGCCGTGAAGGCCGAACCCGTCACGCCCGCCGCGGACGCGTCGCCCGCCTCCGCCGAGCGGATGGCGCAGGCCGCGCCGGTCGCCGATACGCAGCCCGCGCCGGTCCAGGCCGCCCCGATCGCCGCGCCCGCGCCGGTGGCCGCACCGTTCGGCCTGCAGAATCTGCCGCCCGAGGTCGCCGCCCCGCTCGCCCAGGCCGAGCAGACCCTCGAGCAGTTGCATCAGCAGCTCGCTCCCGCCGCGGCGGTCCGGCCGGTCGCCGGCATCGTCAGCTCCACCTATGGCAGCCGGTGGGGCGCCATGCACTACGGTATCGACTTCGCCGATACACTCGGCGCGCCGATCAAATCGGTTGCCTCCGGCACGGTGGTCGAGGCCGGTCCGGCCTCCGGATTCGGAATGTGGGTCCGAGTCCTGCACGACGACGGCACCACCGGTGTCTACGGGCACGTCAACGATATCTACGTCAGCGAAGGACAGCGGGTGAACGCGGGTGATGTGATCGCCACCGTGGGCAACCGCGGGCAATCCACCGGCCCTCACCTGCATCTGGAGATCTGGGACCAAGGTGGTAGCAAAATCGATCCGATGACCTGGATGGTGTCCAAGGGGGTGCCGCTGGAGTGGGGACCCTCACACTGAGATCGACAGAATCGCTCGACCGTCCGGTCCTTGCCGCCCCCGCGGGGTTGGAGGCGGAACTGCGGGCGCCCGGCATGACCGAACTGGCCGATATCTTCGAACCCGACTCGATCCACGGACGGGTGTACGCGGCTCTGGTGCAGCGGCCGCGGTCGGGGCTCGCCGATATCGCCCGGCACACCGCGCTGTCCGAGACCGTGGTCGAGAACGCGCTCGACGAACTGTGCGGGCTGCGTGCCGTGATCCGGCTCACCGAGCCCGACGGCACCCCGCGCTGGGACGCTCAAGCGCCGGAATCGCTGTCCGAAGCCGAGGCTCGACGGCGGCGCCAGGAGATCAGCACCATGCACGCGGCCGCCGCCCGGCTCAGCGAGACCTTCCGTTCCGTACGGCGCTCGCAGGGCTGGAACGGGGTGATCTCGCCGGTCTTCGAACGGGCCGAACTACTCGCCGACTTCGAGTCGCTGCACGCCAACGCGGACAACTCGGTGAAAATGGTCGAGCGCAGCCCGCATATCAGCGACCCCGAACGCGACAGCCGGATCGCCGAACTCAAACAGACCCGGATGGCCGAGGGCGTGCGGTACCGGATCCTCTACCAGGACACGATCTACCAGGACGCGGACCGGCTGCGGCACACCCTGGCCACCAATGCCCGTGGTGCGCAGGCTCGTACCCTGCCCGATCCGCCGTTCAAACTGATCATCGCCGACGACGAACGCGCCAGTCTGGTGCTGCACACCGACGAACGCCGCCCCGACCCGATGGCGCTACGGATCAACGGATCACCCCTGCTGGATATGTTGATCCGCAGTTTCGATGTGCTGTGGACGCTGTCCGCGCCGATCTCGGTGCAGCCGGAAGCCGACGAACTCGACGAACGCGACCGCGCGATCCTCACCATGATGGGGATGGGGGCGACCGACGATACGATCGCCCGCCGGCTCGGTATGTCGCGGCGCACCGTGGTCCGGCGCACCGCCCGGCTGCTGGAGCGGCTCGGCGCCAGCACCCGGTTCCAGGCCGGCGTACAGGCGATCCGGCGCGGCTGGTTGTGAACCCGTGCATCGAGCGGGTACGGGCGGCGATGCTCGGGCCTGTTCATCCGGCGTAGCCACGGAAACCGAACGGCGGCAAAAACCTCCCGGCACGGCGTGACGGCCGCCGGTCGCGGCTCGTTCCCCGGGCGGCGACCCGGGGCGCTCCCGAATATGATGGCCACACCGCGCCGGCCCCGGTCCATATGCCCTTCCACCCCCGCTGGGTATGTGAGGGGCCGGGACCTGGCTCGATGCGAGAGGTGAACGCACCCGAATGCACACTGCCCGCCGTCCTTTTCTCGCTGGTCGACGGCGTCGTTCGGGAAGCCCGCTGTTCGCCCAGCTGCTGACCGCCGCCGTCGAATCCGCCGCCACCGAGGTGGCGATCCGCTTCAACCCGACAGGCGACCCCGCCCGTCAGCGCGAGATCACCTACCAGGAACTGGACGAAGGGTCCTCACAGCTGGCCCGGGAACTCATCGAACGCGGGATCGGACCGGGCGACACGGTAGCGATCGGGCTCGCGCGCAGCCCCGAATCGGTGCTCGCGATATGGGCGATCGCGAAAACCGGCGCCGCTCATGTACCGATCGACCCACACCTCCCGGGTGACCGGATCGACCGGCTGGCCGCCGGTTCGGGCGCCGTTCTCGGCCTGACCACTTCACGCTATCGATCCGCGCTGGGCCGGTCCCTGTACTGGATGGAACTGGACGATCCGGTACAGGCCGAACGGATCAGGCGACGGGCGCGGCATCCGATCTCCTACGCCGACCGGGTTCGTATGCTCGACGCTCGCCATCCCGCCTATATCGCCTACACATCCGCTCCGGGCGGGGAACATGTCGCCGTGGTGGTCCCGCACAGCGCACTGGCCCCGGTGGTGGCGGCGGCCACCGACCACTACGGCATCACCGGCGATTCGCGGGTGGCCCATATGTGCTCCCCGGACATCGACGTCTCGGTGCTGGAACTACTGCTGACCTTCACCTCCGGCGCCACGCTGGTGCTCGTCCCCGCGGAGACCTCCGACGGTCGCCACCTCACCGATCTGCTGGCCCGGGAACAGGTGACCCATGTGCTCACCACCCCGGCGGCCCTGGCCTCCGTGGATCCGGCGGGGCTCACCGACCTGCACATGGTCGCCGCCATCGGTGGCACATGCGATTTCGAGCCGATCGGCCGCTGGGCGCACGAGCGGAACTTCTTCACCGGTTACGGTCACACCGAGGCCGGTGTCATCGCGACCGGTCCCGGTACGACGGCGCCGGGGGCACCGATCACGGTCGGGGCGGCCCTGAACGGAACAGGCGTCTTCGTTCTCGACGTCCGGTTGCGGCCGGTACCCATCGGTGTGGTGGGTGAGCTCTACCTGTCCGGGCCGGCGCTGGCGCACGGGTACCTCGAACGGCGCGGGCTCACCGCGCAGCGTTTCATCGCCGCGCCCTTCGGCGCCGAACTCGGTCGGCCCGGCACCCGTATGTACCGCACCGGCGACCTGGTGCGGCGGATCGTCACACCGCGCGGCGAAGAGATCGAATACCTGGGCCGCGGCGGGTCCGGGGCGGCCGGGCGTGACGAGGTTCGGCAGGTGCCGAGCGGTGAGTTCGACCGAGTTGCGCCGCCGGAAGGTTCGGATGGATTCGCGGAGCGAAGGGTATCGCCGAATCCGGCGGACCGGACAGGACACGAAACCCTGCCCGCGAGTACGCGCGAGCCGGAGCCGACTCCCCTCCGCGAATCCGGTCACGGTGGCCCGGGTGGAGATAGGCGCGCGGCCGGACCCGCGGCGGCGCCCCCGGCTTCGGGTCGCGAGGGCGAGCGGCGAGTACTACCGGAACGCGGCCGCGGGATCGGACGTGGCGAGGTTCCGGCGGCTTCGGCCGCCGAGCTCGATCGGGAAAAGTTGCCGGGGTCTTCGTACGGGCGTGCGGGCGGTGAGGTGCCGGCCGCTTCGGGCCGTGAGGTCGGTCGGGATGACCTGCCGGGGTCCTCGCGTGGGGGCGAGGGAGGTGGGATTCCGGTGGCTTCGGCCGACGGGTTCCAGCGAGCTGCGCTGCCGCAGCGTGCGCGTGGGTTGGGGAGAGCGGTTCCGGCGGCTTCGGGCGGTGAGGTCGGTCGAGGTGTACAGCCGGGGTCCTTGCGTGGGCGCGAGGGTGATGAGGTTCCGTCGCCTTCGGGCCGTGAGGTCGATCGGTCCGGGTTGCTGGCTTCTTCGCGTGGGCACGAGGGCGGGGACGCATCGGCCGGCGGGCTGGAACATGCTGCCTTGCCGCAACATTCGCGGGGCATCGGAGGAAAGATGCCGTCGGCCTCGGACCGTGAGGTCGGTCGAGGCGCGCTGCCGGAATCTGCGCTCGGGTCCGGGAGCGGGCCGGCGGTTTCCGCCGACGAGTTCGGACGTGTACCGCTGCCGGAGCGTTCACGTGGACCCAGGGCAGAGGTGCCGCGGGGGTCTGCCGTCGGACGCGGGGGCGAGCCGGTGGCATCGGCCGACGAGTTCGGACGTGAGCGTTCACGTGGACCCAGGGGAGAGGTGCCGCGGGGATCTGCCGCCGGAGGTGGGGGCGGTGAGGTGTCGCCGGATGGGCCCGGTGCGTTCGCGCTCGGTGCACTACCTCGGGACGGGAGTCCGGGGCGCGGAGAGGTTTCGCAGCCTCGGGGCGCTGCGCTGGATCACCCTGCGCTGCCACAACGTTCGCGTGGGGCGATAGAGGAAGCCGTTCCGCCTACCGGGACAGATGCGGTGATGCGCGACGCGCGGCCCGAATCCGGGCGCGCGAGTAGACCGGGGGCGGGCCTGTCGCCTTCGGCCCGCCGTTTCGAACACGGGGCCGCGCCGGAGAACTGGCGCAGCTCCCGGGGAGACGCGGTTTCGCCGGCTTCGGCGGGGCAGCCCGAGCTCCGGTCCCGGCGCGCGTTCGGACGGCAGGACGCTCCACCGATCCCGGCCGACGGTATCGGTGCGGTGCCGCCGACCCCGATCCTGGCCGAGTATCTCGTGGGCGGTGTGC
Source organism: Nocardia grenadensis NBRC 108939 (assembly GCF_001613445.1). Taxonomy (GTDB): domain Bacteria; phylum Actinomycetota; class Actinomycetes; order Mycobacteriales; family Mycobacteriaceae; genus Nocardia; species Nocardia grenadensis. The sequence goes on from NZ_BDCJ01000006.1 coordinate 289,626, forward strand.
ATTCCGGTTTCGCGCAGACCGGGGTGCTGGGATTGCCGGAGGGGATCGACCGGGCCTGGACGGCGGCGGTTCTCGGGGCCGTGGTGGAGCGGCACGATATGTTGCGGGCGCGGCTGGTGGCCGAGGACGGGCAGTACCGATGGGAGGTTCCCGACAGCGGGCCGGTGGGGGAGAGTTGGCTGCTGGCCGAGGTGGAGGTACCCGCGGGGACCCGTCCGGCCGAGGTCGCCGCGACCGCCCGCTCGGCGATGGAAACGACTGTGGCGCGGCTGGATCCGCTCGGCGGCCGGATGGTCGCCGCGACCCGGCTGTGCCGGGCGGGCGCTCGCGACGTGCTTTTGCTCGCCGTGCACCACTACGTGGTCGACACGGTGTCCTGGCAGATCCTTCTGGCGGATCTGGCCCGGGCCTGGGCGCAGGTGGCCGGCCGGTTACGACCGCAGCTGCCGCCGGTCACCACTTCGTTCCGGCGGTGGGCGCAGGCGGCGACCGAACCCGTCGCGCCACCGGAACGCGATACCGCACTCGTCCAGTGGCGGAAGGTGCTGGCCACCCCGGACCCGCTGCTCGGGACGCGGGCACTCGACCGCACTGTCGATACCCACGCGTCGGTGCGCCGGTTCGCGGTGGAGGTGCCGGCGGATATCGCCGAGGTGGTGCTGACCGAGGTGCCGGCGCTGTACCGGACGAATCCCGAATGCCCGCTGCTGGCCGCGCTCGCCCTGGCGGTGCGGAACTGGCGGTCCCGGCGTGGGGTGGACTGCGCGACCACCCGGGTCCGGCTGTACGGCGACGGACGCGCGGAAGCACTACTGCCCGGAGCCGATCTCACCCGTACCGTCGGCTGGTTCGATACGGCATATCCGGCGGCCCTGGATCTCTGCGATATCGACCCTCGGGCGGCACTGGCCGCGGGTCCGGTGACCGCCGCGCTGCTGCGTTCGGTGAAGGAACAGCTGGTGGCGCTTCCGCGGCCGCTCGGTTTCGGGTTGCTGCGCCGCTCGGCCGTCGGTGAATTCGATGGACCCGTGGCGCAGATCGGGTTCGCCTGTACGGGCCGGTTGGCCGTGCCCGGTGCCGACGAGACGGCATGGCGGCCCCTCGGCGAACTCGGTGGGTTCGCGACCGCCTTCGACCGGGATATGCCGGCGGACACAGTGATCGATATCGACGCCGTCGTCGGCGGCGACGGCCGGATCACGGCCTCGTTCGCCTACATCGCCGATATCGTCGATGAGCCGTCGGTCCGGGAGCTGGCCGACGAGTGGTTGGCCGCGGTCAACGCCATCGCCCGGCATACGACCGACCCGGCGGCCGGGGGTCTCACCCCCTCGGATCTGCCGCTGGTCCGTGTCGGGCAGCGGGAGCTCGATACCTGGCGCGCGGAGTACTCGGGCCTGGCCGATGTGCTGCCGCTGGCACCGCTGGGCGCGGGGTTGTTCTTCCATTCCCAGTTCACGACGGGCGGCCCCGACGACTATGTGATGGTGTTCGTTGTCGAGCTCGGGGGTGTCATAGACCTGGACCGGTTGCACCGGGCCGCGCAGGGGCTCGCCGACCGGCATCCGGTCCTGCGTACCGCGTTCGTGACCGCCGCGGACGGGACACCGGTGCAGTTGGTGGCCGAGACGGTCACGGTGCCGTGGCTGGTGGTCGACGATGTCGGCGACTACGAGATCCCGGAGCTGCTGGAGAGGGAACGGCTCACCCGGTTCGCCCTGGACACCGCGCCGTTGCTGCGGGTCACCGTGTATCGCACGGTATCCGGCCGTACCCATCTTGTGCTGGCCGCGCACCAGTTGCTCTTCGACGGCCGGTCGGCGCCGATCCTGCTCACAGATCTGCTGACTCTCTACGCCCACCACGGTGACCCGGCGGCGCTGCCGCAGCCTCCGGCCTACCGCGACTATCTGGGATGGCTGGTCCGGCAGGACACCGCGGCCGGCCGGGCCCGCTGGGCGGAGGTTCTGCGGGGCGCCCGGCCGACCGAACTCGCTCCGGTGCTCGCCCCGCCCACCCGACCGGAAACCGGGATCGGGAAGGCCGATCTGGCGCTCGGCGATGTCGAGACCGCCGCCATGGCGGCATACGCGGCCGCGGCCGGGGTGACGGTCGAGACCGTGGTGCAGGCGCTGTGGGCGCTGCTGCTGGCGGGCCTGACCGGACGCCGGGACATCGTGTTCGGTGCCGTGGTCGCCGGTCGCCCGTCCGGGTTGAGCGGCGTCGACGAGATGGCCGGCCTGTTCGCCAACACCATCCCGATGCGGGTGCGTTTCGAGCCCGGATGGACGGTGCGGGATCTGCTGTCCCGCATCCGGTCCGAACAGCATGCCCTGCGCGACCATCACCATCTGAGCGCCGCGGATACGGCACCGGGCGCGGCGGGACTCTTCGATACCCTGCTGGCCTACGACCCGCACCCGGTCGGCACGGCGCGCCCGACCCCTGCCGGTGGCGTCGACGGGCTCCAGGTGTTGGATCAGACTTCTCATGCCTTCACCCATTACCCGGTGACACTGGTGGCGGAGTCGGCGGACCGGCTGCTGTTGCGCCTGTGGTATCGCCGCGAGCTCATCGACGAATCCGCGGCCGGCGCCCTCTCCGTATTACTGCACGCGCTCGTGGGCCAGCTGCTGGCGGTGCCCGCGGAACTCGGGCAAACCCCGGCGGCGGATTGGTGGCGTGCCCCCGGCACGCTCGTCGGCCGCGCCGAACTGCCCGCCGATCGACCGCGCCCGGCCGCCCCGTCCGGCGGCTGCGGCCAGCTGACGCGGGAGCTGAGTATCGACCTGCTCGATTCGCTGAACGATATCGCGACGCATCAGGGGACGAGCGCGTTCACCGTGATTCAGGCGGCGCTGGCCATTCTGCTGACCCGGCTGTCGGGGCATCGGGATATCGCCGTCGGCGCGTTCAATACCCAGCACGCCGCGGCCGGATTGTCGGTACTGCACACCGATCTGGATCCGGCGCTGCGCTTCGACGAACTGCTCGACGCCGCCCGGATCGCCGGTGGTGCGCTTTTCGAGACCGGCGGTCGCGGCACCGAACGGCTGGGGCAACTGATCGATACGGTGCGCACCGCCGCCGGACAACCGCCCTTCCGGGTGCTGCTGGCCACCACGGATGCGCCCGCCCGCCTGCCGGACATGCTCGACCTGCGGGTGGACCTGCTGGATACCGGTGCCGAGACGCGGCTGACCTTCACCTACACCAGCGACCTGTTCGACGCACCCACGCTCGGCGACCACGCGGACCGGCTCCTGCGGATCCTGCACGCCGTGGCCGCCGATCCGCACCGCATCGTGGGCGATATCGATCTGCTCGCTCCCGGCGAGCGCGAGCTGGTGCTGCGGGAATGGAACAGCGGCGGGGTGCCGGTGCCGGCGGTGACACTGGTCGACCTCATCGAGGCCCAGGCCCGCCTGCGGCCGCGGTCCCCGGCCGTACGGGCCGGCGGGACCGTACTGAGTTTCGCGGAACTGCTGAGCCGGTCGTATCAGGTGGCCCGCGCCCTGATCGCCGCCGGGGCGGCCCCGGAAACCCTGGTGGCCGTGGCGGTGCCGCGGACCGAGGAGTTGCCGGTCGCGCTGCTCGGTGTGTTGCTTTCCGGTGCCGGCTATCTGCCGCTCGACACCGCCTTCCCACGGCCGCGACTGGAAGCCGCGCTCGTCGAATCGCACCTGGTCGCCGTCCTCACGACCGCCGCCGAACGTGACGCGATCCCGACCGTGGACACGCCGGTGATCCTGCTCGCCGATACCGGGAACCGTTCCACCGAACCGCTCACCGGGGCCGAGCGCCGGGCCCCGCTGCACCCGGACAACCTGGCCTGTGTCGTGCACACCTCCGGTTCCACCGGCGCGCCCGGGGCCGTGGCCGTGGCGCATCGCAACGTGGTGGAACTCTTCGCCAATACCCAGTTGCTGTTCGAGTTCGACGACGCCGATGTGTGGACCCTTTTCCACTCGGTCGCCTTCGACTTCTCGATCTGGGAGCTGTGGTGCGCGCTGGCCAGTGGCGGATCGGTGGTGGTGGTCGACCGGCCGGAAATCCGGTCACCCGAACGGTTCCGGGAACTGCTCATCCGTGACCGGGTCACCGTGCTCAACCAGACGCCGTCGGAGTTCTATCGACTCGCGGAAGCCGACCGGCTCGCGCCCGGCGAGAGCAGCGGCGTACTCGCCCTGCGCTATGTGGTGTTCGGCGGTGAGGCGCTGGATCTGCGCCGGCTGCGAAGCTGGTACGAACGCCACGGTGGGCCCGGAACCGATGGGCCGTGGCTGGTGAACATGTACGGCCTCACCGAGACCACCGTGCACGCCTCCTTCCTGGCACTCGACGAGAAGCTGGTCGACAACCCGGCCGGTGTGATCGGCCGGGCGCTGCCCGGTCTGGACGCCTTCGTGCTCGACGAACGACTGCATCCGGCTCCGGTCGGTGTACCGGGCGAGATCTATGTCTCGGGGCGGCAGCTGACCCGCGGCTACCTCGGCAGTCCGGGCCGCACCGCCACCCGGTTCGTCGCCGACCCGTTCGGAGCGCCGGGGTCACGGATGTACCGCAGCGGCGATATCGGCCGCTGGGCCGCCTTCGGTGGTCGCGCCGATCTGGAATATGCCGGTCGCGCGGACGCACAGGTGCAGCTGCGGGGATTCCGGATCGAACTGGGCGAGGTCGAGTCGGCCCTGCTGCGCTGCCCGGGGGTGGGGCGGGCGGTCGCGCTGGTCCGCACCGACGAGGTGGCAGGGGACCGGCTGCTCGGTTACGCGGTGCCCGCCGCGGAACAGGAGGCCGTCCTCGATCCGGCGCTGCTGCGCGGGCAGGTCGCCGAATTCCTACCCCAATACATGGTTCCCGAGGCCGTGGTGGTCGTCGAGGAGCTGCCGCTGACCCCGCACGGGAAACTCGACCGGGACGCGCTACCGGTCCCGCCGGTGGCCGGCCGGGCGCCCTACACCGCCCCGGCGGGCCGGGTGGAAACGGTGGTGGCGGACGTGTTCGCCGATCTGCTCGGCGTCGAACGTGTCGGCGCCGAGGACGATTTCTTCGCTCTCGGGGGCAATTCACTGAGCGCCACCCGGGTGGTGGCCCGGATCAACGAGGAGTTGTCGGCCGAACTCGTGGTGCGCGTGCTGTTCGAGGCGCCGACGGTGGCCGCGCTGGCCGCGCGGGTGGTCCCCGGGGTCGTCCCGCAGGTGGAGCGACCGGCACTGGCACGGGTCGATCGGCCGGAACGAATCCCGTTGTCGCCACGGCAATACCGGTTGTGGCCGGGCGACCGGCTCGTCCCGGATTCGGCGGTCCACAATATTCCGCTCGCCATCGGGCTCGACGGTGCGCTCGATACGTCCGCGTTGCGCTACGCCCTGTCCGATGTCCTGGAACGGCACGAGGTGCTGCGCACTCGCTACCCCTGTGGCCCGGACGGACTGCCGTACCAGGAGATCCTGCCGGTGGCGCAGGCGCTGCGCGGCGGTCTGGAATCGGAGACCGCCGAGGACGCGCTCACCCGGATCGGCGAACTGCTCGCGGTCGGTTTCGATGTGACCACCCAGGTACCGGTGCGCGGGCTGCTGCTCACCACCGGCCCCGACCGGCATGTGCTGGCGCTGGTCGTGCACCGTATCGCCGCCGACCCGGCCTCCCTCGCACCGTTGGCGCGTGACCTGATGACCGCGTATCTGGCCCGTGTCGGTGGGGAGTCGCCACGCTGGTCACCGCTGTCGGTGCAGTACGCCGACTACGCGATCTGGCAGGGCGCCGTACTCGGTGCGGGCACCGACGAGAACTCCGTCGCGGCAGCGCAATCGGCGTACTGGCGCGACCGGTTGCGCGGCGCGACCGGCGAACCGGAGCTGCCGCTGGACCGGCCGCGTCCGGTGATGCCCTCGATGCGGGGCAGAACCACGGGTTTCGCGGTGCCCGCCGAAGTACACGAGGGACTGGACCGGCTCGCCCGCGAACGCGGCGCCACGCTGTTCATGGTGTTGCACGCCGCGGTGAGCGTCCTGCTGCACCGGCTGACCGGTGCGGAGGACATCGCTGTGGGGACTCCGGTTGCCGGGCGGAATGAGCGGGCGCTCGACGACCTCGTCGGCATGTTCACCAATACGCTCGCCCTGCGTACGCGCGTCGATGCCACCCGGCCCTTCGCCGAACTGCTCGACGAGACCCGGGAAACCGCCCTGGCGGCGTTCGACCGTGCCGATATCCCGTTCGAACAGGTGGTGGAGATCGTGGCTGCGGAGCAGGCCACCGCGCCCAATCCGCTGTTCTCCGTGCTGCTCACGGTGGGGAACGACGAGCGGGTGGCGCTGAAACTGCCGGGCCTGTCCGTGTGGTCGCTCGATTGCCGGGAGCTCACCGCCACCTTCGATCTGCGGATAGATATCGACCCCGGTTACGACACCGACGGGGCGCCCGGTGGGCTGCACGCCGTACTGACCTATCCCACGGACCTCTTCGACGAGGAAACGGTGCGGTCGTTCGGCCACCGGCTGCGGCGGACCCTTTCCGCGGTCGCCGCCGAGCCGCTGATGCCGGTGGGCGATATCGATTATTCGGAGGCCCCCGAACGCCCCCGCGCACTCGCCCCGGCCGAGCAGTCGGTACCGGCCGCGACCGCGGGAACCGCGCTCGCCCAAACTCTCAGCGCCTCGGTGGAGGATGATCCGGAAGGCCCCGCGGTGGTGTGTGGCGAGACCACGGTGAGCTATCGCGAGCTCGACGCGCGGTCCTCGCGACTGGCGCGGGTACTGATCGCGCGGGGATGCGGTCCAGGCACCGGTGTGGTGAGTGCGCTGGAACGCGGGGTGGACGCGCTGGTGGCGACCTGGGCGGTATTGAAGGCGGGCGCCACTCTGGTGCCCACCGACGCCCTGGAGGTCGCGGCGGCCGCGGAGCTGGCGGTCACGGCCGGGCTGTCCGTGGGCCGGGCCCCGGCCGCGCCCCACCTCGAATGGCTGCTGCTCGACGAGCCGGCGCTCGCCGCGGAGATCGCCGCCGAATCGCCGCGGCCGGTCACCTATGCGCACCGGGTGCGACCGTTGCGCGGCAGTGATCTGGTCGTGGTGGACGGTACCGGCCGGCGGGTGAGCTACGACCAGCTGGCCACCGCGGTGACCCGGGTGCACACCGTTACCGGACTCACCTACGAGGCCAGGACCTACCGCGCCGGCCGCGGTGACGGCCCGGCGGCAGTACTGGAGACCGTGGCCGCCGGGGCCGCGGGCGCGTCGGTGGTGCTACTCCCGGGAGAGTTGCCGGATGCGACCCCGGCGGGTGAGTGGATCACGCATCTGTGGTCCGACGGCGCCGGTCTGGCGGCACTCGATCCCGGCGCACTCGAGGATCTGACCACGCTCGTCCTCGACGAGCAGGACGAGCCGGATGCGGCCTGGTCCGGTGTCGGCACGGTGCTCGACCTACCCACACTACTGGGCTGACAGCGTGGAACAGGGCCGATTCCCAGAGGCCACGGCGGGTTTCGGCGCGGCCGGGCCGGGACGCACCGGCGGGGCCGGACCGGCGGCCGGGTTCCGCGGGTGTAGCTGTGCGCCGCCCCGACCGGTAACCTGCCGGGTGCCATACCGGGTACCGGCGCATTGTGGCAGGCTGCTGTCCAAGCTGCGGCACGGTAGGGCGCGGCGGTGAAGTGCGACAGGCAGGCGAGGCGGACAGATGGATGCGGTAGTCGGTCAGCGGTGTGACCACCTCCGGAGGGCGAAAACGGTATGACGCGGCCAGTCCGGACCCGGCCCCACCGAACCCGGCGGCCCCGCGTGACCACCCTTCCGCAGCTGATCGCGAACGCTGTCGAGACCAATCCCGACGGTGCGGCCCTCGTCCTCGCCGACGGCACCGGCCCGTTGGAGCAGGTCAGCTATGCCGATCTGGACGCCTGGTCGAGCCGGTTGGCGCGGTCGCTCATTGCGCGCGGAATCGGCCCGGAGGATCTGGTGGCCGTGGCCATCCCGCGTTCGCTGGACGCGGTGCTGGCGGTCTGGGCAGTGGCCAAGACAGGAGCGGGTTTCGTACCGATCGATCCCGCCTATCCGCCCAACTGGATCGCGCATCTGCTGGTCGATGTCGGTGCGGTCTACGGTCTGGCGGTCTCCTGGGTCCGCAACGAACTCCCCGACGAGATCGAGTGGTTGCAGGTCGACACGGTCGGGGCCGCTCGGGCGCTGGAACAGTTCTCCGCCGAGCCGGTGACCTACGCCGACCGGATCCGCCCGCTGCGGGCCGAACATCCCGCCTATGTCAGCTATGCCAGCGACGGCGAGGCCTCGCCGGACGGTGTGGTGGTCACCCAGGCCGGTCTGTCCGGTCTGTGCGCCGAACAGCAGGGCCGTTTCCGGGTCGAACCAGAGGACCGCACGCTCGACTTCGCGCCGCTCCCCTCGGATTCGGCCGTACTGGAGCTGCTGCTCGCGCTCGGCGGCGCCGCGACCATGGTGGTTGTCTCCCCGCTGGTGTCCACGGCGGACGAACTCACCGAACTGTTGCGCCGCACCGGTGTCACCCATGCCTACCTGCCGCCGGAAGCGCTGGAGGTGATGGATCCGGCGGGGCTCGACGAACTGGGCGTGGTGATCGCCGGGCGCCGGCCGTGCCCGCCCGAACAGGTGGCGCGCTGGGCGATTCCCGTCGCCGGCGGGGCGACCCGGGTGCTTTATCAGGGGTACGGGCCGGCCGAGGCCACGATCATGACCAGTATCAGCACCGCGCTGACCCCGGACCGGGCGCCGACCGTGGGCGCGCCGATCCGCGGTGTGACGGCCCATATCCTGGACGGACAGCTCGCGCAGGTGCCCGACGGCGCGGTCGGCGAACTGTATCTCGGCGGTCCGCAACTGGCCCGTGGCTATCACCGACGGCCCGGGCGGACCGCGCAACTGCTGGTCGCCGACCCCTACGCCGACGACGGTTCGCGACTCTTCCGCACCGGTGACCTGGTGCGTCGCACCGACGATGGCGAAATGGAGTATCTGGGCCGGGTCGAAACGCCGGCCGCACCATCGACGCTCTCGGGCGTCATGGGGCCGAGCGACTCGGATACACCGCCACTCGTCGCCGTCGACTCCGCCGCCGCACCGGAGGCAGCGCTCGCCGAATCACCGGCCGACTTCGAGCAGAGCCTGCCGATCCGGGAAACCGCTGCTCCGCCCGCGAAACCCGACCTTCCCGCCGAACCGGAGCAGCCGGTCGAGGAGGGCGCCTTCACCGGTTACGGCGACGGACCGGCCGATCGGGAACCCGGCACCCCCGATCCTGTTCCCGCGCGCGGACTGCCCGGGGCGGACAGCAGGCTCGCCTCCGAGCGGCGTGATATGGAACTGCCCGGGCGCGGCTACCTGGAAATGCCCGACCGCTCACAACCTCTGGGCGCCCGCGGCACCCGGGCCGCGGAATCCTCGCCCGCCGGAGCGGAGGCCAACGATCCGGCGGAGCCGGATGCCGACACCTGGCTGAGCGCCGACCGGCAGCTGCCCGCGCCGAGCGATACGCAACCCTCCCGCGGGAGTTCGTTCCGGGCGGCCGGTGACGCGCTGGCGTTCTACGAGAATATGCCGGAGGGTGCGGACGCGCCGGGCAGCCGGGGCCCGAGCCCGGCGGTGCTACCCGCCACCCGCCCGGAGCCCGGGGGCTCGGATTTCCCGTTCGGCGCCCGGGACAGCAATGCCCCGAGCCCGCTGTGGCCCGACTCCGCCGGTGCGTCGCCGCGTGCGGAGGAACCATCGGCGCCGGAAACGGTTCCGGCGCCGGACGACCGTCGCGCCGCGGCGCGACCGGAATCCGTACCGCTCTCGCCCGGCCAGCTGCGGTTGTGGGAACGCAACCGGTTCACCCCCGAAGAAGGCACCGATACCTTCACCGCCGCGATGACCCTGACCGGCACCCTGGACGCGACGGCCATGCAGGCCGCCGTCGCCGATGTGGTCGACCGGCACGAAACGCTGCGCACCGTCTACCCAGAGGTCGGCGGCACACCGCATCAGGTGGTGCTGCCGCGGGAACGGGCGGTACCGGAGGTGGCCGCCGAACCGGTCGCGCCCGCCGAACTGGCCGAGTGGTTGCAGGCCCTGTCCCGGACCGATTTCGATGTCGCCGATCCCGAACAGGTACCGGTACGGTTCGCGCTGGCCGAGACCGGCCCCCGGGAACATGTGGTCGCGGTGGTCGTCCACCGCATCCTCGCCGACGAGGTGTCGGCCGGTCTGCTGCTGCGGGATCTGCTGCGGGCGTTCCTGGGCCGGCGCAACCGGTCGCGGCCGCTGTGGCAACCGCTGTCGGTGCAGTACCTGGACTATTTCCTGAACCGGCAGTCTGTTCTCGGCGACAGCACCGATCCGGGATCGCTCGCCGCGGCGCGACTGGCGTTCTGGCGCGAATACTTGGCGGGGTTGCCGCCGCTGCTGGAGATTCCGGCCGCTACCGGCGGCTCCGGCGGCACGGGTTACGGCGTGCACGGTTTCGAGATCGGCACCCGCACCCATCGCCGGATCGCCGATATCGCCCGCCGGGGTGAGGTTTCCGAGTTCATCGTGGTGCGCGCGGCCTTCGCGGTGTTGCTGGCCCGCTCGGCCGCCGTCACCGATATCGTGCTCGGCAGTTCGGTGCGCGGGCACGATGAACGCGAACTCGACGACGCGATCGGCCCCTACGCCAACACCGTCGTCCTGCGCACCCGTATCGATCCGGCGGAGTCCTTCCTGGACCTGGTCACGCGGGTCGCCGAATCCGATCGCGCGGCGTTCGCCCACGCGGATCTGCCCTTCGAGATCGTGGACGCGGCGATCGGCGTCGGCGCGCCGCTGTTCGATATGGCGATCTCGTTGCGGCACAACGATATTCCGCGTCTGGAAATGCCGAGTCTATCCACCGAGCCGATCGAGATCGCGAACTCGACCCCCGAGTGCGGATTGCGGCTGGTGATCGACCCGCACCGGGCGCCCGACGGTTCACCCGACGGGATCGCGGCCGCGTTGCACTACGCCGCCGACCGGTTCGACGCCGCCACCGCCACCGAATTCGCGCGTCGGTTGCAGCGCGTACTCACCGTCGCCGGTGGTGATCCCGACGGCCCGGTCGGTGATATCGACCTGCTGTCCCGGGCCGATCTCGACCGATTGCTGGTGGTCTGGAACGACACCCGGTACCCGGTCGCGCCGGACCTGCTGCTCGACGGTTACCGCCGCACCGTCGCCACCCGCCCCGATACCGTGGCGGTGGCCGACGCGGAAGCCGAACTGACGTATCAGGAATTCGACGCCCGGGTGAACCGGCTGGCACGGCGGCTGATCGAGGCCGGAGTCGGCACCGAGACGCCGGTGGGTGTTGCGCTGCGCAACTCCACCGAGCTGCTGGTCGCGATCTACGCGGTGCTGTCCGCCGGTGGCGCCTGCCTGCCGCTGGACCCCGACGATCCGGCCGGCTGGAACGCGCGGCTCATCGATATCGCCGGACCGGCCTGTGTGCTGGTGGCCCCGGCCGACGAAGCGCGGCTGGCGGCGGTGGAGACGAGCACGGCGTCGCGGCCGCCGATTCTGGTGCCCGGTGCCGAAGATCTCGCCCGTCACTCCGCCGAGCCGGTGCGCCCGGAGGAACTGATCCGGCAGATACGCCCCGGTAACGCGGCCTATCTGCTGTGCGCCTCGGTGTCGCCGGACGGGCCGGAACTGGCGGTCCTCTCGCACAGCGCGATCCACAACCAGATCACGCTGATGCTCGCCCAGTACCCGATGGGTTTCACCGACGTCTACCTCCAGCAGAATCCGCCGACCCGCGGCACCTCGCTGTGGGGTACTTTCCTGCCGTTGCGCGCCGGGGCGGAACTGGCTCTGGCCCCGGCCGGAACGCACGACCCGGAGCGTATCGCCGCGACGATCGCCGCGCGAGCGGTGACGGTCACCGATTTCGGGCCCGACGAACTCGCCGCCTTCGCCGAGCACGCCGATCCGGGACCGATGCGCAGTCTGCGCGAGGTTTTCGTGACCGGCGGTCCGCTGGCGCCGGAAACGGCACGGGCGGTGCGGGAACGCTGCGGTGCGCGGACGCAGAATCTGTACGGGACCGCCGAAACCACGGTGTCGGCGACCTCCTGGCCGGCCGCGGGATCGGCGGATCGGTCGGTGCCGATCGGGCTGCCGCAGTGGAACACCCGGGTGTACGTGCTGGATTCGCGGTTGCGGCCGGTCCCGCCCGGGGTGCCCGGTGAGCTGTACCTGGCCGGTGACCAGCTCGCTCGCGGTTACCTCGGCCGGCGCGGTGGCACCGCGCACCGATTCGTCGCGAACCCTTTCGGTTACGGCCAGCGCATGTACCGGACCGGGGATATGGTGCGGTGGCGCGACGCCACCGCCACCACCCCACAGCGACTCGACTACCTGGGCCGTACCGATGACCAGTTTGGTTTCCGCGGCCACCGCGTCCGCCCCGCCGCGGTCACGGCCGCGCTGCGCGCCCTGCCCGGGATCGCCGCGGCCGCGGTACTCACCCGTGGCACCGGTCCGGCCGTATCGTCGGCCGCGCGCCCCGGCGCACGCCTGGTCGCCTACATCGTTCCCGAGCAGGCCGGGAGCGAACCCGACCTTGCCTCGGTCCGCGCCGCACTCGCGCAGACGGTGCCCGCGGATCTGGTGCCGTCGGCTTTCGCGGCCGTCGAGCGGATCCCGCTGACCGGCACCGGCGAACCCGATCGGACCCGGTTACCGGACCCCGACGAGATCGCGCCGCTGCCGCCGGATGCAGGCCCGTGGGCAGCCGAAGCGCGCGTCGAACCCGTCGGCGCGCTCGATATCGCGGAGACCGCACTACCGGAACCGCCACCGCAGGCGGCCGAACCTGTCCCGACCGCCGCGGCGCCGGTCTCGTTCACCGGCGCCGCGGCGGAGACAACCGGTGAGCTGCCCGCGACACCCACCGCCGCCCGGCTGCTGGACAGTCCCGTACCCGGGGTCGAGGTCCGGTCGGTGGTACTCGATCTACCGACCGACCGGCCGCTGAGCCGGACCGAGATCGCGGTGCAGTCGCTGATGGCCCGGCATCCGATGTTGTCGGCCCGGCTCGACACCGGCGCCCGACCGCCCGTCCTGTGGATCCCGCCGCGCGAACAGCGGGGTGAGCGTCAGTACTGGTGGCGCGGGCCGGAAACCGGTGAGAACACCCTGGCCACCGACGATGTGGTGCAAGCGGCGGCCGACGCGCTCGACCCCGCGAACGGGCGCAATATCCATTTCGTCGTCACCGGCACCGAACCGGATCGACGGCTCGTAGTGGTGGCCAATGGACTGGCCGTCGACGACCGCTCGTGGCGGATCATCATCGACGAGCTGGTCGCCGGCTGGGCCGGCGCCGAACTCGCCGCGGCAGCCCCCGAGACCAAACTGCCGCAACTGGTGCACGCCCTGGACGCGCGCGCCCGCTCCATCGAACTACTGGACGAGTCCGGATGGTGGCGGCGCAACCTGGCCGGCGCGCAGATAGCGGCCCCCCTCGGGTCGGCCGATCTCCGGGGCCGCCGCCGGGTCTCCCTGGCCATCACCGCCGAGGGCACCGCGGCGGTGACCGCCGCGGCCGGCGCCTACGAGGCCACCGTGCCCGAGGTACTGCTGACCGCCGTCGCCGTCGCCCTGCACACCGGTGCGCAGGGCAAAGTCGCCCGCGCGATCGGATCCCTGGTGCGCTGTGACGCCGACGCCCGGTCGTTCGCGAACGGAACCGGCGATCTCGTCGGCGGTTTCGCCACGGAATTCCCGCTGTCGGTCCGGATCGTCGATATCGATACCACCGAGGCTCTGGTCGGTGGGCCCGCCGCCGGAAGCGCGCTGGTCCAGATCCGTGATCTCTACCGGTCGGTACCCGACGGTGGCGCGGGCTACGCGCTCCTGCGTCACCTGAACCCGGAGACCGCCACCGAGTTCGCCGCCGCCGAATCCGGCCGGCTCACTCTGCGCTACCGGGATCTGCGGCCGGCCCGGGTCCACACCGACGGCCCGGCCGACGGAGTACCGCTGGCACTGACCGTCGACGCCACCGACGACGGTCTGCTCTGCCGGTTCGACTACGCGACCGACGTTTTCGCCGGTGAAGATGTGAAAACCTTCGCCGAGCATTGGGTCCGCGCACTCGGCGGCCTCGCCGAACACGGGTTGCGCCCGGATATCGGGCGCACCGCGCTCGCGCCGCAGCCCGCGCGGGAGTCGCAATCCGCGCCCGCGTCGGAGCCCGCGCGGGAGTCGCAATCCGCGCCCGCGTCGGAGCCCGCGTCCGCGCCGCAGCCCGCACCCGAGTCGCAGGTCGCCGTCGAGTCGGCGCCCGCGCATGCGGCGCTGCCCGCGCACATGTCCGAACCGGTGCCGGACGCGGAGGTCACCTCACTGCTGCGCCCGATCACCGGCGTCCCGGACGCCGCGCCGCCCGAGCCGGTCCGCGGCACGCTACCGCGACACCACGCATACGACGCGGCCGCCGATCCGCTGCCGGACACGGCCGGCGCACCCGCTCCGGGTGGGCTCCCGCGGCGCCGGACTACGGGCGCCGAAACACCCGCGACGGTCGGCCCCGGTACGGATGCCGAGGCGGCCGGTGCCGGGCTCCCGCAACGCCGGCCGGTCGGCGGAGCCGGCGCGCCCGCGCAACAGGAGACCGTCCCGGAGCGAACCGCGTTCCCGCAACGCGGCACCGGGCCGCGTTCGGAATCCGAAACCGTGGCGAGCGGAATCGATCCGACCGCGACAGCGCTGCCGCGGCGCCGCACGCGACCCGATGCGGATCCGGCCGCGACGGTGGATTCGGGTTCGGTGTCGCTGCCGCAACGTGCCGCGCGACCCGACGCGGATTCTGCTGTGTCGGTGGATGCGGGTTCGGGTTCGTTGCCCCGGCGCCGGTCGGGGCTCGATGCGGATCCGGCCGCGACGGTGGATTCGGGTTCGGGTTCGTTGCCGCAGCGCCGGTCGGGGCTCGATCCGGATCCCGCGGCGACCGCGGACCCGGGCCGGGCCTCGCTGCCACAACGCCGCCCGGGTCCGGCGCATTCGACACCCGAGGCCGTGAGTCCGGAATCGGCCGCGCGATCCGGGGCCTTCCCGCAGCACCTGCCCCGGCACGACAGTGGGCCTGCCGGTGAGCCGCTGTCGGAGCAGGCAGCCGAGCCCTCGGCGACGCCTCCGCGGGGCGCGTTCCGGTACGGCGCGGGATCTGTCGCCGAGCCGATGGATGCCGTCGAGCCGCCCGCGCCGCCGTCCCTGCCCCGCCGCCGGCCCGGGCCGGCCGGCCAACCGGAACGCCTCGACACAGAAATGGACTCGCCCGAAGCCTCCGCACCTCCGGGGTTGCCCCAGCGCCGCCCCCGGGTCGACAGCGGGTCCCGCACGGAACCGGAACCGGCCGAGATATCCGAACCGTCGCTGCCGCAGCGCCGGTCTCGGCTCGGCGCGCGGCCCGACGCCGATTCGGCGGGTGCCCTTTCCGAGCCCGTGTCCACCGAGAGCGGACCCGTACCGGATCCGCTGCCGGAACGCCGTCCCACCGCCGAGACGCGCCCCGCGCCCGCCGGCACCGAGTCCGAACAGGCGGGCGGGCCGGCGCTGCCGCGGCGCGGCGGCCGCTCCGCGGTGGAAGCGGAGGGTGCGACCGCCGGCGGCACAGCCGACCGGGGTCCGGCCGCGCTGCCGCGGCGCGAGGCACACGGCGAGGTCGAATCGGCGCCGGTCGAGCTCCCGCCGGCGCTGCCGCGGCGCCGGCCGCAACCGCTCCGGGACGAGACGGCATCGTCCGAACCGCGTGACTGGACCTTGAAGCGTTCGAAGTCCGCGGCCCCCGCACCCGGTCCCGAGCCGACCGCCGAGCCAGAGCTCACTGCTGATCCCGGACTCACTGCTGATCCCGGACTCACTGCTGATCCCGGACTCACTGCTGATCCCGGACTCACTGCCGATCCCGGACTCACTGCCGATCCCGGGCTCACCGCGGACCCGGAGCCCACCACCTTCCTGCGGCCGATTCCGGATGTGGAGACGACCGCCTACATGTCTCCGATTGCCGATCTGGCCTCGCGTGACGACCAGAGCACCCTGCTGTCGCTGTTCGACGAACAGGTGAGCCGGACTCCCACGGACCCGGCCGTGCGGCAGGGTGCGCGGGTGCTCGGATACAGCGAATTGGACCGCAAGTCCCGGGCGCTGGCCGTGGAGCTGATCCGCTTCGGCGTCGGCGACCGAACCCTGGTCGCCGTGGCCATGCGACCCGGTATCGACCTGGTGGTCGCGGTCTGCGCGGTTTTGCGTGCGGGCGGCGGATATGTGCCGGTCGATCCCGGCCGCCCGGCCGCGGAAGTGGACGAGTTGCTGGCCACCGCGGCCCCGATCTGTGTGCTGAGCACCTCGGACGAGGGCTTCGCCACCGGCACCGGGATCTCGGTGGTCGCCATCGACCTGCTGTATCTGGACCTGCCTGCCGACCCGGCTGTCTTCCCACCGGTCGCCGCCGACGACCTCGCCGATATCCGGTACGTCCCCGGTGGCACGCCCGCTGTGACGAGCACGCACCGGCAGCTGGTGGAGCGACTGCGACGGGCGCAGCGCAGCCATCCCTACGATTCGTCCGATCTGGTGCTGCACGCGGCGCCGACCGTGACCGATATCACGCTGTGGGAATTGTTCCGGCCGCTGCACCACGGTGCCCAGATCCTGATGCCCGATCATCCGGGCCGGGCCGCCGACCTGTCCCGTTCGATCGCCGCCCACAAGGTCACGATCGTGCACGTGGTCCCGTCCCTGCTGGACCGGTTCCTCGATTCGGTGACCGACGGCGGCGGCCGCGCCGCGCATCTCAGCCTGCGGCGGGTCGTCGTGGACGGCGCCGCGCTCCCGCCCGGTGGTGTCGAACGGTTCGTTACGCTGCTGCCCGGCGCGGAACTGGTGATCTGGTACGGCCACAACGAGACGGGTGTGATCACCGTCGGGTCGGTCGGCGGGCGGCCGGTCACCAATGACCGGGTGTACCTCCTGGACGAACAACTGCGCCCGGTACCGCCGGGCACCGTCGGCGAAATGTACATCGGCGGTCCGCAGTTGGCCCGGGGTTACCACGCCGCGGCCGCGGAGACGGCCTCGAGGTTCGTCGCCACCGGGGGTGGGGGCCGGCTGTACCGGACGGGGGACCTGGTCCGCCGCCGGGACGGTGTGCTGGAATATCTCGGGCGTGTCGAACGTGTCGGCGGGTCGCTCATGAGCGGTTCCCGGCGGGGCGGGCATGATTGAACCCGCTCCGGCGTCCGGGATCGCCGAGTCGGCGGGGTCCGGTACCGGATTCCCGGTCCGGTCGATCAAACCGTGGTAGCCGGGCAACGCTACGGTAACGATATGTCCGCAAGGTACGACTACACGGACAGAACTCCCGGGTTGGGTCGATCCTGTCCCGTTACTGTGAGGCGTTCGGGACCCGGAGCCGGTTGTTGCGGTGCGGAAAGACCCCGGATGGAAATTCGAGACGAAGCGAAGGTGTGAAATTGATACGTCGACTCACCCGGCGTGGCGGTAGACGCGCCGCGGCAATGGTCGCGGCCACGGCAGTTCTGACCGGTGTGATGACCGGTCTCGGTGGGAGTACCGCCGGTGCGGATCCGATCATCGAATCCAAGACACTGCTCGCCGACCCCACCGCGCCCGACGGGTCACGCATCGTCAAGGCCGAGTACAAGGACGACCGCAACCTGCGGCTGTATGTGAACTCGGTGGCCATGGACAAGGACATCGTCGTCGACGTCCAGCGCCCGGCCGACGCCTCGGTGCCCCGGCCCACGCTCTACCTGCTCAACGGCGCGGGTGGTGGCGAGGACTCGGCATCCTGGCAGGCCCAGACCAACACCCTCGAATTTCTGTCCGACAAGAACGTCAATGTGATCCAGCCCATCGGTGGTGCCTGGAGCTACTACACCGACTGGATCAAGGACGACCCGGCGCTGGGCCGCAACAAGTGGAAGACCTTTTTCACCGAGGAGCTCCCGCCGCTGATCGACGGTGCGTTGGGCACCAACGGTGTGAACGGCCTCGCCGGTCTGTCCACCTCGGGCACCACCGTGCTGGCTCTGCCGATCGCCAAGCCCGGCCTCTACAAGGCCGCCGCGGCCTACAGCGGTTGCGCCCAGACCAGCGACCCGGTCGGTTCGGAGTTCGTGAAGCTCACCGTGAACACATGGGGCGGCGGCGACACCGACAACATGTGGGGTCCGCAGGGCTCGCCGGAATGGGCCGCGAACGATCCGTACCTGCACGCCGAAGCGCTGCGCGGTCTCGAACTCTACGTCTCCACCGGTAACGGCCTGCCCGGCCGCTGGGACACCCTGAACGGCCCGCACACCCTGCCCGGCTCCTACGGGCTGGCCAATCAGATCCTGGTCGGCGGCGTCATCGAGGCGGGTACCAACTTCTGCACCCATAATTTGAAGACGCGGCTGGATTCTTTGGGGATCCCGGCCACCTTCAACTTCCGTGACTCGGGTACCCACTCCTGGGGTTACTGGGAGGACGAGTTCAAGGTGTCGTGGCCGGTTCTGGCCCGTGGCCTGGGCCTCTAGTCCCAACGCTGTTTCTCGTGCCCGTGCCGGGGCGGCAGTACGCCGCCCCGGCACGGGCGTTTTCTCATGCCGGCCCGTCCGTGCGCGATGACGAGAACGCCCGCCCTGCCGGTGGGCGGAGCGGGCGTTCGCGCGATCGGGGTCGCGCCTACTCCGCGAAGACCGCTTTGCGTTTGCCGAGCATGGCGCCGGCGCCCTCGAAGAAGTCGGGGGATTGCAGTAGTTCGACCTGCCCGGCCTTCTCGTCGGCCAGGGCCGTGTCCAGGGCGCTGAGGGTGGCGCGATTGAGTGCCTTCTTGGTGAGTTCGAGCGCGCGCCGCGGACCGTGCGAGATCTTCTCGGCGGCGGCCTCGACGGCGGCATCGAGTTCCTCGGTGGTGGCCAGGACGTCGGTGAACAGGCCTTCGGCGCGGGCCGCGGGGGCGGGGAGACGTTCGCCGAGCAGTGCCATCCGAGCGGCCAGCGGGCGGCCGGCGGCCGCGGCCACCAGCGCCGCGGCGCCACCGTCGGGCATGAGACCGATATTGATGAATGCCAGCAGCAGGTAGGAGTCTGCTTCGGCGTAGACCAGGTCGGCGGCCAGCGCGATACCGACACCGACCCCGGCGGTCGCGCCCCGGAGGCGGGCGATCACCGGTACCGGTAGGTCGACGATGGCGCGCACGAGCCGGTTGGCGGCGTCCATCACCTGGTCGGGGGTGATGCCGCGGGCGCCCTCTTCGGCGCTGGCGGCCAGGTCGGCGCCGGTGCAGAAGTCGCCGCCGGCACCGGTGAGCACGACCACCCGCACGGCTTTGTCCTGCGCGGCCGCGAGGAAGGTGTCACCCAGCGCGACCAGCGAGTCGTAGTCGAGCGCATTCTTGCGCTTGGGCTTGGTGAGGGTGATCCGCAGTACCCGGCCGTCCTGCACGGCGGAGAAACCCGCCGGCTGCGTGGTGGGGGAATCTGTGTTGACCATGCGCGCTCCATCGGGTGCCCCCGGTGCCGACCAGGTGGCGAATAGCGGTTAACGTTGCGAATTGTGGTTAACTTAGGTTGACTTGTCGGGCGCTGTCAACACCGGCGGCGCCGCCGAGGCGAACGGAGAATGCATGGTCGCGGATAGCAGCCGGGTGGACCCGGTGCGCGTGCGTCCGGCCGACCGTGGCGCCGGCCAGGGCGGGCGGCGCCGGCCCAAGGACCGCAAGGTGCAGATTATGCGCGCCGCGGCCCGCGCCTTCAGCGAACGTGGTTACTATCCGGTCGGCGTGGACGAGATCGCGGCCGAGGTCGGGATCTCCGGTCCCGCACTGTACCGCCATTTCGCCAACAAGTACGCCCTGTTGGTCGCCGCCGCGGAGGAAGGTGCCCGGCAACTGCTCGAGGCCGCCCGGGCCGCGGACGAGCCGGAAGCGAAGCCGGACGAACGTCTCGACGCCCTCATCCGGGCGGTCTCCGAGCACACCATCGAGATCCGGCGCGAGGCAGGTCTGTACCGGTGGGAGGGCCGCTACCTGGAGCAGCCCGACCGCGCCCGCATCCGCACCCTCTACAACGGGATCAACGAGACGCTGTCCGCGCCGATCGAGCAACTCCGACCGGACGCCCCACCGGAGGACATCGCCCTGCTGGCCGCCGCGGTGCTCAGCGTGATCGGCAGTATCTCGGCCCATCGCACCGCCCTGTCCAGTGCCAAACTGCTGCCGCTGCTGCACGATATGGCCTGGTCGATCGTGCGCACCGAACTGCCGCCCGCCCCCGGGCCCGGCGAACCCGACAACACCCCGCGCGGCCTGCCGGTGACCTCCAAACGGGAGCAGTTGCTCACCGAGGCGATCCGGATCTTCGGCCGCCGCGGGTACCACGAGGCCAGTATCGAAGAGATCGGCGCGGCTGTCGGAATCAACGCCTCCAGCGTCTACCGGTACTTCAGCAGTAAATCCGACCTGCTGGCGGCAGCCTTCCACCGCACCGGCGACCGGCTGGCCTTCGCCATCACCGAGGCGCTCGCCGAGGCGAGCGGGCGCGCCGACGCGGTGGACAAGATCGCCGACCGCTACATCCGGCTCAGTTTCGCCATGCCGGAGATCATGCCGGTGTACTACGCGGAATTCCCGAACCTGCCCCCGGCCGAACAACACAAACTCCGGGCCATTCAACGGCAGAACGTGCACGAATGGGCGAATCTGCTCGACGGTGATCCCATCGAGGCGCGCTTCCGGGTGCATTCGGCGATCGGCCAGGTCATCGATGTGGGCCGGTTGATCCGTTTCGATTCCCGGCCCCAGCACATGGCCCGGGTGCACGCCCTCATGATGGCCGTGATGCTGGGCTGAACGGCCGAGAAGGTGTCGGGCTAATCGCCGCTGCCTGGCGGCGGCCGGCCGCCAGTACGCGCGATCGAGCGAAACGGTGTAGACCTCCTCACCGACCGTCCGTCGTGGCTTCGAGGACGCCGACGGTGAGTTCCTGGAACCCGAACGGCGCTTCCTCGGGTGGCTTCGGGCCGAGGCGCACGGCCGCGATTCCTTTATCGGGCATCACCGCCAGTGTTTGGTTCCGGAATCCGATGGCCCAGAATGTATCGGGGCCGGCATCCGGAACCAATGGCCCCGTCAGCGGGACCTGCTCACCGCGCCCGTTCGCGGCCGGCGCGGGTGACACCACCAGGCCGTCCGAGTTCAGCCACCAGAGTCGTCCATAGCCCCGGTTGAGGTCGGTACTGGGGCTGACCGACCTCTGCGCGTAATCGGCGTCGATGATCTGTTCGCCGTTCCAAGCGCCTTCGTGGAGCATCAGGACTCCCAGGCGGGCAATATCCGGACACGTCGATCGCAGGCCCATGAAGGTCATGGCTCCCCCCGAGCGATCCCGTTCCAGATGCGAGTCACGCATACCGAGCGGGCCGAAGAGGTGCAGCCGAGCGTAGTCGGAGGGATGTACACCGGTGGCGGAATGAAGGACCCTCGAAAGCACCTGCACGGCCGAATTGTTGTACACCCACTCCGTTCCCGGGTCTCGTGCCTGACCGAGGCCGATGGCGAACGCGGTCTTGTCCGGTGCCTTCACCGCCATTTCCGCATAGTCGGTGACAGCGTCCCACTGGCGCCCCGAGGTGTTCGTGAGGAGGTGTTCGACTGTCACGCTCTCCGACGGAGTGCCGCGCCACTCCGGTACGTGATCGGCGACCTTGTCCGCCACCGATAGTTCACCCCGCCGGACGGCGATTCCCACCAGGAGTCCGGTGAGCGATTTGGTGACCGAGAATGTTTCCCGAGGATCCGGTCCGGAGTGGGGATCCCGTTCGTCGACGACCAGCTTGCCGTCGCGGACCACGGCCAGGCAAGCCGAGCCACCGGCCTGGGCCCGGCCGGTGAGTGTTTCCAGCGCGTGCGGATCGAAATCACTGTCCGCGGCGGAGGTCCGCTCCCAATCCCGGCCGGGGAAGACGGCATTGTCGACGTCAACCTGGCCGGGGTTGCCCTGCGCGGTGGGCAGCTCTCTGCCGCCACAGGCCAGCACGAGCACGGCGGTTGTCGCGATCGCCGCCCGCCACCATCGTGGAAATGCGGTATCGCGACGCGATTCATTCGGACGCCCCGATTCCGGCCCGCGATGCGAGAACATAGGCAAGCTCCTTGTCTATTTTTCGGCCAGTGTAACCGCACTACGCGGTTTCGACGAGGTGATGTCGTCGGCGATCGCCGGGTCTTGACTCGACCGCGGATACGGTGGTGGCCGGACTCCCGGCGGTGCGGCCCGCGAAGGAATCGATGACTCCGGTGCCGACGGAGCCGAGCATCGTTGTGCTCGCCTTACCCCTCTCGATGAGCGGCGTAGGCATTTCGCAGAATGCGCAGGCAGATATGCGATATGACGGCAAAGGCAGGTAAGCCGGTCACCAGATGGGCGACTCCCAGGGCCGCGACATTGTCGGCAAGATAGAACGGAATATGCGCTGCCAACCGGAGGCCGATAGCACCGGCCCAGATGGCGGTGCATATGCGATATGCCCGCAGCAGGATCGGCTCCTGCTGCCATCTCGCGCCCCCGACGACCGGTCCCACGATAACTCCGACCATCGGATAGCGGCCGATCAAGGACAAGAGCAGGACGAGAACCCATATCGTGCTGCGGACGATGTGCAGCAGATAGAAGTCGGCGCCCCGGCCGGTGCAGATCGCGAGCAGGCCGGAGATCACCACCAGCACAAGGCCGGCCAGAACCGGTCGGAGCGGCTGCCGCATCAGAAGCCGCGCCGATACCAGACCGGCGCACCAGACCGATACCGATATCGCGGCGTTCGATACCTCCTGGGTGAGGAGGTAGACGGCGGCGTACAGCACATGGGGCGACACCACGTCGATCAGGCCCCGTCTATCCAGGATCTGGGCCCGCGATACGTCCGGTGAGGTGACCAGCATCCCTGCCTGCCGCCGCAGTCGCGCGATTGGAGTGCCCCTGCGGGCCCGGTCCATCGTCACCACGAACTCCCCGGCTCGCGAGTGCGGTCGCGACGTCCGTCCTCGGTGTCGAGCGGGCCCGTCGCTCTCCCTTCGCGGGTGCGTCCACGCCGGTGGCACCGGCGGCGGCACTTCGTGCCCCGTGTCTCGTGCATGCTGATATCCGATCCGAGTCGAGTGAACCGGGTGCTGCGTGCTCGGCCACCGCCGGGTTACGCAGCCGCTCTGTCGATATGTGAGTGGAAGAATGCGGAGAATGACTGAGTACTCGGCCGCCGTTCCACCACCGACGTCACCGGCCTTGGTCTATCTTCTCGCTCGGTCGAGCAGTGTCCGATTGGCCGAAGCTTTCGCCGAGCACGGAATGGCCGACCTCCTGCCCCGCCACGCATTACAGCTCTTCCCACTGCTCCTTTCGGGTGGATCACGCGCTTCGGAGCTCGCCGCGATGCTGTCCGTATCCCGGCAGGCGACCGCCCAGGTGATTCGGACGCTCGAGCGTGCCGGCTACCTCGCCCGAGTGGATGACCCCGGTGACAGGCGGGCGCAGCTGGTCTGCCTCACGCCGCGCGGACGAGCTGCGACACGGGTGTTGCGCAAGAGCCTGCAAGGGCTCGAGCGCGAATGGGAAGGCCGGCTCGGCGTCGAGCGTATGACCGAACTGCGTAGCGCCTTGACCATTCTCTTGGCGACGCCGGGCTGAACCTCTGCTGTCTCGCTCGGTCGGGGTATGACCGATCGCGGCTCGGCCATCACTGTCAGTCCTTTCCGTGCAAGCTCTGTGACAATATCGTTTCGCCCCAAAGTAGACAAGAATCTTGTCTAAAAACGCAAACCGCCGAGGATTTCGGTAGCCGTTCGGTTCGTGATCGGATCGGTCGGCAAGGCATTCACCGCGACCGCGTTGCTGCCACTAGCCGACCAGGGGCTGGTCGAGCTGGATGCGCCGGTGCGGCGGTATGCGCCGGGCCCGGTGTCGCGGCACGTGTGGTCACCGTGGCGCAGCTGCTCAACTACACCGCCGGAAGCCCACCGCCGTGCGGCGACCGAGCACGCCGCACGGCCGCCTGGGCTGCCGGACACGTCGATCGCCACCCCGGCGACATCGCCCTCCCGGCCGGGCGCCGCCGATGATTCCGCGAAGAGAATTATCCGTCGTCCGTGGTCACCGCCCGGCCTGAGTGGAAGCCGAAGGTCAGCCGTGGCGCAACCGAAAAACCATACGCGCCAAGCGCAATCGCCGCATACTGCGGTGGAAGCCGGACAGGCCCAGCGGTTTCCCGTAGCGGTTGCGGGCGATGGACAGGGTCCGGCTGAATTCGCGCAGTCCGTGTACCCCGTGGCTGTGTCCCTGCCCGTATTCGCCGACCCCGCCGAAGGGCAGCGCCGGGATACTGGCATAGGTGGTGGCGGTATTGACCGTGACCACCCCGACCCGTAGTCGTTCGGCGTAGCTCTCGACCTCGGCGATATCGCGGGTGAACACCGATACCGCGATACCGCGGCCGGCATCGTTGATCCGGTCCACGGCGTCATCGAGATCGCGCACTCTGTTAACGATGAGGACCGGGCCGATGCCCTCCTCGGTGATGGCGACACTCTCCTCCGGGACGTCGGCCAGCACGATCGGCTCGACATAGGGCTCGCGGATGGAATCCAGCCCACCGACCACCGCGCGCCCGCCGCGGGCCAGGGCGTCGCGAACCTGTTTGCGCACCACCTCGGTCTGCGATTCCAGGATCATCGGTCCGTAGGACGACCGCCGATCCGCGCCGGGCTTCAGGGCGCGCGCCCGCGCGACCACCAGCTCGAGGAACTGGTCGTAGACCGAGGTCGCGACATAGGCCCGCTGGACACCGGTCGCGTTCTGGCCGGCATTGGTCATGGCCCCGAACACCGCGGCGTCGGCGGCGTCGTCGAGTTTCGCGTCGACGTGCACAATCATCGCGCCCTTACCGGAGTTCTCGATGACCACCGGGGTCATGGTCTGGGCGCACAGCGAGATCACCTCGCGGCCTTCGGCTTCCGGCCCCGCGTACGCGATCTTGTCGACCCCGGCGCGGCACAGCGCGGCCGTGGTCGAATCGTCACCGGTGACCGCCGCCAGAACGGGTTTGTCGGGAGCGATCTCGCGCCAGGTCTCGGCCAGCCACAGACCGGTGCCGCTGGTCACCGCGTGCGGTTTGAACACCACCGCGTTGCCGGCGGCCATGGCGTAGGCGATCGAACCCATCGGAGTGAAAACCGGGTTCTGCCAGGGCCCGAGAACGCCGATCACGCCCAGCGGCAGATAGCCGACCGATGCCCGCTGGTTGCGGGTCAGCCAGTTGGAGGCCAGCGGCTTCCGGCCCAGCGCGCGACCGGCATTGCGGGCCGCCCAGTCCAGATTCTCTACGGCGAGCATAACCTCGATCGCCGCGTCGGCCTCGGGTTTACCGGTTTCCTCGCGCAGGACCTCCACCAGTTGCGTGGCCCGGCGCGCGATAACTTTTTTCCACTCCAGCAGGAGTCGCTTGCGGGTTGCGAAACCCGCTGTCGACCACCACTGTTCGACCGTCCGCGCGGCATGGACCGCGCGTTCGAGTTCGCTGGGGCCGGCAACGGCATAACTGCCCACCACCTCACCGGTGCGGGGGTCGTGGGATGTGAGCACGCTCGGTCGGCCGGGTCCTCCCGAACGCGCCGCCACCTCGGGCTGCGCGGTATCGGCCATGGCACTCAGATTATGGTGGTGCCGTAGCGCCGACAAGGTACGAGCACTGCCCATGGACTGTCCCTGTACCGCCGACCAGGGTGGATCACCGGCCCTGACGTCGCTGTGAGCAAAGGCACATCTGGTTCGACCCGGCATGGGGTAAGGGCGGCGCTCCGGCGCCCGGTTCCTCGGCCGGTAACATCGCGCCCGGCGCCAGGGATCATCCAGGGGGATACCGATGCGCCGGTCACCCCGCCAGCCAATCAGGCCGATAGTGGAGAGTTGATGCCGAGTTCGAACGAAGCCGTGACAACCGCCGGCGAGAATGCCCCACCGCTTCGATCGGTGCATTCCCGTCCCCCAGGTGCCGCGACAGCGGAGTACGGGAACGGCCGCGCCGCGCCGGCGCTCGCACCCCTCCGCCCCCACGGCGCCGGACCCGCCTGGGCGGACACCGTTCGCGTCGAGGGCATCACCAAGTCCTTCGGTGAGGTGCACGCGTTGCGCGGGGTGAGTTTCTCGGCCAAGCGCGGCACCGTGCTCGGCATCCTGGGGCCCAACGGCGCGGGCAAGACCACCACCGTGAAAATCCTGTCCACGCTGCTGCGTCCCGATTCCGGGACCGCGGTGGTGGCCGGTCACGATATCCGCAAGGATCCGGCCGCGGTGCGTCGTTCGATCATGATGACCGGCCAGTACGCCGCCCTCGACGAAAACCTCTCCGGCCGGGAGAACCTCGAACTGTTCGGTCGGCTGATGGGCCTGGGCAAATCGGCGGCGCGGAAGCGCGCGGACGCGCTGCTCGAGGAATTCGATCTGGTCACTTCCGGCCGCCGCCCGGTCCGCCAGTACTCCGGCGGTATGCGGCGACGGGTCGATATCGCCTGCGGCCTGGTGGTCCGGCCCGCGGTGGTGTTCCTCGACGAACCGACCACCGGCCTCGATCCGCGCAGCCGGCAAGGTGTCTGGGAGCTGGTGACCGCGCTGAAAGAGCAGGGCATCACGGTGCTGCTCACCACCCAGTACCTGGAAGAAGCCGATGTGCTGTCGGACAACATCATCGTGATCGACAAGGGCACGGTGATCGCGGAGGGCACCGCCGACGAGCTCAAGGAGAAGACCGGCGGCAGCTACTGCGAGATCGTCCCACTCGACCCGACCCAGCTGGCCCGGGCCGCCACCGCTCTCGGGGACCTGGTTCCGCCGGCAGTCGCCGCCGAGCTCGCCGGGTCCGAACGTCTGTCCATCCCGGCACCCGACGGTGCCGCGACGCTGGCCGAGGCCCTGCGCCGGTTGGACGCCGCCGGCATCACGCTGGCCGATATCGGGCTGCGCCGCCCTTCTCTCGACGATGTGTTCCTGTCCATCACCGGGCATCCGGGCGGTACCGAGCAGCCGGGTGGTCCGGCGTGAGCGAGTCGGGCCCGGAGACGGTAGCGGAGCGTGACCACGCGGGGCCCTCGCTCATGCCCCAGAAATACACTGTGAGCGCTCCCGCGGCCTCCCGGCTCGATCTGTTCGGTGACCTGCCCCGGACGCGGCTGTCCACGTTCGCGCAGTGGCGGGCGTTGACCGGACGCGTCGTCTGGACCATGGTCACCAAGGGTGAGATGATCGCCGCGATCGTGATGCCGCTGGTCTTCACTCTCGGTTTCTATCTCCCGCTGCGCTATGTGATGCAGTTCCAGGGCATCGACTACGCGCAGTTCGTCATGCCGATCGTGGTGCTGCAGACCATGGCGTTCACCATGATGTCCAATGCGCAGCTGGCCGCTGTGGAGGCGCTCACCGGGTTCAGCACCCGGTTGCAGACCATGCCGATCGGCATGCTGGTACCGCTGGGTTCGCGGATCGCGGCCGGACTGTTCCGCTCGGTCGTATCCTTGGCCGCGGCCCTGATCTACGGCCACATCATCGGTTTCGAGTTCACCGCGGGCTGGGGGCAGACCATCGGCTTCTGCGCTTTCGCCCTCGCCGTCGGGACCGTGCTGGCGGTCGGCGCGGACGGGCTGGGCAGCCTGACCAAGAGCCCCGCTTCGCTGAGCCAGGCGCTCACCTTGCCGACGCTGATCTTCGGCATGATGTCGTGCGGTTTCGTGCCCGAGACCGGTTTCCCCGAATGGGTGCGGCCGTTCGTGCGCAATCAGCCGATCACCCAGTTCGCCTACGCACTGCGCGATATGGCGGGTGACGGGGTGACCTGGGAGGTGCTGCGAGTGGGATTGTTCTGGCTGGTCGGCGCGGCGGCGGTGTTCACCCCGTTCGCGGTCTGGGCGAGTGTGAGGCGGTCATGAGCGTTATCGAACAGTCCGCGGCGACCGGAACCGAGGAGTTGCCGGTACATATCGCCGCGCTCGAACTGCCCCGGGTCACCCCACGGTCCGAACGATCGCTCGTGGTCTGGGCAGTACACAGCTCCATCCAGTGCAAACGGCTGCTGACGGGCTGGCTGCGCGATCCGGCCACCACCATCCAGACGATCGTGTACCCGGCGCTGACGCTGGTGATGTTCTGGATCGTGCTCGACGATTCCATCTCCGGTTTCACCGGTAAGCCCGCCATCTACGGTACGGTCCCGATGATCACCCTCGTCGCGGCCATGACCGGCGCGGTGGTCAGCGCGCTGGGCTTCAAGGTCGAGAAGGCCACCGGGCTGCTGGGCCGGTTCTGGACCATGCCGATCCATCGCGCGGCGAGCCTGACCGGCCGGTTGTTCGCCGAGGTGATCCGGATCTCGCTCACCACGGTCATCATCATCGCCGTCGGTTTCGCCCTGGGATTCCGCTTCGACCAGGGACTGTGGGCCGCACTCGGACTCATGGGGATCCCGATCCTGTTCGGGCTCGCGTTCGCCGTCTTCATCACCGCGATCGCGGCCTCCACCGAGGGGCCGCTGCTGGTCCAGCTGGTCGCGATCTTCATGAACCTGCTGCTGTTCTTCAATTCCGGTTTCGTCCCGGTGTCCGCCTATCCGAGTTGGCTGCGGTCGACGGTGGAGAACCAGCCGATGAGCTGCGCCATCGAAGCGATGAAGGGATTGTCCCTCGGCGGTCCGGTCGCCGAACCGCTCGTGGACACCCTGCTGTGGGTGGTCGGCGCCATCCTGGTGTTCGGCTATCCCGCGGTCCGCGGCTACCGCAAATCCGCCGAACGTAGCGGCTGATCGCGCTCGGCTACTTCCGGGTCTCGGAAGTGGCCGCAGCGAACGGGTAGCCGAGCCAGCGGTCGCGGTTGGTCCAGCCGACCAGGTCGTAGCGCCAGCGGAACGGCCAGGTGTGCGAGACGGTGTTGAACAGCACCGCGCCCAGCGCCGCGTAATCGTCGTGGGCCGAGAGCAGGGCGCGCTGTCCGCGCGGCGAGGCGGAGAAAAAGGAATCGAACATGGCGATCGACTGCTCGGTGGTCAATCGGCCCAACCCCCACAGGCCGCGCATCCGCATCCAGTAGGTGAGCCGGGCCTGCCACGGCCACAGCGCGGCGATCGGGTCCTCACCGGCCAGGATCGCGGTGACCGCGGTATCGGCCAGCGCGAACGAATCGGCGACGCTGTAACCGGTGCAGGGGTGCATCATCCCGCCGCGCGACCCGTAGGGCACCACCTTCCCCACCCCGTTCTTCGGTGGTGGGGTGTCCAGCGGGTAGTGCGCGGCCTCGCTCGGCTCCGCACCGGTCAGTTCGATACCGTGCGCGGTCAGCCGCGCGAGGGTGCGTCGGCGCAGTTCGTGCTGGGGCATCCCGCCGCGCAGCCCCAGACTGGTCTCCTCGAAGATCACGGTGCCGTCGCCGAGGGGCACCGAATACAGGAACGACGGCGGCTCGTCGGGCCCGGCACCGTTCTCCGGCCGCCAATCCAGCAGCAGGCCCTCGCCCTCACCGACCATCGGCGCCGCGGTCTCGGCGTTCACGAAGATGCCGTGCGCGCTGGCCCCGCGCCGGTTGCCGAGCGGCGGCATCCCACGCGAATCCACCACCACCGCCGCACCGATCACGGTGCCGTCGGCCAGCTCGACCTCATGCGCCTCCACCCGGGCCGCCCGCCCCACGTACACCTGGGCGTCGTCGAGCGATAGCGCCTCGTGCAGCAACGGCTTGGACAGCACACAATAGGGCCGCTCGATCTTGATCGCGGACGTCGTCCAGACCACCGGCGCCGGAATCCTGCTCGCGATCACACTGTGCGGCAACCAGTCCGGGAGCTCGTCGATCCAGCAGGAGAAAGTCGGCGGCCACAGGCGATCCGGGCGGGGATCGACGGCGGCGACACGGAGACCGGCCACAACGGCCCGGTGGGCCAGCGCCCGCCCGGACGGGCCCAGCCCGACGACACAGATATCGAACTCACGGACCACGCTGTCTGCCATGTAGTGCATTCAACGGGGTGGGGCGGGGGAGGGCAACAAGCCGCTTGTGAAGCCGCTTGTGAAGGTGGGAAGTGGGTCTCCTCGGGAGACGAGGCGCGCCGATACGCGAAGGCGAGCATGCGCGCTTGCTCGTGAAGGTGCTGTGTTGTTGGCGCGCTGGCGCGCGCGGGGGTTGAGGCCCCCTTGGTCTCGCCGTTTCGGCCTCGAGCCTTGGCCGAAGGTGCTCAATGGTCGCACTCTATGGGCGGCCCACCGCATATCTCATGCGCTTCGAGGCCGAAACGGCGAGACGGGCCTCAACCCTTGGAGGTGTCTCGTAGGACTCGACGCATGCGGGTTGCGTCGGCATATGACGGTGAGGTCGGCGTGCGGACCTGTAGGTAGGGGTGGACCAGTGGTGTGTGTTGGGGGACTACGGGTGTGGCGGGGGCGCGCCGTTCTCTGTCCGCAGGTTTGTCCCGGGTTGCTAGTTCTTCGGGGTTACCCAGGTGGTGATGTCGGCGTGGACGACTTCTTTGCCGGTCTTGTCGTAGATCGAGACCGGCACGGTGAGGTCTCGGCCTTCGGTGATCGTGGCGAAGTCCGGGATATCCGTCAGTTCGGCGACGGCGCGCAGGCCCGTGGTGGCTTTGGTCAGGTACTGGACCTGCATCGCCTTGGGGATCCAGCGGTGGGTGGTGGGCACGGTGGCCTCGCTCAGCATGCCCATCGCGATTTCCGCGAGGTTGCAGGCGGCGATGGCGTGGAAGGTGCCCAGATGGTTGTGCACGCCGAACCATTTGGGGGCTTTGACCTCGCAGAGTCCGGGTTCGAGACGGACCACCCGGGGCAGCACCGTGGCGAAGTACGGCACCCGGGCCACCATCGACAGGGAGAACAGGCCGTGGCCGAAGGGGTTGTCCGGCAGTTTGCGCCAGCCGCGGTAGGTACCGGTCTCGTTGGTCATATCGCTATCTTACTCATCGGTAAGGTAGCGGCGGCGCGGTATGGTGGCCGCAGCGCCGGACCTCGGCCGACCCCGATTTGAAACGCCTCGGGGGGCTCGTGCATACTGTTCGGGTTGCCTTGCCCCGGGTGGCGGTCGTTTTCATGAAACGGCCAGGCCGGGCGGGGTGAGTAAAACCAGCGAGTACCTCATCGATTACCGATGTGGGTACGTCCGGGACGCAAGTTCCGAAGGCCACGATCGAAGTTTTCTTCCGAGGCCGAGGAATGAGCGGAGGGGCGACACGCCCGACCGCGTGGACCGGAGAACCATGACAGATGAACAGCGGCGCGGACTGGGTTGACCCCTGGTCGTGGTCTCCACTGTGTCGGTCTGGTGCCCGATCGGAAGCCCTGCGTAGTTACGCAGGCTGCCTCCGCCGGGCTCTGACCGATAGGGCGCGGGACGTCATCGTGTGTTCGGGCTGTGCAAATGAAGGTGGTACGGACGCCCTAGCCGGTATCCGGATCACGGACGAAAGCGGAGAAAAGGACACTTAGCGTGGCGGGACAGAAGATCCGCATCAGGCTCAAGGCCTATGACCACGAGGCGATCGATGCGTCTGCGCGCAAGATCGTCGAAACGGTGACCCGCACCGGGGCCCGGGTCGTCGGGCCGGTGCCGTTGCCGACCGAGAAGAACGTGTACTGCGTCATCCGTTCGCCGCACAAGTACAAGGACTCGCGCGAGCACTTCGAGATGCGTACGCACAAGCGGCTGATCGACATCCTCGACCCGACGCCGAAGACGGTGGACGCGCTCATGCGCATCGACCTGCCGGCCAGCGTCGACGTCAATATCCAGTGACGGGGACTCGAGACATGACTGACAACAAGAGCAGGCCCGCGGCCGGCATCCTGGGCACCAAACTGGGCATGACCCAGGTGTTCGACGACAAGAACCGGGTCGTCCCGGTCACCGTCGTCAAGGCCGGACCGAACGTGGTCACCCAGATCCGCACCGTCGAGCGCGACGGCTACAGCGCCGTACAGGTCGCCTTCGGTGCCATCGACCCCCGCAAGGTGAACAAGCCGGAGTCCGGCCAGTTCGCCAAGGCCGGTGTCACCCCGCGCCGCCATGTCGCGGAGATCCGGGTCGCGGATGCCTCCACCTTCGAAGTCGGCCAGGAGATCTCGGCCGCCGCGTTCGAAGAGGGCACCTACGTCGACGTCACCGGCACCAGCAAGGGCAAGGGCTTCGCCGGCACCATGAAGCGCCACGGCTTCCGTGGCCAGGGTGCCTCCCACGGTGCGCAGGCCGTGCACCGTCGCCCGGGTTCCATCGGTGGCTGCGCCACCCCCGGCCGCGTGTTCAAGGGCATGCGCATGTCGGGCCGCATGGGTAACGACCGCGTCACCACGCAGAACCTGTCGGTTCACAAGGTGGACGCCGAGAACGGCCTGCTGCTGATCAAGGGAGCGATCCCGGGTCGCAAGGGCGGCGTCGTGATCGTCAAGAGCGCCGTGAAGGGTGGTGCGCACGCATGACCAGCCTCGAGAAGAAGGCCAATCTGACGCTGCCGGTCAAGGAACTCGGTGGCAAGACCAACGGCACCGTCGATCTCCCCGCCGAGATCTTCGACGTGACCGCGAACATCGCGCTGATGCACCAGGTGGTCGTGGCCCAGCAGGCCGCCGCCCGCCAGGGCACGCATTCCACCAAGACCCGCGGCGAGGTCCGCGGCGGTGGTAAGAAGCCGTACCGCCAGAAGGGCACCGGCCGCGCCCGCCAGGGTTCGACCCGCGCGCCGCAGTTCGCCGGTGGTGGCATCGTGCACGGCCCCAAGCCGCGTGACTACAGCCAGCGCACCCCCAAGAAGATGATCCAGGCCGCCCTGCGTGGTGCGCTGTCGGATCGGGCGCGTAACGAGCGGATCCACGTGATCAGCGAGCTCGTCGCGGGCCAGGACCCCTCGACCAAGACCGCGAAGACCTTCCTGTCCGAGCTCTCGGATCGCAAGAAGTTCCTCCTGGTCGTCGGCCGCGACGACGTCGCCGCCTGGAAGAGTGCCCGCAACCTGGAATACGTGCACACCATCGCACCGGACCAGCTGAACACCTACGACGTGCTGGACAGCGACGTAGTCGTATTCAGCGTCGAGGCGCTCAACGCCTTCGTGCACGGCCCGGCTGAGGCTGCACAGGAGGAGAGCAAGTGAGCACCATCGCCGATCCGCGCGACATCCTGCTGGCGCCGGTCATCTCGGAGAAGTCCTACGGGCTGATCGAGGAAGGCACCTACACCTTCATCGTGCACCCCGACTCCAACAAGACCCAGATCAAGATCGCGGTCGAGAAGGTCTTCGGGGTGAAGGTCACCAGCGTCAACACCGCCAACCGTCAGGGCAAGCGCAAGCGGACCCGCTTCGGTTACGGCAAGCGCAAGGACACCAAGCGCGCGCTCGTGACCATCTCGGCCGACAGCAAGCCCATCGAGATCTTCGGAGGCCCGGTCGCGTAGGCGGCGGGGAGTCCAGAAAGCAGAGAAGAACTCATGGCAATCCGTAAGTACAAGCCGACTACCCCGGGCCGCCGCGGGTCGTCCGTCTCGGACTTCGCCGAGATCACCCGGTCGACCCCCGAGAAGTCGCTCATCCGCCCGCTGACCAAGAGCGGTGGCCGTAACGGCCACGGCCGGATCACCACCCGGCATCGCGGTGGCGGTCACAAGCGCGCCTACCGGCTGATCGACTTCCGCCGGCTGGACAAGGACGGCGTGCCGGCCAAGGTCGCTCATATCGAATACGACCCCAACCGCACCGCGAATATCGCGCTGCTGCACTACCTGGACGGCGAGAAGCGCTACATCATCGCGCCCAAGGGCATCGCGCAGGGCACGAAGATCGAGTCCGGTCCGACCGCGGATATCAAGCCCGGCAACAACCTGCCGCTGCGCAATATCCCGACCGGTACCACCATCCACGCGGTGGAGCTGCGTCCCGGCGGCGGCGCCAAGATGGCCCGCTCGGCCGGTGCCAGCATCCAGCTGCTGGGTAAGGAA
This sequence comes from Nocardia grenadensis NBRC 108939, assembly GCF_001613445.1. Taxonomy (GTDB): domain Bacteria; phylum Actinomycetota; class Actinomycetes; order Mycobacteriales; family Mycobacteriaceae; genus Nocardia; species Nocardia grenadensis. Next base: position 323,692 of record NZ_BDCJ01000006.1, read on the forward strand.
GGCCCCTACGCCACGCTGCGTATGCCCTCCGGTGAGATCCGCCGCGTCGACGTGCGCTGCCGCGCCACCGTCGGCGAGGTCGGCAATGCCGAACAGTCGAACATCAACTGGGGCAAGGCCGGTCGTATGCGCTGGAAGGGTCGCCGCCCCACGGTCCGTGGTGTGGTCATGAACCCGGTCGACCACCCGCACGGTGGTGGTGAGGGCAAGACCTCCGGTGGTCGCCACCCGGTCTCGCCCTGGGGTCAGCCGGAAGGCCGCACCCGTAAGCCGAACCGTCCGAGCGACAAGCTCATCGTCCGTCGCCGTCGTACCGGCAAGAAGCGCTAAGGAGGAGGTAAGAAATGCCACGCAGCCTCAAGAAGGGCCCGTTCGTCGACGACCACCTCCAGGCGAAGGTGGACGTGCAGAACGACAAGGGCACCAAGCAGGTCATCAAGACCTGGTCGCGTCGTTCGACCATCACCCCCGATTTCATCGGTCACACCTTTGCCGTCCACGACGGCCGCAAGCACGTGCCGGTGTTCGTCTCGGAGAACATGGTCGGGCACAAGCTCGGTGAGTTCGCGCCGACCAGGACGTTCCGCAGCCACGTCAAGGAAGATCGGAAGAGCAAGCGGCGATGAGCACAGAAACGCAGAATCCGACTGCGCGCGCGACCGCCAAGCACGTGCGCGTGACCCCGATGAAGGCTCGCCGGGTCGTGGACCTGGTCCGCGGTAAGCGCGTCTCGGACGCGCTCGACCTGCTCCGGTTCGCCCCGCAGGCCGCCAGCGAGCCGGTCGCCAAGGTCGTGGCCAGTGCCGCGGCGAACGCCGAGAACAACCTCGGCCTCAACCCCGACACCCTGGTCATCTCGACGGCGTATGTCGACGAGGGCGCGACCATGAAGCGTTTCCAGCCGCGCGCCCAGGGTCGCGCGTTCCGGATCCGCAAGCGCACCAGCCACATCACCATCGAGGTCGAGAGCGTCCCCACCGCCGGTGGCACTCGTGGCCGCCGGAAGGGAGCGGCAAAGTAAATGGGACAGAAAATCAATCCCCATGGCTTCCGCCTCGGAATCACCACCGACTGGAAGTCCCGTTGGTACGCCGACAAGCAGTACTCGGACTACGTCAAGGAAGACGTCGCCATCCGGAAGCTGCTGAGCACCGGCATGGAACGGGCCGGTATCTCCAAGGTGGAGATCGAGCGCACCCGTGACCGGGTTCGCGTCGATATCCACACCGCGCGTCCGGGCATCGTCATCGGCCGCCGCGGCGCCGAGGCCGACCGCATTCGCGCCGAGCTGGAGAAGCTCACCGGCAAGCAGGTCCAGCTGAACATCCTCGAGGTCAAGAACCCCGAATCGGATGCCCAGCTGGTAGCCCAGGGTGTGGCCGAGCAGCTGTCCAACCGTGTGGCGTTCCGTCGCGCGATGCGTAAGGCCATCCAGTCGGCCATGCGTTCGCCGAACGTCAAGGGCATCCGTGTGCAGTGCTCGGGCCGCCTCGGTGGCGCCGAGATGTCGCGCTCGGAGTTCTACCGCGAAGGCCGCGTCCCGCTGCACACCCTGCGTGCCGATATCGATTACGGCCTGTACGAGGCCAAGACCACCTTCGGTCGTATCGGTGTCAAGGTCTGGATCTACAAGGGCGATATCGTCGGCGGCAAGCGTGAGCTGCCCGCCCCGAGCGCGCCGGCCGGGGATCGCCCGCGCCGGGAGCGCCCGAGCCGCCCGCGTCGTTCCGGTTCCTCCGGCACCACCGCGACCAGCACCGAGGCCGGGCGCGCCGCTACCGCGGTGGCCGAGCCCCCGGCAGAAAAGCAGGAGGGCTGACCAATGCTGATGCCCCGCAAGGTCAAGTTCCGTAAGCAGCATCACCCGAGCCGCAGCGGTCTCGCCAAGGGCGGCACCTCGGTGTCGTTCGGTGACTTCGGCATTCAGGCGCTGGAGCCGGCGTACGTGACCAACCGGCAGATCGAGTCGGCGCGTATCGCGATGACCCGCCACATCAAGCGTGGCGGCAAGATCTGGATCAACATCTACCCGGATCGCCCGCTCACCAAGAAGCCGGCCGAAACCCGCATGGGTTCCGGTAAGGGTTCGCCGGAGTGGTGGGTCGCGAACGTCAAGCCCGGCCGGGTGATGTTCGAGATGAGTTACCCCAATGAGGAGATCGCTCGTGAGGCGCTGCGCCGCGCGATGCACAAGCTCCCGATGAAGTGCAGGATCGTGACGAGGGAGGAGCAGTTCTGATGGCAACCGGTACCCCTGCCGCAGAGCTCCGCGAGCTGACCGAGGAGGAGCTCGTCTCCCGCCTGCGCGAATCGAAGGAAGAGCTGTTCAACCTGCGCTTCCAGATGGCGACCGGTCAGCTGACCAACAATCGCCGGCTGCGTGTGGTGCGTCACGAGATCGCGCGTATCTACACGGTCATGCGTGAGCGCGAGCTCGGTTTGGCCACCGGACCCGCTGACAAGGGAGATGCGGCATGAGCGAGAAAGAGCAGGAGCGCGGCCGCCGCAAGGTGCGGACCGGCTACGTCGTCTCCGACAAGATGAACAAGACGATCGTCGTCGAGTTGGAAGACCGTCACCGGCACGCTCTCTACGGCAAGATCATTCGCACCACCTCCAAGGTGAAGGCGCACGACGAGAACGAGACCGCCGGTGTCGGCGATCGCGTGCAGCTGATGGAGACCCGGCCCACCTCGGCCACCAAGCGGTGGCGGTTGATCGAGGTCCTGGAGAAGGCCAAGTAAGGTCGCTCTTCGGCTGCGAAGGTCGAAAACGTAAGGCCCGCTTCCCATTCGGGAGGCGGGCCTTCGTGCATCGTGCGGGTACCGAGGCGTGCCTTCGGTGCTCGGTCAGCTGGTGGGGCTGGTCGCCTACGGGGCTCTCACCGGCCAGCAGGGTGGGTGACCGGGACCACGGTCAGCAAGCCGTCGAGAGATCGAAAATCTTTCGGGTTCACTGTGTAGAGCGGTATTCGTTGTGCCGATGCGATAGCGGCGATCATCAAATCGACCCGGCGTGGCTTGGGGTTGTGGCCGGAACCCAGGGCCGCGGCTACGAGATGGCCGTAGCGGCGGGCGGCCGTGGTATCGAAGGGGAGTGGGTCGAACTGCGCTTCTGCGTTTTGGAGCCGTTCGATGCGTTCAGCGCGTTCGACCGGGTTGTCGGTGAAATGCGGTCCTGCGGCCAGTTCGGCCATAGTGACCGTGCTGACCGCGATATCTTCGGGCAGTTCCTCGGGACTCAAACGGTTGATCAGAATCAGGACGTTGGTATCGACCAGACCCCGACGCGTGTTGCCGTCATTCGCTGGTGTCCTCGCTGAAGGCGCCACGTCGATGGGCGCGGTCGTAGGGGTCGTACAGCGAGTCGTCGACGAACCGTTCGAGATCGGTGTGGGCGGCGTCGGTCGGCGACAGGTCACCGAAGGCTTCGAGGACTTCCGCGCGGGGTACCCAGACTCGACGCCTGGTATGGCGGTGCGGAACGAGGTCGGCCACCGGAGACCCGTCAACCGTGATTGTGTACGACTGGCCGGCTCCGACCTCCCGGAGGACCCGGCTCACCTCGTTGCGTAGTTCACGTTGCGGGATCTCGGAGAACTCTGCTGCCGAAGTCAATTGGCCATCCTAGCTCGCAGGCTACGGGGTTGCTACGGAGATACTACGGTTGCCGACCGGTATAAATCGCGAGCCCGCGAACTCATGTCGTAGAGACGCCGGTGACGATTCCGCGCCGGTATCGCTCGCCCCATGATTCGAGCAACTCCGCCACCGGCCGCAGGCTCACGCCGAGTTCGGTGAGGTCGTATTCGACCTTCGGTGGCACTTCGGCGTAGACCGTGCGACGGATCAGCCCGTCGGCTTCCAGTTCGCGGAGTTGGCGGGTGAGCATGCGCTGGGTGATGGTGGGCATGGCGCGGCGGAGTTCGCCGAAGCGCAGGGTGCCCTCGAAGAGATGGTTGACGATCGCCATCTTCCATTTGCCGCCCACCACTTCCATGGCGGCTTCGACGGTGCAGTATTCCGGTACGTCGTCGTGCATATGACCTCCATGGGTATACGTAATGTGCCTACCGCACAGAAAAGACTGTACTTGTACGAAGGGCCGGTAGCGCGGAATCTGTTCCCGAACCGGTTTCCGGCTAGTGCGAGGAGTTTCCGTGACCATTCATCCTGTTCTGTCCGAGGTGCGGATCGGTGCGCTGCGGTTGCGCAACCGCGCGGTCGTCGCGCCCATGTCGCGGGTGAGCACCGCAGGTGACGGCGTGCCCACCGACGCCATGGCGGAGTACTACGCGGGGTTCGCGGCGGGTGGGTTCGCGCTGATCACGACGGAGGGGGCATATATCGACGCGGAGTTCAGCCAGGCGTATCCCGACCAGCCCGGCATCGTGACCGAGCGTCAGATCGAGGCGTGGCGGGTGGTTACCGACGCGGTGCACGCGGCGGGCGGGATGATCGCCGTGCAGTTGATGCATGCCGGTGCGCTCGTGCAGGGCAATCGTCACAGTGACCGGAGTATCGCGCCGTCGGCGGTGCAGCCGTTGGGGGCCAAGATGGCGGCGTACGGCGGGGAAGGCCCGTTCGCGATGCCCGAGGCGGCGACCCGCGCGGATATCCGCCGGATAGTGGACGGGTTCGGCGCGGCGGCCGAGCGGGCCCGGGCCGCCGGGTTCGACGCCGTGGAGATCCACGGGGCGAACGGGTACCTCATCGACCAGTTCCTCACCGACTACACCAATCAGCGGGACGACGAGTACGGCGGCGAACCGGCGCGGCGGGTGCGGTTCGCGGTGGAGGTGGTCGAAGCGGTACGGGCGGCGGTGGGGCCGGAATTCCCGGTGGGGCTGCGGCTTTCCCAGACCAAGGTCAACGATCTCGGCTATCGGTGGTCCGGGGCCGGGGAAGCCGAGACGATCTTCCGCGCGGTCGGCGCGGCGGGGGTCGACTATCTGCATCTCGCGAGCGAGGGCCGGGACTGGTACGACACCTCCGTCCTGGACTCCGGAGAAACCGTTACCCGGCTGGCCCGGACGATCACCGGGCTGCCCGTGATCGTCAACGGCGGTATGCACGCTCCCGAGCTCGCGCGGACGGTACTCGAAGAGGGACACGCGGATCTGGTGGCGCTCGGCCGTGGCGCGCTCGCGAACCCGGATTGGCCGCGGGTGATCGCGGCGGCGGCCCGACCGGCCGACTTCGATCGCGGAATGCTCTATCCGGTGGTGACACTCGCCGGTCAGCGCGCCTGGGCTCGAACGCGGCGCGGGCAGGCCGCTGTGGTCCGATAGCGCAGTGGCGGCAACCCATGGGACGAACACGGGGACGTGGGCCCGGCTGGCGGCCGGTGCGCTGTTCGTGCGCGCCGGTACCGGGGGCGACGAGGTGCTGCTGGTGCACAAGACGTACGGCATCGGCTGGGATATTCCGGGCGGTTATGTCGAACCGGGGGAATCTCCGGCGCAGGCCTGCCGGCGGGAGGTCGCCGAGGAACTCGGGCTCGATCGGTCGCCCGGCCGGTTACTGGTGCACGATTGGGCGCCGAACCCGGGGGAGGGGGACAAGGTTCTCTACGTGTTCGACGGCGGTGGGCTCGATGACCGGGGCATTGTCCTGCAAGCCGCGGAGCTCGACCGCTGGGAATGGGTGCGGGTGGATCGGCTGGATGAGCGTGTCGTGGCGCGGCTGAGTCGTCGACTGCGATGTGCGCTGGTGGCCCGGGCGCGCAGGGTGACCCTGTATCTGGAGCGGGGCGTGGCCGCGCCGGAGGAACTCGCACCACCGGGTTGACCGCTGGTCATCGTGTGGGTTTCGGCACCCGAAATGTGATATAGGGGAGGGCGGTTGACGGGCCCCGGGTCCTCGGCGCTACGGTGTACGAGCTATGAGGGACGCTGCGACAACGATTTCGGGGGCCTGGCGGATCGACGACGGTACAGCGGTTACCTTCCGCGATGCCGCGGTGGCCTGGGCGATGGCCGCACATGAGGTGCTGGCCGAGACGGCGACGGAGTACGGATACTTCGTCACCGTGCAGGAACTCGCCGACCGGGTGCAGGAGATGTCGGGGGTGCACACCGATGCCCCGACCCGCACCTGGATGGACGCGATCCTGCGCAAAGTCGCCCGGCGCTGCCACAATGCGGGCGAGCCGCCACTCACGGCCCTGTGTGTGAAACGCAATTTGAAAGTCAGCGACAGCTACAAGTATGTGCTGGAGCTGGCGGCGCTACCGGTGCCGGCCGATATCGAAACCCACGCCGCGTACGCCCGCTGGGCCTGCTACGCGGCCCACGGTGCCGATGTGCCCGCCGACGGCGGTACCCCGCCACTGATCCCACGCGGTGGTAACGCCCGGCGGACGGTCGCCACCACCCGGACCGCCACGACCGCGCACAAACCGGAAACCGGAGCCCGCACGGTGGTGTGCTCCAGCTGTTTCATCCAGCTCCCGGCCACCGGTATCTGCGAACACTGCTGATCCCGCGACGCGGGCGGCTCACGCCAGGGTCGTATGCCAGAGGAGCGCGGCGGTCAGGGCGCCGGCCCCGTTGACCGCCCAGTGCAGGGCGATGGGTGCCAGCAGGCTGCCGCTGCGGTGCCGTAGCCAGGTGAACACCATCGCGGCGGCGGCGGTCGCGGCGACGGCGATCAGTACTCCGCCGATCTGACCGGCCGCCCCGCCGCCGATCAGTTCGGCCAGTCCCCGGTTACCTGCGGTGAGTCCGAGAGACGAGGCGATATGCCAGAGCCCGAAGAGCAGGGACCCGGCCGCGAAGACACCCCGGGCGCCCCACGCCCGATCGAGGGTTCCGTGCAGGACCCCGCGGAAGGCGAGTTCTTCGGGGATCACGGTCTGCAGCGGGATCACGATCATCGAGGCGATGAGCGCGCCGGAGACGGTGGCGTAGCGGTCGGCCAGGAAGAACGGGCGGGTCAGCGGGAGCGCGGCCCCGATGACCACCGCCGCCAGCACCACCCCGACCGCGCCGAGTGCGTATTTGGTCCCGGTCCGCCAGTGCCGGGGCGACAGGCCCAGCTCCGACCAGTGCAGGCCGCGCCGACGCATGAGCCCCAGCAGCACCAGGGCGGCGATCGGCACGCTCACGATATTCGCCCACGCGGTGGTGAAATGGGCGATCAGATTGGTGCAGGTGAGCACCACCACGACGACCGCCACATCGGCATAGGCGTGGACTCTGGCGCGCGGAGCAGCTGGTTCCTGGGTAACCGGGTGGAGCATTCGGCCCAGTGTACGGACGGGCGGAGGGCACGCGGTGCCGGCTCGAAGATGGCAGGCCGGGGTCCGGCGGTCCGGACCGGGATACCCCTGGCCGGCCCGCTTGATGCCGGTCGTCGCAGCTCGGCGCGATCGGCGCCTCGGAATACTCAGGAACCGGGGGCCGGTTCCACGTCCCCGGCCCAGCCGTGCGGGTCGGTCCAGGCCTGCAGGCCGCGGCGGCTGTCGAAACGCCTGTTCTCGCCGGTCACCGGGTCGGTGAATTCGAGGGTGGCGGCCAGTAGCTGGAGCGGGCGAGTGAAATCGTCGACGGATTTATCGGTGATCAGCGGATAGAAATCGTCGCCGAGGATGGGGATGCCCAGTGAGTTCATGTGCAGGCGCAGCTGGTGGGTGCGGCCGGTCGCGGGGTGCAGTCGGTAGCGGGCGATATCGCCGCGCCGCTCGATCAGCTCGATCCGGGTCCGCGCGTTCGGCGCGCCGGGCACCTCCTGCGCGGCCAGGACGTGCTTTTCCTTGATGATGCGGCTTTCCAGGGACAGCGGGAAGATCAGCCCGCTACGGTACCCGGCCACGGCCTCGTATTCCTTGCGGACCCGCTGCCGCTGGAACAGCGTCTGGTAGGTGCCGCGGCGGGTCGGGTCGACCACGAACAACACGAGGCCGGCGGTGGCGCGGTCGAGACGATGCGCGGGGATCAGATCGGGCAGGTCGAGTTCACGGCGCAGTCGGACCAGGGCGGTCTGCAGGATATGGCTGCCGCGTGGAATGGTGGCCAGGAAATGCGGTTTGTCGGCGACCAGGATGGTGTCGTCGCGGTAGACGATCGGCAGGTCGAAGGGCACCGGTTTCTCATCGGGCAGATCGCGATGAAACCAGACCGCGCCCCCGGGCACGTAGGGCGCGTCGGGTGGGAGCGGGCCGGCCAGATCGACGATCTCACCGGCATGCAGCATTTCGTCGATGCGTGCGGGATCGACACGGGGCAGCCGGTGGACCAGATGGTCGCGAACGGTCGCCCAGTCACCCTCGTCGGGCAGCCGCAAGCGGGCCGGATCCAGCCCGAACCGTTTCGGTAGCGGCGGCTGCTGCCTTCTTCTCACCGGTCGCAGCATAGTCCGCGCGGCGCTGGCGCCGGCCGCACCGCCCGGCCGGTAATGGCGGTTACTTCCAGTAGCCCTGGGCTTTGATCTGCGTTTTCGGCAGCGCGTGGGTGGTCCGCAGACTTTTCACGATGGCGCGGGTGCTGGCGGTGTCGCAGGCGACCCAGGCGAAGGCGTCGGGGGCGACGGTGAGCTGTTCGGCCTGTTCGCGCATGGCGCGGCCGTCGTCGATGCGCTGGACCCAGGTGACCTCGTGGTGCGGTTTGTTGCGGACCGGCAGGTCGGTGTCCGATTCGTACTGCCATTCCAGCCAGACGCGGGCCGGGACGTCGCCGATCGATTCGAGCAGTGTGTTGATCGCCGGCAGCGAGGCGGAATCACCGAAGATCACGTACTCACCGGGTGCGGTCGCGGGCAGTTCGAACTTGGAACCCAGTACCGAGGTTTCGATGACATCACCGACCCGGGCGCGTTCGGCCCACTGGCTGGCCGGTCCGCTGTGTACGGCGAACTCTATGTGGAAGTGGTCGTTGTCGGGGTCCTGGTCGATGAGGGTGTAACCGCGGTGGTGCAGTTTGTCGGTCTCGGCGTCGGGGATCCACAGGCGGATGAACTGCGTCGGGTGTACCGGGTGATCGGCGAGTAGACCCCCGGCGGTGAAACCGATGCGGACGTACTTGTCGGTGAGCCGCTCCGTGGAGGTGACGGTCAGCCGGTAGTCGTCGGCCCGCCACATCTTCAGCATTACGCCATTACTGCCTCTTCCCATGCAGGTTAGCTTAACCTAAGTTTCAGTCGGGATCGGCGCTTCGGTGCGCGCCGAGGTGAAACGGCGATCGTGGTGGCGCACCGGCCGGCCGGTCGGCCGTCATCGCGCACGCGATCGGATCCACTTCCTGGACGGCGGCCGGATCGTCGAACGCGGGACCCTGCCGAGCTACCGGGGCCGCTACGCGGACTTCTGGAACGAGCGGTCCGGTGCGGGGGTCGGCGGCTGGAACGGAGTGTCGGATAAGCGGTTCGGGGGCCAGGGGAGCGGCGGCGAGGCTGTACGTGCGTTCCCGGGAACCGGCGTTTAGCTTAGCTAAGCAACTTATGCGAGTGCGTGGTCTGGAGAATCGCACTCTCGGAATGTAAGGTAAACCTAAGCTTATGCGTGACAGTGGTTCGGCAGCCGAGGCCGTACCGAGCAGTACAGGAGGTCGGGTGACCGAACCGTTCGTGGTCGCCGCCTCCGCTGCCCGTAGTAGGAGGTGACTGATGACCGTCGTCGACGATATCAGGAGTGTCGAACCGCTGGCCGTGGCCGGCCCGACGGGCGTCGAGCGCGAGCGAATGCTCGGGGAGTGGGCCACCGGCGTCGAACCCTATGATGTATCCGCACTGGTCACCGTGATCCGGCACGGTCATATGGTCCCCTCGGCCCGATCGGCGGCACGCTGCGCGGACGAGCAGCTCACCTACGGCGATCTCTTCGACGACCTCGACCGATTCCGCGGCGTGCATCGCTCCTCCGCGGTACCCACCGCCGCCGGTGTCGCCGCGCTGCTGAGCGAATTCGTCACCGCCTCCCGGATCGGCGTCGGCCGCTTCGGTCGGGCCGGCCTGCTGCTGGGGGCCGACGCTCTCGCGGTAGCCGTCGCCGACCGCCGCTGTGTGGCCGCCGACCGCCGGCTGCGGCGGTTCGATCCGGCGGCCCGGCCCGCGGATGTGCGGCTGCTGGCGCTGCCGTGGGACGATCCGCAGAACGCGGTGGACCTGCTGGCGGCGTGGTCGGCCGGGGCGTCGGTGGTGGTACCGACCGAGACCCAGCGTCGTGACCCGGCGCTGCTGGCCGGGCTGATCGAAACCCACGGGGTCACCCAGGTCGTCGCGGACGCCGAACTGCCGGTGTTGCTGATGGCCGAGGGGGTCGACCGGTTGCCTACCGTGGCCCGCTGGGATCTCGTCGGCACCTACGGCGGCTCGGCGCCGGCCGAAGCGGTGCGCTGCCTGTCGCCGGAGGCGGTGGCCACCGTCGCGTTCCATTCGGTCGCCTACCTCGGAGCGGTCTCCCGGGGGCCGCTCGCGCCGACCGGCTGGACCCGGCCGGTACCGGGGGCGAAGGTGCTGCCGCTCGACGAGGGTCGGTTGGTGCCGGCCGGCGTGGTGGGTGATATCCATGTGGGCGGGCGCGCGCTCGCCGCAGAACTGGCTGTCGGTCACCACCGGGAATGCTTCGTGGCCGATCCTTTCGAGGCCGGGGCCCGGTTGTTCCGGACCTCGCACCGCGGATGGTGGACGCCGGAAGGCCGGTTGATCATCGAATCGTGACCGGCCCGGCTACTGCCGGATCGATCGCCCTACGGCGAGAGCCTTCTCCTCGGGGGTGGAGGGCGACCCGGCCGGTGGCCGAGTTGTCGCCACGGGTGTTGCGGGTCGGCCGGTGTGGCCGGGGGTCGCCGAGTCGATACCATCGCTCGTCGGCTCGGTACCGCAGTCGGGTCGGCCTCCGGGCCGCGGTGTCCTTTTCGCGAAACGACCCGAACCCGTCCCGGCTCGGCCGCCTTGCCCCGGCTCGGTGAGGCCGGTGCGAGCAGTGCGGTCACCGGTCGAAGAACAGCGTCCGGACCTGCGGGTTCACGAATTCCCTGACTTGGGCCGCCGTTTCGCGGTCTCCTCCATGTAAGGTAAGCCTATGCGAAGTCGGGTGGATCGGATCGCGTCTGCGTGCGATCGCCACCACGCCATCTGAGGCGCGACGCCATTGGGTTGTCGGGAAAGTTGGGAGAACCAGTGGACAGACTTCTGGTCGTCGGTGCGGGTCCGAAAGCCATGGCGGTAGCGGCCAAAGCGTATGTGCTGCGGGAGCTCGGATTGCCCGCGCCGCAGGTCACCGTCGTGGAACCGCATGCGGTGGGCGGGAACTGGCTGGCCGCGGGTGGCTGGACCGACGGCAGGCACCGGCTGGGCACGAGCCCGGAGAAGGATATCGGTTTCCCCTACCATTCGACCTGGGCCCGGGGGCACAACCACGCGGTCAACGAGGCCATGATGGCGTTCGGGTGGACGGCCTTCCTGGTCGAGCGCGGCACCTATGCCGAATGGGTCGACCGGGGCCGGCCGAGCCCGGAACACAATCTGTGGGCGAAGTACCTGCAGTGGGTGGCGCGGCGGTCCGGTGTCGAGATCCTGCGCGGCCGGGTGCGGACCATTCGCGCCGACGGCGCGGGCTGGCGGGTCACGGTGGCCGAGGCCGAGGGGGCCGCCCTGGAGGCCGAAGCCGATCGGCTGATGATCACCGGACCGGGCGATAGTCGGCGCGCTCTCGCGCAGCACCCGAAAGTGCTGAGTATCGCGGATTTCTGGGATCTGGCCGGGCGGCGGCAGCTGCCGGTGTCCTCGCGGGCCGCGGTGATCGGCGGCGGCGAGACCGCCGGATCCGCCATGGACGAACTCGTCCGCCACGATGTGCTGACCGTTTCGGTGATCTCGCCCGGGGCGACCATCTACACACGTGGCGAGAGTTATTTCGAGAACTCCCTGTTCAGTGATCCCGCGAAATGGCGGGCGCTGAGTATCGCCGAACGCCGGGATGTGGTGCGGCGTACCGACCGCGGGGTGTTCTCGGTGCGGGTGCAGGAATCGCTGCTCGCGGACAACCGGGTGCACCACCTGCAGGGCCGGGTGGTGCGGGTGGCCGATCAGGGTGACGGTGTCGCGCTGACGCTGCGCAACGAGTCCCGCCCCGATCAGATGCACGCCTTCGACCTGGTGGTGGACGCGACGGGTGGTCAGCCGCTGTGGTTTCTGGACCTGTTCGACGAGGAGGCCGCCGACCTGCTCGAACTGGCCGTCGGGGGTCCGCTCACGCAGGCGCGGATCGAGGCGGCGATCGATCACGATCTGTCGGTGGACGGATTGCCCGCGAAGTTGTACCTGCCGAATATGGCCGGCCTGGCACAGGGCCCGGGGTTCCCGAATCTCAGCTGCCTGGGCGAGCTTTCGGACCGGATTCTGGCGAACTCGCCCGCGGCACCGGCAGCGGCCGGTGTGCGGGCCGGTGCCCAACCGGCGGGCCTCTGAAGCTAGGCTAGGCTTGCCTTACTTAACGGCTATATGGGGATGAGGTTGGTTCATGCGTATCGTCTCGTTCGGGTTCCAGACCTGGGGGCGAAAGACTCTGCAGGCGCTCATCGACTCCGAGCACGAGGTCGTGCTCGCGGTCACCCACCCCGCCAGTGCAGACTCCTACAAGGGGATCTGGTCGGATTCGGTGGAAGAGCTCGCCCGCGAACACGGTATTCCCGTCCATCTGACCGAGCGGGCCGACGCCGAGACCATCGACCTGGTCAAACGCGCCGAACCGGATGTCATCGTGGTGAACAGCTGGTACACCTGGATGCCGCCGGAGCTGTACACCATGCCCACCCACGGCACCCTGAATCTGCACGATTCGCTGCTGCCGAAGTTCACCGGATTCTCACCGGTGCTGTGGGCGCTGATCAGCGGCGCCTCCGAATTCGGTCTGACGGTGCACCGGATGGACGAGCAACTCGACACCGGCGATATCCTCGTGCAGCATTCGCTGCCCATCGGTCCGCGTGCCACGGGTACCGAATTGGTGCTGGCCGGTATGGAACTCATCCCCGGCGCGGTGCACGAGGCGCTGGAAGCGCTCGCCTCCGGTACCGCGCAGTGGCGGCCGCAGGACAAGGCCGCGCGCACCTACTTCCACAAGCGGTCCGACCGCGACAGTCGTATCGATTGGACTTGGCCCGCGGTGGATCTGGAGCGATTCGTGCGGGCCCTGTCGGCGCCGTACCCGCGCGCGTTCGGCTACTACCGGGGCGAGCGGGTCGAGGTACTGGCGGCCGCGGTGTCCGCGGCCCGCTACGGCGGCACCCAGGGCCGGGTCATCGTGCAGGAGAACGGCGGTGTCGTGGTGTGTGGGCCAGACGCCCATCGCGGTGACAACCACGGCCTGCTGATCACCCGGGTCCGGACCGCCGACGGAACCGAACACAGCGGCGTCGAATTCTTCCGGCGCGGCGGATATCTGACCGACACACCGCAATGACCCGGCCGGCCGGCGCCTCCACGCCGGCCGCAGGGAAGAGAACCACAGCACGGGCCGAAGGGAATCATGTCGATCATCGCAGGCGGCGCGAATCGGGCCCGGCACGTCGAACCCGTCCCACCCGGGCGGCCGGTGCCGCGGCGGCCGCTGTCGGCCGGGCAACGCCGCGCCTGGTACCTGCAGACCCGTGATCCCGACGACAGCACGCTGAACATCCCGCTGGTGTACCGGATGCGTGGCGCCCTCGACACCGAGCGGCTCTGCGCGGCCGTGGCATCGATCGTCGCACGCCAGGACGTGCTGCGCACGACCTACGGGCTGGACGCCGACGGCGAGCCCTACCGGGTGGTTCGCGCGGATCTGCCCTTCCAGTGGCAGGAACACGATCTGACCGCACTGGCCGAGGAAGCCGCCCGCCGCCGGGTCGAGGTGTTGACACGGCGCGCGCTGGCCCGGCCCTTCGATCTGGCCGGTGAAGCACCGCTGCGGACCATGCTGATCCGCCGGGGCGCCGAAGATCATCTGCTGCTCCTGGTGGCGCACACCGTCGCCTGGGACGACGCATCGGCATCGGTTTTCGCCGAAGAGCTGACCGCGGCGTACAACGGCGCCGCACCCCCGGCCCGGCCCGGGGAGCGGCCGGCCGGTACGGACGCGGACGGCGACGGTCTGCGGTACTGGCGCCGGGAACTGCACCCGCTGCCCGAGCCGCTGGAATTACCGGGCATACCCGCCGCGCGGCCGACGGGTACGGATACCGTCGCGCGCACTTCGATTCCGCTGCCCACCGGTCTGCTCGGCCGGGTACGGACGACCGCGGCAGCGTACGGGGTGGACGACGACGCGGTGCTGCTCGCCGCGTTCGCCGCCCTGATCCACCGGTACACGGCCGCCGACGATTTCCTGGTGGCCGTTCCCGCCGATCTGCGCGGTCCGCGCGAAACCGGAACGATCGGGTACTTCGGTAACACCGTCCTCGTCCGGGCCATGCCGCGACCGGCGGATACCTTCGCCGAGTTCCTGGGCCGGATCGCCGGTACGGTAGCGGCGGGGCACGAGCGTCGGCATATCGGTATCGACCGGGTGGTCCACGCGATCAACCCGGACCGCACCGGCGCCCGGGACGGTCTGGAGCAGATGGCCAGGGTCGGTTTCGGGGTGCGCGCACCGTTCGCGCTTCCGGAACTGGAAAGTGTCACCACCACGCTGGAAACCTGCGGCTCGCCGGTCGTGCCGGTTCCGCTACGGGTCACGGTGGTGCCGGATCCGGAGCAACCGCGAGTGGAAGCCGAGCACCGGCTCGGCCGACCGGCCGGGTATCCGGCCGAACAGCTGCTCGCGCACTACATCCGGTTGCTCGGCAGCGCGACGGAGGATCCGCGGGTCCGGCTGGGCGAGGTCGACTTCTTCGGCGTGGAGGACCGGGCCCGGTTGCTCGCGCGATCACACGGTGAACTGGTCCCGGCCCCGGACGCGACCCTCGTATCGCTGTTCGAGGACCGGGCCGCGCGCGCCGGCACCGCGACTGCTGTCGTGGCGCCCGGTGCGGCCGGTGACGCCGAATTCGAACTGACCTACGCCGAGCTGAACATTCGCGCGAACCGCCTGGCGCGCTGGTTCGCCGGGCGGGGGATCGGGACCGAGGATCTGGTCGCCCTGCGTATCGCCAATTCCGCCGAGTTCGTGGTGGCGGTCCTGGCGGTACTGAAGGCGGGCGCCGCCTATCTTCCCATCGACCCGTCCTATCCGGACAAGCGCATCGACTTCCTGGACGCCGACGCCCGGCCGCGGCTGGTGCTCGGCCGGGCGGAGCTGGCGGCCGCGGAGGCGGACGCCGGAAAGCTGGCGGGCCATGACCTCGGCGACGCCGAACGGGTGCGGCCGTTACGTCCCGACAACCTGGCCTATGTCATCTACACCTCGGGTTCGACCGGAAACCCGAAGGGCGTCGAGGTCTCGCACGCCGCGATCGCCGACCACCTGATCGGGTTCGCCGCCGAATGGGATATGACCGCGGCCGACCGGCTGCTGCAGACCTCGTCGGTGAGTTTCGACGCCTCCCTGCTCGATATTTTCGTGACCCTGTCGCTCGGTGCCTGTCTGGTGGTGCCCGAACCGGCCGCGCTCCGCGATATCCCCTACGTGTCGGACCTGATCACGCGCCACGGGGTGACCGTCCTGCATATGGTGCCGTCATTGCTGAGCACCTTCCTGATGCTGCCCGAGGTGACCGAATGGCGTGCGCTGCGCCGGGTTCCGGTCGGCGGTGAGGCGCTGCTCGGAGAGGTGGCCGACCGGTTCGCCGGCGTTTTCGACGCCGAACTGCGCAACCACTACGGGCCGACCGAGGGCGTGGTCTCGGCCACCCACCTCACGGTGCGGGGGCCGCAGGGCACCCGGATCGTGCCGGTCGGTGTGCCGAACCGCAATGTGTACGTCTACCTGCTGGACAACCGGCTACAGCTGGTTCCCGACGGGGTGATCGGGGAGATCTATCTCGGCGGCGGACAGCTGGCCCGGGGTTATCTGCATCGCTGCGCGCTGACCGCCGAGCGGTTCGTGGCCGATCCCTTTCTGCCCGGACAGCGGCTGTACCGGACCGGTGATCTGGCACGGCGTAACAGCGCGGGGGAGCTCGAATTCGTCGGTCGCGCCGACGAACAGGTCAAGGTGCGGGGCTACCGGATCGAATCCGGCGAGGTGCAGGCGGCGCTGTCCGCGCATCCCGGTGTCGGCGCCTGCGCCGTGGTGGCCTACCAGGACCCGGCCACCGGAACCGCGCTGGCCGCCTACCTGGTTTCCGCCGCGGGCGAACTGGACGCGGCCGAGGTCCGGGCATACGCGGCACGCTCACTACCCGACTACATGCTGCCCACCGCCTGGGCCGTGATCGACGAGATACCGCTGACCGAACACGGCAAGCTCGACAAACGGGCCCTGCCCGCGCCCCGGCGGCTCGCAATGGCGGCGGCCCGGCCGCCGGGTACGCCCACCGAGGCCCGGCTGGCCGCCCTGTTCGAGGAACTCTTCGGGTGCGCGGGGGTGGGCGCGCACGATTCGTTCTTCGAGCTGGGCGGGCATTCGCTGCTTGCGAACCGCCTGGTGCTGTCGCTGCGGCGGGAATTCGGTGTCGTGCTCGATGTCCGGGCGCTCTTCGACGAGCCGACCGTGGCCGGCCTGGCGGCACTCGTGGATGCCACCCCGGTGCGCGGAACCGGCCGTCCCGAACTGGACCGCGGGCCCCGGCCCGAGCGGCTTCCGCTGTCCTACAACCAGCGCGCGGTCGCCGGGCCCGGTGCGGTCCGGGTGGCGGTGCGGCTGGACGGTCCGTTGGATCGTTCCGCGTTGACCGAGGCATTCGGTGATGTGTACGCGCGGTACGAGATCCTGCGTACGGTCATCGCCGGTGCCGGGGAGGCGAGACACCAGGTGGTGCTGCCGGAACTACCGGCCGAGCTACCGGCCGACGAACTTCCCGACGGCGATCCGGCCGATATCCGCACCGCGCCGGTGGTATTCGATCGGGCGGCCGGTCCGCTGGTGCGGCCGCGGCTCCGCGTGCTCGGGGCGGACCGGCACATACTGGTGCTCACCGCCGACCGGCTGGTCGCCGACGACCGGTCGCTGCGCATTGTGCTGACCGATCTGGCCACGGCCTATCGCAGCCGGGTGAGGGCCGGGACGGCACCGCGATGGCCGGCCCCGGCCGTCGCTTACGCCGACTACACACTGTGGCAGCTGGCCGTCGCCGAATCGGCGGGGCCGCAGTTGGAGCAGTGGCGCGCCGCGCTCGCCGGATCACCCGCCGTGGTGACCTCGGGTGTACCGGCGAAGGTCCGGTCGGCCGGATTCGAGGTATCCGCGGGACTGCGCCGCCGGTTGCGGGCCCACGCCGAAACGGTGGGGGCCTCGGAGTACATGCTCTACCAGGCCGTGGTGGCCGCCCTGCTGTACGGCCACGAGGGCGGAGTGGATATCGCGCTGGGCGTGCCGCTGTCGGGACGCGCCGACAGCACGGTGGCCGAAGTGGTCGGGCCGCTCTCCGCGCTGGTGGTGTTACGCCACGATCTGTCGGGCGACCCGACGCTGCGCACGGTGCTCGACCGGGCACGGGCGACCGCGCTCGGCATCTACGGCAGTCAGGACATGGTGGTGGACGCGATCGCCGCCGCGGTCCATCCGGACCGGTCACCGTACGACCTGTGCCGGGCCGTGGTCGAATTCGGCGAGCAGTCGGAGCCGGATCGGATCTGGCTGGGCGACGAGGTGGAGGGTCGGATACTGGATACCGGCAGCGAGCCGGCGCGGCGGCCGATCTTCGCGTTCGGTTCCACGGCCGCGGGCGATCTGCGGGTGACCGTGCGAGCCGACACGGAGCTGTACGACGCGGACCGGCTGGAATCGCTCGCGCGGCAGCTCCGGCAGCTGCTGGCGGCCTTCGTCGACACGCCGGATCTCCCGGTGTCGGAGTCGACCGCGCTCGGCGATATGACCCGCCGATGAACGCCGGGAGCGTCCGACCCAGGTGTGTTCCGGATTATGACGTGAAGGCTCCACAACGCTTCCACTATCGTTTAGGATAGGCTAACTTACCTCGGCGGGCGCCGACACCGCTGTTCGCGCCCCGCGGAGGTTTCGATCGGTGAGCTCGAGGATCGCAATGCCAGATTCACTTGTGCAGCAAACGGTTACGCAGGAACCCGCCGGGCCCCGCCCGGCGCCCGGGCGGGCCGGAGTGGGGCGCGCGGTGCCGTTGTCGCTGTCGCAGCAGGCGGCCCTCCTGCCGGAACGGCTGCACGATCCGGCCGGCCGAGGCGGGTCGCCGGTGCCGAATCTGTTCGTCGCGGTCGAGATCACCGGCGCGCTGGATCCCGCCGCGCTCGAGCGCGCGGCGGCCGCCCTGCTCGCCGACCACGAGATCCTGCGCAGCGTCTTCCCCGACGATCGGCGCCTGCCCTATCAGCAGCCCTTGCCCGTGCCGGACGCGGTGCTGGAGATCGTGCCGGGCACGACCGATGAGACCGCGCTGGTCGCGGCCCTCGCCGGGGACGCCGGGCATCGTTTCGATCCGGTGCGGCGGATCCCGCTGCGAATGCGGCTGTACCGGCTCGCGGGACGCGATGTACTCACCGTCGCCGTGCATCCGGTCGCGGCGGACAACCGGGCGCTGGACCTGATCGTCGCCGGTCTGTTCGCCCGCTGTACCGGTGAAAGCGTGGAGGTCGCGGGGCAGTACCGCGATTTCGCCGCCGCCCAGCTGCGCGATCTCGCCGCGACCGCGGCGGACGATCCGGCGCTGGCCTATTGGACCGAGCGACTCTCCGGTGCCCCGGCGCGAACGCCCGTCATCACCGTGGGCGCGGGCGGCGGTCTCGCGCATCGCACGGTGGAGCTGCCCGCGGAGACCGTCGCGGCGCTGACCGTTTCCGGCGTGCCGAGCGCGCCGCTGCTCGCGCTGGCGGCCGCCGCTCTGCGCGGCGCCGGGCTCGGCGACGATATGGTCATCGGCCTCGCCGATTCCGCGCGTACCGCGGAATCGGCGCGGGTGATCGGTAATTTCACCAACTATCTGGCACTTCGCCTGGACGCCGCGAGCGGGACCGCGCGGGAGTCGATCGATCGGGCGGCCACGGCCGTCGCGGCAGCGCGCGAATACGCCGGCCCGCGGATCGAACGACTGACCCATCTGCTGCGCGGGCACGCGGTCCCGGCCGAGGGCGGTCTGTTCCAGGCGCAGGTGCAGCTCCGCGCCGAGGGAGCGCTCGCGCTGGAGGGCCACGGGTTGTCCGTCCGGGAGATCGGGCGGCAGGTGGCGCGTCCGTATGGTGTGGACATCGTCTTCGATATCGTCCCGGCGGCCCACGGTTCCCTCACGGTGCACATCGTCTTCCCGCCGCAGCTGGCCGGACGACCGGAGATCGACGGTTTCGCGGCCGGATTCGCGCAGCGGGCCGCCGCCTGGGCCGCGGACCCCGGGACGCCGATCGGTGCCGACGACACGGCGCCCGCCTTGTTCGCCGCGGCGACCGCGGGATTCGTGTTCATGACCTCCGGGCTGGGTGGCCCGCCGCGGTCGGCGGCCGAACGGGTGATCGCCGAGGCGATCCGTACCGTGCTCGAACTGGACGAAGAAGACGAGATCGGCCGGGAGGACACCTTCTTCTCGCTCGGCGGTGACAGTATCGCGGCCCTGCGCATGGTGACCGATCTGGGCGAGCAGGGGTATGCGCTCGATGTGCAGACCGTTTTCGGTCACCCGGCCGTGCACGAGCTGGCACGGCAGCTGGAGCGGGACGAGGCGCACACCGGTGTGGAAGTGGAACAGGCGCCCGCGGTGGCGCCGATGGGCGCGTCGGGATTGGACGCGGCGACCTTGAGTGCGCTGGGGAGGAAGTTCGGCGCTCGGTGAGCGACCCCGGGTGACCTTGCCCGGGGCCTCGCGGTAGTTCCGGCGCCGGTTCCATTCCGTTGTCCGGCCCGGTGAATCGGACTTCTCGGGCCCGATTTCCGGTGCTGATCCGGAGGTTCCCCAGCAGTGGGTACCTCCATTATTGTTAGGCAAGGCTTGCCTATATTCTTTGCGCAGGTTCTTGTGGTTGAGGAGTGGGATGCTCGACAAATCCGAGGTACGCGACGTGGTGGCGGCAGCCATCGGCGTACCGCCCGAGTCAGTGGGTTACGACGACGATCTCGTCGGCCTGGGCATGCACTCGATGCAGCTCATGAAACTGTCGGCGGCCTGGCGCAAACAGGGAGTGGACGTCCGGAGTTCGCAGCTGGCGCTGGAGCCGACGATCACCGCCTGGACCCGGCTGCTGTCGGCGAGCGGCGACACCGAACCCGCGACACCCGCACAACCGGCAGTTGCCGAACCCGTCGAACCGGCCGGTGAATTCGGGCTGGCGACCATGCAACACGCCTACTGGATGGGCCGGCGCGGTGACCAGCGGCTCGGCGGGGTCGCCGCACATCTGTACGTCGAGTTCGACGGTCACGGCGTGCGGGCGGACCGTCTCGAACGCGCGGTGGCCCGGCTGGTCGCCCGTCACCCGCAGCTGCGCGCGCAGTTCCTCGACAGCGGCACCCAGCGGGTACTCCCGGACGCGCCGCCGATTTTCGACACGGCCGACCTGACCGGCCACGCCGATCCGGCCGCCGAACTGGAGCGGTTGCGTCAGCGCAAAAGCCATCAGCGAATGGACGTCGGCAAGGGGCAGGTGGTCGATATCGCCCTGAGCCTGCTGCCCGACGGCCGCCACCGGCTGCACCTCGACGTGGACATGCTCGCCGCGGACGCGCAGAGCTACCGGCGCATCCTCGACGACCTGGCACAACTCTACGAAGCCGATGCCGACGGCCTCGCACCGCTCCGGTACACCTTCCGCGAGTACCTCACCGACCGGGAGCGCACCGCACCGGACAACAGTGCCGACCGGCAGTGGTGGGCCGAGCGCCTGGACGAGCTGCCGGATATCCCCGCGCTCCCGGTGATCCCGGAAACCGAACGCGCCGATCCGACCCGCAGCATCCGGCTGCACCACTGGTTCGACGCCGGTACCGCGGCGCGGTTGCGGCGGCACGCCCACGGCAACGGGGTCACTCCGGCGGTGGCGCTGGCGACCGTTTTCGCCGAGGTGATCGCACGCTGGTCGGCCCGGCAGCGGTTCCTCCTCAATGTCCCGCTGTTCGCGCGGGAACCGCTGCACGACGAGATCGACGCCGTGGTGGGGGATTTCACCAACTCGGTACTGGTGGATGTCGATGCCACCCGGCCCGAATCCATGGCCGCCCGCGCCGCCCGATTGCAGCACGCGCTGCACACCGGTGCCGCGCACGCTCGCTACGAGGGCCTGGATGTACTGCGCGACCTCGGCCGGCTGCGCGGAGCGCCCGTCACTCCGTCGGTGGTGTTCACCTCGGGCCTGGATCTCGGGGAGCTGTTCTCCGAACGGGTCACCCGGATCTTCGGGAAACCGGTGTGGATCCTGTCGCAGGGGCCGCAGGTCGATCTGGACGCGCAGGTCGCCGAGGTCGGTGGCGGTCTGCTGGTGAACTGGGACATTCGCCGGGACGCGCTGCCCGAGGGGATCGCGGACGCGATGTTCGAGCAGTTCCGGCTGATCCTCGAGACCCTGGTCGAACCGGAGGCCGACTGGTCGGCGCCGCTGGCGATCGCGCTACCGGAGGCACAGCGGGCGGTCCGGGCCGCGGTCAACGACACCGCGGCCGATCTCGGCGCACGGACCCTGCACGAATCGTTCTTCGACCGGGCGGCGCGGGAGCCGGGACGTCTCGCGCTCGGGTGGCGGTCGGGCTCGCTCACCTACGGGGAACTGGCCACACAGGCGCTGGCGGTGGCCGGCGCGCTGGACGCCGCCGGAGTGCGGGTGGGCGATACGGTCGCGGTGCTCGTGCCCAAGGGGCCGCGGCAGATCCCGGCGGTGCTGGGGGTGCTGGCGGCCGGTGCGACCTATCTGCCGATCGGTACCGGCCAACCGGCGGCGCGGCGGGACCGTATCCTGCGGCGCGGCGGCGCGCGGGTGGCGCTGGTGGACGGCGCCACCGGCTTCCCGGACGAGGTGATCGCGCTTCCCCTGGACCGGGCCCTGTCCGCCGACCCGCTCGCCGGGCCCCGCGACTGCGACCCGGCCGCGGTCGCCTATGTGCTGTTCACCTCCGGTTCCACCGGCGAACCGAAGGGTGTGGAGGTCGGGCACCGCGCGGCGGCCAACACCGTCGACGCACTCACCGCGCATTTCGGCCTCGGTCCCGGCGACCGGACGATCGCGCTGTCCGCACTCGAATTCGATCTGTCCGTTTTCGATATCTTCGCCCCGCTCGCGCTCGGCGGTGCCGTGGTCTGTGTCGACG
This sequence comes from Nocardia grenadensis NBRC 108939, assembly GCF_001613445.1. Taxonomy (GTDB): domain Bacteria; phylum Actinomycetota; class Actinomycetes; order Mycobacteriales; family Mycobacteriaceae; genus Nocardia; species Nocardia grenadensis. Next base: position 345,964 of record NZ_BDCJ01000006.1, read on the forward strand.
ACGTCACCGAACGCGACGCGCAGGCATGGAGCGCGTTGATCGAGCAGTACGCGGTCACCGTCGTGAACGGCGCGCCCGGGCTGGTCGCGATGCTGGCCGATACCGCCACCGGCGCGCAGCCGGCCACGGTACGGCTGGTGATCACCGGCGGCGACCGGGTGCCGGCCGAACTCGGGCATCGGCTGCGTGCCCGGGTACCGGGCCTGCGTTTCGCCGGGCTCGGCGGTACCACCGAAACCGCCATCCACTCCACCGTGTACGAGGTCACCGACGAATTCCCGGTCGGCTGGGTCACCGTGCCCTACGGTGTGCCGCTGGCGAATGTCGTGCTGCGCGTGGTGAACGAACGCGGCGAGGACTGCCCGGACCGGGTGCCGGGTGAGCTGTGGATCGGCGGGGTGAGTGTGGCCGACGGTTATCGCGGCGACCCCGCCCGCACCGCCGACCGCTTCGTCGAGCTGGACGGAACGCGCTGGTACCGCACCGGGGACCTGGCCCGCTACCTGCCCGACGGCACGGTGGAGTTCCTCGGGCGGGCCGACCATCAGGTCAAGATCCGTGGTTACCGTGTCGAACTCGGCGAAGTGGAAGCGGCGCTGTGCGCACTGCCCGATATCCGTGCCGCCGTCGCCCTGGTCACCGAATCGGGACGACTGGTCGCGGCCGCGGTCGCCGCGCCGGGCGCGGAACCCGCCGACCCGGTCGCGCGGCTACGGGAGTTGCTGCCCGCGCAGATGATCCCCGAATCGGTCCGCCTGCTCGAGGAGATGCCGCTGACCTCGAATGGGAAATCCGACCGCGCCGCGATCCGCGCGCTGTTCGCCGCCGATACCGGGCACGAGCCCGTCTACGTCGAGCCCGAGGGCGATATCGAGGCGGCGGTGGCCTATATCGCGGCCCAGGTGCTCGGCCTGCCGCGGCTCGGGGTGGAGACCGATTTCTTCGACGCCGGCGGTAATTCGATTCTGGCGACAACGCTCACCGCCAAGATCCGGGGTCTGCTCGCGGTCGCTGATCTCGGGGTCACGGTGGTGCTGGAGGCGCGCACGGTGCGCGGGATCAGCGCGGCACTACGGGCCGCCGACACCTCCGGCCGGTTGGACCGGGTGGCGCGCATTCTGCTGGAGGTCGCCACAGTGGGCACTGCCGAGGACATGGAGGTCGTCTGAGATGCCGACACTGGATGAACTCGCGGAACTCATGCGGGTCCGGCTGGCCGCGGAAGGTCTGGACACCGCACCCGAGGTCCCGGCGCGGCGGGATCCGCAGCGGGCGCCGCTCTCGTTCGGTCAGCGGTTCGTCTGGGCGCATCAGCAGATCGCGCCGGACAGCACCGCCTACAACGTCTGCCAGATCCTGACCTTCCGCGGCGAGGTGCACGACGCCGCCCTGCGGCAGGCCTTCCTGGCGCTGGTGCGCCGCCATGAGGTGCTGCGCACCACGTATCACGTGGACGAGACCGGTAACCCGTATCAACGGATCCACACCGAGCTCGCGCCCCGGGTCACCGAGGCGAACCTCACCGGCATCGATACCGCGACCGCGTGCCTGCGTGCCGACGAACTCGTCGCCGCCGCCGCGCACGGGAAGTTCGATCTGACCGCGGAATCGTCCCTGCGGCTCACCTTCGTCCGCCTGGACGCCGAGACGGTGGTCGTGGCCGTGGTCATCCAGCACATCGCCTGGGACGGAATGTCGCTGGCGGCGCTGTCGCAGGATGTACAGCGGTTCTACCGGGAGGCGCTGACCGGTGTGATCCGGGTCGAACCGCTGTCCCGGCAGGTCGCCGACTACGCCGAATGGGAACAGGACCGGTACGCCGAAGGCGACCACACCGCCGCGGACCGATTCTGGGCCGGGCAATTCGACCGCGAGCTACCCGAACTGCCGTTGCCCTACGACCGGCACCCGAGCGTGGTCACCGAACGGGGGATGCGGTCGGACCGGCTCCTGGGTACCGCCGCGGAAACGACACTGCGCTCGGCCGGCGAGCGATTGCGGGCCACATCGCTACAGATTTTCCTCGCCGCCTGCTATCTCTCGCTGCGTCAGCTCACCGGAACCCGGGACATGGTGGTCGGGACCGCGGTCGCCAACCGCGAAGAAGCCGGGACCGAAGAGCTGATCGGCAACCTGATCAATATGTTGCCGCTGCGGCTCACCGGCGGGTCGGGCGAGACGTTCGGTGACCTGGTCCGCCACCTCGGCGAGGTGACCAACGCGGCTTTCGCGCACAAGCATTTCCCGCAGGAGGCGATCGTCCGGGCCGTCAACCGCGCCACCGGCAATATCGGTTCGCAACTGTTCGACGTGCTGGTCCTCTTCGTCCAGCAACAGTTCCAGGGTCCCCGGCTGCCCGGGGCCACCACCACCTGGCGGCTGGCCGATCACGGCGCGTCGCTGCTGCCGCTGGCGGTCGAAGCGTTCATGCACGCCGACCGGGTGGAAGTGCAGATCACCTATCGCACCGACCTCTTCGACGCGACTACCGTCGACCGGCTGCACGACTATCTCGACCGGACCCTGGCGCACGCGGACGCGGACACACCGCTGGACCGGCTGCTGGTGCTCAGCGATACCGACCGCGCCAGGCTCGACGCCTGGGCGGCCGGACCGCGGGTACCGATCCGGCCGGAAACCCTCGATGGCATGATCCGGGCCGCCACGGCGGACCACCCGGACCGGGTCGCCGTGGTGTTCGGCGATATCGAGCTGACCTACGCCGAATTCGGTCTCCGGGTGGCGGCACTGGCGCGGCTGCTGGCCGATCGCGGGGTGGGCCCCGGGGATCGGGTGGGGGTGTTCGCCGAACGTAGTGAACAGCTACCGGTGATCTTCGCCGCGGTGTTGCGGGCCGGGGCGGTCTACACGCCGATCGATCCGAGCTATCCGGCCGACCGGATCGCGTTCCTGGTCGCCGACGCGGCGCCGGCGCTGCTGGTGCGTTCGGCCGGCGCCGAGCGGGCGCTGCCCGCGGCCGACGGTATCCCGGTCGTGGACCTGGCCGACGACGAGATCGTCCGCGCGCTGGAGCGGGCACGGGGCCTGCCGGCCGAACCGGTCCGCCCGGTTCATCCGCTGGACGCCGCCTACCTGCTCTACACCTCCGGTACGACCGGGCGGCCCAAGGGTGTCGTCGTCGGTCACCGCGCCGCCGCCAACCATGTGCAATGGATGCGTGACCATTTCGGTTTCGGTGCCGAACGGATTCTGCAGAAGGCCCCGATCGGATTCGACGTATCGGTGTTCGAGCTGGTCAACGCCCTGTGCACCGGATCGGCGACGGTCCTGCCGCCACCGGACTGGTGGCAGGCCGATGTGGAGGCGCTCACCGAGATCATCGACCGGCACCGGATCACCCAGATCTCGCTGGTGCCCAGTGTGGTGCGCGCGCTGCTGGACTCCGGTCCCGATCCGGCGCGGTTGCGATCGATGCGGTTCGTCTATCTCGGTGGTGAGGCGGTACCGCCGGCCCTGGTCGCGGAGTCGAGCCTCGTATTCGGCGGAACGGTACTGGGTCTGTACGGCCCCACCGAGGCCGCCATGGACATCACCCACGAGGATTTCGCCGGGGCACCGGAACAGGGGCCCGCGCTCATCGGGGTGCCGGAGGCCAATTCGTCGGTATTCGTGCTCGACGAGCAGCTGCGGCGGGTGCCCGCCGGGGTCACCGGGGAACTGTATCTGGCGGGAGTCCAGCTGGCCCAGGGCTATCACCGCCGTCCCGGCACCACGGCGGCGACCTTCGTGGCCTGCCCGTTCCTGGACGAAGCCGGCGCGCGGATGTACCGCACCGGCGATATCGCGCGCTGGAACGCCCGCGGCCGCCTGGAATACCTGGGGCGCGCCGACGACCAGGTGAAGATTCGCGGGCACCGGATCGAACTCGGCGAGGTCGGTTCGGCACTGCGCCGGATGCCCGGGGTCGCGGACGCGGCGGCGATCGCGGTCGCCCAGGACGCGGATACGGTGCTGGTCGCCTACTACGTACCCGAGGCGGATGCGCCGCCGGCGACCGCCGGCGAAGCCGAGAACGCCACGTATCTGCGGGCCCGGCTGGCCGAACGGCTGCCCGACTACATGATTCCCGCCGCACTGGTCCGGTTGGACCGGCTCCCGCTCACCGCCAACGGGAAACTCGACCGCAAGGCACTGCCGCTGCCGGATCTCGGCAGCGCCGCCGGGCGGGGGCGCGCCCTGCGCGGCACCGCCGAACACACGGTGGCCGAGGCCGTCCGGTCCGTGCTGGCGCTTCCCGTCGCGACGGTGCTGGCCGCCGACGACGATTTCCTCGCTCTGGGCGGGGATTCCATCAGCGCGATCCGGTTGGTGTCGGCGCTCAAGAAGAGCGGTCTGGCGATCACCACCGGCGCGCTGTTCGACGCACGCACCGTCGCCGCCATCGCTTCGGCCGCAACATCGATCACCGGCACCGCTCCTCCTGTCCTATCGGACGCGGGGGCCACCGGCTGGATACCCTTCGTGCCTCTCGGCTCCGAACCGACCGACGCCCAGCTCGGGTACGGCCGGGCGGCAGCGCTGGTGACCCCCGCCGACAGCACGGCGCGGGAGCTCACCGCCGCACTCGGCACCCTGCTCGACCGGCACCCGCTGCTGCGGGCCCGGATCGGTACCGGCCCGGACGGTCGGCGCGGCTATTACGTTCCCGGGCCGGACGAGGACATCGCACGCCCCGCGGTCAGCGAGGTCGAACTACCCGCCGTGCAATGGGACCGCGTCGCGGAGGTGCTGGCCGAACAGGCCCGGGTCACGGCGGCCACGCTCGATCCCGCGGACGGGATCGTGATGGGCGCGGTGTGGATCCGGACCCCGGACCGGACGGCCGGACGACTGCTGCTGGTGATCCACCACCTGGTCGCCGATCGGGTCTCGTGGCGGATCGTGCAGGACGAACTACGCCGGCTGTGGTCGGGAGAATCGATCGGGACCGCCGCGGGCACCTCGGTGCGGACCTGGAACATCAATCTGGTCCGGTACGCGGAGACCGAGGCGGTGGCCGGTGAACTCGACTACTGGCGGGCGGTCGTCGCGGATGCGGATCGGCTGGTGGAAGCAGTGGACTTCGATCCGGCCGACGTCACCGTGGAGATCACCGCCGAACTCGACTGCGACGACACCGCTTTCCTGGCGGAGACCGTGACCGAGTCCTTCGGCTGCGATTTCGATACTCTCCAGATCGCCGCGCTGGCGGTGGCCGTGCATCGGTTCCGCCGCGCCCGCGACCGGGACGCCGCCACCGTATCGCTCACCGTCGACGGTCGCGGCCGCGCCGAAAGCCTCTTCCCCGGAGCCGATCCGACGCGGACGGTCGGCCGGTTGGCGAGTCCGTACCCGGTAGTACTCGATATCGGCGGCGGATCCGGCGAGCCGGATACGGTCACCGCGGTCAAGGCGGTGAAGGAGCAACTGCGCGCGGTCCCCGGTGCCGGGATCGGATACTGCCTGCTGCGCGACCGCGCCGACGCCACCCTGCGGCAAACACCCGCGCCACAGCTGAGCTTCGGCTACCTGGGCAACTTCACCGTCGGCTCCGCCGCCGCAGTGGGCGGGATCGCACCGGAGTTCGGTCTCCCGGGCGAGTTCACCGGACCGGACCGGCCGGTGGCGGCACTGCTCGAAATCACCACCGCGACGCTGATCGACGACGGCGACCCGGTACTGCGCGCCACGATGCGCTGTCCGGCGGGGTCGCTCCCCGCGACCGAGGTCCGCGAACTGGCCGACCACTGGCTCGGCGGGCTGCGCGAGCTGGCGAAAACGGTGCGGGAGAACCCGGGCCGCCGGCTCACGCCCGGTGATGTACTCGCCGCCGAGGTGACCCAGCTCGACCTGGACCGCTGGCACGGCAGCTACGGCGCCTACGAGGATGTGTATCCGCTGGCGCCCATGCAGGCGGGCCTGTTCTTCACCGCCCTGAGTGCCGGGTCCGCCGACCTCTACAACGTGCAGACCCTGATCGGTGTCCGCGGTGATCTCGATATCGCACGGTTGGCCGCGGCGTACGACACGGTGCTCAACCGTTACCCGAATCTGCGGATCACGGTGTCGGTTTCCCACGGGGGCACTCCGTACGGCCTCGTGGCCCCGCACGTCGACATCCCGGTGCGCGAAGTGGATTTCACGGCCGACCGGGACCCGGCGGCGCGGCTGGCGGAGTTGATCCGGACCGATCAGGCCGAACAGTTCGACCTCGGCCGCGGCCCGATGTTCCGGGTCACGGTGGCGCGGTTGCCCGAATCCCGTCACATGATCGTGCTGACCATGCACCACCTGCTGCTGGACGGGTGGTCCGGGCAGCTGCTGACCCAGGAGATATTCGCCGAGTTCGCGGTGCCCGGGGCCGAGCCCCTCGCCGATCCGGCGACTTTCGCGCGCTTCCTGGACTCGGTCCGTCGCGGCGCGCCGGCTGCCGAGGCGGCGTGGGGCACGGTGCTCGACGGTGTCGAACCGTGTCTGGCCGCGCCCGGGCGGGCGCCGGGCGGTTCGGCGCCGCCGGTCGCGTGCGAGTTCACGATCGAGGAGGATCTGGTGCGCCGGCTCACCGCGTTGGCGGCCGAGCTCGGGACCACCTTCGGGGTGGTGTGCCAGCTGGCCTGGGCCAACACGCTGCGGTACGTGACCGGTACCGAGACCCCGGTGTTCGGGGAATCGGTATCGGGCCGCCCCGCGGATCTCGACGGCGTGCACGAGGCCATCGGCTGTTTCGCCAATATCGTTCCGGCCGTGCTACCGCTGCGCCGGGATCGCACCTGGCGCGAGCACCTCGCCGATACCCGGTCGCGGCGGGTGGAACTCATGGAACACCATCAGTACCCGCTGACCGCCGCCCTGCGGGCGACCGGGACACGCAAACTCTTCGACAGCATGTTCGTGCTGGAGTCGTATCCGGCGCGTCGCCGGGAGCTGGCGGATCTGCTCGATGAGTCGGGTTTGGAGCTGGTGTCCTTCGATGCCGGTGGCGCCACCGACAACGCCCTGCTGCTCATGATCTTCCCGGCGAATTCGCTGCTACTCAGCGATCAGGTGCAGGCCATCATCTTCTACGCCGAGGACGCCTTCGAAGCCGATGACGCGCGGATCGTGGAAGCCGCCTTCCGTAACACCCTCCGCGATATCGCCGACCATCCCGACCGCCCGATAGAGGCGGCCCGGATCCTCACCGACGAAGACGAAGGGCTGCTGGTGATGCGGAGGATGTGGCAGTGAACGCCGAGATCGAAGACGTCCTGGCGCTGAGCCCGTTGCAGGAGGGGCTGTTCACCCTGGCGCAGCTGACCGCCGCGGGACACGATGTGTACGCCATCCCGTTCGCGGTCGATATCACCGGCCCGCTGGATACCGGGGTGCTGCGCGGCAGTCTGGAGGCACTGCTCGTCCGCCATCCGAATCTGCGGGCGGTGTTCTGGGACGAGGACCTGCCGAAACCGGTGCAGATCATTCCCACCGCGGTGGACCTGCCGTGGACCGAGCTCACGGCGACCGACGACGAGGTGGACGCGGTCACCGAGGCGGAGACCCGGCGGCCGTTCGATCTGCGGAAGGGTCCGGCGCTGCGCGCCGCACTGGTGATCCTGCCCCCGGCCGCGGACGGTACCCAGCGCCGCCGCCTGATCGTCACCGCGCACCACATCCTGCTGGACGGCTGGTCGCTCGGCCTGTTCTTCGCCGAGTTGCGCGTGCTGTACGCGGCCGGAGGCGCGCCCGAGGTACTGCCGCCGGTACGGCCCTACCGGGATTACATCGGCTGGCTGGCCGGGCGCGATACCGACCAGGTGCGGCAGCAGTGGGTGCGGTATCTGGAACCGGTGAGCGGCCCCCTCATGGTCGCCGAAGGCGGGGCCGCGTCGGGGCTGGGCGGTACCGCCGCCGCGGTACCGCCCGAGGTCACCCGGGTCGGGCTGACCGCGGACGAGACGCGGACACTGCGGAACTGGGCGCGCGAGCGCGGGCTCACCCTGAACACCGCGGTCCAATTCGCCTGGACGGTGGTGCTGTCCCGGCTCACCGACCGCGCCGACACCGTGTACGGCACGGTGGTGACCGGGCGCCCCGAGCAGATCTCGGGCGTGGACCGGATGATCGGGCTGTTCATCAACACCGTCCCGGTGGCTTTCCGGCTGGATACGACCGAAACCGTGGCCGCGAGTTGCCTGCGCCTACAGCGCGAATCCAGCACGATGCGCGAGATCGGGTATCTGAGCCTGTCGTCGGTGCAGCTCGCCGCCGGGCACAGCGCGCTGTTCGACACGATGTTCGTCTTCCAGAACGCGCCGCTGGACGGGCTCGGTGATATCGGCGACAGCGGGGTCCATTTCGAACCCGTGCTGTCGAAGAACCTCACGCACTATCCGCTGACAGTGGTCGCCCACGTCTACGACGAGGAATTGCTGGTCGCGGTGGAGGCCGTACCCGGCGCGCTGCCGTACCGGCCCGGCGATATCGGGTCGATGATGCTCACCGTGCTGCGGCGGCTACCCGGCGCCGCCGACATCCCGACCGGTGCGGTGGAGGTCCACTCCGCCGCGGCCGCGGCCGAATTGCTGCGCGGCGCCGCGACACCGGAACTGCCGGATACCGACGCCGCGGCCACGGTATTCGAGCTGTTCGAACGCCAGGCCGCGATCACCCCGGACGTGCCGGCGCTCGCCGACGATACGGTCCGGTTCACCTACCGGCAGGTGCACGACGAGGCCACCCGGCTGGCCCGGGAACTCGTCGCCGCGGGTGTCGGACCGGAAGACACGGTGGCGCTCTGCCTTCCGCGTGGCGCGCGCTCGATCGTGGCCGTCCTCGCGGTATTCGCGGCCGGCGCCGCCTACGTTCCGGTCGATATCACGTTGCCGGCGACGCGGATCGAATCCATTCTGCGGCAGTCCCGCCCCCGGCTACTGCTGACCGCGGCGGGGTTCACGGCCACTCCGGACGGACCACCGGCGCTCGACCTCGACGACGCCGCGGTCGCCGCTCGTATCGCACGCCACCCGGCGGGTGCGCCGCCGGTGCGCCGTCGGCCCGGGCACTGCGCCTACGTCATCTTCACCTCGGGTTCCACCGGCGAACCGAAGGGCGTGGCGAGTACGCACCGGGCGCTGGTGAGCTACTTCGCCGACCACCGGGCCCGGGTGTACCGGCCCGCGGTGCGCCGGCTCGGGCGGCCGTTGCGGATCGCGCATGCCTGGTCGCTGAGTTTCGACGCCTCCTGGCAGCCGATGATCGGCCTGCTCGACGGGCACAGCGTGCAGGTGTTCGGCGAGGAGACCATGCGCGACGCCGCGGGCCTGGTGTCGGGGCTGACCCGGTTCGGGATCGACATGATCGATACGACGCCGTCGATGTTCCGCCAGCTGGAGGCCACCGGGTTGCCGGGGAAGCAGCTCACCGTGCTGGCGCTCGGCGGCGAAGCCATCGACGGGCAGCTGTGGTCCCGGCTGCGCGCGCTGCCCGATATCGCGGTACACAACTGCTACGGCCCGACCGAGACGACCGTGGAAGCGGTGGTCGCGGAGGTGACCGCGCCGGACGGTCCGGCGTCGGCGACCATCGGCCTGCCGACCGCCGGAATGTCCGCCTACGTACTGGATTCGCGGTTGCGTCCGGTGCCGGCCGGGGTGGTGGGGGAGCTGTACCTGTCCGGCCCGCAGGTGGCGCGCGGCTATGTGGGGCGCGCCGCGGCCACGGCCGGCCGTTTCGTCGCGGACCCGGTGCACCCCGGCACACGGATGTACCGCACCGGCGATCTGGTGCGGCACCGGCCCGAGGGCGGCCTGGACTATCTCGGGCGCGCCGACGACCAGGTGAAGATCCGCGGCTATCGGGTCGAGATCGGTGAGGTGGAGACCGCGCTGCGCGACCTGCCCGGGATCGCGGCCGCCGCCGCGGTCGTCCGCCGCCACGGCGCGAGCGCCGGACTGGTGGGTTTCGTGGTACCGGAAGCGGGTGCGCCGGTGGACCCGGCGCGGATGCGCGCCGCGCTGGCCGGGGTGCTGCCCGCCTATATGGTGCCCGGGCGGCTGGAGGCACTGCCCGAACTGCCGGTCAACGCCAACGGCAAGCTCGACGTCCGGACACTGGCCGGACTGGCCGAAGCGTTGCGTACGCGGCATCGAGAGGCCGGGTCGGCGGCACCGGTCACGGCGACCGAACACACACTGAGCGCGGTACTCGCCGAGGTGTTCGACGGTGGCGCACCGGGGGTCGAGGACGACTTCTTCGCGCTCGGAATGGACAGTATAGTCGCCATCTCGCTGGTCAACCGGGCCCGGCGGCACGGGCTGCCGGTGACCCCGCGCATGGTGGTCACGGCGCCGACGATTCGTGATCTGGCCGCCGCCATCGACGCGGGGGCGGCGACGGCGGCGGAATCGGACGGCCCCGACTACGGACCGGTACCACCGCTGCCGATCGTCTCGTGGATGTACGCACAACCGCATTTCCGGCGGTTGGCGCAGGGGGTGCTGCTCACTCTGCCCGAAAACATGGTGCGCACCGACCTGGAGATGGTGCTGCAGGCCGTGCTGGACGGACACGACATGCTGCGTGCGGTGCTGACCGAGACTCCGGACGGCCCGCGGGTCGTCACCCGCGAGCCCGGGGTCGTCGCGGCGACTGGGATACTGAGCGAGCTCGACATCGGTCCCGGTTCGACCGGATCCCGGTGCACCGCGGCGATCGGGGCGGCGGCCCGCACGGCAATCGACGAACTCGATCCGTACCGCGCACAGATGGTGCGCGCGGTGCGTTTCCGCGGTACGCCGCGCGGCGATCTGCTGTTGCTGACCGCCCACCACCTGGCGGTCGACGTGGTGTCCTGGCATATCCTGCTCGCCGATCTGGAACATGCCTGGGCGCAGGTCGCAGTCGGCGTGGCGCCGCGAATCGCCGCGGAGGGCACCTCCTACCGGCGATGGTCGGAGTTGCTGTGGCAGCGTGCCCGGCAGCCGGAAGTGCTCGCGCAACGGGATTACTGGGTGGCTCAGGTCCAGGCTCCCGACCCGCTGCTGGGTGGACGTGTCCTGCGGCGGAGCGATACGTGGGCGTCCCTGCGGTTCACCGGAGTACCGACCGCACCGGCGACGACCGCACAGATCCTGCGTTCCGCCGCGGGGCAGGACGGCGTCCGCGATCTGCTGTTGGCCGCGCTGACCGCGACGCTGGCTTCCTGGCGGCGCGAGCGTGGCCAGGATCACCGGGCCGGCGCATTGGTCGCATTGGAAAGTCATGGACGGCCGGATATCGCGGCCGACTGCGATACTTCCGCCACGGTGGGTTGGTTCACCAGCGTCTTTCCGGTCCGGCTCGGTACGGGCGAGCATGCTGTGGATGTCGACCGGGCCGAAGCGGAACCGGCCGCGGCGCGGGCGCTGCTGGATGCGGTGAGCGCGCATATGTGCCGGGTCCCCGAGCACGGTGTGGATTTCGGACTGCTGCGCGATATCGCCGGTGTGCCCGAACTGGTGGAGGTCGGGTATCCACAAATAGAACTCAACTATCTCGGCCGGATGGACCTCGGCGGGCATCGTGAGGGCGCCTGGTCGATGATCAGCGATCCGGCCCTGGCGCAGGCTCTGCCCGTGGACACCGAACCGGATCTGCCGGTGCGGTCGGCCACGAGCCTGGTCGCCACAGTCGAGAGCACCCCCCAGGGCCCACAGCTGATGACCCGATGGGGGTTCAGCGAGGGGATCTTCACCGCTGCCCAGATCGACCGGCTGACCGAGTTGTGGTCGCGGGCCGTGGCGGCACTGGCGGCGGCTGTGGACTCGCCCGGTCATGCCGCGGGGGAACCGTGAGACTTCCTGACCTCGAACACCATTCGGCCCCGAGACAGCGCCCGGCGGAAGCCACTGGATGCGCCGGGGCCGATCCGAGCGGCCGGGGCGGGCACCGTAATTCGCCGGCCGCGCCGACATCGAAACCAGAGCGGAGTGAGCGTATGCAGAGTCCAGGGTGGATCCGGAAATTCCACAGATCCCGGGCGGCCGAGCCGATTCCGTTGCTGATCTTTCCGCACGCGGGATCGGGGGCCTCGGCCTACCGAGCGCTGTCCAAGGCGTTCAGCGCGGATTTCGATGTTTTTGTCTTCCAGTACCCCGGCCGCCAGGACCGGGCGAACGAGCCGGCGCTCACCTCGCTGGCCGATATCGCGGCCGGCGCCTTCGCCGAGTTCCGGGCATCGGCGGTCCACCGCGGGCTGCCGTTCGTGACGTTCGGGCACAGTATGGGCTCGCTGGTGTCCTTCGAGTTCGTGCAACTCGCCGAGGCGGCCGGGATGCCGGTGAACCAGGTCGTGATCTCGGCCGCCGTCGCACCCTGTCGCGGCGAGCACCGCAAACCCGCTCCAACCGACGATGACGAACTGCTCGACCATCTCGCGACGCTCGAGGGCACCGGCTCCGATGTGCTCGCCAGCCGCGAACTGATGCGCATGGCGCTGCCCGCCATCAAGGCCGACCACCGGGCCTCCGACGCCTACCGGTGCGACCCCGATATCGAGATCGCCACCCGGATCCACGCGATCGGCGGGGACCGCGACCCGATCGTCGGCATCGCCGACCTCAACGGTTGGCGGCAGCACAGCGGGGAGGTCGAGGTCACGGTGTTCGACGGCGGCCACTTCTACCTGAACGACCATATCGCTGCCCTCGCCGACCTGGTGGCCGAGAGCGCGCGCTCCGGATCGAACGTATGAGACGAGGAGCGGCAATGGCTCAGGAATCCGATACCGACCACGTCGTCATCGCCGGCCTGGCGGTCGAGGCGCCCGGCGGTATCGAAGAACCACGCGCGCTGTGGGACGCGCTGGTGGAATCACGAGAACTCATCGGCCCGTTCCCGCGTGACCGCGGCTGGGATATCGACGATCTGCTCTCGCTGGACCGGCACGAAGGCTGGAACCCGGTCAACGACGCCGGTGGATTCCTCGACACCGCGGCCGAATTCGATCCCGCCGTCTTCGGTATCGGAAAACGGGACGCCACCGCCGCGGATCCGCAGCAGCGGGTGGTGCTGCGCACGGTGTGGCGGGCGCTGGAGAACGCGGGTATCAACCCGGGAGACCTCGTCGGCGAGGACGCCGGGGTCTTCATAGGTACCTCACCGATGGAGTACGGGCCGCGCGCGTCCGCGGTGCACGAGTACTCCGGTCACCGGATCATCGGCTACAGCACCTTCGGCGTATCGGGCCGGGTCTCGCACAGTCTCGGGCTGATCGGGCCTTCGGTGAATGTCGACTCGGCGTGTGCTTCGTCGTTGACCGCGCTGCATCTGGCGGCCGCGGCCGTCCGGGCCGGTGAATGTGATTGGGCACTCGCCGGAGCGGTGAGCGTGATGGGATCGCCCGGCGCGTTCTACGAGTTCTCCCGGCTCAATGCCCTGTCCACCGACGGTCACTGCCGCTCCTACGCCGATAACGCGTCCGGCACGCTGTGGGGTGAGGGTGCGGGCGTGGTGGTACTGGAACCGGAATCGCGGGCCCGGCGACTCGGGCACCGGATCTACGGCCGGATCCTGGCCTCCCATCACAATCACAACGGCGCGGGTAAACCGATCCTGGTGCCCCGGACCGACGCGCAGGAGCGGGTGATCCGGAAAACCATCGCCTCCGCCGGAATCGATCCCGCGCTGGTGGGAATGATCGAGGGGCACGGCACCGCCACCCGCGCCGGCGACCCGGTCGAGATCCGGGCGCTGCAGAACACCTACGGCGCGGCGGGCTCGTCCGCCCCGCTCGGCTCGGTGAAGGCCAACGCCGGCCACGCCCAGGCCGCGGCCGGAATGCTCGGCCTGACCAAACTCCTGCTGTCCGGCCTGCACGGACGGATTCCCCCCACCCTGTACGCCGACACCCCGACCACCCGCGTCGACTGGGAGCGCACCGGTCTGCGGCTGGCCGCCGAACTCACCGCGTGGAAACCGGTGGACGGCTACCGCTACGGCGCCATCTCATCGTTCGGCGCGGCCGGAGCCAATGCCCACGCGATCATCGCGATGCCTGCCTGTGAGGAGAACGGCGATGTCTAGCCATCGGATGCCCGACGGGTCCGTTCCGGTTCTGCTGTCCGCGGATACGCCGGATCTGCTGCGCGAGGAGGCGGCGGCGATCGGGGCCTACGCGCGCGAACACACCGGGGTCACCGCGGGCGAGATCGCCGATATGCTCTTCCGGACCCGGGTGGCGCGCCGGCACCGGGCCCTGGCGCTGGTGGACGACGGGGCGACCCTGGCCGCGGCGCTGGCGGCGGTCGCCGCCGGACGGGAACATCCCGCGGTGGTCCGCAGCAGCGCGGTGCTCGCCCGCAAACACACCTTCGTCTTCCCGGGGCAGGGCGGCCAGCGACCGGGTATGGGCGCGGTGTTCTACGACCGGGCCCCCGCGTATCGGGCGGAAGTGGACCGCTGTGCCGCCGAGTTCGCCGAACTGTTCGGGACCGCGCCGCTGGATTACCTGCTCGACGATTCCGTGGCCGCCGACGATTCGGCGCGGGTCGTGCAGCCCGCGTTGTTCCTGCAGATGGCGGGGCTGGCGGCGCTGTGGAAAGCGGCGGGCGTGGAACCCGCCGCGGTGGTCGGGCACAGCCAGGGCGAGATCGCCGCGGCCTATGTATCCGGGAAGATGACGCGCCGGGACGCGCTGCTGGTCGTCGGGGCGCGGGCCGAAGCGGTGGACCGGATCGCCCCCGAGGACTACGCGATGGCGGTCGTCGAGGCCGACCGGGAGGAGGCCGAGGCCCTGCTCGCACGGCGGTCCGGCCGGGCCGAGGTGTCGGTGGTCAACTCGCCGCGCATGGTGGGCGTCTCCGGCGATCGCGAGGTGGTCGGCGAGGTGGTCGATACCCTCGCCGCGGCCGGGCGGTTCGGGCGGGTCATCCGGGTCCGGTATCCGGCGCACACCGGCATGGTCAACAGCCTGCGCGTCGATCTGCGCGCGGGTCTGGAGGGCCGGCTGACCGAGCGGTACTTCCGCGACAGTCCGATCGCCGCGTTCGGCGCCACCCTGGGCGAGGCGTTACCGGCCGAGTCGACGCTGGACGACTACTGGTTCTGGAATCTGCGCAATACCGTCCGGTTCGACCGGGCGATCGCCGCCGCGGTGGCGGCCGGCTCCGATTCGTTCGTGGAACTGGCCGAACACCCTGTCCTGCAGCTCCCGGTGCGGGAGAATCTGGAGACCCTGGCGGCCCCGGCCGAGACCATGGTCACCGGCACCTCGAACCGGACCGCCACCGATCTCGCGTTGTTCACCCGGAACCTGGCGACGCTGGCGGTGCACGATCAGCACTACCGGTGGTCGGCACTGGCCACCGATACCGGCGGCACACCCCGCCCGCCGCTGCTGGATTTCCCGAATATGCGGATGAGCCGGCAGCGGCTGTGGCTGACGCTCGGCTCGAGTCCCGCGCCGGCGCCCCGTCCGGTCGTCGCGGACCTGGTCGCCGCGCCGGCGACTCCGGTCCCGGAACCGGTGATACCCGCTCAGCTGTTGGTCGAGGAGTGGGCCCGGCTTTCCCGCCGGAAACTGCTCGCGCCGCGCACCATCGGGCTGGTGGACGCCTCCGGTGCCTGCGCCGAACTGGCCGAAGCGCTCTGTGCGCAGGCCGAGAACTACGGAGCGACCGCCCGGCTCCTCACCGCCGAGGCCGGCGGCGACCCGGCCGGTATCGACGCCGTGGTCGTCCTGCTGCCCGCGGCCGCGGACGCGGAGATGAGCGAAGCGGTCGCGGAATTCTTCGGCATCCGCGCCTGGTGGCTGAATCCAGATCCCGCGGTGTCCGACTTCTGGCTGGTCACCGTGGGCGGCGAAGCGGTGGTACCCGGTGACGAACCGCATCCGGTACCCGCCGCCGCGGCGGCCGGTTTCCGGTCCGTCGGTGCCGAGTACGCGGGTATCGCCTTCCGGCACCTGGATCTCACCGCCGCGACGGCGGAGACGGCCGGGGCGGTGCTCGCGGCCCTGCACACCGCGGACGAATCCGAACTGGCGGTACGCGACGGCAACCTGTACGCCAAGCGGCTGACCGAGGCCGAGCCCGCCGCCGGCCCCGGCGCCGTCCCGGACAATGTGCTGATCACCGGTGGCACCGGCAAGGTCGGCCTCGAATTCTGCGCGTATTTCGCGCGGGCCGGCACCCGGCGGATCACACTCGTGTGCCGCTCGGGCGAAACGGCGGAGGTGACCCGCAAACTGGTGCCGATCCGAGCGACCGGCGCCACTGTGCGGGTCCTGTCCGCCGATATCGGTGATCCGGCCGCTGTTGGTGCCCTGGTTTCCGAATTCGGCTCCACCCCGGCGGATTTCGTACTTCACGCCGCCGCCGATTACGCGGGCATCGAGGGCATCGAACTCACCGAGCTCACCTACGCGCAGGTGGTCGAACTGCTGCGGGCCAAGGTCGGTGGCCTCACGAATGTGCTCGACGCGCTCCCATTGGCCGCGGCTGCCCGGGTGCTGCTGTGCTCCTCGCTGGCCGCCACCCTGGGCGGTCGCGGCACCGTCGTCTACTCGGCGGCCAACCGCATGCTGGACGCTCTCGCCTACCGGTTACGTGCCGCGGGTGTGGACTGCGTATCGGTGCAGTGGGGCCAGTGGGCGGTCCACGAAGGTGTGGGAGCCTCCGATACCGCGACCCTCGCCGAGGTCGGATACCTGCCGATGCGGTCGGCCGATGCCATCGCGCTGGGCCTGAGCGGACTACCCGGCAACGCGGTGATCACCGCCTTCGATTGGGACCGCGGCCGCGCGGTGTTCGGCGCGTTCGGTTACGGGCCGCTGCTGTCCGGATTGGCCACCCCGGCGGCCACCACGGCCGCCCCGGAACCGGCCCCGGACCGCGCCGCCCCGGCCGCCGGTGCGCTCGTCTCCCCGGCTCTGCGGATCGTGGAACTGTTCGCGCAGGTCCTCGGCGAGGACGATCTCGACGCCATCGATACGACCAAACCGCTGGTCGCGCTCGGGCTGGACTCTCTCCAGGCCCTGGAACTGCGCCGCCGCGTCCACCAGGAATACGGGTACGAACTGCCGGTCGGCGACCTCGTGGGCGGTGCCACGCTCGACGACGTGGTCCGGCTGGTGGGGGACCGGCCCGCGCCGGGGCAGCCCCCGACCGCGGCGCCGGCGACCCCGGCCCCCGCCGCACCGCCACCCGCCGCGGCGCAGCCGGCGGCCGCGCCCCTGGACACCGACGATCTCGGCGCCCGGGCCCGGTGGGCGGCCGAACAGGTAGTTCCCGCGGACCTGGATATCGAGCGGCTCCGCTCCGCCCGGCACGACCTCGATCTGTTCGGTGCGCGCGCCATGCTCCGCGCCGTGGAACCGGTCCTGCGGGATCGGGCCGTGCACAGCGTCGAGGACATCACCGAACGGCTGAAGGTCGCGACCCGGCATCGCTGGCTGCTGCGGCAGTGGTTACAGGAACTCACCCGCCACGGCGCGCTGATCGGTGACCCGGACAGCGGTTACCGCTACGAGCGGGAGCTGCCGCCCACGACGCGCGACGAACTGGTCCAGGCGTGCACCGATCTCGGCTACGCACCGCAACTCGCCACCTTCCTGGGCGGCACCAACGAACACCTCACCGAACTCGTCCAGGACCGGATGCGGGTGCAGGAGTTGCTGTTCCCGGACGGCGATATGTTCACCGCGGAGGCCACCTACCGCGAGAACGCGATCAGCCGCTATCTCAACCACGCCGCCCGCGAGATCGTCGCCGGGGTGGTCACCCGCCTGCGCGCGGACCGGTCGCCGGTGCGGATCCTGGAGCTGGGCGCGGGGGTCGGTGGGACCACCGACGATGTGGTGGCCGGACTCACCGGTCTGCCCGTCGAGTACCACTTCACCGATGTCTCGAATTTCTTCCTCGACGCGGCCCGCCGGCGGTTCGCCGATCGGCCGTGGATGCGGTTCGCCATCGTGGACATGAACACCGATCTCGCCCGGCAGCCGCGCCACGACCTCGTGATCGCCTCGAATGTGCTGCACAACGCGCATCACATCGGCCATACGCTGCGCGAACTGCGCGAGCTGCTGAATCCCGGGGGCGCGGTGGTGTTCATCGAGACGGTGGTGGCGCACAGCCAGCTGCTGACCTCGGTGCACTTCCTGATGTCGCCCGCGGCCGGGCAGCCGCACGCGGGGGCGACCGATGCGCGGGCGGGAACCGACCGGATCTTCCTGACCGAAGCGGAATGGGTGGGGCAGCTCACGGCCTCGGGCCTGCGCCCGGCCGTGGTACTGCCGGCGGCAGGCCATCCCCTGGCGCTGCTCGATCAGCGTGTTTTCGCCGCCGTGCGCGACGCGTAGGCAGCTTCGGATGTGAACGCGAAGTCGCCGGGTCGGCGGCGGGGAACAGCGAAAGAGAGAACACCATGTCAGAGAAACGGTCGGATTCCGGTGACGCGATAGTCGTCGAGTCCGTCGTGAAGTCGTTCGGCGAGGTGAAAGCCCTGCGCGGGATCGACTTCCGCGTACCGGCCGGGAGCGTGCTCGGCGTACTCGGGCCCAACGGCGCGGGGAAGACCACCACGGTCTCGGTGCTGTCCACCCTGATCCGGCCCGATTCGGGCCGGGCGGTGGTGGCCGGGCACGACGTCGTCCGCGACGCCGCCGAGGTGCGGAAATCCATCATGCTCACCGGTCAGTACGCGGCGCTGGACGAAATGCTCACGGGCCGGGAGAACCTGGTGCTGTTCGGACGGTTGCTCGGCCTGCGCCGCCGGGCCGCCCGGCAGCGCGCCGACGAACTGCTGGAACGCTTCTCGCTCACCGAAGCGGCCGACCGGCGGGTCGGGCAGTACTCCGGCGGTATGCGCCGGCGGATCGATATCGCGTGTGGGCTGGTGCGCGCACCTCGGGTGGTGTTCCTCGACGAACCCACCACCGGCCTGGACCCGGTGAGCCGGCAGCAGCTCTGGGCACTCGTGCGCGAGCTCGCGGCCCAGGGGGTGACCATCCTGCTCACCACCCAGTACCTGGAGGAAGCGGATGCGCTGAGCGACAACATCATCGTGGTCGACAAGGGTACGGTGATCGCGGAGGGCACCGCCGATGCGCTCAAAGCACGTTCGGGTTCGAGCTACTGCGAGGTCGTGCCGGTGGATCCCGGCGATGTGCCGGCCGTGGTGGCCGCGCTGGCGCCGCTGTCGGAGTGCACGGTCGCCGATTCCGCCGACCGGGTGTCGCTGCCCGCACCTGACGGCGCCGCCACCCTGACCGCCGCGTTGGCCCGGCTCACCGAGGCCGATATCGAACTGATCGATATAGCGCTGCGACGGCCGTCGCTGGACGAGGTGTTCATCCGCCTCACCACGCGCAGCGAGGAAGCCGAAGCGGTAGAGGTCCCGGCATGAGCGGGCCGGGCCCGGAGGCGGTAGCGGAGCGTGACCACGCAGGGCCGCTCAGGCCCGATGGACACGGCGTTATGGTGGCCTCGACCCTCGGACGGCCGCCGGTGGAGGATCTGAACGTCCCGCCCGGTATGCAGTGGGCGGCACTGAGCGAGCGGTCCATCCGGGCCGCGGTACGCGAGGGCGACCTGGTCATCGCCTTCGCCGCGCCGCTGACCTTCTTCGTCTGTTTCTATGTGCCGCTACGTAAATCGGTGGAGGCGGGCGGTGTCGACTACGCGCAGTACCTGCTGCCGCTGATCCTGGTACACGCCATGTTCTTCAGCTCCATGTTCGCCGCCGACCGGGCGGCCCGGGAGGTGGCCGGCGGTATGGGTACCCGGCTGCGGGCCATGCCGGTGGTGCCGTGGGTGCCGCCCGCCGCGCGGGTTTCGGCGAATCTGGCGCGGGCGATCACCGCGATCTGCGGTGCGCTGGTGATCGGGACCCTGTTCGGCTTCCGCTTCCACGGTGTCGTCCCCGCCCTGGTGTTCCTGGCGCTGGTGCTCGGCCTCGGAGTGGCGATGATGCTGGCCACCGACGCGCTCGGGACCGCGACGGCCAATCCGCAGGTGGGTGCCACGGTGCTGTTCGTACCGCAGCTGCTACTGGTCATGATCTCCACCGGTTTCGTCCCGGCGGAGGGTTTTCCGGGCTGGATCCAGCCGTTCGTACGTCACCAACCCGTCTCCCGGGTGGCCGACGCGCTGCGCGGGCTCGCCGACGGACGGTATACGGAAGGACTACCGGTGGCCGTGACCTGGGTCGCGGGTCTGCTGGTGGTGGGCGCGGCCTTGGCGGTATGGGCGGAAAGGAAGCGGCAGTGACCACATTCTTGGATCAGGCGCTGGTGGAGACCGGGCGGCTGCTGCGGCGCTGGAGCCGCCAGCAGGAGGTGCTGTCCACCACGCTGGTACTGCCGATCCTGTTGCTGCTCATGTTCGAACTGGTGCTCAGCCGTACGCTCGGCGTGCCCGGCGACGCGGAACCGCTGTACGGTTTCGTGCCTCTGATCGCCGTCGCGGGTGCCATGTACGGCGCCATGGGCACCGGGGAATCCTTGTTCGGGGAGCGGCAGAGCGGTTTGCTGCGTCGGTTCTGGGTGCTGCCGGTGCACCGGGCGAGTGCGCTGCTGGGCCGGTTGCTCGCCGAATGCGCGCGGGCCGCGGTCGCGACCCTGCTGGTGGTCGTGGTCGGGGTGCTGCTGGGGCTGCGGTTCGACAATGGCTGGGTCGGGGCACTCGGCGTGATCGCGATCCCGGTGATCGTGGTCGCCGGCTTCACCCCGCTGGTGGTCGCGGTCGGCGTGAGCCGGGCCGGTGGCCAGGCCGTGCAGGTGTTCGCGATCGTGGTGCTGGTCGGCATGTTCTTCAATTCCGGTTTCGTTCCGCTGGCGAACTATCCGGGCTGGTTGCAGCCCATCGTGCGGGGACAACCGATGAGCTGTGCCATCGAGACCATGCGCGGCTTCCTGCTGGGCGGGCCGATCGCCACGCCTTTGGCGCAGACCGTGGCCTGGGCGGTGGGCATGGTCGCGGTGTTCGGGGCGCTGGCCGTCCGCGGCTACCGCAAGGCGGCCGAGAGCTGAACTCTGGGAAGGAAAGGGCGCCGGGTGGGCTACTGGGCCCGCGGTCCCTTTCGCGAGATTCTCAGACTAGAACCCCTGCTCGATCCCGTCTTCTCTACGGTCCGCAACTGCAACCCCGCCCTGCGATACGACTCCCGGCCCGCCGTCATCGATTTTCAGCGACGGGAAACGACGATATAGACACAGTCGCCCAAGGGTACTCTTGCAACTGCGCATTCTTACCCCAGTCGCTCAGGGCGCCCTTTCTTGAACTCCGGATCAACGCGCCGTGATTATTGTCGACGCGTGAGTGTGATAAGCACATAAGAAATAACATTCGCGCCGATACAGCGCACCAGATCGTCGTGGTCGAGCTGATCGTCGGACAACTCTGCAGCTGTGCCGGGCATCTCGGTTGGCTCGGTCGTGGCCCAGACCGTCGTATCGCCCACCGGGCTCCTCGCCCTTGATTATCGAGATCTCGATTGTGCCCCATAGAATTGCCGATCGTAGTCGGCGGGGGCAAAGGAGGAACACCGATCGTGACCAGGCCGCAGTCCTGGAATGTAGTGGCAGCGGAACTTCTCCAGAAGATGCGCAAGCTCGCGGACGACTACACCCGCGTGCACGAATCACCTACCAGAGGCGTTGCGCACGCCGCGCACGACGTCAGCCGGGTGGCCGACCGGACCGACGGTACGGCGGCCGGACTCCTGCGTGCTGAGTTGCGGCCGACCGATCGGAGGGGCGAAGCCGGGCGAACAGGGGATCCTGCGGCTCGGTCACCATCAGATGCCTTCGGCGGCACGGTCTCGAATCGGCACGCCACTGATATCGAAGCGGAGCTGCGGCGCTATCCCGGTTCGGAATACATCACTCAGCGTCCCGCGCCCGCGCCCGGCGAACCGGTCGGTGCGGCGTGGATCGACGGCCCGCGGCATTACGCGTGGGAACGCGAGTGGCTCACCGAGAACAGCCCCCGCATCTCATCCCTCTCCACGCTCACCCTGGCCTCGCTGGAGGCGGAAACGGCGCTTCGCCTGACCAATGCGACGCCAGGACCTCATTTGTTGATGCAACCGCGCCCTCGGTTGACCGGCGAGATGCTACCCATCTGGAAGTTTCGAACCCTGCCGATAGGCGAGCCGGTCCGGCCCAGCGGAACCGACACGGCGTCTCGGGCCGGCCCGATCGGCCGGATCGCCCGCCACTTTTCCCTCGACGAGTTCCCCCAGTTCGGGTATCTCGCGCCGGTCGGGGCGAGACCGATACTCGATGCCGACCTCGAGCTGATGCGGCAAGTCCTGTCGCCTGTGGAGCAGGTGCGTTTCAACCAAATCCCCAGAGATGGGTTGTACACCTCGCACTATCCGCTCTGCCGCGGGCAGCAGAACCAATCCCCGGAGTTCCTGCGGACGCGATATCTCGCTGATGTCTCTCTGCCCGAGATCGGCTCGCGAACGTTTCACCAGTACTTCTTGGACGACGTCGTCGCGCCGTACCAGCGCCGCGAGGCCCATCAGCTCCTGAACAGCTATATCGGCCGAGACCTGTCCGCGGAGGATCGGATAAGTCACTGGTTCGCGACCACGGTGACAGCGACATTGGACGCTGCGCCCAGTGCGGCCCCTCGGATCGTCCACGAAGCATTGCAGTCCCAGCTGCAACGCGACACCGCACTGATGTCTCCCGAAGATCGGGAGGTTCATGCGTTCGTGGCGAAGGTCGATCAATTACTGGCCGGGAACACTGATTTCGGCACGTATCTGCAACACCGGGAGCTCCCGGAAATGCGGGCATACGCTGAGGATGTTGTGTCCCACAATCGTCACCGGGACAGCGACGCCAAACAAGTGCCTCTCTTCGCGACGATATTCCCACTGGCGAGTTAGCCTCGATCTCGTGAGGGTGGGAATCGTTCTGGCCTGGTTCGGATTGATTGTTTTCGCTTTCGTGGCGGCGTGAGCCGCCCCGAACAGCGGGTGGGCTGACGAGTTCCACCAGCTCGGAGGGTTCGCCTGCCTGATTCGTCGGAATGGATATCAATGCTGTTCAGGGAGAATTGCGGGGAGCGGACGGATCGCTCCCCGGACGGGTCACAGTTCGATTCGCTGGTCCTCGGGCAGGAAGAGTTTGTCCGTTTCCACCACACCGAAGGTTCGGTAGAACTGGGCGATATTGCGGACAACCTGATTCACCCGGAACTCGTCCGGAGAATGGGTATCGCCGGCGAGCAGCCGTTCGGTGACCTCGGGGGTCTGCTTGGAGCGCCAGATCCGCGAATACGAATTGAACATGGTGTGGTAATCGGGATTCGTGACGCCCTGACGCTGCTCGGCGATGCGGTAGGCCGCCAGCGCGATCTGCAACCCACGCAGATCGGCCAGGTTCTCGCCGACGGTGAGCGCGCCGTTCACATGCTGTTCCGGCGACAGCCCCTCGGGGACCAGGGCGTTGTACTGCTCGATGAGCGCCTGGGATTTGGCGTCGAAGGCATCCCGGTCGGCGGGGGTCCACCAGTCGCGCTGGTTACCGTCCCCGTCGAACTTCGAACCCTGGTCGTCGAAACCGTGCCCGATCTCGTGCCCGATCACCGCCCCGACCCCGCCGTAGTTCACCGCCATCTCGGCGTCCTTGTCGAAGAACGGCGGCTGCAGGAACGCGGCGGGGAAGACGATCTCGTTGTTGGTGGCGGAATAGTAGGCGTTCACCGTCTGCGGTGAGGCACTCCACTCGGCCTTGTCCACCGGTTTCCCCAGTCGGTCGAAGGACCGCTTCACCTCGAAATCGTTGATGGCGCGCAGGGATTCGATCAGCTTGCCGCGGGTGACCTTCAGCCCGGAATAGTCCACCCATTTGTCCGGGTACCCGAGTTTGGTGCCGATCTTTTCCAGTTTCTCGATCGAGGCCCGGCGGGTCTCCGGGGACATCCAGGTCGAATTGGTGAAATTCTCCCGGTAGGCCGCCATCAGATCGTCGACCATCGCCTCGACCCGTTCCTTGGCCTCGGGTGGGAAATGCTTGTCCACGTACAGCTTGCCCAGCTGTTCGCTCAAGTTGCTGTCCACCGAGCCGACGGCCGATTTCCAGAGTTCGGGCCGCTGTTTCAGCCCGGACATCAGCCGCCCGTTGAAATCGAAATTGGCGTCGGAGATCTCCTCGGGCAGCACGTTCGCGTAGGTTTTGAGCACGGCGAGCTTCAAGTAGTCGCGCCAGATAGCGATATCGGTCGTCGCCCAGATCTTGCCCGCCTCGGTGACGAACGAGGGCTGGTTCACCACCACCTTCGCGAAGAGATCCCTGGGCCGGTCGGTGATACCGCGCAGCCACGGGTCCCAGTCGTATTCCGGAGCCAGGGCGGTGGCCTTGTCCCAATCGAAGACGTTGTAGGTGGCCGCCGCGTCGCGGTTGCGCACATTGTCCCAATGGGCGGCGGCGATCCGCTTCTCCAGATCCAGCAGCCGCCCGGCCACCCGGGTGGGGTCCGGCATATCCGCAGCCTTGGCCAGGCGTTCCAGATATGTCCGGTAACCGGCCAGCTCCTCGGCGAACTGCGGATCGCGATAGTACTGCTCGTTCAGGCCCAATCCGGACTGGCCGACAGCGGGGATATGGGCGGAGGAATTCTTCTGGTCGATGCTCACCCCGATACCGATCAACCCGCCGATCGGCAGCCGGCCCATCACCTCGGCCAGGGCCGGTTTGTCCTTCGCGTCCTCGATCTCGGCGAACATCGAGTCCAGGGGCGTCAGACCCAGCCGTTCGATCTCGTCCAGGTCCATCCGCGCGTCGTAGAGGTCGCGGATCTGCTGGGCCTCGGTCCCGTCCTCCGGGTCGCTGATGCTCTCGATGATCTCCCGCAACTGCTGCTGGGTGCGTTCCCCGGCCTCACTGAACGCCCCGTAGGAGGTCTTGTCCGGCGGCAACTGGTATTCGCGCAGCCATTTACCGTTGACGTGCCGGTAGAGATCGTCCTGGGGCCGGATCGCCGGATCGGAACCGCTCATATCGACGGTCACCAGCTTGATGGGTGTGGCCTCGGAGCAGGAGGCCAGCCACGCGGCCGCGGGCGCCAGCCCCAGCGCGACGAGGAACCCACGGCGATCGAGCACCAATCGACGATCCGATGATTTCAACGAAACCTCTCCCCGATGCGAGACCCCGCACCTCTTCTAGGCGAACCGGCCCCATGAGGCTACCGGCGCCCCACCCCCGCGTCGCGCCGGGCAACACGGCGCGGCCTGAGCGGTGCGACCTGCCCCGGTTTCGGAGCGACCGAGCGCATGCTGCCCGGACCCGTCCACCGGTCGGCGGCGATCGAGCATCGACAGTGTGGTGAGCCTCCCCGGACCGATCGAGGTGCACGACAGCATTCCTCTGCTGTCTGCTCCGGATGGTCTGCCTCAGCGGTCGGGGCCCGCCCCCCGGTTCTGGAGCGACAGAGCGAAAGAGCGCAACGACTGAGCGCCGGTGTGAAGAACCGGGGTCACAGGGCCCCCGACCCGCGCGCCGGAGGCGCGCAAATGAACGCAACCCCGATTTCGGGTTGAGCTGGGGATTCGCTATCCTTGACCGGTTGCCTGCGGGCCCGGTGCCCGCGATTCGGCCGCGAACCCCCGGTGGTTGATCGTCGAGATCGTACAGAACCGCTGGTAGGCGCGCGTTCGGGTGGTGACAGACCATGCCCGTCGGGTCGGCAATCCGGCGTGCTTATCGTCCAGGTCGAGGAGGCTGAAGTGATTCAGCAGGAGTCGCGGCTGCGCGTCGCCGACAACACGGGTGCCAAGGAGATCCTCTGCATCCGCGTTCTCGGTGGTTCGTCGCGCCGCTATGCCGGTATCGGCGACGTCATCGTCGCCACTGTGAAGGACGCCATCCCCGGCGGCAACGTCAAACGGGGTGACGTGGTGAAGGCCGTCGTGGTGCGCACCACCAAGGAACGGCGCCGTCCGGATGGTTCCTACATCCGTTTCGACGAGAACGCCGCTGTGCTCATCAAGGCGGACAACGACCCGCGCGGCACCCGCATCTTCGGCCCGGTCGGGCGCGAGCTGCGCGACAAGAAGTTCATGAAGATCGTTTCGCTGGCCCCGGAGGTGCTCTGACATGAAGGTGCACAAGGGCGATACCGTGCTCGTCGTCTCGGGTAAGGACAAGGGTGCCAAGGGCAAGGTCATCCAGGCCTTCCCGAAGGACAACCGGATCCTGGTCGAGGGCGTGAACCGGATCAAGAAGCACGTCGCGAACTCCGCGAACCTGCGTGGCGCCTCCTCCGGCGGCATCGTGACCCAGGAAGCGCCCATCCACGTGTCCAACGTGATGGTCGTCGACTCGGACGGTAACCCGACCCGGATCGGCTACCGCACCGACGAAGAAACCGGCAAGCGGGTTCGGATCTCCCGTAAGAACGGGAAGGACATCTGATATGACCACCTCCGAGAAAGTGCAGCCCCGGCTCAAGCAGCGCTACCGTGCCGAGATCAAGGACGCGCTGAACAACGAGTTCGACTACGCCAACGTCATGCAGATCCCGGGCGTGGTCAAGGTCGTGGTGAACATGGGTGTCGGCGACGCCGCCCGGGACGCGAAGCTGATCAACGGCGCGGTCGACGACCTGGCCCTGATCACCGGCCAGAAGCCGCAGATCCGCAAGGCCACCAAGTCCATCGCGCAGTTCAAGCTGCGTGAGGGTATGCCGATCGGCGCCAAGGTCACCCTGCGCGGCGACCGGATGTGGGAGTTCCTGGACCGCCTGGTCTCGATCGCCCTGCCCCGTATCCGCGACTTCCGCGGCCTGTCGCCCAAGCAGTTCGACGGCAACGGCAACTACACGTTCGGCCTGAGCGAGCAGTCGATGTTCCATGAGATCGATGTGGACAAGATCGACCGTCCGCGCGGTATGGACATCACCGTTGTCACCACCGCCACCAACAACGAAGAAGGCCGTGCCCTGCTGAAGCACCTCGGCTTCCCGTTCAAGGAGAACTGAGACATGGCCAAGAAAGCACTGGTCAACAAGGCCAACCGCAAGCCGAAGTTCGCTGTCCGCGCCTACACTCGCTGCCAGCGCTGCGGCCGGCCGCACGCGGTGTACCGCAAGTTCGGCCTGTGCCGCGTGTGCCTGCGCGAAATGGCGCACCGCGGCGAGCTGCCGGGCGTGCACAAGAGCTCCTGGTGAGCTGAGCCGGGCGGGTGGTCGCCCGCCCGGTGTTCACAATATCGAGAAGGACCCGAGCCGAGCTCGGGTCCTTCTCGACGGCCCTGTCTCCGGCCATCGGCATGACGCGGTCGGCTCGGTGCGCGACCGGAAAGACGAGCTCTGCGGTCGGTATTCGCGCGGTGTCTGTACCGGATACGTCTAGGACGTGTTCATGATGAGGCCGATATGGGTGAAGTAGTTCAGTACGGAGAACACTATCCAGGCGGTGCCCGAGAGGCACCAACATATCGCTATGACAAGACCCACCACTCGATTGCTGTTCTTGGTGAACGCCGGTGTCAGGACGGCTCCTGCCGCGATGAGGAAGAACAGTGTCGAGATGAATACCGACTCCACCATCGGTGAATCGGCGAATCGACCGGTGATGGGCTCTTCCGGCGGGGCGCCGAACAGCTGGTACTTGATACCGGCGACTCCGATCGCGGCCATTCCCGCGCCGACGGCGGCGACCAGGTAGGACACCGGTCTCATCGTCGTGAAAAGGCTCGCGATGTCTTCGCCCCCGGCCCGCGATCGGATCTTCCACAGATAGAACGCGGCGGCCAGCAGGAGAACGCCGAGAGCCAGCGACCCTTCGCCGAAAACTATATTCGCCTGGGGGACGACCGAAAACGGCCATTCGACGGTCATATGCCCACCGAGAAACGTCAGCAATGCGCCGTTGATTCCGAGGGCCAACGCGTATCCGTCGAAGTCCGAAGGTTTTCCTTCCAGGATTTTTCGCCCCAGCGAGACAACCAATAGAAGGGATACGCCTGCCGAAATTCCCATCAAGGTGTTGTACATCTGGAAGCGATCCCAGGGGAACTCTTCTGGCGCTGCCAGGAGTGTCGATCGAACAGCTGTTGTCGAAAGCATGTAATTCTCTTACTACTTGTGAACTGTGCCGATGGGTGATGATTTGCCGGCTGTCCGGTCGGTCGACCCGTGCAGCCGGAAGCAATCGATCATCGGCGGGATGGATCGGATCGCCGCTGCGGTCCGGCTCCGATGGCCTCGGAGAACGCGGCGGTTGGCAGACGGCGATCTCGGGTTGAAGTGGATATGTGTCCTGCGTGCCCTCCGGCCCGGTGGTTGTAGCAATCCGGTTCGCTGTCGGGGCCGGCGCGCTTCCGACGTGCGATGCTCCGAGTATCGTCCGTGCTGAATGTTTGCCAAGGCGTTTGCTGTATATCGGCTGTGTAACATTTTCCGGGTGGCGGACGAAGCCGGTGAATCGGGAAGCGCAGCGACGGGGTCTGCCGGGCCGGTAGCGGAGGACGGTGGCTTCGCCGCCCAGGCATGAGCGGCGGTGCCGCTCGCTGCGCAGGCAGTGCGCGGTACGAACGGGTGGTGATGGCCGCCTGTCCCGGCGGGCGATTTCCGCAGGGCGTATCGGCGGTGCTCGATTCGGAGCGGCCGGTGTCCGGGCCTTGAGCCGAAATGGTAGCTGTTGCGGCATAGTCGAATTCGTTCCCAGGTTCGAGGAGAACCGGAGAAATCGGGCACGGGTGGCGTCGGTTAGTATCGGCGACTGTGAGGCATATCGCGCGAGCGCCGGAGCTGGTGCGGGTGCTCGTGCTCGTCTTCGCCGCCGTGGTGCTGACGCTCGAGGTCCGCGACGGCCAGCTGGTCGATCCGCGTGAGACCACCTATGTCTCGCTGGTGTCTTCCCTGGTCGCGGTGCACAATTCGGCCGAAACCGAGGTCGAGCGGCCGAGTGAGACGGGCGGGCAGTCCGTGCACTGCCGCTATGCCTGCGCACGTGCCGCGGCACCGCGGCCCCGGTTCGACGACCTGTGGCCTGCCGCACTGCTCTTCATGGGCCTCGTTGTGGGGCTGCTGGTTTACACGCGCCGCATATCGCCGTCGGCGCTACCGGCGCCCGCTGCGGCCGCGGCCGGGGAAGAGATTCTGCTGCACCTCTGCGTCTGCCGGAGGTGACAGACCTATGCCGAGCCGGCGGGCCGATCCCCGCCGGCCGGTGAGAGCTGCCCCGATGGAGGCCGTGCGGATTCCTGAGACAGCTGTGCGAGGTGCTGCGCGTGCCGTGGAGTGGCCCCGGGAGCCGGTCCGTCTCCTGCCAGGGGCGGGCCGGGGGCTACCGGGAGTCGAAAGTGTGCCGCGGTCCGGCCGCCGCGCACCGATCCGTTCCTGGCAACCGTTTCCCCACGCTCGCTGCCGCGCAGTATCCGGCGGGGTGGTCTGCGCGCACCCGAAAGGCGTCGGTGGAGCGGTCCGGAAACAGGCACGCCGGCCCCGCGCCGGGTCCCGCAGAAAGGAACACACCGCACGAGAATCCGGTTCGGCCTGCGGTCGTCCGAGTGGACGAGGGCCCTGCCGACTGCCGCACACGGCGGCACAAGAGCACATCGGACACCCACGATCAGACGATTACAACAGGAGATATCCATGAGATTCCACCTTCCACTGACCGTCCTCGCGGTCTCGGCCGGCTGTCTCGTTCTCGGGAGCGGTTCGGCTTCGGCGCTGTCGGTCGATCGATCCGAGGAAGCCGTCACCGTGCACCTGACCGACGCGGAAGCACGGGCGGTCGAGGACCTGAACCTCGGCCCGCTGCTCGGCGCACTGCCGCCCAATTTCACCCCGGACGCGAAACAACGTCTCGGCGAGAGCATCACCGAGTACGCGGGCCGCGCCGCCGACCAGCCGGGATCGACCCTGTCGGTCATCATCGACCAGCCGATCGCGGCACCGCCGGGAGTGAGCGTCACCGTCACCCGCTGATCCGCCGATAGGCACCGCCCGGCCGGCGGATCCCGATGCCGGCCGGGCGGCAGCCAGGCCGCGGTGCGGCCGGTGCCGCGACCCAGATCGGCTGCCCACCGCACCTGCTGCCATGCCCGCCGGTGCAGACGGTCGAGCAGCGCGAGACCCATATCGTCGAGCACGGTCTGCTCGTAGGTGGGTGCCCATCCGTCGTAACCGGTTGCCACATCGACCGTTCGGTAGTGGCGACGGTCGAAATCGGCGAAGGTCGGCACGGTCCCATCGTGCGGCGGTGGCCGGGCCGCGGGCAACAGATTTCCGGCCTCGACCACCAGGCCGGGAGCCCGTCCGGCTCGCCGGGGGCGCGGCCGGAACATCGGGCACCGCCCCCGATGTCAGGCGAAGTGGGATTTGTAGATCTGGCCGTGCACGCCGACGGTACGGTCCCCCACTTGGGAGACGGTGAAGTCCGCCGCCGCGGAGAGATAGGCGTACGCGGTGGCGCGATCCATACCCTTCTCCTGTTCCAGGAAATCCAGCGCGTTCACGACCGCCCGGCGCATGGCGACGTTCAGATCGCTGGACTTCTGCGAACCGTCCGGGTCGGAGAGGCCGGCCGGTGACTCGCGCACGCTACATTCGGTGACATGCCGACCTCGAATAATCCGCTGCGCCGGATCGCGTGGTTCGTGCTCGGCCTCCTGTACGTCACCGCGGTGGCGGCGCCGGGCGCGGCGGCGGAGCAGCCCACCCGGATGGACACCTACGTCACCGATTCGGCCGGTGCGCTCGACGCCGGTGACGCCCAGCGCGTGCGTGCGGCGGTCGATACTCTCTACGCCGATCACAAAGTGTGGCTCTGGGTCGCCTATGTGCACGATTTCGCCGGTGACAGCCCGCAGGACTGGGCCGCGCGGACCTCTCGGCAATCCGGGTTCGGAAACCGGGATCTGCTGCTGGCGGTGGCCACCCGGGATCGCGCCTACGCCTTCTACGGTGAGCGCCCGGCCGGGGTCAGCGAATCCGAGATCGACCGGCTGCTCGCCGACCGGGTCGAACCCGCGCTGCGCGACAGCCGGTGGGCCGACGCGGGTGTCGTCGCGGCTCAGGGGATCGGTTCGGCAATGAGCGGGGGCGGAGTGAGCACGGGTCCCGTACTGCTCATCGGTGCGCTCATCGTGCTCGCCGTGGGGGGTCTGCTGCTGTATCAGCGCTACCGGCGCCGGGCCCGGGACCGGGCCGAACTCGAACAGGCCCGGCAGACCGATCCGACCGACCCCGCCGCCCTCGCGGCGCTACCGCTCGAGGCGCTGCACGCGCGGTCGCGGGAGATCCTCGTCGAACTCGACAATGCCGTACGGACCAGTGCCGAGGAGTTGGAACTGGCCGTCGGGGAGTTCGGTGATCCGGCGGTGCTGCCCTTCCGTACCGCGCTGGAGAACGCGCGAGCCGCCACCGCGAAGGCGTTCACGATCCGGCAGCGGCTCGACGACGCCATCCCGGAAACACCCGACGAACAGCGCACCCTGCTGATCGATCTCATCACCACCGCCGGTCGCGCCGACCGCGAACTCGACGCCCGCGTCGCCGAGTTCGACGCGATGCGCGATCTGCTCATCGATGCCGGACCCCGGCTGGACGCGCTGACCCGCGATATCATCGACCTCACCGGCCGCACCCCGGCATCGGAAGCCGAACTGGCCCGGCTGGCGAGCATCCATCCGGCCAGTGTGCTCGCACCGATCGCCGACAACGTCACCATGGCTCGCGAGCGGATCGCTTTCGCCGACGACTGCGTCGACGACGGTCGGCGGGAAATCGCCCGGCCGGTGGGTGAACAGGGCGGGGCGGTCGCCGATATCCGGGCCGCCGAGGGCGCGATCGGCCAGGCCCGCACCCTGCTCGACGCCGTGGACGGCGCCGCGGCCCATATCCAGCAGGCGCGGGCGGGCCTGCCCGCCGTCCTCGACGAGTTGCGCGGCGATCTCGCCGCCGCCGCCGAATTGACCGAGCACGGCGGCCCGGAACTGGCGACGGCCGTCGCCGCCGCCCGGGACGTGCTGGCGCGTGCGGATACCGCCGCCGCGGCCGACCCGCTCGGTGTGTACCACGAGGCGGTCGCCGCCGACGGGGATCTGGATCGGGCGCTCGCCGCGGCCGGGGCCCGGAAGACGGCGGCCGCGGACCTGGCGCGCCGGCTGGACCAGACGCTCGGCGACGCGGCCACCCGGGTCCGGATGGCAGGCGATTTCATCGCCACCCGCCGGGGCGCGATGGACGCGATGCCCCGCACCCGGCTCTCGGAGGCTCAGCGGCACCTCGACGAGGCGCAGCGGCTGCGCACCGCGGACCCGGCCGCCGCGCTCGATCATGCGCGCCGGGCCGCCGATCTCGGTGGTCGCGCATTGCAGGAAGCGCAGGCCGGGGTGCAGACCTGGGAAGTCCGGCGGCCGCCGACGGGTGGGGCGCAGGCGGGCGCGATCCTGGGCGGCATCCTCATCGACAGCATGCTGCGCGGTGGGATGGGCGGCGGTCACGGTCACCACGGCGGGTACCGGGCCGGGTCCTTCGGCGGGTCGGGCGGATCGCGGCGGATCAGCCGCGGCGGACGCTTCTGACGCGACCCGAGTGCCCGCCCGCGGTACGGGCGCGGGTGAAAGCGCGCGTGCCGCCACCCGGGTGGCGGCACAATCGATCCGCGCGTATCCGCTGATCTCAGCGCGACATGATGAGCGGTACCAGTTGTTCGTCCGGTGTCCGGGCGCCGTGGTGGCCGGACATCGCCGACTCCAGCGGTTCGTGCTCCGGTCGCACCAGTACGGTGCGGCCCGCCGCGACGGCGAGCAGATCCCCGATCCGGTTCGCGATCACCGGGGTGGGCGGAGTGGGACCGAACCAGTGTTCGTCGAGGGCCTGCTCACGGGTCACCACCTGGGCGTGCCCCGCCAGCCGCTCCCGCCAGGTCGCCAGCGCGTCGGCTCGTGCGGCGGTGTGCCGGAGGTAGACGTGGCGAACCCGGGCCTCGCCCGCGATCAGGGCTACGTCGCGGTGCAGCACCTCGGACGCGTCGAGGTCGACCGCGTGGTCCGCGTGGATCATCCCGTGGTCACCCGTGATCAGCAGTGTGCAGGTGCCGGGCAGTTCGCCGAGCAGTCCGGCCACGAACCCGTCGATATCCCGCAGGACCGCGAGTGCCTCGGGTGATTCGGGTCCGTGCAGGTGGCCGGTCGAGTCGAGGTCGGGGAAGTAGGCGTAGGCGAAGCGCGATCGCGTGCCCGGATGACGGGCGACGGCCAGGATTCCGGCGCGGAGTTCGTCGAGAGTGGTGGCGGGGTGCAGTGTCCCCGGTGCGCGGAACGATGCCCGGGTCAGACCGGAGCGCACCTGGTACTCCGGGACCACATAGTGCAGCTCCACGCCGCGCGCGGCGAGGTCCTGTAAGCGGCTCCGGTGCGGTTGCGCCGATTCGGGCGGATAGGTCTCGCGCGCGTCGTCGCCGGTCGCGGAGTCGAATCGCCAGCGCAAGGAGTTGAACAGCCGCAGGCCGTCGGCGGCGGCGGGCACGGCGAAGCTGTAGCCGATGATGCCGTGTGTGGCGCAGGGCGCGCCGAGCGCCAAGCTGGTGAGGCTGGTGGCGGTGGTGGCCGGGAATCCGGCGGTGAGCGTGGTGGTGACGTGCGCCGCCAGTGTGGGGGCGAGATCACGGTGGCGTGCCAGTAGTTCGGCGCCCAGACCGTCGATCAGCAGCAGCACGACGTCCCGGTTGAGGGTGAGGCCGAGTGGGTCGGGCGCGTCGAACCCGAACGACGCGGTGACGGACGGCAGGATATCGGCGAGCGTGTACTGCACAGGTTCCAATGGTGCAGTACGGAGGCGATCCGGGAGCGAATCCGTGGGTAGACCGGCTGGGGCACAGGCGTCCTGCCCGTGGCCGCCGCGACCGTTGCGGATCCGGGAGCATGCCGGTCGATCGCGGTCGACGCGATCGACCGGCGGCGATTCTCGAGGTCTTTCGCGCGTGTGGAGGCCGTGTATCACGCGCTGCCGCTGCGGTGCGACTCGGTAGCGCGTTCCGCTCCCTCAGCGAAATGTTCACGCACGCGAATTGGCTGGATTGCATCATGCATGTTATGTGTACTATGCACATCGGCTGACTTTCGAATATCGAGGAGCACGCTCGTGACCAAACCCGAACCCGTCGTCCGCCCCGCGGCGGTACTGGCGGTGCTCGCATACGCCGGGATCGTGGCGTCGTTGACGCAGACCCTGGTGATGCCGTTGCTCGGGCAGCTACCGGAGATCCTGAACACCGAACCCTCGAACGCGACCTGGGTGGTGACCGCGAGCCTGCTGGCCGGCGCGGTGACGACGCCGGTCGCCGGCCGGCTCGGTGATCTGCTCGGTAAGCGGCCCGTGCTGGTGGGATCGGTGGTCCCGCTCGTCATCGGTTCGGTGATCTGCGCCGTGTCCTCTTCGCTGTGGCCGATGCTGATCGGGCGCGGTCTGCAGGGAATGGGCGTGGGCCTGATCCCGGTGGGTATCGCCGCTCTGCGCGATCTCCTGCCGCCCGCCAAACTCGGCTCGGGTATCGCGCTGATCAGTTCCTCGCTCGGTGTCGGTGGCGCGCTCGGGCTCCCGCTGGCCGCCGCGGTCGTCGAATACAGCAGCTGGCGGTACCTGTTCTGGGGCGTCGCCGGGCTGGCGGCGGTGGCCGGTGCGCTGATCTTCGCGGTGGTGCCGTCGACGCCGCCGCGGGCCGAACGCGGCCGGTTCGACCTACTCGGCGCACTCGGTCTGGGGGCTGCCCTGGTCTGTTTGCTGCTGGCCGTATCGAAGGGCGCGAGCTGGGGCTGGTCCAGCGTCACGACGATCTCCCTGTTCGTCGCCGCGGTGGTGGTGCTGCTGGTGTGGGGCGCGTGGGAGCTGCGCTCGCGTGATCCGCTGGTCGACCTGCGGGTCACCGCCCGCCCCCGGGTCCTGCTGACCAACGCCGCCTCGATCGTCATCGGTATGTCGATGTTCGCGCAGGCGCTGATCTTCCCGCAGCTGCTGCAACTGCCGCAGGCCACCGGCTACGGCCTGGGCCAATCGATGGTCGCCATGGGTCTGTGGATGGCGCCGGGTGGCCTGATGATGATGCTGTCCTCACCGCTCAGCGCGAAACTGTCCGCGCTGGCCGGGCCCAAGGTGACGCTGATCCTCGGCGCGATCATCATCGCGGCCGGTTACGGCGCCTCGGTGCCGCTGATGGGCGAGCCCTGGGGTCTGATGGTGGGCGCGATCATCATCAGCCTCGGCGTGGGCTTCGCCTACGGCGCCATGCCCGCCCTGATCATGAGCGCGGTGCCGATCACCGAGACCTCGGCCGCCAACAGCTTCAACACCCTGATGCGTTCGATCGGCACGTCGGTGGCGTCGGCGGCCATCGGTGCGGTGCTGGCCGAGATGAGCACCACCTTCGCCGGTGGGATCTCGGTGCCCACCGAGAACGGTTTCAAGGCGGGCATCCTGATCGGTTGCGGTGTCGCCGCGGCGGCCGCGGTCATCGCCCTGACCATCCCCACCGCCAAACGCGCCGCCGCGGTCGCGGTCGCGGGTGCGCAGCCCGCAACCGAGAAGCCGGAAACCGTGCACGCGATGGCCGAAGCGGTTCCGGCCGCTCCGGCCGGTCTCTCGGTGGAAGCCGAGCGGGTCGTCGACGATGCCGAAGCCACACGGCCCGAGACCAACGGTTCGGTGCCCACTGCGGCCCCGCGGCACGCGGCCCCCGAACCGGCGACATTCGCCGCGGCGGGAACCGACGCGTATACCGCGCCGCAGCCGAGTGGAAGCGGCTCCATTCTGTTCGGCCGGGTATACGACGCGCGGGGTGTCGCGGTGATCGGTGCGACTCTCACCCTGATCTCGCCGTCGGGCCGGCAGCTGGGCCGGGCGCTGTCCGGGTCGGACGGTTTCTACGAGATCGCGGCCCCCGCCCCCGGTACGTATGTGCTGATCGCCTCGGCCGAGGGGCGGCGCCCCGACGCGTCCACCGCGGTCCTGGGCAGCAACCCGGTTTCCTACGACGTCACTCTCACCACGCTCGCCGGCCTCGCCGGCACGGTCGCGTGTACCGGCGACGGCGCCCCGGTGGCCGGTGCCACCGTCACCGCCCTGGATATGCGCGGTGAGGTGCTGGCCGCCGCGGAATCCGACGCCACCGGCGGATTCGACCTCGCGGGCCTGCCCGAAGGCGAGTTCACCGTGGCCGTCAGCGCGTTCGGTTATCACCCGACCGCGGTGTCGGCGCGGGTGAGCAGCCGGGACACCGCACTGCTCGAGGTGCTGCTGCGCCCTGGCGTGCGGGTGGCGGGCGTGGTGCGCGGCGGCGGTCGCCCGCTCGCGCAGGCCCGGGTCACCTTGACCGATTCCCTCGGCAATGTGATCGAGACCGTGGCCACGGACGCGGACGGGGCCTATACGTTCGGGAACCTGGACGAGGGCACCTACACGGTCGTGGCGACGGGGTACGCGCCGTCCACGGCCCAGGTGCATGTCGGCGAGCACGACGTGGACGGCCTCGATATGGACCTGCGGGCGGAGCCGCTCCCCGCGCCGACCGGGTCGGACGAGGTGGAGACCGAACAGTTCGGCGAGCTTCCGGAGGTGCACAAGAGCTCCTGGTGAGCTCCGGTACGGAAGCGGGATGAACCAGGGCCCCGGAGCAGTTGCTCCGGGGCCCTGGTTGCTTCGATACCGTGGATGATCTGCACCTGATCACCGATTCGCGGGCGGCCGTGCGGTGGGACTCACGGGGCCGTAACCGCGGCGCGGATGCCAAGCCTTTCTCTACCGGTCGCCGTCCTTACCGTCGAGGGCGAGCGTGATCAGGTTCACGATCTGCTGCTGGCCTGCGGTCAGCATGTCGAACTTGCTCCGCATTTCCAGGGTCAATGTGTCGACCCTGCCGTTCAGCTGTCCGAGTTCGCCCTGGATCCCTGTGATGTCGCCGCGGATCTCTGTGATGTCGCCGCGGATGTCGGCGATATCGGCCCTGGTCGCATTGTGAAGACGCATGTTCTGTTCACGGAACTCCCGCAGCTCGATGCGAAGCTCCGAGGTGTCGCGATCCGCCCCGCCCGCAAGCACCCGAGCCGCAGCCGCATCCTTCTCGCTGCGCTGCAATCGATGCTTGACATCTCCCATTTCACTCTCGAGGGCCGAGAGCCGGTCCTCGAAGTTCCCCTTCTCCCTCATAACGGCCAGATTACCTGGTCGTGGCATTGTTCCGGGGCCCTGATTTTGTCGTACTCGAGTCAGCTCCTACACTAGACCGGTTGCCAGGGCACCTTTGTGTCCGTGGGCGGCCCCACGTGGCTGCCCGGGGCGATACGAACTCATCCGGCGGTGACTGCCGCCCGGACCAGCCGAATTGCTGTAGGCCCACGGCCCGCGCCCACTGGCGTGGGTGTTGTATGGGAACCGCAGCGAGAAAGGTGTCGAGGTCGAACTATGACCATGACCGATCCGATCGCAGACTTTCTGACTCGTCTGCGCAACGCCAATTCGGCGTACCACGATCAGGTGAAGGCTCCGCATTCGAAGCTCAAGGCGAATATCGCCGAGATCCTGAAGCGCGAGGGCTACATCGCCGATTACCGCACCGAGGACGCGACCGTGGGTAAGAACCTCGTCGTCGACCTCAAGTACGGCCCCAGCCGCGAGCGCAGCCTGCAGGGTCTGCGCCGCGTGTCGAAGCCCGGTCTGCGCGTGTACGCGAAATCCACCAACCTGCCCAAGGTCCTGGGCGGCCTCGGCGTGGCGATCATCTCCACGTCGACCGGTCTGCTCACCGACCGCCAGGCGGCCAAGCAGGGAGTAGGCGGGGAAGTCCTCGCCTACGTCTGGTAGAGGGAGGTACGGACAATGTCGCGTATCGGTAAAGATCCTGTGGTGCTCCCCTCGGGTGTCGAGGTGACCATCAATGGTCAGGACATCGCGGTGAAGGGCCCGAAGGGACAGCTGTCGCTGACCGTCGCCGAGCCGATCACCGTCGCGCAGGAGGACGGCCGGCTGGTGTTCACCCGGCCCGACGACGAACGCCGCAGCCGCTCACTGCACGGCCTGACCCGGACGCTGGTCGACAATATGGTCACCGGCGTCACCAAGGGCTACGAGAAGAAGATGGAAATCTTCGGCGTCGGCTACCGCGTGCAGCAGAAGGGCAGCAACCTCGAGTTCGCCCTCGGCTACAGCCACCCGGTGCCGATCGAGGCGCCCGAGGGCATCACCTTCGCGGTGGAATCGCCCACCAAGTTCTCCGTATCCGGGATCGACAAGCAGAAGGTCGGCCAGATTTCGGCGGTTATCCACGGTCTGCGCAAGCCCGACCCGTACAAGGGCAAGGGCATCCGCTACGCCGGTGAGGTCGTTCGCCGCAAGGTCGGAAAGACGGGTAAGTGATCATGGCGCAAACCGAGAATCAGAAGGCCAAGCGCATTCCGCTGGGCAAGGACGTTTCCACTCGCCGGCGGCTGTCCAAGACGCGTCGCCACTTCCGCCTGCGCAAGAAGATCGAGGGCACCACCGCGCGTCCGCGGCTGATCGTGCATCGTTCCTCGCGGCACCTGCACGTGCAGCTGGTCGACGACTCCGCCGGCCGCACCCTCGCTTCGGCGTCGACCATCGAGGCCGATGTACGGGCGCTGGACGGCGACAAGACCGCCAAGGGCAAGAAGGTCGGCGAACTGATCGCCGAGCGCGCCAAGGCCGCCGGTGTGGAGGCCGTGGTGTTCGACCGCGGTGGACACGACTACCACGGCCGGATCGCGGCGCTCGCCGATGCCGCTCGGGAAGGCGGGTTGAAGTTCTGATGACCAACATGACTGCACATACCTGTGTGAACGGAAGGAACGTCTGATGCCGGGACGTCAGCGGCGTGACGGCGGAAACGGACCCGCCGGACAGAACTCGAACGCCCCCGACGGGGGTCGCGACAACCGCCGGGGCGGCGACCGCCGCGGCGGTGGCGACCGTCGTAACGACCCCGCCGAGAAGAATCAGCTCGAGCGCGTCGTAGCGATCAACCGTGTCTCCAAGGTGGTCAAGGGTGGTCGGCGCTTCAGCTTCACCGCACTGGTCATCGTGGGCGACGGCAACGGCCTGGTCGGTGTCGGCTACGGCAAGGCCAAGGAAGTTCCCGCGGCCATCCAGAAGGGTGTCGAGGAAGCGCGCAAGGGCTTCTTCCGCGTCCCGATGATCGGCTCCACGATCACCCACCCGGTGCAGGGCGAAGCGGCGGCCGGTGTGGTCATGCTGCGCCCCGCTTCCCCGGGTACCGGTGTGATCGCCGGCGGCGCCGCGCGTGCCGTGCTGGAATGCGCGGGCATCCACGACATCCTGGCCAAGTCGCTCGGTAGCGACAATGCGATCAACGTCGTCCACGCCACCGTCGCGGCGCTCAAGATGCTGCAGCGGCCGGAAGAGGTCGCGGCTCGCCGTGGTCTGCCGCTCGAGGACGTCGCTCCCGCGGGCATGCTGCGTGCCCGTGCCGGACAAGGAGTCTGATATGGCAGATCTCAAGGTGACCCAGATCAAGAGCTCGATCGGCGCCAAGCAGAATCAGCGCGAGAGCCTGCGGACCCTGGGTCTGCGGGGTATCCGCAAGTCGGTTGTCCGTGCGGACAACCCGCAGAACCGCGGTCTGATCAATGTCGTGCGCCACCTCGTAACTGTTGAGGAGGTCTGACATGACCATCAAACTGCATCATCTGCGGCCCGCTCCGGGCGCGAAAACCGATAAGACCCGCGTGGGTCGCGGTGAGGGTTCCAAGGGTAAGACCGCGGGTCGCGGCACCAAGGGCACCAAGGCACGCAAGAATGTGCCGGCCGCCTTCGAGGGTGGGCAGATGCCCATCCACATGCGGCTACCGAAGCTGAAGGGCTTCACCAACCCGTTCCGGGTGGAGTACCAGGTCGTGAACGTGGGCGCCATCGCCGAGCTGTTCCCCGAGGGGGGCACCATCGGCAAGGACGAGTTGGTCGCCAAGGGCGCGGTGCGTAAGAACCAGCTGGTCAAGGTTCTCG
This sequence comes from Nocardia grenadensis NBRC 108939, assembly GCF_001613445.1. Lineage (GTDB taxonomy): Bacteria > Actinomycetota > Actinomycetes > Mycobacteriales > Mycobacteriaceae > Nocardia > Nocardia grenadensis. The sequence continues at coordinate 385,923 of NZ_BDCJ01000006.1, forward strand.
GCGAGGGCGAGATCTCCGTCGCCGTCCAGATCAGTGCGGACAAATTCTCCGGCTCCGCCAAGGAGAAGATCACCGCCGCCGGTGGCACCGCCACCGAACTGGGCTGACGTTCGCCGGTTTCGACGATCGACATGGTCGGGTCAAGCGCGGAGGCGGTAGCGCAGTGTAACCACGCAGCGCTCCCGACCATGTCGAAAGGCACAGCGCCGCCGGACGAGTGCAGGCTCGTCCGGCGTCACTGTTAGAGTTCAAGTGTTGTCTGCCAAGACCCGTCATGGGTTCGGCGATTTCCGACCGGGACACGCTGAAAAATTCCATGGCCTGACCATGTCGTTCGCCAGGAGGATCTGTGCTTTCCGCCTTCGTTACGGCCTTCCGGACTACGGACTTGCGGCGGAAGATTCTCTTCACGCTGGGGCTGGTCGCGTTGTACCGCCTCGGTGCCTCGCTACCGTCGCCCGGGGTCGACTACAGGGCGGTCCAGGAATGTATCGACCTGGTCTCCGGTGGTGACTCCGCCGGTATCTACCAGCTCATCAACCTGTTCTCCGGTGGTGCGCTGCTGCAGCTGTCGGTGTTCGCCATCGGCATCATGCCCTACATCACAGCGAGCATCATCGTTCAGCTGCTGACCGTCGTCATCCCGCGGTTCGAGGAACTGCGCAAGGAAGGCCAGGCCGGCCAGACCAAGATGACGCAGTACACCCGCTACCTGTCCATCGCGCTCGCGATCCTGCAGGCCACCGGTCTGGTGGCCCTGGCCGCGCGCGGTCAGCTGTTGCAAGGGTGCCAGCAGGACATCCTGGCCGATACCAGTATCTTCGGCATGATCACCATCGTCCTGGTGATGACCGCGGGTGCCGCCCTGGTGATGTGGTTCGGTGAGCAGATCACCGAACGCGGCGTCGGCAACGGAATGTCGCTGCTGATCTTCGCCGGCATCGCCGCTCGTATCCCGAGCGAGGGCAAATCCATCCTGGACAGCCGCGGCGGCCTGGTGTTCGGCCTGGTGTGTGTGGCCGCACTGCTCATCATCATCGCGGTCATCTTCGTCGAACAGGGCCAGCGCCGGATTCCGGTGCAGTACGCCAAGCGCGTGGTCGGCCGCAAGATGTACGGCGGCTCCTCGACCTATCTCCCGCTGAAGGTGAACCAGGCCGGTGTCATCCCGGTCATCTTCGCGTCCTCGCTGCTCTATCTGCCGAACCTGATCGCCCAGCTCACCGGGTCGACCTCGGCCACCGAGCCCAGCTGGTGGCAGGAGGCGATCCAGAAGTATCTGGTGAACCCCGGCAACCCGGTGTACATCGCCATCTACTTCGGCCTTATCGTCTTCTTCACCTACTTCTACGTCGCCATCACCTTCAACCCGGAGGAACGCGCCGACGAGATGAAGAAGTTCGGCGGCTTCATCCCGGGCTACCGCCCCGGTAAGCCGACGGCCGATCACCTGACCTATGTGCTGAGCCGGATCACCCTGCCCGGTTCCATCTACCTCGGGCTGGTCGCTGTCCTGCCGAATCTGTTCCTCGATATCGGTTCGTCCGGTGGGGCACAGAATCTGCCGTTCGGTGGCACCGCCGTGCTCATCATGGTGAGCGTCGGCCTGGACACCGTGAAGCAGATCGAAAGCCAACTCATGAATCGCAATTACGAAGGGTTCCTCAAGTGAGAGTTGTACTACTCGGGCCGCCGGGAGCGGGCAAAGGCACTCAAGCCGTGCTGCTATCGGAGAAGCTGGGCGTACCACATATCTCTACAGGCGATCTCTTCCGCGCGAATATCAGCGAGCAGACTCCCCTCGGTCTCGAGGCGAAGCGCTACATGGACGCGGGCGAACTCGTGCCCAGCGATGTCACCAACCGTATGGTGCGGTCCCGAGTGGCCGAGCCCGACGCCGCGCGCGGGTTCGTGCTCGACGGTTACCCCCGCACGGTCGATCAGGCCGACGCGCTCGCCAAGATCCTCGACGATCTGGGCACCGAACTGGACGCGGTGCTGTGCTTCGTGGTCTCCGAGGACACGGTGGTCGACCGGATGCTGGCCCGGGGTCGCTCCGACGACAACGAGGAAACCATCCGCACCCGGCTGCGGATCTACCGAGACGAGACCCAGCCGCTGCTGAACTACTACGACGGCCTGGTCGTCTCGGTGGACGGCGTCGGCGAGGTCGACGAGGTCAACGCGCGGGCCCTGGAGGCACTGGGTCGTAATGCCACGACCGGTTAGCCCGGGCCGCGGGCGCGGCGGGAACCCTTCGGCGATGGGGAGCTGACCAGATATGGTCTTCGGTCGAAAGAACAAGAAGGTCGTTCCGTTCCGCTCCGCCGGCGAACTCGACGCGATGGCGGCGGCAGGCGCTGTCGTGGGTCGCGCGCTGGTCGCGGTACGCGCGGCCGCCGCGCCCGGCGTTTCCACGCTCGAACTGGACCGGATCGCCGAACAGGTGATCCGGGATGCCGGCGCCGTCCCGTCGTTCAAGGGTTACCACGGCTTTCCCGGCTCGATCTGTGCCTCGGTGAACGACCGCGTGGTGCACGGGATCCCGACCGAGGACGAGGTGCTCGCCCCCGGCGATCTGGTATCCATCGACTGTGGCGCGGTGCTGGACGGCTGGCACGGTGACTCCGCGTGGACGTTCGGTGTGGGTGACCTGATCGAGGCCGACCGCCTGCTCAGCGAGGCATGCGAGAAGTCGATGGTGGCCGGTATCGCGGCCATGGTCCCGGACAACCGGCTCACCGATGTCTCGCATGCGATCGAGCTCGGCACCCGGGCGGCCGAAACCGAGCACGGTCGCGCCTACGGCATCGTCGACGGTTACGGCGGGCACGGGATCGGACGGGAGATGCACCTCGACCCGTTCTTGCCGAACGAGGGCGAGCCGGGCAAGGGTCCGCGCCTGGTGGTCGGTTCGGTGCTGGCCATCGAGCCGATGCTGACCCTGGGCACTTACGACACCAAGGTGCTCGACGACGACTGGACCGTGGTGACCACCGACGGGTCACGGGCGGCGCACTGGGAGCACACCGTCGCGGTGACCGAGGACGGGCCGCGGATTCTGACGCTTCGCCCCGAATAGGGTCGTCGCGCGGCGTGTCCGAATGACGCTACCGCGCGTAGGGCTCGGCTCGATTACGGCTCAGGCCTCCAGCATCAGCGTAACCGGCCCGTCGTTGGTCAGTTCGATATTCATACGTGCTCCGAAACGTCCGGTGGCGACCGGGGCGCCGAGGTCACGCAATGCACCGGTGAAAGCCTCCACGAGTGGTTCGGCCACCGGCCCCGGCGCCGCCTGGGACCAGGACGGCCGTCGACCTTTGCGGGTGTCGGCATAGAGCGTGAACTGGCTGACCACCAGGATCGGCGCACCCAGGTCGGCCGCGCTGCGCTCGCCGTCCAGAACGCGAATCCGCCAGACCTTGTCGGCGAGGGCGTGAGCGGTCGGTTCGGTGTCGTGGTGGGTGACGCCGATCAGAACGAGGAGTCCTTGCGGGGCACCGTGTTCGGCCGGGTCGATACGGCCGACGACCACATCGTCGACGATCACCCGGGCCGATATCACCCGTTGTATCAGCGCGCGCACAGTTCGATCATGCCCGTCCGGGGGCGGTCGCCTAAGCCGAGGGTCCGGTAAGTCCTGTTCACGGATGGTTCGCCAGTAGTGGATGCGGCGCGCCGGGTGTCGATTACGGTCCGGTTGGCGAGGCAGGTGTGAGATCGCGGAATCCGAGAACAGACGCCGCAGAATAGTCCGTAGTCCGGCGGCGAGCGAGTTCGAGAGCTTCCCCTTCCTGGGAGATTCGACCGCAATGGTGTCATGCCAGAATGGCGGCGTATGCGGGTACAGACGCGAAGTCGGCGATGCCGGGCGAACGGCGAGACGCTCTCCGTATCGGTTTCCGGTGTAGGCATCCACACGTATGGTCAGGAACTGGATAGTGAGCGATCGAGACAAGGGAAACCCGGGTCGGGAAGACCGGGCCGACGCATCGAACGAAGACCCGGTCGACACACCGGATGTGGGCTTCACCCTCTCCACGGAAGAGCCGCGGCCCGACCCGCGGGACGAAGTCGCCACCGATTTCCCGGACGAGACCGGTGCCGAGATCACCGCCGATTCCGGTGACGGGACGCTCGACGAGGCGGATACCGGAACCCGGGACGAGGTGGCGGAACTGGCGCGCCGGGCGGCGGACGCGATGGCCGAGGTGGGGCCGGTCGGCTGGCGGCAGTTGGACGCCGTGTTCGCGCTGACCGCCACCGCCGGGCTGGCTCAGGTCGTCTACACCGACGGCGAACATACGGTGCGGTCCGAGCCGCCCGCCGCAGTGTTGGAGATGGTGCGCGGCCAGCGTGCGCTGGTGGCGGAGCGGGACGGTGAACCGTGGTGGCGGCTGTTGCTGCGGTTGAGTTCGGATGGGGAGTTCGACCTCGACTACGACTTCGGCGACGAGCCCTTTCCGGACGGGCAACTGTTCGAACCCGAGGTGTACCGGGCGGATCTGGAAGAGTTCCCGCGCGAGGAACTGCCGGTGTGGCTCGCGGCCTATATCGGTCACGCGGACCGCCAGTCGCGTACTCCGCAGCGGGCCGCCGTATCGGCACGGGCCGATCGCCTCGCGAAGGTGTGGCCGGTGCTGGCGGAGAACGAGTTTCCGGACTTTCCGGAAATGTGGGCGCGCTGGGCGGTGATCTCCGCCGCGTTCGTCGCCGCCGGGTCCGACTGGGGCCCCCGTGTTCTGCCGTCGATGGGGTGGTTCGAGAGCTCGCGGCGTGGCGGTTCGACTCTTTACGCCCTGCCCGATGGGCGTGCCGTGCTGTCCGGTGGTGTGTGGGACGCACCCGCGCTCGATGCCACCTACAACCGTGGTGCCGAGATGCCGGAATTCTATGCCGGAGCGCCGGACTGGGTCGCGAACCCGGTGCTGAACCCGCGGGCGGCCACCGGCCTGATGTCGTTCTGTTATTGGTGGGAGTCCGGTCGCTGGTACCGGGGTGAGTCACCCGCGGCGGAGCATTGCGCCACCGCGGTGCCCGGTGTGTGGACCGGGGAGACGGTCGCCGGCATTGTCGCCGGTATGGCGGCCGAACAGCCGAGTGCGACGCAGCAGGCCGCGGCGGCCGCACTGGTGTCGGCGGCCGAAATAGGTCTGGTCACGCGGGAAACCGTGATCAATGTCTTCGGCGACGACGGTCGTTACGATATCGACGGCGCCATGTACCAGCTCGGCCTGGCGGGTGTGGTGATGCGGCTGCCGGAGCAGATGCCCGAAGGGGAAGCCATCTTCCGGGTGCGGAACTACATCATCGGCCGCGGGCTCGACACCACGGGCTATCCGCTCGATGATCTGGTGGCGGACCGGTTCAGTGTCGGCTGGATGGTGTACGTGCCCGTACCACGCGGCGAGATCGCGATCGGGCGGGCCATCTTCTATATCGCCGATGACGGCGTACTGGAACATTCTTCCTCGTCGATCGCGCCGACGACCTTTGTGGAGGGATTCGAGCAGCGCTATCAGGAACGGCAGGGTTCCCGAATCTGACGGTCGCTGTGCCCCGACGCTCGGGTGCGGTCGCTGATTCCCCGGGCTGGGAAATCGGCGATCTCAGGGCACTGTCAAGATAGATTGCGGCTATGGCAGGTCCGGGAGCTGACCGATAGCCGGTTCCACGGTGCGAGAGGCGAGGGGACGAGATGTCCGATGAGAAGCTGGATTTCACGGCCGATCAGGCTGAGCGTGTCGCGAACAAGGTGGACGCCGTCGCCGGCCGGATCAAAGCGGTCCTGGAGACCATGAAGACCGAGCATGCGGCTCGCTACGGTTGCTGGGGCGCCGACAAAACCGGGAATAAGTTCGCTCACGGCGACAACAAGAACGGATATGTCGAGGGTATGGCGAACCAGCAAAAGGTCATCGACTCCTACCCGGAGTTTCTCAGTGGAAGCAAAGGGTACTCGCCCGAATTCCGGAAGGCCGCGAGACTTCTCACCGCGGTGGAGAACGGCAACCGGCTCGGCATCGAGCGCACGGTCAGGTTCAAGGCGTGACCGCTGGGCGGCCGAACTCGCGGATTTGAATCCGGAGTGCGTGGAGAAGAATCGGGATGACGGACGACGAGATGTCGATGGGCCGCCTGACGGATCTGTTCGATTCCGTGCAGGCCGGCATGAAATCGATCGAACATATGCAGCAGAAGTGGGCGTTACTGACGGCGACGGGAACCGCTGCCCATAAGCGCGTCTCGGTATCGGTCAATGCGGAAGGCGAGGTCATCGAGACCCGGTTCTCCGGAGAGATCGGTGATCTGAGCTACGAGGAGATCGCCAAGGCTGTCACCGAAGCAGCGCAGGCCGCTATGCGGGAATTGCGCCGGCAGACATCCGCCCTGATGGCCCCCGTGCAGGATCAAGATTCTCGTATGCCCAAGCTATCCGAGCTGGCGTCCGGCGTCCCGGATATCCTGAGCCTTGTGCCCGAGCCGCCGCGCGTGTCCACAGCGGCGCCGGGTTCTCCGGAACGGCTTCTGGCGGAATCCGAGGCCATGGAATTCGCCGACACCGAACAGATCGACGGTGATTCGTCGCAGTCCGGGGTGACCGGTCCCTCTTGGTGATGCGGTCCGGGGCAAGGCCGCGTCGTGGCCTATAACGTAGAGATTCCAGGGTGGCTACAGGGCATCGCCGAGATCCTGAATTTCGGGATGGAGTACCCGGAAGCCCGTGCGGGGGATATGTCGGAACTCGCGCAGCATGCCCTACTCGATCCTGCGGCCGAGATGCGCGCGATCACTCCGTTCGTCGAGGAGACGATGGCGGATATCGCGGATATCTATACGGGTGTCGCTACCGATGCCTTGATAAAGCAATTGGGTCAGCTGACGCAGGGTAAATATTCGCTGGACACGCTGGCGGACGCGATGGAGGAATTCGGGCGGGCCGTCGACGCCAGCGCAGACGGTATCACCAAGACGCAGTTGATGCTCTTGGGATTCGCGGCATACACACTGTACTTGTTGTGGTCGGCGCGGGCCCTTCTGTCGACGACACCGTGGGGGCGGCTCGCGTTGCCGGCCGCCGAGGCGATGATTATCGCGACAGGGAAAGAGCTCGTTGCTGTCACGGCCGGCAACGGGATGCGGCGGGTGGGTGCCGAATTGGCGCTGGCGACGATGAAAGACTCACTGGCGCCGTTGCTGACGAGGTTCGGGGCCTTGGTTCCGCTGGGGAAAGTGTTCGGCAACGAGATAGTGAAGGGGGCGCTCAAGGCGGGGGCCGTGGGTGTGGCGGTGGACGCCGGCGCCAGCCTGGCCGCGGGGGCGGAGATCAAGCCGGAATCGTTGTTGATATCGGGCACGTCGTGGGCGTTCGCACCATTGGCCGGTGGTCCGGCGGCATGGGCGATGTCGAAAGTGCTGGCGTCCTGGACAGCGCCGATGCTGGCGAAACGGGTGCTGATCGGGGCCGTCGCGGGGCAGGCCGGTATGGGCGGCATGTGGGCCGGCGGAGTTCTAGCGCAGCTGGCGATCGGGGGCAAGGTAGATTACTCGTTCGATCCGCATATGTTGGTGGCGGGAGCCGGACTGGGAGCGCTGAGTGCCGCCCGCCCGGTACCCGGCGGTGTGGGTGAGGGAGTTTCGGGGGCGGGGATGTCTCGCGCGCCGGACCTCGGGCAGCTGACGCCGCAGTCCCGTAGTGAGGGCCGCGCGCTCTATCTCGAGCTGTCGAAGCAGTTGCATCCGGACAAGCTTCCGGAAGGGGCCGCTCCGGCACGAACGAGTGGTCTCTATGACCGGGTCAACGAGATCGGCAACCAAGCCAACGGACCCGGGCGGAACAACGCCTATTACGAAGGGCATGTCAAAGAGCTCAAAAACGTTCAGCAAGAATGGAATACATATCGTGAGGGGCTGCGGGGCAACGCGGCGCCCGAAGGTTCGGTCCGTGCCTCGGCCGACGGCTCCGCGCCGCACCCGAACAGTGGCGGAAGGTCCGGCGCGGGCGATGGTGGCCTTCGTGCTGGATCGGCCCCCGAAACCGGCGGGCGACCGGCCGAAGGCGGAGTCCGCTCGGCGCCCGGTTCCGAAGCGGGTACGCGGCCGGGCGCTGCGGACAGCGGTCACGGGAAATCGCTTGCAGTGCGCGGTGAGACGGGTAAGACGGTCGAAGGCCGATCGAGTGTCCCTCCGGTAGCCAGACCGGCGGCGGGTGGTGCCGGGGTGGGTGGCCCCGTGGTCGCGGGCCAGCAGGCCGGCGCCGCCGCGCAGACAGGTCAGGGTACCTCGACCGGGGGTAATGCGGGCTCGACCGTCGACGGGTTGATGCAGGCGGTGGAACAACGGGGCGGTACGGCGGCGGGATTGCCGGTAGGCGTCGACCCGATGCCTGCCCGCAATCCCGCCGCGGTCCGGGACGGTATCGACCCCACGGCTGTGCTGAACCGATGGTCGGACGGTGCCGGCGCGGTACCGCAGTGGCGCGGCACCGAGCGTGGCCTGGTGTATTTCCCCGGTGCCGCACGAGATCCGATATTCGAACAGGGCGCGGTGCCCGGCGAATCGGGTGTGGTCATCGGCTTCACTTCGATGGAGCAGGCGCGGGAATTCGGCTCCGAGGTGGTGTACGTGTTCGACGCGCCGGGCGGCTTCGTACAGAACCTGCCGTCCGGTGGCCGAGCCGTTGTCCTGCTTGGTGGGGTGGGGTCGCAGTTCGTGGTCGGGAGACACGAATCCACCGCCGCGGGAACGATCTATGTGGCGAACCCGGGTTTCGATCCGAGTCGTCCGCCCGGAGAACGCCCGGACACCGGAGTCGCCGATCGGTCGAGTACGCCGACACCTCCGCGGGAACCCATGCCGCCGAAGAACGAGCCGGGGACCAGGCTCGATTCGGCGGTGAAACGGGAAGGATCTCCGAGGTCGGAGCCGGAGCCGCCGGCCAGGGGCCGACCGGGGCCCGGATCGGGCGTGCGGGAAGCGACGATGACCCCGACACGTCCGCGGGAGAGCACGTCCGCGGCCGATCAGCTGCTCGCGGCGGCCATGCGAGGGCAGACGACACAGCAGGCCGTCGAGGCCGGAATGGTGGCGACGAAGTTCCCTGCCACAGCCGAGCCCATGCCGGCGGCCCCAGCGGGTGCGAAAGAGCACGTCGATATGCCCGGGCTCTTCATCGGATGGGGTAAGGCCGGGGGACAGGCCCCGGTCTGGCAGGGCACGGGCGGCGCGGGTGCGGTGTACGTCCCGGTAGCCGAGGCAGGTGGCGCCGGATCCCCGTTCACCCAGGGAATAGCGCCCGAGCACGGTATGAGCGTGGCCATCGGATACGACTCGCTGGACGCCGCGCGCCAGTTCGCCGGGGTGGGGCGGATCTATGTGATCGACGCACCGGGTGGCTTCGCTCAGCGGACGCCGGACGGCGGCCGCGTAGTGGTGTTCCCAGGCGGGGTGCGGTCGGAGTTCGTGGTCGGCCGCCACCAAACCGAACTGGATTCGCCCGGCGAGTGGGGCTATGTCGAGAATCCGAGTTTCGGTATCCCGTACACCGAACCCGCTGTGGGCGCCGATCCCGTCCGCACCCCGCCCACATCGAAACCCGAGCCCGCGACGCGGCCCGGAGAACCGGCCGCGGGCACCGGTCGGACCACGGAACCGACCCGCAGTGGTCCGCCCGCGGCGCCCGCCCGGCCGGAAGTGATCCAACCGGTCGTGAATGCGCCTGTGGCGGGAGCTGCCGCGCAACCCGGGCCGCTGACGGTGCCGGGGCACGAACCGCCCGCGGCGGTACCGGAAGCGGCGGCCACACCGAAGTCTCCCTCCGCGCCGCAGTCGCCGTCGGCACGGGACACGACCTCGGCACCGGACACGACACCACGGTCGGATCCTGATACGAAGGACAACACCCCCGGCGCACCGGCTCCGCGTAAAGATCCGGCAGCGACCCCCGCGGCGGCTACCACGCCGGAAGCGCGGACCGGCCCGCTGCCCGCGGCAATAACGGCCCGGTCGGCCGAACACGAAGGCACCGCGCAGAAGGCGCCGGCCACCGCCGGTCGCCGGGCAGAACCGCTGCTGGCGGGGCAATGCGCGACCCTGGCGTCCTACAAGTTCGAGCACGCGAACTGGATCGCGCGTGGCAGGGTGGGGCCGGAACCGGTCAAACCCCCGCCGGGAAACCCGCTGCGCGGCGACAACGCGGTCGATATCGCGAAGCATGTGCGCGGGGACTGGCACCGGGACCGCAAACACCACCGGACACTGTCCGAGCTGATCCACAAGGTGATGACCACACCCGGGTTGGCGGCCCTGCTGGTGATCGAATACTCCGACGGCTTCGGGCACAGTGCTTTCGCGCGCCACGATCCCGTTCACGGCATCATCGTCGAACACAGCTACAACGGTGGAGTCGAATACACCCATACCGGTCTCGACGAGGTCCGCGAATTCGTCGCTGTCTTCGCGAACGAGACGCATCGGGTGACGTCCATCCAATCTCGGGACGGCGTACTCGAAACCCCACTCGCCGTCGGCGAAGAGCCCACCGCGCTGCCCGGCCTGCATATGCCTTCCACCGACACTCGGATCTTCGGATCCCCACAGGAGCCACAACGATTCAGCGGTAACGAGTCCTACCGACTCGATGTGGGTCCGGTCGCCGGGATCAGCCATATCGGCAGGCCGGAAATTCACCACCACAGCAACCAGGACGCGATGCGGCTCGGTGTGTTCGATCACGGCGGTGAACCGATCGAGGTCGTGGTGGTGTGCGACGGCGTATCGACCTCGGCGGGTGGCGCCGTTCTCGCGGATGCGGCGGCGGAGGCCGCGATCGGGTATGTCGGGCGAGCTGTCGAGGCCGCCGTCGGCGGCGCATTCGACGCGAGTGCGGTGTCGGAAGCGGCGGTCGACGTTGTTCAGGACATAGCAAAAGGATTGGCCGAAGGGCAGTATCGGGACCTCGCAGAGCCCCCGGCCACTACGATCGTCATCGCGATTGTCCAGCAGGGAAAGGCGACGGTCACCTGGGTCGGTGACAGTCGAGCACGGGTCGGTTCACAACTGGTGACCCGGGACCACTCGGTATTCAACTGGTTCATGGATATGACGGCGATGTCCGATACCGACGTGGTTGCGCGCCTCGCCGAGTACGGGATGCGACCCGCCATGCTCGAGTTGATCAGGGAACTGGACGGCCTGACCGAAGCTCAGGCGCTGGCGCACCTCAAAAGATGGGGCGTGAAGACCGGGGCGCTGCAGCACGCCATCACGACGAAGGTGGGCCCGCCGAAGGGAAAGGCGACGTATACCGAGGTCATCGAGCTCTCCGGCGATGTCACCGTCACGGTCTACAGTGACGGTTTGAACAGCGTGGATCCGGTCGTTGTCGATCGCCTGCTGCAGGAGCACTCGCAGGATCCGGGGCAACTCGTCACCGCGTTGATCGATCAGGCCCTGATCACCAGCAAGGACAACATCACGGTCGCGGCCCTGCAACACCCGCCACGTCCGGCATCCCACCACCATAAAGACGTCCTCTCGGCGGGGACAACGCAGGCCGAGACAGGGCCGGCCGCAGCCGCGCAGCCACGTCCGACGCCGCCGCTGACTGCTGCGCAGACAGTGCAGATCCGGCAGATCCTGACGCAGGTCGGCTCGGCGCGTAAGCGTCTCAGCGTTATGGCCCGTTACGGTCGAATCGATTTGGACGGCTTAGGTGTGCCCACCGAGTGGGCCCCCGCTTTGCAGCACAGGGCGCGCGACCCGCGCCTTACTGTCGATATGCGGCGACACCTCGAAGCGATGTCTGCTGCCGCAGCTGAATACAGCGAGCGACGCGACCGTCTCGATGAACTGGCGCGGGACACACTGCCCTATGTTCGGCCGCGCACTTCGTGGTCGGATCTACCCAACCAGTGTCTGCCCCATATGGTTTACGATCTGCGGCGCGATTCCGCGCAGGCGAATGATCCGGTGCGCGGCGCCGACCCGCTATGCGGTATCTCGGGCGACGAGGTCGCGGTTGAGCTTGCCGAAGGACATGACGTCGAGCCGGTGCCCGCACAGTGGCGGACGAACTTCGGTGTCGCGGTCGACGAATTACGAGCCGGCACCGGCGGTGCGGCACAGATGCTGGTGGCCTACCCGAAGGTCGCGGCATCCAGTGCGCATGGACCGATGTACCACGTCGTCCGGCTGATCCGGCATTCCGATCGGATCGAATACCGCGACCCGGTCAACTTCGATTTCGATCCCGACTTCACTCCGCCCCGGGGCGGAGCGCCGGTGCTGGTGTGGCACCTGGACGAGCAGAACAAGCCGATCGTGGTCGGCAACCCGAACCCGGTCGATCCGCGCACTGTGCCGTATGAGGTGCGTATCGGAGCCTCGACCGCCGGCGAAGGCGAGTCGAGCCTGCCTCGTGGCGAGCTTCCGGACCCGGCCCCGGTGGACGAGCTCACGCAGGAGGTGTTGCGGCGCAACGGTGTCGAAACATTGGCTGCGCTGCTGAATCCGGTACGGGGCAGTGACAGCCTTGTCGCCGCGTCGCGGCTGCGTGCGCGGGTGGCTGCCGAGCTGGTCGACACGGCGGCGCGGGGCGGGCTGAGTGCGGAATTGCCGGCCCGGCATCCGGGTCTGACAGCGGTGATCGGGGCGTTGCCGGCCCACGACGCGGAGAAAGCCAATTGGGCTGCTCTCGAGTCCGGCCGGGCCGGACTCGGTAACCGAGCGGCGGCAATCCTGAAGGATATCCGCGGTACTGCCGAGAGCGTGGCGGGCGATACGCCGGTGCGGTTGTTGTCGGCGGTCGAGGTGCCCGATCCCGGACCACAGGACGCGCGGGGCGGCGTGCTCCGAGTCCATCTCGGGCTCGGTCCGGTCGACGATTCGGACACCCTGATCTGGCATATGGCCGACAGTGCTCCCGACGGGCCCGCGCTGATGGAGGGTATAGGTGGTGCCCTCGCCGACTTCGCGGGCCGCCGGAATTCACCGGGGACCGTGGCAATGATCGCGGTTGTCACCTTCGACCTTCGCCCGCCCCCGGAGGACTGGGCGGGCACGCTCGACCGTCGGATCGCCGCAGCCGCCGAGTCCCTGGTCGAATGGGTCTCCGGGGTCAACGCGATCCGCGAATTCCGCGACGGCGGGCTCAAACCGACGGTCCAGCTCGTCGGCCGCGGTGCCCAGAGTGAGGCCGTGCGGATAGCGAGCCGGGCCGCGGGTATGGCCGCCGAATACGACGGGGAGATCGACGTCGATCCGCCGCTGGACGTGCTGACCGACGTGCCCGGTGCTGCGGAGATCACTCCGGAGCGGCAGCAGAGGGCCGCACGAGCGCTTCGAGAGTTGGAGGCGCTCGGGCCCGAGCCCACCGCCGCGCAGATCGCGGAATTCCTGACCGGCCTGGGTGCCGGGTTGAATGACCTTGTCGACGCCGCACCGGAGAAGATCTCCGAACTTCCCGGTGCACCTGGGCTTTCCCGTCACATCACCTCGTTGACGCCACTGGCTGCTGCCAGGCGGAGCGCCGAGGCCCGCGTGCGCGACGAAGAGCAGCGGGACGGCGGCCCCTCGCTCGCCGCGACCGAGAAACTGCAGGATATCGAGGCTCGGTTGGCGATGCTGAATCGAACCCTGCGCTCGGTTCGCCATCTGCCCGGCCGCCCCGCGATGACGATCCTTTCGCTCGAGGAACCGTTCGTGGAAATCGGTCGTGGGGATCGGGCCGGCATGATCGACTTCCATATCGCCGTCGGCGAGGCGAACCCGATCACACTGGATACGATCCTGCAGCACGCCGTCGACGCGCATCAGGCTCGGACCGCTCAGAATGCCGGGCTGGCTACATACGTGTGGCGGGGCGGCGACCCGCGGCGAATGGTCCGCGAGCTCGATGCGCTGTTGCAGCTGCGTATCCGTGCCGGCGAACAACTCGAATTGCCACCGATGCGGACCTTCACCCGCACCTACGGTGCCGATGTCAGCGACGGCGATCAGCTGGACTCCTGGCTGCTGGCGTTACTGGTAGACAGGGTCGCGCGCCGGGCGCATACGACCGTGACTCTGGCGAGCCGCCTCTCCCGCCCCGCGGCCGAAGTGGAGCCCCTGCTGGATCCGGGCTCGCCGGAACGGGCGGATTGGGTCGAACAGTACGACTACGTTCGCGGCCAGGTCATGTTGCCGGTGCTGTCCGAAGACGCTCAGGCGATCGAACAGGAAGTCGCGAACCTGCGCGCGAGACCCGGAAAAACCGCGGTGGAGAAGAATTTCGTCGCCCTGCACGACACCTTGGCACAGCTCGGTGACCTCGAACGGTTCCGCCGGCACACCGAGCAGATCCTGTTGTTGCACGAGACACTGCGCGACGCCCGGAAACGGTACGAACAGCAGTTGGATACCCGCGATTCGTTCGACTGGTTCGCTCAGCAGGCGCGTAACCTCGCCGATGCGGCGACAGCAGTTCTCCGGGAAGCCCCGGCCGCGGTTCTCGGGACAGTGCGCGCCGGGGGCCGGGTCGTGGAGAACATGCACGGTCTGCAGCCCGGTGCGCGGTTTCAGCCCCAGGCCGCCGTACAGCAGTTGCGGGCGAGCGAGGCGGAGATCCGACTCTGGGCGGATGCCCTCGTCGAATCGGGTGCCGAGCCGGAGAATCTGACCGCCGCGCAATGGGCCGCGCTCTCGCCCGATATCGCGGTGCTCGTGCGGGAGCTGCTGGAGATCCGGGCACTACTGGCCGAGACCGAGCGTGTCGAGGCGCACGCTACGGCGCTCGACGAACAGCGGGAGCTGCTGGACCTCGGGCTGACGGAGGCGACCGAAGCCGCGCAGGGTCGCGCGCCCGCGCCGCGTGTCGGACTGGGGCACAATCTGACGCAGCTCCGGTCCGACTACCGGGCGGTCGGGCGGAAGCGGGACTCGACGACGGAGGAGCGCGATACCGCGCGCAAGCTCGGCGACCTCATCGACTCCGCCGAACTCTCCTTGTCGAACGCGCATAAATACAGGTACAGCGCTCTCATCCGGTTCGCCGATTTGAAACGCGAGCTGGGCGTGCGGGTGCGGGGGCCGGAAGCGATACAGGAGCTGCGGGAGCAGCGTGCGGATGTGGCGGGTACCGATCCCGGCCGGGCCGCCGGATTGGCGGAGCTCATCGCGATCGCCGAGACCCATGAACGGCGACAGCGAGCTTTCGGGTGGCTGGATCTGCACGTCCTCGGCCTCGAAGAGCCGGCAGCCGAGCTTCGTGCCGCGCGCAACGAGCTCGCGCATTACCGCGGCCGTCTCGAAGAACTGTCCGCCGACGCCGGAGTCCGGCGCCCGGCGCAGGATCTCGATCCCCAGCTGCCGTGCGCGGCCCGGCAACTGCCGGACCGGACACCGGGACCGGGGAAAGGCGAGGCGGCCGCGCGAGCCGAGCAAATGGCTGTCGGCGCCGCGGCGGTCGGCGCTTTATCCGGCCGAGTCCGCGAGCTCGAACAACGACTGAGCGACGGATTGGCGCAGACGTCCGGGATCGAGCGGACCGGCGCCGAGCGGTTCAGCGCAGCCGCAGGTCGCACCGACGGTGTCCAGGCGGCACCCGTCGTTCCGCGGCGGCGGGAGATCGCGATCGCGGATGCCGAGGGTATGGGCGGGTACGAGCGTCCGCACAAGCTGCGAACCCTCGACGATCAGTGTGGTCGCGCGATGATGGCCGCCAACGCCGCCCGCACCGGACGAGACCCTGCGGCCGTCGAGCCCGCTGTTCCGGGCCAAGGCACGCTGACCAGCTATGTCGAGGCGAACAAAGCTCGCCCCGGACAACGGGTCAGAGCGCATCGGCTGCGCAATATGCGTGCGGCCTACGAGGGGCTGCTCACCTGGGTGTCCGAAACGGAAGGCCGGCAAGCCGGGAGCGGTAACGGCCTGTCGATGTTCGTGTTCATGGCGGCGACCGAGGGGCTCGGGCACGCTGTCGAATTGGTGGCGGTCGTGGCGAACGGCTCGATCCGAGTCGATCTCTGGGACGCGGGTCGCGACCGTATCATCCGGGATTTCGTACCCACCGACGAACCGGCCGCGCAGAAGATGACCGGTCTGTGGATGGATGCGCAGGGCTTCGCGGTCGCGGAGCCGGCGGGTGTGCGGCCGCGCCCGGAGCGCGACACCGATATCGCCGTCGCCACCTCCGATCCCGCAGCAGCGGCGCGCCGGGAGCTGGTGGCGCTGGCGCTGGACCGCGCGGGAATCGACGACGTCGAACACATGGTGCACCGCGACGGCGAGGTGCTGTCCCTGGAAGCCGCACGAGACCTGGGCGCCCGGAACGCACGGCTGTGGTACGGGGCCAACACCGACGAGCGTGCCGCGCTGGAGCAGGAGCATCCCGCGATCCTCGGCGAAGCCCCGGGCATCCCGCGCGCCACCCGGCACCAGCTGAACGAACTCGAATGGCAGCGCGAAGTCGATGAGCTGGAAAGCCGGGAAGGCACCCTCTCCGAGACCGACTACCAGCGGCTGCTGGAGCTGGAGAAGGTTGGTGATCTGCGAGACGAGGGCAGGAAACGCGCAGAGCAGATGGGCGTCCCTTTCCATCTGCTCTCGTTCCCCCGCGGCACGGGACTCGGCGGGGCCGCAGGCCGCCTGCTGTTCGAATACGGCGACGAGACCGCGCCCGAGAGCGAGATCTGGTACCCGGTGGTGCGCAGCAGCGTTCCCGCCGAGTTCGTCGAGGTGGTACGCGACGGTGCGAACTTCGCCGCGCTCGAACACCGCCCCAGCCGGCCGGTGACCGTACTCGTCATGCACTCCTACGGGGATGCCGAGACACGCAATGCCCGTGAGGCACTCGCCGGTGAAGATCTTGCGGCGCGTATCGCCGCGAATGCCGGGGCGCGTGAAGTGTGGTCTCCCCACGGCGGACAGCCACGTATCGAACTGGTCAGTCGTAGCAATACCAACCGTGGAACACAGATCTGGCAGGACGTGGCCGAACGCCTGCGCGCCAACGGACTGGACCTGATCCGGGTAACCCGCGACGAGTCCACCGAAGACGTCATCGGCCGGGCCCGGGATTGGGTGGCGGATCTGCCCGGCGCGCCCAGGCTGCACACCCGCTCGCTCACGCCCACGCAGTACTTCGGGATCGGCGCCGACCCGCACACGGCGCAACGGGTGGTCATGCTCGTGCGAGCGGAGGGGACGACTGAATCCCTACGCATCGGTCTGCGCGACGCGGTGGAGAAATACGCCGCCGAACACAGCGACACTCGATCGACCGCGGTGCTCTTGTGGCAGGGCGGCGACGCCCGGCAGTTGGCCGCGGCTCTTACGGAACTGGCCGCGAATCGCGAGGACGCCACCGCCGCGGCACGTAAGATCCCGGTCCTCGGCGATCGACCCGGCGACCGGATCCTGCGAGCCGCTGTGCAAGAAGGCCGACTCGAGCAAATTCGCGGCGCTTTCACGAACCTACCGCGCCGACCGTCCGAACCACCCGGCCAGTTGTCCACATTCGTAGGGCGCTTGAAGGATCCGCTGATCGCGAAGGCCAGCGCCCCCGCGCTGATCAGAAAGGCCGGAGCATGGTTGTACGGAAACCCGATGCAGACTCCGGCCGCTGGCTCCGAGACCGCTGTCGATCTTCGGGTAGTCGAACCCCGGTTGGGCGAGTTGGATACGTTGCGGCGGTTGTCTCGTGAGCAGCTGGCCGACACCCTCGCCGAACTGGAGTGGCGCTTCGCCGACCAGGCCACGACCGCCGCCGAGCTCGTGGCCGAAGATTCGGACAGCAGACGCGCGGTCGTCGAAGAGTTGATTCGGGCGAGGGAGAGCCTGGTCGAGGCGATCCGAGCCGACGACGAGCGATTTCGCCCCGATGACAATAGTTCGCTGCGGAGACACGCCCAGGAATTGGCGAGGGGGGCCGATGTTCCGGCGGACCACCGCGATGCGGCGGAGCTGTTCGTCTGGCTCTTCGACACCGTCATGTTCATCGACAGTGCAGTCCTGCTCGAATCCCGGATCCAGCAGATCGATGTGGTGGAAGCCACCGCCTTCTACGCTCGAGCGCTGGCCGCGCACGGGGAATTGTCGGCCGGGGCATACCAGCGATTGCGCGACCGGCTATCGGAACTCGAGACCAGCGCTGAGGCGATATACCTCAACGACGCCGAAAGGAGGCAGCGTCAGAACGGAAAAGACTCTGTTGCCGAGATACTGGCCGATCCCGGGAAACAATCGGTCGAGGAGGTTTTCGACGAACAGCTGAAGCGCGCGCGGGAGATCATCGCCGAGTTCGGTATCCTCGCCGGAGCGAATGTACCGGTGTTCGGTGGCGGGGCGCTGCATGAGCTGGGCGACGCCGACGCGGTGCGACGCAGGGAATTGCACGGAATGCCGGCCCTACGAGGTAGCGCGGCCGAACCGGACGAGCGCACCGCCCAGGCTCTAGGACTGCTTCGCGACCGGCGTGCCCTGCTGACGAAGAAGATGTCGTCCCTCTTCGGAGTTGCCCCGGCCCTACTCGACCAGGCTCGGGTGCGCGGGATCGACGAGGTGTTGACGCGTCGAGGTGTCCGTGACGATGAGCAGAGCCGGGCCGCATCGAGATGCCGCACGCTGGACATCGATATCGCCAGGGCGGAAGAGACGATTCGGGTCTCCACGCGCATGCGCGGTATCGACCGTCTGCGCGCGGCGCTGTATGAAGCGCAAACACACCTCCCCGTGGTGGAACGCCGCCTGGTCGGCCTACAGGCGGAGCACCGGGAACTGCTCGAGGACAACGGGTTCGGGTACGGAATGGGTATCGCCGAGCCCGAGGAAGTTCGGCGACAACTCCAGCGCGCGGAGCAGCGCAACGTGCATCGATACGAACAGCTGGCGTCGCGGCGTATCGAGAACGCGTTGCGTGAGCTGCTCGATCTCGCCGGTCAGCGGAAGCTGTGGCAATGGCGGATACAACGCCTGCGGGAGCTCGAGCATCGGCTCGACACGCTCGCTGCGGAGCGGGTGCGGGTGCTGGACGAACGTGAGGCCGTCGATGTGCGCATCGACGAACTGGCCGCCCCGGACATCGACTGGTTGGGCACCGGTGCACAGCGCTCCCCGCGGCTCCGACGCTTCCACGCCGCCGAGCGGGCCGAACTGGCATCGAGGGTCGGCGCGGAAGCGCTTGCCGACTACGGCGCCACCGCGACGGATCTGACCGCCGCGCAGATCACATTGCTCACCGGGGCGCGACCGGATCTCGTCGCCGATGTGTGGTTCCACGAAAGGGTCGCCCGCTTCCGGCGTCTGGAACAATTGATCGGCTTTGTCGCCGAGTCCAGCCGTCTCACAACACAACTCACGCGTATCGATGACGCCCTGGCGAAGGGCCTCGCCACCGGCGTCGAAGCCGTCATCACCGAAGAAGCTCTGCCGAGTCGCGCCGATTTCAGCGAAATCACCACCGGTACCGACGAGCATCTCTGGGGCGCACAGCAGAACTACTGCCTGGTGCAGGCGGGGACCGCAGTCTACGAGGCGGTGGGTGGCGCCGCATCGGAGAAGCTGCGCGGCCACGTGACAGGGGCCCAAGGGGTCCGCGCCCCGGAGGCGCCGGAACTGCTCGACGCCGACTTCCGCGAAGGCGGATACCGCGATATCCACGAGGCCGCCCGCCATGTGGAGGAGACCGGCGACGCAGTGGTGCTGGTGGTGTCCTACCGGGGCTTCACCGACGCCGCCCGACCGGGATCACACGCAGTAGGCCTGGTTTGGGAAGGCCGAACCGAGCCCCGGGCGGATGGCGGGACGGTTCCCGTGAAGGGTGCTGGTGAGGTTGTCGCGCTGGATGGGGGCAAGCGCATCCCATTCCCGACGTGGGCACTCGGGCAGAGAGGAATTCGCAGCGCGTCCGGGGTCGAGATCGAGCAGGGCGGCACGGCCCGACGCGCACTCGTCGACGGCAGGTCCCAGGCCATCGCCGGACTCGATTACGACAATGTCGCCATCGCAGGCCGACCGGCAGAGCCGGCCGAACGGGATGCCTTGGCAGCTGCGGGACGAGCAGAGGCCGAAGTGGCCCAGCCACCGGACCAGCAGCACGAGAACATCGGCGCCGAGCTGTCCGAGCGATTTCGCTCCGCCGATGTCGACGAGCCCGGGTGGCGGCTGCGGCGTGCGCAGGACGAGGTGGAGCTGGCGCGATCCCTCTATCACAGACCGGAGAGCAGGCAGGCCGCGGTCGCGAATCTGGTCGATCCGCGGCTGGGTCCGGAGGCGTGGGCGGTGCGGGGTACCGCCGCGCGGCCGGGGGATCCGGCGGGAGTCGCGGATGTACTGGACACTCTCGGCGGCAGCCGCAACGGATTCGCCGGCTATGCACGGCCGGTGCAGGGAGCCCTGCCCTTCGTCGATTTCACACGTCCACTCAAGGACGGACGGCGGCCATTGCCCGACGACGGGGTGTTGTTCGCCTCCGGCGGCGGCCCACCTCGGAAGAAGAAGCCCGCATCCGGGGAGCCCGACGAGCCCTCGAAATCCTTCCTGCGGTGGATCCGCCGGAAGAACCGACCCAAGAAATCGCCGCTCTTCAAGCGGTGGGCCGGTAGCACCACGGCGACGATCAGCGGTGAATCCTTGGCCGCCGTCATCCCGGTGTCGATGCTGCAGATGGGCGCATCGATCGATCTGGTCGGCGCGACATCGGCGGGAGTCTTCACGGCTGCGGCGGCAGGTTATTTCGTGGGTGGACCGGTCGCGGACAGGTTCGAGCCCCGCCGGATTCTGATGTCCACGTCGACAGGCACGGTCGCCGTCGGACTCAGCACCGGCATCTGGGTCGCGTCCGGTCAGCCCGGGACCGTGGAAGCCATGATGGCAGCGGCTGTGATCATCCCGTTCTTCAATTCCATAAGCAAGACGGTCAATGTCAAGTATTACAAGGCGTTGGATCCCCGGCCAGATTTCAAGGATGCGAATAGGTACATTCTGCTCGAGCGCTCGATGGCCGCCTCGACAGGTAAATCGGCCGGCCCCATACTCGGACGGGCTTCCATCGCTCTCCCGTTCGCGAATCTCGTTGTATCGCATCTTGTGAATCTGGGAATAATGCGAAAACTTCCCTCTATACCGATCGAGAAGAAGAATACGCCGAAGTGGTATGAGGGAGCGGTTGAACTATATCAAGACAAGTTCATGCGCAATTTCACTTTTGTGAGCTTCTTCGCAGTTGCCGTCGACGCGGCAGGCCGTCTGCAACTCAATAAGATCGCGAGCGAGGTACCTTCGCCGATCGCGGCAGGCCTGATGCTATCCGGGATGAGCCTCGGGATCGTGGCGTCGACATGGCCGCCGAAATGGGCCAACAGAATTCCGCTCAAAGTCACCTACCCTGCTTCGTTCATGTCGATGGCCGGCCTGATGTCGGTGTATGCGAGTACTTCGGACCCGGTGCTGGTCGGTTCGGCTGCTTTTGCGGCCGGCATCGTTCAGAATATGAACAACAAGAGGTTCGGTGAATATTGGAACAAGGCGATATCCCGCAGGGTCGAGGGCGGCGCGACATCGGTTTTCGAGCTCACCGGCGCGGCGGGTGGTGCGGTCGGTGCCCTGGGCGGTGCCGCTCTGCTGGGAGGTCTTGGTGACGCAGCAGGGCTGGTGAACGCCGCCGGATTCGGAGCACTCGCGGTCACCGGTTCGATACTCGGGTATCTATATCTGCACCGCAAGAATCGACACCCGGCCGTAGGTGACGGTTCGTCCGAACCTGCCGAAATCAGTACCCCCGACCTCGAACCCGCTGTGGTCAAGAATTGCGCCATCCAGCTCGCCCGCACGTTCCGTTCTCTCGGCCACCACACTTCTCCGGAACCAGATGAAACCGATCCGCGCTGGGATGCCGAGGACAACTGGAAAATTCTCGAATCCTATCTCGGCGCCCGGCTTCGGCCGTACCCGGCGAAGGGTGATGATGCCCTCGCCACCATCGTCGAAACGGTCCGGAATCCGAAGAGCGGGGTCGATACCGCCGCTGTCGTCGTGCAGAAGGGCGACCGGGCCCACGGGTTCCTGATCAGAAATGTGACCAAACAACCCGGCAAGCGACCCGAAGACCAACCCGAAGAACAAGTAGTCCTGGTATACGACACTCTCATCGAAGTCGATCCCGATAATCCCCTCCCCAGGGTGCGCGACTACGACGGCGACGAAAACGGTGAGAACAAATGGGAACCGGTCTATAAGGACCCCGACCGAGTTTTCTACGCCTACTACACCAGCAATAAGGGCGACCCCGTCTCGACCGAGCGTGGACGGCGTGCCCGCGCGCACACCCAGCACCCGCCGAAGATCCAGGGCCCACCCGCCGAGCAAGTCCCGGCGCACAAGTACCGGAAACCCACTACTGGGGTATCCGGCGAATCCACGGCAGCGCCCGCCGCGCCGGCTCCGGCCGACCGGGCGCCCGCCGGCCCCGTGGAGCCGGCCGCACCGAAGAGCGATCCGGGAAAACTGGACGAGGCGCTGGACACACCCGGCGGGAAGCTGGGCCGCTCAGAAGGTATCGCGCCCCAGTCGAATACATCTCGCCTCAGTCCCGAGTTGGCCTTCCATACCCCGCCCGGTGGCAATCCGAGCCCGAGACGGCTCCATGCCGTACCGAACGTCGCAGCCGAGACGAACGGCGACCGGCCGAGCTTCGGTTCCGACCTGAGCAGGATGCGGGCCGCGGCCGTGCAGCGGCGGGGCGAGCTCGCGGCGAGGCTGAAAGCGTCGGATATTCTGCACGCCGGTGGCCGCGCCCGGTGGGAGCAGCGGCGCCTCGAATTCGCGGAAACCGCCGCCGAAGAACTGGGCCTGCCGGTGGAGCACCTGACCCCGGAGTGGGTCGTCCGGCAGGACCGGAGATCGGATCTCGTAGTCGCTTCGGTGGCGATGATCGACCGGATGCTCGCCCGCGAGAACAGCTTCCGGCGGCTGGATTCCCAGGTCGAAGGCATCGAGGCGCTGGAGCGTGA
This sequence comes from Nocardia grenadensis NBRC 108939, assembly GCF_001613445.1. Lineage (GTDB taxonomy): Bacteria > Actinomycetota > Actinomycetes > Mycobacteriales > Mycobacteriaceae > Nocardia > Nocardia grenadensis. The sequence goes on from NZ_BDCJ01000006.1 coordinate 408,908, forward strand.
ACAGCGCGACGCGTACCGGCGGCGTGCGGAGGCCGCCCGGCGTTACGCGGAACTGCGCGAGGCGCATCTGGAGCGATTCGAGGGGGATCGCGAACAGCTGCCGGCCGAACCGCGGGAGTTGAGCGTGGTAGCTGCTTTGCGCGAGAAGGCATACCGGCCGGGAGCAGGTATCCAGACGCCCCGTTACCTCGGATTGCATGACCTTGTCACCGCTGCCCAGGACTTCCGGCGGGCCGACGACCAGGCGCGGATTCTCGACGCTATCGCGGCCCGGCTCGATGCCCGCGCGCGAGAGCACCACGCGATCCGTGCCGATATCGAGCAGACCAGGCAGGAGCTCGATCGGCTGGCCGCTCAGTGCGAAGTGGACCTGTCGGACGTGGGAATCACAGGTCGTTTCCGGGAAGGGCCCGACAGTCTGCGCAACAGACTCGATCGCCTGAAGGACAGCGGTCCGGTCTCGACGGATCGACTGCGGCGATTCGAGAAGATGATCGACGCCGCCATAAAGTTCAAGAACCTGATGCTGGCGGACGAACACGCTGATTTCGCCTGGGATCGCGTACGCGCGGAAGTCTCGGTCGCGGTCCGTGAATCGCTACCCTTCGCGCCGCCGCCCGGCGCCAGGGAACGGTCGGCCGGGCTCTGGGAAGGCCGGCACGAATTCGCGGACACCGCAGCATTTTTCGCCTCCAAGACCTCCGCCGAGCGGTGGGAGCTGGCCGAGGGGGGCCGTCCGGCCGCGGAGATCGATCTCGCCGGCATCCCTGCCCGCTGGCTCAACCGCATGAACCGCTACGAGATCGTGCACCGATTGGCCGCGCTGGAGCGGGTCGGCGATGCCGGGCGCACCGTCGCGCAGAAACGGCAGTGGCGGGAACTGTGGGAGCTCCGGGACGCATTGGTGCAGGCAGAGCGGGCGGCGGCCACAGTTCCCGGCGACCCGGTGCCCGTGCACCTACTGGACATCGACGGGCCCGTGGTCGCCTTCGAGGACCTGGATACCTCCGCCGTGTGGAAGGTACACGTCCTGGACCGGGACGAGTCGGCTTCGGCGCGGGGGATCACCGCCGTCACGCAGGGCCTCATCACCGGGGCGGGAAACCAGCGCACGCCCGAAGCGCAAGTGATGTGGGTCAGTACCGCGCACAGCCACCAGCAGGCCGCGAAACACCTTGTCGACGCCGTCAACGCCCGGGCCTCGACCCGGGACCACCTGCCGCGGGGCGGCTCGTTGCCGGCGGTGCATTTCATCCAGCACGGCGACACCACCGATATAGTGAATGCCGCGACCGCACCCGGTACAGCACTGCGGCGCGAACGAGTCGCCGCCGATGATCCGGACCGAGTACCAGCCCGCGACGGGGCCGGATACCGGCCCCCGAGCTTGTCCCGGGCGCCTTCGCCGTTGGCCGAGCACGACCTCGAGGGACTTCTGCCGCCGGACTGCACGAAGTACGTCATCGCCGAGTGGACCGACCAGGACCCGCGCTTGCTGGCCGGTATCAGCCGCACACCCGATCAACTCAGCGAGGCGCTGCAGGCGAGCTGGGGCGGCCCGGTCGCCGATGGCGCGCCCAGGAGCTACCGTCCGGACGACGAACTCTCTTCGTTCCTGGAGGTAAGGCCGAAGACAGCGACCGACAGAATCGCTCACGACCTGATGGAAATGGGTCGGGGCGCGCACGCGGCGGTGGTGGTCGAGTACGAGTCGGGCGGGCACGTCGACGAGTTGATCTACGTCGGCGGACTGAACTCGCGCGGTCGGCCGCGGCTCATCGAGCGCCGTTGGGTCCCGGGTGAGAGCACGGCGGCGACGCTGGAACGTCCCACCACACGGATGGTCGAGACCGAATACGAATGGGGGCAGCAGAAGCCGGGTGTGCTGCGCACTTACGCGATCCTCCGTAACCGCTTCCGAGCTCCGCTGGTCGAATACACGCCAGGCAATGGCACACCGGGCGATACGAAACCTCCGGTAGACCTCGAGATCGGCCGCGAGCAGCCCGGGAACGAATCGGTCGAGGGCGCTGCCGGACCACGTGGGGAGCTGGATCCGGATCGGGGTGGTGGGGAGGTGGATCCCGGTGGGTCCGAGGTTGTTCCCCGCCCGGATCCGGTCGCCAGTGCCGTGCAGCGTGCGCTGGACGAGGAGCTTGCCCGCGACCCGGAAGGCGAGCAGCTCACCGGTGAGGTCGCCTGGTTCCCGGAGCGGAACCTGCTGTTCGTGGTGGCGCGTCGTGACCAGCATGTGGCGGCACTGAATGAATTGCTCACCGAGCACGAGGAGTTCGCCGATGCACTGTGGCGGCCCGGGTTGGCGATTCGGTATGTGCGGGTCACTCCATGGCCGAACGGCGGCGTGGAGCTGAACCCCATCACCCGAGACGAGGCCGAGGGACCGTACCGCCGCGCGACGCCCGAGGAGGCCTTCGCGGCGTTGATCGGCGGGTATGTGGAGGCCCGGAAGAAGGGGACCACCGCGGATCCCCTGGACGAATGGTTGCTGCTGTTCGGTAACGATGCCTTCTACCAGAAGAAGGACATTGCGACCCGGTTCCGTAAAGGGGTGTACGACGCGCGTAAGCCGGAATTCGAAGCACTCCGCCACGATCCGAACGCGATCAATCATCGCAATGACGAGTCGGAGACCGACCTTCCGGATCAGGGCGACCTTGTCGTCGGTCGGCTTCGCGGCAACATCATGGGAATCGGTTACCGGATGGCGGAGGCAAATCCGATGGTGGGGCCGGGTCATCCCGCGGAGATCATGCAGCGGCTCTATCTGCGGCAGATACCACTACCCGAGGTGACGTCGCCGAGATTCCGGCACGACAAGGAGTACTCGCTCGACGTACCTGCCCTCGGTAGACCTACGGTCGCGATCAGTCACGCCTTCGGCGGCTACAACCTGCGTATTTCCAGAAGACATAATGCTCTGTCTGCGTTCCTGTCCCGTGAACTCGATATCGCCGACGACTGGCCCTTCGAGGTGATAGACAGGATCAGTGCGGCGCTTCGGGGCGGTACCAAGGACCTACCTGCGCGCCTCCGGGCGACCGAACCGCCACCGCGCGAGGTGCCCGCGCTGCCCGCGGCAGCGAGGCCGTCGCCGCTCGCCCCGACCGAATCAATCGGGAAAAACGCCTGTAGTCAGGTGATCGATCAGGAGATGAGGCGTTACCGCGACGGGTGGAATCAGGGCCGCAAGCTCAGTCACCATGTCGCTTCCTACTCCGGTATGGGGCATCTGCTGATCGTCGCCGCCGAGAAGGGCAAGCATCTGGCGGCACTCACCGAGCTGGCCCTGGACAGCGATCACTACCGTGACATGTTGTGGCGCAACGGGACCCACATCCAGTATCTGGAAGTGACCGTGCACCCGGACGGCACGACGGCTATCCGGTCGATCACCCGGGACGAGGCGGAGGGCCCGTATCGCCGGCCGACCTCGGACGAGGCCGTCGCCATGCTCAGAACGCAGTACCTGACGCTGAGCTGGACAGCACTGCAGAACGATGAGCCGCTGCCGCTCGAGTGGAAGAAGTGGCTGGGTCTGCTCGGTCCGGACGCGTTCTACACCCGAGCGGACGAGGTGAAGCGCAAGCAGAGCAGTGAGACGGAGTTCAACGAGAAGAAAGAGCGGCAGGAGGCGCTTCGCCAGGATCGGTGGGCGCTCAACCATCAGAACGCATCCTACGAGTCCGACCTGCCCTATTGGGACCAGGTCGTCGCGGGCGGGCTACGCGCCGATGTCCTCGAAATCGGGTACCGGATGGCACACGACAACCCCGAGCTGCGGCGGCCCGACCATCCCGCGGGCGTGCTCTACAGCATGGCGATTCGAGAACAGCCGTTGCCGTCGTGGTGGAACCGCTCGATCCCGCCGGAGGGGGTGGACGAGGGCGCAGGCCACGGAGCTCTGGGATATCTGGTCCCCGGCCTGGGTGCGGTGATCAAGATGGAGTTCGACACCGACCAGGAGTTGTTCCGGGTGGCGCGTCATCAGCCGTGGTCGCCACGGGGTGCCGCGGTGTCCAGCGCGGTGGCGCCGTGGTTCTCGGGCATGTACGACCCGAGCCCGGAGCATTTGGCGTACAGGATCGGGAAGGCACTGAAGAAGCCGCGAAAACGCGATCTGTCCTATGAGGGGTTCGGCGACATCGGTGCCGCGGAGGCGGTCGCGCGTCTGGTCGGCGTACCCATCACGTTCGACTATGCCGCGCTGGAGGAACGTCGCGACGTCACCGACCAGGAGTACGGGGAGCTGGTCGAGTGGTCGAACAGCGAATTCTCCGGTGTCGAGCGAGGCATCGAAAGTCTGCGGACACTACTGGGACGAGCCGCGATCGAGCTGGACGCGCACCGTTCCGGCGTGGCCTTCCCGGTCGCGGAAATGGTTCACACCGGACGGCAGCTCAACGCCATTGTGTGGCGGACGACCCATGAACTGTGGCATCAGTACGCAACCGGCTCAGATCCCCAGGACCCGCGGAAGCGGCCGCTGTTGGAGCTCGTGCCGGAGCTGGCCGCGGCGGCGAACGCCGTCCTGGAGCTCCTCGAAGCGCTGTCGGCGTATGTACCCGGAGCGAACCCGCCGGAGTGGCCGGAAAGCGAGCGACAGAGTTTCGTCACCGATCTCCAGCAGGTCGCCGAGCCGGTGGCCGAGATCTTTGCCCTGCCTGATCCCGTCGAGGTGGACCTCGCGTGGCGGGACCGCGCGCGTCCATGGGTGGAGGCGTTGTTCACGACGTTCGGCGGGCAGGGCGTCACGGGTCGGACCTGGGCGCGGGATGCGGATGCACAGTTTGTCGCCTACTGGAAACGCTCCACCGGGACCGATGAGATCGGCACGCTGCGTATGGAAGCGCGAGACTGCTTGGCGCGGGCGAGCAGCACAATCGGCCACCTGTCCCGAAACGGGACTCCGTCGCCGACGGATCCCAGATGGGCAATGCTGGCCGATGCCGTCACCGAACAGCCACCCTCCACGTGGAAAAAGGTGGTCGAAGACCTGCGCTTCTCCGATACCGCCGACGCCGCGCTGGTTTTGATTCAAGGGGCGAGCCGCCGCCACGCGATCCAACTCACCCGCGTCGACCGTGCTTCCGCGGGCGCCGTGATCGTCGTGTCCGACAGTCGAGTGCACGGCGTCTACGAGTTGGGTGCCTGGGAAGACCTGAAACTGGAGGACGGCGCACATCGGCGCGCACCCGCGCGCGCCGTGCTGTTCGATCTGAACGCCGAAGATCCGATGGCTCCGCACTTCGACGGGCTCACTCCATCGGATTCGCCGGGTGAGGCCAATCCTGTCGAAGGCCCGCTGACCGACGATCCGGTCGACCCGCCGGACGATGCGCAGGCCGGCGATCCGCCGAGTGCGGCACCGGACGCCCCCGGCCACGGACCGGCCCAGGGCTCCACCGGGCCACGCGAGGAGCTCGATCCGGCACGCCCCGGGGTGAATGTTCACGAGTCCCCGGAAATTGCATCGATCGGGCAGGCCGGTGCGTTCCGCCGTCCCGGACGGATGCTGCCCGCGTTCGGATTCGACGACGGCGCCCCCCACAAGCCGGCGCGGACGGTGCCGTTGGCCGGTGCGAGGTTTGTCGCCGATATCGCCCGTCGGCGGATGCATGACGAGCGTGCGGAGCTGTTCGCCACGAACCAGACGGTGGAGGCGCAAGGCCGACCTCGGGAGATCGACTCTGTCGAACAATTCTTCGAAGAGTTGGCCGCCGCGAGCCGGGAACATACCGCCGCGTTGCTGTGGTTCGGGTACTGGGACACACAGACCATGGACCTGAGCGGGTGGCGGGACCGCGATACCGCGGACAACGACCCATTCGCTCTTTCCCACCGGCGGCCCGATCCCGCGACCCAGGCGCAGCAGCGGGAATCGGCCCGGCGGTACCGGGAGGCGCGGGACCGATTGGCCGATGCCGACCGCGAGCTGACGCGTCTGCTGGAGGCAGGAGGAATCGACCCGCGGCAGAGCGACCTCGGCCGGCACGCGGACCTGGTCGGGGCACTGGAAACCTTGGCGGACCTGGTCGGTCCGGAATGGGTGCACAGACCCGACCGCCCGGACCTGGGCGCCGCCCCCGACGACCTGGCCGGCAGTGTGCGCGCACCGGTGCTGCGTTACCCGGGGCAAGCGTATCTGGCGTGGGAGTTGCGTCACCTCGGCCCGGGCGCGAGCGCACTGGTGTCGGAATCGTGGCGCGGGGGTGCGCAACGGTTTGTGTTGTCCAATATCGACGGCACGATCATGGAGATCGAAGGCAGCACGGGCAGGCTACGACAATTCGATCCGGAAGACGATTCCTGGTCGAAGGTGGAGGCTGTCTTCTTCGGGCCGGACAAACGTCCGGCGCATCCGATCGACGGGCAGGCGGAACGGGTCCCGCAATTCGATGCGGACGCAGCGCGGCAGCGCGGCGAGGAGTTCGCTCGGCTCTTCACCACTGCCGCCGCGCTGCGGCAGGAGGGACTGCCCGGCCTGGCCGCGCGCCGGTCGGCGGTGGTATTGGAGCAGTTCGTCGTCACCGCCGAATACCGGAAGGTGGCAGCAAAACTCGGTTTGGAGCCGGAAACGCTGAGCCGGCGGCAGCTGGACCGGATGGCACAGACCCCGCTGCCGCCCCCGGAAGAGCCGGATAGGTTCTACCTGCCGCGGCCGCCGGCTCGCGCCGAGGGGCTACCGGAGTTGCGCCGGCTCGCCGTTGACCTCGACCGGCTCGGCGGTCAGGTGCGGGAACTGGATGAGCAGATCGCGACCGGGTTCGCGGGATCGCCACAGTCCGACCGCGGCCACACCGACCCGGCCTGGTACCGCGGCCCGGCCGTGGTGGCGCTCGCCACCGCACTGACCGGCAATGCGGATATCCGTCCGCTCGAGATGGACAGTGGCGAACAGCCCAGCCCAGATTTCGCGGTCGCGGCCGCGCTCGGTTCCTTCCCGCGCACATTCACCGGCGGTACCGAGCAGATAACCCGGGTACTGAAGGCGTCTGGTGACGGTGCGGTGGTCGTGCTGTCCGGCGCCGAGCGCGAGCTGGGTGCGCTGGTCAATGTCCGTGGCCGGATAGTGGCAGTTGATTACAACGGCGTCGTGCTGAAAGAGATATTGCCTGCTATACCAGGCGATACCTCGGATGTAGCAGGTTTCGTCTTCACCGGGGCCGAAACCCCGCTGCACCCGATGGACGTGGACGTTCGTGCGCAGCTGGCGGACCTGACCACCGACTATGCCGCGGCACTGCGGGCGAACGATTCAACCTCGGTGGAGCGGGCCCGCCGCATCGCGAGCGCGTTGTGTTACGGCCCTGACCGCGTCGAGCCCGTGCAGTATTCCACCGGCTATCACCGGAACGACCACTCGCCGTTCGGGAACCTCGATATCACTGTGCTGCCGGAAGCGCTGGGGCGGCTGTCGGAACTGCTGCGAATCGTCGAGATCGATGGGTTCCGCAAAGTCTCCTTGGACGTCGACGGTATGCCCTGGGGGCGGATCGACGAGGTGCGTGAGCAGTTGCGGGCACTCGATCCGGCCCTGGCGCGGGTCGGCTGGAGTGGCTGGCGCCGGTCCGAGCTCGACGAGCTCGACCGGGCTGCGGGCGAGGCCGTACTGGTCCACGCCGATCTCGAAGTCGTGCGACGGACTGTGCGATGGACCGCCCAGGGCTGGGCGGAAGTCGACGACAGGGCGGGCGCCGTGACCGGTGATGTCGAGGCGGGCGATGATCCGGACCCGATCGGCAGGCTGGAGCGCGAACGCGATGAACTGATGAAACGACACGAGCTGACGCGCGCGGGATCACGGACGAGCCGCACCGATTCGCGGCAGCTGCTCGAACAGCTCACGCGTCGAGCAGAATTGATCGACGGACACCTGGACAGGCTGATCGTCGCCGTGGGGACCGACGCGGCACACCTGGACCAAGTGACATTGCCAGAGGGCGCCGCACAGAAACGTTTCGAACTCCGGCGTCATCAGGCCGAGCTGGCGCGGTTGGCGGAGGTGCTGCGGCAACTGCGGACGCTACGGCACGAACCGGAGCCGGAACCGGTCGAACCGCCGCGGCCGCTGGGCGCTGACGGGCCGTCCGTCCTGGACTTCGGGCTCATGGAGAAGCGCATCTCGCTGTTGCGCGCGCAGGCCCGCGAGCTGGCCGAAGAAGGGATGGACTACTATCGGCTGCGCCCGGATTCGGTGGAGCTGCGGGATGCGCGCCGGGAAGTGAATGAGCATTGGCGTGCCCTGGCCACGGGGTCGGAGCTGGATCCGGCGCAGTTGGCGGACGTGCCGCTGTCCGTCCTCGACGACCCCGCGGGGCTCTCGGCCGACGACCCGAGGAAGCCGCTGGTCGACCGGTTGGGTCCCGCGGACCGGGAGCGCGCGGTGTCGATCCGGAAGCGGGCGGCCGCGATCGTCCGGCTCACCGCTGCGATTACCGAAATCGACGACGCGTTAGGGGTTCTCGATGACGAGGCGACCCGCCGTCACCAGCAGCACCGGTGTCGCAGGCATGAACAGGGAACCTGGCTCACTGAACACGCCAAGCTCGTGCCCGGCCGGTCCGGCGAGAAGTCCACGCTGCTGATCGTGGCCACCGCCGGCCGGCACAAGCGGGCGCGACGTGAATTGATCGCCGAGCATCCGGAATTCCGCGGCGCCTTGGCGCGTTCGTCGCCCTACAAGGTCGGATACATCACTCTCCGTCCGCGCTCGAACGGAGAGGTCGACTTCGAGTTCGAAAGCCGGGAGTATCGGCCGCGCAACGCCGAGATAGGCGCTCGGTTGTTGATGGCGTATCCACAGGCTCTAACCGCGAGCCGGTCGGGTGGGCCGGTCGGTTTCGACACCTGGATGGAGTCGCTCGGCGGGTTCGACTCATCGACCGAGATCGAGCATCTGGAAGCGCGGATCGATATCACCGAGGACGTGGACGAGACCAGCGCGCGCGCCGTCGTGATCCGGATGCTCACCGAAGAGCACCATCCCCGGCCTCGATGGTGGGACAAGCCGCCGAATATCGGGGGCGCTACCACCTCGCACGAGATCGAAGTCGCGGGCGTCGTGATAGCGGTCCAGATGCGGGAGAATTACGAGGCCAACTGGCTGAACCGGTTCGAACTGGCCCATACCCACGGCGAGGCGGATACCGGTAACGCGGTGTCGTGGCTGTTCCCCGGAGGTCTGCGGGCCCGTTCGAAGGAGGCGCTGGCCAAGAAGGTCGCCCGAGCACTGACGGGCGGTCGGATCGACCCGGCCGATGCTTCTACGGGGCCGGGCACGCAGTCACGCGGGGCTGTGGGCGGAGGATCGGTGAATCCGCTACCACCCGGGATCGAACTGTTCTACCAGATCGACCCGAATCCGCTCGATCCTCACTTCCCTTACCGCCGGGGTGCGAGAGGGCGTGTCGGGCCGTCGCACCTGCAGTTCCACCACCATGATTCGGGTCGGCTGTGGGATGACCCCGCAGCGCAGTCGGTAGGGTCTACCGGGGTGCCGGCGGTGGAAACGGCGTCGTCGCCCACGCGGCCGTCGAGTAACGCGAACCGGGGTTCGGCAGCGGACCCGGTGGTGGTGGTCGCGCTCGATCCGAGCCGCCCGCTCACCGAGCGTATCGCCGAAGCCCGAGACAGGGTTCGCGGTGTGCTCGAGGGCTGGCCCGTCGCCGGCCACCCGGGCGCCGCGGAAAACATGGTCGAGGCGATGCTGCGTACGGCCCAGGGGCCCGCGGTCGTCGAGTCGACGCAGGGCGGCGTCGGTGACCAGCGCTGGATCGCGATCGCGGTGGTGGACGAGAGCCGGGTCCTGCCTGCTCGGGACGAACCCGGCGAAACCGGCCGGGTCACCGCCACCGATTCGGGCCGGATTATCGAACTGTGGGACGAGACCCCGCTGTCGAAGGGCGATTTCGAGCTGCTGAAGAGTGGGCGGCGCACCAGGCGGACCACTTTCTTCGCCGGCGAACAGCCCGGCGATCCTCCGCCGTCGGCGGACCGGCCCGAGTTCGAGTTCCCCTTCGCTCCGGGTGATATCGAGGCCACCGACGGCGTCGATACGGTCCGTAATGCCACGCGCGTACTGTTGACCGGCGCCGGATGGGATCCGGATCAGATCGCCGATCTCTTGTGGCCGGTGTCGGAGGTGGTCACCAACGCAGGTCTGCACACTGACGGAGAGGTCGTCGTCCGCGGCTACCTCGCGGAGGACCAGTTCGTACTGTCGGTGGAAGATCGATCCCGCGGGCTGCCCACGTGGCGGCTGGAAAGCAACGTGGACCCCGGAGAGGACGCGCCGCGTACAGCGGTCGACCCGGCCGGGGTAGATCGCTGGCTGGCGACTTTCCAGGGGCAGGGTTCGGTTGAGAACGACGATTCGATGCGCCACCGCGAGACCGGGGAGCATGGCCGCGGTGCGGTCATAATCGCCGAATATGTGACCGCTCTGCGCATCGCGCTCGCCCGCGACGCAGCGCCGGGCAAAACCGTCTCCATCATGGTCCAGCGTGAGACTGCCGAGGCTGTGCCGGTGCCCGTCCAGCGCTCCGGAGGGGAGCCGCGCGACCCGGATCCGACGAGTAATAGCAGTGCGGTACCGGCGGCGGAGCGGCGAGCGCGGCTCGAGCGTGACCGTGAACAGGCGCGGCAATTCCGTGATGAATTCGCCGAGGCCCGAGGAGTGCGCCCCGCCGAGCTGGAGAATGATCCCGCTCGGCCTGAGCTCCGTGTGCTGCGGCTGGAGGAATTGCGGCAAGAGCGAAACGCGGCGCGCGAACTTCTGGCGGGCCCGGCGAGGGATCCGGAGAGTCTTGACGCGGATCAGCTGGATGCTCTGGCCTTCGGGTCGGATTCCGATACGGCCGATCTCGCCGCCGATGTCCTGGAGCTCGACACGCTGGTGCGCTACGCCGACGAGGTCAACCGGTTGAATGCCGAGCTCGGGAAGATCGACGTGCCGGCTCCGGTCCTGGAGGGCCGGATCGTGACCGATCAGGCGGCGGATGTCGTCCCGGTGGTGGCGCAGGATACGAACCAGGGTGGCACGCTCGCCGACCGGATGCCCGACAGCGAGTTCGATGCCCTCCCGGTCGAACGCAAGCACGAAGTCGCTCTCGCCGAATTGGCCGGTTCGGCAGTGATGTTCGAAACCCGTGCGGAGGCTGTCGACTTCGCCCGGCAGTATTGGAGCGAGCCTTTCCCGGAACCGGTACGTAGATCCCTGGCCTGGATCAAGGACGAAGTCTCGGCGAGCCCGCTGGGGTATGTGGCGGCCGATGCCTACCTGACGGGCGCCGAAGAGCCGGGAGACGCGCCGACCGAAGTGGCAGAGCATGTTCGCCGGGCCGATGAGACGATGCACCACCACCGCTCCGATCGCGCTTTCTTCGTGACGATCCCGTACTTAGCGGACGGCAGCGACAGAACGGGAACGATCTTCAACCCGGGCTACTCGACCGCCGATATCGGCCATATACCTTCGCATCGGTTCGATTTCGTCGACCTGGGTGTCTTCCTGTCGCCCCCCCGAACCCGGATGTTGTGGGTCGAATCGGTCACCGGAATCCCCGAGCTCGCGCTCGGCCGGGCATTCGGCCGCGTGGTCACTCGTACCTTCACCGACGAAGACGGGGACCAGACCTTCGAGTACGGCTACCTACTCCCACAGACAGCGGAGATCGAACGGCCGGAGGGACTGCCGGCCCCGGGCACGCGGCCCCGATTGGACAGCGGTGATGCCCCGCCCATCACCGGCGACGGCACTACCCCGCGACTTACCGTTCGCGATCGGAATGCCCCCACCCCGACGCCGACCCGGCCGGCGGCAGATGAGAACGGAACGTCGCAACCGGTCGCCGCACGTGACCCTGGGACCGAGTCGGCGCGTGTTCACGACGACGGACATCCCTCGTCCGATACCGCAGTGCGCCGGGCCTCGTACCGCCCCCGGCCCGCTCCCGGCCACGCGGTCGATATCGAGGAGGCCCTCGATAAGCCTCGGCGTAGCCCCCACGACCCGCTGGCCTGGGCTCCATACATGGGCCGGGGTGTTCCGGATCAGGCACAGGCATTCCACCACGGCGACCGCCACGGTGACGATCCTCGACACGATGAGCAGGGCGGTTCTCGTGGCCATGACGGACGCGACAACGCGGGCAGGAAGCGGATGCCGGGGGCCGTTCCGAGGCCGGGCTTCCTATCCCGTGCTGCTGGGAAGTCCGAGCGCCCGCCGCGAGGAGGCGAGGCGGCGGCGTCGCCCCGCGGTGACGAGGCAGCGCTGGGATCCGAAGCCGGAGCGGTCGGGCAGCCCCGCCCATCCGAGCCGCAAATCGTGTCCACCCGGGAGCTGTTCAGCTCCAACAAGCCCTATCGGCGTTTGTTCATTTCGAACGGCATCACCGGGCTCGGTGACAGCATCCAGCAGTCCGCGCTGCCATTGCTGATTCTCCAGGAGACCGGTTCGCCGATGGCCGCCGGTGCCACCACCTTCGCGACCTTCCTCCCGAAAATTCTCTTCGAAGTCCCCGCGGGCTACCTCGCCGATTTCACCGACCGGCTGAAGATGATGCAGTGGGCGCAGGCCGTCGGTGCGGGCGGCGCGTTCCTCGCCATGGGCGGTGTCCTCTCCGGCGCAGTGGATCTGGCCCCGCTGCTCACGGCGACGACTTTGGTCGAGGGCACTGCCACGGTCTTCTATCTGCGCGCGCTCGGCGGTTCCGTGCTGGATCTCGTCACGCCCGAGCAGCGCCCCCGGGCGAACCGGATGTCCGCGGTGGAGGGGTACTTGGCCGGGACCGGTGGGCGGGCGTTGGGGCCGGTGCTGTTGAGCATCGACAAATCGGTGCCCGTGGGCGCGAACCTGTTGTCCTACCTGTTGAATATCGGGGCCCTCACCGGGATGCGGGAGCACTTCCCCGTGCACACGCCGCGGAAGCACCAGCCGCGGGAGGTTGCCCGCGAACTCAAAGCCGGCGGGCAGGCGGTGTGGCGGGATTCCTTCCTCCGCCCGTATACAGGCACGATCGTGTTCACCAACGCGGCCGTAGCGGCACTCAATCTGCGGGCGGCCACAGTCGTCGACGCGGCGGAGCTGCCCGGCTGGGCTGCCGGGCCGGTGCTCGCCGCGGGCGCACTGGGCGCGGTGGCCGGCGGGCTCCTACCGTCCCGGCTGATCGACAAGACCAAGGTGGACAACCTGTTCCTGGCAGGGCTCGCCGGATTCACCGCAGCAGCCGGGATACAGGCAGCCACCACCAATCCGTTCGTGGTGGCCGTCGGCACCTTCGGCTTCGGCATGGCCGGTGTGGCGATGAACGCCAGGGTGGTCGGTCATCAGCAGGAGTTCCTGCCGCGGGAACTGTACGGCCGCGCGGTCAGTGTGGGTAGCGCGATCACCTTGGCCGGTTCCGCCGGCGGTGCGCTGCTCGGTGGTGCGGTGCTGGACGCGCACGGCATCGATATCGCCGGCTGGATGCCCGCCGCAGTGGTGGGCGCGGCCGCCGGCGGTATGGCGGTGCGTGCCCTGGTCAAACGCTGGCGCACCATGTTCGGATTCGGCTGGCTGCGAGCGCTTGCCCGCGATGCCCTGGTGATCGAGCCGCCGTCGACCACGACCGGCCAGGTCGTGCCCACCACCCGTCCCGCCGTCGCCTGGCCCGCGCCCGACCCCGTCGGTGAGGTACTCTTCCGCACGATCCGTCTCGGTCGGGTGACCGGTAGCGACGATCTGGTCCTGCGCGCCGACCGCGCCGAAAGCGAGCTTCTCGAACGAATCGGCACAGAGACCGCGGTCCCGTTGCGGCTGCGCAGCGTCCAGCACACGATGTGGGCGTCCACCGACGGTCTCGCGTACCGCCTTTACTGGGGTGGCAGTTATTCTCCGCTCGCCGGCAGTTCTCCCATGGAAATGAACAGCGCGCGGCGATCCGAGGATGCCGACGCTGCCATCGAGGCGAGCCCGCGGGCGGGTGCCGCATCCGGCCCGGTGGCAGATCCTGTTCGTGAGTGGAAAGAGCGGACCGATGCCGACGGCCCGAACGACGGCGACCGGGTGCTGGCCGCGGGCCGGATCGTGCCCGAACTCGGCGAAGAAGTCTGCGACCTGGTAGCGAAATCGGCGACTCTTACCACCCGTATCACCGGCCTGCGTGCGGCCGGGTGGACGTTCGAATACGCCACGGCCGGAGCGGGCAGCTACGCGGACCGCGACGAGCGGAAGATCGCCGTGGACGGAAAGTACCGGAACGCGTACTTCGCCGAGAAGACGACCGCCACGATCGCCGAAGAGGTAGCCCTGGCGACCGCCGCCAGTCCGTTCCGGGACGCGGGATACCAGGGTGGTCCCGTGGAGGACTGGGTCGGAGGACTCGTCGTCGAACGTTTACGGGCCGAGTGCGAGGCGAAACTGTTCGCTGTGGAATGCATGTGGGAAGTCGAACGCAGCGGCGGTCCCTACATTCCGGCCGGCGGTAATTACTTCTCGAGGTACGAGGCGATCTACGAGGAGTACGCGGCGGGCAGCATCACCCGAGACGAGGCGCGCAACAAAGTCGCCCTCATGCGTGACTGGACTGATATCGGGCAGGGGACGACACAGTCCTATGAGGACTATTGGCGAACTCATTACACCCGGCGCCATCCCGAGGCAGCTCCGCCGCCGGCGCAGTTGATCGAGATCGCCCGGCACATTCTCGTCGAGAACAACAAGGCGTTCGAGCACGGCGCACGGCGATCCGGTACTCCTGCGGGCGGGCTATCGGAAAACGAGGCATCCCCCGTGGGAGGTCTGTTCGCGCCCGACGGTGGGTCCCGGCACACGTCTACCGCGCCTACCGGATCTGGTGTAGGAAGTGGGCCCGTCGATACGCTGCCTGGCCTAGAACTGTTCCACCACGTCGACTCGAACCCGCTCGACCCTCACTTCCCCTACCGGCGTGGAGGTCGCCGTATCCAGCCGCCGCACCTACAGTTCCACCATCACGGTGAGCGGGCGGACGAAAGCCGATTGTGGGACGACCCCCGGCAGCAGACCACCGGCACGGCGCGGAGTCGACCTCCGGCGAGCGGAAGCACCGATCCGAGAGGCGACGGCCCGAAGGACGACAAGCACCTGCCGGAAGCGGCGAAAGGGCCGCAATCCGGAGTCGGAGCCCGAGTCGGCGCGGGTGATGCGTCGCCCGCTGCCCAGCAGCCCTACCCGGGCGCCGAACCCCCCAGGCCAGGACCGGCCGGAGGTGCCACCGCGGGGCCCGGTCCGGTGGCCTTCCATCCCGGTGACGAGACCACCGGAGCCGGCCCGGCCGCCGGGCGGGCTCGGAACATCTTTGCCGGTGGACCCGGTTTCGCGGGGCTGGGCGGCCCGGCGATCTGGTTTCACCATTCCCCGGGCGATTCACATGCGGCGAGTGAGGGTGTGGAATCAGCGGACAGCCGTCCGAAATTGACCGGCAACGAAAACGGGGGCGATCCGTATATATGGCTGGAAGAAGTTCATGGCGCGCGCCAGGATGCCTGGGTCCGCGAACATAGCGACCGAACGGTCGCCGAGTTTGCATCCGGTCCGGAGTTCGCCGAAATGGAGCAGAGAATCCTCGATGTGGCGAGCGAGGGTCATGTCAATTCCAGGCCCGACCGTGGTGGTCAGGATTTCTGGCCGGAACGCCGCGGTGATCAGCTCTACAGGTTCCATGCCGATGCCGATTTCCCGAAGGGGCAGTGGCGACGCACCCGCTTCGCGGACTATATCGGCGGTGCCGCGACCTGGGAGGTGCTGATCGATGTGGCCACGCTCGGCCAGGACGAGAACGGAGCACCGTCTACGCCGGGTTCTCCGGGCTATCGTCCCAGTGATGTCAATTGGGTCTGGGGTCGTTCCAAGGTGCAGGACCTCGATCTTTCCGAGGGGCAGAGGCGGGGGCCGCGTCGAGCGTTGATCGCGCTGTCGATCGGCGGTGGCGACACCCATGAGTTGCACGAGTTCGACCTCGTGACGAAACAATTCGTTCGCCCCGAAGAAGGCGGTTTCCGCCTACCGAACGCGAAGACCCGGTTCGAATGGTTCGGCCCCGATCACATCGATGTGGCAACGGATTTCGGTCCGGGGACCATGAGCGGGTCCGGGAGTCCGATCGTCGTGAAACGCTGGTGGCGAGGGACCGCGCTACACGAAGCGGATACTTTGTTCGAAGGTTCCCCGGACGATGGGATCGTGAATGCGTCGGACAATATCCCCCGAGGTACGAATCCTCGTCAGGTGCAGCGGTTCATCGGGTTCTTCGATCGTGAAACCTACGTGGTGCACTCGGACGGATCGACTCAACGGCTCGATGTTCCCCACGATGCGGTCGTCAAATGGTTCGATAATCAGATGCTGGTGGAACTCACCAGGGACTGGTCTGTAGGTGGTCGCGAGTATCCGGCGGGGTCACTGCTGGCGACTGCTCTGGACGATTTCTTGGCCGGTGGGCGAGAGTTCGAGCCGTTGTTCACCCCCGAGGACACCGCACTGCTCGAATACGGGTGGACAGCCGGGCATCTGCTGGTGACCTCGCTGCACAACGTCCAAACCAAAATCGAGATTCTCACCCTGGGCTCCGACGGCCGCTGGACTCGCCGCCCGGTGGAGAACCTTCCCGAGAATGCCACTTCCAAGGTGATCGGATTGGACCCGCAGTCCGGTGACGATAATTTCTTGGTGTGGTCCACCGGTTTCACCACACCTCCCGTTGTGCACAGCGGATCGGCCGACGGAGTGCTGCGACTGATCGAACAGGAGCCGCCGGCTTTCGACGCCTCCGGTATCGTCACCGAACAGTTCTTCGCCGTGTCGGACGACGGGACTCGTATTCCGTACTCCGTGGTCCGCAAAGAGGGTGCAACCGGTCCTGCGATCATGCGCGTCTATGGCGGGTTCCAGATCTCACAGCTTCCCGAATACGACCCCGTTATGGGCAGGACGTGGCTCGAGGAGGGGAATATCCTCGTGCTGGCCAATACTCGCGGCGGCAGCGAGCTCGGCCCGAAACACCACAGCAGTTCCATCAAGGAAAATCGAGTAAAGGTTTATCAAGATGTCGCGGCGATAGCGGACGACCTTGTGCGGAACGGCGTCACCACCTACAAACAGTTGGGCGCTATCGGAAACAGTAACGGCGGCTTGGTTGTCGCTATGATGCTTGCCCGCTATCCGGAGAAGTTCGGCGCTCTGGTGGCCCAGATGCCCCTGGTGGATATGCTGCGATACATCTTCCTGGGCTCGGGCTTGAGTTGGATCTCCGAGTACGGCGACCCCAGAGATCCCGTTGAACGGGCGAACATCATCTCCGCGTATCACGAGATCGTTTTCGGCCCATGGCGTCCACCGATCTTGATCCGGTCCTCCGCCAAGGATCTCCGCACTCACCCCGGCCACGGTCGCAAACTGGCGGCACGCCTCGAGGAACTGGGTTATGAGGTGTGGTTCTACGAGAGCGAGGAAGGCGGGCACGAATTCGCGGGTGACACCAGGCAGACCGCATTCGAGATGGCGCTCACGATCCGATTCCTCAAAATGATGTTGGACCCCGGGAACTCCGGCGATACATCGCCTTTCCGGCGGTTCGAACCCGGCCGTGACGACGACACCGAAGAGGATGACAACCCGGGCGGCGGTACCGGGCCCCGACCTGATGTCGGACCCCGCACAGACGGCCCCACCGGCGCAGCGAAGGCCGACAGACCCGATGCCGACCCTCCCCGGCCCGCGAACGAACCCCCGGCCCCGACGGAGTCCTCCACATCCGTCGAGGAGCGACCAGCGCGGGAAGTGCTCGACGCCGGGGTGCAGAAGCAGCGTGGACGGTCCGGTCGGCTCGGGGCGCTGGAACGCGGTGCCCGCACTCGACCGTGGGGGCAACGTACGGGGAACCCGCAGCAGCTCGACCAGGCAGTTGCGCAGCTGTCGTCGCTTCTGGGGATCACGCCGGAGACCCTGGACAGGGAGCACCTGGAACAGGCCCTGTCGTTGGTGCGGCAGGAAACCGACCGCCTCGACGACGCCGGCTGGAGCCGTGTGGCGGCCGGACGGGCACCAGGGCTGTTGCCGGGTGTGCTCGGCCGATTCCTGACCGCTCTCCACGTCATGAAGACAACTGTTTCCGATGAGGCGCGCAGGCAGTTCGAAACGCGTTTGCTGATCGAAGATTTCGAAGATCAGGTAGCCGGTATCCTCGGCCGACCCGACGGCTCCCCGGTGTCGTGGCCCGCACCGGAGCAGCAGGCAGGCTTGATGCGGCTGGCGCAGCAGTCGGCGGATCCGACTCTCGGTGAACTGGTCGAGGCGACCGCTTTGTATCGGAATCTCGCGGACGGTCGGCCGGTATCCACGGGAGATCAGCTGCTGCGGCGGCACGGAACCGTCGTCGAAGGCTCCGGCAAGCTGACCGAATCGGCCGGCCGGGCGATGGTGGAGACGGTTCACGACCTGCTGACGCGATTCCCGATCGCGGTGGACGAACTCGTCGTCGCACATTACGACGACGAGAATTCACCGGACCCGGAATCCGTGTCGGCTGTCGCGAACGCGAATATTTTCGGTTCCGCGATCACCGGGACGCGGCTGATGCTGACAGTACCCGCCCAGCGGGGTGTGTCCGATGACGAGATTCGCCGAGCCGCCGTCGCCGGAATCGGCAAGGCACTGGTCATCGCCGGTCGCTGGCGCGCCGAGCGGCAGGCCCTGCCCGCATTGCGAGAGCACTACCGGAACGAGCACGGTAACCCGGATAGTGCGGAGTTCACGACCTGGTTGTACCGGCAGTTTCCCGAGCCGTGCTTCTACAAGGGTGTGTTCCTGCCGAATCCGGCCCTCGTCCGGTCGTTCGTCGGTGCGCGCAACGAAACGGCCGAACAGGGGATCGAATCCGGCGATCAGGCGACCGAGGGGAAGTCGGTTCTCTACGAGCTTCTGGTGAGACTGGCCGAGGAAACGAGCTCGGCCGACGGCAACACCGATCGGGCCCCGGCGAGCGAGCAGGAGCGGGCAGACCGTCGGTCGAAGCTCGAGGCGCTGCACCGGCTGGAAGCGCGAATCGGGCACCCGCTCCGTTTCGAGAGCCTCTTGATGGTCGAGGTCGATCTCGAGACCGTGCTGGAACTCGTCGACGAGGTCGTAGACCATTACGAAGAGATCGGCGGTACCGACCTCGTCGAACTGCGAGTGGCGCCGTACCGGGATCCGGCCTACGCGCTCGTATCCCCCGCGCGGGACGGATTGGTAATGACACTCGGCGAGCAGTGGGCGATCAACAGGGAGTATCTCGAAGTATCGTATCGAATCGCGGTCGACGACGGCTTCCATCCCCCGCTGCGCGGTTCGGCCTGGCGCGCCATCTTCGCCCATGAACTGGCCCATGCGGCACAGCGGTACTCGGCGAGAGCGCAGACACCGGACACCACCGCGCCGGTCGGCATCGAGGACCTGGGACGGTACCAGGAGAAAGAGTGGCAGGAGGTAGCCCCTCTGCTGGCCGAACTCTTCACCGGTACCGGCCCTCCCTGCGACGTTTCCCAGGTTCTGAAGCGGTTGCGGACGGTGCTGTGCGGGTACTGCTTCAACGCGGACGGCACGCTGAACTTCGGTGAAACGTTCGCCGAAGCCCGCGCGGCGGTACGGCACAGTCCGCACCCCCATCAAGCCGAGCGGATCATCCATGCACAACAGGTGAAATCGGCACTCGCGGAGACAGACCGCCGATATCGGCTCGCCGAGCGGAAGCCGACGATCACCCAGAGCCAGCGAGCCGTGGAACCACGGCAGGCCTTGTCCTCGCCGCAGCATGTCGAACGCCGGCGTATCGCCGAAACCCGCGAGAAACTCCGATCGGTACCCTCCGATGCGGTTCGCGCGGCAATCGACGGCGAAGTCGACGAGGGACCGATCCGGGCTACGCCACGAGACGAGTCCCTAGGCGGACCGGCGAACGGCGGCGCACCGGGGCCTGAAGTGCGGTTCGCCGGTGCCGTCGATTCAGCCGAACTTCTCGACGCGGGCCGACCACGCCGAGTTCGATCACTGACACACATCCCCTCCGACGCTCCGTTCGAGGTCCTGGCGTTCAACACGAATCCCTGGAACGGCCGGGGCTGGGGTTACCCGGAAGATTCGAATCGGCCACGCGACACGAGCGATTCGAGCGGACTCGACCCGAGTTCCCGGCCACCGGCTGAGCAGCGGGCACGGTTGTCGTCCGGTTCGGCGGACGCCGACGATGCCGGCGCCACGCGTGAGGGTGACCTCGCGGAGCAGTACGAATACCAGGGACCGCCCGCTGGGGATGGGGCGGCGGCATACTGGAACCGGATACCGGACATTCCGACTCCGTGGCGCCGGGGGCAGGATCACGGCCGGTCGACGCGCGCGTGACACCGCGAGCCGAGGGCCATCCGCTGCCGGGCGGGTCCGAGTACTGGGCGCCGGTGGATGCCGCGATCGATGAACTCATCGCGATCGATCCCGTGGCATTCGCCTATATGAAGAAGGTGAAGAAGCTTCGCAGACCCGAACCAGGGGAACGCTTCGGCGCCGATTGGGTCAGCGCCCGGGGGGTATGGTTCGAAAGCCTGCGTAAGGCGGCGGCCGAGAAAATCGAAGCGTTGGAAATCCCGGACAGGGACTTCCGCAAGATGAGCCGGCGCCAGTTCGCCACGATCGTCTCCGAGCTTTACTCCGTAATTGTCGACAAGGTACGCGAATCGGATTTCCGGGAGGAATTCACCGAGAAGGACTTTCTCGAGTTGGGTCGGGTTGTCAAACGGGCGCCGATCTACTCGGCGTTCGCACTGTTCGCCGTGACCGGATTGGCGGTCGACCAGCTGGTACACAACGGGAAGGTCAGCTGGCGCTCGCTGTTCTTCCGACAGCAGAAGTTGGCGGCCGACGGGACGACCGTCACCGTCTGGAAATTGCGAACGCTGCCGGAGAACGAGCCGCAGCGATCCACCGATCGCGAGGACATCAAGCGGCGGGCTTCGCGCTGGGCGAACATGCTGCGTGCGACATCGATGGACGAGATGCCACAGCTGCTGCTGATCCTGCTCGGTAGAATGCAGTACTTCTCGGGTCGTCCGCTGCTCGACGACGACTACGCCGAAATGCGCAACGTGCTGTCCGGCGAGGAGTACGCATTCTGGGCAGAGCATATGAAGGACGATCTGTGGTCGGCGCTCCATTTCCCCGGGTGCCGGGCCCTGTCGGGTTACGAGTATCTGCGGGCGCGGTACCTGGCCGCCTTCATCTGGTCGCGGATGGGCAGCCGGACGGTCGAGAAGTACATGATGAGGGTGGTCGACCGCTACATGTTCGCCACGTTCCTGCGGGCGGGCACGGAACTGGTATTGGGTACCGGCGTCGATACCGCAGACTGGGTCGCCCGCCTCCTTCCCGCCGGTATCGAAGCGCGGGTGCGCGATATCGCCTCCCCGATTCTCGGGCCGGCGGCGGGTCGCCTGGGGAGGCTGGTGCGCGGCTCTGCCGATCGGGTCGCGGAGTTCGTGTATCCGTCGGCCGGACAGAAACCCCAGGCCGGGGGGAGCGGGCGGCAGCATGCTGCGGAGATCGGCCGGGAACAGCCGGCTCAGGAAGGGGATGCCGCGTATACGCCGCCGGCGACGGAGTGGTCCGAGCATCCGGACAGCCAGTCCTGGCCGCGAGCAGTCCGGTGGGTGGCCAGGTATCACCGTCGCGGTGATATCCAGCTGCGGGTCACCGCCGGTTCGGGCGACGTATCGGTCGGTGCGGTCGCGGAGGGGCTGGGGGGCCGGGCGCAGCAGATCGAGGGGCTGGCGGATGCGGTGGCACGGTTGCGGGCGCACGGGCAAGCAGCCGACGCCGAGAGCTGGAGGCGGGGTGACCGCATTGCGGCGGTGGTGTTCGGGCCGGTGGATCCAGGGGCGCCCGCGGGTCCGGTTCGTGCCCGGCTGCTGGTTCGCTGGGTGCATCACGGGGAAAGGGTCGAGCTGCGAGATCTGGACGAAGGTCGCTACCTTCCGGATTTCGTCCCGTCGGAGGATGCCGAATGTGCCGGCATGTACGCGGTGTTCCTGGACAATCGCGGGTACCCGGTCGAAGGCGGGGTGCCGGATTCCGCCGGCCGGATAGCGTGGCAGCGAGAAGAGGCCCACGATCCGCCGGTCGGCTGCCTCCCCGGCGCGACCCCCCTGCGCGCCTGGCCCCGAATCGGCGCCGATTCCGGA
This sequence comes from Nocardia grenadensis NBRC 108939, assembly GCF_001613445.1. Classification (GTDB taxonomy): domain Bacteria; phylum Actinomycetota; class Actinomycetes; order Mycobacteriales; family Mycobacteriaceae; genus Nocardia; species Nocardia grenadensis. The sequence goes on from NZ_BDCJ01000006.1 coordinate 431,153, forward strand.
CAGCCACGAGGTGATCTCGCGTCGGAACCCGGTGGGGCGGTCCGTCCCGAGGAACCCGATGACTCGGATGAGGAGTCCGAGTTCTATATCGCCGGCGACGCACCACTGCGCGCACATCCGCTGCTCGCGAATCTGCTGCCCGCGGGCGAGTATCGGATCCGCGGGGGTGGTAGCGGTGTCGAGTTGCCGCGTGCGCAGGCGCTGGCGCTGCGGGAGGTCGTGACCCGGTTCGGTGAGGTCTTCGAGGGTGCCGGTAACAGGGTGCATGTACTCGGTGAATTCGCGTTGCGTGAGCCGAAACGCAACTCGACCTCCGCGGCGACCTCCGGCCTGAACTACCGGCTGTGGCCCCAGGAGCACCGAACTGTCCAGGCGATCACCGAAACGGCTATCCGGCTCGGCCGAAATGATCTGTTGCCCATGTTGCCGCAGATCTTGTATGTCGAATCAGCCGAGGACGATACTGTGCTGTTCGAGATCCACCGGAGCATACCGGGTGGTACGGTATCCGCCTTGTCCGGCGACCCCGCTGCCATGGTCGATGAATTGCGTGCCGTTCTGGCCGAGGTCCCGATCACTCGAACTCTGTTCCCCCTGCCGGAACAGTATCCCGAGTCGGGCGACTCGGCGGGCTTCTTCCGTATGCTCGTCGAGCATACGGAGGAGAAGTACCAGGAGCTCCGGCGGAATCCGTTGTACCGGAGGGTGTTCGATCACCTGGAGTTCCCGGCTTCGTTGACGGCCGCTCTCGCGGGCTCGGAATCAATGCTGATAGCTCAGCGATTCCAGCTTCTGCACGGTGACATCACCACCGGAAACGTCATCCGTCGCGACGGCGGCACGGTTGTCCTCATCGATTACGGTCTCGCTCTCTACGGCCCGCCGGACTACGAAGTGGCCGTCGCGCTGCAGCGCAACGCGGGCACCGACCCCGACACGCAACTGATCCCCACGCGACTGCGACCGTATGTGGACTTGCTCCAATTGCAACGAGTCATGGGCGATACGGTCCGCCTGGTGGATCTCCTCGACTCGGATGCACCCGACTCGGGCCAGGCACGGACACTTGCGGCCTTTGTTCAGCGCGCGCTTCCCACGGCTGCTGTTTCCTGGTACCCGGATTATCCGGCCCGATGGGTAGCGCGCTTCCTCAGCAAACTCTCAGCGCTGATAGGCGACAGGTTTGCCCCACCTCTCGGTGGCCCGCTCCCCGGTCGCACTATCGGCTCGGACGATTCCGCCGCCGGACCGGCATGATCGCCGGCGCGTTGGTTCGCGTACACGAGCATGACAAATGGGGACGGGGTCGAACCTGATCGCGTGCCGGCCCTCGCCGTCGAGATCCTTTCGGTGCAATCGGATCTCGTTCGCGCCGGGCGCCCGAATGGAAGATGCTCCGGCCGATCGTGATCATGCCCTGGTCGGCGGCCGGTGTATCGGGGAACCCGGCGGACGGCAACGCCGAGTTCGATGGGGGCGGGTTCGGTCGCTGACGGGCAGGTATGCGATTGGAGGACAGCGCCATCGAGGAATGCATCGTTGCCTGCGACGCCGTCGTCGGCGGCTCCACGTATTACGAGGACAGGTCGAGTTCCTCCGTCGTCGGCTTCCTACCACTGGTTTGCCCGGGGCCGAACGCATGGGTGACGATGAACAGGGCAACCTGTCCGGTTTTCCGATGTTGCCGAGATAGTCGAGGAGTCAGGACGTATGGAAGACAACACCCCTTCCGGGCCGCCGACACCGGACCCACTGCCCATGCCCGGTAACCCTTGGCCGGAGCTCAAACGGCGGGCCACCCGGTCGAAGGACCCGTTGATGTTCGAGCAGCAGGCTGCCTACGAACTGGCGAAAGCGGCGGCGGAGACCATCACACAGCTGCGAACGCTGCAGTGGGGAACCCGTAGTCTCATGAATCTGTCCCCGTTCTCCGATCTTCCCTCGGGTGAGGCTCTCGCCGCCAAGCTGTCCGACCGTGGTACGGAGATGTATCGAATAATTGATGCGCATCTGAGCATTCTGCAGGACATGATGGACACCTTCATCGCCGCCGGGAAGCATTACGACGCGGGCGAGCAGGAGAACGAGGCGCTTTTCGACAAGGTCGAGACACGCTTCATCGAAACCGATTATCCGACCTTCGATACCAAAGTGCCCGAGATAAAGGTCGACAAGGGCAAGATCTTCGGGGAAGTGGGGGACGTGTCGAAGCGGCTGCGGGAGAGTAACGATTTTCTACCATCGACTGTCTGGGGGGAGAGCAAGAGGCAGGAATGGAATCGGCTGTATCGGCTCGGCGATTATCTGAAGAGAAATTATTCCGCCAAGCTGGCTGCCGAAGCTTCCGGCATATGGAAGTGGATGGGGGATCGTATTCAGCCGACGTTCACCGAACTGCTCAACCGGGTGGATTCGGTGACCGCGGACCAGTGGTCGGGGCCGGGATCGGAAACTGCTGTCGCGGCGATCAAGCAGTACGCGGACGGAATAAAACCACTTCGTAAGAGTATGTATCTGGTCCAGGACAATTTGATCTATACAGCTGGCTGGCTGGGTAAGACCGCGGAGAACACGCCGCCGCAAGCAAAAAACCCGGCCGATAGCGACCCGAAACAGACGGATTGGCTTCCGCTCTATCAGGACCTTTTCGGAAACTACTACACCAAAGGCGTCGAGCGGTCGGCCGCTCGGGTACCACCTCTTGTCTATCCGGATGCGTCGTTCAAGGCCCTACCGCCGCTGGGGAAAGTCACGAAGAAGGGAAAAAAGGTCGACCATACGTCCACCACGGGTCGGAATACGCCCCAATTGGCGACCGGCGCTCCCGATTCCGGGGGTGCCGTTCCGGATCTCGCTTCCAGCTCGGCCCCCTATTCCGGTGGGGGTGCGCCGGGACAGCCGGGACCCATGCCGGGCTATCCGGGACCGGATCAGGCCGCGTCGCAGCGTGCCATAGATGCCGCCGCCGGTCGGCGGGATGCGGACTTGGCGGCCTACCAGCGAGACCAGCAGGCGGCAATGCGGCAGCAGGCAGCACTGCAGCGGCAAGCCGCCGACCGAGCCGAACAACAGGCCCTGCAGCAGGCGGCGCAGCAGCAGGCCGCACAGGCCGCACAGGCCGCTCAGCAGGCATTGCAGGCCGGGCAACAAGCTGCGCAACAGCAGGCGGCCGCCGAGCGCCTCGCGGGTTTGCCCGGTGTGCCGTCGGTGCCGGGCGCCGGCCTGGATCCGAAAAGTGGCGCACCGAAACTCGGTGGTGGAATCTCCGGTTCGGGAGCTCCTGGTACTCCGCTGAACAGGGATCTGTCTCAAGCGGCGAAGCTGTTTCCACGCGCGAGTAGCCCCGTCACCGCGGCCGGGGCACCGATGGCGATGAGCAGGGCGGGGATGGCGCCGATGGCCGGAGCCCCTGGATCACCGGGCGCGGCGGGTGCGGCCGGTAGAGGCGCCGGCGACGGCAACAATCAGCAGAGACGGCCGGCCTATCTCGAATCGGCCGATCACCTCGAGGAAGCGCTCGGTGAAGCGCCGCGTGTTGTCCGGCCGGTGGTCGAGAAATGAACCGTACGTGGCGTTTCACCGCCCTCGAGTTCGAGGCCCTGTGGTCTCGGTCGGGGCTGGACATTCCGCGTCCGTTCGTATTGGTCACCGACATCCCATACGAGGAGGACTACCAGCGCGAACTGCGGAGTATCCGGCAACGGTGGCGGTCCAACGACGATCCGGCGTTCGACCGGATCTGCCGGGATGTGAACGAGCCGGACCTCAGCCTCGTGGTACGGGGAATCGACGGCCGGGATCCGCGGAACGCGCGCGGCACCATCCGCATGCTGGGAGTCCGCCGGGAGGACCGCGGGTATCTGGTGGCCCAGTTGCCTGGTGAAACCGTCCACCACCCCGCCGGCTTCACCGTGACCGAATGCGATCCGCCTGCCCTGGCCGGTGCCGTAGTCGAATGTCTACCGAAAGTCGAGGCAGGGCGGCAGTCGCGGATCACCCTGCCGATGCCGCAGAGCGTCGATGAGATGGACCACAGCTACAGCGACTCGGGCGTGTGGGACTCTTTCGACGATGCAGGCCATGCCGCCGACCGGTTTCAGCGCGCGGTCCCATCGATGCTCGGGGCTATAGAGGTCTGCCAGGGGTTTTCACTCTACGGGCCGCGTGGCCGGGTGAGCTTCTGGTTGGAATGGCGTGACCTTCCCGACGATGGGAGATATGTGATCGGGTCGGCTCTCCCGCCTGTCGCCGAACCCGCGGATGCCAAACGTTTTACTGCCATGATCAATGTCGAGATCGCCGCCGTCATCCGGACCATCCGAGATGAGCGGTCGGGCGCCGGGCTCCCGGCATCGCCACAGTGACAGGGCGGCAACAGTGGCTGATCGTATTCGGCGAGCAGCGACAGTGATAGAACAGCTGGACGGTCCCCAGATTTGGCGGGTCCTGCCTTCTGGCCCCGATTAAGCTATCTGAGCAGCATGAACAGATAAGGGATGCCATGTGGTCCGTCACGTCGCGGAGCGGCTCGATCGAGATCGAGACAACCGAACAGGGATTGCCGATCGCTCTCACGATCGAGCGGGAGGAGCTGTCCCGGCCGCCCGGCGAGTTGGCTGCCGAGATCGTCAGACTGTGTAAGCGCTCGGCGAACCGGGCCGGCCTCGAACGCCGGGCGGAACTCGCGGCGGCGGGTCTGAGCAGTGAGATGCTCGCGTTGACCGGGCTGCCCAAACCGGAGGACGTCGCGCACCAGGAGTTGGTCGAGGAAGCCGAATACGATGTCGAACCGGAGAGTTGGATGAGGCCGGTATGAGCCGGGCGATGGACGAACTGGAGGCGCGGGCCGGCAACGCGCTGAACCGGTTACGTGACCTCACCGATCAGATGAAAGCGGTTCGGGTGCGGAAGGTCTCTCCGGACGGTGTGGTGACCGTGGAGGTCGACGGTAACGGGGCGATGTTGGATCTGGAATTGTCCGCGAGAACAGCGCAATTGTCGCCGAAGGAGTTCGAGCGGATTCTGGTGAGTACGGCAGCGGAGGCCGCGCGGTGCGCCTTCGCGGAGCGGGCCGAACTGGTCACCGCCTTCAATCGAGGAAATTCGGAGTGAACGGAGCGCATATGGGCGATCGAGGGCGGTTCCGGTTGTGCCTTGTGAAACACCGTTGTACGACGAACCGCATGCTGCGGTAGGTTCGCGTCGGTTCAATTAACTTCTGGCAGAGCAGGTTTGCGATGAATCATCTTTCAGTCACCTCTGACGCGATCCGCGGCTACGCGGATGCGTCGGCGACGATGGCCGCTGATGTGGTTGTTGCCGGCGCGACCAACCAGGCCGCCACGCTCGCTGCCGCGATACCGGTGTTCGGTGTGATCGGCCAGGATTTCCTGGCGGCTTTCGTGGTCGCTCAAGCCAACAACCTGTCCTCGGTCGCCGAACTGGCGTACGTGCACGGAATGACGGCGGTCGCCGCGCACGAGAGCGCGGCTCTCTACGACGCCACCGAGGCGGCCGCAGTGACCGATTTCGTTACGGTCAGCAAAGAGATATGACCCCACCGATCGACCAGTCGGTACTGGATCTGCTGCGTCAGAGCGCGGCCGGCCCCGCGCTCGATCGGCCGGTGAACGATGTCCTGAGAGATATGGGATTGCCTGCGCTGCCCGAGATCTCGGGTTTGCCGCCGCTACCGGAGATGCCGCCACTACCGGTCATCGATCTGTCCCTGCTCGCCAAACCGCTCACCGATCTCGCCGCCGGTTTCGGCACCGGGCAGCTGCCCTTCGCGAGCGGTGTCGGAGCCCCGGACACCGATCCCGCGCAGGTTCTTTCACAGGTGTCCACCGTGGTGCAGACGGCGATGACTGTCGGTTCCTCCGCGCTTCAGGTCGCGATGATGCTGTGGCAGGGGATGGGTGCCTCGGCCGCGGCGGACAAGGCAGGTCAGGCGGCCGCGGACGGAGCGGCCGTATCCGCGCAGAGCGCGCAGACCTCGCTCGGAGTCACGGCGGCGGCGGGCAGCGTATTCCAGGGCGCGACGCTGATGGCGGCGATCATCGCGAAATTCATGGCCTCGGTCACCGCGGCGGCACCGTTTCTCACCACCGGTGCCGGACAGGTTTTCTTGATGGCGATGACCACCGAGACGATGGCCGAGGCGCTGGCGGTTGTCGCCAAGACGCGGGGTGAACTCACCGTGCACAGCGGGGCCATGACCGCGACCGGAACCAAGATACCGGTCACCGGAGCGCCCAAGAATGTGGACCCGAGCCAGACCATCTCGCAATTGATGCAGCTCGTCCAACCGTTGACCCAACTGGCGACCACGGGCGGTCAGGCGCTGCAAGCCGCGCAGACCGCGTTGAATCCACCGAAGTCCACTGTCGAACGAGACAGGGAACCGGGCGGAGCGCGTCTCGAAGGTGGGGGCGCTGTGCCCGCGGGCGCGGTCGGCGGGATGGCCGCGGGGGCCGGTGGCCCCGCTCGTCAGCTGGCTTCGTGGTCCGGTGCCCGGCCGGGCGGATCCCTTGGACCGGCGGGTATGAGTGTGCCCGGCGCCGAGCCGGCGGCGTCCACCCCGGCCTCGGCCGTACGCGGCGCGAGCTCCGGCCCGAGCGTCATGCCGATGGGCGGTAACGCGGCCGCGGCCGCGGCGCGCTCGGGCGAACAATCGGCCGACGGACTGCGCGGGCTGCTGGTCACCGAGCAGCACGGCAACGAAGTAGTGGGCGATCTGGAAGGCGCGTCGCTGCCGGTGGTCGGCGCCGCCGAACAGGTATCGCAACGGCTGGATTCCGATTCGCCGGACAAGTCGCTCATCCTCTGACAGGAGCAGGTCATGGAAATCGAACCGACCCGGGCACACAGAGCGGCGGCCGCGTTGGACACTCTCGCGGCCCGGTTGGAGACCGACCTGGATCGGTTGATCCCCGCTCTCGCGGTCGATCCCGCGGGAACGGACGAAGTGTCGGTACGTGCGGCCGAAACCCTGCGCGGCGTCGCGTCCTCCTATGACGACGCCGCGACCGCCGGGGTGCTGGAGATCCGGAAGTTGGCCGCCGCCCTGCGTTCCCATACCGATGCGCTGGTTCGGATGGACGAAGAGAACGCCACCGACATCATGGCAGCGAGATAGCGGCGAGGCATACCAATGGTCGAACCACCGGTAATCGGATTCACCGGTGTCGTCTGGCCCGCCAGACCCACCGAACAGTTGTCCCGTGACCTGACCACGGGCCCCGGAGCCGCGCCGATGGCCGAGGCGAGTAGGGCATGGACGCAGCTGGCCGCGACATTCGGAGCCGCCGTCATCGAGTACGAGCAGATAATGATCGGACTTCGGGAGTCGTGGCGGTCACCGGAGAGCGAAGCGGTACTCGAGCGGATCACCGGGTTGCGTGATTGGCTCGTCGACGCGGCGGCGGCCGCGGGCCGCAACGCCGGACACGCCGGTGGTCATGCCGTCGCCTATGAGGTCGCCAGGCTCGCGATGCCGCATATCGCCGAGGTGGCCGCGTTGGAGGACCTGAAACAAAGCGTCGAGCATGCGGGCGCCGCGCTCGGCGCGCCTCTTGTCGCGGTGGCGGCGCAGGTGGACGGCGAACAGAGCCTCGCACGGGCGAACGCGGCACGGGTGATGCAGAGCTACGAGTCGGCCACGACCTCCCTGGCCGATCCCTGGACACAGCAGCGTCCGCCGGTCATCGCGACGAGTGCCGCGCTGGAAGCCGAACAGAGCACGGCGCGGGCGACTGCATCGGTCGTCGGGCCCGCCACCGCGGGCGGCCGATTCGCGGTCCTCCCGGGTCGTGCGGCCTCGCGCGCGAAAGTCGCGTACCGGGCTCGAACCGTCGCCCAGTCGGTATCCGCGCCGGAAGTCGTGCCGGCGAAATCGCTCGCGGCGTCGAGCGACAGCGCCGCGAGCCGGATGTCCCCGGGCGGTATGGGACCTGCGGCGGGTGCGCTCGGTGCCCTCGGTGACGGCGACCGTGTGGGCCGCGCCGGCGCCGCCGGCACCCCGCGGCCGGGTGCGGCACTGAACCTGGAGGCGGGGTTCGACGCGGCACCACCGGTTCTCGGCGCCGCCGAGCGTATGTCGGCGCCGCAAGCCGAGGCACGGCCGTGATACCGCCGGAATACTGGAGCCCGGTATGCCGACTGTGACCAATGACGGTCTGCTCGCTGTATCCGAACTGCTCGGTATCCAAGCCCTACCGTTTGTCCTCGGGGTGGGTCCGCGACAGGATACGGTCGAGGCGTGGCACGCGGCTCGGCAGGAGGCCTACGGCGAATTGCGTGCCGCCGGATTGATCGACACCTACGACGAGGTGGAAACAGAGCTGGCCACCGCGGTACGGGTGCTGGCGCAGCCGGACCGGGAGCTGGTAGCGCGGATCCACACCGAAACCGGCACGATCCGGGTATGCCTGGCACGTCGCGGATTCGAGCACGCGTGGGCCACTCGAAGCGGCTCCGTCTTCGATATCCGTACGGTCTGGGCGGATGAGAACGGGGCGGTGCTGGCCCGCCCGTTGCTGAAAGTTCTCGGGCCATGTAGTCCAGCGCCTGTCGCCGGATTCAGTGCCCTCGCCGATGAACTGTGCGTGCGGTTCGACGGAGCGAAGACCTCGAGCGACTTCGCCCAGGCGCTGTACACCTTGGGTGTCGCCGACCAAGGGGACGCGATCGAATTCGGGCTCGCCATGTCGACGTGTCACGCGCACGCCGAGATCGTCGCCTACGCCCATCGCGACGGGGTGACCACACAATCGTCCGGAGCGGTCGCGGTATACGACACCTCGCGAGGCCGAATCGTGGCCGGCCCCGGCACCGACACGGACCTGCGGGTCTGGTCCACCTTCACATCGGGTTCCGACCACCGGATCGGGCAGGCCGTCTCCGGGCTGATCGAATCGCTGCCCGGAGGAAGGTGGATGCCCTAGCTCGCACGTCGACGAGGGCCGGCCGTGCGCGAGCTTCTCGATATCAACTCGATACACCGTGAACAGAACTGACGAGGAAAGGTCTACAGAATGAGCGAATCAAGCAAGGTCAGTCTCGACGATGCCGCCGCCGCGGATGTGGTGAACGACTTCATGACAGCCGTCGGGGAAATCAAGAAGACTATTTCGAATATCGGCACCGATATCGAGGCCGCAAAGCCCGGTTGGCAGGGTGATGCCAGTACCGCGTGCGCCAAGAAGGCCGTCGAATGGCAGGACGAAGGTGATCGCCTGAACGCCAAACTCGATCATATGACGTCGCTGCTCTTCGAGGGCGGTAAGACCAAGAACGAGGTCGACGCCGGTAACGTCGACTCCTTCACCAATCTGGTCTAGTCGACCCCACCTCATCCCTGAAAGGACCGGATATGCTCTACGACCCCAAATACCTCATCCCGCTCATGGACCAGTTGGATCACCACCACAAGGCGCTGCAAACCCAGATTCGCCAGCTGGAGACCGCAGCTGACAAAATGATCAAGGTCGCGTGGGAAGACAATGATTCCGCCATAGGCTTCGCGAACGCGCACAAGAGCTGGGAAGGCGAATTCAGCGACACTGCCGAGATTCTCGAGGCGCTCCGTGACGCCTGCGACCGCGCGCTCGGCAACGCCCAGCATGCCGACAAGAAGGTCTACGACAGCTTCGCCGGGATGTAGCACCGGCCGGTGTGTTCTCCGCCACGGCCCGTTCACGATGTCGGTGAACGGGCCGTGGCGGCATGTTCAGTAGGTCGACCCCGGCTCGGCGCCCATAAAACTCATCTCCGCCGGGGTGGCGACCATATGGACGGTGGTCGTCTCCGTCGCGGTCCGGACGGTGACGAGGTTCGCGGTGTGGAGGTCCTCGACCAGCGTGATGTCACCGGTGAAGTTCCCGATGGCTTCGCTGCCGTGGGGACGTAGCAAGATCACGGTCGCGTCGGAGTGATGAGTGGACGGCGGGATACCGTCGTAGACGAATACCGTCGCCGACCGATACGAGCTGGCCTGTTGGGAGGCGGCGGACCAGGATGCCAGCGACAGCGCCTGCGGTGACCGGACCCGGTCCACCATGGACCGCCAGGCGTCGTGGCGATTGGTGTGCACCACCACGGTCTCACCCAGCGCGATCGCGCGCAGAATCACCTGTTTCGCGATGAGCAACTCGCCGACCACCTCCACTCGCCGGACGTATTGGCCGACCAGTGGCAGCGCGACGCCCTGTCCGGACGAATCGGCACCGATCACCTGCCCGCAGCCGATGATCGGGGTGAAGAGTTCGGCCAGCGAATCCGGTGTACCCAGGTAGCTTTCGATCGGTAGGCCCGGGCCGGTCGCGCTGATCGGGAGGCGGTCCAACAGCGCACGGCGATGCTTGCCGGCCATCGGTATCAGGCCGGGGACCGCGATGCGTGGCGGTTCCAGCCGGGCGTCGAATCGGACGACCGCGGAAACCGAGATACTCGCCGGGCCGGCCGTGCTCCGGTCGGTCGGGGCATCATCGGCGCGGCGCAGGCGCAGGGTGACCGTCGTCGTGAGGCTCGGCGTGGCCCAGACTTCGGCGAGCCCCCGCGGGCCGAGCGCTTCCGGGGTCATGCGATAGCTCGCGAAATGTATTCCGTTGTATTCGACGCTCGATGCTGTCTCGTTCAGCTGTGTGAGATCGGCGCCGTGGGTGAGTTGGTCCACAGTGGCGGTGATCTCGGCGGCGGACAGCACGGATACCGTGAGGTCTCTGGCCGCCAGACGGTTGGCCACGCGCCGGGTGGCGACGATGGCGGATCGCAGTGCTCCGGTGGAGCCGCCGCCGCGTCTGTTCACCGCGGGCGCGTTGGACAACGGATCCAGGCGTAACACGACCCAGGCTGTTCTATGCGCCACCGCGGGCAGTGGTCCGAGGATCTGTTCGTACACGACCGCCACCGGGCCCGCGTCCGACGTACGCGATCCGGTATTGATCACATCTATCGAATCCAGGTCGATATCGAATTGGTCGAGGCAGCGCGCGATTTCCGGCAGCGGCACCATATCGCCGGTATTCAGGCCGTTCGGGCTCAGCAGCGTCACTGTCTGTGGTTGCGCGTCGACGCGCAGCATGGTGAGCAGTCGTCCGCCGTCCCAGCGCATGCCGTAGCTACCGCCGTCGGGCACCGGTACATCGAACGGCGCGTGGTTCGCCTCGTCCGACGGGCGAAACAACGCATACCGGCGGAATGCGAATGCTTCACCGAGGAGAGCGGCCAGGCATATGCCCCGCAGGGGCACGAGCATAACCGCCACGACGAGTACGCCGGAGGCGACAGCGGCATAGACCGGCGCGCCGAAAGCGATAATGATCAGCGCGATCGCGCAGGCAAACAGCAGCACGGGAATCACACGGCGCAACGGAAGCGCCCGGAACAACCAATACTGAGGTGAACTCAGCGGTGGGGCCGAAACCCGTGCGGCCGGCTCGGCTGTCGTTGTCGCCATATCCTCATCATGGACTGATCTTCTATCGCTTCGCTACTGTAGTCGCGTGCGGCGGTGACCATGTTCGTGAATACGAGCGCCGAACGCCGACGCCACTTCTATATCCATGTCTTGTTCGGAGGTTTCGTGCCGGCCCAGTTGACAACGCGTGCCCAGGTCAACGGGTACCGGTTTCTGCTGCGTCGCTACGAGCACGCGATGGTGCGGCGGGACGTGCGCATGCTCCACGATCCGATGCGATCGCAATCCCGCTCGTTCATCGTGGGTGCGGTACTCGGAATCCTGGTCATCGCGGGAGCGGCGATCATGTCGTTCCTGCGACCACAGGGCGCGATCGGCGACTCGAAGATCGTGATGGCCAAAGAGACCGGTGCGCTGTACGCCATCGTCGACAACACGATGTATCCCGCGCTGAACCTGGCCTCGGCCCGGCTGATCACCCAGAGCAGCGAAGCGCCGGTCTCGGTGAAGGAATCCAAACTCGGTGATATGGCGCGCGGTCCGCTGGTCGGTATCCCCGGCGCGCCCGCGACGCTGCCCGGCTCGTCGGCCGGGGACCGGTCGTCATGGACGCTGTGTGACACCGTCGCGCTGTCCGCCGCGGGCAGCGCGGTCGAATCGACGGGGGCGGCGTCCGCAGTGCTCGCGGGCTCCCTGGCCACCGACACCGACGCCGCGGCGCGGCCGCTGGCTTCGGCGAAAGCGCTGCTGGTGGTCCGCGACGGCAAAACGTTCCTGTTGTTCGACGGTAAGCGGGCGGAAGTGGATCCCGCCAATTCGGTGATGGCTCAATCACTCGCACTACACGACCATCGGCCGCGGCCGATCAGCACGGGGCTGCTGAATTCGGCGGTCCAGGTGCCGGCCTTGAATCCGCCGCAGATCGAGCGCATCGGCGAAGCCGGGCCCGGCCGGTTGTCCGATGTGCCGGTCGGCGGTGTAGTCCGGGTGCGCGGGGTGGATGCCGACGAGCTGTACGTGGTACTGGCCGACGGTGTGCAGCGTGTATCCCCGTTCGCCGCCCAGGTGATCCGTAACGCGAATTCACAGGGCATGACCGAGATCACCACTGTCCCGCCGGACCGGTTGATCGGGATCCCGGTGCTGACCACACTCGCGGTCGAGCACTTCCCCCGGGAAACCCCCCAGATCGAAACGGCCGAGGAATCGCCGGTGGGTTGCATATCGTGGACCGGGGACGCCGAGACGTCGACGGTGACGATGCTCGCGGGCCGTGAACTGCCGTTGTCGGAATCATCCACACCGGTCGAACTCGCCACCGCGGACGGCACGGGTGATCGTTTGGACGGCTCCTATATCGCGCCGGGTACCGGCGAGTTCGTTCAGGCAGCGGCCATGGACTCGGGCAGCGCGCGCCGGGGCAGCCTCTTCTACATAGCCGACAACGGTATTCGCTACGGCATCCCCGATGCCCGGACGGCCGCCATCCTGGGCTTGGAGGAAAAGCCACGACCTGCGCCGTGGCCGATCATCGGTCAGCTCGTACCCGGCCCGACGCTCTCGGCCGGGGAGGCTCTGGTGAGCCATGACACGCTACCGATGGGGCACTGATCGGCCTCTGTCGTAGCGTGAATGATCTATCCCTTCACGCATTCAGCGCAATGTGGACAGGACGCTGGACAGCGCATTGCGCATATCATCGGCTTCGATGCGCATGAGTACCGATTCGTTGATATCGGTGAGGTCGAGGTTCTCGTCGTTGGCAAGCCGGAACTCACGTTCTTCTTCGGCCGTCTCGATCATATTCCGGATGAAGCGCCCGTTACCGGCCAAGTCGATACCGCGGCGCGGTTGGCCGTTCTGGTCGGTGCTCTCCTTGTCGTAGAGCTCCGCGCAGGCCTCGACGAGGAGGGCCAATGCCTCGTCGGTGATTTCCGAATCCCGTTTCCGGGCGATGAACTGCCCGATCTCACCGAGTTCGACCGGCGTGTAGGAATCGAACTTGACCCGTTTCGCGAACCGGGAGGCAAGACCGTCGTTGGCGGCGAGCAGCCGATCGATTTCGCCGTCGTAACCGGCGATGATGACCACCAGCCGGTCACGATCATCTTCCATCCGGGCGAGCAGGGTGTCCACCGCCTCGCGCCCGAACGCGTCCCCGCCCTGTAGCCCGGACTGGATCAAGGTGTACGCCTCGTCGATGAACAGCACGCCGTCCATGGCGCTGTCGATCAGATTGGAGGTCTTGATCGCGGTACTGCCCAGATGCTGACCGACGAAATCGGCGCGTTTCGCCTCGACAAGCGAGTCCGTCTTCAGCAGACCGAGCCCGCAATAGATCTTGGCCACCACCCGGGCGACGGTGGTCTTACCGGTGCCGGGTGGGCCCGTGAAGGCCAGATGCTGCCCGCGCGGCGCGCTGGCCATGCCCTTCTCCGCGCGTATCTTCGCCAATTGCGCGGTGGCCTGTAGTTTGGCGACCTGGGTCTTGACCGCGGCAAGTCCGATCTGCGCGTCGAGTTCGGCCCGTGCGTCCGCGAGGATCAGCTTGGCTTTGTCGTCGCGCTCCTCACGGCCCATCTGCTCGACAGAAGGAGCCGAGGAAGGGTCCCAGCGATCGGTGCGTGCATCGATCTGCTCCTGGGTGGTGACCGTGAGGCGGTACTTACGGTCGCGCATGGCGTTGGTGTTGGCCTCGAAATCCGGTGCCTCCGAGTACACCTTCTCGAAAATGGCCTGCGCCTCGGATTCTTTGCCGGTCTCACGCAGACACAGGCCGCGGCAGAAACGGGCCGTGAGCGCGGCCGCCGGGATCGGGCCGTGCTCGGCCTGTTCCATCCGGCGGATGGCCTCGCCGAACAACCCCAACTGCGCACATGCCGTACCGACCATCACGTGCGCCGCCGCGGCCATAAAGGGATCGTCCCATTCGGCGGAGCCCGCGAGTACCGTCATCACATCGGACCAGCGCTGGGTCTGGTAGTGCAGCGTCGCACGGACATAGGCGCAGATACGGTCGTCGATTTCGCGCTCGGGGTGCGAGAGTTGAGTTCTGCGATGCTCGGCGAGTTCGTCGAGTACCCGCTCGGCCTCGTCGTAGTCACCTTCGCCGATCAGTGCGGACGCCTGGGCCAACCAGATCTCGGTATAACTCGCCAGCGGATAGTCGATGTACTGGCCGATGACGAAGCGACCCGCCATTTCACGGGGCTGCAATCCGAGGCGGCGTTGTTCCCGGAACAGGGAAGTCGAACTCGTTTTGTACAAGTTGAACAAGACCTCGCTGGTTACCTCACCCGCCGCGGCACGGCCCAGCCAGGCGTCGCACATATCGGGATCCCACTCGGTCGCCCGAGTGAATGCCAATTTGGCATAGTCCAGGTCTCGGGCGGATTCCTGGCCCTCGACGGAGAGGCCCAACGACAATACGCCGGCATCGAAGGCGCGTTGTGCTTGGCGGTTGCCGGTCATGTAGGTAAGCCCCCATAGGCCACGAAAACTGCGGGTTCTCATCGAGCATACCGGCTGGGGTGGGTATAGATTGAGCGCGTCATCAAGTTCGACAGCGTGAACGTGTAGGGAGTCAGTCAGCTCGTGAGCGAGTCGTCGACCAGCGGCGTGCAGGCGGCTGATCCTGATCTGTGTCGAGTCTCGGTGATCGGTGGGAATACCCAGCTGGACCTGGGATTGCCTGCCACGATCCCGATCGCGTCCTTTATCGCGGACATCGTCGATCTCATCGAATCGCGAACCCCGGATCTCACCGAACACGAAGGCGGTGGGGCGCCCCCGCGGACCACACACTGGACACTGGCCAGAATCGGCCGGGACCCCATCTCACCGAACCAGACCTTGACCGACGCCGAGGTCTTCGATGGTGAACTGCTCGTACTACGTTCGGTGACCGCCAAGGAATCACCCGCGCTGTTCGACGATGTCATCGATGCGGTGTCGCGGTTGACCGCCGCGTCGTTTCGTAGTTGGACACCGGGCGCGGCACGCTGGATGGGTGTGGTCACCGCCTTGGGCGGACTGCTCGCGGCGCTCGGATTGCTGATGACCGCGAAGCAGAACGGTGCAAGCATCTACCTCGGCTTCATCACCGTGGGTACCGGACTCGCGGCCATGGCCGCGGCGGTGATCGCGGTCCGCAAGTACGGCGCCCTACTCGTCGCGGTGATGCTCTCGCTGTACACGCTGCTGTCGGGCGCCGCCGCGGCGGCGCTGTTCGTCCCGGGTGATCCCGGGAGTCCGCACCTCCTGCTGGGCTGCGTAACCGCCCTGGTGATCACCCTGGTGGCATACAGCGTCACCGGGGTCGGCGCCATGATGTGCGCGGTGGTCGTCACCGTCGCGGTGTGCGGCGGGTTCGCGGCCTTCGTCCGAATGGTGTGGGATATCGAGACACCGAAGATCGCCGCGGGTGCCCTGGTCGTAGCGTTGATCGTGATCACCATGGCGCCACGGATAGCGGTGGCGGCCGCGCGTCTTCCGGTGCCCCCGGTGCCGACCGCGGGCGGTGCGATCGACCCGGCCGATCACGAGCCGCGACCGACAATCGAGGATATCGGCGCCATCGGCGCCACCGCGCTGCCGTCGGCAGCCGGACTGGAGCGCCGGGCGACCGCCGCGAACCACTATCAGTCCGGTCTGCTGCTGGGCAGTGTCGTCACGTCGGTCCTCGGCGCGGTACTCGCGGCCGATCCGCTGGGCGCGGCGCGCTGGCAGGGCATCGCGCTCGCGGTCGTGATCGGGCTGATCCTGTGCCTGCGTGGACGATCGTTCGCGGATCTGCTCCAGGCGAGCATCTTGATCGGGGGCGGTGCGACAACATTGGTCGCCGTCTCGGTCGCTGTCGGGCTCGGACCGGCCGCCACCCCGGTGTCGGCGGCCTGCCTGCTGCTCGGCCTGTCTGTCGCGATGCTGTACTTCGGTGTGATCGCACCGCATATAGAGATGTCGCCGGTGGTACGCAGACTGGGTGAGATCCTCGAATATCTCCTGATCGTCACCATCATCCCGCTGGTGTTGTGGATCATGGACCTCTATTCCGCCGCAAGAAATCTATGACCGAGGCGAATTGATGAGCACTTCGTCGCGGCTGGCCGGGGTGGCGCTGATGGTCGGTCTCAGCACGATCGGGTTGCCCGCGCCCGCCTCCGCCGTCGCACCGCCCGGTATCGACGAGGGGGCCCTGGGCGCCGCGATGGCCATCGCGGCAGCGGCAGGGCCGCTCGAACCGACCGAACAGCGATCGGTCTGCGCCGAACCGACTCTCGCCGGTGCCCCACCCCGGGACCCGCCACCGTCGCAACGCCTCCTCGACCTGCCCGCGGCCTGGCAGTTCAGCCGAGGCGGGGGACAGAAGGTCGCGGTGATAGACACGGGGGTCAACAGGCATCCACGTCTGCCCGCCCTGCAGCCGGGCGGCGATTTCGTGTCGAATAGCGACGGTACTGCCGACTGCGATGGTCACGGCACCCTGGTCGCCGGTGTCATCGCCGCCGCGCCGAGTCCCGATGACGGATTCGCCGGAGTGGCCCCCGATGCGCAGATCCTGGCGATCCGCCAGCTCAGCCTGGCCTACGAAGCGAAGGACCGGCCCGGCGGCGACGTCGCGGGCCAGATCACTACGGCCGGGTACGGCACTGTGGCGACTCTGGCCGCGGCGGTTGTCCGTGCCGTCGACACGGGTGCCACCGTGATCAATATCTCCGAGGTCGCCTGCGCGCCGTCCGGGGCCGCTCCCGCCGACGCGGCGCTCGGCGCCGCCGTGAAATACGCCTACGACCGAAATGTGGTCGTGGTGGCTGCCGCCGGCAACGTGCAGCAGGGTGGGGCCTGCGAGCAGAACGAGGGTACGGACTGGGGTGCGGTGCGGACCGTGGTGAGTCCCGCCTGGTTCAGCCCGTATGTGCTCTCGGTCGCGTCGGTGGACGCCGATGGAAGGCCCTCGCCTTTCTCTATGCACGGCCCCTGGGTCGGCGTCGCCGCACCAGGCCACGGCATCGTCTCGCTGGACAGCAGGCCGGGCGGCACCGGTGTCGTCGATTCCGTGCAGACCGGCGAGGGCGTCGGGTCCATCGATGGGACAAGCTTCTCCTGTGCCTATGTCTCCGGGCTCGCCGCATTGGTGCGTGCCAGATTCCCCGAGCTCTCGGCTCAGCAGGTGATGGACCGGATCACCCGCACGGCGATGCAACCCGGGTCCGGTCGAGACGACCGGATCGGTGCGGGACTGATCGACCCGCTCGCCGCGCTCACGGCGCAGTTGCCCGCGCAGCCGATCGGTACGGGAGCCGATGTGCCGCGAGCGCTGCCCGCGCCGGCGCCCGCGCCGTATGTCGATCCGCTACCGCGCACAGTGGCGACCGTCGGCACGCTTACCTTGCTCTCCCTGCTGGGAGTCGGATACGCGTTGTCCGTCCCGTTCCGCAGACAACGCGGCAGCGCCGATCCAGCGGCGGACACCGGAGCCGGAGAAGGGCTGTAGGACATGGCTACCGAAGGATTTGTGCGACGGCCTCGGATCGCACCGCCCCGGCCCCCGGGCGGGGAAGTGGCACTCAGCGCCCCACCGGAGATACCCCGGCCGGTGCCGGCCGGGTTGTTGATGAAACTCATGCCGTTGGTCATGGTCGTCGCCGTCGTCGGCATGATCGCGATGATGGTCATGATGGGCCGGAACCTGCTGGCCAATCCCTTCATGATGATGTTCCCGCTGATGATGCTCATGTCCATGGTCGGCATGATGGCGGGTTACCGGGGCGGCGGTGGTACCAAGCAGGCCGCGGAACTCAATGAAGAACGTAAAGACTATTTCCGGTACCTCGACCAGGTACGCAAAGATGTGCGCAAGACCGGCGTTGCCCAGTTGGAAGCGTTGAGCTGGAGCCATCCCGAGCCGGCGGATCTGCAATCGATAGTCGGCAGCCGGCGGATGTGGGAACGACGGCCGAACGATCCCGATTTCGGTCATGTGCGAGTGGGGGTCGGCAGTCATCGGCTGGCGACCAAGCTGGCCCGGCCCGAAACCGGTCCGCTGGAGGACCTGGAGCCGGTGTCCACGGTCGCGCTGCGCCGGTTCGTCCGAACCCATTCGGTGGTGCACAATCTGCCCACCGCGATCTCGTTGCGGGCATTCCCCGCCGTCAATATCGAAGGCGATCCCGTGGCGGCCCGGATGCTGGTCCGGGCGATGCTGATGGAGTTCACCGCCCTGCACGGGCCGGACCACACCGCGGTGGCGATCATCTGCGCCGACCCGGACGGCGATACGTGGGCATGGGCGAAATGGCTGCCCCACCTGCAGCATCCCGTCGAACGAGACGAACTCGGTTCCCGGCGCATGATGTATCAGTCGCTGGCCGAACTCGAGACCGCCATGTCGGCCGAACTTCTCGAGCGCGGCCGCTTCATGCGCAACGCGCAGCCGACGGCGGGGCGTATCCACCTGTTGATCATCATCGACGACGGTTACGTCAGCGGCACCGAGCGGATCGTCAGCGACGCCGGACTGGACTCGGTCACCGTCGTCGACCTGTCCGCCCCGCAGACCGGGCTGGCTGTGCGCCGCGGACTGCAACTGGTCGTCGAGGGCGGGATGGTCGCGGCGAAATCCGCGGCGGGGACGGAGAAATTCGCGACCGCCGACTCGGTCGGCGTGGCGGAGGCAGTCGCACTGGCCCGCGCGATGGCGCGGTATCGGGTGGCGACAGCGGCGCAGATCGTCAGTCTCGGCGACGAGAATCGCTCTGTCGCCGACCTGATGTCGTTGCTGAAGGTGCCCGATGCCGCGCAGATAGATCCGGCGGTGGTCTGGCGTCCGCGCAGCGACCGTGAACGGCTCCGGGTACCGATCGGAGTGACCCCGGACGGTACCCCGGTCGAGTTGGATATCAAGGAGTCCGCCGAGAACGGTATGGGGCCGCACGGATTGTGTATCGGCGCCACCGGCTCCGGTAAGTCGGAGTTCCTACGGACGCTGGTTCTTTCGCTGGTGACCTCGCATTCGCCGGATCTGTTGAATCTGGTGCTCGTCGACTTCAAAGGTGGGGCGACCTTCCTCGGTCTCGACTCGCTGCCCCACGTCGCCGCGGTGATCACCAACCTCGAGGAAGAACTCTCGATGGTCGACCGTATGAAGGACGCGCTGTCCGGCGAAATGAACCGACGACAGGAACTGCTGCGTTCGGCGGGCAACTTCGCCAATGTCACCGAGTACGAGAAAGCGCGCGCCGCGGGCGCACGGCTCGACCCGTTACCGGCACTCTTCATCGTGGTCGACGAGTTCTCCGAACTGCTCTCCCAGAAACCGGATTTCGCCGACCTTTTCGTGATGATCGGCCGGCTCGGCCGCTCGCTGCGTGTGCACCTGTTACTCGCTTCGCAGCGATTGGAGGAGAACAAGCTGCGCGGACTGGACAGCCATCTGTCGTATCGGATCGGCCTGCGTACCTTCTCGGCCAACGAATCGCGCGCGGTGCTCGGTATCACCGATGCGTATCATCTGCCGAGTGTGCCCGGTTCGGCGTATCTGAAAAGCGACGCCGACGATCCGCTGCGGTTCAACGCGGCGTACGTGTCCGGCCCTTATGTTTCACCGCGGGGGAACCAGGACGCCGGCTGGCGTTCGCTCGGCGGCCGGTCTCCGGTGGTGTTCACCGCTCGGGAAGCCGAAGCCGGCTTCCTCGCCGCGCCGCGCGCCGGGGCCGACGCGACGCGCCCCGGACTGCCCGAGCTGCCGCCGCCGCCGGGCGCGGCCGACATGGCTGCTCCGGAAGCCGAACCGATCGGCACCCCGAGTGCCGGTGTACCTCCGGCGCTGCTTCAAGTGGTCGTGGGACGTCTCGTCGGGCACGGACGGCCGGCTCACGAAGTATGGCTGCCACCGCTCGATGAATCTCCGTCCGTCGATATGCTGCTTCCCGATCCGGACTGGAAGTCGCCGGTGAACCGCAGCGGACAGCTGTGGATGCCGATCGGCGTAATCGACAAGCCGTACGAACAACGGCGCGATGTCCTGGTTGTCGACCTTTCCGGAGCGCAGGGCAATCTCGCTGTGGTCGGCGGACCGCAATCCGGCAAGTCGACCACTCTGCGCACGGTAATCCTGGCGGCGGCAGCCACTCATACACCTGAGCAGATCCAGTTCTACTGTTTGGACTTCGGCGGGGGCACCCTGGCCAGTCTCGGGGATCTGCCACATGTCGGATCGGTGGCGAGCCGACTGGAAGTGGACCGAGTCCGCCGGACGGTCGCCGAAGTCGTCACGCTACTGCATCAGCGCGAAGACCGTTTCCGTGAGCTGGGTATCGAGTCGATCGTCGAGTTCCGCAGACGTAAAGCCCGGCTCGCCCAGCTTCCTGAGGCGGAACGGCGCGCCGACCCGCTGTCTGAGGATGCCTTCGGCGACGTATTCCTGGTAGTGGACGGTTGGCCGACCATCCGTGCCGAGTTCGACGCTCTCGAGCAGGCCTTCAACGCGCTGGCCGCCCAGGGTTTGTCCTACGGTATCCACCTCATGCTGTCGGCCGGCCGTTGGCCCGAGATCCGGCCCAACATCAAGGATCTCATCGGCACCAGACTGGAGTTGCGGCTGGGCGATCCGACCGATTCGGAGATGGATCGACGAACCGCGATGCTCGTCCCGATGAACCGTCCGGGCCGGGGTTTGACACCGGAAAGCCTGCACATGCTCGTGGCATTGCCGCGGCTGGATTCCAACTCCGATGCAGATACCCTGGCCGAGGGCGTCGCGGCGGCCAAACAAGAGCTCAATGTGCTCTACGCCGGCAGCCGAGCTCCCGAGGTGCGTATGCTCCCGCTGGAGATACC
Source organism: Nocardia grenadensis NBRC 108939 (assembly GCF_001613445.1). Lineage (GTDB taxonomy): Bacteria > Actinomycetota > Actinomycetes > Mycobacteriales > Mycobacteriaceae > Nocardia > Nocardia grenadensis. The sequence goes on from NZ_BDCJ01000006.1 coordinate 452,409, forward strand.
GCGTGAACAGGTGCTCGAGGCCGCCCGTCGGCACGGAATCGAGCTCGGTCCGACGCGCGTCGTGATCGGTATCGGCGAATCCGAATTGCGTCCTCTGGTTCTCGATTTCGCGGCCCAACCGCATTTGATGGCCTTCGCCGACACCGAATGTGGCAAGACGACGCTGTTGCGCAATATCGTGATGGGTGTGGCCGAGAACTCGAACGCCGATCAAGCGCGGGTGATTCTCATCGACTATCGGCGCACGATGCTCGGGGTCCTCGAAGGCGACCAGCTGGCCGGGTACTCGACCTCTTCCCAGACTTCGGTCGGCATGATCAAAGAGGTCGCGAGCTATCTGAATCGACGCATTCCCGGCTCCGATATCACCCCGAAGCAGTTGCGGGAACGCAGTTGGTGGAGTGGACCGGAGATCTATATCGTCGTCGACGACTACGACATGGTGGTCGCGGGTCAGAATCCGCTGGAACCACTATTGGAGTTCCTACCGCAGGCACGCGATATCGGGATGCATCTCATCGTCGCCCGGCGGTCCGGTGGGGCGGCTCGCGCGTTGTACGACAAGGTCCTCGGCAGGATGAAGGATATCTCGGTGGACGCTCTGCTGATGAGCGCGCCCAAGGACGAAGGAAGAATCCTGGGTGATATCCGCGCGGCGAAACTACCCCCCGGTCGGGGCACGCTGATCTCTCGTTCCCGCAGCGAACCCGAGTTGGTCCAGGTGGCCTACCTTCCGCCGGTGTAGTCGGCGCACCCGGCCGAGGACCGGTCGACCGGCGATGGATTCATCCCGATACGGGCAGAGTTATCGGAAAACCGGTCAGCGGTGTCGTCGAGAACAGTGCCTCCCGGCCGCCGCGATCGCCCTCGTCCCGCATCCAGCTGTTGACGTGGCGTTCGAACAGCGCACACGAGGGGCTTTGGCTGCCCGGTTCGGCGATCCGTGCCAACCGGAATCCGGCCCGCAGGTAATAGGCGTGCAGGTCGCTGTTGGTGGTCCAGGCGTCCAGCCGCACCCAATGGCGTCCGTGGGCACGGACGAGCGCGGCCGCATGGGCCAGCAGCTGCTGGCCGACCCCCTGCCCGGCATAGCGGAGATCCACGATCAGGTGGTGAACGATCAGCGAATCGCCGAGTTCCGCGGCCGTCCACAACTCCTGGTCCGCGCGCTCATTGATGGTGATCGTACCGGCGGGCCGGCCGTCCACCTCCGCGATCCAGGTTTCCCAGGCGGATACGGCCCTGCGTACCACGTGTGCGAAGTAGTCGATCGATAAGCCGCACGCCGCGGTAGACCATTGATCCGAGCCACGCGCGGCCAGCCAAGAGGAACGCTGTAGCCGCAGCCGGCAGATCAGTTCCAGGTCATCGGATGCGGCGGGCCGAATCTGCACCGTCATGAGCTAGAACCATATCTCGGACCGATCGGTCTCATCCAGCACGCCACGGATCACCGCTGTTCCGGCGGAATCGCCCAGTTCGTAGGCAAGTCGATTGCTGGTCGCGATGGAGCGATGGCGGGTCACCCGGGTGACCCGCCGGTGATTGGCGCCGACTCGCAGATGATCCAACAGGATGGTGCCGACGGCGACGCCGAGCACCGCGGCCTCCTCCGCGCTCGCCGGACGCGCGACAAGGGTGTCGCGGTGAGCGGTCTCGCCGTGACCGCGATCGGCGAGGCGGCGTGTAGTCCCTTCAGCGATATCGTGAGGTGAATCGATACCGGTCGCCTCGGCCAGATCTCGCGGATAGAAGCTCACCTCCCATGACCACGGCTCATTGTCGAGAAATTGCACGACGGTCCGAGCCAGCACCCAGGAGTCCACCGGGATGCCCAGCCACTGGGCGACACGCTGGTCGGCCGGCTCCATCCGCGCACTGAACTCTTTGGTCGGACGCCGGCCCGCGGCGCGCGCTATCTCCTCGAAGATATCGTGGCCGGCTCGTGGCCGATCCGGCCGGATATGGTCGGTGACCACCGATTCCAGCACTTCCCGGCTCCGTACGATGGTCCCCCGGGAGGTTGCTGTGTAGACGAGATTCTCGGCGACGAGTACCTGAATGGCATTACGCGCCGTGGTGAGCGAAACCTGCGTCTGCTCGGCCAGTTCGGAGTGACTGGGTAGCCGATCCCCGGGCTGCCATCTGCCTGCGCGTATCTCCTCGCGGAGGTGGTCCGCGATCCGCCGATACGTCGGACCGTCCGCCATCGTGCTCCTCGGGTGGTCTCCAGGTAACGAAGTGTACGCTTTTCGTGTCCGGGGGGGCCTGTATCGCTTGACAGTGGCCTTTCGCGGTTTATTGTAATCAATGTACTGACCCGGTGTTGTGCGGCGATGAACGGCGAGGCAACCGTGATAGGTTCGGATACAACAGTCGTAATGGCTCTTCCCGGCGCCCAGCGCGGCGCTGATCCCTTGGCGCAGAGCGGGTCTCCCGGTCTGCCGAATTCGGACCTACTGGTACGCGCCGCGCGCGGACACCGGGTCGTCGGGGGGCAGCTGCTCTGGTACGCCCGTGATCTAGCGGTACTCCACGAGCGCAGATTGGTGGGCCGCGGCGGTTCCATCGTCACCGATCCCGACCGGCTGGTCGAGATCGACCGGCGCCGGATGGAATTGGTTCTGGCGATCGATGATTGGGTGGGGCGCAATGTTCCGCAGCATCGGCTCGGTGTCACTCTGCACACCGAAACCGTCGGCGCGATCATCGATCGGCTCGCCGAATCAGCGGTTCGCGCGCATCACGCGCTGATGACCCTGGACGCGAATGACGAACTCCTGCACGGCGCCTGGCATCATCTGGCCGAACTGGCCGATGCCTATGACGCGCTGGTCGGCGATGTGCTGGCCGGAAGGCGCAGGTTGCCGGAGTGGTGACGCCCCGGGCCGGTCGCCGCCACGGCCGGTTCCGGGGTCCACTACGCGGTACCGGTTCCGCGCGCCGGGTTCATCCGCCCTGATGCGGCCGGTAGCTCTGCGTGAAATCGTCGGCCACGGTCGCCGCCAGCTCCACGTAGGCCCGCTTGGTCTCCTTCTTCAACCGTGGCAGGTCGATTTCGGCGCCCTCGGACATATGCGGGTCGAACGGGATCATGTGCACCGCCCGGCAGCGCGAGAGGAAATACTGCCGCAGCTGCTGCACATCGATATTCGGCGTACCGTCGCGCGGCGAGTTGATCACCACCACGGCGTTCTGCACCAGATGGTGGTAGCCGTGCAGCGACAACCAGTCGAGGGTGGCCGACGCGCTCTGCGCGCCGTCGATCGCGGTGGGAGAGATGAGCACCAGGGAATGCGCCAGTTGCAGTACACCCGCCATCGCCGAATGCATCAGACCGGTACCGCAGTCGGTGAGGATGATGTTGTAGAACCGCTGCAGGATTCGGGCCACCGCGCGGTACTCGTCCTCGTTGAAGGCCTCCGAGGCGGCCGGATCACGTTCGCTGGCAAGCACTTCCAGGCGGCTGGTCGCCTGCGAGGTATGCCGCCGGACATCGGAATAGCGTTCGATGGCCGGATCGAGCAGCAGATCCCGGACGGTTGACCGCGTCTGCAACGGGACGCGCTGCGACAGCGTGCCGAAGTCGGGGTTGGCGTCCACCGCGATCACCCGGTCTCCGCGGATCGAGGCGAAGGTCGAGCCCAGACCGATGGTGGTGGTCGTCTTACCGACACCGCCCTTGAGTGAGAGCACCGCGATCCGATAGTCCCCGCGCACCGGTTGGCGGATCCGCGCGACCAGCTCCTGCAGCCGCCGCTCCTCCGCTGACATACCGGGGTTGATCCGGCCGCCGGAGGCGTGGTGCACCACTTTGCGCCAGCCGTGGCCGGAGGCCTTCTTCGCCCGGCGCACCGAGACATCGTCGAGGGATGGCGCGCCCGGGCCCGGTGCGCCGAATTGCGCCGGGTTCTGCTGCCACTGCTGCGGCGGCGGCCCACCCTGCTGCTGCTGGGCCGACGGGTGCTGCCACTGCTGCGGGGGTGCGGGGTTGTACTGGGCCGGCCCGAGGCCCTGCGGGGGCGGTCCCGGGTTCTGCTGCCATTGCTGCCGCGGACCCTGAGCGGGGGGTGCCGGAGCCTGGGGTGCCGGTGGCTGAGGGAGGGGTTGCCGGGCAGGGCCCGGTTCCGGGGCCTGCCATCGGGGCGCCGCGGCAGGTGGGGTGGCCTCCGGGGCCTGCCACTGGGCACGGTTCGGTGCGCCGGGGCTCGGCCGCATCCGGTCGCCGGGGGCGCCGGCGTGCGGCGGGGGTGCGCTTTCGGGCGCGCGCGGCCCGCCGGCGGGCGCGGTCCCGGGTGCCGGCGGGGGGCTGCTCTCCGGAGCTCGGAAGGGGTCCGGAGCCGAGGTGGGTTCGGCTGCCGGGGCATGTTCCGGGGGCGTCGAAGCAGTGAAGGAATCGGGTGCCGTGAACGGGTCCGGTGATCTGGTGGGCTCCGGAACGGGGGTGGGGTCCGGAGCCGGGGAGGGTGCCGGGGGAGTGAAGGAATCGGGTTCCGTGAACGGCTGCGGGGCGGGTGTGAGCGCCGGCGAATCGGCCGGTTCGCCGGCTGCGGGTGCGTCCGACTCGACGGACGCCGAGAGCTCGCCCGGGCCGACGGTGCCCATATCGGCCGCGACCTCGGCGGGAGGCGGCGGCAGATCGGGCAGTCGCCGCAACGGCTGCTGCGGCGCCGGGCTCTCTTCCGCGCGTGGTGAGTCGCCGGGCGGATCGGGCAGCGGCGGTGGTGGTGGGAGGAACTGCGGGGGCGCGGGCGTCGCGGCGGACGGTCCGGCTGCGCCACCCACCCGGTCCTCCGTCGTGCCGGGCCGGGGGTCGGGCTCGGGCGCCTGCTGCGGCGGGATCGGGTGATGCGGGCGCAACCTGTCGAATTCCGGCGCCGGCTCGCCCGGCTGCCGTACCGGCAGCTCCGGCGGATCGGTCGCCGGCGCCCGGAAGGCATTCGGCGCGGCCGCCGTGGGCGCCGGCGCGCTGTCCGGACCCCACTGCTGCCCCGGACCGGGCGTCGGTGGAGCCGGCAGGTCGGGCCGGTCGGCGGGCGGATACGGCGCGGCCGTGCCCTGCCCGGGCGGCGGGAACGGATCGGCGCCCGAGTGGCGCGACGATTCGGTGTGCTCGGGCGGGGGGGTGGCCCACTCGTGCCGGCCGGTCGCCTCGGCCCAGTTGTTGCGTTGGGCGGGGCGGGGGCCGGTGCTGTTGGGGAGGAGCTCCCCGACGCGGTCCTCGAGCGACGGCTGATCCTTGTTCTTGTTCCGGAACCAGCCCTTTCCCTTTTTCTTGTCGCTCTCGGCGGAGCGGTCCTCGCCGCGGCCGCGGCGGGCGAAGAAGCCCTCCGCCGGTTCGGGGGTCTCGGGAATGACCTCGTCCTGGGGCAGATTCTGGACCGGCGGCGGCTCGTAGTTGCGGAAATTCCCCTCGCCGACCCCGGTGACCTCGGTATCGGCCAGCCATGGCGGCAGCATGGGGAGGCCGTCGTTGCTGCGGCTCACCGGTCCCCTCCTGGAATGGTCGACCTCGGACAGCGGCCAGTTTACGCGACAACCACCCTTGCGCTCAGTGTCGGGGAGCCGGGTCCGGGCCGCGCGACGCGCCTCGCGGAGGGTACCCCTTTTTGCCCCATCACATACCTACCGGTAAGCTGACCAGGCGGTGTATCAAAGCGCCGCCTGTTCGTGTGCGATCGGTTGTCGTGTTCGCCGTTGTACACGGTGTGCCGTTCCCGCGGTCGCACCGGTGTGCGCCGGCCGGTCCCGCGGGCAGTACCAGGGCAATCAGACCAGGTTGAGTGTAACCGGGATCGCGGAGGATATGGCGAAGAAAGACGGGGCCATCGAGGTCGAGGGGCGGGTTGTCGAGCCGTTGCCGAATGCGATGTTCCGGATCGAGCTCGAGAACGGGCACAAGGTCCTCGCGCATATCAGCGGCAAGATGCGTCAGCACTACATCCGCATCCTGCCGGAGGACCGGGTCGTCGTCGAGCTGTCGCCGTACGACCTGTCCCGCGGTCGGATCGTCTACCGCTACAAGTGAACGAGTGGGCCCCGGCTCGCTCCCCGAGATTTCCCCGGTCGTACCCGACCGGGGTCAACTGTGTCCACACCCGTAGGTGTGGGCCGCTACGAAAGATTGGACGGACGTGAAGGTTCAGCCGAGCGTCAAGAAGATCTGCGAGAAGTGCAAGGTGATCCGGCGTAACGGCCGGGTCATGGTGATCTGCGACAACCTGCGGCACAAGCAGCGGCAGGGCTGACACCGGGCCTGAGCACCGAACGCGGTTCGGACTGGCACGCAGAAGAACTCCCAGCTCCAGCCGCACACTGAGGATTTTTCCGGGGTGACCCGGAAGGTGTGCGCGCCTACCCCCGGAACGGAGGCCGGGGCCCCACCAGACGAGGGGACGGACAGGGAGCAGACCTCCGCAACAGTTAAGGAAACTCACCAGTGGCACGTCTCATGGGCGTCGACCTCCCGCGCGAGAAGCGCATGGAGATCGCACTGACCTACATCTACGGCGTCGGTCGTACCCGCTCGAAGGAGATCCTGGCCGCGACGGGCGTCAGCCCGGACCTGCGCTCGAAGGATCTCACCGACGAGCAGGTCACGCAGCTGCGTGACTACATCGAGGGCTCGTCCCTCAAGGTCGAAGGTGACCTGCGTCGTGAGGTCCAGGCCGATATCCGTCGCAAGATCGAGATCGGCTGCTACCAGGGCCTGCGTCACCGTCGTGGCCTCCCGGTCCACGGCCAGCGCACCAAGACCAACGCGCGCACCCGCAAGGGCCCGAAGCGCACCGTCGCCGGCAAGAAGAAGTAGGGGATAAGCGATGCCTCCGAAGTCCCGGGCCTCCGGCCCGAAGAAGAGCCAGAAGTCGCGCCGCAGGGAAAAGAAGAACGTCCCGCACGGTCACGCGCATATCAAGAGCACGTTCAACAACACGATCGTGTCCATCACCGATCCTTCCGGCAACGTCATCTCCTGGGCGTCGTCGGGTCATGTCGGGTTCAAGGGTTCGCGCAAGTCGACCCCGTTCGCCGCGCAGCTGGCCGCCGAGAACGCGGCCCGCAAGGCGCAGGAGAACGGTGTGAAGAAGGTCGACGTGTTCGTCAAGGGCCCCGGTTCGGGCCGCGAGACCGCGATCCGTTCGCTGCAGGCCGCCGGCCTGGAGGTCGGCACCATCTCCGATGTCACTCCGCAGCCGCACAACGGCTGCCGTCCGCCCAAGCGGCGTCGCGTCTAAGCGGGAAGGAAGGTAGAGCACAATGGCCCGTTACACCGGACCCATCACCCGCAAATCGCGTCGCCTGCGCGTCGACCTGGTAGGCGGTGACCAGGCTTTCGAGCGTCGCCCCTACCCGCCCGGCCAGCACGGCCGCGCGCGGATCAAGGAGAGCGAGTACCTGCTCCAGCTGCAGGAGAAGCAGAAGGCCCGCTTCTCTTACGGTGTCATGGAGCGGCAGTTCCGCCGGTACTACGAAGAGGCCAACCGCCTCAAGGGCAAGACCGGTGACAACCTGCTGCGTCTGCTGGAGACCCGGCTGGACAACGTCGTGTACCGCGCCGGTCTGGCCCGTACCCGCCGCCAGGCCCGCCAGCTGGTCAGCCACGGCCACTTCCTGGTGAACAACAAGAAGGTCAACGTTCCTTCTTTCCAGGTCACCCAGTACGACATCATCGATGTCAAGGAGAAGTCGCTGGCGACCCTGCCGTTCCAGGTGGCGCGGGAGACCGTCGGTGACCGCCCGGTCCCCGGCTGGCTCCAGGTCATCCCGGGCCGGCTGCGCATCCTGGTGCATTCGCTGCCGGAACGCGCGCAGATCGATGTGCCGCTGCAGGAACAGCTGATCGTCGAGTACTACTCGAAGTAACAGCTGCGCCGCTGGTGTGGGCCGCCGAACCGCGACGGCCCGCACAACCCCTAGACGAGGCGTCAAATAGCGGGCGCCCAAAACAGGAGGATTGATCCCATGCTGATTTCCCAGCGTCCGACCCTCACCGAAGAGGTCATCGCCGACAATCGGTCGAAGTTCACCATCGAACCGCTCGAGCCGGGCTTCGGATACACCCTCGGTAACTCGCTGCGGCGCACCCTGCTGTCCTCGATCCCGGGGGCCGCGGTGACCAGCATCCGCATCGACGGCGTTCTGCACGAGTTCACCACCGTGCCCGGTGTGAAGGAGGATGTCACCGACATCATCCTGAACCTCAAGGGCCTGGTCGTGTCCTCCGAAGAGGACGAGCCGGTCACCATGTACCTGCGCAAGCAGGGCCCGGGGACCGTCACCGCCGATGACATCGTGCCGCCGTCGGGTGTGGTCGTGCACAACCCGGATATGCATATCGCCACCCTGAACGACAAGGGCAAGCTCGAGATCGAGCTGGTCGTCGAACGTGGTCGCGGTTATGTCCCGGCGGTGCAGAACAAGGCGACCGGTGCGGAAATCGGCCGGATCCCGGTGGATTCGATCTACTCGCCGGTGCTCAAGGTGACCTACAAGGTCGAGGCCACCCGTGTCGAGCAGCGCACCGACTTCGACCGGCTCATCCTGGACGTGGAGACCAAGAACTCCATCAGCGCGCGGGACGCGCTCGCCTCGGCGGGCAAGACCCTGGTCGAACTGTTCGGCCTGGCCCGTGAGCTGAACGTCGAAGCCGAAGGTATCGAGATCGGCCCCTCCCCGGCCGAGGCGGATCACATCGCCTCCTTCGGGCTGCCGATCGAGGATCTGGACCTCACCGTCCGTTCCTACAACTGCCTGAAGCGCGAGGGTGTGCACACCGTCGGCGAGCTGGTGGCGCGGACCGAATCGGATTTGCTGGATATCCGCAACTTCGGCCAGAAGTCCATCGACGAGGTCAAGGTCAAGCTGCACGCGCTGGGCCTCTCGCTCAAGGACAGCCCCGCGTCCTTCGACCCGTCCAGCGTGGTCGGCTACGACGCGAGCACCGGAACCTGGTCCGACAGCGGCACTTTCAGCGATAACGACGGCGGCGAGCAGGACTACGCCGAAACCGAACAGCTCTAGGCCGCGCAGGGGTAGGCACCCGCGTCGGCCTTGCGCCCGCGATGTGAGCGTGCAGTCGAGGGCATGGAAGTTCATGCCCAACGTCGGACGCCCACACCGCACATACACAAGGAGAACCCACAATGCCCAAGCCCAAGAAGGGCGCTCGCTTCGGCGGGTCGGCGTCGCACCAGAAGGCGATCTTCGCCAATCTGGCCACGGCGCTCTTCGAGCACGGTCGGATCACGACCACCGAGGCCAAGGCCAAGGCGCTGCGCCCCTACGCCGAGAAGCTGGTCACCAAGGCCAAGGCCGGTACCCTGGCCGACCGCCGCGAGGTGCTCCGGGTGATCCGGAACAAGGACGTCGTGCACGATCTCTTCGCCGAGATCGGTCCGTCGTTCGAGGGCCGCAACGGCGGCTACACCCGGATCATCAAGACCCTGCCGCGTAAGGGCGACAATGCCCCGATGGCGATCATCGAGCTGGTCCGGGAGCAGACCGTGACCAACGAGGCCGATCGCGCCCGCCGGGTCGCCGCGTCGCAGAAGGCGGAGGAGAAGGCCCCCGAGGCCGAGACCGAAGCCACCGAGGCTCCGGCCGAGGAAGTCGCGGCCGAGGAGAAGGCCGAGGAGAAGGCTGACGACAAGGCTGACGACAAGGCGTAATTCGTCTGCCGGGGACGCGCGCGATGTGGGTCCCCGGTTCGTCGACGAGCCCGCCGCCCATTACGGGCGTGCGGGCTCGTCCCGTATCCGGAGGATGGTCTGGTGAGCGAACACGATCCGGGATCCGCGACAACCGGTTCGGTCCCGTGCGGGCCCGCCGGCACGCGGGCGATCGGCGGACCGGCCACGGCGGCCGGGACCGCGAGTGGGCCGTGCCAGGAGACCGCGACGACGTCGGTACCGGCGCCGGAAGGCGGGCGCTTCCGCTTGGATATTTCCTATGACGGCACCGACTTCGTGGGCTGGGCTCGCCAGCCCGGTCTGCGGACCGTACAGGGTGTGCTCGAGGAATCGCTGGGGAAAGTGCTGCGCGAGCCGGTGCAGTTGACGGTCGCCGGACGCACCGACGCCGGGGTACACGCCGAGGGGCAGGTCGCTCATTTCGATACCGGGGCGGAGGTGGACGCCGACAAGCTCGTGCACCGGATGGCCAAATTCCTGCCAAAGGACGTCCGGATAACCGATCTCCGTCCGGTACCCGCCGAATTCGACGCCCGCTTCTCGGCGATTCGCCGCCACTACATCTACCGTCTCACCACCGCGCCCTATGGTGCCGACCCCTTGGCCGCGCGCAGCGTGGTGAGTTGTCGGCCGGTTGATCTCGATGCCATGCGGGCGGCCTCGCGCAACCTGCTCGGCCTGCACGATTTCGCCGCTTTCTGCCGTCGCAGGGAGGGCGCGACGACCGTCCGCGAACTGCAGCGTTATGACTGGGTGCGGGAGGGCGAGCACCTGAACGCCCATGTGAGCGCCGATGCCTTCTGCTGGTCGATGGTCCGCAGCCTGGTCGGCGCGGTGCTCGCGGTGGGGGAGGGCCGCCGGACACCGGAGTGGGTCGCGGGGCTGCTGGCGGAGCGGAGCCGGTCGAGTTCGGTGACCGTCGCGCCCGCGCACGGGCTGAGCCTTGTCGCGGTCGACTACCCGGCGGAACAGGACCTGGCCGCCCGCAACGTCCAGACCCGGGAGATGCGGTCGGTTCCCGCGGGGGACTGCTGTATCTGATGGCCTCGTCTCCGGCGGGCGGGCCGGGGCTCCGTGACCCCGGCTCGTCAACTCCGGCGCTCAGTCGCTGCGCTCAGTCGCTGCAGAACCGCGGATAGGGTCGGGGCTGGAATAGGTCCCCTCGACGAGAAGGTTGCGGTAGGTATGACCATCGATCTCGGACGGTACGGCGTCTGGCGCTACTACAAGCTGTTCACCCCGGAAGCGGCGGCGGAACTCGAGCGACTCGGCTACGGGGCCCTGTGGCTCGGCGGCTCGCCGAGCGCCGACCTCCCGGTGGTGGAGGACCTGCTGGCGGCCACCGAGACCCTGAAGGTCGGCACCAGCATCGTCAACATCTGGACCGCGCCCGCCGCCGAAACCGCCGAATCCTTCCATCGGATCGAGCAGCGGTTCCCGGGCCGGTTCGTGCTCGGCATCGGCTGCGGTCACCCGGAGGCGAACAAGCCCTACCGTTCCCCCTACGAGGCACTGGTCGAATACCTCGACGAACTGGACGCGGCCCGGGTCCCGGTCTCCGGCCGGATGCTCGCCGCGCTCGGCCCGAAGGTGCTGAAGCTGGCGGCGGACCGTACCGCGGGCGCGCTGCCCTATCTCACGACTCCGGAGCACACGGCGCAGGCCCGTGAGATCGTCGGTGACGCGCTGCTGGTGCCCGAACAGAAGCTCGTCGTGGACACCGATCCCTACAGCGCCCGCGCCACCGGCCGCACCGTGGTGGACATGTACCTCGGCCTGCGCAACTACACCACCAACCTGCGGCGTCTCGGCTACACCGACGAGGACATCGCCAAGCCGGGCAGCGATCGCCTGCTCGACGCGCTCGCCGTGCACGGGCCGGCCGATCAGGTCGCGGCGCAGGTTCGCCGTCATATCGAGGCGGGCGCCGATCACCTCGCGCTGCAGGTCCTCGACGAGGACTACCTGGCTACGCTGCGCACCCTGGCGCCGCTGCTCACTCAGCAGTCCTGACTCGGCGGGTGGGGTGTAGCCCGCGTGGGTGACCCCACCCGGGACAGGGCTCAGGAACGAACCAGCCGGGCGATCGCGTCGGTGGCTTCCTTGATCTTGGCCTCGGCATCCGGGCCACCGGCGACCGCCGCGTCCACCACGCAGTGGCTGATATGGTCCTCCAGTAGTCCCATCGCGACCGCTTGCAGGGCCTTGGTCATGGCGGAGACCTGGGTGAGGATATCGATGCAGTACTTCTCCTCCTCCACCATCCGCTGCAGGCCGCGAGCCTGCCCCTCGATCCGGCGCAGCCGCTTGAGGTAGTCGTCCTTGGCGGTGATGTAGCCGTGGTTCGCGTGGTCGTGGGACATGTGGCCGGTCCCCGTCTCGTCGGCGGATCCCGCCGTGGTGGATGTGGAAGTCACCGATTGTCTCCTCTGCGCCGGTCGAGAGGACCGTTGATACCCCCCTAGGGTACAGTTCCGGTCCGGGCTTGTCAGGTGCGTGCCCTCGCCTGTGCGCCCATGCCACCTACGCGGAACAATCGAGACCATGACTTCCCAGGATCGGCCCGCGCTGGCCGTCATCGGCGGTAGTGGATTCTACGATTTCTTCGACGGCGCCACAGACGCGGTCACCCTGCGAACCCCCTACGGTGATCCGAGCGCGCCGATCACGGTGGGGGAGGTCGAGGGCCGCCCGGTGGCCTTCCTCCCACGCCACGGAGCACGGCACGAGTACTCCCCGCACACCCTGCCCTACCAGGCCAATATGTGGGCACTGCGATCGATCGGCGTGCGCCGTATCTATGCCCCCTGCGCGGTCGGCAGTCTGCGGCCCGACTGGGGCCCGGGCGCCGTGGTCATCCCGGACCAACTCGTCGACCGCACCTCCGGGCGCCCACAGACCTATTTCGACGGTAACGGTATACACGTCTCCTTCGCCGACCCCTACTGCGCCGACCTGCGCGCCACCGCGGTGAAATCCGCCGACAGCGCGGTGCACGTCCACCCGCACGGGACCATGGCGGTCATCCAGGGACCGCGCTTCTCCACCCGGGCCGAGAGCCGCTGGTTCGCCGCCCAGGGCTGGGAGCTGGTCAATATGACCGGCTATCCGGAAGCGGTACTCGCCCGCGAACTGGAGATGTGTTACGCGGTAATCGCGCTGGTCACCGATCTGGACGCGGGTATCACCGAGGGAGAAGGCGTGCGAGCGGCCGATGTGTTCGCCGAATTCGAACGCAATATCAAGCCCTTCAAGGACCTCGTCCGCGCCGCGGTCGCCGCGGTCGCCGACACCGAGACCTGCGAGCACTGCCGGGTCCACGCCGGGGTCGCGTTACCCTTCGAACTGCCCTGAACCATCCCGCGGCTCCGCGCGGCCGCGGGATAGTCTCGTCCGGTGGATACGCCCCTGCGACTAGAGGTGATCGTCGCCAGCGTCCGGCCCGAACGTTTCGCGCCCGTGGTCGCCGACTGGTTCCTGCGCACGGCGCGGGCCCGGACCGAATTCGATATCGGCGTGCTCGACCTGCTGGACATCCCGCTGCCGCTCGATCTCACCGAAACCCCGGAGACTCTCCGCTTCCGCGAGAGGCTGGCGGCCGCGGACGCGTTCGCCGTGGTGACCTCGGAGTACAACCACGGCTATCCGGCCTCGCTGAAAACCGCCTTCGACAGCGCGAAACACGAATGGCGCGCCAAGCCGGTGGGTTTCGTGTCCTACGGCGGGCTGTCGGGTGGTTTGCGCGCGGTGGAACAACTTCGCCAGGTGGTGGCCGAGGTCCATATGGTCTCGGTACGCGAATCGGTGAGCTTCCATCGGGCGCGTAAACAGTTCGACGCCGCGGGGAACACGGGCGACGGTGCGGCTATCGACGCCGCGGACCGGATGCTGACCCAACTCGCCTGGTGGGCTCCGACGTTGCGCAATGCGCGGTCCGCCGACCCCTACCCGGGCTGAGGCTCGGACGGAGCCCGTGCCTCCGGAAGGCCAGCGGTGACCGGTCGAATCCGGGACAGGGGTTTCGGATCCATGGCACGAGCGGGGATGGACCGCAAGCCCGGAGTGGTGCCGAAGGTGTTCAGTGGTGCTGGGGTTGCTGGGCCGCCGACGCGGGACGGCGGGTCCGGGGTTCACCGATGTAGGTGTGTTCCCGGGGAATCGAGACCAGGTTCAGCGGAATCTGCGTGGTCGCGGTACGGACGACGACCCGGTTACCGATCGCTCCGGGTTGCTGGATCGACAGGTCGGGTTTGGTGGCCGGCCAGCCCATCGGGTCGCCGGTGACATAGATCGTGGTGATACCGGCGTGCGGTGCGGGGGCGAGCACGCCGTCGACGACGGTCGCGGTGAACATGGCGTCGGACTGGTGCATTTCGACGGCAAGCATCAGGCGCTCCGGATTGCCGATCGTCTCGATCAGCTGGTACCACGCTTGTGGGCGGTCGGTGCGCACCAGGATCCGTTCACCGACGGCCAGCGCGCGGAACACCAGCTGCTGTGCGAGATACAGTTCGCCCGCGACGTACACCGACGAGATACCGGCACCGACGAGCCGCAGTGCCACACCGTTGCCCTCGTCGTCGGATCCGATCAGCTGTCCACAGCCCGACGACGGCAGGGCCAGCGCGTCCAGCACATCGATCGGGTACTCGGCGGTGGGGACGATGTCCTCGACATCGGGGATACCGACCGGCAGATGCGCGAGCAGCCCGTCACGATGCCGGCCGTTCATCGAAACCATACCCTTGGAGGTGTTCTTCTCCGGGAGTTCCCGCAGGGTGGACCGCCAGGCCGCGCCGACGTGCACGGTATCGGCCGTACTGCCGGGCCGCAGCCGGACCGCGACGGTGGTGCCCCGGGATTCGGCCACCCACAGCTGCGAAAGGATCTCCGAACCCAGCTGTTTCGGATCGATCGCGGACCCGATGTTGACGCTGTTGCCGAGTTCGGCATACCGCCACCGGTGGGTCAGCTCGCGCGCGTCGGCTCCGTGCAGCACCTGACGGACGGCCGCCCGGATCTCCGAGGCGGTCAGCACCCGCGACCCGCACCCCGCGTCCTCGAGCGTCCGCACGATGCGCTGGGTCGCGATGGTGACCGCCCGCGCCGCGCCCTCGTCGCCGCCGCCGCGGCGTTTCGCGGCCCCGGGGCAGTCGACCATATCGAACCCGATCGCCAGCCAGACCGTGCGATACGCGGTGGCGGGCAGTGGCCCCAGCAGGGATTCGTAGATGGCGCCCGCCGGTGTGCCGGAGCGGCTGCGGTGACCGTGACTGATGATGTCGATACCGCTGAGCAGGATGTCGTGCTGGGCGAGGCAGGTCGCCAGCTCCGCCATCGGCAGCAGATGGGAGGCGTGCACCGCGGTACGGTCGATGCGGGTGAGTCCGCCGCGCGGCGGCAGCACCTCGACGACCGCGACCACCCGGCTCTCGTCCCAGTACAGGCCCAGCGAACGGTCGTCCGGTCCGCGGAAATCGCTGCTGTCCCCGATCCGGTATTCGCGGTGGGCCCGATAGTTCCACCAGGTGCCCACCCAATCCAGCAGCACCCGGCGCCCGACCGGAACGAGCGGAACACATCCGACGACGACCGCGATCCCCAGCGCGATCCAGGGGTTCACTCCGGTGACCAAGGCGATCATGCCCGTGACGAGCGCGAATACCTGTGCGATAAGCAGATTGCGCATCGAGATACGCCCGAAAAGCAGGCTGCGCCTGCGCCCCACTGCGGCTGGAACGGCCATCAGAGTCCCCCAGGTACCCGGTGTCGGCCGATTATCGGCGGCCGAGCTGAACTACGTCCTCGCGAACTGTACTGTGTTCGGCGAGCACCAGCACAGTTCGGGGGAAGACGATGCCTTCAAAGCCCACCACCAGGTGGCAGATCAGCGGTTACAACTTCCTGGTTCGCCGGATGGAGCACGCGTTGGTGCGGCGGGACGTGCGGATGCTCCACGACCCCATGCGTTCTCAGGTGCGTGCCTATGTCGTGGGCCTGGTCCTGGCCGTGGTGGTACTCGCCGGCTGCGGTGTGCTGGCCCTGCTCCGGCCGCAGGACAAGATCGACCAGAACAAGATCCTGATCGGCAAGGAATCCGGCGCCGTCTACGTGGTGATCAACGACGTGGTGCATCCCGCGTTGAACCTGGCGTCGGCCCGGTTGGCCGCGGGCGAGGCGCCGGACGCGTCGATCGTGAAGGAAGCCGAGATCGGGAAGAAGGCCCGGGGTCCACTGATCGGTATTCCCGGTGCGCCCGGCTCGATCCACTTCGATTCCGCCGGTACCGGACGGCAATGGACCATCTGTGACGAGATGAAGATCGATGGCAGCCAGGACCGTACGACGTCGGTACTGGCCGGCGACCTCGAGCTCGGCGCGAAAGCCGAATCGATGGGTACGGACAAGGCGCTGCTGGTGCAGGGGGAGAACCACACCTATCTGGTCTACGACAGGAAACGCGCGCGCATCGATATGACCGACCGCGCGGTGACCGACGCCCTGAACATCACCGGCGCCACCCCGCGGCCGGTGAGCGAAGGCCTGATCAACGCGATACCGGAAGTGCAGCCCATCGTCCGGCCCGATATCGCCGATGTCGGTACCGCCCCGACCGGTTTCGAGGTCAGCGGTCACCGCATCGGTGACGTAGTGCAGGTCGGTACCTCCGGAACCGAATATCACGTGGTGCTCGCCGACGGGCTGCAACCCATCTCGGCCCTGACCGGGGAGATCATTCGTAACTCCAACCCGCAGACTCCGGGTGACGACACCATCGACCAGCGCGAACGCACCGATGCCCCCGTTTCGACGGCCCTGCGGGTGGGCGACTACCCCAAGACGGCCCCGGCCGTGCTCGAGCCCAAGGACCATCCGGTGAGCTGCCTGTCCTGGAAACCTATCCCGGAAGCCGGCGAGAACACCGGCACCCGGGCCGAATTGCACGTCATCACGGGAGTCGGCCTGCCGATATCGGACAGCGCGAAACTGGTACCGCTCGCCCAGGCCGACGGGTCGGGCCAGAACGTCGACTCCGCCTACCTGGCTCCGGGGACCGGCGCCTATGTCCAGACCACCGGGATCGAACCGGACAGCAGCCGTAAGGACAGCGTCTTCTATATCGCCGATACCGGTGTGCGGTACGGCATCAAGAACGCCGACGCCGCGAAGGCGCTGGGTATGCCCGGGAAAGCCGAGTCCGCGCCCTGGCCCATCGTCGGGCTGCTGGCCTCCGGGCCGAGCCTGGGCCGAGAAGAAGCACTGGTCGCACACGACGGGGTCGCACCGGATCCCTCGCCGGCCGCGCAACCGGTGGCCACGAAGTAGTACTGGTCCAGATCGGTGGATGCACCGCTCAGTTGCCGTCATCTCCACCGGGTTCGATCGAGCGTGGAGGCGCTGGCCTGGTAGAGCCAGCGCTATTCGGTGTCGTCGAAATGCGGATCGCAGAGGTGTTCACCGGCCGGAGCCGGAACAGACGCTGCCGGACCCCGCCGGATTCCGAACGCCCAACCGGAACACGACACGTCGACAGACCCGCCGCGGTCGGCGCGGATCTTCTCCGGCGCCGAGCGACTCGATCGGGAGGCGTCGCCTCAGGCGTCGTCGTCGCCGACGCCGAAGCGGCGACGGGCCGGGAACGAGGCGAGATAGCCGAGCACCAATCCGCCCCCGATGATCCCACTGCCGATGAGGGCCACATTCCGGGCGGTATGGTCCGGCGGTGGGGGCGGAGCGGGGATCGCGAGCTGCTTGCTGACCGCGGGATTCGGCTGCTTGGGCCGTAATTCGTCGGGAACCTCGTTGGTCAAGGCCGCGATCGGGTCGATCGCGCCGTAGCCCACATAGGGGTTCCAGCCCTCGGCCGGTGCGTGGGCGGTCGCCTGGATGCGTTTCATGACCTCGACGGCGGACAATTCAGGAAAACGGGAGCGCACCAGCGCGACCACGCCGGAGACATAGGGTGCCGCGAAACTGGTGCCGTTGATGGTCTGCCGACCGCCCTGGGCATCGACCGTTCCGTTGATGACCCCGGCGCTGTGCACGTCGAGGGAGACGATGTTCTCGCCCGGCGCGGCGACACTGAGCCAGGGGCCCGGGACGGTGAACTCCGAGGGGGCACCGTTCGCATCGATAGAGCCGACCGAGAGCACCAGATCGTCATAGCGAGCCGGTGTCACGTTGACGGTCGCATTGCTCCACGGGTCCGCCGCGGGATCCAGCGGGTCCTGGATGCCGGTATTGCCCTTGCAGCTGTCGTTGTCGGTATTACCGGCCGAGGCCACCACGACCACGTTCTTCTGGTGGACGGCGTAGTCGAGCGCGGCACCGAGCGAAGCATCGGAGATAGGGCCGGCACTGCACGCGACCTCGGAGATATTGATGACAGTGGCGCCCATATCGGCGGCCCGCCGGACGGCCTGCGCCATGGTGGCGACATTGCCGTATCCCTCTTTGGAGAGATCTTCCGGCGTTTTGGTGGCATTGCTGCCCGCTTTGACGTACTTATCACTCGTCTGGCGGATCGTGAGGATCGCCGCGGCCGGTGCCACTCCGGAGAAGCCCTCGTTCGGGACCCGGCTCGCGCCGATGATGCCGGCCACGATGGTCCCGTGCGCGTCGCAATCCTCGGTGCCGTCACCGCTGTTGGCGACGAAGTCGCCGCCGGCGCGTAGCCCGGGCAGCCGGGGATGGCGGGCCACCCCCGTATCGATCACCGCGACGACCTGCCCGGCTCCTTCGGAGAACTGCCACGCCCGCGTCAGGTCGAGGGCGGCCTGCGCGGGTGGCACGGTCGGACCGCCGCCGCCGGAAACGGTGCTGTTGCAGGCGGTATTCGCCTTGCGCTCGGTGGCCTGGGTGGGTCTCGCCGGATCACCGGCCGGCAACTGCCCGGGATCGACGGGTGCGGGCCGGTCGGCATACGCCACCGGAGAGCCGAGCCCGAGCGTCGCACTCATCCCGAGTACCGCGGCCACCGCCGCGGCGCGGACCCCCCGGTTCACAGCCCGCGGACGAGGGAGTAGAGGTCGGTCACCCAGAACACGAGCGGCAGCACCGCGGCCACGAAGCCGTATTCGATCAGTTCCGCGGCCCGCCGCATCGGCGGAGTGGCCGTCTGGTTGGGGACGATCATGCCGAGGACGAGCGCGGCGATCAGCATGACCAGGGCGGCTCCGAACGCGGCCAGCGGCAGATCGGTCACGAACGCCATCCCCACCAGCATGGCGAGCAGGATGGCGGCGCCACCCGCGATCAGGATCACGGCCTGTTCGGCGCCGGCGTAGGTGCGGCTGCGGAACATCAGGACCGCCGCGCACACCAGTGCGAGCGCGATGCCCTGCCAGAAGAACCCGCCCCCGGTGGGATCGGTGGCCACCAGCGCGCCGACCACCGTGACCAGCGTGGTCGCCGAGACCAGTCCGCTCAGATAGGTCCGCGCGCGAGCCGATTTCGCGTGCAGGGCATCGAGCGTGGGCAGGGCCCGGTGATCGTCGGGATCGTCTTCGGTCGGATCGATGGGGGTGCCGGGGGAGGGCACGGGGGGCAGCGGCAGTTTCGCCAGCATCATGGAGATCCGCGGGGCCAGCGACAGCGCGGCGAGACCCAGGGCCGCCACCACCGCGCCGACGGCCTTCATCGGCAGCTCGGTGAGCAGGCCGACCAGCGCGGAGGGCACCGCGAAGAGCGCCACCGTGCCCGCGCCGATGAACAGCCCGAGGCCCACGCCGGTGACCCGCCAGGCCAGAATCGCCGTGGCCCCCAATAGCGTGGAACCGAGCAGCATATGGGCCCAGTCGTAGTGATCCGGCACGATCAGCATGCCGCCGGTGAACGCCGGCGGCAGCGCGCAGCCGCCGAGGACCAGCGAGGTCTTCGGATCGCCGTACACCCGGCTCAGGATCATCGCCGCGACCACCAGCAGCACCGCCACCCCCAGCGCGATCGCCCCGGTGATCCAGCCGGGCATCGCGTCCGGCGACGCCAGCAGTGCGGTGCAACCCGCCAGCATGGTGAGCACCGCCAGCGCCGAGCCGGTGATCCGCGCGGTAATCGGATTCCACCCGCGGAAATGCTCGGCGTCGGCGACGGCGACGTTGTACATGATGTCGTCGAAGAGCGGGGTCGGCGCGGTGTGGGCCGAGTTCTCCAACATCAGCAGCTCGCCGTCGCGCACCCCCTGTTCACCGAGGCTGAGCGAATTCGACAGCGGCGGCTGGCCGATCCGGGCCAGCACCCAGTCCGCGGGTTCGTAGCGTTCGCCCTGGTGGTCGAAGTCGTTGGTTCTGCTGTGCGCGGCGATCATATCGACCACACTCGGGATCACCAGCGCGACCGGAACATCGACCGGAATGGCCATATCGACCTGGGTGTGTTTGGCCAGAATGGTGACCCTGGTGAGATCCGGTGCGCGGACTATCCCCCGCGAGGAATCTTCCTCCATATGGTCCAGTCGCGCATGCGTCACGCTTCCCCCAAGTTGGTTCGCTACCCTGCTCGTTTTCCGCATTCTCCCAGGAGATCGCGGGTTGCGTGCCCCCGTTCCGGCCAGCAGAATGCAGGTCGAACTGTACGACATGTTCGTGCTTGCCTCTACACTGAGCCCGAACATCGCATGGCCACAAGGGGGATCTCGTTCGATGACCACTGTCCGTTTTCAGCGGCGTGCGCGCCGGGAGGTTCCACGGACACCGGGCGGCGAGGTCACCCTGCAGCCACCCCCCGAAATCCCCCGGGTGACGCCGGGAAATCTGCTGGGCAAGCTCATGCCGGTCGTGATGATCATCGGCATGGTCGGGATGATGGCGCTGATGTTCACCCAGGGCGGTGGTATCGCGTCGAATCCGATGTCGCTGATGTTCCCGATGATGATGATGGTCTCGATGGTCGGGATGTTCGCCGGCCAGGGCAACGGTAAGGGTGCCAAGGCGGCGGAGGCCAACGAGGACCGCAAGGACTATCTGCGCTATCTCGACCAGGTCCGCAAGGATGTCGGGGTCACGGCGGCCGAGCAGCGGGCCGCGGTGGAGTGGAGTCATCCGGAGCCGGGCCTGGTCTGGATGCTCGCCGGTACCTCCCGGATGTGGGAGCGCCGGCCCAGTGACAAGGACTTCTGCCATGTCCGTATCGGCATCGGCGGGCAGCGGCTGGCCACCCGCCTGGTCGCCCCGGAAACCGGGCCGGTGGAGGAGCTCGAACCGATCGCCGCGGTCTCGTTGCGCCGTTTCGTCCGCGCGCATTCCACGGTCCCCGATCTGCCCACCGCCATCGCGGTGAAGGGTTTCGCCACCATCGCCCTCGACGGCGACCGGGCCCAGGCCCGGGACATGGTGCGCGCGATGCTGGTTCAGCTGGCCATGTTCCACGGCCCGGACCAGGTGCTCACCGCGATCGTCTGCGGGCCCGACACCAGCGCGGAATGGGAATGGACCAAATGGCTGCCGCACACCCAGCACCCGGACGCCCAGGACGGTGTCGGTACCCAGCGTATGTTCTTCGGTTCGATCCGCGAGATGATGGCCGGCCTCGCCCCCATCCTCGGCAACCGGGTCCGCTACTCCCGTAACCAGCCCACCAATGCCGCCATGGTGCACGTGGTGATCGTGGTGGACGGCGGCCTGCTCGAAGCCGAAGAGGATCAGCTGCGCGAATCCGGGTACGAGGGCGTCACCGTCATCGACCTGTGCGGATACGCGCCGCGCCTGGCGGTATCGCGAGGCATCGGCCTGACCATCCGTAATGGTGAATGCCTGGGCCGCGGTGCCACCGGAAACCAGGAGCGTTTCGCGGTCATCGACCGGATCGGCCGGGAACAGGCCCAGCAGGTGGCCCGCCGTCTCGCCCCCTACCGCGCGGCCACCCAGCGCAGTAGCGATGTCGAGGTCAGCGAAGGGGAGACCATCAACACCTGGGCGCAGTTGATGGGCCTGGGCGATATCGGTTCCTTCAATCCCGAGAGCGCGTGGCGGCCCCGCTACGGCCGGGAGCGGTTGCGGGTTCCGTTCGGTGTCGGCGCCGACGGGCTGCCCGTCGTGCTGGATATCAAGGAAGCCGCCGAATCCGGTATGGGCCCGCACGGTCTGTGCATCGGCGCCACCGGTTCCGGTAAATCCGAATTCCTGCGCACCCTGGTGCTCAGTCTGCTGGCCACTCATTCACCGGACCAGCTGAATCTGGTCCTCGTCGACTTCAAGGGCGGCGCGACCTTCCTCGGCCTCGACGGGGTCCCGCATGTCGCGGCCGTCATCACCAACCTGGAAGAGGAAGCCGACCTCGTCGACCGTATGCGCGATGCGCTGGCGGGCGAGATGAACCGCCGTCAGGAAGTGCTGCGCCAGGCCGGTAACTTCGCGAATGTCTCCGAATACGAGAAGGCCCGGGCCGCCGGTGCCGATCTCGATCCGCTGCCCGCGCTGTTCGTGGTCCTCGACGAGTTCTCCGAACTGCTCACCCAGCACCCCGATTTCGCGGAACTGTTCGTGATGATCGGCCGCCTGGGCCGCTCGCTGCACGTCCATCTGCTGCTCGCCTCCCAGCGGTTGGAAGAGGGCAAGCTCAAAGGCCTGGAGTCGCACCTGTCCTACCGTATCGGCCTGAAAACCTTCTCCGCGAACGAATCCCGCCAGGTGCTCGGTGTCCCGGATGCCTATAACCTCCCCAACAATCCCGGCGGTGGCTACCTGAAATCGGATTCGGGCGAGATCCAGCGATTCCAGGCCTCCTACGTCTCCGGGGCGTATGTGGGTGGCGGCCCGCAGCGCGATATCGCAGTGGCGACCCGGGCCGGCGAGATCGATATCACCGCCCGCCCGTTCCTGGCCAAACACGTCGAATTCCGGGCAGTGGACCGGATACCGTTGGCTCCCGAACCGCTCGACGATCCGGAACCGCTGATCGAGGACGGCGAACAGATCTCCAATATCGGCATGCTGGTGGCCCGGATCCGCGGCCACGGCCGGCCCGCCCACGAGATCTGGTTGCCGCCGCTGGACGCCGCCCCGTCGCTGGACGAACTCGTCCCGCGTTCTATCCTCACCGGCGAATACAGCGCGCAGGCCGGTCTGCGCGCACCGATCGGTATCGTCGACCGCCCCTACGACCAGCGGCGCGACCCCCTGGTCGTGGATCTGTCCGGCGCGCGCGGCAATGTGGCCGTCGTCGGTGGCCCGCAGTCGGGTAAATCGACCATGCTGCGCACGCTGATCATGGCGATGTCGCTGACCCATACCGCCGAACAGGTGCAGTTCTACTGCCTGGACTTCGGCGGTGGCACCCTCGCCAGTCTCGAGGGTCTGCCGCACGTCGGTTCGGTGGCCGGCCGGTTGGACCACGACAAGGTCCGTCGCACCATCGCCGAGATGACCACCATCGTGCGCACCCGCGAACTGCGCTTCCGTCAGCTCGGCATCGAATCGATGTCGGAGTTCCGCCGCCTGCGTGCCGGCGACCCGGCGAGCAGTCAGGCCGCCACCGGGGCCCACGAGGACCCGTTCGGTGACGTCTTCCTGGTGATCGACGGTTTCGGTTCGATCCGCCAGGATTTCGAACCGCTGGAACAGGCGATCATGAACCTCGCGGTCCAGGGCCTGTCCTACGGCGTGCACGTGGTGATCGCGCTCTCGCGCTGGATGGAGGCCCGGCCGCAGCTCAAGGATCAAATCGGCACCCGGCTGGAACTGCGCCTCGGTGATCCGGCCGATTCCGAGTTCGGCCGCAAGGTCGCGGCGCTGGTTCCGCAGGGCCGCCCGGGGCGCGGTATGACTCCGGAAAGCCTGCATATGCTCACCGCGCTGCCCCGGGTGGACGGGTCCTCCGAGGCCGAGGATCTCGGTCGCGGCGTCGCCGACGCCGTCGCGCGACTGCAGCAGGCGACTCCCGGACGTCCCGCACCGCAGGTCCGGATGCTGCCCGAACAACTCGACCGGGAACAGTTCGTGCGGGGCATCGGACCCTGGGAGGGCCCGGCGGACCGGCGCAATGTCGCGATCCCGATCGGTATCAACGAATCCGAGCTCGCGCCGGTTTTCCTCAATTTCGACGACAATCCGCACTTCCTGATCTTCGGCGATACCGAATGCGGGAAGTCGACGTTGCTGCGCAATATCGTCAGCGGCATCGTCGAATCCAACGCGCGCGACAAGGCGGCGCTCATCCTGGTCGATTTCCGGCGCACCATGCTCGGCTACTTCGACCAGGAACGCCTCGCCGCCTACGCGACCGGCGCGGAGGGCTTGACCACGAATATGCGTGACCTCGCCGCCCTGCTGCGAACCCGCATGCCCGGCCCCAACGTCACCCCGCAGGAACTGCGCGACCGTTCCTGGTGGACCGGCCCGGATCTGTTCGTGATCGTCGACGACTACGACCTGGTCTCCAGCGGATCCAGCGGCAACCCGCTCGCGCAGATCGTCGATTACCTCGCGCATGCCAAGGACATCGGCCTGCACCTGATTATCGCGCGCCGCTCCGGCGGCGCGGGCCGGGCCATGTACGAGCCGGTGATCTCCCGCATGCGCGACCTGGCCACGCCCGGACTGATCATGAGCGGCAGCCGGGAAGAGGGCGGCCTGCTCGGAAATGTCCGGCCCAGTGCCATGCCGCCGGGCCGCGGCACCCTGGTCGGGCGTTCGGGTAACGATCTCATCCAGACCTCGTGGATGCCGGCGCAGTAATGCCGGTGGCCGAGATCGCGCTGACCGAGACACGGCTGTGGGCGTGGAGCGCGAACACCCATACCGATCTCACTCCGTCGGTCGTACCCACCGGTGACGGCCGCAGTCTGGTGGTGGGCGAACCGCTGGCTCCTCCCTCCATCGCGGTGTCGCCGGTGCAGCTGGTCACCGCCGACCGCATCGCCTACGACCCGGGTATGCCGACACCCGAGGAAGCATTGAGCGCGGTGCTCGGTCATACGCTCACCCAGCTGCGTATACCGACACCGTGTGAGCGGCTCACCGTCGTACACCCGACCGAATGGGACCCGCATCGGCTGACCGTCCTGGAGTCCGCGGCACGTCGCCACAGCGGTCACGTGACGCTGGAGACGATCGCCGTCCGGGCGGTCGCCGCCGGGCGGCGGCTACGCGATGCGCGCACCGTGGTCCTCGAATTCGGACCGCTGTCGACCACCGCCTCCACTGTGGTTCCGGCGGAGGGCGGTCCGCGGCTCGAGTACTGCGAGCACGAGCCGGTACTGGCCGCCGCCGAGATCGCAGCGGACGACGACGGCCGCGCCGGTTTCGACGCACTGCTCGACCGACTGTTGCACGGCTGCCGGGTGAGTTCGGTACTCGTGGTGGGCCGTACCGACGCCGGCTTCCTCGAGCGGATCGGTTCGGTGGTCGCCGAACGCTGCGGTAACGCCGAGTTGGTGGTGGTGGCCGGTACCGATCTGGTGCGGGTGCCCCGCACCGACCCCGGCGATCACCGCCCCGCCTTGCCCTCGGCCGCCGCCGAGACCGAATGGCTACAGCCCCTGCGAGAGCGGGCCGCCGCCACCCGGCCACCGCCCTCCCGGACCCCGCTCTATCTCGCGGCGGCGGCCGTACTCGTCGTCGCCGTCCTGGTAGCGGCCGGCATCGGTATCGTCCGGATTTCCGGCGGCGACTCGGCTGCCGTGGCCACCGCGCCGTCCACTATCCCGGCGCCCGACGGCGGTGACACCGACACGGCTGCCGATCCGGGCCCGGTGTCCTTCGGCGCTCTCCGTCTCACGGTCCCGGCCGGCTGGCGGATCAAGGATCCGTCCGCCGGTTCCGAGCGCCTGGAACTGGTGCCCGAGACCGGGTTGCGCGCACGTATCACCGTGACCCAGCAGCCCGTGACACCCGATGTCGGCTATGAACGGATCGCCGCCGACCTGGAGGCGCAGATCGCCCGTCGCCCAGCGGGTTCGGTATCCGCGGTCCGTCGCGACGTGGTGTTCGCGGGCCGTCCCGGCCTGGCCTATTCCGAGCATCCGGAGGACGGATCCACCGTTGACTGGCATGTTATCGTCGAGCACAGCATCCAGATCAGTATCGGGTGCCAATATCAGACAGGGGGGCAGGACTCGATCACACCTATCTGTGAAGACCTCGCGAACTCGCTGGATGTCGCTCCATGACTCCGGTCGGGACGTTTTCCGAAATCCTATGGAACCGATTGGGCGGGAATCGCGTCCAATCATCATGAAGGCAAGTTCGGACCGTTTGCGGACGCAGGGGGTCCGGATCCGAACTCTTGAAAAGGAGGACCCATGGCGGGCGAAGTCACTACCGATTTTGCGGCGATGGAAACAGCGGCCAAGCATGTCGAGACCGTGAACGGCGCGTTGGTCAGTGAGCTCGGGAATGTCCGCAATCTGGTTGCGGGCACACAGGGGAATTGGAAGGGCTCCGCTGCCGGCACCTTCCGGAAGGTCATGGACGACTACGACCTTCAGTCGAAGAAGCTGAACGATGTCCTGGTGGAGATCGCCGGTCTGATTCGTGAGAACGGTAAGGGCTACACGGCGACCGAGCAGGCGAACCAGGACGCTATCAATGCCGCGGGTGCGTCCGGAGATCTGGGTTCGGGCTCCAGCCTGAATATCTAGGTCCGGCCTCCCGACTCATAGCCACAAGGAGACACAATGTCAGATGCGATTTCCTATTCCGAAGCCCAGCTGATGACGCTGTCGGGGGACCTGAATACCTCGCGGGGCCGGCTTCAGGAAACTCACGACGAGCTGCAGGGTTACGTCAACGGTCTGGTCGCCCAGTGGGGTGGTGAAGCCCAGGTTGCCTACAGCGCCAAGCAGAAGCGCTGGGACGAAGCGCATATCGCCCTGCTGGACATTATGCAGCGGCTTTCCGATATCGTCCGGGACGGTGCGATCGATATGTCCACCACCGATAAGACGAACGCTGCCCGCTGGATGTGAACAGCGGCACGAGAGGTTTCGGGTATGCCGGACTTCCTCGTCCCATCGTTTTCCGGTTGTGCCCCCAGTGGAATCGCTCGGGGCGCAACCTTTTCCAAGTCAGGGCGCTTGTTCGAGCAGTTTGTACTGCGCCGACACCTTCTGATGAAGGTCCTGGATCTGGGTGCCGTTCATGATCACCGAGTAACGGCCCGCGGTGAAAAGACATTTCAACGATCCGGTCGAGTCCGGGTCTTCTACGCAGTAGGCCTGCGGCATTCCGGGAGGGCTGTCGACGGCCAGATACTCCGGCTCGAGCCGGTCGATGAAATACGCGAGTAAGCGGTCCGCCGCTCGCTCGTCACCCGCTCGATAGATTTCCGGTTCGCCGCGTACGACCAGGTCGACCCGCGCATCGTCGAATGCTCGCTTCGTGAGGTCGGGCCGCTGGAGCAGATGCAGAGCAGTATTCGCGCTCATGACCGCTTCGGCGGCTCCGTCCGGATCTGGTAGTGCATAGCTCAGTAGCCCATCTCGATCGACCGGTAGATCGGCGAGTTCCGCTTCCGGCGTCGGCTCGTAATTCCGTAGTTGCGCGAACTGCGCATCGAAAACATCGGCCGCGAGATCAGCGAGCGCGGTCTGTTCCGGGGGAATATCCACGCCGCCACCGATATAAGTCCATACGACGAATTCGTTCCGAGCGACAGCAGCCGAAACCGCACCGTGGGCGCGGGCCTGACCGAACGCATCCGTGTAGCCGGGAATCGGAATCGTACCCACAGGCGGGTACTGGCTGTGCCACTGTCCGTCGGCGAGTGCCCTGGCTGCCTGCGCCGCCGACTCCGGTGTCGAAAACCGCATGACTGTGAGATCGACGGAACGTCCGTGGAGTTCGTCTTCCCGGCGCTGGCCTATCGTCTCCCAACCGGCGATGAATCCCGGTGCTGCGGCGGAGAAGTTATCGACGATCGGTGGCGGGTCGGCGCGGGTGAACATTCGCTGCTGATACGCGACCCGGGTGAAAACAAGCTTCGGACTGGTCTCCGTGATCAGCGGCACGTGTTCGCCCAGCCGCAATGCTTCCTGGATGTCGATATTCGCGGAGGTTCGCAGTTCTTCCGGCGACCGCGGTGTCGTGCGGTAATTGCCGGTCTGCAACGCTGCGACGTCCACCGCGGAATCCTCGTCACTCGCGCCGGTGCCGCAACTCGCCGCCAGTACTGTAGCCACTATGCCCGCGGCATACATCAGGCGTCTCGGCGATGTCCTCATCGGTCCCCCCTCATGGTCAACCCACGACCTCGGCTATGGCAGGCACCATCTCGTCCGTCAAAGTGCCCGGTGACTGATCGGTCCACACCTGGAACGCTTGCACGGTGGATATATCGTCGACGACGACGATTTTCGCGGTCGCGTTCAGGAATGCGACGGGCAGACCGCCGAGCCCCCCGTTCCCGGCGCCGGTATCGGACCGTGTGACCACGATGAGATCCAGTCCTTCCGGCAGGGTGAAACCCGTCGGCGACAATTTGCGCGGAGATTCTTCGTTTCGATAGGGGCGGTAGGCATCGCTGTACCGAAACCCGATGTCGCGCAGGAAGTTCGCCTGAGGGGATCCGTCCAGGGCGATCGAGAACAGGGAGTTTCCGTAATTGAAAGCGGCAACGGTCTTGCCGGAAAATTCCGGGTGTTCGGAGCGAACCCGGGCCAGGTCGGGCCCGCCGGTCGATCCAGCTCCCGTATTGGAGATGAAATAGGCCCCGACCGCCAAGGCCAGTAGCACGACGACAGCGACGGAAGCCGATACCAGGACTCGGCGCAGCCGGCCGCCGCCGGGCTTCGAACCGGGAAACCCGGCTGCGTAGCCGCCACCGGGCTCGGTCACGATGGTCTCCTGTCCAGGGGACAGGTTTCGACCGCCGTCGGGCGAGTAACCGGTATGTGCTGCCTGCGGGGCGGAGACCACCGGCGTGGTCGCTCCGAACCCGTCTGCGAAAGTGATGAAGCGACCATCACCGGCAAAGGCCGCCTCCGCGTCGGCGACCAGTTCACGGCAGGTGCCGTACCGGTCGCCGGAGTTCTTCGCCAGCACGCGGGCGAAAACGTGGTCGAGCGCTTGCGGTAGGTCCGGCCGGATCGCCGATATCCGAGGTGGCGGTTCGTTCAGATGCCCCATCATGACCACTGCCGGAACAGTGGAGGGGTACGGATTTCGACCGGCCAGCAGACGGTAGAAGGAGCAGCCGAGACTGTAGATATCGGAGCGGTGGTCGAGGTGATGGCCGAGTAGCTGTTCCGGTGACGCATAGGCCACTGTCGCCATGAATTTCCCGGTGGCTGTCAGATTCCGGCTGTCCTCGACCGACTTGGCAACACCGAAATCAGTGAGCAGCACCCGTTCCTCGTCATCGTCGGGCGTGTTGGAAAGCAAAAAATTCGCAGGTTTGACGTCACGATGCAACAGGCGCCTGCGGTGGGCGTAGTCGAGCCCCTTGCCCACTCCCGAAATGATGTGCAGCGCGCGAGTCGGGGTCATGACCGCCGGGCCCTTCTTGGCCTCCTCGGACGCGTCGGTGCCCGGAACGAACTTCATCGCGATCCAGAGCCGCCCGTTCTCCTCGCCGCGGTTGTAGACCGGGACGATATTGGGATGATCCAGACCCGCGGCAAGATCACCCTCACGCTCGAACCGAGCCCGGAACTCGGGATCACCGGACAGGCCTTCGTCGAGGATCTTGATCGCGTCCTGCCGTGGCAGGCTGGGATGCTGTCCCAGGTAGACCGCACCCATACCACCGCTACCGAGCAGCCGAGTCAGTCGATAGCCGCCGACAACGACACCGGGCGGCAACACCATTCGTTCCTCCTCGTCCAGACGACGGCCCCCCGGGGCGTACTGTCGTCGTTTCGGCCCACGAGCCGACTGCGTCCCGGCCTGCGTCGTCTGGTAGTGGCACCGCGCCGGATCATCCGGGCATCCTGCTGTTGGCGAGTACGGCGTACTGGGCGGCCGTGGCCTGGTACAACTCGGGCGCCGGGAGATCGCCGAGTCCATAGGCATCCACCACGGCCACGTAGCGCTCGTACACGGTGACGCAGAAGAACCGGTCGGACATGGCCGGGGCGGAGGTCCGTTGGACGCACCGGGCGTCGACGAGGCCCGGTGGACCCGGGATCTCGTCGTCGTATGCGGCCGGCCGGGACAGCGTCGCCTGCAACTCGAAGGCCTGTTCGGCAGATGCCGTGCGATACACCGTGGCGTAGTTGCGCGCGACCAGGTCGACTCCGTATCTCGTGTAGTCGGCTACCTGATCGGCGTCGTTCTCGAAGTGGATATGGGCCGCAGGGGAGTAGGCGCCGGCCAGTTCGTTGTACGCCGCGCTCGCCGCGTACTCCGGCGCCAGCGCAGTGCTCATGATGCCCTCTGGGTCGACGGGAAGGTCGAGGATATCGTCCGGCGGCGTGGGCGCCAGCTCCTTCATTGCCGCCAACTGCAGGTCTAGCAGTGTTTTCACCTGATCGGCCAGTCGGTCGGAGGGGGCGGAGATAGAGCCGGCCACGACGTACGGGCCCGAGGCGGCGAACACCTGTGCGCGATCGCGGGTCGGCGCGCTGCCGGCGTGGGCTTCTTCGTGTCCCGGTATCGGGAGCTTCTCGCGACCAGGGGCGCGCTTGTCCGTGGCCGCGTCGAACTCTGCGGCGGCCACCCGGGCGTACTCGGCGTTGCCGAACCTCAGCAGGGCGACGGTACCTTCCCGCGGCCTGCGCGGGTTGTTGTTGCCGCGCGCGGTAACGACGCCCGCGACCAGGTAGTTCTTCTTCGAGATCGGCGTGAATTCTTCCGGCAGCAGGGAGGGAGTTGTGCCGGGCAGGACCAGCTGAGTCTCGTTCAGGTAGCGAAGCTCGGGGTCCACATCGTGTGGTGAGAGCAGGTAACCGAGCATCCGCCGTGCCTCGAGCGAGTACACATCCGGGTCCGTGGTGATGTCCATTTCGAATGCCACGGGTTCGGTTGGGAACAACCCGACATCGAGTTTTCCCAGATCAACGGGTGTGGCACCGGGGGCGGCCCGGCCTGCGATCGTGGACCCGCAGGCGGTGCTCGCCACGACCGTGGCAAGCGCCAGGAGCACCGGCAGCTTTCGCCTGCCGGGTCCGGTGGATCTGTGAGCGTCCGATATTCGCAACTCTTCCCCCTATCCATGTAGGAGCAGGGCGTACTGCGCCGAGGTCTTCTGATGAAGATCTTGGATCTGGCCGCCCTCCACCTGCGCGAAGTATCTTCCCGTCTGGAGTACGCAGAATGCCGAGGGATTCATATGTGCGGCCACCTCCCTGCTGAAGCACGCGACATTTCCATCGATTCCCGCGGGCGATTCGATCACCCGGCTGCTCGCCGATTCGTCCGTGTCGGGCCGGAAATCCTCCCACAGCGTTCGAGCTCCCTGTGCTGTCTCGCTGCGCACGACCACTGATTCGCCCAGCGCGATACCGGTGACCTGTCCGGAATCGAGGAACTGCAGGTCCGTTATGCCGCTCAGGGCGTACACCGCACCGCGGCCGCGGAATGCGTCGGGCGGGCCGTACATCGCGACCATCTGCGGGCTCTTGGGAAGGGTGAGGGCCAGCACGCCGTCCGGATCCAGGGCGATCTCGTTCAGTTGTTCCGCCGGGGTGGGCTCGAACCCACCGAGCAAGGGCAGCTGAACATCGAATACGGATTCGGTGCGTTGCACCATCACCGGTAGGTCGGCCTTTTCGGCCCGGTCGTCGTACTTGACGAAGACGACATAGCGGTCGTGGGCGACCCAGCTTCCCAGTGATGCGTGCCCGGGTCGCCAGTGTGCCTTCGATTGCGGGTATTTCGGCAGCTGTACCGGGCGGTTGTCGATATTGAAAGTGAAGTCGTCGTGTTCCAATCCGCGCGCGACAGAGTCGGCGGTGGTCGGGTCGGGGAACATCAGAACGGCGATGCTGAGCTGTTGCGCGGTCCCCGGGTCCCCGCCGGTCGACCAGGTGTGGACCCAGCCCGTGATCAGATCCGCGGCGACTTCGTCGAAGGTGTCGTTGATGACCAGAGACTGCATATCACGGCGATCCCGTACGACAGGTCCGCCCGTGCCCGCGACCCGGTTGACATAGCTGGAATCGATTTCGAATGGGAGGGCCACGAAATCGCCCAGTCGTTGACCTTCCCGGTATCGAGCAGCTTCGTGGTCTTTCGCGATGCCGAACGCGGCGGGTTCGGTCGGATAGTTCCCCACGTCGAGTCCCGAGAGGTCCGGTTCGGCACGGACTGCCTCACCGGCCACCACCGAACCGCAGCCGGCGAGGGTTGTCAGCAGCAGCCCGGCCGTCATCGTGGCGCAGATTCCGTGCAGCACAGCCCGTCCCGGTCGGTGCATTGCGGCCCCCTCACGAATCACGATCCTGCGGAATCGTACTGCACGGTGCGGTGGCTCAACGGGTTACGTTCGGACGATCGGACCGACCTGCAGTGACAGTGCTGACGGCCGCGGTCGGGGTGGCCCGGTGTCGAGAGGACCAGGCGACCGCTGCTTCGAAGACTGTGATCTGTGCCGTTCGATCCTTTGCGCAGAGCCCCCGGGGCTGTCCGGTCTGGATGATGGATGGTGTGCGTTTCCGCAGGTTCGGCCTCGTCGCCGTTTCGTTGGTTGCTCTGGTGCTGACCGGGTGTGGGGCCGGTGAGGATCTGGTGCCCATCCCCGAGGGGATTCCGCCCGGGCCCGGCGTGCCGGTACCCGTGATCGATATCGATGCCCCCGGCCGGACCGCCGCGCAATTGAACGCGTGGGCGGCCGAGCACGCCGGTGCGCTGGATATGCCGGTGGCCGCACTCGAGGCCTACGGGTACGCGGCGGCGGTGATGGCGCGGGCGCGGCCGGAGTGCGGGATCGGCTGGACGACGCTGGCGGGGATCGGGAGTGTGGAGAGCGATCACGGCCGGCATCGCGGGGCCGAGGTGCGGGACGACGGTCTGGTGGAGCCGTCGATCATCGGGATACCCCTGGACGGGGCGCCGGGGGTCGCGGAGATCAGGGATACCGACGACGGTGTGCTCGACGGGGACCGGGTCTTCGATCGGGCGGTCGGGCCCATGCAGTTCATCCCGGAGACCTGGCGCAGGTGGGGAGTGGACGCCAATGGGGACGGGGTCGCCGATCCGCACAGTATCGATGACGCGGCGCTCACCGCGGCACGGTATCTGTGCGTGAGCGGCGGGACGCTGGGCACCGCCGAGGGGTGGAGCCGGGCGCTGTTCACCTACAACAGGTCGGAGAGCTATATGAAGGTGGTTCGCGATCGGGCCGCGACCTACAGCGTCGGCCGGCGCGTCTGAGGTGGCGCCGGAACTGCGGCGGGCGCTGCGGGGCGGCGGATGGACTGGCCGTAACCGGGCCTATTAGGCTCACAATCGCACGGCTCGTCCCGATAACTACCGTGCCACCAGCCGAAGGAGTGTTGTTTTCGTGGCCATCATCGAACAGGTCGGAGCTCGCGAGATCCTGGATTCGCGCGGTAACCCCACCGTCGAGGTCGAGATCGCCCTCGACGACGGCACCCTGACCCGCGCCGCGGTGCCCTCCGGTGCCTCCACCGGCGAGCACGAGGCCGTGGAACTCCGCGACGGCGGGGATCGCTACAACGGCAAGGGCGTGCAGAAAGCCGTCGAGGGGGTGCTCGACGAGATCGCTCCGGCCGTGATCGGCCTGGACGCCGTCGAACAGCGCACCGTCGACCAGGCGCTGCTCGACCTCGACGGGACCCCGGACAAATCGCGCCTCGGCGCCAATGCGCTGCTGGGTGTCTCCCTGGCGGTGGCACGGGCGGCGGCGGAGTCCTCGGGTCTGGAACTGTTCCGCTATCTCGGCGGACCGAACGCCCATGTGCTGCCGGTGCCCATGATGAACATCCTCAACGGCGGTGCGCACGCCGATACCGGTGTGGATGTGCAGGAGTTCATGGTGGCGCCCATCGGCGCGCCGACGTTCAAGGAATCGCTGCGCTGGGGCGCGGAGGTCTACCACGCGCTCAAGGCGGTGCTGAAGGAGAAGGGCCTGGCCACCGGGCTGGGTGACGAGGGCGGGTTCGCGCCCGACGTCGCCGGCACCAAGGAGGCGCTGGACCTGATCAGCGTCGCGATCGGTAAGACCGGGCTGAAACTGGGCCGGGATGTGGCGCTGGCGCTGGATGTCGCGGCGACCGAGTTCTACAAAGACGGTGCCTATCAGTTCGAGGGCTCCGCGCGTTCGGCCGCCGAGATGGCGAAGTTCTACACCGAACTCCGGGCCGCCTACCCGCTGGTGTCGATCGAGGATCCGCTGTCGGAGGACGACTGGGACGGCTGGGTCGCGCTCACCGACGAGATCGGCGACAAGGTGCAGCTGGTCGGCGACGACCTGTTCGTCACCAACCCCGAGCGTCTCGAGGACGGTATCGCCAAGGGCGCGGCGAATGCGCTGCTGGTGAAGGTGAATCAGATCGGCACCCTCACCGAGACCCTGGACGCTGTCGAACTGGCGCACCGCAACGGGTACAAGACCATGATGTCGCATCGGTCGGGTGAAACCGAGGACACCACCATCGCCGACCTCGCGGTCGCGGTGGGCAGCGGCCAGATCAAGACCGGCGCCCCGGCGCGTAGCGAGCGGGTGGCGAAGTACAACCAGCTGCTGCGGATCGAGGACGCGCTGGGCGATTCGGCTCGTTACGCCGGTGACGTAGCATTCCCGCGCTTCACCTTCGAGGACTGAGGTAGATGTCGGAGCGGCGTGCGCGCGGTACCAGCCCCGCGGGGCGGGGCGATCGCCGCACGTCGCGCGCGCCGTCGCGCCGCCCCGCCGCCGAAGTACACGGCGGGGCGGAGCGGGTGCGGCGTACCACCCGCCGGACCAGGGCCGGTACGGACGGCGCGCGGGATTGGTCGGAACGGACCATCCTGGGGTTGTCCGCCGGTAAGGCGATCATTCTGGCGATGGTGGTGTGCGCGCTGGCGATGACGCTGGCCGTCCCCATGCGCACCTATTTCACCCAGCGCGCCGAGGCCGATCAGCTCGCGGCCGAACGCCGGACGCTGGAGGACGATATCGACCGGCTGAAGGACCGCCGCGCTCAGCAGGAGGACCCGGCCTATATCCGCTCCGAGGCGCGCGACCGGTTACGTCTGGTGATGCCGGGCGAAACCCCGTATATCGTGCAGGTTCCGGGGATCGAAGTGCCGGCGATCCCGGATCCGCAGGCACCCCGGCACGAACCCGATCCGTGGTATACGGATCTGTGGCGGAGCATTTCCGAACCGCCCCCCGAAACCGAAACCCCCGCGCCGCAGCCGGAAGGACCCAGGTGAGTACACCCGACGACCGAGATCTGCAGATCGTCGCCGAACAGTTGGGCCGCGAACCACGCGGGGTA
This sequence comes from Nocardia grenadensis NBRC 108939, assembly GCF_001613445.1. GTDB lineage: Bacteria > Actinomycetota > Actinomycetes > Mycobacteriales > Mycobacteriaceae > Nocardia > Nocardia grenadensis. The sequence goes on from NZ_BDCJ01000006.1 coordinate 487,416, forward strand.
CTCGCCATCGCCTACCGGACGCCCGATGGGCTGCCCGCGGTGGTCAAGACGGCGCCCAAACTTCCGGATGGCACCCCGTTCCCCACTCTCTACTACCTCACCGACCCTCGGCTGACCGCGGAGGCCAGCCGGTTGGAGTCCGCGGGTGTGATGAAGGGAATGACCGACCGGCTCGGCCGCGATACCGAACTCGCCGCCGCCTATCGCGCCGCGCACGACAGCTATCTGGCCGAACGCGACGAGATCGAATCGCTGGGCACCGATTTCAGCGGCGGCGGTATGCCGGACCGGGTGAAATGCCTGCATGTGCTGATCGCGCACGCGCTGGCCAAGGGGCCCGGAGTCAATCCGCTCGGTGACGAGGCGGTGGCGCTGGCGGCCGCGAACGGACTGCGCGGCAGTGCGATCCCGGCGAACTGGCCGGAATACGTGGTGACGGAAGACGAATGATGCGGCACCGCTGCCCTCGTTCCGGTCTCTGCGGACCGCGTGTACAAGCTCCGAAGGAGGCGCTATGACCGACCGGGTCGCTGCCGTGGATTGCGGCACCAATTCGATCCGACTGCTGATCGCCGATATCGGCGCGGATTCCACCCTGACCGATGTGCACCGGGAGATGCGGATCGTGCGGCTCGGCAAAGGGGTCGACGCGACGGGGCGGCTGAATCCGGAGGCGATCGAACGTACCCGCGTGGCGTTGGCCGACTATGTGTCCCTCATGCTCGAGCACGGTGTGAGCCGGGTGCGGATGGTCGCCACCTCCGCCACTCGCGACGCGTCGAACCGGGAGGATTTCTTCGCGATGACCCGGGCCGAACTCGGCCGGGTGGTTCCGGGCGCGAGCGCCGAGGTGATCACTGGTGACGAGGAGGCGCGATTGTCGTTCACCGGCGCGGTCGGTGAGCTGGCGGCGTCGGACGGGCCGTTCGTCGTGGTCGATCTGGGCGGCGGTTCCACCGAACTCGTGGTCGGGGACGGCGACGGAGTGCGGGCGGCGTTCTCCGCCGATATCGGCTGCGTACGGGTCACCGAGCGGTGTCTGCGCGGGAATCCGCCGGAGGCCGGTGAAGTCGCGGCGGCCCGGGAGTTCGCGACCGAACGTCTTACCGAGGCGTTCACCCACGTCCCGGTGGACGGCGCGCATACCTGGGTCGGGGTGGCCGGCACCATGACCACACTCGCGGCCGTCGCACTGGACCTGCCCCAATACGATTCGACGAGAACACACTTGGCGCGGATCTCGCTGCCGGATCTGTTCGCGGTCTGCGATCGGCTGATCGGGATGAATCACGACGAACGTGCCGCGCTCGGACCCATGCATCCGGGCCGGGTCGATGTCATCGGCGGCGGCGCGGTGATCACCGAGGTGCTGGCGGCGGAGCTGAAGCGGCGGGCCGGGATCACCGAACTGGTAGTCAGCGAACACGATATCCTGGACGGGATCGCGCTCTCGATCGCCTGACGGCTCCCCGGGGCCTCGCGGTGGCCTGGGTGTTCGTGGAGCTGCGGTATCGGTTCGGTTCGGTATGCCACGCGCCGGACCGGGGGCATGGGACAGTCTGAGCATGTCCGAAGTACCAGACGTCGCCGAGCGCACCTTTTTCGGTCACCCGGTCGGACTCGTCAACCTTTTCGGTGTCGAACTGTGGGAACGTTTCTCCTTCTACGGGATGCTCACCATCCTCGGCTACTACCTGTATTACTCGGCTACCGACGGTGGTCTCGGTATGGATCAGGATGTGGCCGTCGGTCTGGTCGGTGCCTACGGCGGTCTGGTCTATCTCTCCACGATCATCGGCGGCTGGGTGTCGGACCGGCTGATCGGGATGGAGCGGACCGTCTTCTATGGCGGCGTAGTGGTGGTGGCCGGGCATATCGCACTGGCGCTGATTCCGGGCCTCACCGGTGTGGGCGTGGGCCTGGTATTGGTGGCGCTGGGCAGTGGCGCGCTGAAATCGAACGCCTCCGCGCTGCTGGGCACCCTGTATCCGAAGGGTGATCCGCGGGTCGACGGCGGATTCACGCTCTTCTATCTGGGGATCAATCTCGGTGCCTTCGTCGGCCCGCTGCTTACCGGGCTGCTCCAGGAGGAGTGGGGCTTCCATGCCGGTTTCGGGGCGGCCGCGGTCGGGATGGCGCTGGGGCTGATCCAGTACGTGGTGTTCCGCCGCAATCTCGGCACCGCCGGACGCGAGCCCACCGATCCGCTGCCACGTTGCGCCTACGGGCCGCTCGCCGCGGTGGTGCTCGCGGCGATCCTGGTGATCGTGCTGGTACTGGTGACCGGACTGGTCACCGTGGACAACCTGCCCGATGTCACCACCGCGCTCATCGTCATCGCCGCCGCCGCGTACTTCGCCGTCCTGCTCACCCATCGCCGGGTGAGCCCGCTGGAACGCACCCGGGTGTGGGCCTTCGTTCCGCTGTTCGTCGCCAATGTGGTGTTCTGGGCCCTGTTCCAGCAGATCTTCACCGTGCTCGCCGTGTACTCCGACGAACGGATGAACTGGAACATCTTCGGCTGGACCGCGCCGTCGAACTGGATCGGTTCGGTGGAGCCGGTGTGGATCATCGCGCTCTCCCCGCTGTTCGCGGCGCTGTGGACCAAGCTGGGGGATCGGGCGCCCAGCACCCCTCGCAAGTTCGCGCTCGGCGTGGTCGGGATGGGGACGGCGTTTCTGCTGTTCGTCCCACTGGCCGGGACTTCGGGCCGTTCGGTGCCGGCGCTGGCCGTGCTGTGCATCATGGCGGTGTTCGCCGTCTCCGAACTGCTGATCTCCCCGATCGGCCTCGCGGTCAGCACCCAGCTCGCCCCCGAACATTTCCGGGCGCAGACGATGGCGCTCTATTTTCTGTCGGTCGCGCTGGGCACCACCTTGTCGGGGGTGCTGGCGCGTTTCTACTCGCCGGACAACGAGTTCGCCTACTTCGGGATCACCGGTTCGGTGGCGATCGCGGCGGGCGCGGTGATTGCCGGACTGTCGTCGTGGATAACCCGTCATATGGCGGGAGTGCACTAGCGTTCCCGGTACTCGCGCCGGAAAGATCAGGAGGCCGCAGTGACGACGCCGACCAGCCGAAATTCGCTGTTCCGCACCAAGAGCGTGGAACAGTCGATCCGCGATACCGAAGCACCCGGTACGAAACTGCGCAAAGACCTCACCGCCTGGGACCTGGCGATCTTCGGCGTCGCCGTCGTCATCGGTGCCGGTATCTTCACCCTCACCGCCCGCACCGCGGGCAATACCGCCGGACCCGCCGTCTCGCTGGCGTTCGTCTTCGCCGCCATCGCCTGCGGTCTCACCGCCCTGTGCTATGCGGAGTTCGCTTCCACCGTGCCGGTGGCCGGCAGCGCCTACACCTTCTCCTACGCCACCTTCGGGGAGCTGGCGGCCTGGATCATCGGCTGGGACCTGCTGCTCGAGTTCGCGCTCGCGGCGGCCGTGGTGTCCAAGGGCTGGTCGCAGTATCTGGGCCAGGTGTTCGACCGGGGTGCCGCGGTGGTGGATATAGGTGGTGTGACCTTCGACTGGGGTGCGGTACTGCTGATCGCGGTGCTCACCACCCTCCTCGCGCTCGGCACCAAACTGTCCTCGCGGGTGTCCGCGGTCGCCGTGGCGATCAAGGTCGGGGTGATCCTGCTGGTCATCATTGTCGGGCTCACCTTCTTCGACGCCGACAACCTGAGCCCGTTCATCCCGGAGGCGCAGCCCACCGAGCAGGGCCAGGGGCTCACGCAGTCGCTGTTCTCCTGGGTGACCGGCGGCGGTAACAGCAGCTTCGGCTGGTACGGTCTGCTGGCCGCGGCGAGCCTCGTGTTCTTCGCGTTCATCGGCTTCGACGTGGTCGCCACTGCCGCCGAGGAGACCAAGAACCCGCAGCGGGATCTGCCGCGCGGCATTCTCGGCTCGCTGGTCGTGGTCACCATCCTCTACGTCGCCGTCTCGATCGTGCTCACCGGCATGGTCCCCTACACCGACCTCGCCGGCGACGACGCGACTCTGGCGACCGCGTTCGCGGTGCACGGTGCCACCTGGGCCAAGAACATCATCTCCATCGGCGCCCTGGCCGGCCTGACCACCGTGGTCATGGTGATGCTGCTCGGCCAGACCCGCGTGTTGTTCGCGATGTCGCGCGACGGTCTCACCCCGCGCTGGCTCGCGCGGACCGGTCAGCGCGGCACGCCGGTGCGGATCACCCTCGTCGTCGGCGTGGTGTGCGCGATCCTGGCCGGTTTCGTGGAGTTCGGCACTCTCGAGGAAATGGTGAACATCGGCACCCTGTTCGCCTTCCTGCTGGTCTCCATCGGCGTCGTCGTCCTGCGCCGCACCCGGCCCGACCTGCCGCGCGGCTTCAAGGTGCCGCTGGTGCCCTTCGTGCCCATCCTGGCGGTTCTGTCCTGCCTGTGGTTGATGGTGAATCTCTCGGTCGAAACCTGGCTGCGTTTCGTAGTCTGGATGCTGCTCGGTTTGGTGATGTACTTCGCATACGGCCGACGGCATTCGCTGGTCGGTAGGTCCGCTTCCGAACAGGAGTGAGCGCGATGGGTCTATCGTGGCGGTGGTTCCGGCGCCGGGAGATACAGCCCGTACACCGGCCGGTGCGGGACGACGCGTCCGGCACGGATCTGGTGGTCGAATGGATCGACGCGGTGACCACCGGTCTGGCCACCGCGCCACCGGGCCCACCCGTCGCCGCGCCCGCCCGGGTGTGCGACGGCATGTTCACCGCCGCGACCATCGTCGCGGTCCTCATCGAGAAAATCGCCGACCGCACCGAGTACCGGGTCGCCAACAACCGCTGTATGGCCTCGGCGGTGGATTTCATGAAGGTCCTCGGGGAGGACACCCTGCGTCGCTACCGCATCGACGGGGTGCAGCCGGTGGGCTGGGAGAACATGGGTACCGAAATGGACGAACTGGTGATCGCCCGCCGGCTCGGACAGCTGGGCGAAGCCCTCCAATTGGCGTTGCTGGCGGTGACTACGGACTACGAATTATCCGACGAAGTGCGCGAGGCGGCGGAGGAGTCCGGTTTGCTGGCCGCCGATGTGCTGGTGGAGGCATGCCAGGCGATTCAGACAGATCCCACAGTGTGACTCCCACTCACGGGTATTCCGGTACGGGTGTACGAGTCGGTAGTGTGTGGTCCGCACGCCCCCATAGCCCAATTGGCAGAGGCAGCGGACTTAAAATCCGCCAAGTGTGGGTTCGAGTCCCACTGGGGGCACTACTGCGCCGCAGGTCGGACAGGGTGTCCGACGATGGCGTGGCCGTATTGCAGGCACAAGCCCCTGCCCGGAGCGGTGGTCAGCGGTCCCTCGTGTCCGGCCGGACCGAGGTCGGAACCGATGACCCCACCAGGGGTATCGGGTTCGAGTGATCCCAGATGCGGAATCACAACCACCTCGGCGGCATGCTCCATTGGGTCGGACCGCGATCAGCGCAGCCGGCACGGCCGGAGTGTCCGTCCGCACCGTGCAGGCGAGTCACGCTGCACCAGCGCATCCAATTCGGATGCGTCATGGTCGGTGTGCAGCCGGGCAACTGTCCGCCGCGTGCCGGTGAAATCCGTAGCCGGATTGGTCGTGTGGGTCATGACGGCGTGTCCTGTCACCGGGTTCCGGGAACGCGGCCGGCCCTACCGCGGCCGTCGATTCAGCGAACCCGCCGGCCCGGCGGGCGTCCGCACCCGGCGCGGACGAATCCGGCCGGTGCGGTGCCCGACATGCGCCTACCGATTCGGGTGGGTCGCGGAGCTCATGCGGGGTACTTTCCCCCTATGACGGAACCGCCGCACAATTACGGGCGCCAGGACCCTCACCGCCAGGGTTACCCTCGGACGCAGGCCTACCCGCAGCAGGGTTACCCCCAGCAGCAGGGTCACTCGACGGAGCCGGAGTACGGGCATCAGGTCGAATACGGGTACCAGCCGGACCGGCCCGAGCGGACGAACGAGCGATCGAACGAACCGAAGGTCAATGTCGGACGGCTGTGGGCGGGCGGTGTCGGTACGGCCATCGTCGTCGCGCTGGTGATCGTGGTGCTGATCATGCTGGTGCGCGGCATCCTGAACATCGCGGTCCTCTCACCGGAGGGTGAGGGCGCCTACGGCACGGTCTCGACCACTTCGTACGCCGTGGCCGGTGGGGCCGCCGCGATCGCCGCGACCGGTCTGCTGAACCTGCTGCTCGCCCTGATGCCCAGCCCGATGCAGTTCTTCTACTGGATCACCGGACTGGTCACCGCGCTGGCGACACTGGTGCCGTTCACCCTGGTCGCCGGGGTGGATGCCAAGATCGCCACGGCCGTGATCAACCTGATCGCGGGGTTGTGCATCATCTCGCTGCTCGGCGGGATCGGGTCCGGGGCGATCATCCGGCGCCCGCAGGCGCAGTACTGAGTCCTTACGTTCGGTGCCGTCGCGCCGGGTCCCGGGTGCTGTCGGCGGCCGGGACCCGGATGCGCGCCGCGTGCGCTGGCCTCAGCGGGGTCAGGGGGCTCACGACCGGACCCGGACGAGTTGCTTACCGAGGTTGGACCCGTCGAAGATGCGCTGCAGGGCTGCCGGGGAGTTCTCGAGACCGTCGACGATATCCTCGGCCCAGACCAGCTCGCCCGCCGCGACCCAGCCCGCGAGCCGGGACAGTGCCGCCGGGAAATCGGCGTGGTGGTCGTAGAAGATGAAGCCCTCCATGCGGGCCCGGCGGAAGGCCAGCTGCATGTAGTTCGCGGGTCCGGCACCGTAGCCGGCGGCCGTGTAGCCGGAAGAGATCGATCCGCAGAGCGCGATCCGGGCGTGCAGGGACAGGTTGTCCAGTGCGTTCTCCAGCAGAGTTCCGCCGATATTGTCGAAGACCGCGGTCAACCCGTCGGGGGCGAATGCGCGCAGCGCGGCGGGGACGTCGTCGGTGCGATAATTCAGGCAGGCGTCGAAACGGGCGGTTTCGCGCACCCAGTCCACTTTCTCCGGCGTACCCGCGGTGCCGAGCACCCGCGCACCGAGTAGCCGCGCGACCTGCCCGGCCAGCGATCCGACACTGCCGGCGGCGCCGGTGACCAGCACCGCATCGGTTTCCGCGACCTCCAGCACCCGGGTGATCCCGATATAGGCGGTCAACCCGCTCACGCCGAAAACGGTGAGCATATGGCGGGGGTCGATCCCCGGGGGCACCGGATTCACGCCGAACAAGCCGCCGGCGCGCGCCACGGTGTATTCCTGCCAGCCGAGCTCACCGTAGACCCACTGTCCCTCCGGCAGCGCGGGGTCGCGGGAGGCGACCACTCGCCCGACTCCGCTGCCGCGCATCACCTCGCCCACACCGACCGGCGTCGTATACGTCGTCGCGGGATTGAGCCAGGTGCGCTGGGTGGCGTCGATACCGAGCCACTCCACCCGCACGAGAGCCTCACCGTTCTCCAATACCGGGAAGGGGCTAGCCTTTTCGGCAAAAGTACCGGCGGTGATCCCGGCGGCCGGCCGTTCGCTCAGGATCATCTGACGGAAGGTGTGGTCGGTCACGGCGGCCAGTGTGCCCCAGGGATGCCGCCGGTGTCGCCTTCATTTCCGCGCCCTCGGGCGCCGTTCCGGCTGCCGCTCGGGCAGGCCGGCAGTATTGCGTTCACGGTGATCGCAACCCGTGTCAACCGCGTGACCACGTCATACCCTCGGATGTCCGGTCCAGGTTCGGGGAGCACACCGTCATGATCAAGTTACTGGTTTTCACCATTGTGGGTGTCGGCGCGCAGATCGTCGACGGCACGCTCGGGATGGCCTTCGGCGTCACCGCGACGACGCTGCTCGTCCTCAGCGGCACGGGTGCCGCGCATGCGAGCGCGGCGGTCCACTTCGCCGAGGTCGCCACCACTCTGGCCTCCGGGGCATCGCACTGGCGGTTCGGCAATATCGACTGGAAGGTCGTATTACGGCTGGGTGTGCCCGGCGGTATCGGCGCCTTCCTGGGCGCGACCGTGCTGTCGCGGATCTCCACCGAAGCCGCCGCGCCGATCACCGCCGGCATCCTTCTCGCGATCGGTGTCTTCCTGGTCGTCCGGTTCTCCTCACGACCGCCGGTGGAGTTCGCCGCCTCGGAGAAGACCGCGCACTCCGCGAAATTCCTCACCCCGCTCGGCCTGTTCGGCGGCTTCATCGACGCCAGCGGTGGCGGCGGCTGGGGGCCGGTCACCACCAGTACCCTGCTCACCACCGGACGGTCCGCGCCGCGCACGGTGATCGGTTCGGTGAGTGCCTCGGAGTTCATCGTCTCGGCCTCCGCCAGCGTCGGCTTCCTGCTGGGGCTCGGTTCGGATTTCTTCGACAACCTGCTGATCATCGCGGGTCTGGCGCTCGGCGGCGTGATCGCCGCACCGCTCGCGGCCTGGCTGGTCAGCCGGATCACCCCGGGTGTGCTGGGCACCGGTGTCGGTGGGCTGCTGGTCCTCACCAACGCTCGCACGCTGTTCAAGCACTTCGATATCGACGGCGCGCCGCGCGCGATCGGTTACGTGCTGATCGTCGTCGTGGCGGTCGCGCTCACCGTCTTCGCGTGGCGGAAGTCCAGGACCGTCCCGGCCACCGAAGACTCCGCCGGGACCGTGGTCGCGGACGCTGCCGACCCGGTGGCGGCGGGGGCCGCCGGCACCGAAGCCGCCGGTGAAGGCTCCGCGGACGCGACGCAGGTGCCGGTCGGGTAGTCGCCGATCGGCCGGTACGCCTTCGCGCGGTGAGACCGGAGGGTGAGGGGACAGCGCCCGGC
>NZ_BDCJ01000007.1 GCF_001613445.1 Nocardia grenadensis NBRC 108939
GGTCGGTGGGTAAGGCGGGTTCGTGACCGGAATTCGTATTTTCGTAACAGCCGGGTAGTACCGCACCGATAGGGCTGGACAATGGTCGGTGGCCGGAAACATCGGCACGCCATCGTGTTTCGGTCATCGCGTCCGATCGCCAGAGGAGGACTGAGATGTGTTGGGGCATTCCGGGCCGGATCAGCGAGAGCTCCGACTACGGCGGTGAAGCCCCGGTCGTGGCTGTCGGCGGGGTGGTGCCGAGGTGAACGATCTCTTGGCGGCCACGCCTTTTCGTGCCGACCTGGCCGAGGACCTGGCGGCGGCGGCGCTGGCGCTGGCCCGGCGATTCGCGGCCGGCGCGACGTTGTGGTGTGTCGCGCCCTCCTGGGAACCGCATGCCCAGCACATCGCCGTCGAATTCGTACATCCGGCGGCCACTGGCGGGCGTACCCTGCCTGCTGTCGCGTTGACCGGGCCGAACCTCGTGGACACCGCCCGGGTTTCGGCTCGCCCCGGCGATATGGTGCTCGCGATCGCCGCCGCGCATGAACCGCAGGTGCGGTCGCTGCTGGTGCGCAGCCCGGCCTGGGGTGTGCACACCATCTGGATCGGGTCGGGACCGCGGCCGGCCACCGGACTCACCGACCATCTGCTGTGGCTGGACGGCCCGGATTCCCGGCTTTCGGCCACGGGTGATCTGGTACTGCTCTACCACCTGCTGTGGGAGCTCACCCAGCGATGTTTCCTGCATCCCGGCTTGGTCGCGCCGGAGCATCGGCCGGACCGCCGGGAGGCCGGCCGCGAAGAAGGCAGGCTGGGTGAGGTGGTGATTCCGCTCGGTGACGGGACGGCGCGTGTCCGTACGCCGCTGGGCACCGAAACCGTCACGACAACCTTCGTCGAACCGGTACGGCCCGGGGATCTGGTGCTGGTGCACGCCGGTATGGCGGTGAGTACGGCCGGAGTGGAGGACGAGCGATGACGTCGAACGAGGCGGGTGCGCTGCTCGATGAATTGGCCGCCTGCGCGCAGGTACGGGCCGCGGAGAGCGTCGATGTACGGACGCGGGCTCTCGCGGCGAACGCGGAACCGGTCGCCGCGGCCGCCCGGGAGATGGCGCGCCGCTTCACCGACGGCGGCCGGCTTTTCGTCTTCGGAAACGGTGGCAGCGCGACGGATGCCGCGACGGTTGCGACGCTGTTCGCCCGGCCGCCGGACGGTATCGCGCTGCCGGCGTGGTCGCTGTCCGCCGACGAGGCGGTACTCACCGCGGTCGGCGACGACTGCGGCTTCGAATCGGTGTTCGCGCGCCAGCTGGCCGCGCGCGGACGGTCCGGCGATATCGCGGTGGCCATATCGGGTGGCGGCGACTCGCCCGATCTGCTGGCGGGACTGGCCGAGGCCCGGAGGCGCGGGATGTACACGATCGGTTTCGCCGGTCGCGACGGCGGCGGGTTCGTCCACGGTGACACGGTGGACCGCCTGCTGGTGGTCGATTCGCGCTGCCCGCACCGGATCCACGAGACGCAGGCACTGCTCGGGTACGCGCTGTGGCTGTCGGTTCATCAGCACGGCGCCGTCGGCGGCTGAATCGGTGCGGGTGGTCCGGCGGCCGGGTGCCCACGCCCCACAGCACGAACGCCATCACCACGGTGAGGATGCCCAGGGCCGGCGCCGCCTGCGCGGCATCGTGGACGAAGGCTTCCTCGGCGAACGCCGCGAGCGGCGCGGCCGCCGGACCGCCCCGCTCGGCAACCTCCAGCGCGGTGGCCAGCGAATCGCCGGCCGGGCCGCGGGCCGCTTCGGGCAGCCGGGGCAGTGCCGGAGCGATCCGGTCGGCGTAGCCGGCGGCGAGGATGCTGTCGGAGATCGCGATATCGATCGCCGCCCCGACCTCCCGGGAGGCGTCGTTCACCGCGGAGGCCACCCCGTGTTTCTCCGCGGGCGTGCCGTTGATGATCGCGGCGGTCGGGGCGGTGCACAGACCCAGGCCGGTGCTCAGGATCAGTAGCGGCCAGAGCGCATCGAGGTAGGAGCTGTCGACCGCGATACGGCGAGCGCGAACATCACCGGGTCGAGCACCTCATGATGCGGCGGCCGTACCGGTCGCCCAGGGCGCCGGAGAACAGGACCGGGCAGGCCGGCGCGAGGGTGTAACCGTCGATCACCCAGGTGAGCCGCTGCTGGGTGGCGCCGGTATCGGCGGCGATCTCGGGGAGCGCGGTGTAGAGGGCGGCCATGGCCGCGATGGCCAAGGCGCCGGCCATCGACGACAGGGTGAGCAACCAGATGTGCGCCCGGGACAGGCGCGTGTGCACCGATGCCATGGCCACCTCCCGGCAGATGGAGAACAAGCGGTTGTTCTCTTGATCAGGGCACAATGCGCCGGGGTGACCGCCGGTGATCTCCGTCACCATCCCTCGTGGATGGCGGACCGCCTGGTCACCGGTGGTAGGTGGTGGGCCCACGGCTTACACCGACCGAGACCCGGGCCGGTCGCGTCCGGGTCGTTCGACGGCCGTCGCCACCCCGGCGGCATGGCTACCCTGGGGCGTGTGAAGGCAGATACCGCGCTCCTGGTCCCGGTCGCCGCCGAACTGGACGACATCACCGCTGTCGGTCCGGAGGAGGACGTCGGGCCCGGCGGGCCGAGCCCGGCGGAGATCGAATCGATCTGGGACTCGGTACAGGAGTGGTACCGACTTGGCGCGACCCCGGCTATCCAGATCTGTCTGCGCCGCAACGGGCGGGTCGTGCTGAACCGGGCGATCGGCCACAGCCGGGGCAACGCACCCGGCGACGACCCGGCGGCCGAACGCGTCCCGGTGACCACGGAGTCGCCGTTCTGCGGATTCTCCACCGCGAAAGGCGTTTCCGCGGCGGTGATGTTCATGCTCATCGAGCAGGGCGCCTTCGCGTTCGACGATCGGGTCAGCGATTACATTCCCGAATTCGCCGCCAACGGCAAGGCGGCGATCACCATCGGGCATGTACTCACCCACACCGCCGGTGTCCCGTTCGTGACCCGTCCCTACCGCGGGCACGAAATGGTTTTCGACGAGGAACTGTGCCTGCGCGGTCTGGTCGATCTGAAGCCGAGTTACCCGGCTGGACGTTTCCGCGTGTACCACGCCCTGACCAGTGGGCTCATCCAGCGGCTGCTGGTACAGCGGGCCACCGGTAAGCGGCTCAAGGATCATCTCGCCGAACAGGTGCTGGAACCGCTGGGCTTCCGGTGGACGAATCTGGGTGTCCGGCCCGAGGATGTGGACGCGGTGGTGCCGAGCGTGAAAACCGGCCCCCCGCCGTCGAAGCTGGCGTCCTTCATCGCCGGGCGGGCGTTGGGCGGTGGCTTCGCCTCCGACGCGGTGAACCGGGAATCGAATCGGTCCTTCCTCACCGCCGAACTGCCGTCGGGGAATCTGGTCACCACCGCCGCCGAACTGTCCAGATTCTACGAGATCCTCGCGCGCGGCGGCGAACTCGACGGCGTCCGGATCATGCGGACCGAGACGGTGCGTGACGCGGTACTGCCCGCACCCCGGGTTCCCGGGGTGGCGGGGCGGGTGAGCCGGGCCGGTTACGAACTGGGCGGGCACCGTTCGAAATTCGGGCACGATACGACCGCGCATTTCGGCCGCAGCGGGTTCACCACGCAGTACGGCTGGGCCGATCCGGCGCGCGGGCTGAGCGGGGCCATCCTGACCAACGGCAAATCCTCGGTGGACGGTGAACGCCCCTGGCAGTTGGTGGCGCAGATCTCGGGAGCATTCCGGCCGCTGCCGCCCACCGAGCGGATCTTCGAGCTCTGAGACCGCGCGGTCAGTGCACGATGGTGGCGATGTGGTGGCGTATCACCGGGTCGGCCGTGCCCTCGCCCCCGCCGTGCGGATAGGCGAGTTCGAAGGCCAGGCCGCTGATCAGGGCGAGTAGCCGTTCCGTTTCGAGTTCGACATCGGCCACCCCGGTCCGGGTGAGCGCGGTGGCGACGATGGCGCGGTCGGAGCGGCGCATCCTTGCGGTTTCGACCTCTATCCCGTGTACCAGCCGGGCACCGGCGACGATCTCGGTGCACAGCAGCAGGCGCCGTCGGTCGGTGGGGTCGGGCAGCAGTGCGCGGGTGACCGCCTCGAGGTAGGCGCGGCGGTCGGCCACCGAGTCGCTGCCTGGTTCGCCACCGACCGCTGCGAGGCGGCGGTCGCGATCGAATTCGAGTGTCTTGGCGGCGGTCATGAAAAGGCCGAACTGGCTACCGTATTGCCGGCGAAGCGTCTTGCCGTCGACGCCGGAGCGGTCGGCCACCCGGCGCAGCGTTGTCTCGGTGATCCCGCGCGAGGCCACCAGGTCGAGGACGGCATCGAACACGGCGTTACCCTCGTCGGTCACGATCGGCGTTCCTTTCCACACACGGCGGGACGGGCCTGCTCACCAGTGGGTGCCCGGCACCCAACGGGCCGCGCGCCGCAGCGCGATCCCGGCGCCGCGTGCCGCCCGAGCTCCCGCCCGGGGCAGCGGGGTGCGGCTCCAGCGTGAGCGTGGCGCTGGGTGCTGGTCGCCGATGCGGTGTACGACGGGTGCGTCCGCCTGCGAGTCCGGTGCGGTGACCGGGGCGGATTCGGTTTGTTCGCCCCGGGCGGCGGGGGAGTCCGGGATCATCCGGTAGTAGCGGTGCAGGACGAAGTCACGCAGCCGCGGGGCGAACATCGCGCCGTACTCACCGAGGGTGCCGATCGGCACGTCGATCCGCCGGGGACGCTGGGTGAGCGCGCGGACGATGGTCGCGGCCGCCCATTCCGGCGATTCGGCCCGGCCGCCCTGATCACCGGACGGGGCGATCATGGGGGTCCGGACCAGGGGTAGGTGGATGGTGGTGAAGGTGACCCCGTCGGCCATGGTCTCCACCGCCGCGACCTCGGTGAACTTGTCCAATGCTGCCTTGCTCGCCAGGTAGGCGGAGTACCGCGGGGTGGCGACCTGCACGCCCGCGCTGCTGATGTTGACGATATGGCCGAATTTGCGCTCGCGCATCTGCGGTAGCAATGCCAGGGTGAGCCGCAGCGCGCCGAAGTAGTTGACCGCCATGGTGCGTTCGTAGTCGTGCAACCGGTCGGTGGAGCGGTGGATTGCCCGGCGGATGGAACGACCGGCATTGTTCACCAGCATGTCTACTCGGTCGTGCTCGCCGAGTAGCTTGTCCAGGGTCACCTCCACCGAGGCGGAGTCGGTGATATCGCAGGGGTAGCCGTAGGCCCGGCCACCCGCCGCCCGGATCTCCGCCACCACGGTGGCGAGTTCGTCTTCGCGGCGAGCGAGCAGGAGCGCCACGGCGCCCTTCCGCGCGACGGCCAGCGCCGCGGCCCGTCCGATGCCGGACGAGGCGCCGGTGATGAGGACATGCCGTCCGGCGAGTTCGCGTTCGGCCTGGCCGGTCCTGGAATCGCTCATGAACAGCCCCTTCGCGCAGGTTTCCCCGGCCGAACTTACTCCAAAGTAAGAAAGTGTGCCAGAGTCGGCCCGGTGTTCGAAAACGGGTTCGATTTCCACTCTCGGTATTCGAACGTATGTGCGATACTCAACTCATGACGGACGATCGGATGGCGGATATCTATGCCGCGGTGCGGCTCGGCGGTGTGAATCGGGAGGCGGCGCGCCAGGCGCTGCAACTGCTGTGGGATCAGCTCGGGCCGGCCGGGGAGCCGCTGTACCGGAGCGTGGTGGCCCACCATCTGGCGGATGTGCAGGAGACCGCCGAAGGCGCGTTGTTCTGGGATACCCGGGCGCTCGACTCGGCCTTCGTGCCCGGCGTCCCGCTGGGCGAAGGACTCCTGGGATTCCTCCCGTCCCTGTATCTGAGCCTGGCCGACAGTCACCGGCTGGTCGGCGATTTCGACGCGGCGCGAGTGCAACTGGCGCTGGCACGCGGGCACGCGAACGTGCTCGCCGACGATGCCTACGGCCGGGTGATCCGGGCCGGGGTGGACCATGTGGCGACACTGCTGGAGGCACAGTCCACCGAACGGGTGGCCTGCTGACGCGATATGGGATGGAGTAACGGCCCGCCGAGCTGGGCCGAGATGGAGCGGGTACTGTCCGGGCGGCCGAAGCCCGGGCAGTTTCCCGGCGACGGCGGTGACGCCCCGGCCTGGAGCAATAGTCGCGGTGCGTACCTGCCCGAACCGGCGGACCCGCCCGGCCCGGTTGTGCCGTACGCGGAACTGCACGCGCATTCGGCGTTCAGTTTCCTGGACGGGGCCTCGCAGCCGGAGGAGATGGTCGCCGAAGCCGCGCGGCTGGGGCTCTCGGCGATCGCGCTCACCGATCACAACGGCTATTACGGGGTGGTCCGATTCGCTGAGGCCGCCGCCGAGCACGGGATCGCCGCAGTGTACGGAGCCGAACTCACCCTCGTGGAATCCGGTGCCCGGCAGACCGATTCGGCACCTCGCACGGGTGACCCCGATCCGGACGGTGAACATCTGCTGGTCCTGGCCCGCGGACAGGAGGGCTATCGCCGGTTGTCCCGGCAGCTCGCCGCCGCGCATATGGCGGCCGGGGAGAAGGGGATCCTGCGCTACGATCTCGACGCTCTCACCGAGGCGGCCGGTGGTCACTGGCAGATCCTCACCGGCTGCCGCAAGGGTAAGGTCCGGCGGGCGCTGACCCAGGATCTTTACGCGGGTGGCCGGCCGCTGCGCGCCGAGACGGCGCTACGGGAACTGTGTGAACGCTTCGGCCCCGACCGGGTGACCGTGGAACTCACCCGGCACGGTCTGCCTACCGACGACGAGGGCAATACCGTGCTGGCCGCGATCGCCGACCGGGTCGGGGTGCCGGTGACCGCCACCACCGCCGCGCATTTCGCGACCCCGGACCGCAGCCGTCGCGCCGCGGCCCTGGCCGCCATCCGGGCTCGGCGTAGCCTCGACGATCTCGCCGGCTGGCTCGCCCCCACCGGGGGCGGTTATCTGCGGTCGGGGACGGAGATGGCCCGGTTGTTCGCCGAATTTCCCGCGGCCGTGCCGAACTCGGTGGAACTGGCCCGCGAATGCGCGTTCGATCTGCGGCTGATCGCGCCCCGGCTACCGCCCTTCGATGTGCCCGCCGGCCACGACGAGAACTCCTGGTTGCGTGAACTCACCCGGCGCGGCGCCGTCGCCCGCTACGGTCCGCCCGCCGCGAACCCGGCCGCCTACCGGCAGCTCGAACACGAACTCGCGGTCGTCGCGCGGCTTGGTTTCCCGGGATATTTCCTGGTGGTGCACGATATCGTGCGGTTCTGCCAGGAGCACGACATTCTGTGCCAGGGTCGAGGCTCGGCCGCCAATTCCGCGGTCTGCTACGCCATCGGGATCACCAACGTAGACCCCGTCGCGAATAAATTGCTGTTCGAGCGGTTCCTCTCCCCGGAACGCGACGGGCCTCCCGATATCGATGTGGATATCGAATCGGACCGTCGTGAGGAAGCGATCCAATACGTCTATCGCCGGTACGGCCGGGAGAATGCGGCGCAGGTGGCGAATGTGATCACCTACCGTGGCAAATCCGCGGTCCGCGACGCGGCTCGCGCACTCGGCTTCGCTCCCGGGCAGCAGGATGCCTGGAGTAAACAGGTGAGCCGGTGGACGGGTGTCGGTTCGGAAACCGGGACCGGTATTCCCGAACCGGTACTGGCGCTGGCCGCCGATATCGAAGGACTGCCGCGGCACCTGGGCATCCACTCCGGCGGTATGGTGATCTGCGACCGGCCCATCGCCGACGTATGCCCGGTGGAATGGGCGCGGATGGCCGACCGCAGTGTGCTGCAGTGGGATAAGGACGATTGCGCCGCGGCGGGTCTGGTGAAATTCGATCTACTGGGCCTGGGCATGCTCTCCGCCCTGCACTACATGATCGACCTGGTACGTGAGCACATCGGCGTCACGGTCGAACTGCACACCCTGGACCTCGCCGAACCCGGGGTGTACGAGATGCTCTCCCGAGCCGATTCGGTGGGTGTGTTCCAGGTGGAATCGCGGGCCCAGATGGCGACCCTGCCGCGATTGAAACCGCGGAAATTCTTCGACCTGGTGGTCGAGGTGGCGTTGATCCGGCCCGGCCCGATCCAGGGCGGTTCGGTGCATCCGTACATCCGCCGGAAGAACGGGCTGGAGGAGGTCACCTTCGATCACGAAGCCCTGCGCAATTCGCTCGAGCGCACCCTCGGGGTGCCGCTGTTCCAGGAACAACTCATGCAGATGGCCGTGGACGTCGCGGGATTCACCCCCGCCGAGGCCGATCAGTTGCGGCGGGCCATGGGATCGAAACGGTCCCCTGAGAAGATGGACAGGTTGCGGGGCCGGCTGTACCAGGGCATGCGGGATCTACACGGCATCACCGGTGAACTCGCCGACCGCATCTACGAGAAACTCCGTGCCTTCGCGAATTTCGGTTTCCCGGAGAGCCATTCACAGAGTTTCGCCGCGCTGGTGTTCTATTCCGCCTGGTTCAAACTGCACTATCCGGCGGCGTTCTGCGCGGGGCTGCTGCGCGCCCAGCCGATGGGTTTCTATTCGCCGCAATCACTGGTCGCCGATGCCCGCCGGCACGGGGTCGTCGTGCACGGTCCGGATATCAATGCCGGCGCGGCCGAGGCCACCCTGGAACGGCACGGGACCGAGGTGCGGCTGGGTCTGGCGGCCGTGCGCTCCATCGGTTCGGACCTCGCGGGAAGGATTGTGGCCGCCCGGGCCGAGGGTGGGCCCTACACGTCGTTCCTCGATCTCACCGGGCGCGTGGAGATGACCGTCCCGCAGGCGGAAGCCCTGGCCACCGCCGGTGCGCTCGGCAGCCTGGGTTACTCCCGCCGCGAAGCATTATGGGCAGCCGGTGCGGCGGCCGGAGAACGGCCCGACCGTCTGCCCGGGACCGGCGCCTCCACCACCACACCCACCCTGCCCGGGATGAGCGAGCTCGAATACGCCGCCGCCGACGTCTGGGCGACCGGCGTCTCACCCGGCAGCTACCCCACCGAATTCTTGCGCTCCCGCCTCGACGCGCTCGGGGTGATCCCGGCCGCCGATCTGCTCTCGGTCCCCGACGGCACCCGGGTACTGGTCGGCGGTGCGGTGACCCACCGGCAGCGTCCCGCCACCGCCGGCGGGGTCACCTTCCTGAACCTGGAAGACGAAACCGGCATGGTGAATGTGGTGTGCTCGGCCGGGTTGTGGACCCGGTACCGTCGCACCGCGCAGAGTTCCCCGGCACTGCTGATCCGCGGCCGGATACAGAACGCGGAAGGCGCGGTGAGCATCTACGCCGAGCATCTGAGCCGCTTGGACATGCGCATAGCCTCCCGCTCCCGGGACTTCAGGTAATTCGGCGTCGCCTCCGGCCGGCGCGCTCGCTGTTCTCGTCCATGGTGGCCGCCGTCCTATGTCCGACGCCGGCCCGTACGGACGCATCGAACGTGCTCTATTCGGGCGATCGAGGTCGCCGCCGCCGAGAACGGTGCGGCACTCCCGCGGACCTCGCCCGCGGGCAATCGCTGTGGAAGTCCGGATGGGCCCGGAAGACGGCCGACCGGGCCCACCCGTCGCTGGATGAAATCGGAGAATCAATGACCAAGGCTGCGGCCGGGAACAGAAACGGGGTCGGCCTGCGGCGCCACATCCAGTGGCGGGCACCGGTCCGCCGCGTGCGGACTCGTCGCTGTGTTCCATTGCAGGCCTATGGGTTCGGCGCGTCCTGTCGCCCGGCGCAAACCCTGTGCTGGAATTATCGGAACGGGCATCACCTCGCTTCCGTGACTGTTCGGGCGTCGGGGTATCTCGGCCGCCCCGGGCGGGCCGCGCTCGTAGGCGCGGCCCGGACTCGGCCGACGTCCGTGGCCCCGGGGTGCGGGTCGTCGAGAGATCGCTTTCCGTGGCCGTGGGGCGCGGACCGTGCCCAGCCGCGACGCCCATCGGAGCCGGGCCACGCGCAATGTCTCCTCGACCTCGGCGAACAACTCCGCGAGGTCAGGGTCCAGTTCGAGTAGCCGGGACTCCACGCCCGACCACCTGCTCTCGCCGGTAATGATCGGTGTGTGCATGGTCGGCCTCCTGGTCTCGGCGCCGACCCGGACGGTCAGGCGGTGAGGGCTTGATGCTCGTGGTCGTGGCGCGCGATCTCGATCTTGCGGGGCTTGGCCTGCTCCGAAACCGGGATCACCAACCGCAGTACACCGTCGCGGTAGTCGGCGCGGATCGCGTTCGTATCGAGGTTCTCGCCCAGGAACAGCTGACGGCTGAACACACCGCGGGTCCGCTCCGCGGCGAGCATCGACCGGCCCGAATCCAGCTCCGGCCGTGATGCCCGCACGGTCACCACATTGCGTTCCACGTCCAGATCCAGTGAGTCCGGGTCGATACCGGGCAGGTCGAGTTCGACGAAGAATTCGTCACCTTCGCGCCAGGCATCCATCGGCATCACCGCCGGGCGAGCGGGCGTGCCGAAGACCTGCTGGGTCAGACGGTCCAGATCACGGAAGGGATCGGTGCGCATCAACATGGTCGCCACCTCCAGTTCACTCCTTCACTCTTGAAGAGAAACCAGATAATCTATGTCAACTGACACAAGTAATATGTAGCACTGGGTCAAGTGAAGTGCAAGTACCTTACATAGAAAATATGACCGAAGGGGATGGTGAAGAAGTGACGGGGGCCGACCGCCACATCCGGTACCTGCCCGGATCGGGGCAGGGTGTGTACGCGATATCGGTGGCCGCGGAACTGGCCGGTGTCGGAGTGCAGACACTGCGGCTCTACGAGCAGTACGGGCTGATCACTCCGGTGCGCAGCCCCGGCGGCACCCGCCGCTACAGCAGCGACGATCTGCGACGGCTGCAGCGCATCACCGAATTAACCGCGCAGGGCATACAACTGACCGCCATCGGACGCATCCTCGAACTCGAAGACGCCAACATCACCCTTCGTGAAACCAACGCCGCTCTCACCGCCGAACGTGATCGGCTCCGCGATCGCGAAGCCTGGTAACAGAAGTCGCGCAGCTCGGCAGGGCAGAGCCGGTGCGCAGCCGGGTGCGTTCCGCGGACCCGTGGGTAGCGCCGATACGCGGCCTTCCCATTCGGGTATCCGATGCCGATACCGCCCATTACGCTGCCAGCATGCGAACGCTCGGGGTGTTGTTTCTGGTTGTGTGCGGGTCGGTTCTGCTCACCGGATGCGGGGACGATCCCCATTCCGGCACCGCGGACCAGACGATGTCCTTCGAAGGTGGTGCGCCCGTGCCCGCCGGGGCGCCGGGAATCCGGGTGCAGAAGGCGCCGAGCCGGGAGCAGGCCCCTCTCTCCCCGCCCGATACCGGGGCTCAGGCCACCGATCGGAAAGAGCTCGTCACCGGCACTGTGGATCTCACCGCCGACGACCCCGTCGCGGCCGCGCAGACTCTCGCCGACCGGGTGACCGAACTGGACGGGCGGGTCGACCAGCGCACCGAGAATCCCGGGACCGCCGACGACGATCCGCACGCGAACCTGGTCGTCCGGATCCCGGCCACCGATACCGACGCGTTCATCGAGGGTCTGAGCGATCTCGGCGAGATCACCCAGATCAGCACCGGCCGCGACGATGTCACCCTGCAGTGGCAGGATCTCGACGCCCGGATCACCGCGCTACGGGCTTCGGTGGACCGGTTGCGCGATCTCATGGCGCGCGCCGCCAACACTGCCGACCTGATCGCCGCGGAGGAGGCGCTCGCCGCCCGGCAGGCCGAACTGGACAGTCTCACCGGGCAGCGGCGCTATCTCGACGATCAGATCTCGCTGTCCACGCTCACCGTCGATATCCGGAGCACAGCGGAGAAGACCGGTGAAGACGGGCCCGCCAATTTCTGGGACGGGGTCGTCGACGGCTGGAACTCTCTGCTCGACTGGCTGAAGGGCGCGGTGGTCTTCGTGGGTCAGGTACTGCCGTGGCTGGTCTTCCTC
This sequence comes from Nocardia grenadensis NBRC 108939, assembly GCF_001613445.1. GTDB lineage: Bacteria > Actinomycetota > Actinomycetes > Mycobacteriales > Mycobacteriaceae > Nocardia > Nocardia grenadensis. The sequence goes on from NZ_BDCJ01000007.1 coordinate 11,948, forward strand.
GCCCTGCTCGGTGCGATCGTCGGCGCCCTCGTCGGTCTGGCCCGCCGGCTGGGCGGCGCACGCGCTGCCGCCCCGGCAGCCGGAAACTCGACCCCGCGGGTCGAGACCCCGGTACCCGGGACCTCGCGGCCCGCTGCCGAACCCGGGGCAGCGACGGGCAAGACCGCGAAGGATGTGGACGAGCCCGCGAAGAGCACGGACCGGACGGCGACGGATACGGAGAAGGATGCGGGCCGCGCGGCGACCGGCGCGGACGAGACGGGGAAGGGCACGGGTCGGGCGGCGACGGGCGCGGACGAGGCCGTCGATCCGGACGACTCGGAGACGGACCGGGCCTGAGGCTTGCCCACCACGGTTCGCGCGGTGCTCACCCCGAACAGCCGGAAGGGCCCGCTGGTCGAAACCCTGCCCGACGGCACGCTGCACCTGTGGGTGCGGGCGCCGGCCACCGAGGGGAAGGCGAACCGGGCCGCGGCCGAACTCCTGGCCGCGCATCTCGGCGTCCCGAAAAGCGCGGTCCGGCTCACCGGCGGGGCGACCTCCCGGCACAAACGCTTCGAGATCGCCGATTGATCGGCGAGGGGCCGGGTCAGACCGCTCCGGGGAACCCGTGCTGCCGCCACGCCTCGTACACCGCGACCGCGGCCGCGTTGGCCAGGTTCATCGATCGCCGGCCGGGCAGCATGGGGATGCGCACCTCGGCTTCGATGTGCTCATCGGCGAGCACCCTCGCCGGTAGGCCGGTCGGTTCCGCGCCGAACAGCAATACGTCGCCGGGCCGGTAGGCGATCTCGGTGTGCGCGGTGGTGGCCCGGGTGGTGAACGCGTACACCCGCTCGGGTCGCAGCTGCTTCCACGCGGTCGCCAGATCCGGGTGCACTGTCACCGAGGCGAGGTCGTGATAGTCCAGTCCGGCCCGGCGCAGCTTCGCCTCCGACATATCGAAGCCGAGAGGTTCGATCAGATGCAACTCACTGCCCGTGCCGGCGGCGAGCCGGATGGCATTGCCAGTATTACCCGGTATGCGAGGTTCATGGAACATCAATCGGAACACAGCCGACCAGTCAATCAGGTGGGGCGGCGCCGCGGTGATCGAACCGGATGATCGAGCGGTGGCCACACGGGTGCCGGAGAGGTCGCCGGTGCAGGCGATACCGCCCGTCGCGACGCCCTGACCACAGCCAATGCGATCACCGGCGTAATGCGGGGGCCGCGCACGGCACGGATTTCGGCGGCGTACCGTAGGGCCGCCCACTCTGCGGGAATCCGCTTCCGGTGCTCGAATGGGCTGTCCGATTCATTCCGGAGGGAGAAATATGGCCGTGCTGCAGGGCCACGGTAATCCAGCCGATGACGCGAGCGGTGCGCGTGATCCGGGTGCCGGCCCGGAGAAGCTCAGCCGCCAGCTGGCGAACCGACATATCCAGCTGATCGCGATCGGCGGCGCGATCGGCACCGGCCTGTTCATGGGCTCGGGTAAGACGATCTCGCTCGCCGGCCCCTCGGTGATCCTCGTCTACATGGTCATCGGCTTCTTCCTCTTCTTCGTCATGCGGGCGATGGGCGAGCTGCTGCTGTCGAACTCCGGGTACAAGTCGTTCAGCGATTTCGCCGGTGATCTGCTCGGCCCCTGGGCGGGTTTCTTCACCGGCTGGACCTACTGGTTCTGCTGGGTGGTGACCGGAATCGCCGATGTGGTGGCCATCGCCGGCTACGTGTCCTACTGGTGGGCGGATCTGCCGCTGTGGATACCCGCGCTGGTCTGCATCGTCGTCCTGCTGGTCCTCAATCTGCCCACGGTGCGCGCATTCGGTGAGACCGAGTTCTGGTTCGCGCTGATCAAGGTAATCGCCATCGGCGCGCTGATCGTCACCGGCCTGGTAATGGTGATCACCGGATTCACCGGTGACAACGGCAGCACCGCCTCGCTGGCCAACCTGTGGAACGACGGCGGTTTCTTCCCGACCGGACCCATGGGTTTCGTGGCCGGATTCCAGATCGCGGTCTTCGCCTTCGTCGGCATCGAGCTGGTGGGTACCACCGCGGCCGAGGCCAAGGAACCCGAACGCACCCTGCCCCGCGCGATCAACTCGATCCCGGTGCGTGTCCTGCTGTTCTATGTCGGCGCGCTGATCGTGATCTGCGCGGTGACCCCGTGGCGGCAGATCTCGGCCGATGAGAGCCCGTTCGTGGCGATGTTCGCCCTGGCCGGGCTCGGTGTCGCCGCGAGCGTGGTCAACTTCGTGGTGCTGACCAGCGCCACCTCCAGCGCGAACTCGGGGATCTACTCGACCTCGCGGATGGTGTACGGCCTGGCCGGTGACGGCGACGCCCCGGCCCTGTTCGGGAAGCTGACCCGGCGCAAGGTCCCGGCCAACGCGCTGCGTTTCTCGTGCGCGTTCCTGCTGATCGGGGTGGTGCTGCTCTACGCGGGACAGTCGATCGTCGAAGCGTTCACCGTGGTCACCACCATCTCATCGCTGTGCTTCATGTTCGTCTGGACGATGATCCTGGTCAGCTACCTGGTCTACCGGAAGCGGCGGCCGCATCTGCACGCCGCGTCGACGTTCAAACTGCCCGGCGGTGTGCCGGCGGTCTGGGCGGTGCTGGCCTTCTTCGTATTCCTGATCTGGGCGCTCACCCAGAAGAGCGACACCCTGCAGGCCCTGCTGGTGACGCCCATCTGGTTCATGGTGCTGGGTGCGGCCTACCTGGTGGTGCGGCGCAGCCCGCACCACGCCGCGCTGCGCGAGCGGCATCGGGAGAAGGTACTCGCCGAAAACGCCGCGCTGCGCTGAGCCGATTTCATGGCGTCGGCTCCGGCGCCGCGGGCCAGGGTCCTCGTGACCCCGGCTCTGCGGCATTCGGAACCCGGGCTGTGAACCCCGGCCGCGGTGGAGGTTGTCGATTCGACGCCGAACCCGACGGTGGCCGGCCGCACCTGCTGGCTCCGAGTGCCGCCCACCACACGCACCGCCCGCGAGGGTGTGGCGTGGGCATTCGGCGTATCGGAGGCGGACTACGAACCGCTCGTGCAGACCTGATCGGCCGGATCTGGAACAATCGCCCCCGTGACCGACGCCGCGAGCCCGACCCACGACGATCCCGGCACCGGCAGCCGATGGGCCGGTTTCCTACGCTGCCATCTCCCGATGGTCGTGGTGGCGGTGGTGGTGCTGATCGCCGTGGTGCTCGTCGCACAGGATCGCTGGCGCCGTGGTGCCTTCTTCTTCGGTGGCGCGACCCTCATCGCGGCCGCGTTCCGGTTGTGCCTGCCGACCGCCCGGGTCGGCCTGCTCGCGGTCCGCGGCAAACCGTTCGACGTGGGCGCGCTGACCCTGCTCGGCGGCGCCGTGGTCTTCCTCGCCGCGACCATCAACACCCTCGGCGTGGGCTGAGCGCACCGGGCGCCGGTGCTCAGCGCCCGGCGCGGGCCAGGTTCATCGTCTGGACCAGCAGTTTGCCGATGGCCGCGGCCTCGGTGAGGAACGCATCGTGGCCGTCCCGCGAGGAGATCACCTCGAAATGCCGGCAGTCGGCCAGTCCGTCGGCCAGTTCCTGCTGGGTGTGCAGCGGGTACAGCCGGTCGGAATCGATACCGCCCACGATGCACGGCACCTCGGCAGCGGCCATCGCCGCCGCGATGCCGCCGCGGCCCCGGCCGATATCGTGCCGGTTCATCGCCTCGCTGAGCAGCACGTAGGTCGCCGGGTCGAAACGCCGGCCCAACTTCTCGGCCTGGTATTCCAGATAGCTCTGCACCGCGTACCGGCCGCCGTCCCAGGGGTCCTCGCCAGCCTGTGGACTGTTGGCGAACCGGCTGTCGAGTTCGACTTCGGTGCGGTAGGTGAGATGCGCGATCCGGCGCGCGACACCCATCCCGGCCATGGGCGCGCGGCCGGTGCCGTGATAGTCGCCGCCCTGCCAGTCCGGGTCGCTGGTGATCGCCGCGATCTGGGTGCTCTGGGTGCCGATCTGGTCGGCGGTGGCGCGCGGACCCACCGCGAGGACCAATGCGGCGGCCAAGCGCTGCGGCGCGAGCAGCATCCATTCCAGGACGCGCATACCGCCCATCGAACCGCCGATCGCCGCGGCCAGCCGGGGCACACCGAGCAGATCGAACAATTTCAGTTCGGCCGCGACCTGGTCGCGAATGGAGATCCCCGGGAACCGCGACCCCCACGGCGCCCCGTCCGGGGCGAGCGAGGCCGGGCCGGTGCTGCCCTGGCAGCCGCCGAGAACATTCGTCGCGACGACACACCACTCGTCGGTGTCGATCGGGGCCCCCGGGCCGACCATCCCGTTCCACCATCCGGCCTGTGGGTGGTCGTCGTCGGGATCGCCGGAGACGTGCGAGTCACCGGTCAGCGCGTGCTCGATCAGGACGATGTTGTCCAGGTCCGGGGACAGTTCTCCCCAGCGTTGTACGGCCAGCCGGACCTGCGGCAGCCGGGCGCCGTTCTCGAGGGTGAGTTCGCCGATATCGATATATCCGAGGGTGCCGTCGGGCGGCGGTAACTGGGCCACCGGCCGGGCGGTGGTCGATTCGGTGCCCACCTTCACGCGAGGGCTTCCGCTGAACCGGCGAACGGTACCGATGTCCGGAGCGTATGAATCATCGCTGTGGATCCGGCCGAGAGGGTGCGGAGGCCGCCGGACGCGACCGCCGGTCGCCGGCAGGTGGCTCCGGCAGCGGTCCCACCACGAATACTGTGATCGCTCATATCGTGCTCCAGAAAATGGGGGGTTTCTCGTCGAGTCGTGAGAACGCCGCGGTCAACGCGACCAGCACCGGCACAAATCGACGACCTCCTGACGTGCGCTTGCTCCCGGCTCTCGGGAGCCAGGTCATCACCCGGAGCACCCCACCGCAGCAGGAGGGTTGCCGGCCAGCGAGCCGGGGCTTGGCGCTGGCGCTCATGACCTGCCGAATATGGTAGCCGGGTGCCGATACGGATCGAAATCGGCATATGGGTCTACCAGGTAATCTTGTGGCGTGTCTCACCCCTGTGAGATCTCACGACCGGGGCTGGCTGCACCGTGACACCGCCACAAGCAGTACGCTCGTCTTGGTTACACCAGACGTCTCGTGGACAACGCGGGATGTATACGTTGTCTGTTGAACAGCTGGGGTCCGCTCACAAGCGTGTTCGCCTGGCCGTGCAATGAGGGCACCAGTCTTAGGAGGACACGAAGATCCATGTCCAAGATCAAGGTTGAAGGCACCGTCGTTGAACTCGACGGCGACGAGATGACCCGGATCATCTGGCAGTTCATCAAGGACAAGCTGATCCATCCGTACCTCGATGTGAACCTCGAGTATTACGACCTCGGCATCGAATACCGCGACAAAACCGACGACCAGGTCACCATCGACGCCGCCAATGCCATCAAACAGCACGGTGTCGGCGTCAAATGCGCGACGATCACCCCCGACGAGGCCCGGGTCGAGGAATTCGGCCTCAAGAAGATGTGGCGGTCGCCCAACGGCACCATCCGCAACATTCTCGGCGGCACCATCTTCCGCGCGCCGATCATCATCTCCAACGTCCCGCGCCTGGTACCGGGCTGGACCAAGCCGATCATCATCGGCCGTCACGCCTTCGGCGACCAGTACCGCGCCACCGACTTCAAGGTCTTCCAGTCCGGCACCGTCACCCTCACCTTCACCCCCGAGGACGGCAGCGAGCCCATCGTGCACGAGGTCGTGCAGATGCCGGAGGACGGCGGCGTCGTGATGGGTATGTACAACTTCAAGAAGTCCATCGAGGACTTCGCGCGCGCCTCGTTCAACTACGGGCTGCAGCAGAACTACCCCGTCTACATGTCGACGAAGAACACCATCCTCAAGGCCTACGACGGCATGTTCAAGGACACCTTCGAGGCGGTCTTCGAAGCCGAGTTCAAGAGCCAGTTCGAGGCGGCCGGCCTCACCTACGAGCACCGGTTGATCGACGATATGGTCGCCTCCTCCATGAAGTGGGAGGGCGGCTACGTCTGGGCCTGCAAGAACTACGACGGCGACGTCCAGTCCGATACCGTCGCGCAGGGCTTCGGCTCGCTCGGCCTGATGACCTCGGTGCTGCTGACCCCGGACGGCCGGACCTGTGAGGCCGAGGCCGCGCACGGCACGGTCACCCGGCACTACCGCCAGCATCAGCAGGGCAAACCGACCTCGACCAATCCCATCGCGTCGATCTTCGCCTGGACCCGCGGCCTCGAGCACCGGGGCAAGCTGGACAACACCCCCGAGGTCATCGGTTTCGCCCAGACCCTCGAGGATGTGGTCATCAAGACCGTCGAGGGCGGGCAGATGACCAAGGACCTCGCGCTGCTGGTCGGCGGGGACCAGGGCTATCTCACCACCGAGGAGTTCCTGGCCGCGCTGGACGCCAACCTGGCCCGCGCGCTGAAGTAGGACACCCGGCCTGTGTCGATGCCCCTGCCCGCTATGGGTGGGGGCATCGGCATAGCGAAGCAAGATTTCTCAGAACCCGACGCCGCTGCCGAGGAACTGGCAAGCTGTCAACAAGGTGGGCCATGAGCGTCCGCCCGGTGATCTACACCGTAATGCTGCTGGTGATTCCGGAGGACGACGATGTTCGAATGGTCCGATACCGACCTGATGGTCCGCGACGCGGTGCGGACGTTCATCGATAAGGAAGTGCGCCCCCATCTGGACGCATTGGACAGCGGGGAGATGCTGCCCTATCCGATCCTGCGCAAGCTGTACGCGGATTTCGGTATCGGTGCCATGGCGGAGGAGGCGCTGAACAAGCAGCTGGCGGCGAAACAGGCGGCTGCCGACGGGACGGAGAAGCCGGCCGCGGCGGACCAGGACGGATCCGGCGGCGGTTTCGACCAGCAGACCATGATGGCGGTGCTGACCAGTGAACTCTCCGGCGTCTGTATGGGTCTGTGCAGTTCGCTGGGGGTGAGTACCGGTCTCGGCGGCGCCACCATCCTCTCCCGGGGCACACTCGCCCAGCAGCAACGGTGGGTGCCCGATATCGTCGGCCTTCGCAAAATCGCGTGCTGGGCCATCACCGAACCCGATTCCGGATCGGACGCCTTCGGCGGGATGAAAACCTACGTGCGACGTGACGGGGAGGACTACATCCTCAACGGCCAGAAGACATTCATCACCAACGGTCCGTTCGCCGACACCCTGGTCGTCTACGCGAAACTGGACGAGGGCGACGGGACCCCGGCCCGCGACCGCAAAGTGCTCACCTTTGTCCTCGACGCGGGTATGGAGGGGCTCACCCAGGGCAAACCCTTCAAGAAGATGGGCCTGCACGCCTCGCCCACCGGGGAGCTGTTCTTCGACAACGTCCGGCTCGGCCGGGACCGGCTGCTCGGCGAAACCGAGGAGCACCGCGGCGGCGACGGCCGGGAGAGCGCCAAATCCAGTTTCGTGGCCGAGCGGGTCGGTATCGGATTCATGGCGCTGGGGGTGATCAACGAATGCCTGCGCCTGTGCACCGATTACGCCCGCAACCGGAAGCTGTGGGGCCAGGAGATCGGCCGCTTCCAGCTCATCCAGCTCAAACTGGCGAAAATGGAGGTCGCCCGGATCAATGTGCAGAACATGGTGTTCAACATCATCGAGCGCGGGCGGGCCGGTAAACCGCTGAGCCTCTCGGAGGCATCGGCCGTGAAGCTGTACGCGTCGGAGGCCGCCACCGAGGTGGCGATGGAGGCGGTGCAGCTGTTCGGCGGTAACGGCTACATGTCGGAATACCGGGTGGAGCAGCTGGCCCGTGACGCCAAATCGCTCATGATCTACGCGGGCAGCAACGAGATCCAGGTGACCCACGTAGCGAAGGGTCTCCTCGGGAACTGAGCACGTTGCGGAGCTGAGCCCGGCGGTGTGATCGCTGCGTGGACCACCCCGGTCGCGTGGAGCGGCCACCCCTCCGGCGCCGCGTCTTGCGCGGGCCTCGACCCCGCGCGCCGAAGGCGCACGGAATCACACAGCGCGCAGATGGTCGCGGCTGGCGTAGATGTGTTCCGCGAGGAGATTCGCGATCCGCTCGGGAGCCTCCAGCATGGGCACATGCCCCGCCCGGCTGAGCATGATCCGGTCCGCGGACGGCGGCAGCTCACGGAGGAACCGGCCACCGTGTGCCCGGGGCGGAAGGACACGGTCGGAATCGGCGAGGATCAGCCGGACGGGGGTGGAGATGTCCGACATATCCGCCAGCGACGGCCCGCGCAGCGTGCCGAGCGTGAGTTCGGGCAGCGCCGGGCAGTGCAGTGCGGCCAGGATCACCGCCGTGATATCCGCGTGGGAGACCGCGCGGGTGTTCCTGGTCAGCAGGTATGCCATGGCCCACCGCAGGATCCGGCTCCGCGTCGGGTAATCGCCCAGCTGCCGGAGCATTTCGGCGACCGGGATCATCGGTGCGATCTTGGCGGCGGCGCGGATCTGGAGTGGTGACGGGGTCTTCCAGCCGCCGGCCGGGGCGATCGCGGTGAGTGTGCGGGCCCGGCCGCGGCGGGCCAGTTCGAACCCCACCCAGCCGCCCAGGGAATTGCCCGCGATATGGCAGGTCCGCCAGCCGAGATCGTCCAGTTGCGCTTCGACCCGGTCGGCGAGGGTAGCGGCGGAGTACCGGCCCTCGGAGAACTCCGGCCCGCCCCAGTGCCCGGCCAGGGCGGGGGCGAAGACCTCACAGCGGGCGGCCAGGAGGGCGGCGGTCCGCTCCCAGCAGTGCGGGGAGAGCAGAACACCGTGGAGGAGCAGCAGCGGTGCGCCCGAACCCAGGTGCAGAGCCCTGACCGGCTCGGGTATTGCGGTTGCGGAGGTGCCTGACATCGATGCCGTCACCCCTTCCTGGCAAGTAGCGGTGACCTGTCATTGTACGGTCGATCGGTGCCGTACATCCTTTCCACTGTCAATGTCAACGGGGTCCGGGCGGCCGCCGGCAAGGGGCTGCTCGCCTGGCTGGCCCGCACCGAGGCCGATATCGTCTGCCTGCAGGAAACGCGTGCCGACGATGCCCAGGTGGCCGCCGCGCTCGCGCCCGCGCTGGCGGACGGGTGGTCGCTCGCCCACGCCGAACCCGGGGTCAAGGGGCGGGCCGGGGTGGGGGTGCTGGCGCGGCGGCCCATGCGGTCGGTGCGGGTCGGGATCGAACCGGACAGTGAGTTCGCCGCCACGGGCCGCTACCTCGAGGTGGACTTCGACGAGGTGACCGTCGCGAGCGTGTACGTCCATACCGGAGAGGCGGATACGCCCCGGCAGGACGAGAAGTACCGGTTCCTCGACGAACTCGCCGCCCGGATGTCCACCCGCACCGGTGCTTTCGTCATCGCGGGCGACTGGAATATCGCGCATACCGAACGAGACCTGAAGAACTGGAAGGGAAACCTGAAGAAATCCGGGTTCCTGCCCGCCGAACGCGCCTGGCTGGACCGGCAATTGGCGGCCGGATACGTCGACGTCGTCCGGGAACTTCACCCGGAGGGTGACGGCCCGTTCAGCTGGTGGTCGTATCGTGGGCGCGCGTTCGACAACGACACCGGCTGGCGGATCGATTACCAGCTGGTGACACCGCAGGCCGCCGAACGGGCGAAGCAGGCGGTGGTCGAACGTGCCGCGACCTACGCGGAACGCTGGTCGGACCATGCTCCGGTCACGGTCCAGTATCGATGAAGGGGTAGTCGTGCGTGCGAAAGTTGTGAAGGTCCTGTCGGCGGTGGGCGCGGTACTGGTGGCCGTCGTGGTCGCCCTGCTCAGCAGTCAGGGCGGGGACGACAGCAATTCCACCGCCGTGGCGGCGCGGTCGGAGACCGCGGCGGCCACGTCGGTCGCGCCGAAGCCCGCGCCGGGCCGACCCACGGCGTCCGACGCCTCGGTGGTGTCGAAGGTGGCCGGGGTGCCCGACCGTGCCTACGCGACACTCGTGGAGATCGATGCCGGGCGCTGGCCCGATTCGGCGAACGCGCCGGGGACCAAGGGCGGTGTTCCGTTCGGTAACCGGGAGGGCCGGTTGCCCGCCGCGGACTCCGCCGGCAAGGCCGTCAGGTACCAGGAGTGGGATGTGAACCCGAAGAAACCAGGGCAGTCCCGCGACGCCGAACGCATCGTCACCGGCAGCGACGGCTCGGCCTGGTACACCGGTGACCACTACGACAGCTTCACCAGGATGCGCTGATGGCCGAACCTCTCCTGCTGGCCGATTTCCTCACCCTGCCACGCCACGGAACCACGGCTGCCGCCGCGCCGCCGGCCGTCGGTTCGGCGGCCGTGGACGCCGCCGAGTTCAGCCGGGTGCGTTACGGCGCACCCGCCGGCTACCGGGTGCGGGAAGTCCGCGGCAGCCGGATGCGCACGGTGGCGGCGTTGTTCGACGAATTCGCCGCGGCCCTGCAGTTCCCGTACTACTTCCGGCCGAACAAGGACGCGTTCGACGAATGCCTGTTCAACCTCGAGGACCTGCTCGGGGACGCCACCGGCTATGTGGTGGCCGTCCGTGATGCCGAGCAACTGCTCGCGGACGTGCCGGAGGAGCGGGAGTGGTTCGATTCGGTGCTCGCCGAATGCGCGGAATTCTGGATCTCGCGGGAGGTGGCGTTCCGGGTCGTGCTACAGGGGGCGCCGGAGGGGGTGACCGCGGTCCCCGTCCGCGTCTGATCGGCCCGCGGGGAAAGGTTCAGTTGCCGCGGTGCGCGAAATCCTCGCCGAGCAGGACGAAGACGTCGGTGGTGTAATCGATAAGCTCGTCACGGCTGATCGGGAGATCGCCGCGCACCCAGCCGGTCAGTGTCTGGATTAGCCCGCCCACCAGGTAGGTGGCCCGGAAATCGATCACCGGGTCCGGCGCCGGGTCGGTGACTCCGTAGAACTCGATCCCCTCACTGGCCACCAGCCGGGCGAAGACCCGGATCGTCTCGGTGGTTCGTGCCCGTAACTGCGGGGTCGCCATCGCGGCGACCATGGTGACCTCGGTTTTCCGGGGATCGTCGGTGAGCAGATGGATACCGGCGGTGATGGCCGCGTGCGCCTTGGCCCGCGAATCGTCACCGGCGGCCTGCAGGGCCGCCGCGATCGCGATCACCAGTTCCTCGGCGATACCGTCGACCAGCGCGGTGAGTACGCCGTCCCGGCTGCCGAAACTCTCGTAGTAGTAGCGCTCGTTGAGCCCCGCCTCCGAACACATCCCCGACACGGTGAGCTTGTCCAGCCCCTGGGTTCCGATGATCTCCAGCGCCGCGTCCAGGAGCGCGGACCGTCGCTGGGCCTGCCGTTCCTCCGCGGACAAACCGCCATAGGTGCGCTGCGCTGCCATAGCTGGAGTTTATGCGCGCCGACACACACCGATGAAGACTGCAATTTGGCGGCAGCTCTTGCCAGAAGCGGCCCAACTGGTGGATGCTATTGCCAGATGCGGGTGCGCAGTGCTCGGCGTGGAGCGGACCAGGAGGCTGAGATGGCCGTGGACACCGGATACTTTTCCGACGACTCGATGATCAGAAGGGTGATGCGCAAGCGCGCCGTGGGCCTCACCTATGGATTGCGGGCGCTGGTGATCGGCGCGGTGAACCCCCTGCTCTACGTGGGGACCGCCGAATCGACCGAGCATCGCGACACCCCCTACACCCGGCTGGCGCTCACCGGCAAACTCTTCGAAGCTGTTTTCTTCGGCACCCGGGAGGAGGCCGACCGGGCGCTGGAGTTCACCGGGAAGAAGCACGCGAAAGTGCAGGGTCGGCTACCCGAGAGCGCGGGGGCGCACCACCCGGCAGGATCGGCCTACTCCGCCTACGATCCGCATCTGAGTTTCATGACTATGGCGTTCACCTTCGAATCGGCCGAGGTCATGTACGACCTACTGGTCCGGCGGCTCGGCGATACCGAACGCGAGGACCTGTACCAGGATTATGTGCGCTGGGGTGAGCTGTTCGGCATGCCGCGTGAGGCGGCGCCGGCAGACTACCGGGCGTTCCGGGCGTACTTCGACAGCTATCTGGCCTCCGACGAGCTATTCCTCACCGACGAGGCGCGCAAGGTGGGCAACTATCTATCCGGGCACGTGGTGCCCTACCCGCAGCGCGCGCCGGGCCGGCAGATGAGTTCGGCGTACTACCTGCTGGTCCAGGGCAGTCTGCCGGGGCGTATCCGGGAAATGTACGGGATCCAGTGGAAACGTACCGACGAGATCGCCTACCGCGGGTTGGCGCGGTCGGTGCGCAATGCGCACAGCGTGCCCTCTGCGCTGGTACCCCGGCCGGTGAAAACCGCGCTCAACGGGCCGAGCGCACCGGTGTACCGGCTGATCACGAAGCAGGAGCAGCGGTTGGCCCGGGAGGGGAAGCGCAGTATGCCCGGGATCGATCCGCGTCCGCGC
>NZ_BDCJ01000008.1 GCF_001613445.1 Nocardia grenadensis NBRC 108939
TAGCGCAGCGTAACCATGGAGGGCTCTCGCTCGTGCTCGATGGATACTGCGGGCGGAGCGAAATTCGGCACGAGCCGCATGCGAAGATCGGGGCATGTCCAGTCCTGCGCAGACCCCGGCCACCGGGGAACGTAAACAGCGGGTGCTTTCCGGTATCCAGCCGACCAGTGCCTCGTTCCACCTCGGGAACTATCTCGGTGCTCTGCAGTACTGGGTGAACATGCAGGACGAATACGACACGCTGTACTTCATCCCGAATATGCACGCGATCACGGTGGCGCAGGATCCCAAGGAACTGCGCCGCCGCACCCGGGTCGCCGCGGCGCAGTTGCTGGCGCTGGGTATCGACCCCGAGCGCTCGACCCTGTTCGTGCAGTCCCAGGTGCCCGAGCACGCCGAACTGACCTGGGTGCTGAACTGCATCACCGGGTTCGGCGAGGCGAGCCGGATGACCCAGTTCAAGGACAAATCGGTGAAACAGGGGGCGGAGAACACCACTGTCGGCCTGTTCACCTATCCGGTGCTCATGGCGGCCGATATCCTGCTCTACCGGGCCAATCAGGTGCCGGTGGGGGAGGATCAGCGCCAGCATCTCGAGCTCACCCGTAACCTCGCCCAGCGGTTCAACACCCGGTTCAAGAAGACCTTCGTGGTCCCGGAAGCTCATATCGTCAAGGGCACCGCGAAGATCTACGACCTGCAGGATCCCACCGCGAAGATGAGCAAATCCGCGAGTTCGGACGCGGGGCTGATCAACCTTCTCGACGACCCCGGGGTGACGGCGAAGAAGGTGCGCTCGGCGGTTACCGATACCGAGCGTGAGATCCGCTACGACGTCGAGCACAAGCCGGGGGTCAGCAATCTGCTGGTGATCCTGTCGGCGCTGACCGAGACACCGATCGTGACGCTGGAGAAGGGGTATGCCGGTCGCGGGTACGGCGACCTGAAAGTCGACGTTGCCGACGCACTGGTCGAATTTGTCACGCCGCTGCGTGCGAAAGTGGAAGAGTACATGGCGGATCAGGGTGAACTCGATCGCATACTCGCCACGGGAGCCGAGCGTGCGCGCGAGATCGCCGGCAACACTCTCGCACAGGTTTACGACCGGGTCGGCTTCCTGACCCACTGATACCGGTCCGCGGCCGTGCGTGTGGCGATGAGGGGCGCGAACAGTGCAGGTGATCGACAACGGCAAGGCCGCAGTCCAGCGCATGATCGGACAGCGGCCGTGGCTCGACCACCTGGTGCGCGCGGCCGGTAGATATCAGAGCCAGCGCGGCGACTACTACGCGGCCGGGATCACCTATTTCACTGTGCTCTCGCTGTTCCCGCTGCTGATGATCGCCTTCGCCATCGCGGGTTTCGTGCTCGCGGGCAATGCCGACCTGCTGAGCCAACTGCAGGAGAAGGTTGTCGAGAACATCCCGGGTGAGATGGGCGATCAGCTCAACGACTTGATCGACCAGGCGGTGAATTCGCGCGGGACGGTCGGTGTGCTCGGCCTGCTCACCGGGCTGTACTCGGGTCTCGGCTGGATGGCGAACCTGCGCAAAGCGCTCACCGAACAGTGGGAGCAGCCCTCGGACGGGGACAACTGGCTGCGCACCAAATTCTCGGACCTGGGTGCGCTGCTGGGGCTTTTTCTCGCCCTGGTGGTGTCGCTCGGGTTGTCGGCGGTGGCGTCGAGCCGGCTCGGCGTGCAGTTGCTCGAACTGGTGGGGCTCGACGAGATGCCCGGGGTGCGCTTGCTGCTGTGGCTGCTGTCCACGGTGCTCGCCATGGTGGCCTCATGGGCGCTGTTCGCCTGGATCATCGCCCGGCTGCCCCGCGAACCGGTCACCCTGCGCAGCGCCCTGAAGGCCGCGGCGCTGGCGGCAGTGGGCTTCGAGATCTTCAAGAACATCGCCGGGATCTATATGAGGTCGGTGCTGAACAGCCCGGCCGGTGCCGCCTTCGGTTCGATCATCGGCATCATGGTGTTCAGTTATGTGGTCTATCGGATCATTCTGTTCGCCACGGCCTGGGCGGCGACCGCGCGGGAGAACGAGCAATCGGCCTCGGTTCCGGTCCCCGCCCCGGCGCTGATCCGGCCGCGAATGGACAGCGGCCGGCCGGGGATGGTCGGTGGTGCCGCGCTGTTCGGCGCGGGTGCGCTCGCCACACTGGGAATCACCCGGCTGCGCCGCCGCCGGCGCGGCTGAGCGGCGCCAGTAGCGGCGTCACGGTGGCTCCGATCATGGTTTCGGCGGTGGGCGAACACAACTTCTCGATGCTGTTCTTCCTGTCCGCGCTCGGGTCGGCGGGCACCGGCGCGTTCCTGTTCTCCGAACGCGCCAGACTCCGCGGTGCCGAGGCGCTGGCGGTGGCGCGGGAACGGAACGCGCCCGACCTCATCTCCGATTCCGCCGCGGCGGTGTCGTACGACCCGTCCCGCGTTTCGGGCCTGTGGGCGGTGATCGTGGTATTCGGCACGGCCATGGCGGTCTACGCGCAGAGTATGAGTGGGCTTCCCCTGTCGGTCGAGAAGGTATCCGACGGCGGCCGGCTCTACAGTGTCCTGCTCGTCATCAATTCGCTTTTCATCATCTTCTTCGAGCTGCCGATCAGTACGCTGACGGCCCGGCTGAAGTGGAATTACGCGCTGGGGTCGGGGATCTTCGTCACCGGGCCCGGGCCCGGGCTCGCGGTCTGCGGCGCCGGCTCGAGCTGGACCGTGCGCATTATCGGATTCGTCCTCTTCTCGCTCGGCGAGGCCATATTCATCCCGCAGGCCGAACTGGATTTCCGGTGCACCGAAGTGCGCAAGCGGGCCGGCGATTTCTTCACTGCGGACTGAGTTCGGGCCGGCCGGGGGACGGTGAGGGACCCCCGGCCGGCCGGTGTTATTCGTAGAAGACTCGGGTCAACGCTGACGGGTGCGTACATGCCAGGTGCCGAGGAGCAGGATCGGCACCAGGATCAGCCCTCCGACCATGAGCAGCATCCACAGTTCGTCGAAGTCACCGCCGCCCGGGCCCTGCGCCGAATACGCCACCGAGTCCTCCGCCGGCGGTACCGCGAGCCCCGGTGCGGCGACCACCGATTCGTCATCGTCACCGGGGATATCGCCGACCTGCGCGCCCGGGCCGAGCGCGAAGCCGTAGTCGAGCAACCGGGCCGCCTGCTCCCACGGGCGGATCGGCAGCACATCGGCCTGGAGCAGGGTGACCGCCAGCCTGCGGCCGTCGCGTTCGGCGGCGGCGACGAAGGTCTGGCGGGCGTCGTCGGTGTAACCGGTCTTTCCGCCCAGTGCCCCCGGATAGTTGTAGAGCAGTCCGTTGTCGTTCGCGATCGGGAAGCCGGGATGGTCCTGGTCGTCGGGGATGCGCGGGTCCGGTGGGTAGCCGGGAAAGTCGAACTGTTCGGTGCCGATCATCTCCGCGAACAGCGGGATCTGCATGGCTTCCCGGAACAGCAGCGACAGATCGTAGGCGGAGGTGCTCATGCCGGGCCCGTCCAGACCGGAGGGTGTGGCCGCGCGGGTGTCGTAGGCGTGCAGTGATTCGGCGAGGTCGTTCATCTTCACCACCGCCACCTCGTCGCCGCCCAGTTGAGCGGCCAGCGCGTGCGCGGCGTCGTTACCCGACGCCATCACCAGGGCGTGCAGCAACTGCCGGTTGCTGTAGCGGCCGCCGGGACCGACCCCGACCCTGGTGCCCTCGACATCGGCGTCGGCCTGGGTGCCCACGACGACCTTGTCGAGGTCCAGGGTGCGCAGCGCGACGATGGACAGCAGTACCTTGATGGTGCTGGCCGGGCGGTACCGGCCGTGTGGGTCCTTGGTGGCCAGGACGGCGCCGGTGTCCAGGTCGGAGACCATCCAGGCGGTCGCGGAGATATCGGCGGGCAGCGCCGGCGCGCCGGTGGGCAGAACCACGCCGCATTCGCCGAGTCGTTTCCCGCCGATCGGGGAGTCCGGGACCGACAGTGGTGTCGGCGCCGGTTTGCCGGGTTCCGGAACTTCCGAGGAGTCGATCGCCGGTGGTGGTTGTGTCTTCTGCGGGCACGTATCGGTGACCGGGGTGGTGAAGGGAGTAGTGGTGGGTGGCGCGGGCTGCGCTGCCGCGCTCCCGCAGACGGTGAGCGGTCCGGCCGCGAGAACCGCGGCGGTGAGCACCGAACCCAGGAGGCGGGTGGTGCGCTGGTGTAGCAACCTGTTGTACATATCGACGCCGAGCCTAGAATCCCGGCGCGCGAGACGTGCGGCACGGGCTCCCACCGCTGGTTTCCGGACCGACCGGTATTCGCCGGTTCAGCCCAGCAGTACCGCGTATCCCGGTTTGATGATGTCGTCGATGATCCGCAGCCGCTCCGGGAACGGGATGAACGCCGATTTCATCGCGTTGATGGTGAACCGTTCCAGATCGCTCCAGCCGTAGCCGAAGGTCTGGTGCAGTTTGAGCATCTCCCGGCTCATGCTGGTGTCGCTCATCAGTCGGTTGTCGGTGTTCACCGTGACCCGGAAGCGCAGCCGAGCGAGCAGGTCGAACGGGTGTTTGTCCAGTGAGGGCACCGCGCCGGTCTGCACGTTCGACGAGGGGCACAGTTCGAGCGGTACACGGGTGTCACGCACATAGGCCGCCAGCCGGCCGAGCCGGGCGTCCCCGACCGCACCCGGCACCTCGATATCGTCGACGATCCGGACACCGTGCCCGAGCCGGTCGCAGCCACAGAACGCCAGCGCCTCGTGAATGGACGGCAGACCGAAGGCCTCACCGGCGTGGATGGTGAAATGCGCGTTGTTGACCCGCATGTACTCGAAGGCGTCCAGATGTCGGGTGGGCGGGTATCCGGCCTCCGCGCCCGCGATATCGAAACCGCACACACCCCGGTCACGGAAGCGGATCGCCAGTTCCGCGATCTCCCGGGACCGCGCCGCGTGCCGCATGGCGGTCAGCAGACAGCGCACCACGATGGGCTGTCCGGCCGCGGCGGCGGCCGCCTCGCCCGCGGCGAACCCGGCCAATACGTGTTCGACCACCTCGTCGAGGGTGAGATCCTTTTCGAGGTGTTGTTCGGGCGCGAACCGCACCTCGGCATAGACGACCCCGTCCGCGGCCAGATCCTCGGCGCATTCGCGGGCCACCCGGTGCAATCCCCGCGGGGTCTGCATGACCGCGACCGTATGGGTGAAGGTCTCCAGATAGCGTTCCAGCGAGCCGCTGTCGGCCGCGTCCCGGAACCAGCGCGCCAGGGCTTCGGCATCGGTCGCGGGAAGCCGGTCGTATCCGCAGTCCGCGGCCAGTTCGAGCACGGTGGCGGGTCGTAGACCGCCGTCGAGATGATCGTGCAGCAGCGCCTTCGGTGCCCGGCGCAGTGTGGCGAGATCCAGCGGCAGAGGTCCGGTCATATGCCGACGGTATCGCCGAATGTCGCGGCGGTCAGCCGGACGGCCCGAAACGTTCCACCTCTTCGGCGGGCGCTCACCTCGAATTCCCTTCGTGGTCAGCGGCCGGATGCGGATGGTTGTGCGCGGCACCCGGGCCGGACCGGGCGGGGCGCGTCGCCGGCGACCCGGTCGAGGACGAGCGGGCCGAGGGCGGGCCGGTCGGTGGGTCCGGTCTCGACGGTGATCGCCTCGGCCAAGGCCTCGAATGCGCGCGGGAACGCTTCCGGGGTGTCGGTGTGCAGGGTGAGCAGCGGTTGTCCGGCGGTGACCCGATCGCCGGGGCCCGCATGCCACCGCACACCCGCGGCGGCCTGGACCGGGTCGCCCTGCCGGGCGCGGCCGGCGCCCAGTCGCCAGGTGGCGATACCGACCCCACGCGCATCGAGGTGGGTCAGGGTTCCCGAGGCCGGGGCGGACAGCGTTTCGGTGTGCGCGGCCTTCGGTAGTGGGGCGGCCGGGTCGCCACCCTGGGCACGGATCATCGCGGTCCAGTGGTCCATGGCGCGTCCGTCGACGAGTGCGTCGGCGGGATCGGTGTCCAGACCCGCCAGCACGACCATCTCGCGCGCCAGCGCCACCGTCAATTCGACGATATCGGCCGGTCCGCCACCCGCGAGGACTTCGACGGCCTCGGTGACCTCGAGCGCGTTGCCCGCGGTGCGGCCCAGCGGGGTGTCCATGGCGGTGAGCAGGGCCACGGTCCGCACGCCCGCGTCGGCGCCGAGTTCGACCATGGCGGTGGCCAGCGCATGGGCCTCGTCTCGGGTGCGCATGAACGCCCCGGACCCGACCTTCACATCCAGCACCAGGGCGGCGGTGCCCTCGGCGATCTTCTTGCTCATGATCGAACTGGCGATCAGCGGAATGGATTCGACCGTGCCGGTGGTGTCGCGCAGGGCGTAGAGGCGTTTGTCGGCGGGCGCGAGATCGGCGCCGGCCGCACAGACCACGCAGCCCGCGGCCGGGTCGGTGAGGATCTCGCGCATCCGGGCCGGGTCGATATCGGCCCGCCAGCCCGGGATCGATTCCAGTTTGTCCAGCGTGCCGCCGGTGTATCCCAGTCCACGGCCGGACAGCTGCGGTACCGCCGCGCCACAGGCGGCGACCAGCGGAGCCAGCGGCAGGGTGATCTTGTCACCCACGCCGCCGGTGGAATGCTTGTCGACCGTCGGCCGCGGGAGATCGGTGAAATCCAGTCGCCGGCCCGATCGCAGCATCGCCTCGGTCCAGCGCGCGGTCTCGCGCCGGTTCATCCCGCGCAGCACGATCGCCATGGCCAGCGCCGCCATCTGCTCGTCGGCCATCTCGCCGCGGGTGAAGGCGGCTATGGCCCAGTCGATCTGCGCGTCGGACAGTTCGCCGCCGTCGCGTTTGGCCCCGATGATCGATACCGCGTCGTGTGCCGTCACGCCACCAGTCTGGCACCGCCGCGGCGCTGGTGCCGGGTGCGCCGAGCCGGGCCCGCTGTGGTCCGCGGGCCTCGCCTACCCGACCGAGGTGCACCTCACGGCGGACCGGCCGCCCGGTGGGGCCGGGCATTAATCCTGGAGCGCCCGCAGGGTCTCGAGGCGGTGCTGCACCGTGGGCCCCGTGGGGGTCACGATGATCTCGTCCGCTCCGGTGTCCTTCACCAGCGTGTCGAGCCGGTCGAGGACCTGCTCGCGGGTGCCGATCGCCTGGTCGGCGTTGCGGTCGTCGACGAAGGCGTTCTCCGCATCCGACCAGGGATACTCCTCCGCCTCGGCCAGGGTCGGTATCCGCTGCGGCAGCTGACCGGTGCGCATCCGCAGCTGGACCAGGCTCTGCGGCAGGGTACGGCGGCGGGCCTCCGCGGCGGAGTCGGCGACCACGGTCGCCACGGCGAGCATCGAATGCGGTTCGCTGAGCACCTCGGAGGGTCGGAACTCGCTGCGGTACAGCTCGAACACCAGCGGGGTGTTGCGGCCCCCCGCGAAGTGATGGGCGAACGCGAACGGCAGGCCCATCATCGCCGCCAGACGGGCACTGAAATCACTGGAACCCAGCAGCCATATCTCGGGGACGTCGCCCTTACCGGGCACCGCCTGGATACGATCGCCCTGCCCGCCGCGCAACGGCGGAATCGTTCCGAAGTAGGCGAGCAGTTCCACCACCTGTTTCGGGAAGTCCTCCACCGCCTCGGCCGCCGCGCCGCGCCGGATGGTGGCCGAGATGAGCGGATCGGTACCGGCGGCCCGGCCCAGCCCCAGGTCGATGCGGTCACCGTAGAGCGCCACCAGGGTGCCGAACTGTTCGGCGACCACCAGCGAGGAATGGTTGGGCAGCATCACCCCGCCGGAACCCACCCGGATCCGCTCGGTCGCCGCGGCCACCCCGGCGATCAGCACCGGCGGCGCCGAGCTCGCGATACCCGGCATGCCGTGGTGCTCGGCCACCCAGAACCGGCGGTACCCCAATCGCTCGGCCTCGCGGGCGACGGTCAGGGTGTCGGCGAGCGCCTGCCGATGTGATCCATCGGCGGCGACGGCGGCCAGGTCGAGCACGGAGAGGGGAACTGTCATACCCGGACCAACCCGTTCGGGCCCGCCGGGATTCCACGGCCGTCCGGTACCGGCAGGGCGGCCGCGCGCTTCGTCGGCTACCGATCACCTCGCACGGCGACGGCCGCACCGGTGGCGCACGTCTGCCTGCCGACGGACACGCCCGGCCACCACCGGATCGGTCGTACGCCGGCCGAAGTGTGGGCCGGTATCGGCGCGCTCCCGGCCCGGCGGCGTCAACTCGATGCGGGGGGTGTCCGGCCGGCGGCGAGGTCGTCGGGGCCGAAGGCGTCCGCCAGCAGCCGGCCGAGGGGCACCGGCCCGTCGAGGTGGTCGACGAGCAGTTCCTTCCCGCCGAATTCGTGGAGCACCTGGCGGCAGCGGCCACAGGGCAGCAGGATCGCGCCCCGCGAATCGCAGACCGAGACAGCGAGCAACCGGCCGCCGCCCGCGGTTATGTTGTTGCCGGCCAGCACGCATTCCGCGCAGAGCCCCAGCCCGTAGGACACGTTCTCGACATTGCACCCGACCGAGATCGTGTTGCCGTCCCAACCGGCCGCGCCGACCGGAAAACGGGAGTAGGGGGCATAGGCGCGTCGCATGGCGGTGTGCGCGCTGGTGCGAAGAAGATTCCAGTCGATATCCATAGCTGCTCCCGCGTCCGTGGGCGACCCATCCGGGTCCCGGCCCAGCCTGCCGCATCACCGTGTCCGGCGCGCGCCTGCGCGCACGAGCTGTTCCGGGGGAATGTGAAACACGTCGTTGCGCTCGGAGATATGTAGAGTGCCCGGCCGCTCGGTCCGGCACCCCTCACCAGGAAGGTGCGAATGACGCTTCCGAAGTTCCTCATCGTCATGGTGTATTCGAAGTTGCTGCTGTCCAGGCTCGACGCCTTCGACCAGGTCGAGGTGCGGATGGAGTACCAGATCGTGCCCGATCACGAGGCCGATCCGGCCGTCGGCAAGTACCCGCAGAGCGCACTGGCGAGTCAGGCACTACTGGGCCGGGTGCCCGGCGATATCGTCGAGACCGTTTTCAACTACGAGGCCGTGCGGCTACGGGTCGATTCGATCCACGAGGGCGACTGACCCCGGCGTGGTTCCACCGGCGGCCCGCTCCGGGGCGCGGCGGCCGGTGGGCGGGCCCGGCTCCTCCGCGCGCGCGGGCGGGCCGGCCGGCGCGCGGTCTGCGCAATTCCGGGGAATCCTGGGAAGTCTTTCCCGTCGCGGCGATCCGTCCGCTACTCTTGAGTAACTTCGTCTCTGGTAATGAGACATTTTGCACATTGCCGCTGCGCGCAATGGCAAGGTCGGCATTGTGCGCCGGGGTGCGTGCCGAAAAACGCGCGGTGCGCGCGTGCGCTGCGGACCGGATGTGGAATCCGTTGCGCACCTTGGTTTTACGGAACAATTCGACGTCGCGGGAAGGTTCTGGAAGTAGGCGATCGAGGGCGCGACGAAGCCGCCGCGGAACCTCTTCACTGCCCTACGAAGGTAAACCTAACCTGTGTGATCTGGGCGAAACGCGCGGCACGCCGAATTAGTTCCCCGATTGTCAGAGGATTAGAGTCCAGAACAGATCGGTTCAGGTTCGGCGGCGGCGAGCCCTATCGACAGCGGCCCCGGAGTCGGTCCCTGTCGGCCGCGGGTTGGTACGCCACCGAATATCCGGCCCGCCACACCGGTGCCGGGATCTGCGACCGGGTCCATCAACGATGTTGGAGGCACCGAAACTCTATGGCCACGATAGAAGCTCCGGCTCAGCCGAAGCGCAAAACGCTGTACCGAGGCGACCCCGGAATGTGGTCCTGGGCCCTGCACCGGATCACCGGTGTCACGGTTTTCTTCTTCCTTTTCGTGCACGTCCTGGACACCGCGCTCGTACGGGTCAGCCCGCAGATGTACGACGAAGCGATCGAGATCTACAAGACGCCGATCGTCGCGCTCATGGAGATGGGACTCGTTTTCTGTGTGCTGTTCCACGCGCTCAACGGTGTGCGGGTGATCCTGGTGGACTTCTGGTCCCAGGGACCGCGCTACCAGAAGCAGATGCTCTGGGGCATCATCGGGCTCCTGGTGGTGCTCCTGGTGCCCGCGATCGGTCGCATGTTCTTCCTACTGTTGACGGAGCACTGAGCCATGTCTGCACCTGTTCTCGGTAAGTCCTACGACCGTCCGGCGAGCCTGGACCTGCCCCGTTCGCCGCGTTCGCACGCCAGCGGGAACTTCGAGAAGTACGCGTGGCTGTTCATGCGCTTCTCCGGCGTCGCGCTGATCCTGCTGGTCCTCGGCCATATGGCCATCATGCTGCTGCTCGACGGCGGCGTGAAACGACTGAACTTCGCCTTCGTCGCCGGCCGGTGGGCCAGCCCGTTCTGGCAGATCTGGGATCTGGCCATGCTGTGGCTGGCGCAGCTGCACGGCGGTAACGGTCTGCGCACCGTGATCGCCGACTACTCGCGCAAGGATTCGACCCGGTTCTGGCTGAACACGCTGCTGGTGCTGTCGATGATCCTGATCATGGGCGTGGGCACCTACGTCATCTTCACCTTCGACCCCAATATCAGTTAGGAACGGGCCACCTCGCATGAGTGAGCGCAGCGAACGAACCGACGCCGCAGGTGAGAGCAGCGAACGAACCAGCGGACCCGTTGAAGCCCGACCTGTTCAGGAGCACCGCTACGACGTCGTGATCGTCGGTGCCGGTGGCGCGGGCATGCGGGCGGCCATCGAGGCCGGCCCGCGGGCGCGGACCGCGGTGCTGACCAAGTTGTACCCCACCCGCAGCCATACCGGCGCGGCCCAGGGCGGTATGTGCGCGGCCCTGGCCAACGTCGAAGAGGACAACTGGGAGTGGCATACCTTCGACACGGTCAAGGGTGGCGACTACCTGGTCGACCAGGACGCGGCGGAGATCATGGCCAAGGAGGCCATCGACGCGGTGCTGGACCTGGAGAAGATGGGTCTGCCGTTCAACCGCACGCCCGAGGGCAAGATCGACCAGCGCCGCTTCGGCGGGCACACCCGTGACCACGGCAAGGCCCCGGTCCGGCGCGCCTGCTACGCCGCCGACCGGACCGGTCACATGATCCTGCAGACGCTGTACCAGAACTGCGTCAAGCACGACGTCGAGTTCTACAACGAGTTCTACGTGCTGGACCTGGTGCTGACCGATACCGATCGCGGCCAGGTCGCGACCGGGGTGGTCGCCTACGAGCTCGCCACCGGTGAACTGCACGTCTTCCACGCGAAGTCGATCGTCTTCGCCACCGGCGGTTCGGGCCGGATGTACAAGACCACCTCCAACGCGCACACGCTGACCGGTGACGGTATGGCGATCGTGTTCCGCAAGGGGCTGCCGCTCGAGGATATGGAATTCCACCAGTTCCATCCCACGGGCTTGGCCGGGCTGGGCATCCTCATCTCCGAGGCGGTCCGCGGTGAGGGCGGCATCCTGCGCAACGCCGACGGTGAGCGGTTCATGGAGCGCTACGCGCCCACCATCAAGGATCTCGCGCCGCGCGATATCGTCGCCCGCTCGATGGTGCTCGAGGTGCTCGAGGGTCGCGGCGCCGGACCGAACAAGGATTACGTCTACATCGACGTGACCCACCTCGGTGAGGACGTGCTCGAGGAGAAGTTGCCCGATATCACCGAGTTCGCCCGCACCTACCTCGGTGTGGACCCGGTGAAGGAACTGGTACCGGTCTTCCCCACCTGCCACTACGTGATGGGCGGTATCCCCACCCGCATCCAGGGCGAGGTGCTGAAGAACAACACCGATATCGTGCCCGGCCTGTACGCCGCCGGCGAATGCGCCTGCGTCTCGGTGCACGGCGCGAACCGGCTCGGCACCAACTCGCTGCTCGATATCAATGTGTTCGGCCGCCGCGCCGGTATCGCCGCCGCGGAGTACGCGCACCGTGCCGAGTTCGTCGATATGCCGGAGAACCCGGCGCAGATGGTGCAGGACTGGCTGGCGCTGATCCTGTCCGACCACGGCAACGAGCGGGTCGCCGATATCCGCACCGAACTGCAGCGGTCGATGGACAACAATGCCTCGGTGTTCCGCACCGAAGACACGCTCAAACAGGCCCTCACCGATATCCACGCGCTCAAGGAGCGCTACGCCCGGATCACGGTCCAGGACAAGGGCAAACGCTACAACAGCGATCTGCTCGAGGCCGTCGAACTCGGCTTCCTGCTGGAGTTGGCCGAAGTCACGGTGGTCGGGGCGCTCAACCGCAAGGAGTCGCGTGGCGGGCACGCGCGCGAGGATTACCCGGACCGCGACGACGTGAACTTCATGCGGCACACGATGGCTTACAAGGAGGGTGCGGATCTCCTCTCCGATATCCGCCTCGACTTCAAGCCGGTGGTGCAGACCCGTTACGAGCCGATGGAGCGTAAGTACTGATGACCGCTGTAGCCGAGAATCCGACGGCCGCGAACCCGGCGCCGGTCCCCGAGGGTTCGACCATGATCACCGTCAAGGTGGCGCGGTTCAACCCGGAGGACGGTCAGGGCCAGCGCTGGGAGTCGTTCCAGGTACCCGCGCTGCCGACGGACCGCTTCCTCAACCTCCTCATCTACATCAAGTCCTACCTGGACGGCACCCTCACCTTCCGGCGCTCCTGTGCCCACGGCGTGTGCGGGTCCGACGCCATGCGGATCAACGGGGTGAACCGGCTGGCCTGCAAGGTCCTGATGAAGGACATGCTGCCGAAGAGTGGTAAGCCGGTCACCATCAGCGTGGAACCCATCCGCGGGCTGCCGGTCGAGAAGGACCTGGTCGTGGACATGGAACCGTTCTTCGACGCGTTCCGGGCGGTGAAGCCGTACCTCATCACCTCCGGTAACGAGCCGACCTTCGAGCGGATCCAGAGCCAGGCCGACCGCGCCCGGTTCGACGACACCACCAAGTGCATCCTGTGTGCCTGCTGCACCACGTCCTGCCCGGTGTACTGGCACGACGGCAGCTACTTCGGCCCGGCCGCGATCGTGAACGCGCACCGCTTCATCTTCGACAGCCGTGACGAGGCCGCCCGGGAGCGCCTGGACATCCTCAACGAGGTCGACGGTGTGTGGCGCTGCCGCACCACCTTCAACTGCACGGATGCCTGCCCGCGTGGTATCGAGGTCACCAAGGCCATCCAGGAGGTCAAGCGGGCGTTGCTGTTCGCCCGCTGAGCTATTCGGAATACCGAGGGTTGTTCTCCTTATATCGGGGGAGCAGCCCTCGGTTTCGGTCCGGTCACCGGTGTCGTGGCCGAGGCCGATTGAGCAGAAACAACCTGAGGCGAGGAGTCGGGTCAACTCACTGGACCGACCTCGTCATCCAATCTGCGTCGCGCACCCTCGATCTCGGAAGCAAGCTGCCGATATAGCTCCGGCGCATGTGTTTCCACTACCGACCAGACGATCTCATCGTCGATCAACCAGTAGTCGTGTGCGATTCGATTGCGCATCCCTTTGATCAGCCGCATTGGGACCCTCGGGTGAGTTGACAGCCAATCGTCTCCCAGCCGCTCGAGACCGGCAGCCAAGCGGATCACGCTGAACTGACAAGCTCGGGCCACAGCGACGTCGGAGTCGTAAGCATCTCGCCCCCTGGCGCATAGATCAGCTATTTCGATGAGCGTCGCACCCAAATAGAGTAGCCGCTCGTCCACGCGCCGTTCGGTCATGCGGCGAAGGCCAGCGGGAGATTATCGCGGTCGATTCCGCGATGTAGTAGCCGATTCCCGTCCACTTCGGTGGTTGTCACCACATCAACTCGGCAACCGAGAACTTCGGCGATGTCTTCGTCCAATTCGAAGATATCGACGACCGAGGCGCTGGGGTCGAGCTCGACCAGCAGGTCCAGGTCGGACCCCGGACGATCCTCCCCGCGCGCGACCGAACCGAATACCCAAGCTCGAACGACCGGATACCGGTCCAACACCCGCACGAATTCCGCCCGGTACTGTTCCAGTAGCTCACTTGGGCGCACGGTGTTCACGAGTCCCGTATCCAGCTGGAATCCGGCAGCCCCGAGAATCTGTTCCAGCATCGCCACGGAGGGCTGTCTGCGACCGGACTCGATGTTGGCGATGCTCGATTGAGCGACCTTTGCGCGCTGTGCGAGTTCACGCTGGGAAAGTCCTCGACGGGTGCGTGCGTCGAGGACGAGTTTCGCCGCGGTTGTCAGCGGCACCTTGCGCGATGCGACCACGCACCGATGATAGCGAATCCGCTATCAACAGCACAACCGTCCCAACTATCCTGATACCTCCGCACCGCCCGAGCGTGGGTTTGTGTGGGCGGTGCGGGCCTCGAGGGCGTGGTCCATGGAATCGACGGCCGGGTCGGATGAGCAGTCGCCGCGGTGGTCAAGTCGAGGTCGGGGGTGGGGCGGTTCGGCATGCGGGCCGGCCTGACGGAGCTGTGACTCGTAGAGCGCGAGGGCTTGATGTACGGCCAGCGAGTACCGGATCATCCGCGGTCACCGGCGTCGTGGCGGAGGCCGGTCGGTGGGGTGGGCCGGAAGGTGACGGGTAGGGCGGTGAGCGCCCGGTGGAACGGTCCGGGCCGCCACGCCAACTCCGTGGGCGCGACCGCGAGCTCCATATCCGGGACCGCGTCCAGGAGCTGATCGACAGCGTCTTGCACGATCAGGTACGCGAGCGTGCGGGCGGGGCAGGCGTGTGGTCCCGCGCTCCAGGCGAGGTGTGCCCGATTACCGGTGGGGTCGCCGCCGGTCAGAGCAGGGTCGGTGTTGGCGGCGGCGAGGCTGATCACCACGGGTTGCTGCGCCGGCAGCCAGGTATCACCGATCAGCAGCGGGGTGCGGGGGTAGGTGGTGCAGAAATTTGCGATGGGTGGGTCGTGGAACAGCACCTCGTCGAGGGCGTCGCGGGTGGACAGGCTGCCACCGAGGAGACTGCCACCGAAGCGGGGGTCGGTGAGCATCAACAGGATGGTGTTGGTGATCAGGTTGGGCTGGGCTACGCCGCCCGCGCCGTAGAAGCTCATCAACTGTGCCAGTACTTCTTCGTCATCCAGGTGGTGGGGATGGGTGAGTAGGCGGGTGGTGGCGTCGTCACCGGGGCACCGGTGTTTGAGCGCGATCAGCTCGGCGAGTGCGGTGTGCAGGAGGTTCATGCCGTCGGCGGCCCGGACGGTGTCGAAGCGGGCGGCCGTGCCCGTGACGATTCGTTGCCCGATATCGGATGGGCAGCCGATGATCCGGTTGAGGACGGTGATGACGAGGGGCCGGGCGTAGTCGGTGACCAGTTCCGCGGATCCGGACGTAGCGAACGCGTCGATCAACGGGGTTGCCACGTGTTCCACCGTCGCGTGCATGGCGTGTCCGTCGATGGCGTCGATAGCGGCCGTGGACGCCTGCCGGTAGCGGGTGTGCGCGACCCCGGTGTTGTACCGGGCCGCGGGCTGCCAGCGCATCATCGGCAGCACCGGGCAGCCGGCTGGGACGGTGTGCTGCCAGGTGCGGGGGTCGGTGGGGAAATGGTCGGGGTCGTGCAGGATGCGGTGTGCGGTGTGGTAGCCGAGGACGAGGGTGGCCGGTACGCCCCGCGCGAGTTCGACGGGTGCGAGATCACCGAACTGTTTCCGCATTGTGCGGTAGGCGCCGTGGGGGTCGGCGGCGAATTCCGGGGTGTAGAGGGGTACCCGCGGACCGGTCTCGGCGGGGATGCCGTGTGTGACCGGGCAGCTGGTCGACGATCCGGTGCGGGGAAGCGAGACCGACGGTGGCGGAGGGAACGAGGGCATGGG
Organism: Nocardia grenadensis NBRC 108939; assembly: GCF_001613445.1. GTDB lineage: Bacteria > Actinomycetota > Actinomycetes > Mycobacteriales > Mycobacteriaceae > Nocardia > Nocardia grenadensis. The sequence goes on from NZ_BDCJ01000008.1 coordinate 15,723, forward strand.
AGTTTCCTTCCGGAGGACAGGGGCTACCGGGGTGGTGGTCCGGCAGCACGGGTTCGGCGCGGACCGGCCCGTGAACCGGACACCGACCTCGACAGGACAAGGCAGGCGGGTGCGGCACGTGCGGGAGTGACAGGTGGGAGCGGCAGGCGGGGGAGTGGCCAGTGGGAGCGGCAGGCGGGGATGCGGCAGGCGAGCGAAGTGGCGGTTCGAGGGCAGGCGCCGGAGGAGTGCCACGGCGAGGCAGGTTCTGCGGTGGCAGGTTCCGGGATGCGGATCAGGCGAAGGTCGCGCGTAGGGCGGCGTGCAGGCTGCGGTGCTCGGTTGTCCGGCAGGCCAGATAGCCGTCGGGCCGGATCAGGCACAGCGCGTCGGTGTCGGGCGCGCCGTAGAGTTCGTGGATCCGGCGGCTGTCGGCGGTGATCGCCTCGGCCGGGGCAGGCAGGTGGTGGCCGGGTGGAGTGATCACCACCGGTTGCACCCGGCGGCCGAATTGCGGATACAACCGGTGGACCAGCGCCGCGGTGTGTGCGGCCGCGTTCGGGTCGCGGTGGGTGATCAGCAGGGTATGCCCGGGATGCCGCAGCTTCTCGTACAGGCGCAGCCGCGGGGTGATCTCCACATCCGGCGCGCGGTCCCCGGCTCCGAGACCGTCCAATCGCGTGTGCCCGGATGATGCGTGTGCGGCTGCGACCGCCGGATACCGGTAGGCGAGGCCGGAGATCCGGGCGACCGCACGGTCGGTGAACCCGGGTTCGCGGGCCATGGCGAGACGTTCGGCGAGGGGCATCCCGTGGTTCATCAACACCGAATGCAATTCGTGGGTGCCCGCGTTCACCTGTTCGGCGATCGGGCGCCGCTCCGCTTCATACGAATCCAGCAGCGCGGCCGGGGAGTCGCCGTGGACCACCGCCGCGAGTTTCCACCCCAGATTGAAGGCATCCTGCATCGAGGTGTTCATCCCCTGCCCACCGGCCGGGGAGCGTTCGTGCCCGGCGTCCCCGCAGATCAGGACGCGGCCGTTTCGGTACCGGGACGTCAGCCGCCGCCGGGTCCGGAACACCGACGACCATTGCGGGGTGCCCAATCGCATTGCGCCACCGAAGTGTTCGTCGATAGCGGCCTGGAAGGCGGGCACCGACATATCGGCCTCCCGCGCGTCACCGGTCTCGCTGATCAACACTCGCCACACACCGCCCGGTAGTGCGGTCGTGAGCAGCATCCGATCACGGGTGATGTGGTAATCGATGCCCCCGGCCGCCAACGGCCGGTCCGGGCGGGCCCGGAGTGGGACATCCATCATCCGCATCGTGGTGCCGGCGTACTCGACCCGATCGGCCGGCGCACCGAGCGTGGCTGCGACGGTGCTGTGCACCCCGTCGCAGCCGATCAACCAGTGTGGTCGCACTGTTTCCAGGCGCCCGGACCGCGAATCCCGCACCGTCGCGGTGACCGCACCGCCGGGGCCGATATCGACGGCGACGAGCTCACGCTGCCAGTCGACGAGCCCGCCCAGCCCGGTGAACCGGCGCCGCAGGATCTCCTCGGTGTCCTGCTGGCTCAATGCCCGGTAGTACGGGTAGCGGCTGTCGAGACCGGTGAAATCCAGGCGCACCTTCTCCGCGGCACCCTGGAAGTGGTAGTCCATCCACTCACCCCGCAGGCCGCGGTCCTGGAACTCCTCGACCACCCCGGCCAATTCGAGGAGCTCCAGCGTGCGGGCGTGCACGGTGAACGACCGCGAGGTGGTGACCGGGCCGTCCAGCTTGTCGATGACACGGGCATCCACACCCCGGCGCAATAGTTCGATACCGAGGGTGAGCCCGGACGGACCGGCACCGACCACGAGAACGCGACGATCGGAGACATGGGAAGAAGACATGACGGAACACACTCCAGACAATCGAGATCGAGAAGTGGACTCGCGTACCCGCGGATTCGCGGGATAGGAACAGGGAAGTCCCCGGTAGCAGCCATCCGGTCGGCGCGGTATCGATTACCGCGACGAGGGATGGGTCAGGACCCGAATTCGAGCACCGCCGAGGCGGTGATCAGGTCCGCGATCCGGGTCACCGCCCGCCACGGCTGCGACCGGGCCGCGTCGGTGCCGAGATCCGGAACCAGGACGACGTCGGCGTCGTGTTCGATCGCATGGCGGGCGGCGATCACCGGCGCGTGCGCCGACCCTGCCCCGATGTACGCCGTGAACACGACACGGAGGGCGTGGATATCGCATAACCGGTCGATATCGCCGCTATCGCTGCCGTGGGCGCGCACGGCCACCGCGCGCCGCGGGGTACTCACGTGCGGACCCGCACGATATGGTCGCCGGCCGAAGTCCCAGGGCGATGGCCCGCGTGTACGCCGCGAACCGGACGGTGCCCGCGAGATATTCGTGCCGCGCCGGCACAAATACCCCACGGTATTCGTACCGCGCCGGTACGCGCCGGCCGACGGGCCGGCTTACTGGGTGGACCTGCTCCGTTGATCGTCATGGTTATGGCTCCCGGTCGACGGGTGTGGGTGGTGGGCCCGGCGGCCGGAGGCGACGTGCGGAATTACTGCCACTTGATTGCCTGAGAATTCGCGGTAATGTCTCGAACCAGTCGCACCGGAGATGGGGATCTTTTGGGCGGCTTGCTGATTCGATAAATTCCTGGCTGCCGAGTGAATCCAGCACACCACCGGACACGAGGCCAGCACAAGCGCAGCGCGCAATTGCTTCCCAGTATGTCCAAAAGGCCAGAGCGGTTGTCATAGGCTGCGTACAAGGGTTGCAGCGTGCAAACGGCCATCGCTCGAAATGCAAAGCGAGGAACCCCTGTGCCAGAAGACAGCTCGACCACCCTGCCCCGCCGCCAGCTCGGGCGCTACCTCCGGGAAGCCCGCGAAGCGGTGAATATGAACCTCGACGATGTGGCCCCGCTGATCCAGCTCTCGGTGAGCACGCTCTCGCGGATCGAGCGGGGACTCGCCGGTATCCGGGTGCCGTATGTGGAGGCGCTCTGCCGGATCTACGGTATCGACGACGCCGGAGTCATTGCCGCCTTGACCAGCCTGGCGAGGCAGGCGGCAGTCAAGAATTGGTGGCAGGAGTTCGACGATGTCATGTTTCGCGGCTTCAACGTGTACGTCGGACTCGAATCCTCGGCCAAGCAGCTGACCATCTTCCGGCCGGATATGCTGTCCGGCCTGTTTCAAACCCCCGACTATGCTCGCGCGATCGAACGCGCGCACTTGCCGGACGAAACCGAGGAGGTGCGAGAAAGGCGCATCGAACTCAGGAGGAAGCGTCAGGCGCTCATCACCCGTAAGACTCAGCCTGCTGGAGTGGAACTGGTGATCCACGAATCGGTCCTGCGAACAGTGGTCGGTGACGCCAAGGTGATGCGCGCGCAGTTGAATCACTTGGCGAACATGCCCGTCAACGTGACGGTATCCGTGCTCCCCTTTGCAGTGGGGTTTCCCACCGGCATTCCGACCGGACCGTTCACGATCCTGGAATTCGGTCGGAACGCCAAGGGACGTGAGAACTCGCCAACAGTCGTCTATATCGAATCCTACGCAGGTGATATGTACCTAGAGCGCGCCAAGGATGTGAGCCGGTATCGTCAGGCGTACGAGGCCATCCGGCAATCGTCGCTTGATGTTGCAGCCAGCAAACGCCTGATAAGGCAGATAGCAGCCAGGGAGTACCGAGCATGACCGCAGACCTGTCCACGGCCCGGTGGTTCAAATCGAGTCGCAGCGGCGGCGGCAAGGACTGCGTGGAGGCCGCCTTCCTCGACGGTGGCATGGTCGGTGTCCGCGATTCGAAGAACCCGGCCGGCCCCGCCCTCGTCTTCACCCCCGCCGAATGGGACGCCTTCACCGCAACCCTGCGAACCGGCGAACTCGACCGCCCATAGGACGCGCTGTACCGGCGGCCCTGCATCTTGTCCTGCGAGGCCGCCGCACCACGCCGGATACATGCGGTGGCTGCCACACCACCCTTCGGGCGAACCGATGCCGGCCCGAGTGGTCGCAGCGGTCAAGGCCATCCGGGAGTCGAGCGCGAGGCTGTCCTCGTCGACAACCGTGCGGTACCGATCAGCGGCGTCTCGCACGGGCGAGTCTCCCCAGGTCGCTTTCGATTTGGTCGAAGAAGCCGCTGGGCCAATGGTCCAGCTCGCCCTTGTCGTTGATCTGGATCGGCGCGACGCCGTCCCGATCGAAATAGTGCACCACCATATCGCCGGCCTGTAGCGACTCGGCTTCTGCTACGGCCAGACGTGCTCCGTTCAGCACATGGTCGCTGTGTGTCTCGATTACTACCTGTACCCCGCTGCCCGCCACCCTTGACAAGAACTGGCCGAGGCGCGACTGACCCGCCGGGTGCGGATGGGCTTCGGGATTCTCGAGCAGCAGCATATCCCCGGGCTGTGTCAGCAGACCAGCCACGATCACCGGAAGTGCGTAGGAGACACCGAAACCCGTGTTGATCGGTCGAATTTCCGCCCCGTAGCTGCCGGTTTCCTGGAATCTGATAGTGCTGGCCATGATTCCGGCGGCCCACTGTGCGGTGATACGAATCGGCCGGATGATCTCCGAGGCCCACGCCTCGGCCTGGAGCCTCGGCAGTGGACTTCCGGCACAGCGGGTGATCAATAACTCAGAGCGCTGCCCGGGTTGTGCGGCGCGGTCGGATCAGTGCTGGTAGGAATGTTTTGCGCCGCTGCCCGTGGCCGTTACGGGTGCCCCCTGAACCTTCTTTTCGTAAGCGAAGTTGTAAATTAGGGTTACCGAACTTATCATCAGAGCGCGGAAGGCGGGTGGTTCGGTATGCAGGTGTTTCCCCGGATCGCCGCCGTGCTCGCGGCCTGCGGCCTCACCGTCGTGCTCGCCGCCTGCGATACCTTCCATCTGCCGCGTACCGGTGAACCGGTCGTCGCCACCACCTTCAGCGTGCTGGCCGATATCGCGTCGAATATCGCGGGCGAGCACCTCGAGGTGCAGTCGCTCACCAAGCCCGGTGCCGAGATCCACAGCTACGAGCCCACTCCGGGCGATATCAAACGCGCCGCCAAAGCGGATCTGATCCTCGACAACGGCATGAACCTGGAAGCCTGGTTCGGTCGGTTCGTCGCCGACCTGGACGCCGAGCACATCACCGTGAGCGAAGGGGTCGCGTCGGTCCCGATAACCTCCGACGCCTACGCCGGGAAGCCCAATCCGCACGCCTGGATGTCACCGCTCAACGTGCGCGTCTATGTGGACAATATGGTCGCGGCCTTTTCTCGCCTCGTGCCCGAACACGCGGCGGACTTCCACGCCAACGGCGAGGCCTACAAGCAGCGGTTGCAGCAGGTCCACGACGAACTCGTCACCGACCTCGCGAACCTGCCCCGCCGCCGGCGCGCGCTGGTGACCTGCGAGGGTGCCTTCTCCTACCTGGCCCGTGACGCGGGCCTGTCGGAGTACTATCTCTGGCCGGTCAATGCCGAGCAGCAGGCCACCCCGCAGCAGATCACCCGGGTCATCGAATATGTCCGAGACCATGAGGTCCCGGCGGTGTTCTGCGAATCCACCGTTTCCGACGCCCCGATGCGCCGGGTCGTCGAGGCCACCGGGACGAGATTCGGCGGGGTGCTCTACGTGGATTCGCTGTCGGCGGCCGACGGTCCGGTGCCGACCTATCTCGACCTGATCCGGCACGACGCCGAAACCATAGCCGCAGCACTCACCGGGAGCAGGCCATGACAGTCCCCGCCATCGACGTCGACGGCGTCACCGTCTACTACCGAGAGGTCCAGGCACTCGACCAGGTCCGGCTGACGGTGGACGCCGGCCGCGTCTGCGCGCTCATCGGGATGAACGGGTCCGGGAAATCGACCCTGTTCAAAACCCTCATGGGAATGATCACTCCCGACCGCGGCACCGTCCGGATCGGCGGGGCCGCACCGGTCGCGGCCAGGCGGGCCGGGCTCCTCGGTTATGTCCCACAGAACGAGGCCGTGGACTGGTCGTTCCCGCTGTCGGTGCGCGATGTGGTGACCACCGGCCGCTACGGCCGGATGGGGTTCACCCGTCGGGCGAGCCGGGCCGACCGGGCGGCCGTGGACGAGGCGCTGGAACGGGTCGAACTGACCGAGCTGGCCGACCGCCAGATCGGTCGGCTCTCGGGTGGCCAGCGCAAACGCGCGTTCGTGGCCCGCGGTATCGCGCAGGGCGCCCGGATCCTATTGCTCGACGAACCGTTCGCCGGGGTGGACAAACGCTCCGAGGCGACGATCACCGGGCTACTCCGCGAACTCGCGGCCGACGGGGCCACCGTCTTGATCTCCACCCACGACCTGCACGCCCTACCCGGCCTGGCCGACGAGGCCGTACTGCTGATGCGACGGGTGCTCGTCCACGGCGCCCCGGAGGAGGCGCTGCGGCCGGAGAACCTCGCCCTCGCCTTCGGTCTCGACGTCATCGGACAGCGGTGAACGGGATGGACCTGATCGAATTCCTGCTCGAGCCGATGCGCTACGCGTTCATGGTGCGCGCGCTCACCGCCGGCCTAGTCGCGGCCGTCGTCTGTGGACTGCTGTCCTGCTGGCTGGTCCTGGTGGGCTGGTCACTGATGGGAGACGCGGTTTCGCACGCGGTGCTGCCGGGCGTGGTACTGGCCTATATCGCGGGGGCGCCGTTCGCCGTCGGGGCGGTGATCTTCGGATTCCTGGCGGTCGGGTTGATCGGCGTGGTCCGCGACACCAGCCGCGTCAAGGAGGACGCCGCCATCGGCATCGTGTTCACCACGCTGTTCTCCTTCGGCCTGGTACTCGTCTCGGTGACGCCCAGCAATACCGACCTCAACCACATCATCTTCGGCAATCTGCTGGGCGTGAGCCAGGGGGAACTGGCCCAGATCGCGGGGCTGGCCGCGCTGGTCTTCGTCGTGCTCGTGCTCAAACGCCGCGATTTCACGCTGTACGCGTTCGACCCCACCCACGCCTACGCCCTCGGCCTGAACCCGCGCGTCCTGGGCGCGGCACTGCTTGGCCTGCTCGCGCTGACCTCGGTGGTGGCTCTGCAGGCGGTCGGGGTGATCCTGGTGGTGGCCATGCTGATCATTCCCGGTGCCTCCGCCTACCTGCTCACCGATCGGTTCGGGCGGATGCTGGTGATCGCCCCGGCGCTCGCCGCGGTCTGCGCGGTCACCGGCCTGTACGTGAGCTACTACGCCGATACCGCACCCGGAGCCACCATTGTGCTGGCCCAGGGCATCGTCTTCACCGCGGTGTATCTGTTCGCGCCCCGGCAGGGCTTGATCGGCTCGCGGCTGGCGGCCGGTCGCCGCCGGGACCGCGAGGAGCCCGGAGCGCCGGCGGCTGCCGTGGCCGTCGAACCGCCCACCTGACCGGCCGTGGTTCACACACGGGTGTCCGTAGCCGTGGCCCGGTGACCAGGTCCGCGGATCCCCGGCAGGCGCGTCCCGGCCCGGGTGGAGACAACCGAGGCCGGGTGTGCCCACGCTGTGGGGCGTCGTCGGCGGAATCGGCCGTCGCGGTGTACGGGCGGTCGTAGCGGCTCGTGTGACCCGACGACGCTCTACGGCAGGGGGAGCGCGGAGAAGCCGGCGCCGGGCGAGAGCCGATCGATTCGACACGGTCGGGATCCTCGTGCGTTACCGATCGGGCCGTGGGGCGGCTTCACGGGAAGGCATCCTCGAACGGGGCCGCCCGCCGCCAGCTGTCACCCGCGATCACCACATGGTCCAGGAACCGCAGGCCGACCGTTTGTGCCGCCGCGGCGAGCAGCGTACTGGCCCGGCGATCATCCGGGCTGGGAGTCGGGTCGCCGGAGGGATGGTTGTGCGCCAGTGCGAAGGCGCGACCGTCGTGGCGCAGGACCGTGTTCAGGATCTCGCGCACCGGTACCGCGACCTCGTCGATGGCGCCCTCGGCGACGAAGATCCGCTGCCGTGGCCGGTTGCGCGCATCGCAGATCAGCACCAGCAGTCGCTCCACCCGGGCCCCGGCGAACAGCGGGGCGGCCTCCTGGGCCACATCGTCGGGGCGCAGCAGCGGTGCCGGGGCCTGCGTGCTGCTGCGGGCCCGGGCGGCGAGCTGGAACGCGGCGGCGATGGCCGTGGCCTTGGCCACTCCCACGCCGGGCCGGCGCAGCAGTTCCTCGGGCCGGGCCGAGGCCAGCCCACCGACTCCGCCGAACTCGGTGAGCAGGGCGAGGGCGAGCTCGACCGCGCTCTCGCCCCGGCGGCCCTGGCCGAGCAGCAGGGCGAGCAGTTCACCGTCGTTCAACGCCTGGGGACCGAGTGCGCACAGGCGTTCCCGCGGCCGCTGTGTCCTGGGCAGATCGGTGATCGGTACCGGCATGATTCCCCCTCCAGATTCCGGGGTCATCATGCCAGCGGGTACCGACAGTTCCGGAGGGCCCGGCCGGGCCCGGGGCGGAGGCCCGGCCGGATCAGCCGTCGACCACCGCGGGCTGCGGGGAACGGTTCAGCGCCGACGCCGCCAGCCGCTCGAAATGCCGTAGCTGCCGCTCGTGCACCACGATCCGGCGCAGTGCCTCGTGAATGGTCGCCTTGTTCGACGCCGTGCCCATGATGGCCCCGGCGGCCGCCAGCAGATCCTGGTCCAGCTCGATCCGCACTGTCGGCATGCGTCCTCCTTAGTACATCCGCCCTGATGCGGCGGCGTGGCGTCGGCATCCGGGCAATGACCACGCAAACAAACGCCGCTGGCCAGTCAGTTTGCCCAGTCGCCGCCGGTTTATCGACCGAATGTCACGCCGTGTGTCCACATCGAGACCTACGGGCCCGGCCGCCGCGGGCAGGTCAGCGTGGCGACAGGCGTGACTCGAAATTGCGTTCGAGTTCGCGCCAGGCACGCGCTTCCGCGTCGAACGGCGGGTTGGGCGCCATCCGGGTCGGGTCCGGGTGCAGCAGGTAGGACACATACCAGCCGAGCGGGGTCGATTTGGCCAGCGCCTGTTCCACCGCGTCGTCGTCGGCGTAGTCGGCGGCATCGGAGAACAACTCCAGGACCAGGTCGAGCTGCTCGGTATCGACCGCTTCCGGCCCCTCGGCCAGGTCATCGGCCAGGCCGGGAAGCACGTAGACGTTCTCCTCGGTGACCTCCACCTCGAGCGATCCGTCGATGGCTGCGGTCTGCACCTCGGCGAAGGTACTGATGCGTACCAGATCGTGTTCGTGGTCGTCGGCGAGATACCGTGCGAGTGCACGCTCACTGGCGAACACCGAGATGGCGTTCTTGGCGCCGAGGAAAATCGGTTCGTCGTCGAGATAGCAACGCAGGGTGAAGTATTCGGTATCGGCCGTCACGATCTTGACCGGGTCGATCCCGACTTCTTCCCAGAAGGTGAGCTCCGCGTCGTCGTCGTCTTCGTCGTCCAGGTCGACCGGCTCGAAATCGCTGTCGTCGTCGGTGTCGGCCGCGTCGTCGGCATCGACCACGTTCTCCTCGGCGGCCAGCAGCTCGGCCTCGGCCAGGGCGACCGCCTCGGCGTCGACCTCGGGTACCCGCACCACCGAGTCGATGGCGTCGAGCACGTCGTCCCAGCTCTTGGCCACCGCGGCGCCGATCTGGTCCCACAGTTCCTCGCCGTCGCGACCCACGAACATATTGGTGCCGCCGGCCAGGGCACCCAGCGACGGGTGCGAACCGAAGAATTTGGTGACCGTTTCGAGCTCGCAGACCTCGCCGATATTGCGCACCATGGCCAAGGTGTCCTCCAACTCGGCGACGGTGTCCACATCCGGGTCACCGGCGGCCAGTTCCGGTACACCGACCAGATCGAAGGAGTAGTTGTCGCCGGGCTCGAGTTCGGCGGCCGATAGGCCCGCGACCACCTTCCACGCCGGGTGATCGATCAGGTCGTTGTCGGAGTCGGTCCGGATGAAGGCCGCTAGTTCGGCCACGGACTCGAAGCCGTAGAGGGCGTCCTCATGTCCTAGGAACGCCTCCCACTCGTCGTCACCGTCACGCCAGCGCGGTGCCCACAGGGTGACAAGATCGCCGTCGGTCAGACCGAGCTCGATCGGGACGATGTCTCCAGAAGCCATACGCGGAAGCCTAATAGGTCCGGCGGAGCGGAGCCCACCCCTGGCCTATGCACAGTTGCGGCGGGCGGGGGAGTCTCCGGAGCCAGACGGTCCGCACGGTATCGGCAGGCGGGCGGGCGGGCTGCCCGATCAGATGCCGTCCGGCCCGGTTCCGGTCGGGTCGACCACTCCCGGGGGCGCCGGTGCGAACGACTCGTTCAGCGCGGTAACGACCTCCGAACGCTGCCCACCGGCATCCTCGGCGGCCTGCCGGCAGGCCCAGATGATGAGCTGGGCGGCTTCGGCGGGCGGTAGCGCGGTCACTGCCTCGGTGAGCTGCAAACTCACCAGGGCGCCGTCGCTGTCGACCTCGGCGGTCACCATCCCGTCCTCGGTGCCGAACCGGCCGCGGACCTGTTTGAGTCCGTACAGCGCCGCTTCCAGTGCTTCCAGCTTCCGCGTGGCACCGGCGACCAGGGCGTCCATCTCCGCGCTCATACATCTCTCCTGGGTCCGAGCGGGCATCCGCTGTGGTGGTGGCGCACGTGCGGGCCGCTCATACCGGCCTCATCCAGCTGGTCGGGCCGGTATCGGCATCGTCCATCCGGTCCAGTTCGTCGACCGCCTGCTGGCGGGTGGGCAGACCGAGCTGATCCAGGATGTCGGCCGGCATTCCGTTCTCCGCCAGCAGTTCCCGGCGCTTGGCCTTGGCCGCGATGGTGGAGCGGCGGGTCAGCCGCAGGATTTCGTCGGCGAGAGCCTGGGCGCCGTAACGGTATTCGCTGCGCTCGAATTTGATCTCCACCGGCATCCCCTGGTCGGTGGCGCGTACCGACAGCGTGCCGGCCCGATTCCGGCTGACCGCCATCGTGACATTCGGTACCTCGGGAAGCTGTTGCTCACTCATAATTCTGTCCAGTCGTCATGATCGGATGTCCGTCCCCAGCGGGTGCCGGTGCTGCCGCGGTTCATTCCGTGGGCCGGTAGAACCCGAGGAATTCCATCCCGCTGTTCTCCGTCCGGACCGAGCTGATCTGCACCGGATCACCGGCCTCGATCAACTGGCCGTTGCCGACCACCATCGCCACATGGCCGTCCCATACCGCGAGATCGCCGGGCATGAGATCGCCCGGCGATACCGGGGTGGCGCCGTTGGCCTGCTCATGGGCCAGCCGGGGCAGTTCCACGCCGGCCTCGCCGTAGGCGTATTTGGTCATCCCACTGCAGTCCAGCCCGGCACCGGGAGTGTTGCCGCCCCAGACGTAGGGGGTGCCGAGCGTGCCCAGGGCCGATTTCACCGCGGTGGCCGCTTTCTCGTTCGGCGCCTCCACCACACTGCCGTCCGGCAGGGTGATCTTCACGCCCTCACCTGTGGCGGTACCGGTCGAGGTAGCGGTTTTCTGCGGGGTCCCGGAGGTGGTGGTGCCGCCCGGGCTCGACGACATGGCGGTGCTCATCATCGAACCGGCCATCCCGGCCGCGGAGCTCAGCCCCGACGTCGCCGTCGACACGGCCTGGGCGCTCACCGGCGCGGTACTCGCCGCCGACGGGGTGGGCGGTGGCGGGGTGAGCTCGTTCATCGAGGAGGTCTGGGTCTGCAGTTCGTTCTGCACCCGGCCCACCACGCCCAGCGCCTGGCCCAGATGGTCGATCGCGGAACCCACCAGCAACGACATACCCGCCGGGGTGCCCAGGGCGGGTGCGGCCGCGGCGGCGGTGTTCACGAACGACTGCGCGATGGCGGTGAGGTCCTTGTTGCCGGTCTCCACATGGGCCGCGGCCTGGCCCATCACGGTCGCCATCTCGTTGCCGCGGTCGGAGATGCTCGCGGCCGAGGTCTGCACGCGCAGCGCCTTCGCGGTCGCGGCATCCGCGCCGGTGCCGTCCCAGGCGGTATTCATCTGATTGATGCCGCCGCGGCCCAGCGCATGGACCTGGTCGATGGCCGTGGACGCGGTACGCAGCGCGTCGCCGGGGCCGCCGGTGGCCAGCACACCGGTGCCGAAGCCGGCGAGCAGGTCGAGAATCGGCCTGGCCAGTGTATTGATATCGATCACCGGGTCACTCCCCGGCAGCACCGCGCAGGGCGGCCGCAGTGCTGATGTCGGCCTCGGTGTAACTCACCGCGGCCACGCCGGCCGCCCCGCTCATCGTGCCCAGCACCGCGGACAACTGGCCGATCGTCGCCACATGGCCGGCGTGCGCGGCCGCGTACGCCGCGAGGAAATCGCCACCGATCAGACCGAAGATCGGCCCCAGCACCGTGGGCGCCGCGCCCGCGGCCCCGGTCCCCGCCGCCGCCAGTTCGGAGGCCATCACCCCGGCGGTGGTGCCGTAGGCCGCGATGCCCTCGGCATCGGCTGAGATGTTCACCATCAGAGGTTCCCCCATCGACTTCGTTAACGGGCAGAGTATGTCATCTACCGGTTTCGACGCGTCGGCTTCCCGCACGGTTCCGCGGAATTCGATTCCCGCGGAAAGTCACGGCGCGACGGCCGCCGCTATCAGGTCGACTTTATCGTTCCCTCATGCGCACGCACACGCTGGATCATCCGCTCGTGGCCATACTGCTCACCACGCTCCGCGACGAACGCACCCCAGATCCCGCCTTCCGGGCCGCCCTGCGGGACCTGTCCAGACTCCTGGTCTACGAGGCGCTGCGGGACGCGCCCGTGGCACATTTCGATATCACCACGCCGGTCGCGGCCACCCGCGGCGTACGACTGGCCCGGCCGCCGCTGCTGGTCCCGGTCCTGCGGGCCGGGCTCGGTATGGTCGACGCCGCCACCGATCTCATTCCGGACTCCCAGGTGGGTTTCGTCGGTGTCGCCCGGAACGAGGAGACCCACCGGCCGGTGCCGTATCTGGAATCGCTGCCCGACGACCTGTCCACCACACCGGTGATGGTGCTGGACCCGATGCTGGCCACCGGCGGCTCCATGCTGCACACGCTCGGGTTGCTCGCCGACCGGGGCGCGCTCGACATCACCGCCGTCTGTGTGGTGGCGGCGCCGGAAGGTATCGCGGCGCTGGCGGGCTCGGGATATCCGGTCCGGCTGGTGACCGGCGTGATCGACGACCGGCTCAACGACGACGCCTATATCGTGCCCGGACTCGGCGACGCCGGGGATCGTCAGTTCGGTCCGCGCTGAACCCGGCTCAGCCGGCCAGGGTGCGGCAGTAGTCGCGCAACTCCGAAAGCCGTTCCTGCGCAGCATCTCTGGCGGACCGCAAGCCGGCCGGGCCGGCAACCGGGTGCACCACCTCCAGATAGCATTTGAGCTTCGGTTCGGTGCCCGAGGGTCGGACGACCAACCGCACACCGTCACCGGTGAAGACCAGTGCGTCGGTGCGCATCCGGCCTCGCAGTGTGGCCATATCGGTGTAGTCGACCATGGTCCCGGCCAGTGTTCCCGGCGGTGCGGCCCGTAGTGCCGCCACGACCGTGGCGGCGGCCCGCTGATCGGGCAGGCGCAGCGAGACCTGATCGCCGGCGTGCACACCGAATTCGACGGCCAGATCGTCGAGCTCGTCGTTCAAGGTGCGGCCGCGGGTACCCAGCCGGGACACCAGGTCGGCGGCCAGCACGGCCGCGGAGACACCGTCCTTGTCGCGGACGGTGGCCGGGTCCACACAGTGCCCGATCGCCTCCTCGTACGCGTAGACCAGGCCGTCGCCCGCGCGGGCCAGCCATTTGAACCCGGTGAGGGTTTCGGCGTAGCGGGCGCCCCGCGCCGGCGCCAGCCGGGAGAGCAGACGCGACGAGACGATCGTGGTGGCGACCAGTGGGTCCGCGGTCGCCGTACGCAGCACATCGTCGGCCAGCAGCACGCCGGTCTCGTCCCCGCGCAGCATGCGCCAGCCGTCCGGCGTGGGGACACCCAGCGCGCAGCGGTCGGCGTCGGGATCCAGCGCCACGGCCAGATCGGCATCCACCCGCTCGGCCAGTCGCAGCAGCAGATCCGCCGCACCCGGCTCCTCCGGGTTCGGGAAGGCCACCGTAGGAAAATCGGGGTCGGGCGCGAACTGTTCGGTGACCGCGTGGATATCGGTGAAACCGGCGGCGGTGAGCGCGTGTACGGCGGTGGCGCCGCCGACACCGTGCATCGGCGTGAACGCGATCCGGATCGCGGAGCGTTCCCCGTCGCCGCCGATCAGCCGGGGTAGCTGCGCTACCCGCGCCAGGTAATGCGACAGGACGGCACCCCCCGACGCGGCGACGGGTTCGCGTCCGATCGGTTCGGTGACCGCCGTGATCCGCTGCTCGATCTCGGTATCGGCGGGCGGCGCCAGCTGGGTGCCGCCGTCGACGAAGACCTTGTAGCCGTTGTCGCCGGGCGGATTGTGTGACGCGGTGATCTGCACACCTGCCACCGCACCCGATTCACGTACGGCGAAGGCGGTGACCGGGGTCGGCAGCGGTTCGGGTAGCCGGGTCACCGCGAAACCGGCCGCGGCCAGTACCTCGGCGGTGACCGCCGCGAATTCCGCGGACCCGTGCCGGGCGTCCCGGCCGACGACCACCGTGCCGCCGCCGAGGCAGCGGTCCCGCAACCAGGCCGCGAGCCCGGCGCTCGCCCGCGCCACCGTGGTCTCGTTCATCCCGTCCGGGCCGGGAGCCAGCGGCCCGCGCAGACCCGCCGTGCCGAAGGTCAGCATCTACAGCTGCTCCAGCACACCGCGCAGCAATTTGCCCAGACGCGGTGCCGCCGCGCGACCCTCCGCGAGCACCTCGGCGTGGGCCAGCGGCGCACCCGTCACCCCGGCCGCCAGGTTCGTGACCAGGGAGATGCCGAGCAGTCGGACACCGAGGGCGCGCGCCGCGATGGCTTCCAGCACCGTCGACATCCCCACCAGATCGGCCCCGATCGTGGCCAGCATGCGGATCTCGGCGGGCGTCTCGTACTGCGGCCCGGTGAGTCCGGCGTACACGCCCTCGGTCAGGTCCGGATCGACGCGGCGCGCGAGATCACGCAGCCCCGGGTCCCAGGCGTCGACCAGATCGACGAAGGCGGGTCCGGTCAACGGCGTCGTACCGGTGAGGTTCAGGTGATCGCGTACCAGCACGGCCTCCCCGACCCGCATACCCGGGCGGATTCCGCCGGCGGCGTTGGTGAGGATCACCGTCTCCGCGCCCGCCGCTACCGCGGTCCGCACCGGATGCACGACCTCCTCGGCGGAATGACCCTCGTACAGGTGCTGGCGCCCCATGAGCACGAGGGCATGGGTAGCACCGACCGATACCGACACCACCCGCCCCACATGACCCTGCGCGGTGGGCGCGGCGAATCCGGGCAGCTCCGGCATCGGTATCTCGGCGTTGGGGGTCCCGAGTTCGGCGGCGGCGTCCTGCCAGCCCGAACCCAGCACCACCGCGACCCGGTGTCGATCCACGGACGACCGGACCGCGATCTCCTCGGCGGCCTCTTCGGCAAGCATGGCGGCCAGTGTATGGCCTCCCGCGCGGTCGGCCCGCCCGAACCGCCTGCGTCGGTGAGGTCTCCGGCGCCCATCGCCGATACGCTGCACAGATGCCGTACCTGGAACGTGATGGGAACGTTTTCGTGCTGTCGCTGGGCAACGAGGGCCAGACCGACAGCGAGAACCGCTTCAGCCACGAATGGATAGACGAGACGCACGCGCTGCTGGACACCGTGGTGGCCGTCGAGGGTCCCGCCGCGCTGGTGACAACCGCCACCGGCAAGTTCTTCAGCAACGGACTCGACACCGACTGGCTGTTCGCGAACCTCGACCGGATGCACGGCTACCTCGACCGCGTGCACAGCGTGTTCAGCCGGCTCCTCGCGTTTCCACTGCCCACCGTCGCGGCCGTCAACGGTCACGCCTTCGGTGCCGGTGCCATGCTCGCCACATCCCACGATTTCCGGGTGATGCGCGCCGATCGCGGTTTCTGGTGCCTACCCGAGGTACATCTGGGGATGCCGTTCACCGTCGGGATGAACGCCCTGCTCGGCAGCCGGTTGACCAATCAGGTGGCGGTCGCCGCGATGACCACCGGCCACCGGTTCGGCGCGGCGGAAGCCCGGGCGGCGGGTATCGTGGACGACGTCGCCGAGGCCGGGGCGCTACGCGCCGCCGCGGTGGAGCGGGCCGCCGGACTGGCCGCCAATCGGACGCCCAGCCTGCCCGTCATCAAACGCGCCCTACACGCCACGGCGCTGGCCGGCCTCGCGGTGCCGACCACTCCCGATAACCTGGCATTCGCCTCGAACTAGCCGCGAGCGAGCCGGCCGGGCGGCGACCGGGACGCTCATACCTCCGCCGGATGCGCGGGTACGGCCGGGATGCCGCCGCGCACGGATCGGGCAGCGGTGCGAAACTGGTGGATACGGCCGTTCCCCGGGGGATAGCGGAACCGCCGGTATGTACCGCGGTCCCGGCCGCGGACGATACGTGTACGGGCGATCCGCGCACGTGGAGAAGCGGTTCACAGCTGCTCGTTCTACGACAGGAGGACATTCGGTGAGCACAACCGGCCGTACGGTGCGAGACGGACAGGACGCGGTGACGGCGTGGCTGGCCGAGCACACGGTCGATCTCGTCCAGTGGCGCCGGCACATCCACGCCAACCCGGAATTATCCCGCACCGAGTTCGCGACCACCGAATTCGTCGGCACCTGGCTGACGAAGGCCGGACTCTCGTTCCGGGTGCTGCCGACCGGTACCGGTCTGATCTGCGATATCGGTCCCGAGGACGCGCCGCGGATCGCTTTGCGCGCCGATATGGACGCACTGGCGCTCCAGGAGTTCACCGGCCGGCCCTTCGCCTCGGCGGTGCCCGGCGTCTCGCATGCCTGCGGCCACGACGCGCACACCAGCATCCTGCTCGGGACCGCCCTGGCCCTGGCCGACCTCGATCTACCGGTCGGGGTCCGGCTGATCTTCCAGCACGCCGAGGAGGTCATGCCCGGCGGCGCCATCGATATGGTCGGGGCGGGCGCGATGACCGGCGTG
This sequence comes from Nocardia grenadensis NBRC 108939, assembly GCF_001613445.1. Lineage (GTDB taxonomy): Bacteria > Actinomycetota > Actinomycetes > Mycobacteriales > Mycobacteriaceae > Nocardia > Nocardia grenadensis. Next base: position 32,746 of record NZ_BDCJ01000008.1, read on the forward strand.
GACCGGGTCTTCGCCCTGCACTGCGATCCGCGGCTGGAAGCCGGCAAGGTCGGTATCCGGGTCGGTGCCATCACCTCCGCCGCCGATACCGTCGAACTGGTGTTGGATTCGCCCGGCGGGCACACCTCCCGCCCGCACCTCACCAGCGACCTCGTGTACGCGATCGGCACTGTCATCACCGGTCTGCCCGGCCTGCTCACCCGCCGGATCGACCCCCGTACCAGCACGGTCATGGTGTGGGGCGCGGTCAGCGCCGGCAAGGCCCCGAACGCGATCCCGCAGACCGGCATGCTCACCGGCACCGTCCGCACCGGCGACCACGCCACCTGGTCACTGCTCGAACCGATGGTGCGCGAGATCGTCGAGGGCCTGCTCGCGCCGACCGGCGTGCGCTACCAGCTCGACTACCGGCGCGGTGTGCCCCCGGTGGTCAACGACGAACACTCGGTCCGCATGCTCAGTGACGCGGTCCGCGCCATCGGCCCCGACGCTCTCGCCGACACCCCGCAATCCGGCGGCGGCGAGGATTTCTCCTGGTACCTGGAGGAAGTCCCCGGCGCCATGGCCCGGCTCGGTGTCTGGCCCGGCGAAGGCCCCCAGCTCGACCTGCACCAGCCGACATTCGATCTCGACGAGCGGGCGCTGCCGGTGGGAGTGCGGACGTTCACCAATATCGTCCTGCAAGCGGGGCTGTAATCCGGCGCCGCCTGCGGCGTCGCGGGGTTGAGGCCCCCTTGACGGGCCTAAACCCTTTGAGGTGTCTCGCAAACTCGACGCATGTGGGTTGCGTCGGCATTCGATGTCCGGGTCGGATGCCGACTCGACTGCCCGAGCCGGCTGGCGTGTGATCGCCTTCGCGAACAAGGTCACCCTTTCGGTGCCGAGTCTTACGAGGCCCTGAAAGGGTCGAGGCCCGTCCCGCCGTTCAGGCCTCGAAGTGCACGCGGCGTAGCCGCGAGTCTCGAGGCCTGAACGGCGGGACCGAGGGGGCCTCGACCCCGCGGCGCCGGAGGCGCCGCCAATTCAACTGAAGTTGTTGCCCGGGCCCACGTTCCGGCTGTTGCGGGTGCGCAGGGCGTGTACATACTCCTCCGGGGCGCCCGCCTTCTCGGCGGCGTCGGCCATCACGCCGATATAACGCGCCGACGGGAGCCCGCCTTCGTAGGCGTCGAGAACGTACAGCCAGGCGAGGATCGGGTCGCTGCCGCTGCCGGGGCTGGGGGTCACGCGGAGCCGGATCTTGCGGTGGATTCCGAAATCGGAGCCCTCCCAACGGTCGAGCCGCTGCTCGTCCTCGGGGGAGACGTCGTAGAGCACGACGAAGACCCGGGAACCGGGTTCCTCCACCACGGTGGCGAGCGGACCTTCCCAGCCGATATCGTCCCCGCTGAAGGTGAGGCGCCAGCCCTCCAGCCAGCCCGTCCCGGACATGGGGGAGTGCGGACAGCGCTCGAGCATCTGGGTCGAGTCCATATTGGACCCGTAGGCAGCGTAGATCGGCACACCGGCAGCTTAGTTGTGTGTTCGCTCTCACCGGTACGGGGCGTCGTAAATCGCGTTCCGGGACGTGCTTCGGGCCGCCGGCGAGCCGGTGCGACCAGGCCGGGAGCGTGCGCGGGGCGCGCGCCGGGGCTGCCTCCGGCTGCGCCGCGGCCCGCACGGAATGCCGCTGGGGTGCGGTAGGCAGCACCTACTAGGCTGGTCTCGGCGAGTGAAGGCCGCGAAGCCGCCGCGCGCCGCGCGCGGGTGATTAGGACAAGGGGAATGTATGACCCGCATTGCGATCATCGGTGGCGGACCGGCAGGCTACGAAGCGGCGCTGGTCGCGGCCCAGCACGGGGCGCAGGTTGTGCTGATCGATTCCGACGGTATCGGCGGGGCGTGTGTGCTCTGGGATTGCGTACCGTCCAAGACCTTCATCGCCTCCACCGGTGTTCGGACCGATCTGCGGCGCTCCCGGGACCTGGGGATCACGCTCGACCCGAGCCAGGCCGAGGTGCGATTGCCGGAGGTCAACGAGCGGGTGAAGGCACTGGCGCTGGCGCAGTCCTCGGATATCCGGTCCAAGCTGCAGGCGGCGGGCGTGCGGGTGCTGCCGGGGCGGGGGCGGCTGGCGGGTCCGGGATCGGGCCGGGCGACGCATCGGGTCGTCGTATCGTTCCCGGACGCGACCGAAGAGACCGTCGAGGCGGAAGTGGTGCTGATCGCCACCGGCGCCTCCCCTCGGGTGCTGCCCGGGGCCGAGCCGGACGGGGAGCGGATCCTGAACTGGCGGCAGCTCTACGATCTGGCGGAACTGCCGGAGACGCTGGTGGTGGTCGGTTCCGGTGTGACGGGCGCCGAATTCGTCTCCGCGTACACGGAAATGGGCGTGCGGGTGATCCTGGTGTCCAGCCGGGACCGGGTGTTGCCCGGGGAGGATGCCGATGCCGCGCTGGTGCTCGAGGACGCCTTCGCCGAACGCGGCGTGGAACTGGTGAAGCACGCGCGGGCCGACAAGGTGGAGCGCACGGGTGATTCGGTACTGGTCACCCTGGCCGATGGCCGTACGGTGTCGGGAACGCATGCGCTGATGACCGTCGGGTCCACGCCGAACACCGGGGGGCTGGGCCTGGAACAGGTCGGTATCGAACTGGACCGGGGCGGATACCTGCGGGTGGACCGGGTCTCGCGGACCGGGGTGCCCGGTATCTACGCCGCGGGTGACTGCACCGGTCTGTTGCCACTGGCCTCGGTGGCCGCCATGCAGGGCCGGATCGCCATGTACCACGCGCTGGGCGAAGGAGTCAGCCCGATCCGGCTGAAAACTGTGGCCTCGGCGGTGTTCACCCGCCCCGAGATCGCGACCGTGGGGGTGAGCCAGACCGCTATCGACAACGGGGAGACCCCGGCGCGCACGGTGATGCTGCCGCTGAACACCAATCCGCGGGCGAAGATGTCGGGTCTGCGCCGCGGTTTCGTCAAGATCTTCTGCCGTCCGGCTACCGGTGTGGTCATCGGCGGTGTGGTGGTCGCCCCGATCGCCTCGGAGCTGATCCTGCCGATCGCGCTGGCGGTCCAGAACAACCTGACGGTCAATGATCTGGCACAGACCTTTTCGGTGTACCCGTCGCTCACCGGCTCGGTCATGGAGGCCGCCCGCCAGCTCATGCGCCACGACGACCTGGGCTGATTCGCCGGCCGCGTCTCGCGCCCGGCGGATTATGAATGCCGACCCGTTCCGGGAATACGACCGTGCACGAATTCCGGTACCGAAATGGGCCCGAGTTCCTGGTCACGTCACTGCTTTTCCACCCGCGTTTCACCCGTGAGTGTTCCTGCCCGTGGTGAGTTTTCGTCATATTGCCGGAATTGCTCGAGTGTGGTTCACTTCCGAGGCAGAGATGCGATCGACGGGCGGTCGTGGAGTTTGGTGCCGGGGGGTTCGTCCTTTCGGACTCGGACAGCGAACGGCCCACTTCGGGTGAACCGCTGGAGTTCGCGTCTCGAATGAGACGGAACTGGACGCGGACCGCAGGTGGCGCCGCATCCGGGAAAGGGATTGGGCGAATAGTGAAACATCGTAAGCCGAACCGGGCGGGCCGGGCGGTGGCGAGCACTTCGCTGCCTCTTGCGACTGCCGCGGCCATGGCCATTTTCGCGTCGCCGGCGGGGGCCGTTCCGAGCGACCAGCCGGCTACGCCGACCACACCGGCGCCCGCGCCTTCGCAGCCGGGCACCAATAATCAGCAGCAGCCCGGCACCGATGGCCAGCAGAACGCGCCGGAGACCACGCCGAGCCAGCCCGGTGTGCAGAACAATGAGCAAAAGCCGGAGAGCAGCCCGACTCCGAGCCCGAGCCAGCCCGGTGTCACCACCCCGGAGCAGGGCCGGGAAGATCAGGGTCTCACCGGCCCGACCCAGCCCGGTGTCACCACACCGCGTGTGGCGCCGCTGCCCGTCCCGGGGCAGCCCGCCCCGGCACAGCCGGCCATCTCACCGAATACGCCGCAGGGACAGCAGCCGCCCGCACAGCCGGGTGACGCGCCGGCGGTGGCGCCGGAGGCCGAGGGGGAGAACGCGCAGCCCAGTGCTCCGCAGACCGATACGCTGGTCGAGCCGCAGGCTCCGCAGTGGCAGGCGCCGAGTCTGGACGAGGCACCGGTCGCGCCGGTCGTCGAGATGCAGGGTCCGCATATGGAGATCGGTGCCGCCCTCGACGGTGGTTCCCTGGCTCCCGGGCATTTCGCCAACACCCACCACTTCTCCAACCAGTCCGGATATGTCGGTACCGCCGGCTTCCGTACCCCGACGGGTACGGGCGAGGCCGGTATCTCGGTGGAATTCGTCGACGAGAACACCATCAACGTTTCGACGTTCACCGGTGGGAACGGATTGCCGGACAACCGGGTCGACCACGTGATCGACACCACCCCGGTGAATACGGCGAAGGCCGCCGTGGAGCACTGGATCGCGCAGCAGCCGGGTGGCGCCGCCGCGCTGGACGCCGCGGCCAAGATTCCTCCGCCGCCGCCGCTGTTGCCGCCGGGCAACTACCCGGAGCAGGCGCTGAACCTCGGTGGCGTCAACACCCAGTGGGGTGGTTCACTCCAGTACTGACGCGAGTGAAATCTTGCCGGGTGGGGCGGCCGTGCACGGCCGCCCCACCCGCGTGTCTCGGAAGGGATGGGCTGTGACCGGCGAGGGCGAAGGTAGAGAGCGCGAACCCGAACGGGCGGATTTCGGACCCCCTACCGGCGATTTCGGTCCGCCGGTATCGGAGTTCGGGCCGCCGACGGGCGAGCTATCGATGCCGGGCTGGCAGCCGAATACGCGTCCGGAGGATTCCGGCCTGGCCTGGCGTCCGGCCCCCGGCGTCGGCCCGGCCGAGTCGTCGGCTGTTCCTCCTCCGCCGCCTCAGTATCGCGCGCCGGACAGTTCCACCCCGGTCCAGCGACCGTCTTCGCCCGAGTCCCGGCCGGTGCCGCGGCCCGCGCCCGACGCGGACTCCACCACGATCCGCCACCAGATTCCACCGGACCCGGCCCCGCGCGCCTCGTCGACGGGCGAACGCGCCCCGGAATCCGACCAGGGCGCTGTTCGCCACACCGGTCCGGACCTGCGCTGGCCGGTGCCGGGTCAGCCGAACCAGTCCGGCGGGCCGGAGCCGGCCGCGGGTTCGGCCAGGCCTCGGGCGGGTGGTCTGTCCTGGGACAGCGACCCGATCGCGCAGAAGCTCACGCCGCAGTCGGTGGCCGGGGCGCTGGCCGCGAAACCGCGGCGCGGGATTCCGGCAGGCCGGACCGTGACGGTGGTCGCGGTGCTGGTGGCGTTGATCGCGGTGGGGGTGACGATCGTCATGGTGAGCGGCGGTGAGGACGCGCCGGCGGGGCCGCCGGTCGCCGATTCCGGGTCTGCGCTGAGCTGCCCGGCGAGTGCGGAGGACGGGGTGATCGTCGGCGACGGGGTCGGGGATACGACCAGCGGCGCGGGCGCCATTCTCGGTTTTCAGCACCAGTTCTATGTGGAGCGCAGCGGGGTGGGGGCCCGTCGGTTCGTCGCGGCGGATTCGCCTGCCATTTCCACTGCGGAGACGATCCAGGCGGCGATCGATACGCACATACCGGCGGGTACCGAGCATTGTGTGCGGATCACCGAGCGGGCGCCGGCCTCCTTCGATGTCGACCTGACCGAACTGCAACCGGACGGTACGAGGACGGTGTACAAGCAGACGGTGACTACGGTGGATCGGGACGGGAAAACTGTGCTCTGGGTGATCGCGGATCGGCGCTGATCCCAGTATGTGAAATCACAATGTCATATGGTGGTAAGTCATGGGATGATCGGGTTTATCGGCAGGTAATTCCCGGAGGCCCCCATGTCGCATTACGAACCGCCGTTGGCCGGCAAGCTGGCCGGCCTCACCAGCTCCGCCATTCGTGACCTGCTCAAACTCACCGCCGACCCGAATATCCTCAGCCTGGCCGGCGGTTTGCCCGATGCCGAACTCATGCCCGGTACCCGCATCGCCGCCGCCGCCGAATCGGCGTTGCGGGACAGCGCCGCGCTGCAGTACACGGAGTCTCCGGGATGGGGTCCGTTGCGCGAAGTCCTCGCCGGCCGGGAAACGGACCGGCTCGGTCGCCGGGTGGATATCGCCGAGATCTTCGTGACCCATGGTTCACAGCAGGCGCTGTCGCTGCTCGCGGAGGTGTTGCTCGACCCGGGTGCACTGGTGGTGGTCGAGGATCCGGCCTACGTCGGCGCGCTACAGGTGTTCCGGGCGGCCGGTGCGCGGATCGTGGCCGTGCCACTGGACAGCGAGGGTCTGCGGGTGGACCGGCTCAGGGAGTTGCTCGCCGCGGGGGAGCGTCCCGCGCTGGTGCACACCGTGAGCAATTTCCACAATCCCGGTGGCGTGACCATGAGCCCCCGCCGCAGGCAGGCGCTTGCCGCGCTGGCCGAGGAACACGGTTTCTGGGTGGTCGAGGACGATCCGTATGGCGAACTGTGGTTCGACCGGCCCGCGCCCGCGCCGGTGGCCTCCTATTCGCCGTCGGTCATCCGGCTCTCCTCGGCATCGAAGATCATCGCGCCCACACTGCGGGTGGGCTGGATGGTGGCTCCGCCGCGAGTGTGCCGGGCGGTCGAACTGTTGAAACAGGGGGCCGATCTCTGCGGTTCGGCGCTCACCCAGCAGATCGCCGCCGAACTGCTCGCCGACAACGCCTGGTTCACCGGCCATATCGACACGGTCCGCGGGGTGTACGCCACCCGCGCCACCGCCCTGGTCGACGCGGCCCGCGACCACTTCGGTGACCGCCTGCGCTGTACGGAGGCGTCCGGGGGAATGTTCGTCTGGGCGGAGTTCACCGACGGCACCGACACCGGTGAACTGTTGCCCCGGGCACTCGAGACGGGGGTCGCCTTCGTCCCGGGCGGGGCGTTCGCGGTGAGCAACCCGTACTCGAACGCCATGCGGATGTGCTTCACCACCGCCGCGCCGGAGGCGCTCACCGAGGCGATGTCACGGTTGGCCCGGGCCGCCGGCGACCGGGCACCGGTTCATTCCGCCCAGTTGTAGGTGCGTTCGACCGCCTTGTTCCAGTCGGCGAGGCGGGAGTCGCGGTCGGCGGCGGACATACTCGGATTCCAGGTCTTGTCGGCGGTCCAGTTGGCCCGGATATCCTCGGTACCCGACCAGTACTCGACCGCCAGCCCGGCCGCGTAGGCGGCCCCGAGCGCCGTGGTCTCGTTGACCAGTGGCCGGACGACCGGTAGGTCGAGGATATCGGCCTGGAACTGCATCAGCAGATCGTTGGCGACCATACCGCCGTCCACCTTGAGGGCCGTCGCCTCGAGATCCAGCGAACGGGATTCGGCGTCCGCGCGCATGGCATCCATCACCTCTCGGGTCTGGAAGGCGGTCGATTCCAGGATCGCGCGGGCCAGGTGGGCCTTGGTGACGAAGCGGGTGAGTCCGGCGATCACGCCCCGGGCGTCGGGCCGCCAGCGCGGGGCGAACAGCCCGGAGAAGGCCGGGACGATATAGGCCCCGCCGTTGTCGTCCACGGTGCGCGCCAGATCCTCGATCTCCGGCGCCGCGGAAATGATGCCGAGGTTGTCGCGGAACCACTGCACCAGGGCGCCGGTGACGGCGATCGACCCCTCCAGCGCGTACACCGGTGGCTGGTCGCCGAGCCGATAACACACCGTGGTCAGCAGCCCGTGCTCACTGACGACAGGGGTGGTGCCGGTGTTGAGCAGCATGAAGTTGCCGGTGCCGTAGGTGTTCTTGGCCTCGCCCGGAGCCAGGCAGGCCTGTCCGAACATCGCGGCCTGCTGGTCGCCGAGGATGCCCGCGACCGGCACTCCCGCCAGCGGACCCGCGCCGATCTCCGCGTAGACCTCCGAGGAGCTCCGGATCTCCGGCAGCATCGACGTCGGCACCCCGATCTCCGCGCAGATCTGTTCGTCCCAGGTCAGCGTGCGCAGATCCATGAGCAGGGTGCGCGAGGCATTGGTGGCATCGGTGATGTGCCGGCCGGTCAGCTTCCACAGCAGCCAGCTGTCCACGGTGCCGAAGCACAGTTCCCCCGCCTCCGCCCGCTCCCGCGCGCCCGGCACGTTGTCCAGGATCCAGCGCACCTTGGGCCCGGAGAAATAGGTCGACAACGGCAGCCCGGTACGTTCGGCGTAGCGCGCCGCGCCCGAAGAACCGGCGAGTTCGGTACACAACCGATCGGTACGCGTGTCCTGCCAGACGATCGCATTGTGCACCGGCTGCCCGGTGTCGCGCTCCCAGACGACGGTGGTCTCGCGCTGGTTGGTGACGCCCACCGCCGCGATATCGCCCGCGGTGATCCCGGCCTTGTCCAGGACCGCGCCGAGTACGAATTCGGTATTGCGCCAAAGGGTTTCCGGATCGTGCTCGACCCAGCCCGGCTTCGGGAAGATCTGGTCGTGCTCGCGCTGGGCGACCCCCGCGAGCTTTCCCTGCCGGTCGAACAGTATGCATCTGCTCGAGGTCGTGCCCTGGTCGATGGCGGCCACATAGCGCATGGCAGGAGGCTAGCGCAATCGGGCCGATCGGTGACGGGTGTCTCCCTGCCGACGTTTGCCAGGGGTTCCCCCGTAGGCTTGGAGACCGAACGCGCAAACCCACAGCCGACCCCGATCGCGTATCCGAGGAGTCGATACCGATGATGCGATACCTACGCCAACGCTTCGGTCGCCGCGGACCGCATGCCCCCGCGCCGGAGGGGGGACGGTGATGTTACAGCCGGGATCGCAGTTTCTCGGACCCGAGCAGCGTCGTTCCGCATGGGAACGCTTGAACAAGGATCACTTCGACGTGATCGTGGTGGGCGGCGGTGTGGTGGGGGCCGGGATCGCACTCGACGCCGCCACCCGCGGCCTGACGGTGGCGCTGGTGGAGGCGCGTGATCTGGCCTCGGGGACCTCCAGCCGATCCTCCAAGATGTTCCACGGTGGCCTGCGGTATCTGGAACAGCTCGAATTCGGCTTGGTTCGTGAGGCGTTGAAGGAACGCGAACTGTCCATGTCGCGTCTGGCGCCGCACCTGGTGAAACCCCTGCGGTTCCTCTATCCACTCACCCGGCGGGCGTGGGAGCGGCCCTATGTCGCGGCGGGGCTGTTCCTCTACGACACCATGGGCGGGGCGAGATCCGTTCCGGGACAGCGGCATCTGTCGCGGCACGGCGCGCTGCGCCTGGCGCCGGGGATGCGGCGCAACTCGATGATCGGCGGGATCAGCTACTACGACACGGTGGTGGACGATGCCCGGCACACCATGACCGTCGCCCGTACCGCCGCCCACTACGGCGCGGTGCTCCGGACCTCCACCCAGGTCGTGGGGTTCCTGCGCGAAGCCGACCGGGTGGTCGGCGTGCAGGTACGCGACAGCGAGGACGGAACCACCGGCGAGGTGCGTGGTCACGTGGTGATCAACGCGGCCGGTGTGTGGACCGACGAGGTGCAGGCGCTGTCGCTGCAGCGCGGCCGGTTCCATGTCCGGGCCTCCAAGGGCGTGCACATCGTGGTCCCGCGCGATCGTATCGTCAGCGACGCCGCGATCATCCTACGCACCGCCACCTCGGTGCTGTTCGTGATCCCGTGGGGCGCGCACTGGATCGTCGGCACCACCGACACCGAGTGGAATCTGGACCTGGCCCATCCGGCCGCCACCAAGGCCGATATCGACTATCTGCTGGAACGGGTGAACGAGGTGCTGGTCACCCCGCTCACCCACGCGGATATCGACGGGGTGTACGCGGGCCTGCGGCCGCTGCTGGCGGGGGAGAGCGACGAGACCTCGAAACTGTCGCGGGAGCATGCCGTCGCGCGTATCGCGCCGGGACTCGTCGCCATCGCGGGCGGCAAGTACACGACCTACCGGGTGATGGCCTACGACGCGGTGGACGAGGCCGCCCAGGACATCCCCGCCCGGGTCTCGCCCTCGATCACCGAGAAGGTGCCGCTGCTCGGCGCCGACGGCTATTTCGCGCTGGTCAACCAGACCGTGCAGCTGGCCGAGGACTACGGGATACACCCGTACCGGGTGAAACATCTATTGGACCGCTACGGTTCGCTGGTCGACGAGGTCATGGCGCTGGCCGCCGACCGGCCCGACCTGAAACAACCGATCGCCGCGGCGCCCTCCTATCTGCGGGTGGAAGCGGTGTACGCCGTGGCCGCGGAGGGTGCGCTGCACCTCGACGATGTGCTCGCCCGGCGCACCCGGATCTCCATCGAGTACCCGCATCGCGGCGCCGAGTGCGCCGAAGAGGTCGCCGGGCTCATCGCCCCGGTGCTCGGCTGGAGCGACGCGGAGGCCGATCGCGAGGTCCGGACCTATCTGGCCCGGGTGGACGCCGAGGTGCGCTCGCAGACCCAGCCCGACGACGCCTCCGCCGATGCGTTGCGGATCGCCGCGCCCGAACCCCGGCCGGAAATCCTGGAGCCCGTGCCCACCGAGGGCTGAGCCGTACCGGGCTGCGGGAACCTGCCGCTCAGTGGGCGGCCGGGTGGTGGCCCGGCGTCGTGGTGGTCGCCGGTCCGAGCGGTACCGGGGCCGGTGCCTGCGGGGTCGCGGCGGGATGCAGCAGGAAGTAGCAGAACGCCGCGGTCGCCACGATGGCCAGCACCGCGGAGAGCAGTTTGCCGGTGAGGGCGGCCAGTCGGACGGTTCGGGTGTTCATTGGACCTGCTTCCGGTGCGGTACCCGTGTGTCGTCGGAAAGCGGCCGATCATTACTGCGCTCATGGTGGCCGTCACAGCGGAGGCAACGGCCGGTCTGCGACAGCGTACGTGCTCAGACGGGCGGAACCTGGCATTTGGGGCAGTAGTAGATACCGCGTTCCCGATAGCTCACCCTGTCGTTGCGCGGCATCTTCTCGCCCAGCATGTCGACCCGCAACGAGGTCCCGCACCGCCGGCAGGGCCGGTGGGCCAGGCCGTAGACCAGCGGACGCCAGGGCGGTCCGTGCGCGGCCCGATACATCACTCGCTGCGCTTCGTTCACCAGCGCCGGCAGGTCTTCCACCTCACCCACCGGACGTGCCGGATGGACCCGGCGCAGAAAACAGATCTCGCTGCGGTAGATATTGCCGATCCCGGCCAGATTGCGCTGATCGAGCAGGGCGACCCCGATCGGGACCTCCGGGGCGCGGGCGATCCGGTCCAACGCCTCGGCGGGATCCCAATCGAGCCCGAGCAGGTCCGGTCCCAGATGATCGATGGCGGTGTGCTCGTCCCGGCGGCGCAGCACCTCCACCAGGCCGAGATCGAATCCGACGGCCTCCGCCTCCGCGGTGCCGAGCACGACCCGGGCGGCGACCCGCGGTTTGGTCCAGCGCTGCCCGCAGTGGAAGACCCGCCAGCTGCCCTCCATCTTCAGATGGGTGTGCACACTGACGGTGCCGGTGCGGATGAACAGGTGCTTCCCGTAACTGCCCACGCTCTCCACGACCTGACCACGCAGGTCTACGGTCGCGTAGCGGGGCACGCGGAAATCGCTGCGGGTCAGCGCCGCGCCCTCGAGTGCGGCGCGCAGCCGCCGCGCGGCGCGGAAAACGGCGTCACCCTCGGGCATGTGTGCCAGTATCCATCGCCGTCACCTCCGGCGCCGCGGGGCCGGGGCGGTCTTCATGGACCCACCCCGGGCAGCCTCATTCTGAGTGTTCGACGGTCGCCGGTCTGTGGACGGTCGACCGCACACCACTGTCGGTGTTCAACGGTCGCCGATCACGGCCGGCCGACCGCACGCCGAAGACGGAGGCCCTGCGGGGTGCTGGCGAAACCGGCCTCGGTGAGGAAGTCGGCGAAGGTGTTGCCGTGTACCGATTCGCCGTCGACCCGGTCGATGACCAGTGAATCCGCCCGGCCCGCCCGGACGAGATCTGCCAGGGCGCCCGCTGCCGCCTGCCGGGCGGCGGGATCCTCGGTACAGGTGAGCAGGGTTTTCCCGCCGCGTTCCAGATAGAGGACCAGTTCGCCGTCGACCAGTACGACCAGCGCGCCCGCCTTGCGGCCCGGCCGGTGACCGGCCCCGCCCTCGGTTTTGGGCCAGGGTAGGGCGGCGCCGTAGGGGTTGGCCGGATCGCAGGCCGCCAGGGCCAGCGCGGCCTCGGCGGGCCGCCGGTCGCCGTCGAACGAGCGCAGGCGGTCCACCACGTCGGTCGTGGAGAACTGCGCACCGCCCAGCGAGTCGACGAAGTAGCCGCGGCGGCAGCGGCCGCGGTCCTCGAATTCGCTGAGCACGCGGTACACCAGCGCGAAACCGCCGGGCACACCCTCGCTCTGTACCGACCCCTTGGTGAGCACGCCGTAGCGCTCGAGTAGTAGGTCGGCGGTGGCGTGCGCGCGGACCGTGTTGTCGGTTGTGCGCTCGGGTAGCAGCGACCAGCGCCCCGCCACGGTGGGCGGGCCCGACCGGCTCGGCATCGCCGGCCGGGGGAGGTAGGTGCGCCCGCGGGGTGCGCGCCGCGGGGTGCGATGCGCGGTCGGGGTCCGGGTGGAGCCGGAGAGTCGGGCACGCACCGGGGCGAATGTATCGCCGGAGACGAGGCCCGCCCACACCAGGTCCCACAGGGCGGCCGTGACCGCGGCGTCGTCCAGCAGGCCTGTTGTATCCGATAGTTGGCGGAAGAAATACGCGCCCGCACTGTGCGGCACCGATGCCGCGGCATCGACTCCGGCTCGCTGCTCCGCGGGCGCCGTGCGCGCCGGGCCGGCGCCGAGCGCGGTGAGCAGCGCCAGGTGGGTTTCGGTGAACTCCGGTTCGTCGGCCGGCGGCAGGCTGAGCGGAGCCTGATCGGCCGGATGCAGCGCGATCCAGCCATCCTTGGCGTTGATGGCGCCGTGGCCGGACCAGCGCACCTCGCCGGTGGCCATGAGCTCGTCGAGGAAGGCGGGGGAGTAATCGCGGACCCGTGCCGGGAACACCAGCGATTCCCACGCCGAAGCGGGCACCGGGACGCCGGCGAGTTGCTCCACCACCATCGCCACGCCGTCGATTCCGCGCAGCTCGCCGGTCCCGATGTGCTGCCAATCGGGCAGGAACCGGCCGAAGGCGCCGGTGGACACCGGTTCGACCTCGTGCCGGGCGGCGGCGAGGCTACGCCGCCGCAGCCGCCGCAGCACCTGGGCGTCACACCACTCCGAACCGCCGGTCTCCGGGGTGAACTCACCTTCCACCACGCGCTTCTCGAGGCCGAGCCGGTGCAGCGCGGCCGCCGCGACCGCCGGGCCCAGACCGAACCGGTGCGCGACCGACTCGGTGGCGAACGGCCCGTGCGTGCGGGCGTAGCGGGCCACCAGATCGCCGAGCGGATCGGGTACCGGTTCGATGAAGGCGGCCGGGGTGCCGATCGGCAGGGGCACCCCGAGCGCATCGCGCAGGCGCGCCGCGTCCTCGATGGCGGCCCACCATGTCTGCCCCGCGTAGGAGACCTCGAGCGCGCGCCGGGCGCCGGCGAGTTCGGCGAACCAGTCCGCGGGGTCCGCGCGGCAGCGCTCCCGGGCCTCGGCGGGGGTCAGCGGGCCGAGTAACCGCAGGAGATCGGCCAGGCCCTCCATATCCCGCGCGTGGCGTTCCGGTGTGCGGCGCTGGAGCTCCAGTTCGACCTGCGCGATGACCTCGCTGTCCAGCAGTTCCCGCAACTCCACCCGGCCGAGCAGTTCGGCGAGCAGGGCGGAGTCCAGGGACAGGGCCGCGGCACGCCGTTCGGCCAGCGGACTGTCGCCGTCGTACATGAACTGGCCGATGTAATCGAAGAGCAGCGCGTTGGCGAACGGGGACGGGGTGGCCGTCTCCACCTCGACCAGCCGCACCTGGCGGCGCGCCACCGCGGTGAGCAGATCCCGGAGCGCGGGCAGATCGTACACATCGCGCAGGCATTCGCGCACCGTCTCCAGCAGGATCGGGAAGGCCGGGAATTTCCTTGCCACATCTAGTAATTGGGCCGAGCGCTGCCGCTGCTGCCACAGTGGTGCGCGCCGTCCGGGATCGCGGCGCGGCAGCAGCAGCGCCCGGGCCGCGCACTCCCGGAAACGGGACGCGAACAGTGCCGACCCGCCGACCTGCTCGGTGACCAGGTCATCGATCTCGTCGGGTTCGAACACGAACAGCTCCGCGCCCGGCGGCTCGTCGGTGGTGTCGGGCAGCCGCACCACGATGCCGTCGTCGGAGGCATTCGGGGCGGCGTCGACGCCGAAGCGTTCGCGCAGACGGGCGCCCACCGCCAGTGCCCAGGCCGCGTGGACCGGCATTCCGTACGGCGAGTGCAGGACCAGCCGCCAGTCACCGAGTTCGTCGCGGAAACGTTCGACCACCAGGGTGCGATCGGTGGGCAACCGGCCGGTCGCACTGCGCTGGTCTTCCAGCAGCGCGCGCAGATTCGCGGTCGCGTTCTCGTCGAGACCGGCCGCGGTGGTCTGTTCGGTGAGGGTTTCCGGGGAGGTCTGCGCACCCGCCCGGCGAACGAATTCGCCCAGCGCGGCGCCGAGTTCGGCCGGGCGGCCGAGTGAATCACCGTGCCAGAACGGCAAGCGACCGGGGTGGCCGAAGGCGGGGGTCACCAGGACCCGGTCGTAGGTGATCTCCTCGATGCGCCAGCTGGTGGCGCCGAGGGCGAAGACATCGCCGACCCGTGACTCGTAGACCATCTCCTCGTCGAGTTCGCCCACCCGCGAAGCCTTCTCGCCGACCATGTACACCGCGAACATGCCGCGATCGGGGATCGCGCCGCCCGAGGTCACCGCCAGTCGCTGGGCACCGGGCCGGCCGGTGAGGGTGCCGGCGTCGCGGTCCCAGACCAGGCGCGGCCGGAGTTCGGCGAACTCGTCGGAGGGGTAGCGACCGGCCAGCAGATCCAGGACCGCCTCGTAGGAGGAACGGGGAAGCGCGGCATAGCTGCCCGTGCCGCGCACGGTCTCGAACCAGGTATCGACGTCCAGCGGTTCCAGGGCGCAGGCCGCGACCGTCTGCTGGGCGAGGATGTCCAGCGGATGCGCGGGGATCTTCAGCGCCTCGATCTGCCCGGCCAGCATTCGCTGCGCGGCCACCGCGCAGTGCACCACGTCGGTGCGGTGCTTGGGGAAGAGCACGCCGCGCGATATCTCGCCCACCTGATGCCCGGCCCGGCCGATGCGCTGCAGCCCGCTCGCCACCGAGGGCGGCGCCTCGACCTGCACCACCAGGTCCACCGCGCCCATATCGATACCGAGTTCGAGGCTGCTGGTGGCCACCACACAGCGCAGCCGGCCGCTCTTGAGGTCGTCCTCGATGAGGGCCCGCTGTTCCTTGCTCACCGAACCGTGATGCGCCCGGGCCAGCAGCGGTTCGGCGCCGTGGTTGACCTCGGTCGACGGGCCGAGCTGGGCGGGCGGGGCGTGGGCGATTTCCACCGATTCGCCCAGCCGGCCGGCGTAGGCCTCGTTCAGCCGGGCGGTCAACCGTTCGGCGAGCCGCCGCGAATTGGCGAACACGATCGACGAACGGTGTTCGAGTACGAGTTCGACGATCGCCTCGTCCACATGCGGCCACAGTGATCCGGGCTGATCCGACTCGCCCGGCTCGGTCATATCCGGGACCGGGACCCGTACCGAGAGGTCGAAGGTTTTGGGTGCGGGTGGGTTGACCACGGTGATCGGCGCCGAACCCACCAGGTACCGGCCCACCTCCGCGGGCGGCCGGACGGTCGCGGACAGGCCGATCCGCTGCGCGGGCCGCTCGGTGAGGGTGTCCAGCCGGGCCAGCGACAGCGCCAGATGCGACCCCCGCTTCGAACCGGCGATGGCGTGCACCTCGTCCACGATCACCGTGCGCACGCCGCGGAGGGTTTCCCGGGCCGCGGAGGTGAGCATGAGGAACAGCGATTCCGGGGTGGTGATGAGGATATCGGGTGGGGTGCGTTGCAACCGGCGGCGCTCCTGGGCGGTGGTGTCCCCGGAACGGACGCCGACGCTGATCTCCGGCGCCGGCAGACCGAGACGGCGGGCCGTCTGGCGCACGCCGACCAGCGGCGCGCGCAGATTGCGCTCCACGTCCACGGCCAGGGCCTTGAGCGGGGAGATGTAGAGCACCGAGGTACCCGATTCCGGCGGATCGCCCGCGGCCAGCCGGTCGATGGCCCACAGGAACGCCGACAGGGTCTTGCCGGACCCTGTCGGCGCGATCACCAGGGTGTGCTCACCGGCCGCGATCGCCTGCCACGCGCCCAGCTGGGCGGCCGTCGGCGCGGGAAACGCACCATCGAACCACTGCTGGGTGGCGGCGGAGAACTCGGTCACGGAAACCAGTGTGCACCGGAGCACCGACACCGGTGCGGGCGTGACCCGGCCGACGCGGGCCGGCCGGGCGGCCGACCGGTCAGGCGGGGGCTCCGCCGACCATCTCGGGACCGGTGATTCCCGGGTCGGTGAATTCTGTTTCGGCGAGGTCGGCAGAGAGTAGGTCGGGGGTCCGGGCCTCGCCGCCGAGTCCGGCCAGCCGGATCAGATCCTCGGTGGTCACGCCGCCGACCCGCCGGAACTCCCGGCTGAGTCGGCGGCGGAGGAATTCGGTACGGGATATACCCAGGCCATTGGCTTGCCGGTCGATCTCGTCGATGACCGCACCGGGCACGGCGCGGATGAGTATGTCTGTCATTCCTCGATCACCTCCTGGCTGGCAGCGGGGCACGATGGACCGGGAGCCGGAATGGTGTTTCTTCGAGCCGGCTACCGGTGACAGTCCGGCGTTTCTATGCTTCGACGGTGCCTGGTGTTCGGAAACTCGATCTGATCTCCCACGGTGTCACCGAGGCGTTACGGGCGGCGCGTTTCCCGGCCGATGAACCGCTCACCCCGGCGGGGCGGGCGGCGCTGGCGGACCGGGCGGTCGAACCACCGGCAGGCGCACGGATAGTCGCGGGCCCGGAGCGGCGGACCAGAGAGACTGCCCGGCTACTGGGCTTGGATGCCGCACCACTGTCGAGATTACGCGATCTCGACGCGGGCGCCTGGCGTGGTGCGGAACCGGGCCTGTTGCCGCCGGAAGACGTGGGTCGCTGGCTCACCGATCCCGCATACCGCGGCCACGGCGGAGAGTCCGTCCTGGATCTGCTGGACCGGGTCCGCGGGTGGCTCGGCGAGCCGGCCGGTGGCGAGGCGCCGCATACCATCGCGGTGACCCACCCGGCGGTGATCCGGGCGGCGCTGGTCGTGGCGCTGGCGGCCGCCCCGGAATCGTTCTGGCGTTTCGATGTGGCGCCGGGCGCTCGGGTCCGGCTGCAGCACCGGACCGCGTGGACACTCCGGTTGAACTGACCCGCCGAGGTTACCGGGCGTCCAAGGCGACCGTGGTGCCGAACGAGAGCGGGAAATCGCGGAAGGTCATGCGCGCGGGCACCGATCCGATGGGTATCTCGTAGACCAGGTGGGTGCCCAGCGACTCATCCGGTTGCAGGGTGCGCGGCGCGGCCGCGGCGGCCGCGCGCTGCGCGGTGGCGGTCACATCGGGGGCGTATTTCGCGCCCGCCGTATCGTGGAGTTCCTGCCCGAGCGGCAGGTAGGTCTTCGGTTGGGCGGCGATATTGCGCACGGTGAAGCTGACCACCACGAATGTCCCCTCGGCACGTTCGATACCGACCGCGCTCACCCCCGACACCACATCGCGGACCGCGAATTCGAAGTTGCCGTCCCGGACCGGGACGCCGGGATCGGCGACGCTCCCGGCTGCCGGCGTGCCGTCGCCACCGAAGAACCGGATCGACCCGGCACCTCCGGCGAGCGCGGCCACACAGCCGCCGATCAGTAGGAGCGGAACTACCACGAGCACGATCGGCCACAGCAGCAACCGGCGCATGAGGCTTTTGCGGCGCCGCGGCGGTTTGGTCCGGGGGCGCGCCGGGCGGCGGCGGGGCGGGGGGCCGGGAGCGTGCGGTGCGGGCCGGTTCGGCGCGACCGCCGGGCCCGCATTGCCGCGGCCGTGCGGCGCGGGTCCGGGGATCTGCGCGGGACCGGGTCGCGGCCTGGTCTCCAGACGTGTGTATGCCCGGGTCGAGGGATGGGCCGCGGGAGGCACCGGTCCCGGGTCGCCGGGAGTGTGTCCGGTGTAGGCCCGGGTGGCCGGATGCGACGGGGACTGCCGGACTGCCGAATCACCGGGCGCGTACTCGGTGTAGGCCCGGGTGCCCGGGTACGCCGGGGACTGCTCGGCCGCCGGGCTGCCGGGTTCGTATGCCGTGTAGGCCCGGGTGCCCGGATGGGCAGCGACCGCCGCGGCGGGCCGGTCGTCCAGTTCGTAGTGACGGGTCCCGGGATGTTCCACCGCGCCGGGGTCCGGCGCCGTCGCCGCACCGAGAGCGCCCCGCGCGGCCCGCGCGAACTCGCCGGCGGTGCGGTAACGGTCATCCGGGTTCTTGGCCAGCGCCCGGGCGATCACCCGATCCAGTTCCACGGGGACCCCTGGAACCAGCATGCGCACGCTGGGCGGCGGGGTCGTGAGATGGTCGTGCATCTGCCGCGCCGGATCGGTATCGCCGAACGGGCGGGTACCGGCCAGGCATTCGTAGAGCACACAACCCAGGGAGTAGATATCGGCGCGGGCGTCGGTGCTCCCGGTGAACCGTTCCGGGGCCATGTACGCCCAGGTCCCGACCGCCAGTCCGGAGGCGGTGAGGGCGGTACTGCCGACGCCGTGGGCGATACCGAAGTCGATAAGGTACACGAAGCCGTCGCGCCGGACGACGATATTGGACGGTTTCACATCCCGGTGCACCAGTCCGGCCCGGTGCGCGGCATCCAGCGCCGCCGCGGTCTGGGCGACGATATCGACCGCGCGCCGCGGCGGCAGTGGGCCGTTCGAACGCAGGACACGACCCAGATCGTCGCCCTCGACGTATTCCATTTCGATGAACAGGCGGCCGTCCAGCGCACCATGGGCGTGGATCGGCACGATATGGCTGTCGTGCAGACGGGCGGCGAGTTCGGCTTCGCGCTCGAACCGGCTGCGGTAGGTCTGGTCGGCGGCGAGTTCGACGGGGAGCAGCTTGAGCGCGACCCGCCCGCCCGGGCGGCCGCCCGCGGGCTCGGCGTGGGCGAGCCACACCTGGCCCATCCCACCCTGGCCGAGCAATCGCTCGAGCCGGTAGCGGCCCAATCGCTGCCCGCTCATGACGCATCCTTCCCTGTCCCGGCCCACGGTCCTTGCGGTCGCGGGGATCCGGGACCTGCCCGGGGCCGGACTGTACCCCGACCCTATCCACGGTCGGCGGCACGGCACAGTGTGAGGTCACCGACCGATAAGTCCGCGACCGTGACCCCGCGAAGCCGCACCGGCGTCGGCCGGGCCCGCCGGTCTGTGCGAGGGTGACCGGATGGAGGCGATCGAGATCAACGCGGGCGCATGGTATCTGCGGGCGCTGCGGGCCGATGACCGGATCGATGACCGGCCCGCGCTGGCCTCGGGCGGGATCACCGACCCGGATTACGTGGCCCGCCGCGGCGCCGAGTGGGCGGCGGAAACCCATTACTCCTGGGCGGTGTGCCAGCCGGCCACCGCGGAACTGGTCGCGGAGATCGGGGTGACCCCGCGACCGGATGGGACCGCCGCGGTCGAGGGCTGGGCCCGGCCCGGTCAGCAGGCGGCGCTGATCGCCGCGGCGGAGGCGGTGCGCCGGTTCGCCGCGGGGGCGTTGGGGCTGCGCCCCGACGCGGTGTGATCGCCGGCCGGGCCGGTGTCAGCCGAGGTCGCTGAGCACGCGGTCCAGCGCGGTTACCGCCGCGATGAGCTCGCCGGGTTCCACCGTCAGCGGTGGCCGGAAACGGATGCCGCGTTCGCCGGAGCCGATCATGAGCACCCGTTCGCGTTCCCACAGTGTGGTGAGGACGGCATCACGGAAGGTGTTGTCCGACAGCGTGACAGCACACATCAGACCGCGCCCGCGTGGTTCGGTGACCGCGGGCTGCCGCTCGGCGAGGTCACGCAGCAGGTCGAGCAGCAGCACACCCAGATCGGCGGCCCGGGCGATCAGATCTTCGCGTTCGATGACTTCGAGGATCCGGGTGGCCCGCACCATATCGGTGAGATTGCCACCCCAGGTGGAGTTCAGCCGCGAGGGCACGGTGAAGACATTGTCGTCGAGCTCGTCCACCCGGCCGCCGGCCATGATCCCGCACACCTGCGTCTTCTTCCCGAATGCCACCACGTCCGGTTCCAGGCCGAGTTGCCGGTAGGCCCATGTGCTTCCGGTGATGCCGACGCCGGTCTGCACCTCGTCGAGGACGAACAGCGCGTCGTTGGCGTGGCACAGTTCCTGGACCGCGCGCAGGAATTCCGGGCGCATATGCCGGTCGCCGCCTTCGCCCTGGATCGGTTCGGCGATGAAGCAGGCGATTCCGTGGGGCCGCTCGGCGAAGGCGCGGGCGGCCTGCTCGAGGGCGCGTCGCTCCGCCGCCTCGATATCGGTATCCGGACCGAGCCAGGGTGTTTCGATCCGCGGCCAGTCGAAGGCCGGGAAGCGCTCGGTTTTGACCGGGTCGGTGTTGGTCAGCGACAGGGTGTATCCGCTGCGGCCGTGGAACGCGCCCGTCAGGTGCAGCACCCCGCCCTCGTAGCCGGGTCGGGGTGTGCGCCCGTGGAGTTCGTTGTGCCGGCTCTTCCAGTCGAAGGCGGTTTTGAGCGCGTTCTCCACCGCGAGCGCGCCGCCGTCGATGAGGAACAGGTGCGGTAGGCGCGGATCGCCGAGCACCCGGACGAAGGTGTCCACGAAACGCGCCATCTCGACCGTGTAGATATCGGAGTTGCTCGGCTTGTTCAGTGCGGCCGTGGTCAATTCGGCGCGGAACCCGGCGTCCTCGGTCAGCGCGGGATGGTTCATCCCGAGCGCGCTGGAGGCGAAGAAACCGAACATATCGAGGTAGTCGCTGCCGTCGCGGGCGTCCACCAGATGGCGGCCGCGGGATGCGCGCAGGTCGAGTACCAGGTCGAAACCGTCGGCGAGCATACTGGCCGACAGGGTCTCGAACACGCGAGAGGCGGGGATGCGGCCATCTGTCCTGCCATCACCCGTGCCGGAGTGCTCCAGTTCGATGGTCACACTCCGACGGTACGGGACTGGATACCGGCTTGTCAGGAAGATTTACTGACAAGTCCGTAACTAATGAGAGTTGTTACGGTCTCGACTACTTTTCGTAGAATGTCTGAAGGATTATGGTGCTTCGGGTTCGGACATTGGCCGTCGCCCGGATCTGCTGCAGCAACTGTTCCAGATGCCGTGGCGAGGCCACCCGGACCAGCAGGATGTAGCTCTCGTCGCCCGCCACCGAATGGCAGGCCTCGATGCCCGGCATGTTCTGCAGCGCCGCCGGGGCATCGTCGGGCTGGGAAGGGTCGAGAGGAGTGATCGCCACAAATGCCGACAGCAGCTGTCCCAGCGCTTCGGGATCGACATTCGCGGTATAGCCACGGATCACGCCGCGCGCCTCGAGCCTGCGCACCCGTGACTGCACGGCGGATACCGAAAGACTCGCCTTCTCGGCCAGATTGGACAGGGTCGCCCGTCCATCGGCCATCAGTTCCCGGATCAGCAGGCGATCGATCTCGTCCAGGGTTGGTTTTGCCGGTGTTTCCGCCATCAGCGAAGGCTAACGTAGCGGGCACACCGCCGGAACACTGTTGTGAACGTTCATTCTCCGGCTGTGCCATTCGCACAGCGTATTTCGTCCGGCCGAACCCGAGGAGTTCGCGATGACCGAGACCGAACAGCAGACCGTCCCCGCCGGATACGCCGACCGGATCGGCGCGCTGCTACGCGCACTGGAGATCCCGCACCCGGCACCCGGCGATATGCTCGTGCGCTGCCCGATCGACGGCGGAGTGCTGGTCGCCCTGCGGCCCGACGGCCCCGCCGACATCGATACCGCGATAACCGAAGCGGCCGCCGCCTTCGCTTCCTGGCGGCTGGTCCCGGCGCCGCAGCGGGCGGGCGTAGTGCGCGAACTCGCCGTACTGCTGCGCCGCCATCAGGACGAACTCGCCGAACTCGTCACTCTCGAAGTGGGCAAGATCCCCGCCGAGGCACGCGGCGAGGTACAGGAGATGATCGATATCTGCGAGTTCGCGGTGGGGCTGTCGCGCCAGCTCTACGGGTACACGATGGCCTCGGAGCGACCGGGCCACCGGCTCATGGAGACCTGGCATCCGCTCGGTGTCGTCGGGGTGATCTCGGCCTTCAACTTCCCGGTCGCTGTCTGGGCCTGGAATACCGCCGTCGCGCTGGTCTGCGGCGACACCGTGGTGTGGAAGCCCTCGGACCGCACCCCGCTCACCGCCCTCGCCTGCCATACGCTGCTGCGCCGCGCCGCCGCCACCGCCGGGGCGGACGGCCGGATCCACCAGCTGATCCTGGGTTCCGCGGATGCCGGTGTGCGGCTGACCGACGACGAGCGGATCGCGTTGGTCAGCGCGACGGGGTCGGTGGCGATGGGTCGCGCGGTCGGTCCGCGCGTGGCCGCCCGATTCGGGCGTTGCCTGCTGGAACTGGGCGGGAACAACGCGGCCGTGGTCGGCCCGTCCGCCGATCTGGATCTGGCGGTCCGGGCCATCGTCTTCGCGGCCGTCGGTACCGCCGGACAGCGCTGTACCAGTCTGCGCCGGCTCATCGTGCACTCCTCGGTCGCCGACGAACTGCTGGACCGGCTGGTGCGGGCGTACCGGCAGCTGCGGGTGGGCAACCCGTTGGACCCGGGTATCCAGGTGGGGCCGCTGCACGGGTCCGGCGCGTGGGCCGGCATGCGGGACGCGCTGGCGCGCGCCCGCCGCGACGGTGGCACGGTGCTGTGCGGGGGCGAGCGGGTCGAACCAGAGGGGGTGGGACCCGCCGCGTACTACGCCGACCCGGCGATCGTCCGGATGCCCGACCAGACCGCGGTGGTGCGCGAGGAAACCTTCGCGCCGATCCTCTACGTCCTCACCTACGACGATTTCGACACCGCCCTGACCCTGCACAACGCTGTACCGCAGGGATTGTCCTCGGCGATCTTCACCACCGACCAGCGGGAGGCCGAACGCTTCCTCGCCGCCGACGGTTCGGACTGCGGTATCGCCAATGTCAACATCGGCACCTCCGGCGCGGAGATCGGCGGCGCGTTCGGCGGCGAGAAGCACACCGGCGGCGGCCGCGAATCGGGCTCGGACGCGTGGAAGGCCTATATGCGGCGCGCCACCAACACCATCAACTACTCGACCGATCTACCCCTGGCCCAGGGCATCCGCTTCGACTGACGGCGGCGTCGGTCGGCAGGGTTCGGCGGATAAGGGACGGAACTCGGAGAAGAACTCGGCCGCCACGCGGCGGCCGATCTCCATACCGCGCGCCAAGACGCCGGGATCGGTTTCGACGCTGCTGATATCCGGTGACCCGGCCGGCGGATGGATCTGGCAGGCCGCCGCACCCATCCCGGCGATCACCCCGTCCTCCAGCGCCTGCTGGCCGGGCCGCAGTTTCCAGGCCCGGTAGGCGCCGGGGGCGGTGAACCGCATATAGGTGCCGCCGACCACGTCGTGCAACCAGGGCGGCGGTGGGCGGCGTTCGTCGGCGCGCCGGGTCCGCAGGATGAGCGCGTGGGTGGCCCCCGCCTGCAGCGCGCTGCGAACGGGGACCGTTTCCGAGAGACCGCCGTCGAAGTAGCGGCGTCCACCCAGCGCCACCGGCGGGCCGGCCAGCAGCGGCAGTCCGGACGATGCCCGGAGCGCGGTCTGCAGCGTCGCCTTGTCGACGATGAACGGATGCAGGTCCACCGGTTCGCCGGTGTGGATATCGGTGGCGATGGGGTGGAAGGTGGTCTCGTTGGCCAGGATGGCCGGAAAATCCATCGGATGCAGGCCGTCGTACACCTTGTGCACCAGATAGTTCAGATCGAACGCGGGCCGGCCGCGCAGCATCCGGGCCGGGGCGATGGCCCGGCGCATGATCGCGGCGTCGGTCCAGGCCTGCATACCCCGCCCCGCCCGGCCGCACAGCAGCCACGCCGCGTTGATCGCGCCCGCCGAGGTGCCGTACACCGCATCGAAGACCCCGGCCATACCGAGCTGCTCCAGCGCGTGCACCATTCCGCTGGAGTACACCCCGCGGCTGCCGCCACCCTCGACCACGAGTACGAGCCGATGGCCGTCGGTCCGGCTCGCGGATGCGAAACGGTCGCGGATCACCTCCGCGACCGTCGGTTGTACTGCGCTCACCCGGTCACCATACGCCGGAGCGGGTGGCGGCCATCGGCCGCTCACCCGCTCCGGAACAGTGTGCATCTACTGTTGGCTCACCGGTCGGCACGCTGTCGCATACCGAGCGCGGCCCGCAGCACAGCGGCTACTTGATCTCGGCGAGAACGGTGCCCTGGGTGATCGCGGCGCCGGCTGCCACGTTCAGTCCGGTGACCACACCGGCCTTGTGCGCATTGACCGGGTTCTCCATCTTCATGGCCTCGAGCACCACGATCAGATCGCCCGCCTCGACGGTCTGGCCTTCCTCCACCGCGACCTTGACCACGGTGCCCTGCATCGGGGCGGTGACCGCGTCACCGGAGGCGGCGCCGCCGCCCGCGCCGCCCCGCGTCCGCGGCTTCGGCTTCTTGCGGACGGCACCGGCCGCCGCCGGAGCGCCGGAACCGATCGAGAACTGGCCCGGCAGCGACACCTCGACGCGGCGGCCACCGACCTCGACCACGACCTTCTGTCGCGGTTCGTCGTCCGCTTCGGCCGGGGCGCCGCCGGTGAACGGCTCGACGGTGTTCTTCCACTCGGTTTCGATCCACTTGGTGTAGACGTCGAACGATTCGCCGTCGCCGATGAAGGCCGGATCCTCGACGATGGCCCGGTGGAACGGGATGACCGTGGCCAGACCCTCCACGTGGAACTCGGCGAGTGCCCGCCGCGCCCGCTCCAGGGCCTGGGTCCGGTTCTCGCCGGTGACGATCAGTTTGGCCAGCATCGAGTCGAACTGGCCGCCGATCACACTGCCCTGCACCACGCCGGAGTCGACGCGCACACCCGGGCCGGTCGGCTCGGAGTACACGGTGACCGGGCCCGGAGCGGGCAGGAAGTTGCGGCCCGCGTCCTCGCCGTTGATCCGGAACTCGAAGGAGTGGCCGCGCGGGGTCGGATCCTCGGTGATCTCCAGCTTCTCGCCGCCTGCGATGCGGAACTGCTGGCGGACCAGGTCGATACCGGAGGTCTCCTCGGTGACCGGGTGCTCGACCTGCAGGCGGGTGTTGACCTCCAGGAACGAGACGGTATCGCCCTGCACCAGGTACTCGACGGTGCCGGCGCCGTAGTATCCGGCCTCCTTGCAGATGGCTTTGGCCGAAGCGTGGATGCGCGCGCGCTGATCATCGGTCAGGAACGGGGCCGGAGCCTCCTCGACCAGCTTCTGGAAGCGCCGCTGCAACGAGCAGTCGCGGGTGCCGGCGACGATCACGTTGCCGTGCTGGTCGGCGATCACCTGGGCCTCGACGTGACGGGCCTTGTCCAGGTACTGCTCGACGAAGCATTCGCCGCGACCGAAGGCGGCGACCGCTTCACGGGTCGCCGATTCGAACAGTTCGGGGATCTCCTCGATCGTGTGCGCGACCTTCATCCCGCGGCCGCCGCCACCGAAGGCGGCCTTGATCGCGACCGGCACGCCGTACTTCTTCGCGAACTCGACGACCTCGTCGGCGTTCTTCACCGGGTCCTTGGTGCCCGCGGCCATCGGCGCCTTCGCCCGCTCGGCGATATGCCGCGCGGTGACCTTGTCACCGAGGTCGCGGATGGACTGCGGCGACGGGCCGATCCAGATCAGCCCGGCGTCGAGGACGGCCTGGGCGAAGTCGGCATTCTCGGAGAGGAAGCCGTAGCCGGGGTGGATGGCGTCGGCGCCGGATTTGGCGGCGGCATCCAGGATCTTGTCGAAGACCAGGTAGGACTCGGCAGAGGTCTGCCCGCCGAGGGCGAAGGCTTCGTCGGCGAGCTCGACGAAGGGTGCGTCGGCATCGGGCTCCGCGTAAACCGCGACACTGCCGAGGCCGGCGTCCTTGGCCGCCCGGATAACGCGCACGGCAATCTCGCCTCGGTTAGCTACGAGTACCTTCGTGATCCGCGCGCTGGCATGGCTGGGCACTGAGCCTCCTGTGTGCAATCTCTGTGTTCGCTGTGCGGGATGGGCCGCGCTTCGGCTCCGCTCCCGCGGATCGGGGTCCGCTGTCCGGCTTCCGAAGAGGATCGGATCGCTTGGTGGGCTCCGGGTCCGTGGGTTCGGATCCGCTACGCGGGCTCCGCGCCCGTGGTCGACACTATCTGTCTGGGGGCGAGTGTAGGCAGTCTGCCAACAAAGCCGGAACTCGGATAGGGCTACCGGGCAGTAGGTCGCAGATCACAATGGGTCGGAGCCGACTATGTGGCACACTGCTGCGCTTTTGGCGGCGCCTGCGGCGTCGCGGGGTCGAGGCCCCCTTGGTCTCGCCGTTTCGTCTTCGAGACCCGAGCCTTCGGCTCATGCGATGTGCGGGGGGTCGTCCATGGAGAGCGACCTTTGAGCGCCTTCGGCCAAGGGGCGAGACGGGCCTCGACCACGTCCGCCCCACGCCACCACATGAGTCGAGACGCCACCGCATGCGTCGAGCCACCGCATGCGTCGAGTTGTACGACGGGTCAGGACAAGCCAACTGCGGGGCCGCCACCATCCTCACTGTTTTACGAGACACCTCGAAGGTTGCAGGTGGCCGGGCGGACCTCCTGTTTTGCGGGCACGGGGAGCTCCCGTCACACCCCGCCGGTGGCTATGGGCATGCGGACCGAGTTTCCCCATTCGGTCCAGGAGCCGTCGTAGTTGCGTACCGTCTCGTGGCCCAGCAGATACTTCAGGACGAACCAGGTGTGGCTGGAGCGTTCGCCGACACCGCTGTAGACGGTGACCGGGCCCGGCTCGATGGTGCCGTAGATCTCGTCCAGTTCGGTGCGGCCGCGGAAGCGGGAACCGGCGGTGAGGGCGCTGGTCCAGGGAATGTTGACCGCGGTGGGGATGTGGCCGCCCCGCAGGGCGGTGCCGGGGCCGCCCTCGCCGGGGTCGCCCGCGTATTCGTGCGGGGAGCGCACGTCGACCAGCGGTTCGCCCAGGTGCTCGAGGACATCGTCGCGGAAAGCGCGGATCGATGTATCGTCCCGCTCGACCTGCGGATACCGGCTGCACGCCGGTTCGGGGGTTTCGAAGACCATATCGCGGCCCTCGGCGACCCAGGCGTCGCGACCGCCGTCGAGCAGCCGGACGTCCCGGTGTCCGAACATGGTGAAAAGCCACAGCGCGTGTGCGGCGTGCGAGTTACCGTCATTGCCGTACAACACGACGGTGTCGTCGTATTCGACGCCGCGGGCGCGCATGAGTGCGGTGAACCGCTCGCCATCGATATAGTCACGGGTCACCGGGTCGTCGAGGTCGCTGCGCCAGTCGAGCTTGCTGGCCCCGGGAACATGGCCTATGCCGTAGAGGAGGACGTCGGCATTACATTCGATGATCTTCAAACCGGGCGTGCCGAGGTTTGCCGACAGCCATTCCGTGGTTACCAGACGGTGTGGGTGCGCATAGGAAGCGAAGGCGGGATATGGGTCCGGGGCGACGGGCACGTTCGGGTTCCTTCACAGGAGGCGGGCAGTGCTGACGACAGGTTCGAGCCGCACTGTGGATAGTAAGTGTGGCTTGACGTGAATCTGTTGATGAGCACAGAGTCGGTGCAATGGGCGATTTGATCGCACATGTCTCCGATAAAGTCTCCCCGAAGGAGGGGTGAGCATGTCTGATTCCTGGCCGCGGCGGCGCCTGCTCGCGATCCTCCGCGGCGCGAGCGAGCCCCTGGACGCGCAGCAGCTGGCACAGATCACCGGCCAGCATGTCACCACGGTGCGGTTCCATCTCGACATCCTCACCCGGGAGTCACTGGTCCGGCAGTTCCAGCAGCCGCCGCGCGGCCGGGGCCGGCCGCGGATCGGTTACCGGGCGGTCCAGCGGACCATCGGCTATCAGGACCTGGCCCAGGTGCTGGCCGACCAGCTGGGACCCGATCCGGAGCGGCAGGCGGCCGCCGGCCGGGCGGCCGGGCGCGCCTGGGGAGACAAACTCGATACCGCAGGCGAACCGGTCGAGTCGGTGCGTGATGCCAAGGACCGCGTCGTCTCGCTGATGTCGGAGCTGGGTTTCGCCCCTGAACGGGACGGGCGGGAGAGCGCCGTGCGTGACCCCGACCAGGGCGCGGTGGTCCGGCTGACGGCCTGTCCGCTGCGCGATCTGGCGCGAACGCATACCGAAGTGGTGTGCGGGGTGCATCGCGGGCTGTTGGCGGCGCTGCTGGAGCGTTCCGGGGCCCAGGGTGCGGTCGAGGCCGAACTCGTGCCTTTCGTGACCGAGGAGATGTGCGAGGTGCGGCTACGGCGGGTGGGTCCGCCACCGGCGCAGGCTCCGGCCACGGAAGCGGCCGACTCCGCGGTCACGGCCGCACGCCGCCTCCCGCAGCCCGGGCATATCGATGCGGCCGCCGGGCAGGCGGCGCGGTTGTCGCGGGTATCGGGTCAGGCGGTGCCGCCGGGTAGTCAGTTGCCGCCCGCGTCCGCCTCTCTGGAGTCGGACCCGTTCCCGCCCGCTACCGGGCCGCTGGCGCCGTCCGCGAGGCAGCAGGGTGGCCGGGCATTCCGCGGCGGTCCCCCCTCAGGTGCGGTCGGCCCACAGCTGGGCGACGCCAACGCCCACTTCCTGGAGCAGTCGGCGCAACAGTGGTAATCCGATCCCGACGACGCTGGAGGGGTCACCGTCGATCCGGTCGACGAACCAGCCCCCCAGCCCGTCGAGGGTGAACGCGCCCGCCACCTGCAGCGGTTCGCCGGTGGCGATATAGGCGTCCAGTTCGGCGGGATCGGGTTTACCGAAGTGCACGGTGGTGGCGCTGCAGTCGATCGCCTCGGTGGTGACGACGCCATCGCGTACGCGCAGGACGCAGTGCCCGGTGACCAGATCCGCGAAATGCCCGGCCATGGCCTGCCAGCGCGCCAGCGCCACCTCCGGTGTATGGGGTTTGCCCTGGAGTGCGCCGTCGATCAGCAGCATGGAATCGCAGCCGACGACGAGGAGATCGGTGTCCGGTGGATCGTCGGCCAGGGTGGACGCTACGGCCCGGGCTTTCGCCCGGGCCAGTTCGACGACCACTTCCCGAGGCCCGGTACCGGCCGGCAGGGCTGCCGCCACGGCATCCTCGTCCACATCCGACACTCGGACAATGGGTTCGATGCCCGCGGCGCGCAGTACCGACCGACGGGCGGGCGACGCGGACGCGAGGACCAGCCGGGTCACGTGTGAAGTTCTCCTGAGGTCGGTGTCAGAAACGCAGATGCGACAGCTGCGGATAGGAGTACGGCGAGAACGGGGAGTTCCCGCGGTGCATCATCGTCGGCTTACCCCAGAGATCCTGCGAGCCGGAATCGGCGGGCGCCGAACCCGCGGCCGCGGCAGCGGTGAATACACACACCAGCGCGGCGATCTCGGCGTCGGTCGGCGCGCCTTTCTCGATCACGAGGAACGGCTTCTCCCCGTTTGTCGCGGCAGCAGTGCCCGCGGCGGCTTCGGTCGCGGTATCGGCCGGCACATCCCTGGTCGCGAGGTCCAGTTCCGCTGCGGCCAATACTTCTTCTTCTGCCACAATCGTCACAGTGCCAGATCCTCTCTCTTGCCTCGAGCGGGCTCGCGCGGTTCAACGGAACCCGCTCGATCTTCTCTCACCGATCGCGTACCCGAAATCAGTGTGCGGCCTACAGAGCGTATCGCCGGATCACAGCGGGATGTTGCCGTGTTTCTTCGGAGGCATGGTCACCATCTTCCGCTCCAGCAGGCGCAGCGCGGAGACGATCTGGCCGCGAGTATGCGACGGAGGGATCACCGCGTCCACGTAACCGCGCTCGGCGGCGACGTACGGATTGACCAACGTGTCCTCGTACTCGTTCTGCAGTTCCAGCCGCAGTTTGTCCACGTCGGAGCCGTCGCGGGCGGCATCGGCCAGCTTCTTGCGGTACACGAACCCGACCGCGCCGGAGGCACCCATCACAGCGATCTGGGCAGTAGGCCAGGCCAGGTTCACATCGGCGCCCATATGCTTGGAACCCATGACGTCGTAGGCGCCACCGTAGGCCTTCCGGGTGATGATCGTGATTTTGCCCACAGTGGCCTCACCGTAGGCGTAGAGCAGCTTGGCGCCGCGCCGGATGATGCCGTTGTACTCCTGGTCGGTACCGGGCAGGAAGCCGGGCACATCCACCAGGGTGATGATCGGTACATTGAACGCGTCGCAGGTGCGGACGAACCGCGCGGCCTTCTCCGAGGCGTCGATATCGAGACAGCCGGCGAACTGGGTGGGCTGGTTGGCGACGATACCGACGCTGCGGCCGTCGACCCGGCCGAAGCCGACGATGATGTTCATGGCCCGCTCGGCCTGGATCTCCAGGAATTCGTCGTCGTCGAGCAGCCGGCGGATGACCTCGTGCATGTCATAGGGCTGGTTCGGCGAATCCGGGATCAGCGTGTCGAGTTCGATGTCCTCTTCGGTGAGCGATTCCTCGATCGCACCGGTGATCGGGTCCGAGGCCGGGAAGCGCGGCGCCTCGGCGCGGTTATTGCTCGGCAGGTAGGACAGCAGATCCTTGACGTAGTCGAGGGCATCCTGTTCGCCGGAGGCCACATAGTGCGCGGAACCGGACTTCACCATGTGGGTATGGGCACCGCCCAGCTCCTCCATGGTGACCTCTTCGCCGGTGACGGTCTTGATGACGTCCGGCCCGGTGATGAACATCTGGCTGGTCTGATCGACCATCACCACGAAGTCGGTGAGCGCGGGGGAGTACACGTGCCCACCCGCGGCGGCGCCCATGATGAGCGAGATCTGCGGGATGACGCCGGAGGCCTGGATATTGCGGTGGAAGATCTCGCCGTAGAGGCCGAGCGAGACCACGCCCTCCTGGATACGAGCGCCGGCGCCCTCGTTGATACCGATCAGCGGCCGGCCGGTCTTGAGCGCCAAGTCCATGACCTTGACGATCTTCTCGCCGTAGACCTCGCCGAGGCTGCCACCGAACACGGTGACATCCTGGCTGAAGATGCACACCTCGCGGCCGTCGACGGTGCCGTAGCCGGTCACCACGCCGTCGCCCAGCGGGCGCTGCTTGTCGAGGCCGAAGTTCACGCTGCGATGCCGGGCCAGGGCGTCGAGCTCGACGAAAGAGCCCTCGTCGAGCAGGGCGAGGATGCGCTCCCGCGCGGTCATCTTGCCCTTGGCGTGCACCTTGTCGATCGCGGCCTCACCCATTGGATGCTGGGCTTCTTCCAGCCGATTCCGCAGGTCAGCCAGTTTGCCGGCGGTGGTGTGGATATCGGGCGCACCTGCCGAATCCGGCGTGGGCTGCTGCTGGACACTCGTCATGGCTCGGAGTGTAACCAGAGGCGCACAGTGCTGTTAACCCAGATCCTGCTACTGGTGAGTAGAACCCGGTCCGGAAAACCCCAGGTGGACAAGTCGTCACCGGTTCATATGTGTACCGCGAATCGCGGCGAACGTCCACACGACACGCCACGGTGATCCGTCACAAGCCTAACCCGTGCGGTTCGTGAGCGCGCGCCGGCGATTAATTCGCTTTCGCTCTGCGGTGCCGGGCAATACCCTTGCAGCAGGCCACTTTTGGAACACGGAGGGGAGGTGGCCCGCTATGTGGCACTGGACATCTCGAGACGGCCGATTCCCGGAGGCCTTGGCGTTCACCCGGGTGAACGAGCCGGAACCGACCATCACCGAAACAGTCGCCGAGACCGAATCCGAAGAGCCCGACACCGTGGAGAACGAGGCGATATCCGCGGATTCCCGGCCCACCGGCTACGACCTCGCCGGCTGGACCCGGTGGTCACCGCACCCGCCGTGCGGTGACCACCGACCCCGGCCAGTACCCTGCCCTGGTGCAGAGGCCACCGTTGGACGTCGAACATCTACGGCGAGCGCTGACCGGAACTCCGGAACTGGCGTTCTACACCGGAATCGACGTGATCGAATCGACCGGATCCACCAACGCGGACCTGATCGCGCGCGCCGCAGACTCGGAGATCGATCGTGTCGTACTGGTCGCCGAAGCGCAGGAGTGCGGTCGCGGCCGGCTCGCCCGCGCCTGGGCCGGTCCGCCGCGCGCGCAGATCGCGCTGTCCCTGCTCATTCGGCCCGAAGACTTGGATCCTGAAGCGCTCGGCTGGTTGCCGCTGCTCACCGGAATCGCCGCGGTCGACGCGCTCACGACGACCGCCCGGGTGCCCGCCACCCTGAAATGGCCCAACGACGTGCTGATCGAGGGGCGCAAGGTCGCCGGCATCCTGGCCGAAGTCGCCACCGCGGGGCCCCGCCCGGCGATCGTGGTGGGTATCGGGATGAATGTCACCCTCACCGCGGAAGAACTCCCCGTACCGCACGCCACCTCGCTGCTCCTCAGCGGCGCCACCGATATCGACCGCACCCGCTTGGTGCTGTCCTTCCTGACCGAGTTCGCCCGCCGCTACGCCCGGTGGCAGGAATCCGGATGGGCCGCGGAGACACTCGCCGACGCTTACCGGGAACGCTGCGCGACACTGGGCTCCCGGGTCCGGGCGGAACTGCCGGGAGGTGGGGTGCTGACCGGGGTCGCGCACGATATCGATTCGGCGGGGCGACTGCTGATCGAGGACCGGGCGGTCGCGGCGGGAGATGTGACGCACCTGCGGCCCGGGGACTGAGAAATCGGTGGGCGCACACGCGGGAACCGTAGGGCGGTCGAGTCGGCGCCTGATCCGGACCTTGCTTGCCGACGCGACCCACATAGGTCGATTTTTGCGAGACACCTCGAAGGGGTGAGACCCGTCTCGCCGGTTCGGCCTCGAAAGCGCAGGAGCCGAAGGCTCGAGTCCCGGGGCCGAAACGGCCGGACACCAGGGGGCCTCAACTCCGCGACGCCGCAGGCGGCGCCAAAAACGCGGTAATGTGCGCTCATGGGTTATCCGGAGGATGCGCTGGCGCCCGATGAAGAGTTGATCCTGCACACCCATCCGCATTGGAAGATGCTGTTCTGGCCCATCATCACCCTGATCGTGGTGACCGCGGTGGCCGGCTTCCTGGGCGGCCTGGTGTGGCGTACCGCCGACGAGTCGTGGCGGACGATCCTGCTGCTCGTGGTGCTGGTCGTATGGCTGTTGCTGCTGGCATGGCGCAGTATCGCGCCGATCGTGACCTGGAAATCCACCCATTTCATCGTCACCGATCGCCGGGTGCTGGTCCGGGAAGGTGTGATGACCCACACCGGTATCGATATCCCGATGAGCCGGATCTCGAGTGTCCAGTTCCGGCACGGACTGGTCGACCGGATGTTCGGGACCGGAGAACTGATCATCGGATCGTCATCCGAAGAACCCCTGGAATACAGCGATATCCCGGATGTGGAACAGGTGCACGCGCTGCTCTATCACCAGGTTTTCGAGGCGGCGCCCCGGTACGGCGGCTTCTGATCCCGGCGCCGCGGGCCGCTGCCCGGGCGTGAGCACGCGGGTACCGGGCCGGTGGACCGTAATCTTGTCGCATGACCGCCGTATTGCTGGGCGAAGACGACGAGGCCATCGCGGCGCCGCTCTCGCGGGCGCTGGGCCGCGAGGGGTATTCGGTGACCGTGGAGAGCTTCGGTCCCGCGGTGTTGGACCGGGCACTGGAAGGACACCATGATCTGCTGATCCTCGATCTCGGATTGCCGGGAATGGACGGTCTGGAGGTGTGCCGGCAGGTGCGGGCCCGGGGCGCCGAGATGGCTGTACTCATGCTCACCGCCCGCACCGACGAGGTCGATTTCGTGGTTGGTCTGGACGCCGGTGCCGACGACTACGTCGGGAAACCCTTCCGATTGGCCGAACTGCTGGCCCGGGTCCGCGCCCTGCTGCGCCGCAGCGGGATCGGCGACGACACTGTGGAGGTCGGCGGGATCCGCCTGGAACCGGCGGCACGGCGGGTACTGGTCAACGGAGTGGAAGTCGGGTTGGCGAACAAGGAGTACGAGCTGCTCAAGGTACTGATCGATCGGGCCGGTCAGGTGGTGCCCCGGGAGACGATCCTGCGCGAGGTCTGGGGCGACGCCGAACTGCGCGGGTCCAAAACCCTGGATATGCACATGTCCTGGTTACGGCGCAAGATCGGCGACGAGGGCCCGATGGCGGAACGGCGGATCGTCACTGTGCGCGGTGTCGGTTTCCGGTTGAACACCGACTGACGTGCGGCGGCGGATTCTGCGGTCCATGCTGACCGTGCTGATGCTCACCACTGTCGTGCTCGGGGTGCCGCTCACCTATACGGCGTGGCTGTGGGTGGAGGACATCACCCGCAACGATCTGCGCAGCCGACTGGAACTGATCTCCGCGGAGGTCATCGGTCAGGAAGAGGGCAGCGGGGTGATCAGCGGCGGCCTCGATCTGCGCACTGTGCAGCCGCTGGTGCCCGAGGGCGGGCGGCTCACCGTCGTGTATCCGGCGCCGGAGGATACGGCGGTGAAGGTCGAGGTCGGCGCCGCCACGGTGACCGACCCGCTGGTGGAGTCGTTGTCGATGGGTACCGATGTATCACTGCGACTCGAGGTGCCCGCGACCCCGATGCAGGCCCGGCAGCGACAGGCGGTGGCCGGGGTGGCGCTGGCCGTGGCGATCTCACTGGGTGCGGCGATCACGGTCGCCATCGTCACCGCGCGCCGCGTCGCCGACCCCATCCGTGATGTGGCCGCCAGAGCCGCCCGGCTCGCCATGGGCGATTTCCGCCCGGATCCGCGCCGCCACGGTATCGCCGAACTGGATCGTGTCTCCGATGTGCTCGATTCGGCCACCGTCGAGATCGCCGGCCGGCTGCAACGTGAGCACGCGCTGGTAGCCGACGTGTCCCATCAGTTGCGCAGTCGGTTGACCGCGGTCCGGTTGCGGCTGGACGAACTGTCCGCGCACACCGATCCGGCGGTGGTGCACGAGGCCGAGGAGGCCATGGCCCAGGTCGACCGGTTGACCGAGGCCATCGACGATCTCGTCCGGGCCTCGCGCGACGAGGACGCCACCGACCGCGACCCGGTCCCGGTGATGGACGAGCTGCGCGGCATCGTGACCGAGTGGACGCATCCCTTCCGGGAGGCCGGGCGCACCCTGTACCTGACCGGTGACGAATCGCTACGGGCGCCCATGTCCGGGTCCCGATTGCGGGAGGCGGTGACGGTGCTGGTCGACAACGCCCTGATGCACGGCGGCGGTACCTGCACGGTATCGGTGCGCACCGTGCGTCCCGGGCAGGATCGCGAACCGCTGGTGTGTGTGCAGGTCGCCGACGAAGGCGAGGGGGTCAGCGACGAGCTGGCGCCGCATATCTTCGATCGTGGTTTCTCCGGCGCGGGATCCACGGGTGTCGGACTCGCGTTGGCACGTGCCCTGATCGAGGCCGACGGCGGCCGGCTGGAGCTGCAGCGGCGGCGGCCGGCGCTGTTCGCGGTGTTCCTCGGCAAACCGCTGGCCGCGCGGGTGGAGA
The DNA here is from genome assembly GCF_001613445.1 of Nocardia grenadensis NBRC 108939. Lineage (GTDB taxonomy): Bacteria > Actinomycetota > Actinomycetes > Mycobacteriales > Mycobacteriaceae > Nocardia > Nocardia grenadensis. The sequence continues at coordinate 68,344 of NZ_BDCJ01000008.1, forward strand.
CGCGGGTGGTGGGGGAGCCGCGCTGAGCGGTCGCGGGAGGTCAGCGGCCGAGCGTGCGCCGGTCGTGCTCCTCTTCCACATACTCTTCGAGCTGTTCGAGCATCTCGTCGACCTCGTCGGGGAAGACCCAGCGCCGCATAGCCCAGTACCGGAACGCCATCTGCAGCAGGTTGCCGATGATGTAGGCGCTGATGAAGTCGGCGATGTTCTCCACCATGAAGCTGACCGTGGGCTGGTGCAGCTGGAAGACGTAGCGGGAGAGGTACAGCGGCGCCATGCTCAGCACCACGCCCACTCCGCTGACCGCGAAGAACAGCAGTGCCTCGTGATGGCGTTCCCGCCCGCCGCGGTTCTTGAACGACCATTCGCGGTTGAGGATGTAGGAGGCGATGACTGCGATGACACCGGAGATGATCTTCGCGGTGACCGGCTTCTCCTCCAGCACCGTCCACTTCAGGATGTAGAAGATCCCGCCGTCGATAACGAACGTGGTCGCTCCGACAATGGCGAACTTGATGAGCTCGCGCTGGCGGTAGGCGATCTCCTGGAGAGGTCGCGGCAGGACGCTGACCACGTCGTCGACGAATGACACAAGTCCGGAGCATACCGCCAGCTGCCGTTCGCGCAGGACGTGACAGTATTGACCGACGTGAACGCACGTAGTTTCGACCCTGCCGCGATGCCGACCGTCGCCATGATCGGTGGCGGGCAGCTGGCGCGGATGACGCATCAGGCGGCCATCGAGCTGGGGCAGCGGCTCCGGGTGCTCGCCGAACGGCCGGACGACCCGGCGGCCCAGGTGAGCCCCGACGTGGTGCTCGGTAGCCATTCCGACCTCGGCGCGTTGCGCCGGGCGGCGACCGGTGCGCACGCGCTCACCTTCGATCACGAGCATGTGCCCACCGAGCACCTCGAGGCATTGATCGCGGAGGGGGTGAATGTGCTTCCGCCACCGCACGCGCTGCGCTTCGCCCAGGACAAACTGGCCATGCGCACGGAATTGTCCGCGCGCGGGTTGCCCGTCCCCGCGTTCACCGTGGTCGAGTCGGAGGCCGCGGCGGTGGGTTTCGGCGAAGAGCACGGCTGGCCGATCGTGCTCAAGGCGATCCGCGGCGGCTACGACGGGCGCGGCGTGTGGATGCCCGAGGATGCCGACGCCGCGGCGAAGATCGTCGCCGAACAGCTCGGCGTGGGCGTGCAACTGCTGGCCGAGGTGCGGGTCCCGCTGAAACGCGAGCTGTCGGCCATGGTGGCGCGCTCGCCGTACGGTCAGGCCGCGACCTGGCCGGTGGTGGAGACCGTGCAGCGCCGTGGTCAGTGCGCTGTGGTGATCGCCCCGGCGCCCGATCTCGACGAGGAGCTGGCCGCCGAGGCCGAGGGGCTCGCGCTGCGGCTCGCCGCGGATCTCGGGGTGGTCGGCGCGATGGCGGTGGAATTGTTCGAGACCACCGACGGCACTCTGCTGATCAACGAGCTGGCCATGCGTCCGCACAACTCCGGGCACTGGGGGATGGACGGCGCCCGCACCGGCCAGTTCGAACAGCATCTGCGCGCGGTGCTCGACTACCCGCTCGGCGATACCCGCCCGCTCGCGCCGGTGACGGTGATGGCGAATATCCTCGGAGCGCCCGAGGCGCCGGCCATGTCGATGGACGAACGCCTGCACCACCTGTTCGCCCGGATGCCGGACGCCAAGGTGCACCTCTACGGCAAGGGCGAACGCCCGGACCGCAAGATCGGGCATGTGAACGTGCTCGGCGACGATGTCGCGGTGGTACGGGAACGAGCCGAGCGCGCGGCGCACTGGATGTCGCACGCGGTATGGACCGACGGATGGGACCCGCATGAGTGACGTGGTGGAAAGCAGTGTTCCGGGCTCCCCGGTGGTCGGGTTGATCATGGGAAGCGATTCCGACTGGCCCACGATGGAGGCCGCCGCCGAGGCGCTGGCCGAGTTCGGGATCCGTTTCGAGGTGGGGGTGGTGTCCGCGCACCGGACGCCGCAGCGCATGCTCGACTACGCCCGCGGCGCCGCGGGCCGGGGGCTGCGGGTGCTCATCGCGGGTGCGGGTGGCGCCGCGCATCTACCGGGCATGGTCGCCTCGGCGACCCCGCTGCCCGTGATCGGTGTGCCGGTTCCGCTGAAGTACCTCGACGGTATGGATTCGCTGCTCTCGATCGTCCAGATGCCCGCCGGGGTTCCGGTGGCCACTGTGTCGATCGGCGGTGCCCGCAACGCCGGCCTGCTGGCCGCCCGGATTCTCGGCGCGCACGATCCGGCGCTGCGCGAGCGGATGGAACAGTTCCAGGCCGGGCTGGAAACCATGGTGCTCGAGAAAGACGAGGCGCTGCGCGCGCGCTTGTTGGGCTGAACGCGACTGCCCGGGGCGGGCGTCCCGGGCAGAGCCGTTCGCGTGGTCGGCCGTCGGCCGACCGCACCACGCCGGCCCGCACGACCGGTGTGCTGTTCGCCATACGGCGCTCGACGGCCGGCGCGGACGCGCCCGGCCGGCCGCTCGCTACCGTGTCGCCATGGACAACGAGGAAACCGGCCGCCGAGTCGGCGGCGCCGAGCTAGTCCGCTTCCGGCTCGGTGTCGTGGACGAGGCGTTGCGTTTGTTCGCGGATCAGGGCTACGAGGCGACCTCGGTGGATGAGATAGCCGAGGCCGCCGGGATATCGCGGCGGACGTTCTTCCGGCAGTTCCGGTCCAAAGAGGATGTGATCTTCGCCGATCACGAGGCCCAGCTCGCCGCGGCGCAGGAGTATCTGCAGCAGGCGCAGCTCGACCCGTGGGACGCGGTCTGTGAGGCCGCGGTCGGGGTGTTCGAGCGGTTCACCCGCTGGCGCGATATCGCCGAGCGGCGCTATCGCGTGGTGCGCCGGGTCCCGGCGCTGCGCGACCGGGAGATCGTGACCGTCTTCCGTTACGAGCGCCTGTTCACCGATTATCTGCGCGAGCGGTTGCCCGATTCCCCCGATCTGGCCCGCGTCCAGTTCGCGGCCGCGGTGACCGCCACCCACAACTATCTGCTGCGCCGGATGATCCGCGGCGAATCGGCGGCGCGGCCCGGCGATCTGCGGGCCGCGCTCGGCGAGATCCCCCGGGGTGGCCGGCGCCCGGGCGGTGAGGACGATCTGGTGCTCGCCGTATTCCGCCGCGACCTGCCCGTCCGGCATGTCGCCGAACTGCTGCGGCAACGGCTGGGTAGTTTGGCAGAAGCGCCCACCGATTGACACTGAGTGCCAGAACGTGACGGACGAACTAGAGATAGCGAGCGGTATACTGGGCCGAGGTCTTGACACTGAGTGCCGATTATCGGCGCCGCCCCCGTACGCAACAGGAGTGAACCCAATGGCGGGAAACCCGGATTTCGATCTGTTCAAGCTGGCGGACTTCCACGATGAGCTGCGTTCGGCCATCCGCGCCCTGTGCGAGAAGGAAATCGCCCCGTACGCCAAGGACGTCGACGAGCACGCCCGGTTCCCCGAGGAAGCCCTCTCCGCGCTCAACGCCGCCGGCTTCAATGCCGTGCACGTCCCGGAGGCATACGGCGGCCAGGGTGCCGATTCCGTGGCCACCTGCATCGTCATCGAAGAGGTCGCCCGCGTCTGCGGTTCCTCCTCGCTGATCCCGGCCGTGAACAAGCTCGGCACCATGGGCATGATCCTCAACGGCTCCGAGGAACTCAAACAGAAGGTCCTCGCCGATATCGTCGACGGCGAAATGGCCTCGTACGCGCTGTCCGAGCGGGAAGCCGGCTCGGACGCGGGCAGTATGCGCACCCGCGCCCGCCAGGAGGGCGACGACTGGATCATCAACGGATCCAAGTGCTGGATCACCAACGGCGGCAAATCCTCCTGGTACACCGTCATGGCCGTCACCGACCCCGACAAGGGCGCCAACGGTATCTCCGCGTTCCTGGTGCACAAGGACGACGAAGGCTTCGTGGTGGGCCCGCTCGAACACAAGCTCGGCATCAAGGGCTCACCGACCGCCGAACTGTACTTCGAGAACTGCAGAATCCCCGGCGACCGCATCGTCGGTGAACCGGGCACCGGCTTCAAAACCGCCCTGCAGACCCTCGACCACACCCGCCCCACCATCGGCGCGCAGGCCGTCGGCCTGGCCCAGGGCGCCCTGGACGCCGCCCTGGCCTACACCAAGGACCGCAAACAGTTCGGCAAGTCCATCGCCGACTTCCAGAACACCCAGTTCATGCTGGCCGATATGGCAATGAAGATCGAAGCCGCCCGGCTGATGGTCTACACCTCCGCTGCCCGCGCCGAGCGTGGCGAACCGAACCTCGGCTTCATCTCCGCCGCCGCCAAATGCTTCGCCTCCGACGTAGCGATGGAGGTCACCACGAACGCGGTCCAGTTGTTCGGTGGGGCCGGCTACACCACCGATTTCCCGGTGGAACGAATGATGCGCGACGCCAAGATCACTCAGATCTACGAGGGCACCAATCAGATCCAGCGGGTGGTCATGTCCCGCGCGCTGCTCAAGGGGTAATTCTCCGGATCGCGGCGTTCGGGTGGTGGCCTGAGATCCACGCTCAGGCCGCCGCCGGGCCGTCAGACGGTGCAGACCGTCCCAACACGTTATCGAGGCCGGCGGGGAGCGAAGGTGGCCCTCGGTACGCTCGTGGGCATGGACGGGACTCGCTCCTGCTGATCGTCACCATCGGCCCGTTGGTGCTGTTCGGGTGGGCGGCTATTCGAGCCGAGCACCGTGGCCTCGGGGGGGCGTTCGCCGGGCCGTTCCAGGAGATGTTCGATCCCGGCGCGGCGCGGGCGCGGATCGTCCGCGAGGAGAGGGCGGAACTGCCGGATCCAGCGGACTCCGGCGACTCGGACGACGATGCGCCGGACACGGCGGTGTACAAGGAGGGGCGGTTCCACATCAACCCTGGTAGGGCTCGGCGGCGCGAAGGTAGCGGGACCGCTGGGTGAGCTCGGTGAGCACCTGCCCGGCCACCCGGGGAACGCCGACTCCGACGCGTCTCGGCCGCCAGTCGCCAGGCCCGGATCTCGGTGCCGGTTCAGGTTCGCGCGGCCAGGAGATCAGTGGTGAGCCGGGCGAGGCGGCGGGCATTGCCGGGATCGAGTGAGGGGAGTGAGAGGTCCAGGGTGCGGCCGCGGTCGACTGCGGTGAGTGGTTCCGCGGGCGGGTTGTCGATGAAATCGTGGAGTGGGCGCACCGATTCGCGTACGGGGCGTGCGGCGACCGCGGCCAGGGAACGGATCGCGGTTCTGGTGAGGAAACCGAGCGGGGAGAGATCGCCGCTTCTGGTGAAACCGGGATGGTAGAGAACGACTTTGATCTTGTCGCCGTGCTCTTCGGCGAACGAGACACCGAGCAGGTCGTTGGCCCGCCCGGCCTGTAGCTGGGCGCCGACCACGCTGTAGCCGCGGGTGAGGTGGGGATCGTCCCAGTGGATCGCGCCCTTCTGCACACCGACCCCGGCGATACTGACGATCACCGGACGGGCGGCACGTTCCAGTAGTGGAACCAGCTGGTGCGACAGCAGATATCGGCTGAGGTAGTACAGCGCGAAGGTGTGCTCGAAACCCTCGGCGGTCTGGACGCGTTTCGGTGTCGTGCGGTTCGCGAAGAGCAGCAGCGCGTCCACGCGGTCATAGGCGGCGCGAATCTCGCCGACCACCCGTTCCACCTCCGTCACCGAACTCAGGTCGGCGCGGACGAAGCGGAGCCGGTCCGCGTCCGCTCCGGCCGCGGCCGTGAGCTGTTCGCCCTTGGCCGGGTTGCTGCCGATCGCCACGACCCGGTCGCCGCGGGTGAGACGTTCGAGGGCGATCGCGCGACCCATGCCGTCCGTGCCGCCGCTGATAAGAATGGTTCTGGACATCACACCTCCGTGGATCCGACTGCTGTACTCATCCTCGGCAGCGGCCACCGGAAGCGAAAGAAGGCACAATTATGTCCGGTGCGCACACGGATGTGCCCTCCATTGCCGCCGCCGCACTCCCCACGCCGGTGCCGGTGGCGGAGTACGCGGCGTGCCCGGTTTCGGGGCTGATGAGTCGGATCGGCGACAAATGGGTCCTGTTGGTGATCGCGTTGCTGGCCGAACGCCGCTATCGCTACAACGAACTGCACCGCTCGATCGAGGGCATCAGTCAGCGCATGCTGACCCGGACCCTGCGCGCGCTCGAGGACGACGGGCTCATCGATCGCGTGGTGTACCCGACGGTCCCACCGGCCGTCGAGTACGGGCTCACCCCGCTGGGGGAAACGTTGCTGGTCCCGCTTTCGGCGCTGGCCGATTGGGCAGTGGACCATGCCGGCGAGATCACCGCCGCGCGCGCGGACCGTACCGGAGGGGGTACGGCCGGGATGTCCGGCGAAGGGTGATCGAAGGCCGGTCCGGCTCGCGGCCGGCCGCCCGCGACGCACTCGACCGGCTCATGGCAGTGGACCGGGAACACCGCGCGAGTCCGCGGAGGGCGTAGCCGGATCGGCTCCGGCCGGGCGGGCGGTTGTCGCCGACCGGGTGATTCCCCAGGTGGTGAACCCCCCGAGCGCGTAGAGCGCACCGGTCAGGCAGGAAGCCTGCCATCCCCATGTCGTGTAGGCCCAGGTCGTCGTGATGGCGCCCAGGGCCGAGCCGAGAGAGTAGAACGCCATGTAGGCGCCGATGACCCTGCCGGCGCGGGCCGGATGTGCGGTGGTCAGCAGATGCTGGCTGCTGACATGTACGGCCTGCACGGCGAAGTCGAGCGTGACGATACCGAGGACGAGTGGCCACAGGGTCGATTCGGCCCGCGCGATCAGGAGCCAGGACGCGGCCAGCAGGAGCAGCGACCAGCCGCTGATCGTCTGTGCGTGACCGGAATCGGCCCAGCGGCCGGCCCGGCCGGCTCCGACGGCTCCGGCGACCCCGGCCAGGCCGAAGAGCCCGATCTCGGTGGTGCCGAAGGTCCAGGGTTGCGCACCCAGCGGTAGCGCCAGGCCGCTCCACAGGGTGCCGAACGAGGCGAAGACGAAGAACGTGATGACGCCCCGGCTCAGAAGTAACCGGCCGTTCGCACTCGGCTCTCTCCTGGCTCTCGGTGCCCGCGAGCATCGGCCGCTGGATGTACTGGGGTCCGGCCGGAGTCTCATCCGGACCGTCACCGCGAGCACGGCGCAGGCCACGGCGAGCAGGAGGTAGACGGTGCGCCAGCCGACGGTGTCGCCCAGTAGTCCGGCCAGGACCCGGATCCCGAGGATGCCGATCACCACTCCCGATGTGACCGTGCCGATATTGCGTCCCCGCTCGTCTGGTGCGGAGACCGCCGCGACATAGACGACGGTGATCTGTACGACGACCGCGAACAGACCCGCGACCGCCAGGCCTGCCGCGGCGACGACCGCATTCGGTGCGGCCGCCGCGGTCGCGGCTCCGGCACCGGTGAGCAGCAGCTGGCCGATGATGAGCCGTCGCCGGTCCAGTATGTCGCCGAGCGGTACCAGCAGAACCAGGCCCGCGAAATACCCGATCTGCCCGGCCGCGACCAGCCGGCCCAGCGATTCCGGCGCCAGTCCCAGCTCGGCACCGGCCTTTTCGAGAACCGGCTGGATGGCGTAGATCGTGGCCACTGCCACGGCGCACACCGCGGCCGGGAGCAGTCGCTGTGGCTTCGCGGAATCCATGCCCGCCTCCAATTGGTAGCAATATGCAACCATTCGAAGATATGGCAAGATGGTTTCGAAATGCAACCGAAGAGATGGGGTGAATCGATGGACCTCGGCGCCGACCGCGAATGGACCGATCCCACCTGCCCGGTGGCCCGGACGGTGGACCTCGTCGGCGATCGATGGATTCTGCTCATCGTTCGAGACGCCATGGATGGCACGGCGTCGTTCACCGACTTCCGGCAGCGGCTCGGGATCTCCCGCAATATTCTGGCGGACCGGCTCCGCAGGCTGGTCGACAACGGCATCCTGGCCACCAGTACAGTTCCCGGCGGGAAGCGGCACAGCTACGAGCTGACCGACGCGGGCAAAGATCTGTTCACGACCATCGTGGCATTGCGGCAGTGGGGTGAGCGCAATGCGTTCACCGCCGGTGAGGCCCGGTCGACGCTGACCGACCTCGCGGGAAACGAACTCGCCGAACTGGGACCGCGCACCCGGGCCGGCGACGAGATCGGTGTGGACACTTCGCGGGTGCGGCGCCCGGTGACCTGAGGGGCCGCTGGGACGCGCGGTGTGTGTTGACCGCTTCGGGCACGGGCCCGGAAGTCGTGGTGGCGAGCAGGATGGATCGGCGCCGGGCGCCCGCCGGCGCGATCGCGGTCGCGGGGTTCGGGGAAGGACTTCGCAGGCTGTCCGGCCGCACTTCGGGCCCGCTCGGATTGCCCCGCGCGGGAGCCGCACTGCGCATATCGTGACCGGGTGGGGGTCGGTGGATGGAGTGGGCCGAATGTCAGCGCCGCTGTGCGGGCACTGCAACAAGCGCTCGCCGGGACAAGAAAATTCAATGTCGGCAACCGATATCCGCGTAGTTCGTTCTGGCGCACGACTCGCCCGCCCGGATGGTCGGTGCTGTCAGGTGCAGCGAAGCCGGTGAGTAGGGCCGCGGTATCCGCAGGGGACGCTTTCGAACGGGCTGGTGCCCGGGGAGCCGGTGAATTCCCGCATGAAAGGTGTTCGGACACAGGATCTCGCGTAACTCGGTCGCGAAGACGGTGGCGACCGTGGCCGGGTCGAACGGGTCGGCCGCGGCGAGCAGCTGATCGACCGATGCCCGAATCGCGGACGCCTGCGACGTATCGGGCATCGCGTATCCCCTCGGAGGTGTGGAAGCGAACCGATATCGGCATCCCCAACCCGGCCTGGGCCGCTACTGCGAATTCGGTTGTGGAAAGTGCTGCTCCATGTTCAGGGGGCCGGTGCGGTGCGGAGGGCTTCGAGGATCCGGCGCAGCGAGGTCAGGGTGTCGGACAGGGCATCGGGGCCGGGAGAGGTGGCCAGCCAGAGGGCGGCTTCGTTCATGGCGCCGGACAGGAGGTGGGTGAGCGGCGGTATGGGCTGGGGTGGGAGTACGCCCGCGGCGACGAGTGCGGTGAGCGCTTCTTCGAGGTGGCGGCCGGCGGCGGATTCGTCCATGGCGCGCCATTCCTGCCAGCCCAGGACCGCGGGACCGTCGATCAGCATGATGCGCTGGATCTCGGGGGTGGTGCAGCTGGTCAGGAAGGTTTCGCAGCCGGTGACGAGCTGGGTCCACGGGTCCGATTCGGTATCCGCGGCGGCGGCGACGCGGTCGCCGACCTCGGATTGCACATCCTCCAGGACCGCGCGGAACAGTGTGAGTTTGCTGTCGAAATTGTGGTAGAGCGCACCCTTGGTGACGCCTGCCGCGGTGACGATCTCCGAAAGACCCACGGCGGCATAACCTTTGGTGGCGAATAGCTTCCTGCTCTGGTGTAGCAGGGTTGCGCGGGTCTGTGCCCGCTGCTGGGCGCGCAGCGATCCGGCCATTGCGAACCTTCCATTGACATACCGATGGTATGCGACCTAGCCTAGTTCGCATACCATCGGTATGTGAACTTCGGCGCGAAAGAGGCAGGTATGACACTAGGCAGCTTCTACCCGGTCATCGGCACCACTCGGATCGCGCAGGCGCGCGATTTCTACACCCACTGGTTCGGATTCGAGATCACCTTCGCGGCGGACTGGTACGTCAGCCTGCGGCGGACCGAGGGCGAGCGGTACTACGAGCTGGCGCTGCTGGACCATACGCACCCGACTGTCCCCGCGGGGTACCGCAAACCGGTCCAGGGCCTGCTGTTGAACTTCGAGGTCGACGATGTCGACGCCGAATGGGAACGGCTGGTCGTGCGAGGCGGGTTGCGGGCCGAACTCGATATCCGCTCCGAGGATTTCGGGCAGCGGCATTTCATCGTCGCGGATCCGAGTGGGGTGCTGATCGATGTCATCACCGAGATACCGCCCAGCGGCGAATTCGCCGCACAGTTCACCGCCGGATCCACGGTGGTATGACGCTAATCCCCGTCGGCGACCGGGCGTGGCTCGGCGGACCCGGTCCTCCGGAAGAGGGGGGTCCGGGAACATCCGCGAGAAAAGTCACGCTAAGGAATTAGCGCAGATAGTGGCGCGCTATGTGCGGCAGTTCAAGCACCGAACAGGCGCAGATGACCTCGTCGCGGGATCCACTCGCGAAACTATGTGCGATAGCGCCTGATCACGATCACGGAAACATGGTCTCCAGTACGGAATGAGTCGCTACCGGTACTTTTCTCGCCGGTGCTCCTCGACCCCCGAGTACGCAGAGTTCGCCGACGCGGCGACCAAGGCGGGGATGACCCTGCCGCGGTTGCTGGTCGAGTCGGCGAAGTCGGAGGGCCGCGTGGAGGCCGGCCGGGCGCACGCGGTGATGGGCTTGCTGGAGGTCGACGAACAGGTCCGGCGCGAGCGAAACAACTTGAACCAGTTGGTCCGCTACACCCACCAGCACAAGGACGCTCCGGTGTTCCCGGAGGAGCTGGTGGCGCGTCTGCGGGATGCGTTGTACGCCAGCACCCGGGCCTCGATCGGGTTGGAGACGGCGGCACGGTGGGTGATGGGGCTGGGCCCGGCGACGAGTGACACGTCGATCGACGTCGATGAGGATCTCGCGCTCAGTAGCGAGTGGGCCGAGGCCGATTCGCCGGGGCGGTGACCGGCTCATGATGCCGAACATCAAAAAGGGCAGCTACATGTCCAACCTGCTGGTGTATTTGGCGGGTAAGGGCCGGGCCAACGAGCACCGCGATCAGCGGGTGATCGCCGGGGACACGGTGGTGGAGGCGATCTACGGTGGCCGGCCGTTGTCGACGATGCAGGCGGCCGAGCTTGCGCGTCTGCTGGATTCCCCGCGGCAGCTGATCCTGCGCGGCGCCCCCGTTCCGTCGGTCGACCGCGCGAAAGCCCGGGCGTTGATGGAGCAAGGGATGGACCGGGCGGCGGCGGTTGCGGAGGCGACCCGCGATCACAACACGTGGCACTGCTCGCTGAGTTTGTCGCCGGAGGAGGGCACGCTCAGCGATGAGACCTGGGCGGCGATCGCTCACGACTTCATGCAGATGATGGGTTTCGCCCACCGTGACGACGATGTGCCCGATACCCGGTGGTCGGCGATCCACCACGGGCTCAACGCCGGCGGAGGCGACCATATCCACATCGCGATGGCGGTGGTGCGCTCGGACGGGTCGTGCGCGAGTTTGTATCTCGACCAGGTCCGGGCGCAGCAGGCCTGTAACCGGTTGGAGCACAAGTACGGGTTGCAGGTGTTGGCGTCGCGGGAGGAGCGCGGCACCGAACGGGCCACCACCCCGGCCGAACGGGCCCGTCAGGAGCGGATCGGTGCACCGGAAACCGACCGCGAGGCGATGGAGCGGCGGGTGCGTGCGATCGCGGCGGCCGCGGGCAGCGAAGCGGAGTGGTTGCGTGAACTGCGCGCGGTCGGGATCCTGCCGCGGCCCCGGTGGGAGAAGGGCGGGCAAGAGGAGGTCGGCGGCTACAAGGTGGAGATGCGGCCGCAGCGCAACGCCGACGGGAAGCTGGAGAAGGCCCTGACCTTCAGCGGTGGATATCTGGCCAAGGACCTGACCCTGCCCGCGCTGCGGCACTGGGCCGGGTGGGATCAGTCGCCGGAGGCGCAGGCCGAGGCCCTGTCGGAGTGGCGTAAGGGCTTGGATCAGTTCGGGCGCCCGAAGATCGGTTCGGAGCTCGATGAGCGGCGGGTGATCGATGAGCTGGCGCGGTGGAGCGCGCACACCCGCACGATCCCGGAGGCTGATCGTGACGAGTGGTGCCGGGCGGCGTCGCAGGCGGCGGGGATGTTCGAGGCGTTGTCGGTCAACGTCGAACGCTCACCGGGCCCGGTCCACCAGCTGGCGCGGCAGCTCGGCCGGGCTGGTGATCAGCCCGCCTCCCACCGGCGGGCGCGGGCACTGTCCCCGCAGCAGCGTGAGCGTGAGCGGGGGTTGCGGCAGATATCGCGGTGGTTGTGGTCGACGCAGAACCCGGTCACCGCGAATGTGGCGTTGCTGTACGCGTTGACCGATTGCCTGCTCGCCGTGCAGGAGACGCTGGCGGCCGGCGATCGGGAGCGGTTGGCGGCTGCGATGGCGTTCAAGGCGCGCCAGAGCCTGACCGAGATCCACATGCGCCACGCGGGGATCGACCCGAAGCGCGAGTACGACCGCAGCGAAGGTTCACCGGCGTGGGTGTCGCTCGTGCGGGCCAACGCGATGGTCGATCGGGTCCCCGCGGGCGAAATCGAACCCGAACTGGCCATGGCGAACCAGGCGTGGCAGGCCAACCGGGTCGCGCTGGCGGGTCGGCCCGGCTATGACATGGTCGACGAGTTCGGGCACATCACCCGGAAGGCGAGCGAGCGGAAAGCGGCACCCCGGCCGACGAAACCGAGCCTGGCCGGTCAGCGGGCGAGCGCCGTACGCAGGGGGCCCCGGCCGGAGCAACAGAACGACCGGGAATTCGACCGCTGATCTGCACCAGGCGTCTTAGGGAACAAGTCTCTTTGCGGTGTTGATCCGGCTCGCGCGCGAGAGGAGCGCCGAGTTGTCCTTGGCGTAGACGACTCCGAGTGCGACCTCGACCATTTCCGCAGTATCCAACGCGTCGGCAACGGTGAATGCGGTGGTTTCGTGAGCGCCGGTGTTTCCAACCCACTTCGCCGCCAACAGCAGCTGCCCAGCTTGGGGCTGCACCTTCTCGAACTCCACCAGTCGGTGATGGAGTTTCACAGGTTCCTGCCCAGCCGGTCGCACCAGAATGTCCTGCTCGTCCATCAGGCGCTCAACCGCGGTCCGCAACGCTCCAGCGAAGGCGAGTGGGTCGAGCCATATCAAGCCCGAGGCGCGGACGATGGCGGCCCGGACGGAGTCGGGGACATCATCGGTCAGCTCTATGACCGGGATCGGCGGAACGATCGTCCGCACGGTCAGCATCGGCCACACGTTCAAGTAGCTCCTATCGTCGACTTCCCAATCGGTGGTGTAGTCGCCGGTGACGATGATCCACGACGTGCACAGCGCTCGACCGCACACTAACCGGAGATAGAAACGGCCCCGAAGATAAGTTGGGTCGTCCTCGTGGTCCTTCTCGCCCGTCTGATGCTCCCACTCGAAAAGCCCAACTCCGAGGCCACCTTCCCCGCATACCGGACACCCTAGGTTCGGCCAGTCACCGTCCCGGAAAGGTCTCGCCAGTTTGCGAATGTTCTTCTGCATGTCGTAGAGCATGAACTACCGCCCTGGCCCAGCGCTCTTTGCTTCCGAAAGTCTGTGCCCGCGGCGATGATGGAGGTATGGACCGCCTGAACCCGCTGCGCTATGACCTGGGCTACCCGTGCGGTAACCCGCGGTGCTACGCGGCGGTGCACGTCTCGCCGACGTGTCCGGTGCCGCGCTACGAGCGACCGCGATCGTCTACACCGAGCGAGGTGCGTGGCCAGCGGCACCTGGCGCAGCTGCAGCGCGAGGGCAAGGCGCCGGTCGTGAAGCCTTTCCCGATGTGGTGGATCTACCTGGTCCCGCCGGCCGTGGTGATCTTCGGGCTGCTCATGTTGTTCTCCGGGTAGGTTCGGACAGAGAAGGACCCCGGCAGCTACCGACTGCCGGGGTACTTCGCCTGTTCCGGGTGGGTCTACTCGGGTGCGTAGCGTTCGATGGTCTCGCCGGTGATGGCTTCGACCAGGGCGCAGCCGATCACTTCCGCGCTCGGTGGGGTGACCGCATTGCCGAACCCGCGGGCTTGGGTGCGCTTGGCCATGCCCGGGGTGATCCGGTAGGAGTCGGGGAAGGCCATCCCGCGCCGGATCTCCGAGGTCTCCAGCATCCGGAACGTGCACTCTTCGATGATCCGCTCCGGGGCGATGCCGAGCAGCCCGTGACGATCGTGGGTGGTCACGGTGCCCAGGGGCTCTGTCACCGGCCGCGCTACACCGGTGCGGTGGTAGGGCACGAGCATCTGGTCTCGCACGGCCTCGGATCCGGGTGGCTGCACCAGGCCGTGGTGGAACCCGTTCGCGGAGAACGTGGCCAGCGGGTCGCCGACCCCGTAGGAGGAGGCCTTGGAGCCGCCGCCGCGCAGGGTGGTGAGGAATGGTGGGATCACCATCGCCAGTTCCCGGCGTGTGGTCTGGGTCGGCATCACCGCGTGCACGGTGCGTGCGATCTGGGTGGATCGTTTGCTGGTCTGGACGACCATCGGCGGCAGCACCAGCCCGTCGGATTCGCGGGTGGTGCGTGTGGGCATCGGCGCCGACAGCGGGGTCGGGTCGGTGCGCCAGGTCCCGCCGGCGGGGGCGAGGAACGGTTCGCGGGCATACCGTTGCAGGCCGAGCCGGATCCGTTCCATCGTCGCGGGGGCCAGCGGATCTTCGCGCTCACCGATGCGCTCGCCGGGATCGATGCTCCAGTCGATCGCGTCGGATGCGGGTGCGGTGATCGGCTCCACGAGCGCGAACCGGCAGGACTTGGACGGGCAGCGGTAGACGTACTGGCCGTGACGGTGCCCGTAGCGGCCCATATCGATCCCGGCCTTCTTCCAGGTCTGCACTGCATCCACGACGTTGTCGCACGTGCTGCACCAGGCTTTCGGGCGCAGCCACTTATCCCAGTCCGGGCGCCGTCCGAGGGACTTGAGCCAGTAGGCGACGTAGAGCCGGTCTCGCGACTGGGGCGCGGTCAGAGCGGCGCGAGGGACCACATGCGCGGAGTTCAGCGCAATCACCCGGGTTTCGTAGCCGATCTCCTCGATCTCGCTGATCCAGCGGTTCCACTGGTCCCAGCGGCGGCACTGCACCACGTTTTCCATGACCCCGCCGAGTACCGGGGTACCGCGGCCGGCCATCGCCCGCAGGTAGCGCGGGATCTGCTCGATCAGCGCCCGGGAGCGGGTTTCTGCCGGATCGTCGATGACGCAGCCGAGTTCGTCGTCGCTGAGCAGGGGGTACTGGTTGGACTTGTCGAAATACCGTTTCTTGCCCTTGGCGTCGGTCCACGCCGGGCACGCCGGCGAAGCCCAGAACAGTTCGCTGTAGGGCAGTTTCGCCAGGTCGATCTCCTCCACATCACCCGGCGGGAGGTGATCGGCGGTGGGGAAATTCAAGGAGTGGATGTCGACGCATTCGGGGTTGTGGTTGGCCGCGAGCGCCAGTTCGATACCGGGGACTTCCTCCCAGCCGAGCGAGTCGCCGCCGAATCCGGCGAAGTACACCGTCGATCGCAGGCTCATGACCGGACCTCGGCCTGGGCGCGGGCGATCCAGCTGTCCAGCACGGCGATCAGCCGGGCAGGGCGGGGGTCTTCCCACTCGCTGAGGTCGAGCCACGCGTGTTCCAGGGTGCTGGTCTCGCTGGGGCGCAGCGGGTGGGTCGGGACGAGTTCAGCGAGGGAGGTGGCGGCCTCGGTGCGCATGTACAGCCCGGTGCGGGCCTCGGTGACGCCGACGTAGTTGTAGTAGCCCTGCGCAGACAGGATCGGCCCGTACAGGCCGTCGCGGCGCTGCTCGTCGAGCGCGGCCAGCGCCGCGGCCTTGGTCGGGTCGATGCCGTAGGACAGCAGGTACTGGCGCAGCCGGCGGGCGCCGAGCAGCCGTCCGTGCCAGGACCGTGCGGCCCGCAGGTACCACTCGGTGACCGCCGGTGCGGGGCTGAGCAGCTGCTCGCGCAACCACATCAGGCGGCAGTGCGCGCGGGCGACCAGGATCTCGGAGGTATCGCCCCAGATCGGCGCCGTGGTGATCGGCTCGCCGGCCAGGACCGCGCGCAGCGCCGACAGCTCGACAGCGAGGAGTTCGGGGCGGCAGGCCCGCGCCGAACGGTCCGCGACCGCGGCCATGCGGCGGGCCCGGCGATGGTGCCCGAGGTTGCGGGCGTACACCGCTTCCAGGGCGAAGGTCACCGCGAGCGCGATATCGGCGTGCTCCTCGCGCACGATCCGGTCGCAGAGGTTCGGCGCGATAGGCGCAGAGACGTAGTAGCGCGGTTCGGTGGGGGTGTAGTGGGGGGACGTGGTCGTCATCGAGACTCCAAACCAGAGGTGAATTAAGTTCGCGAACAAAGTTCGCGTACTTAATTCACGTTAGGTAGGGTCTTCGGGTATGTCAACAAAGTTCGCGAACAATATTGCTACGGTGGTGGCATGACCGACGCCGACGATCATCTCGCCGCGATCCGGGCAGCCCGCGGCCACTACGTCGAGGCTCGGACCGCCCTGTTCGACGCGATCCGGGCAGCTCTCGCCGCCGATGTCGGACCGTCGGCGATCGCGCGAGCCGCGGAGTTCAGCCGCGAGTACATCGCCAAGATCCGGGACGGCAAAGGCCCCAAAGGCGTCTGAAGCTGCTTCGCGGCCCCTCGGCCTACGCTTCCGCTGCCGATTCGTTTTTCGTCAGCGCGTGGGCGGGGCACCACTGGCGGGTTTCGACGTAGCCGCCGCGGTTTCCGGTCGGGATCGCGAGATGCACGTACCCGATCCAGCCGCCGGTCGTCCTGTTAACTGCACTTCCGTTGGCGGCTTTCAGGATCGACGCTGTGGGGTGCATTGAATGGATGAGCTGAGGCGAGCGCTTCGTGAGGGTCGAGTGGAGCTACCACCCGTCGGGATCGTTCGGAGGGTCCATGCGGCCAGCGTGGTGCCCTACGTGGTCGTCATCGAGGGGGCGGAGGTCGAGCCTGTTTCCTCGTATCTGTCGAGTCTGGTCTTATCCGATGTCAGTCCTTTGACCGTTCGGTCTTATGCCCACGATCTGCTGCGGTGGTGGAAGGTCCTGGTTGTGGTGGGTGTGCGCTGGGATCGTGCGACGCGGGAGGAGGTCGCGTTGATGGTGGGATGGCTACGTTCGGCGGTGAATCCGCAGCGCCGGCGTTCGGCCCGATCTGCGGTCCAGCCGGGGTCTGTCAACCTCAGGACCGGAAAGCCGGTGCTACGGGCGGGGTATGCTCCCGCGACGATCAATCATGCGTTGACCGTGGTGTCGGGGTTTTACGAGTTTCATCGCATGTTCGGTCGTGGGCCGCTGGTCAATCCGGTGCCGTCTTCGCCGGATCGCCGTCGCGCGCAGCGTCGGAATCTGCTTGATCGGCCGCATCGGTTCCGCCGGGCACCGATGCGGCAGAAGCAGCCACAGCAGGCACCGAGATCGATTCCGGATGCGGCCTGGTCGAGGCTGTTCGCTGTGATGACTCATGACCGCGATCGAGCGCTCCTTGAGTTCGCCGTCTCGTCCGGGGCCCGGGCCAGCGAGCTGCTGGGTATGTGCGGGGAGCATGTCGAGTGGGGAGAGCGGCGGATCTGGGTCGTGTCGAAGGGGAGCCGGGAGCTTTCGGCGGTACCCGCATCGCCGGAGTCTTTCGACTACCTGGCGCGGTACTTCGCCCGATGCGGGACTCCAGGGCCCAATGAGCGGGTCTGGCGGACAGTGCGTGGAGAGCCTCGCCCTCTGACGTATTGGGCACTGCGGCGGGTGATGCAACGGGCCAATGATCTCCTCGGCACGAACTGGACCTTTCACGATATTCGGCATACCGCTGCGACACGCATGGCGAGGGATCCCGAGCTGACGCTGCCCGAGGTGCAGACGGTGTTGCGGCATCGACATCTGTCGACCACGGAAACGTACTTGCTCCCGCGGATCGAGGAGCTGCACGACAAGATGCAGGAGCATTACGCGCGGCCTCGCCCGGCCAAGAGGTTCGTCACTGGTTATTCGGCCGAGGACATCGCGACGGTGTTCGGTGAGTAGGGTCCGATTGGACCGTCCGGTGCGGGTGAGGCAGAAGCCCGCGAGTGTCCGGAGCACGAGATTCATCAGGCCGACCGTGGTGGCGGCACCCGCGGCGCCTCGGTCTTTGCGCCGGCATGGTGACCTGAGCGATGCATCGCTGACCACGCTCTATGAGGTCACTCATCGGCTGTGGCCTCATCCGGTCAGCCGCTGTGTGGCCCGGGACCGTGGATTCCGGCTGCTGACCGAGTATCTTCTGCAGCACCCCGGTCAGACGTGGCAGCAGCGTTGGGAGATGAGCGAGCTCAACACTCGATCCGCTTCGCTGGCCGACCTCATCAAGAGTGACAGTCCCCGTGCCCACTTCGGCCAGGCACTCGGAGCAATGTATGCCCTGCGGATCATCCGGCCGACTCTGCCCGCGTTCCGGGCGAACAAGTTCGGCAGATACGTCGAGCAGTTCGTGGTCGCGGAGGCCGATCCTGCACTTGATGCCTACGTCGCGGCGGTGGAGGCCACGGTCTCCACTGCCACATTCAAGAGCTGGGCGATCCGCGATGCCTGCACAGCCATGACCGTCCAGGGGATCCCGTTTTCCGATCTGACTCCGGAGGCGTTCCTGCACTACGCACAGCACACCCGAGAATGCACCAGCCGCACCGGTCTGCACGTCGGCAAGTACGTCGGCCACCTGGCCTGGCAGGTGATGCACTCGGTGGGTCACTTTTCGCCGGCCACACCCTCGACTCTGCGTGGTGCGCTCCGCTCGCCGCAGCTCACCACGACCGAGATGGTCGATCGGAACCAGGTCGCTGATCCGGTGATCCGGCAGATGTTCATCGACTACCTCGACCGGCGGGCATCCGATGTTGAGTACTCGACACTGTCCATGACGGCCACCAGCGTGGTCAGGTTGTTCTGGAAGGTCATCGAGGAAATCAACCCAGACCAGGTCGACCTGCGCTTGACCGAGGAGATCTATCGGCGATGGCGTGCCACCCTCGCGTTTCGCGAGGACGGCAAACCCAGGTCGGGGCCCTGGATCATTCTGAGCGCAGTGCAGGCGTTGTACTCCGATATTCAGGCGTGGGCGGTCGACGAACCCGAGCGGTGGGCCCGCTGGTCCGCACCGTGTCCCATTCCGCGAAGCGAGATGCGGCCGTTGGCTGCGCATAAGCGTCGGACCCAGGAGAAGACCCACGATCAGATCCGCGCCCTGCAGCCTCTGCTTCCCGTCCTCGTCGACTACGTCGAGAGCAGAAACCAGCACTGGCGACAGGTCCTCGAACGTGCCTCTGCGGCTGGTCATGGAGAGCAGTTCAGCCAGGACGGGCACAGCTACACCCGAGTCATCACCAGGGGCGATGCTCAGCTGATCCGAAACGGCGACCGACCCGGCGTGCATGTGCGGAGTCCGCGATTCGGTAGGACGATCGATGTGGGCTTATACGAGGACGCCGCATTCTGGACATGGGCGACCATCGAAACCCTCCGCTACAGCGGCATGCGTATCGAGGAGCTCACCGAGTTGTCGCAGTTGAGTGTGCGCCAGTATCAACGACCGAACGGGGAAGTGATCGCGCTGCTTGTGGTGGCACCGTCGAAGTCCGATAGGGAGCGCGTTATCCCGATGTCGGCCGAGTTGTTCCACGTCATCGCATGCGTCATCCGCCGTGTCACGGGCGAGCACAAGTCGGTGCCGCTGGCCACCCGGTACGACGACTATGAACGCGTCACCAGCGAGCCGCAGCCATTCTTGTTCCAGCGTTGTCTCGGGCAACGCCGGGAGGTGATGACCACCGGCGCGATCGGAACCAGTATCCGCAAAGTCTGCACGGATCTGGCCGAAACCGACCCTCGATTCACCGGGATCCATTTTCGTCCCCATGACTTCCGGCGTCTGTTCGCCACCGATCTGATGAACAACGGCCTGCCCATCCACATCGGCGCAGCACTGCTGGGCCACCTCGATCTCGACACCACCCGCGGATACGTCGCTGTCTTCGAAGAGGATGTCACCCGTCACTACCAAGCCCACCTGCAACGCAGAAGAGCGCTGCGGCCCGCCGAGGAGTACCGGACGGTCACCACCCAGGAATGGGCGGAATTCGAAGAGCATTTCGACAAACGCAAAGTCGAACTCGGATCTTGCGGTCGCCCCTACGCCACACCGTGCAGCCACGAACACGCCTGCATCCGGTGCCCCATGCTCCGAATCGACCCGAAGATGATCACCCGACTCACCGACATCGAAACCGACCTCCAGCACCGACGCCAGCAGGCGCATCACGAAGGCTGGCTCGGCGAAATCGAAGGAATCGACCTCACCCTGACCTTCCTGCGCAGCAAACGCGACGAAGCGAACCGCTTGACCACCCGCATCAGCGACCTCGGCACACCGGCTCTTCGACAGCCCGACCGCTGACACGCGCCACTACGCCTCCGCGGGTCAGGTCCCGCGACCCTTTCAGAACGCGGTGCTGATGGGGCCTGGAGTCCAGGTGCCGGATCGCTGCATGCGGTCGAAGGTGACGTGGGCCGGATTGGTGGTCGGGTCCAGATAGGTGTAGCGCTCGAGGGATCCCCAGTCGCGGTGCCAGTCGTTGTCGAGGTAGGTGGGCAGGGTCTCGGCGGAAAGCAGGAGCTGGGTCCAGCCCAGTGGACCGCCACCGTCGCGGCCTTGCCACAGGTTGGTGATGGTGGCGCCGCTGCGGTCGGGAAGGATCCGGTATTCGGGTGGGGTGGCGACGCCGCCGCGGGTAGGCATGAGCTGCTGGCAGGGGAAGTGCAGTCCGACTTCCCAGTCGAGTAGTACTGGGGTCTGTGTGCCGAGTACGGCGTTGAGCGTGCGTGTCTGCGGCACGCGGGGCGGAGTGACTGCCAGCCACTGGTCGGGCGCCAGGTCCTTATCGGTGGCGACGATCCGGATGACGTCGGCGTCGCCGGGGAGTTGATCGAGAGGCACCCGTAGGTTGCGCCAGGACGGTACCGGGCCGATATCGATCGGTTCGATCGCCGCGAGAGTAGTGATGGTGCCGTCGGCCTGGCTCCGGCCGGCTTCGACGACGAGGTCTTGGCCGCCGGTGACGATGCCGTCCTCATCGGTGGACCGGATCCGGCCGGCGGCGGTGATAGCGATGATCTGGCCCGAGTCGGCGCCGGTAGCTTCTGGCAACTGGTACCAGCCGCTGACCAGCTCTGCAGGGGCCTGTTCACCGGCCTGATAGCTGCCGAGCACCGGGGTAAGGGCGGGGTCGAGCCCGAACGGCAGCGGGACATCGCTGCCGTTGACCCCGGTCCCGCGCGGGGTGCCGGTCTCGGATCCGGCGGGAACGGCAGTGCGGTCGGTATCGGTGGAGTCGTTGGGGTCGTCGACCGAGTTCGCCAGCCCCGTAGTGGACTCCACCTCGTCGGAGGTGAGGTCGCCGGAGACGCCGTTGGCGGTGAAACCGGTCGCGGTCGTCGCGGCCAATGCGGTCGCGATATCGCCGGTCACGGGGGTGAGCATGGATGCGTTCGGGTCGGTTTCGACCAGTACCTTGTCGGCCAGGCCGCATCCGTTGTCGAGAGCGGCCAGGTTGGAGGCGGCGATCGAGTAGGAGCCGTGCTGGGCGAAGGCGGCTTTGGTCATCGACAGCAGCTGAAAGGCCACCATCGCGGCGGCGACCAGTAGCAGCACCGGGATCCGAGCCGCACGGACAGTGAGCGAGCGTGGCTGTGGTGGGGTTGTGTGCGGGCGGATGTGGAACCAAGCGGCCAGCACCAGACACACCACCGCGGCGCCGGCGGCGACAGTGGATAGGCCCTTGCCGGCGATCTCGGGCGGGATATCGCCCCACGGCACACCCCACGATGAGGCATACCAGTATCCGTTGGCGCCGACAAACGACATCGACAGCAGAAAGAACACCGCGGCAGCGAACAAGGCGCGGTTACGCGGTGACCGCATCACCGCCGGGCCGGCTGCGACCGCGGTCAGCGCGGCGATTGCCCCGGCCAACCCTGCATAAACACCGAAGTGGTGCGTCCACTTGGTGGGGGTGAACATCATCAGAATCATCGCCCCGACCGTGACGCCGACCAGGCGCTGCGAGGGGCCGGCCGCAGTGCCTGGGAGGTGGCCGCCGCGGCGCAGCATCGCCACGACGCACACCACCAGCCCGGCCACCATGACGAACACCCCGAAGCGGCGGGTCAGCCAGCCATCGGCGTTGATCTGCAGCAGCCACTGATAGCGCAGGTACTCGAAGAACCACGGTTCTCCGGGCCCGATCAGGCTGTGCACGTGGGTCATTTCCCGCACTGCGGCCACAGTCTGGTCGGCGAATACCGCGGTGAGCACGACCAGCCCGGCAGCCGCCAGCGGTGCCAGCAGCGGCAGGTAGCCGGTGGTGCGAGCGCGGTCGGTGATGATCACGACGAGGCGGCGCGCGCCGGCGATGAGCACTGCGAAGCAGATCACGCCGGAGGGGCCGACGGTGAGGGTGAGGGCTGCCACGATCAGCGCGACCGCGGCCGGGAACACCCGCCGGGTCGCGATGGCCCGCTCCATCGAGCACCACGTCAGCAGGATCCCGAGGGCCACGATCGGTTCGGGGCGCAGCCCGTTGTTGAAAGGCATCCAGAATGCCAGAAAGACAGCGGCGCCGGTCCAGACCGCCACACGGCTGCTCTTCACAGCCACGCCGAGTCGGGGAATCACTTCTCGACTGATCACCCACCAGGTCAGCAGTCCGGCCAGCAACGCAGGCAGCCGAACCCACGGGCTGACCGCCGACACCTTGGCCATAGCGGCGAGCAGGTCGTAGTACGGCGTGCCGAACGGCGCCTCGGGCACACCGAACCATCGGAAGTAGTTCGCCATATACCCCGAACTGTCCGAGGCCCGGGCCATACCGAGCTGGTAGCCGTCATCGGAGGTGTTGTTGCCGATGAAGTGCCACACCCCCAGCGTCGCGACCACCACCACATCCACCGGATCCAACCGCCACCAACGTGCAGGCAGAACGCGCCCCGCACGGGCCCGCCGCGGTCCGTCGAGCCGATACAGCAGCACCAGCGCGGCCAGCGTCGCCGCCAAGCACACCCCCATCACCGTCAGCTTCAGCAGCGACGGCGACGAGGAGAACCGGGAATCCACCAGCACCTCGGCCTGCATCCCCGGGATCGGTGCACCGGTCAGATCCGTGAACACACCCACCACTTGCGGACGCAGATCACCCTCGTGTCGTTCGCTCTTATCGACCAAGCCACCGCCGATGGACACCGCCGCTCCCGCACGATCCACACGCAGTGACAACGTGCACGCCTGGCCACGTACCTGGTTCAACGGCGCCGACCACAACAGGGTGCCCCGTGAGACGACATCAACCCTCCCCGGGCGATCCGCCGTGTCGGCGACTGCCTTCACGACCAGCCCGTAACGTTCCGCCTCCGGCGACTGCCGAGGAACCGTCGAGACCACCACGCCACCATCGCCGGCCACTGCATCGACTGCCGCGCAGGGAATCTCGGCCGACACCTCATCCGCGGCATAAGACACCAGCGGCACGGCCACCGACGACAATGCCGACCCCTGCGGCCACGACACCCGCGCCTGCTCCTGCTCCACCGGAAGGAAGGGAACCGAGACCGCAGCCAGGACCGCGACAACTGCCGCCACAACAGCCCACACCCTGAACTGTCGCCCGGCCGCTACACCGGCTCGCTTATCCCCCTGTGGCATCGAGTCCGGAACAGACACCCGCACACGATCTTTACTGACGGTCACGACCAAGGATGCTAACCGTGAGGCGACCAACCAACGACGACCGCACTAGAGCTATTTGCCCGACTTGCAGAGTGCAGAGAAGTGGCTCTTGCCCAGGCGTGCAACTGTCCGGGCACCGTGGCGGTCGTGTCGAGGCCGGCGCGCTTGGCGCGCATCGAGACCTCATCACGGCGGAACCCTCTACCCATCTCACCTCCGAGCGCGACGGCCCAGTCCACCAGGACCGGGATCGGTGGGTCGAGGACACGCCGCAGGGGCGCGGAGAACTCATCGGACCAAGATTCGAACACGCTTTCGATTAAACTCCGGTCCGTGATCGAAGTCGGCGACAAGGTGCGCATCGGTGAGTCCGGGGCGTCGGTCTTCGTCGTGCGGGAGGTCGATCCCGACGAGGGGCGGGCGGTGATCGAGTCCGATAATCCGGATGCGCCGGGTCGCTATCCATTCTCGATGCCGCTGACGGTTCTGGTGCCGGCGGAAGCTGAACCGCCGGGGTGAGCTCCGGTTATCCCGGGTAGACGGGGTGCGGGGTCCAGATTCGCGAAAAGTCACGCTAAGCGGTTTAGCTATCAATCCGAGGGGCGCGGCGGGCACTGACGCAGATAATTTCCGGAGTCGCCGGCGCGTGCCTGGGCCCGGCGGCGCGAGGAGTCCCGGGTGGTGCATCTCCGCGGAATCCGGCGCTAAGCAGGTACCGCAGATAACGAGCCCTTATCTGCGGCAGTCGCGCCTTAGCGCGACTTTTCGCGAATCTGGACCCCATGTGCCTGGCCGCGAGGATGCTCTTCCAAAGCATCCTTGAACAGCAGAAATAAGGAGTTGGGCGGCACCCGATACGGGTGCCGCCCAACTCCTCGTCTTGGGTCAAGCCTGCAGTGGGTCAGCTCGGGTGCTGTGCCGTCTCCAGTGCTTGTGCCGGCAGAACTGCGCCCGCTCCGATGATCTCTATACCGAGCAGCCGGCCATCCACGTCGAAATCCAGGACTACTTCGGCATTGTCGATCGGTATGTTCTGCTGTCGTACAGCCTCACCGGCACCGATGGGCTGCTTCAACGCGATATAGGCGGCATCGGCATCGGGATCGTATGTCACATGCATGTTCGAAATACTCCTGTCTCTCCCAGCGTGTCGACGTCCGGGATCAGTTCCAGCCTGTGCTCACGACTGCGCAACGGGTATTCAAGACCACCCAGACCTTGGTCCCCTTGTACTTCGTCGTCCCTTTGCTGTTCCCTTTGGAACGCGATCCCGACTGGATGGCCTGATTGATCATGTCTTCGGAGATGCCGCGCTTCTGCGCCTGATCGCGACCGTGGCTGGTGAAACCGGCCGCGCGCGAGCAGTTCGCGATGAACGAGAGCTCGCCTCCCGGCACGGTCGCCGCGGTCGAGGCCGGGCTCACGGGTCCGTTGCCTACCGCCGATGCCACCCCGACCGACCCGAACGTGGCACTTGCCGCAATGAGCAGCGCCCCGATCATCATGTTCCGCATATGTGACCCCCTTCTCGGCCTGTCGGCGGTTTCGACCTACAGGCGGACAACTGATTCTTTTGACTTCCAATACCTTTGACTCACGAACTGCAACACCGGTTCCGGTCAATACTGTGATGGTCGTCACTGCACGATTCGCCGTGTGGTGGGTCTCGGCGTAGGCATCCCCGGCCTTCCAGGAGGAGGCCGCTCCTCGGCGGACCGGCGACAGGTTCGGTGTTCGGTCCAGGGAAGGACGCGAACTGTCTTGACCGGAGGTCATTTCTTGGCCGTAAGTTCCGGCATGTACTTGTACAGCGTCGTCCGCGAGACCCCGAGCAGCCGCGCGATCGAGGACACCGACTCATCCGGCCGGGTCAGCAGCGCGCGTGCCTGCCGGATCTGCTCCTCGCTCATGGCCGGTGGCCGGCCGAGGCGCTGGCCGCGGGCGCGGGCCGCGGCGAGGCCTTCGTGGGTGCCGTCGACGATCAGTTCGCGGATGAACTCGGCCAGCGCGGCGAAGACATGGAACACCAGCCGCCCGCCGGGAGTAGTAGTGTCGAGCGCTTCGTGCAGCGACCGGAATCCGATCCCGCGGCGGCGCAGGTCGGCCACGATCGAGATCAGGTCCTGCAAGGAGCGGCCGAGCCGGTCCAGCGAGGCGACGACGAGGGTGTCGCCGGCGCGCATGTAGTCCAAGCACTTCGCCAGTTGCTCGCGCTCGATGTCCTTCCCGGACTTCTTGTCGGCGAACACCTTCTTGCACCCCGCCGCCTTCAACGCCCGGGTCTGCCGATCCAGGTTCTGGTCCCGGGTCGAAACCCGGGCGTAACCGATCAGAGCGCCTCCCCCGCCGATCGGATCCAGGGCATCACCGTCGAGGGAAAGCGGTTCGAGCGCATCGGTGTCCGTCACCCCCGAATCGTACATAAAAGGGTCATGTCAAGTTGTTGAACACGCGGACTTTACGACACGTTTTTTGAACAGTCACCGTTTTCGGGCGACCTGGGCGTTCTCGCGCCGGAGCCGGTTTCAGGCCGAGTGTTCAATAAACGATCAGTTTTTGAACAATGGCCGTGGACTGCACCGAGTGCCAAGGTGGCGCGCAGCATCATAGTGACAGCTGTAACGTGTTCCACTCCAGGATTTTCGAACAGACAGTCCGAAGGGGGACAGGCCACAAATGGTGAGTTTCTTCGACAGCCAAGGTGATCAACTCGTCGCGGAGAAGCTGGCGATCAGTTTGTGGGCGCCGGCGAACCTGAGCGGGACCGGGGTGTGCGGTCTGCTGGCCCGGGAGCTGGAGGGCCACTGCCCTGACGGCTTCGTTCCGGCCCGGCTCACCGCGGACCTCTACCAGCCGGTGCTCAACGCGCCCTTCGAGATGCGCAGTACCGTGGTCCGCCGCGGGTCACGGATAACCGTCGCCGATACCGCCCTCGTGCAGGACGGCCAGGACCGGGTCCGGGCCTCGGCTATATTCCTGACCC
The DNA here is from genome assembly GCF_001613445.1 of Nocardia grenadensis NBRC 108939. Classification (GTDB taxonomy): domain Bacteria; phylum Actinomycetota; class Actinomycetes; order Mycobacteriales; family Mycobacteriaceae; genus Nocardia; species Nocardia grenadensis. The sequence goes on from NZ_BDCJ01000008.1 coordinate 94,843, forward strand.
GCGGCGCCGAACCGCCGGGGGAAGTATGGAGTCCTTCCGAAGAGTTGCCCGTGCCACCGGAGGGCTGCATGTCCCCAGAAGGTTCCCCGCCGCTGTTCAAAAGCGGTGACCGTGACTGGACCTCCGATTTCGGCGCGAACCAGAACGCCGACCGCAAGATCACCTGGCAGAGCATGCCGCCGCTGATCGCCGGCGAGCCGATCACCGCGTTCCAGCGCGCCGCGATCATGGGCGACGCCACCAACCACCTGTGCCATTGGGGAACAGAGGGCGCCGGCTACATCAACGCCGATGTCACCGTAAACCTCTCCCGGCTCCCGATCGGCTACGAACTCGGACTGCGCGCCGACAACATCATCGCTTCGGCGGGGATCTCCATCGGCGCCGCCACACTCTACGACCGCACCGGGCCCGTCGGCACCTGCGTGGTCACCACCCTGTCCAACGCCCGGCGTCAGATCGACTTCTCGACCAACCCACTCGCCTGAATCCCGGTCCGGCGCCAGCGCCTCTCGGGGCCTTTCTCCCAGCCGCGCTGTGTTCAAGAACCGGTCATTCTTGGACGGGTAGCCGCTTCTAAAGATCGTTGACCAGCGATGATTGTTTCTCGCGATGTTCAAGAATGCATCGTTTTACGACACGCTCACTGGCACGTATGGGTTACGGGGGTCGAGGAGCACCGGCGAGAAAAGTACCGGTAGCGACTCATTCCGTACTGGAGACCATGTTTCCGTGATCGTGATCAGGCGCTATCGCACATAGTTTCGCGAGTGGATCCCGCGACGAGGTCATCTGCGCCTGTTCGGTGCTTGAACTGCCGCACATAGCGCGCCACTATCTGCGATAACTCCTTAGCGTGACTTTTCTCGCGGATGTTCCCGGACCCTCAAGAGTAGGGGTGGGGGGAAGTCCCTGGACACTATCCTCGTACCGGACCACGGGCACACGGTGCGACTGTCGCGCAGATGTTCGCTGACGACGCCGTCCACGACGGTGACATTGCGGACGGGGCACAGCCCGGGGCAGCCGATGACGGTGATCGCACCGCCGCTATCGCGATGGACGGCGCCGCGCAGTTGACGCGAAGTGATCCACGGCCGGTGGCCGAGTGGACACTCGGCGTACTCGGTGGCCTTCATCCCCACCCAGGGGCATTCACCGGGGACATTGCGCCAGTGTTCGGCCACTCTGCCGTCCAGCACGGTCGTCCCGTGCAGGCAATGCAGCGTTTCCGGGCAGCGGTACCGGCCCGCGGTGGTCGAGGTGGCGAGCATCCCGAGGTGGATCCAGGGCTCGACCCGGCAATCGCAGGCAGAACAAGCTGACTGTGGCATGCGGTGTGGTTCGGCCCGCCGGTACTGCCGGATGGGCGCACAATGGGATGGATGACATCCGGTGCGCATAGGCGGTCCGACGACCCGGCCGAACTCCGGTCGCGACTGCGGCACGTCTATTGGATCGGCGGGGGAAGTGGCGCCGGGAAGTCGGCCGTCGCGGCCGCGCTCGCCGCACGGTACGGCCTGCGGGTGTACTCGACCGATGACGCCATGTCCGAGCACGCGGAGCGCGGCACGCCCGCCGACGCGCCGTACCTGGCGGAGTTCCTGGCCATGAGCATGGACGAGCGCTGGGTGCACCGGACTCCGGAGACGATGTTCGAGACATTTCACTGGTTCCGGGGCGAGCGTTTCGGTGCGATCGTCGACGACCTGCTGGCCATCTCCGAACGCACCGTGGCCGAAGGGTTCCGCCTGCTGCCGAACCTGGTGGTGCCGCTGCTCGCCGACCCGGCTCGGGCGATCTGGCTGCTGCCGTCACCGCTGTTCCGCCGCAAAGTCTTCGCCGGCCGCGGCTGGGAGATCCCACGCCGGACCAGCGCCCCCGCCCGCGCGCGGCGGAACCTGCTGGGGCGCGACAAGATTTTCACCGACAGGCTGCGTGCCGAAACGGCCGGGCTCGGGTTGCCCGTGCTCGAGGTCGACGGATCAATGACCGAGCACGACGCGGCGGACCGGGTAGGACGTGCATTCGGCCTGTGATCCCCCGCGGCGGCTCGGATCCGGCCGAGATCGATCTCCACGGGAAACGGGGCGGGAGCTTCGACGACCCCGGTGAACATCTCGCCGCACGTGTGAAGGTCGCGCGGGTCCACGCCCCTATCGCAGATCGGCGCCGTGACCATCTGCCTGCGGAGATGGTGTGCGACCGCCTCGCGGCCGAGGCGAGGAGGCAACGGTCGGTGAAACAGGAAAACCCAACCGTGAGGTTGGAGTCCCCCGCCTTCAGGCGTGGGGAGGAAGTCGAGGATCATGTACGTCGTGAGCGATACCGATCTTGTGGACGTGACCATCAGTGGACCCGACGAAGAATGGCTGGCGGAGTTCACCCATCGGCTCGTCACGGATCGGTTGGCGGCGTGCGGGAACATCTTCCCCGATGTGCGATCGATCTACCGGTGGGAGGGCGCGGTGGAGGATGCCTCCGAGGCCGTGGTCGTACTGCACACCCGGGCCTCGCTGCTGCCCGAGATCGTCGAACGCGCCAACTCCGAGCACCCCGACGAGGTTCCCCAGGTCGTCGCGGTACCGGTGGCAGGGGTGAACCCCGCCTACGGTCAGTGGATCCTGGACGAGACCGGGAACTGAGCACCGGCGTCACCGCGCCCGGCCCGCCGGGCGCGATATCGGGTGCGCGGGCTCAGCGATGGACCAGGTCGGCGTACTCCGGATGGGCACCGATGTAGTCGTCGACGTACCAGCAAGTGGCCGCGACCGCGAAGCCCGCGTCGCGGGTCTCGTCCAGCGCGTACTTCACCACCTGTGCGGCCACACCCCGGCCCCGGAACTCGGGGAAGGTGATGGTGTGGTGGAAGTTGCGGACCTTCGGCGACTCCGTCTCCGCGTAGTCGGCATAGCCCGCGAGCGTTCCGTCCAGGTAGATCTCGAAGCGGGTGTCGTCGGCATTGTGTCGCAGTTCGGTACTCACCTTCGGTGGAACGGCGGGCCCGGTGCGGTTTGTTCCGGTGTTCAGAGGACAGCGCCGGGGTTGAGAATGCCGTGCGGGTCGAGGGCCGTCTTGATTCGCCTGGTCAGGTCCATCACCTCGGGGCCCAGCTGATCCGGGAGCCACGCTTTCTTGAGGCGGCCCACACCGTGTTCGCCGGTGATGGTGCCGCCGAGGGTGATGGCCAGTGCCATGATCTCGCCGAAGGCGCGGTGCGCGCGTTCGGTCTCGTCCGGATCGGACGGATCGTGCACGATCAGCGGATGGGTGTTGCCGTCCCCGGCGTGCGCGATCACCGACACCGTGACGTCGTTGCGCCGGGCGATCTCGGCGATACCGGTGACCAGGTCGCCGAGCCGGGGTAGCGGCACCCCGACATCCTCGAGCAGTAGCGGGCCGAGCCGTTCGACCGCGGGGATCGCGTAGCGGCGGGCCGCGGTGAAGGCTTCGCCCTCCTCCGGGTCGGCGGTATGGAACGCCTCGGTGGCCCCGGCGGCCCGGCAGGCCTCGAGCATGATCCGGGCCTCCTGCGCGGCGTGGTCTCCGGGCGCGTCGGACCGGGCCACCAGCAGGGCGGCGGCGTCGCGGTCCAGGCCCATTCGCAGTTCGTCCTCCACCGCGTTGATGGCGACGGAATCCATGAACTCCAGCATGGCCGGGCGCAGCGCGCCGGTGACGGCGAGGATCGCCTCGGTGGCCGCGCCGAGTGTGGCGAAGGACGCGACCACGGTGCTCTGCACCGGTTGCGCGGGCAGGAGCCGCAAGGTGAGTTCGGTGATGACGCCGAGGGTGCCCTCGCTGCCGACGAACATCTTGGTCAGCGACAGCCCGGCCGAATCCTTCAGCCGCGGGCCGCCCAGCCGCACCGCGGTGCCGTCGGCCAGCACGACCTCCATACCCAGGACATAGTCAGTGGTCACGCCGTATTTGACGCAGCACAGGCCACCCGCGTTGGTGGCGGCGTTACCACCGATCGAGCACATCTCGAACGACGAGGGGTCGGGGGGATACCAGAGTCCGTGTTCGGCGGCCGCCCGTTTGACCTCGGCATTGAGCAACCCGGGGCCGACGACCGCGGTTCGGGTGACCGGGTCGATGGCGATACCGCGCATCCGCTCGGTGCTCAGCACGATTCCGCCGTCCACCGCGGTCGCCCCGCCGGACAGGCCGGAGCCGGCGCCGCGCGGGACCACCGGGATCCGGTGCTCGTCGGCCCAGCGCAGCGTCGCGCACACATCGGTGGTGCCGGTGGCGCGGACCACGGCCAGCGGTGTCCCCGCCGCCGGGTCCTTCGCCCAGTCCTGCCGGTACCCGGCGAGCACATCGGGATCGGTGAGCACCGCGCCGGCGGGCAGGAGGTCGATCAATTCACGCAGGTCCACGCCCCAACGCTAACCGCTCGCGGCCCGGCTGGGGCCCCGTCCGCGCAGACCGGACCCCGGTTGTCACAGGCCGTGGTCGCGGGCACCGTTCACCGAGTGCGCGAGCTCGGCCGCCGCGGTCGCCGGGAACCCGTCGCGCGCGGCGGCGACCGCGGTATCGAATTCCTCCTCCACGAGATCGGCATTGATCTGCGCACCGGCCGTCGCGCCGGCCGCGGCGGCCGCACCGACCTGTGCGGACAGATCGGTCACATTCCCGGCGGCCCAGACCCCCGGCACCTCGGTGCGGCCGGTGGCGTCGCACGGGATGTACCGGCCGAATCCGGCCGGATGCTCCGTGGCCGCCAGGCCCAGGCCGTCCAGGAATCCGGAGTGGGCGACCATTCGCGTACCCACGGCGACGACATCCCGGGCGACGACGGTGCCGTCGGCGAGCCGGATGCCGGTGATCCGGTCGTCGGCGATCTTGATTCCGGCCACCTCGCCGGGCACCACGCGGACCCCGCGCGCGGCGAGCCGTTCGGCGACTTCCGGAGCGGGTTCGGGCTGGTCATGGGTGAAGTAGACGATATCGTCGCTGAGCTGGCGGAACAGCTGGACCTGGTGCGCGGAGACCGGCCCGCGGCTCAGCACGGCGATCGCCCGATCGCGTACCTCGTAGCCGTGGCAGTACGGGCAGTGCACCACATCGCGGCCCCATCGTTCGCGCAGGCCGGGGACCTCGGGCAGTTCGTCGGTCAATCCCGTGGTCACCAGCAGCCGCCGCGCCCGGACCGCGCGGCCGTCGGCGAGCGTGATCGTGAAGCGGTCACCGTCGCGGGCCGCGCCGGTGATCTCCCCGGACACCACCCGGCCGCCGTAGCGGCGGACCTCCGCGCGGCCGGTCTCGAGTAGTTCCGCCGGCGGCGTACCGTCGCGCGCCAGCAGTCCGTGTACGCCGTCGGCGGGGGCGTTGCGCGGGTGTCCCGCATCGATCACCACCACGCTGCGCCGCGACCGGGCCAGCATGAGCGCTCCGTTCAGGCCGGCCGCCCCGCCACCGGCCACCACCACGTCGTAGTCGTTGTCCAAACCATCGGTCACCGTGACCACCTCCTCCGCGCCGACTATCCGTACCTTCGAATCAATTGGCAAACAATTTTGCTGTAATCGCAATTGGCCGCGCCGGCCGGATCGCGGCATTCCTCCGGAAAATAGCGCCCGAGCTGTGGGTTTGCCGCGCGCTCACCTGCCGGACACCTGGTCCTGCGAGGCTGGCGGCGTGCAGGATCTGGCGACGAACGCTGATATGTGGGAGATCCGGTTCGCCCGCTGGTGCGCCGGGGTGGTCGCGCGCCTGCCATGGGGCCTGGACCGCGTCGTCGCCCCCACCTTCCTCGGTTTCGCGCTGATAAACAGCTTCACCTTCGGGGTCGACCTGCTGATCCTCACCGGGATGCGCAGCGGACTCGGCTTACCGGGAGGGTTGTCGGTCTCGGTCGGCTACGTCTGCGCGTTCGCGCTGGCGTTCTATCTCAACCGGCGGTTGAATTTCCGCTCGCACGCGCCGGCGGGGCGGCAGGCGGCGGTCTACACCGTCGTCGTGCTGATCAACTACCTGGCCTTCATTCTCGGCGTCGGTGCCGGACTGGCCGCGCTCGGCGTGCAGTACCACCTCTCGCGCATGCTGGCCGGGGTGTGCGAGGCGGTGTACATGTACTCGGCCATGCGCTGGGTGGTCTTCCGGCGCCGCCGATCGCCGATCAGCCCGTGTGGACCCGGGTTTCGTCGCCGTCGCGGACCACGACATCGGCATCGGTGAGCGCCCAATGCGGTGTGCCCGCCGCCCGGAGGCGGTCGGCGAGGGCGTTACCCGTCCGCTCGGGGTCGGTGGGTGAGTCCAGATGCGGCACGATCGGCCGATCGACCACCCCGAGACCCGCCCAGATCGGTTCGATACCGCAGGCCGGCCGTACCTCGGCGGGGTCGTCGGCGGTCTCCAGACCGTGCAGGTCCGGGCTCAGGACACAGGCGCCCGCGCTGTAACCCGCGTAGACCACCGAATCCGACGCCAGTAATTCCGGGATCACCAGGTCCGCACCGCTCCGCGCGAACTGGGCCCGCAGGACGAAGGTATTGCCCCCGCGGACCCAGAGGACGGGGAACCGCGCCAGCCGCCGGCGCAATTCCTCGGGGCGCCCGGCGTATTCGCGCAGATCCACCTCCTCGGGCCGGAACCCGAGTGCGCGCAACGGGGTCAGTTCGCTGGTCAACGCGGCGGCACGGCCCCGCGGCCACGAGTCGAAGGCATTGGCGATCACCGCGATCGGGCCCGGGGCGCCGACCAGTGAAGCGAATACGTCGTAATGAGCGCCGAATCGGTAGCTCGCCAGGAACAATCGCATCTCAGATGGTGAACGCCAGGTTCCGGACCACCTGCCGGCCCAGCTCCGCGTCCCCGTGGAAGGTGATTTGGTCCAGTGCCGAGTCGGCAGCCACCCGGCCACCGCCCAGCCGTACCAGTAGGCCCGAGTCCAGTTCCAGCGTCAAGGTGGGCTCGGTGGCGGGTGTGTCCACATAGCGTGCCCGGTCACCGACCTCGATGTGCAGGGTCCGCGTGAGCGGACCGGTGAGTGCCAGGGTGATCAGTGAACCCGCCGGCGCCCTACCGCGTTTCGCGACCACCCGGGGCAGTGACTGCGCGAACTCGGCGAAGGCGAGCTCGGCCCGCGGGCCGCCCTCGTCGACCCGCTTCCCCAGTGCGTCGGCGATATCGAGTTCGTGCATCCAGCAGTCGAACAAGCGCACCCGCATGAACCGCGCGTAGGGCACCTCGCCGATAGGCGACGGTGACGGTGCCGACCACGCCGCATCGTCCATGGCGGCGAGCGCGGCCCGGCGGCGGTCGATCACGGCGCGGTACAAATCGAGCAGTTCGGTGCCCGCGCGTGGTCGTAGCCGCTGCACCCAGATCTCGTTGAGGGCGCCGATCTCGTTGCGCACGTGCGGCAGCGTCTCCACATCGATCTCCGGCGCCTGCGGATCACGGGCCGGTGGCCTGTCCCCGAGCAGCAGCGACTCGGTGCCGATCACATGGCTCAGCACATCGAACACGGTCCACCCCGGAAGCGGCGAGGGTGTCCGCCACTGCTGCTCGTCGAGGTCGGCGACCAGTTCGGCGAGGGCGTCGAACTGGTCGGACAACCGCGCGGTGAGTTCGGGACGGTCGAGGGTGTCGGTCATTCGGTCCTCCTTGGAAGCCGGTATCCGCGATCCGCGGAAGTCGTAGCGAAGGCGGGTACCCGGGATCCGCGGTGGCGGCGGCCAAGGTATCGCATCATCGGCAGGGTCGTCCTTGGCTGAGCGGGATTCGTACTGGGGCCGGAGATCAGGCCGGTTCCCCGTCGGCGCCGGGCCGCGTGTCCAGGGCGGCCAGGTCCGCGCGGAGCGCGGCGGCGACCCGTGCGGGCTCGTGTGAGCGGCGCAGCACCAGTCCGGTCGCGAACCGTAATTTGTCGCCGTGACTGCGGGGGATTACATGCAGGTGGACGTGCGCGACCGTCTGGAATGCGGCCTTGCCATCGTTGATCAGCAGATTCGCACCGTCGGCGGCGAACCCGGGACCCTGTACCGCCCGGGCGAGGCGATGGCCGACCCGGAACAGATCCACCCCGGCCTCGGCATCCAGTTCGGACAGATCGGTGGCATGCCGCTTCGGGATCACCAGCGTGTGCCCGCGGGTGATCGGCCGGATATCCAGGAACGCGGTCACCGTATCGTCCTCGTACACCCGATGGGCCGGTGCGGTGCCGGCCACGATCCCGCAGAAAACGCAGTCGCTCACATGGCGCACTCTACGGCGTAAGGGCTCGGCGCGTCCCGGAGCCGGCATCGACTTGGCAAACTTTTCAAACTCCTGAGCCTGCTTCGGCGGATATATCCCGTCATCAGGCTTTACCGATGCGAAGACGTCCGGCTGTCGACTCGGAATGTGACGGGCATCTCAGCTAATCTCACTTCGGCCGATGTACGGTTGCCAGGATTTCGGGCGGTGGTGTCCCAGGGCACCTCCGCCCGGCGCCGGTGATCGGCGGCCGAAACATCAGGAGAGGGAAGCAGACAAGTGGAGACAACGCAGGCCGTGAGCGATTCGTCGCCGCGCGGGGCGCGTGTCGGTGTCGTTCGCGAATCCGCCGCGGGCGAGCGGCGGGTCGCCTTGGTTCCGAAGATCATTCCCACGCTGGTGAAACAGGGTGTGGAGGTCGTGGTCGAGGCCGGAGCCGGAGCGGGCGCGCTCATTCCCGATACCGCCTACGAGGAAGCCGGCGCGAAGATCGGCGACCCCTGGTCGGCCGATGTGGTCGTCAAGGTGGCCCCGCCCAGCGACGCCGAAGTGGGCAAACTGTCCACGGGGCAGACGCTCATCGGATTCCTCGCCCCGCGCAACGCCGACAACCAGATCGACGCGTTGAAGAAGGCCGGCGTGCGGGCCTTCGCGGTGGAGGCCATCCCGCGGATCTCGCGCGCCCAGGTGATGGACGCGCTCTCCTCGCAGGCCAATGTCGCCGGGTACAAGGCGGTCCTGCTGGCGGCGTCGGAATCGACCCGCTTCTTCCCGATGCTCACCACCGCCGCCGGCACCGTGAAACCGGCGACCGTGCTGGTGCTCGGCGTCGGCGTGGCCGGGCTGCAGGCGCTGGCCACCGCGAAACGCCTGGGCGGCCGCACCACCGGCTACGACGTACGCCCCGAGGTCGCCGATCAGGTGCGGTCGGTCGGCGCCCAGTGGCTCGATCTCGGTATCGACGCCGCCGGTGAGGGCGGCTACGCCCGCGAACTCACCGATGAGGAGAAGGCCAAACAGCAGCAGGCGCTCGAGGACGCCATCAAAGGTTTCGACGTGGTGATCACCACCGCGCTGGTACCCGGGCGTCCGGCGCCGCGGCTGGTGACCGCGGGCGCGGTGGCCGGGATGAAACCAGGCAGCGTCATCGTGGACCTCGCCGGGGAGACCGGCGGCAACTGCGAACTCACCGAACCCGGCGAGACCGTGGTCAAGCACGACGTGACGATCTGCTCGCCGCTGAACCTGCCCGCCACGATGCCCGAGCACGCCAGCGAGCTGTACTCGAAGAACATTGCCGCGCTGCTGGAACTGATGCTCGCCGAAGGCGAACTGAAACCCGATTTCTCCGATCAGGTATTGGCCGATTCCTGCGTCACCCGTGACGCCGAACCGACAACGAAGGCCGAATGATGTACACCGAACTGCTGGCGAATATCGCGATTCTGGTGCTGTCCGGTTTCGTGGGTTTCGCGGTGATCTCCAAGGTCCCCAACACCCTGCACACGCCACTGATGTCGGGTACCAACGCCATCCACGGCATCGTGGTGCTGGGCGCGCTGGTCACCCTCGGGCGGATGGAGGATCCGTCCCTCGGTGTCCAGGTCATCCTGTTCGTGGCCGTGGTGTTCGGAACGCTCAATGTGATCGGCGGTTTCGTGGTCACCGACCGGATGCTGGGCATGTTCAAAGGCAAGAAGCCCGCCGCGGGTGCCGAGAAGGCAGGTAAGTGACCCATGGACAATCTGGTCGATATTCTCTACATCCTGTCCTTCGCCCTGTTCATCTACGGCCTGATGGGGCTGACCGGTCCCAAGACCGCGGTCCGGGGCAACTGGATCGCGGCGGCCGGTATGGCGATCGCGGTGATCGCCACCCTGATCGCCGTCCGGGACACCGGTAACTGGATCCTGATCGTCGCCGGCCTTATCGTCGGCGTGGTGCTGGGCGTGCCGCCCGCCCGCTACACCAAGATGACCGCGATGCCTCAGCTGGTGGCGGCGTTCAACGGTGTCGGCGGCGGCACGGTCGCCCTCATCGCATGGGCCGAATTCATCGATACCACCGGTTTCTCGGTCTTCCATCACGGTGAGGAACCGACGGTGCACATCATCGTCGGCTCGCTGTTCGCCGCGATCATCGGTTCGGTGTCGTTCTGGGGTTCGCTGATCGCGTTCGGCAAACTGCAGGAGATCCTGCCCGGACGCCCGATCGGTCTCGGCAAACTGCAGCAGGTGGTGAATCTGCTGCTGCTGGTGGCAGCTACCGCGGCGGCGGTCGTCATCGGGCTCGGCGCCTCCGACGGCGGCGTCTCGCAGTGGTGGATGGTCGGCTTGCTGCTGGCCGCCGGGGTGCTGGGCCTGATGGTGGTGCTGCCGATCGGCGGCGCCGATATGCCCGTGGTGATCTCGCTGCTCAACGCGCTTACCGGCCTGTCCGCGGCGGCCGCCGGTCTGGCACTGAACAACACCGCCATGATCGTGGCCGGCATGATCGTCGGCGCGTCCGGCACCATCCTGACCAATCTGATGGCCAAGGCGATGAACCGGTCCATCCCGGCCATCGTGGCGGGCGGTTTCGGTGGTGGCGGCGCCGTCGCCGGTTCCGGTGGCGGCGAACAGAAGCAGGCCAAGGCCACCTCGGCGGCCGACGCGGCGATCCAGATGGCCTACGCCAACCAGGTGATCGTGGTACCCGGCTACGGTATGGCCGTCGCCCAGGCCCAGCACGCGGTCAAGGAGATGGCGGGACTGCTCGAAGCCAAGGGCGTCGAGGTCAAATACGCCATCCATCCGGTCGCGGGACGGATGCCCGGGCATATGAACGTGCTGCTGGCCGAGGCCGAGGTGTCCTACGACGCCATGAAGGAAATGGACGATATCAACGGCGAGTTCGGCCGCACCGATGTAGCGCTGGTCATCGGCGCCAATGATGTCACCAACCCGGCCGCCCGCGAGGATTCGGCCAGCCCGATCTACGGTATGCCGGTCCTCAATGTCGACCAGGCCAAATCGGTGATCGTGCTGAAGCGTTCGATGAACAGCGGTTTCGCCGGTATCGACAATCCGTTGTTCTACTCCGACCACACCTCGATGCTCTTCGGAGACGCGAAGAAGTCGGTCGGTGCGGTCACCGAGGAGCTGAAGGCCCTGTAGTCGCACGGTGATCGCCACGGCCCCGGGTGGGTTCACCACCGCCCGGGGCCGTGCTGCTGTTGTACGGTCGGCCGATGGCGAGTCCTGGCGCGAAACTGCTGCAATCCCGTTGGTTCGTTCGATCGCCGATCTGGTTGTTCCGGGCCCGGCTCGGGTTCCTGTTCGGTGGCCGGCTCCTGCTGCTGGAACATATCGGCCGCAAATCCGGTGCCGCGCGCTATGTGGCGCTGGAGACGGTGGACCGCCCGGACCCGGGCACCGTGATCGTCGCGTCGGGCTTCGGTGAGACCGCGCAGTGGTACCGGAATCTGCTGACCGAACCGCGGTGCCGGGTGAGTATCGGCACCCACTACCGGCTGCCCGCCGAGGCGCGCGTCCTGGACCGGGTGCGGGCAGCCGAGGTGCTGGCGGGGTATCGGGTCCGGCACCCGCGGGCATATCGGGAGTTGAGCGGCCTCATCGAGGAGGCGACCGGCCGCGGCATCGAAACGGTTCCGCTGGTCGAACTGTCATTGCGCCCCTAGTATGTGGCGTGGTGTCGACCCGAGTAACCGGTCGGTGCCGGGAAAACCGGTGGACGCTGCCCGGGCGCGAGTCGATGATTGTCGGCGATGCTGGAAAGCCACGAACCCTTGCGACTGATCGGCTCCGACACCGCCGTCACAGACCCCGCCGAGCTGCTGGCGTGGAATGCCGTGCTCGATTCCTATTCGACCCCTCGCGATCTGCTGGACATGCTCACCCTGAGCTTCTTCGGCCGCGGGACACAGCCGTACTACCGGAAGAGCCGGCTGGAGCGGGTGCGGCCCGAGGCGGCGCTACGGCCGCCGGGGTCGCGGATCTCGCGGTCGGTGGTCGACAGCGATTCCCGGTCGATCCTCGTGCTCGGCGAGGGCTGGACCCTGCGGGCCGATCGCTGGTCGGATAAATCGGCGCAGGTCGAGGTCACGGCGATCAGCGACGAGCTCGCCGAACGCATTGTGGCGGAATCGGTCCAGGACGCCGAAGAACCGGCCGACAACGACCGGGCCACGGTCAAGATGGGCTTCTGGCACCAGGGTGAACACGGGGCGCAGCGGCGCGCGCTGGCCGTTACCACGCCGGAGTGGCCGAAGATCCGCGGCAACTACAGCACCGCCGTCGCCACCGCGCTGGACCGGTTGATGGCCCTGCGCGCGGACGATATCCGCGGCCGGCTACTGCTGCTGCACGGACCGCCCGGGACCGGCAAGACGACCGCGCTGCGGGCGCTGGCCCGGGCCTGGTCGGAATGGTGCCAGGCCGATTGCGTGCTCGATCCGGAGATGCTGTTCGCCAAACCCGGCTATCTGATGCGGGCAGCCATGGGCGCCGAAGGAGAGGACGAGGAAGCCGACCGCTGGCGTCTGCTGATCCTGGAGGACTGCGACGAACTGATCCACAGCGAGGCGAAGTCATCCTCGGGGCAGGGACTGTCGCGGTTGCTGAACCTCACCGACGGCATGCTGGGCCAGGGCCGCGATGTGCTGGTCGCGATCAGCACGAACGAGGACCTCTCCCGGCTGCATCCCGCCGTGACCCGGCCCGGCCGGTGCCTCGCGCAGCTGGAGGTCGGCCGGTTGTCCGCCGGCGAGGCGCGGCGCTGGCTCGGGGACCGGGGCGCCGAAGCTCCCGCGACCGGAGCGACGCTCGCCGAACTGGTCGCGCTGCGCGACGGGACGGGCAGGATCGCGGTCCACGACGTGGCGCCGGATGCGGGTATGTACCTTTGACGCCCTCTCCGGCCTGAAAGGCCGAAGATTCCTACCAGCGCCCTCGCCCGTCGTGCACGTCCGCCCGCGCAGTGGCGCCGCACGGGCACGGCGCCCGCTCGGCCGCCTGCCGCGGGAGCCCTCGTCGTGGATCCGCCGTGGTCGCGGGGTATTCCCAGGATATGAGGCGCCGCTATCGTGGGCGGCGTGGATGCATTGGCTGCCCTGCTGGAGGGTCCGCGGGCGCGGGGCGCGTTCCTGTTGCGTTCACTGCTGAGCCCGCCGTGGTCGCTGCGTATCCAGGACGAATCGCCTTTGACGCTGGCCGCGGTGATCCGCGGGCACGCATGGGTTCTCACCGAGGACGGCGGTCGGCACCGGATGAGCGCCGGGGATGTGGCGGTGTTCCGGGGACCCCGCCCCTATACCGTCGCCGACGACCCCGCCACCGATCCGCAGATCCTGATCAACCCGGGCCAGATCACCACCACGGTGGACGGTGAGGTGCTCTGCGAGACGATGAACCTGGGGGTGCGGCAGTGGGGTAACGACCCGGCCGGGGAAACCGTTCTGGTCACGGGCTCCTACGAACAGGCGGGCGCGGTGAGCCGGCGCCTGCTGCGCGCCCTGCCACAGACCCTGGTGGTGCCGCGCGGGCGGTCCGACGAACGGGTACTGAGCCTGCTGGTGGAGGAGACCGTGAAGGATCAGCCCGCGCAGAGCGCGGTGCTGGACCGGTTGCTGGACCTGCTGCTCATCGCGACTCTGCGCACCTGGTTCGCCGGGAACGAGGCGCCACCCTGGTATCACGCCTACGGCGACCCGCTGGTCGGTAAGGCATTGCGGCTGCTGCAGCACAATCCCGCACACGGCTGGACGGTGGCCGATCTCGCCCGGGAGGTGGGGTCCTCGCGGGCGGCGCTGGCCAGGCGGTTCACCGAACTGGTCGGCGAACCGCCGATGGCCTTCCTCACCGAGTGGCGGTTGGATCTGGCCGCCGACCTGCTGCAGGGCACCGACGATACGGTGGAGGCCGTCGCCCGCCGGGTGGGGTACGGCAGCGCCTTCGCGTTGAGTGCCGCGTTCAAACGGCAGTTCGGGGTGAGCCCGCGCGATCACCGGCTGGGGGCCGCGGCCGCCGTGGTGCCCCCGCCCGGCTGACCGTGAAACGTCCCGCGCGGGCCCGGTACTTCAGGGCCAGGTCGGTGCATCGAAGTTGTCGGATATGCGGGATAGTGTGCGTGGGTGCAGCTTCGGTACAACTTCCGCGTCTATCCGACGCCCGGTCGACAGGTTGCGTTGGCCCGGGTGTGCGCGGGTGGTGTACAACGACGGTCTGCGTATCAGACAGCGAGCACACGTGGCCGACCGGCCGTACATCACAGACTCCGCATTACAGACCCGGGTGATCACCGAGGCGAAGAAAACCCCGGAACGGACGTGGCCGGCCGAGGTTTCCACGGTGGCGCCGGTGCAGGCGCTCGGCGATCTGCACACCGCGTACCGGAACTTCTTCGCCTCGGTGCCCGGGAGACGCAAGGGCGCGAAACTCACCCCGCCTCGCTTCCGGTCACGCAGGGACAACAGGCAGGCGATCAGGTTCACCCGCAACGGGTTCTCGCTGCGCTCGAACCGGCGACTGTATGTGGCCGAGGTCGACGAACTCGCGCTGCGGTGGTCGCGGGAACTGCCGTCGGATCCTTCGTCGGTCACGATCGTCAAGGACGCATCCGGCCGCTATTTCGCGTCGTTCGTCGTGCAGACCGACGACTCCCCGTTGCCGCCTGTCCAAGCCGAGGTGGGTATCGATCTCGGGTTGTCGACGTTCGCGGTGCTGTCGGACGGGAAAACGATCGCTTCGCCGCGGTTTCTGCGGCAGGCGGAGCGGCGGTTGAGGAAAGCCCAGCAGGACCTGTCCCGGAAGGAGAAGGGTTCGAAGAGCCGGGCGAAAGCTCGTACGCGGTTGGCGAAATCGGTGCACGATGCGGGGTGGGGCATGTTCACCCGCATGCTGGAGGAGAAAGCTCACCGGAATGGGCGTACCTTCGGCAAGGTGGATCGATTCTTCCCGTCCACCCGAATGTGCTCGGTGTGTGGGGCTATGGGTGGGAAGAAGCCTCTACACGTTCGGGTATGGACGTGCGCGTGTGGGGCCGTTCCCGACCGCGATGTGAACGCGGCGATCATTATCCTCGCGGCCGGACGGGCCGAGAGGTTAAACGCCTGCGGAGGGACAGTAAGTCCTGCCGCCTAGCGGAAGGCACGTCCCTGTGAAACAGGAACCCACCGGAGAACCGCGAGGTTCAGGAGGAATCCCGGTCGTTCGAGGCCGGGAGGGCGTCAAACAGCAGTATCCGGTGCTCTGGCCGGTGCCCACCCGCTGGGCCGACAACGACCACTACGGGCACGTGAACAACGTGACCTACTACGCCTATTTCGATACCGCGGTCAACGCCTGGCTGATCGACGCCACGGGCACCGATATCCGGGAACTGCCCGCCATCGGGATCGTGGCGGAGACGTCCTGCCGTTTCCACGCCTCGCTGAGTTTCCCCGACCTGCTGCGCGTGGGTCTGCGGATCGCCCGTCTCGGCCGGTCCAGCATCACCTACGACCTCGCGATCTTCCGGGAGACCGACGATGATCTCGAGCTGGCCGCCACCGGGACCTTCGTCCACGTCTACGTGGACGAGGAAACCCGCAAACCGGTCGAGATCCCCGAGGTGATCCGCAAGGCCGCCGCGGTCCTGGTCACCGACACCACCGAGCAGTAGCCGGGAACGGCTCTCGGGAGCATCCGGAAATCGGTACGCCCGCGAATTGCCCTCGGGCCTATTCGGTCACCTTTCCTTGTCTGCCCGGCCT
Organism: Nocardia grenadensis NBRC 108939; assembly: GCF_001613445.1. Classification (GTDB taxonomy): domain Bacteria; phylum Actinomycetota; class Actinomycetes; order Mycobacteriales; family Mycobacteriaceae; genus Nocardia; species Nocardia grenadensis. The sequence continues at coordinate 110,801 of NZ_BDCJ01000008.1, forward strand.
TTCGCCGGCGCCCGCCCGCCGTGGCGCGCGCACGGAAGAAGGCCGCGGCCATACGCGGACTGCGCTCCGCGGCTGGAACACCTGCCGGGCGAGGCGCATCACCCCGTCGGCCAGCGGCTCCTCCCGGGGATGCAGAGCCAGTTCGTCGTAGGAGTGCGGCCATCCACGCCGCCACGGCGGCCACGATCAGCTCGGCGCGGCCGACGCCTGATCACCAGCGCTGATGGTGGTATCGACAGGTTCCGCCGCGCCTTCGCCGGCCGGACACGGCGGAGGTCTACGGCAGCGGATCGGTCACTGCCGAGCCCGGCGCGCCGAGGGAGAGTCACTGCTGGGCGCCGAGGTCCTCCAGCGTGTGCTGGAAGCGGCGCATCCCGCGGATCCAGCGGTCGTAGTCCGATCCCTTGTGCTGGTACATCGTCAGCACTTCCGGATGCGGCAGAATCAGGAACTGTCGCGCCGCCACTCCGGCCAGTACGGTGTCGGCCACCGCTTCGGGGGTCAATACCGCGCCCGCGGATTTCACGGCGTTGATGGCCAGCCGTCCGGCCGCCTCGTTGTCCGGTGGGATCATTCCCTCGCGCAGCAGCGCCGTATCGACGCCCATGGGGCATACGCAGCTGACCCCGACCCCTCTGTCCCCGTAGGTGATCGACAGCCATTCCGCGAACCCCACCGCGGCGTGCTTGGACACCGAATACGGCGCGGAACCCAGCTGGGTGAGCAGCCCGGCCGCCGACGCGGTGCTCACGAAATAGCCTGTACCGCGTGCCAGCCAGCCGGGGACGAGCAGGCGGGCGGCGCGGATATGGGCCATGGTGTTGATCTCCAGGGCGGCCGCCCACTGCGCGTCGGTGCTGTCCAACCCGGCGCCCCCGCCGATCCCGGCATTGGCGAAGTACAGGTCCACCGGGCCGAAGGCGGATTCCGCGGTATCGATCAGCCGCTGGATCACCGCGGGGTCGGCGGCGTCCCCGCCGGCGGCGACGGCGTTATCGCCGATCACACCCGCCACCTGCGCTGCGGTGGCCGGATCGAGGTCCGCCACCACGACCCGCGCGCCGTGGTCGGCCAGCCGTCGTGCCAGTGCCGCACCGATACCGGATCCGCCACCGGTGACGACGGCGGTCCGGCCCGAGAAAGTGTCCGCTACTGTGCCTGAGAGCTCCATCCCGGCACTCTAACGCTTACATGCGACATGCGCCCCCATATGTCGCTTACTCGGATCGGCGCCCGTCGGCGGGACGTGCCTGCTCGGCGAGCCGACGCAGCAGCGGAGCGGTACGTGGTCCCACCGATTCCTGCATCACCAGGGCCATATTCGTGCGAACCACCCCGGGAATCTTCAGGATCTGCCCGGTGATGCGGTAGAGGTCGTCGGCGTCGCGGGCCACCACCCGGACCGTGAGGTCGGTGGGGCCGGTCATCCCGCACACCTCGGTCACCTCCGGGATCTCGGCCAATTCGCCGACCACCGCTTCCAGTCGGTGCTGGTCCACGACCACCGCGACGAAGGCCGAGAGTCGGTAGCCCAGCGCCCGCAATTCGACCCGGCGTTCGAAACTACCCAGTACGCCGGTGGCTTCCCAGCGGGTGAGGCGCGCCTGCACGGTATTGCGGGACAGCCCGAGCCGGGCGGCCAGTTCCACCCCGGTGGCCCGGGGGTTGGCGATCAATTCGAGCAGTAGGCGCGCATCGGTGGCGTCCACCACCGAATCGGTTGTCTCCGGACTGGTCATATAACGCAGTATGTCAGGGCTCGCGGCAGCGAGACCGTGCATTCTGCTCAGTTGTCCGATCAAGACTTGCGCAGTTCGCTTAAGCGTGGATGCTATGTGTTGTAGGCCACATCAACGCGTGACCCGCGTGAGGAGGCGAGGCCGATGCCCGGCACAACCGAGTATCCGGTGCAGTTGATCCAGCCCGACGGCGCTCGGGTGCACCACCCCGAATATCAGGCGCTGGTCGCCGATATCGGGCCCGGTGAACTGCGGCAGCTCTACGAAGACCTGGTGGTCACCCGGCGGATAGATACCGAGGCCGTCGCGCTGGCCCGGCAGGGGCAACTCGGTCTCTGGGCTCCCTACCAGGGGCAGGAGGCGGCCCAGGTGGGATCGGCCCACGCACTCCACGCCGACGACTACGTATTCGGCAGCTACCGGGAGAGCGCCGTCGCCTATTGCCGCGGCGTGCGGCCGAGCGCCATGACCGCGATGTGGCGGGGCGTCTCCCATTCCTCCGGGGATCCGGCGGTGGCCAATATGGCCAACCCGGCGATCGTCGTCGGCGCCCAGGCACTGCACGCCACCGGCTACGCCTACGCCGCCCACCTCGACGGCGCCGAAATCGCGACCGTCACCTATTTCGGCGACGGCGCCACCAGCCAGGGTGATATCGCCGAGGCGCTGACCTTCGCCGCGAGCTGGAGCGCGCCGGTGGTGTTCTTCTGCCAGAACAATCACTGGGCGATCAGTGCGCCGGTGCAGTTGCAGAGCGCCACTCCGATCGCCCGGCGCGCGACCGGTTACGGGATCCCCGCGATCCGGGTGGACGGCAACGATGTGCTGGCCGTGCTGGCCGTCACCAGGCAGGCGGTCGCGCGCGCCCGCAGCGGGGGCGGGCCCTCGTTCGTCGAGGCCATCACCTACCGCATGGGTCCACATACGACCGCCGACGACCCCACCCGCTACCGGGCCGCGGCCGAGACCGAGGAATGGGCGCTGCGGGATCCGATCCTGCGGATGCGGCTCCTGCTGGAACGCGAGGGCCTGCTCGACGACGAGACCCGGCGGCGAGTGGCGGAACGCGCCGACGAGGTCGCCCATCTGATGCGCACCGAGACCCTCACCATGGCCGACCCCGAGCCGCCGGAACTCTTCGAGCACGTCTACGCCACCGTGCACCGGGGCCTCGACGAGCAGCGCCGGGACTATCTCGCGTACCTGGTCGACGACCCGGCCGGGGCGCTCGCCACCGTCGCGCCCACCCCGCGCGAGGAAGGAGTCCGCTCATGATCACCACCTTTGCCGCGGCGCTCAACGCCGGCCTGCGCAGCGCGCTCGAGGAGGACCCGAAAGTGGTGCTGATGGGTGAGGACATCGGCCGGCTCGGCGGTGTCTTCCGGGTCACCGATGCGCTGCAGAAGGATTTCGGCGACCGCCGCGTGATCGATACGCCACTGGCGGAGTCGGGGATCATCGGTACCGCGTTCGGGATGGCGCTGCGCGGCTACCGCCCGGTGTGCGAGATCCAGTTCGACGGGTTCGTGTATCCGGCGTTCGACCAGATCGTCTCCCAGGTCGCCAAGATCCACTATCGGACCCGGGGCGCGGTACGGGCGCCGCTGACCATCCGCATCCCGTTCGGGGGCGGGATCGGCTCGGTCGAACATCATTCCGAATCACCCGAGGCGTACTTCGCGCACACCGCGGGGCTGCGGGTGGTGGCGCCGAGCAATCCGGCCGATGCCTTCACCATGATCCGGCAGGCCATCGCCCTGGACGACCCGGTGATCTTCTTCGAACCCAAACGCCGGTACTGGGACAAAGCCGAATTCGATCCGGCCGCCGCACCCGACCTGCCGCTGGACCGGGCCCGGGTGTGCGTGCGCGGGACCGATGCCACCGTGGTCGCCTACGGGGGCACGGTCGCCACCGCGCTGGCCGCCGCGCAAACCGGTGCCGAGGAGGGGATCTCGCTGGAGGTCGTGGATCTCCGGAGCCTGGCGCCACTGGACGTGGACACCGTCGCAGAATCAGTGGACCGGACGGGCCGGCTCATCGTGGTGCACGAAGCGTCGCGCACCGGGGGTATCGGTGCCGAGATCGCCGCCCGGATCACCGAGCGGTGTTTCTACCGGCTCGAAGCGCCGGTACTGCGGGTCGCCGGGTTCGATATCCCCTACCCTCCGGCTAAGCTCGAGAAGCATCATCTGCCCGACCCGGATCGGATCCTGGAGGCGGTCGATCGAACGCTTGCCGCCTGAAGTGCGATCCCGCCCCTGATGCCAGCCGGAGGTGCCCGAAACCGTGGACGACGACGCCCGCGCCGACGAAGGTCGTGCCGCAGATACCGGCGAGATCCTGGAGTTCCGTCTCCCCGATCTCGGCGAAGGACTCACCGATGCCGAATTCCAGAACTGGATGGTGGCGGTGGGCGACGAGATCACATTGAACCAGACCATCGCCGAGGTGGAGACCGCGAAAGCGGTGGTCGCGCTACCGTCGCCGTTCGCGGGGACCGTCGTGGAACTGCTCGCCGAGCCCGGCGAGACCATCGACGTCGGTGCGCCGCTGCTCCGGATACGCACGGCCGCAGCAGAATCGGGTGCTCAGGCGCGGCCGTCGGTGCTGGTCGGTTACGGGCCGTCGGAGGAGCAGGTCTCGCGACGGCGGCGCGGCGGGCAACGCCCCGGCGGTACGGCGGTACCGTCGCCGGAACCGTCCGCGGGTAACGGCATGTCGTACGACAGTGGCGTGATCGGCGGGTCACCCGGTGGGACGGCCCGGACGGCGCCGGAGCCGCGGGAGCACGGTGGTGATTCCGCCCGCACGGCCGCGGCCGAATCGCAACGGGTGGCCGCCACGCCGGGAGCCCGCAAACTGGCCCGGGAACTGGGCATAGACCTGTGGTATGTGGCCGGCTCCGGACCGGAGGGGGCGGTCACCGTCGCGGATGTCCGTGGCGCGGTGCCGGTGTCGGAACCCGATACACGCGATCGCGGTCCCGGTGACGAAGCGGCGCCGGCCGGGGGCCGGGCCGCGGGATCGGTTCGGGAGGAGCGCACGCCGATCGCCGGGGTGCGCAAGCGCACGGCCGAGGCCATGGTGACCAGCGCGCGCACGATCCCGCAGGCCGACACCTCGATCACGGTGGACGTCACGGCTTCGCTGGAACTGCTGGAACATCTACGCGCCACCCCATCCTTCCAAGGGATCACTCCGACTCTGCTCGCGCTGGTGGCGAAATCGGTACTCGCCGCCCTGGCCGAATTCCCCGTGATCAATACGTTCTGGGACGAGGCGAACGCCGAGATCGTCACCCGGCACTACGTCAACCTGGGTATCGCGGTGGCCGCCCCGCGCGGGCTGCTGGTGCCCAATATCAAGGACGCCCAGACTCTGAGCCTGCGGGAACTGTGCCGCGAGATCGGATGGCTGGCCCACACCGCCCGGGACGGCCGGGCGGGACCGGCCGATCTGCGCGGGGGCACCTTCACCATTTCCAATGTCGGTGTCTTCGGCGTGGAATCCGGTACCCCGCTGGTCAACCCGGGCGAGGCCGCGATCCTGTGCCTGGGCGCGGTGGTGAAGCGGCCGTGGGTCTTCCGGGATGAATTGGCCATCCGCTCGGTGGTGACGCTGACGGTGAGTTTCGATCACCGGATGATCGACGGTGCGGCGGCAGCCCGTTTCCTGACGACCGTCGCCGGCCTGCTGGAGGACCCACTGACCCTGCTCGCCCGGATCTGACGCCTCGCGCGGATGTCCGTGTACGCGTGGACTTCGCGGACCGTCGGCGCGTACGGTGACGAAATCTGTTCCAGACCCTTGGACGAGGAGCTGCGTTGAACGCGGTATTGATCTCGGCTGAAGAACTCCGGGAATCGACAGAGAAGGATCTGCGCCTGCTGGATGTGCGCTGGCAACTCGGCGATCCCGACGGGCCGCAGCATTACCAGGACGGTCATATACCCGGAGCGGTGTTCGTCGACCTGGATACCGAACTCGCCGCCCTGCCCTCACCCGCCCACGGCCGGCATCCGCTCCCGGATCCGCGCCGGCTCCAGAAATGCGCCCGCAGCTGGGGTCTGTGTACGGGCGATCCGGTGGTGGTCTACGACGCGATCGGCGGAATGTCGGCGGCGCGGGCGTGGTGGCTGCTGCGCTGGGCGGGTATCGCCGATGTCCGGATCCTGGACGGTGGGCTCCCGGCATGGACCCGGTCCGGCGGCGAGCTGGCCACCGGGGTGGAACCCGATCCCGCGCCCGGCGATATCGAATTCCGACCGGGCCGGCTGCCGGTGATCGACGCCGACGCGGTCGCCCGCTGGGAGGGGGTTCTGCTGGACGCCCGCGCGGCCGAACGTTACCGCGGCGAACAGGAACCCCTCGATCCCCGCGCCGGGCACATACCCGGCGCGATCAGCGCGCCGAGCAGCGACAACCTCGATCAGGACGGCTGCTTCCTGCCCGAAGACCTGCTGCGCGAGCGGTTCGGTGAGATCGGTGAGGCCCCGGTCGCGGTGTACTGCGGTTCGGGTGTCACCGCCGCGCACGCGATCGCGGCGCTCGCAGTGGTAGGGGTACAGGCCGCGCTCTATCCGGGCTCGTGGTCGCAGTGGGCGCACGATCCGAAGCGGCCGGTCGCCACCGGTGTGTAGGCCCGGCGCTCACCCGCAGGTCGCGGCGACCCGGCGCAGCGCCGCGTGATCGGCGGCGGTGACCGGAAGCCCGTAGCGCACCGCGACCGTGAGGTAGCGGCCCGCGTAGTAACAGTGCCCGGGCCGAGACGGTGGCAGCCAGTCCGCGGGTGTGCCGTCGCTCTTGTCGGTATTGGCCGCGTCGTCGGTGGCCTGCAGGTTGTAATCGATATCGTTGGCGAACCGGATCCGCCGTGCGGCCGGCCACCCGGCCGCCCCGAGATCCCAGGCCGCCGCCAGCGGATAGATGTGATCGATCGGGATCCGCCGGGCGTTCTCCTTGCTGAACACGATGAGGGCGCCGGTGTAGGGGTCGGCCAGCGTGCCGGACTGCACGACGCACCGGTGGCTGCCGGGCCGGTAGCCGACCCCGCTGAGCTGGCGGGCCAGCACATTGTTGCGCGTATCGCAGCCGTCCCGGCCGCCGGGGCCATCGTGGTCGTCGGACCAGGCGGGGCCGAAAACGCACCCCTGCCCGGCCCCGCAGCCGCGCTCGTATCCGCCCGGATGTGGGCGTTGCGCCACCACCCCGACCGCGCCGAGTAATTGTTCGAGCTGTGCCCGCCCCGGACTGCCCGGTGCGGGCCGCTGGCCGGTGACCGCCGCACACCCTGTCCCCGAGGCCAGTAGCAGAAAGGCGGCACACAGAGCGGTGACCGCGTGAATCGTCCCCCGTGTCATCACGGATACCGGTATACCGGACCCCTCCGACAGCTATCGGGGTTTCGGTATCAGAGCCAGGCGCGGGCCAGCAGTTCGTCGTTGTCGACCCGGCTGTCGCGGGGCGGGAAGCGGGTGGCGACCAGGGATTCGATATGCACGCCGTCGTGACCGATCACCCAGGATCCACCGCTGTCGGTACATTCGGCGATCTTGGCGAAAGCGGTGAGGAGGAAGGTGACCGCTTCCTCGGGCACGGTGGTATGGGCCAGACGCTGCGACTCCCCGGGCCGGGACAGGTCCAGCCAAACTCCGCACTGCCCGTCGAGCCGCATGCCGACGATCTTGTCGGCATTCACGAAGGTGAACTTGCGCCGTTCCCACGGGGTGGTCGGCGTGTAGCTCTGCTCGAGAACCTGGAGCAGAATCGTCATACTGCTGCCCTCCGCTTTTCGATGGCACCGTGGTGCCGGGATGCCGCTGTGTGATGGGACCGCTGTTCGCGGGCCGGGCTGTGCCGGGTGTCGTGCGTGGCCGCCAAAGGCAGCCGGAACCGCCCGGCGGGGCTGCGCTCGGCGGGTACGGATATCAGCGATGACCAGCGGATATTTCTCAGTATGTGCTGTCTCCGGGGATAAATCCAGGGACGACCCGGGTGCGCCGGGCCGGTATCACGTCGAACGGCCGCACCGCGGGACGCCGAGGTGGGGGACCGTGCGCGGACTGTCGCATCCGGCTGATTTGATGGGGCTATGTTGCACGGACTGTGGTCGCCCGGTTCCGGGCTGCTGCTGTGGCGTGCCCCCGGTAGCGCGGACGAACCGCACGTACCGGGCCTGCTCGGGTCGGTACTGGCCGAATCGCGCTTCCGGCACCGGGCCGAGGTGCTCGTGGTGGACGATGCGGGCGCCCGGCGGGACACCGTACGGGCGCACGCGCTCGCCCCGGGTCCGGCCGCCGCCGCGCTCCGGCAGCGGTTACCGGCCGGCGCCGTGGCCGGTGATCTGCGCTTCCTGGGCCATATCGCCCAGGGGATCGAACGCTGGGTGCGGGCCGGCGCGGTGGTTCCCGAACTCCGGCGCGACGATGCCGAATGGTGGGCGCGCTGGCGGTTGTCCGGCGGGTCCGGTCAGCGTGCCTGGCTCGCCGAACTCGCCGCCCTGCTGCCGCCGGCGCTGCGGGTGGCCGGGCCACCCGGCGATGTGCTCGACGATATGGTCACCGAACTCACCGACCCGATGGTGCGGGAACTGATCGCGGCGGATCCGCACCCGCACCCGCTGGTGCACGGTCTGCGCACGGATATCCCGGTGGATGCCGGCAGCCATCAGGTGGCCGAGGTGCTGCGGCAGTGGCGGGAGAGCCGTGCCACCGACGAGACCGGGCTGGTGCTTCGCCTGCGGGAACCCGACGGGGAGTTCGCCGATACCGCGGACGCGTCCGCGCTGTGGCGCCTCGAGGTCTGTCTGCGGGCCGACGGGTCGGCGCCGCGGCCGATCCCGGTTCCGGGCGCGGCCGACGAGGTACGACTGGGCCTGGAATGGCTGGGCCGGGCGCAGCGCGCCTATCCCCGGCTGCGCGATGTCCCGGGCGACCCGCACAGCCTCGATCTGCTGCTGCCGACCGAGGTGGTGGCCGATCTGGTCGCCCACGGCTCGCAAGCGCTGTCGGCCGCGGGTATCCCGTTGTTACTGCCCCGGGCCTGGAACATCACCGCGCCGAGTCTGCGGCTGCGGGTCGAGGGCGCCGCGGTACCCGCCGCCGAGAGCACGGTGGGGCTGGACGGGCTGGTCGGCTACCGGTGGGAACTGGCACTCGGCGACACCGTGCTGTCCCAGGACGAGATGCAGCGGCTGATCTCGGCCCAGTCCGACCTGGTGCGCCTGCGCGGCGAATGGGTGCAGGCCGATCACACCGCGCTCGCGGCCGCCGCGAAATTCGTGGCCCTGCACCAGGGCGACAACGAGATCACCCTCTCCGATCTGATCGGCGAGATCGGCGAGAACCGGGTCGGGGGTGTGCCGCTGACCGAGGTCACGGCGAGCGGCTGGCCCGCCGCGCTGTTCGACCCCGATCGCCCGGTGGAACCGGTGCCCGTGCCCGGACGGTTGAAGGCCCGATTGCGGCCCTATCAGGAACGCGGCCTGGCCTGGCTGGCGACCATGGACCGGCTCGGCTGCGGTGCGGTCCTCGCCGACGATATGGGCCTGGGTAAGACCGTCCAGGTGCTGGCTCTGCTACTGCACGAACGCGAGGGCGACCGCGCGCCCGGGCCGACCGTACTGGTATGTCCGATGTCGGTGGTCGGCAACTGGCAGCGCGAAGCCGAACGATTCGCACCCGACCTGCGGGTCCTGGTACACCACGGCCCCGGTCGCGCCCAGGGCCATGACCTCGACGCGGTGGTGGCCGGAGCGGATCTGGTGGTCACCACCTACGCGCTGCTCACCCGCGATATCGTCGGCCTGTCCCGGCAGCAGTGGGAACGGGTGGTGCTCGACGAGGCCCAGCACATCAAGAACGCGGCGACCCGGCAGGCCCGGGCCGCCCGGGCCCTGCCCGCCCGGCACCGGCTGGCGCTCACCGGTACACCGGTGGAGAACCGGCTCGAAGAACTCCGTTCGATCTTCGATTTCGCGGTACCGAAGCTGCTGGGTAGCCCGCAGACCTTCCGAGCCCGCTTCGCCGTACCGATCGAGCGGGAGAACGACGAGAACGCGGTGACCCGGCTGCGTGCCGTGACCTCCCCGTTCCTGTTGCGCCGGGTGAAAACCGATCCCGCCGTGATCAGTGATCTGCCGGACAAACTCGAAATGACGGTCCGAGCCAACCTCACCGTCGAGCAGGCCGCCCTGTACCAGGCGGTGGTCGAGGATATGCTCGAGAAACTGCGCGATGCCAAGGGCATGGCCCGCAAGGGGGCGGTGCTCGGCGCGCTCACCCGCTTGAAGCAGGTCTGCAATCACCCCGCGCATTTCCTCGGCGACTCCTCGGCGGTGCTGCGCCGCGGCGCGCACCGATCCGGCAAGCTGGCGCTGGTGGAGGATGTGCTCGACGCCGTCCTGGCCGAAGGGGAGAAGGCGCTGCTGTTCACCCAGTTCCGCGAGTTCGGCGAGCTCATCGCCCCGTATCTGGCCGAACGGTTCGGCGGTGAGATCCCGTTCCTGCACGGCGGGATCGCCAAGAAACGACGCGACGGAATGGTTGCGGCATTCCAGGGCGCCGGGGGGCCGCCGATCATGCTGCTCTCGCTCAAGGCCGGGGGTACCGGATTGAACCTCACCGCCGCCAATCATGTCGTGCATCTGGATCGCTGGTGGAATCCGGCCGTGGAGAACCAGGCCACCGACCGCGCGTTCCGGATCGGGCAGCACCGGGCGGTGCAGGTGCGCAAACTGGTCTGCGTCGACACCATCGAAGAACGTATCGACGAGATGATCACGGGCAAGAGCGAACTCGCCGATCTGGCGGTCGGGGTCGGCGAGAACTGGATCACCGAACTCGGCAACGACGACCTGGCCCGGTTGTTCAGCCTCGGTGCCGAGGCGGTGGGTGAGTAATGCCCGATTTCAGCGAATTCGGCAGGCGCCGGGCCGTTTCCGGTGGGGTCGGTGCGCGCAGCCGGCGCGGCGCCTTCGCCCGCACCTTCTGGGGCAAGAGCTTCCTGGAGGTGGTCGAGCGGCTCGCCGAACCCGGCCGGCTGTCCCGTGGCCGGACCTATGCCCGGGCGGGCCAGGTGGTGAGTTACCGGGTCGAGCCCGGCGTTGTGGCCGCCGAGGTGCAGGGCAGCCAGCCGCGCCCGTTCGCCACGACCTGCGATATCCGGCGCTTGCGCGACGAGGAGGTCGAGTTGCTGGTCGAGCTGATCCGGGGTTCGCCCGGCATGCTCGCGCGCGTGGTCTCCGGCGATCTGCCCCGCGAACTCGCACCCCATCTGCTTCCGGAGACCGCCGCCGATATCGATTTCGGCTGCACCTGCCCGGATCCCGGCTGGCCGTGTAAACACGCGGTCGCGGTCGCCTGCCTGCTCGCCGAACGCCTCGACGACCATCCGCGGGACCTGCTGATCCTGCGCGGGCTGAGCCTGGACACCCTGATCAGCGGGGTCGAGGCGGCGCCGCCGGAAGGCGAAGAATTCGCCGACCCCTATGGAGCGAGTCTGGAGCTACCCGCCCTACCGGTGCCGGAGATCCGCCCGGCTCCCGACGACCTGGATCCTGCACTGCTGCGGCGGGCCCTGCGCATGCTGTCCGCGGACGAGTCGACGGCGGCCGAGGCGGGGCGGGCTCTGGCGGCCGTGTACTCGGCGCTGACCGGTCGCTAGCGCGCCCGGGGTGGCCCGGCGTCCACCGAGCGGGCGTGGCTCCGCTGCACCGGCGCATCGGCTGCCCGGGCCCGCAGGTTCCGTGAGCGTCTGTCCCACGGCCGATTTCCGGCTCGCCCGGGTGGTCGGCGCAGGACGCGACCTGTGCGTGGCCCGGAGTCACGCCAGCCGGTACACCCGCTGGGCATTGGCGCGGAACACCTTCTCCAGGAATTCCGTGCCACCGAGATGTTCGGCCAGCACCGTCGCCACCGCCTCGGCGCTGCCGGTGATCGAGGTGATCGGCCGGTCGACCGGGAAGTTCGATCCCCAGACGAGGCGTTCGGCGCCGAAGACATCGACCGCGTGCCGCAGTAGCGGACCGATCCGGTCGGTCAGGCGGGCCACCGGTGTCGGATGGCCGGGCCGGGGCACCGGGTGACCCAGGATCGGCATCATCAGACCGCTGACCTTGGCCAGCACATTCGGGAATTCGGCCAGCGCGGTGATATCGGCGCGCCAGCGTTCGAAGATCGCGGCGCGTTGCCGGGCGTCGTTGCCGGTGTACTTGCCGATCGGCCCGAAGATCCCCGCCGGCGTGCCGAGGTGGTTCAGCACGATCTTCGCTTCGGGGTAGCGTCGGGCCACTGCCGTCAGCTCCGGCAGCTGGTTCGAGTACACCCAGGCCTCGAAGACCAGATCACGGTCGACCAGCGCGGCGAAACCGTCCAGGAACTCGTTGCTGCGCAGGGCGCCCGGGTCGGTGGTGAAACTGCGGATGCCGGTGTCCGGGTGGTGAGCGACCATACTGCGTACTCCGCGAACCAGGGACGAGGCGGATATATGCGCGTCGAGCAGTTCGGCGAACCCGGGGCTGCCGGGGAATCCGCTCGCGCTCACGGCGGCGAGCGCGGGGGTGTCCACCCCGAACGGCAGGGCGGTGACCCAGCGGGTTTCCTCGACCTTGGGTCCGGTCCACTCGACCTCGATGTGCACCACCGATTCGACCGGCAGGTCACCGGCATCGGCCCGATAGTCGGCGGGCAGGTACGGCGCCAGATAGGCCGAGGGTTCGCCGATGAACTCCCGGTCCTTTTGCGGCGCGAGACGTACCGCGAGCGGGAGCGGGAGCGGGACGGCACGGAGCAGTTTCGCTGTACGGCTGAACTCGCGGGCGGTGATGAACGGGTCCCACTGGTGGATGTGTGCGTCGATGATCCGGATCTCGCCGATGTCCATTGCGCTCCGGCACCTCCTGCGATCGTCTGCGGTCCGAGCGCCGAGCCTAGCGCGTGACCAGGGCCCGGTGGCATGGATCGGCTCGCGCCGGACGAGTCGGCGGATCCGGCGTCATACTGGGTCTGTGGCCGAACAGGATTCGGCGCCGCGGGCGCCGGTGTCGGGAGCCGATGCGGTTCCCGACCGCGTCGTGACGGATAAATCCCCGGCCGTCGCGCCCCACCCGGCCGGCGGCCCGGTTGCGCCGGAACCGGAGCGCGCGCCCGCCGCGCTGCGCGATCTGGTCGAGCAGGGTGTGCTCGACGAAACCCAGCTGACAGCGGTGGTCACCGCGCTGAAGCAGGAACGGCCACGGCCCACACCGGCCCGGCTGCTGGCCGAGATCGCGGCCTACGCCGGTGCCGGGCTACTGCTGAGCGGTCTGGTGCTGATCCTGGTGGAATCCTGGGACGATATGGCGAAACTCGGCCGCTTCGCCCTTTTCGCGCTGGTCGCTATCGGTTTGATCGTGGCCGGTGTGGCGACCGCGGGTGGTCCTTCGGTGTTGTTGCGTACGGCATGGCGGTCGATACCCGATATCGGGCACACCGCGCGGACCCGGCTCGCGGTGTGCCTGTTCGTGCTGGCCGCGGTGAGTGTGGCCGCGGCCGCGGCGTCGATCTTCGACAACGGGGCTGCCGGCAGCGACACCACCTGGGTCTGGGCCGCGGGGGCGGGTCTGCTGGCCGCGGCCGCCGGGTATGCCGCGCTGCCGTCACTGCTCGGTCTGCTGGTGTGCACCGGGTTCAGCGTGGCGTTGGTCGTGGGGGTATTGGATGAGGTCGTCGAGCTCGACGACAGCTGGGTCGGCGGCGGGGTGCTGGTGCTGGGTGTCGGCTGGCTCGGTCTCACCCGAACCCGCGTGGTACTCGAGGTGTGGGCCGGGTATCTGGCGGGTGTGGTCCTGGCGGTGGCGGGGGCGCAGACCGTCGACGCGTTCGACGGGAGGTGGCCGGCCTACGCGCTCACCGCGGTCGTGGCGGTGGTGTGCTTCGGTCTCTACGCCACCGACCGGTCCTGGGTGCTGGTGCTGGGCGGCGCCGCCGCGCTGACGATGGCGGCGGTGGAGGCGGTCGCGGACTGGACTGGTGAGTCGGCCGGTGCGTCCGGGGCGATTCTGGTGATCGGCGCGGTGGTGCTGGGGATCGGCAGCTACCTGCTGGCGAGGTCCACGAAAACCGCCGGTTAGCAGAGCGGACGAGGGGACTCGCGGGCCCGGGCGGGGCATTTGCCGCGGGCCCTGGTTTCGGTCTGGGGCCGCGTGTATCGTTTTGCTTGGACGTCCAACTATTGGAAGCCCGCAAAATGACCTTCGTGTGACGGACGGCCGCAGCGCCGCGCCCGCCACCCCCGACACGAGGCAGGAAATCGCATGGTTCGAGAACTCACACATTTCATCGGCGGGCAGCACGTCCCCGGCACCTCCGGCCGGTTCGGCGATGTCTACGACCCGAACATCGGCGAGGTACAGGCCCGGGTGCCGCTGGCGAGCCGGGCCGAGGTCGAGACCGTCATCGCGAACGCCGAAGCCGCACAGCCGGCCTGGGCCGCGACCAACCCGCAGCGCCGGGCCCGGGTGCTGATGAAGTTCTTGACCCTGGTCAACGATGAGATCGACGCGCTGGCCGCGCTGCTGTCCAGTGAGCACGGCAAGACCATCCCCGACGCCAAGGGCGATATCCAGCGCGGCCTCGAGGTCATCGAATTCGCCGTCGGTATCCCGCACCTGCTCAAGGGTGAGTACACCGAGAGCGCGGGCACCGGGATCGATGTCTACTCGATGCGCCAGCCGCTGGGTGTGGTCGCCGGGATCACCCCGTTCAACTTTCCGGCCATGATCCCGCTGTGGAAGGCCGGTCCCGCGCTGGCCACCGGTAACTCCTTCGTGCTCAAGCCCTCCGAACGCGACCCGTCGGTGCCGCTGCGGCTGGCCGAACTGTTCCTCGAAGCCGGGCTGCCCGAGGGCGTGTTCAACGTGGTCAACGGCGACAAGGAGGCCGTGGACACGATCCTGCACGATCCCCGGATCAAGGCCGTCGGCTTCGTCGGATCCACCCCGATCGCCCAGTACATCTACGAGACCGCCACCGCGAACGGGAAACGCGCGCAGTGCTTCGGCGGCGCCAAGAACCACGCCATCGTCATGCCCGACGCCGATCTCGATGATGTCGCCGATCAGCTCATCGGCGCGGGCTATGGTTCGGCCGGTGAACGCTGCATGGCGATCTCGGTGGCCGTGCCGGTGGGCGAGGAGACGGCGGACCGGCTGGTCGAAAAGCTCACCGAGCGGGTGCACAAGCTCAATGTCGGCAAATCCGATGATCCGGGCGCGGACTACGGGCCGCTGGTCGGGCTCGACGGTGTGGACCGGGTGAAGAAGTACATCCAGCAGGGCATCGACGAGGGCGCCGAGCTGGTGGTCGATGGCCGAGACCTCACCGTCGAGGGCGCCGAGAACGGGTACTTCGTCGGCGCGACCCTGTTCGACCGGGTCGGCAAGGAGATGTCCATCTACAAGGAGGAGATCTTCGGTCCGGTGCTCAGCGTCGTGCGCGCCGCGGACTACGAGGAAGGCCTGCGGCTGGCCAACGACCACGAATACGGCAACGGCGTGGCCATCTTCACCCGCGACGGTGACACCGCCCGCGATTTCGCGGCCCGTGTACAGGTCGGCATGGTCGGTATCAATGTCCCGATTCCGGTGCCGATCGCGTACTACACCTTCGGCGGCTGGAAGCGGTCCGGATTCGGCGATCTGAACCAGCACGGCCCAGATTCGATCCGCTTCTACACCAAGACCAAGACCGTGACCCAGCGCTGGCCGGCGGGATTGAAGGAGAGCAACAGCTTCGTCATCCCGACGATGGAATGACGGCCGTGTTCACGCTCGACGAAGACGAGCGGGCCATCCGCGATACCGCTCGGGAATTCGCCGATGAATACCTGGCGCCGCACGCCGTGGAATGGGACCAGAACAAACACTTTCCGGTGGATGTGCTGCGGAAATCGGGTGCGGTCGGGCTCGGCGGCATCTACGTGAGTGAGGAGTTCGGTGGATCCGGGCTGCACCGGCTGGACGCGGTGCGGATCTTCGAACAGCTCGCCACCGGATGCCCCACCGTGGCGGCCTATATCTCGATCCACAATATGGCGGCCTGGATGATCGACGCCTACGGCGACGACGACCAGCGCCGGCAGTGGCTGCCCGGGTTGACGGCCATGGACCAGCTGGCCAGCTACGCGCTCACCGAACCCGGCGTGGGTTCCGATGCCGCCGCCATCACCACCCGCGCGGTACGCGACGGTGACGACTACGTGGTCAACGGGTCCAAGCAGTTCATCTCGGGCGCGGGAAGCAACGACCTCTACGTGATGATGGTCCGTACCCAGGACACCGGGGCCCGGGGTATCTCGACACTGGTGATCCCCGCCGACACCCCCGGTCTCGAGGTCGGGCCCAATGAGAAGAAGATGGGTTGGAACGCCCAGCCCACCCGGCAGGTGATCCTCACCGACGCGCGGGTGCCGGTGGCCAACCGGCTCGGCGCCGAGGGCGACGGGTTCCGGATCGCCATGAACGGGCTCAACGGCGGGCGGCTCAATATCGCCGCGTGCTCGGTGGGCGGGGCGCAGGCAGCGCTCGAGAAAACCGTGCCCTACCTGGCCGAGCGCAATGCGTTCGGCGCTCCGCTGCTGAACAATCAGGCACTGCAGTTCGAGCTGGCCGATATGCGGACCGAACTCGAAGCCGCCCGGACCCTGCTGTGGCGGGCCGCGGCGGCGCTGGACGCGGATGCCCCGGACAAGGTCGAACTCTGCGCCATGGCCAAACGGTTCGCCACCGATGCCGGTTTCGAGGTCGCCAACGCCGCGCTGCAACTGCACGGTGGATACGGTTACCTGGCCGAATACGGCCTGGAGAAGATCGTCCGCGACCTGCGGGTGCACCAGATCCTGGAGGGCACCAACGAGATCATGCGGATGGTCGTCGCCCGGTCGATGACAGCGTCCGTGGCGGGTGTGCCGTGATTGGCGGACGCCCGGCGGCGAGCGCGAAAGGAAATGAATGAGCGACGAACCCGAAGTCCTGGTCGAACAGCGCGGCGGCCTGGGCCTGATCACCCTGAACCGGCCCAAGGCCATCAACGCACTCAACCACGCGATGACGCTTACCATCACCGAGCGGTTGCGGGCCTGGGCAGGCGACGATTCGGTGCGGACAGTGGCCCTCACCGGCGCCGGTGAGCGGGGCCTGTGCGCGGGCGGCGATATCGTCGCCATCCACCACGACGCCAAGGAACAGCAGGCGGCGGGGCATGTGGGTGCGGCGGCGGATTCGGCGACCGGGAGGTTCTGGCGCGACGAGTACATTCTCAACGCGCTCATCGGCCGCTATCCGAAGCCGTATGTCGCGGTGATGGACGGGATCGTGATGGGCGGCGGGGTCGGCCTGTCGGCGCACGGCAGCCATCGCATTGTCACCGAACGGTCCAAGGTCGGAATGCCGGAGGTCGGGATCGGATTCATCCCCGATGTCGGCGGCACCTACCTGCTGTCCCGGGCACCGGGTGAACTGGGCACCCATATCGCGCTCACCACCGCGCGACTCGGGGGCGGCGATGCCGTCGCCACCGGTTTCGCGGACTACTACGTTCCGGCCGACCGGATCCCGGCACTGCTGACCACCCTGGAGACCGAGGCCGCGGATATCGCCATCGCGAAATTCGCCGCCGAGGCCCCGGAATCGACCCTGCTCGCGCAACGCGACTGGATCGATGCCTGCTACAGCGCCGATACCGTCGCCGAGATCGTGGCCCGCCTGCAGGCGCACGAGTCGCCGGAGGCGAACAAGGCCGCCGCCGACGTACTGGGCAAATCGCCGGTCGCGCTGCAGGTGACCCTGCGGTCGCTGCGTTCGGCGAAGGGCACCGGCAGCCTGGAGGCGGTGCTGAACGAGGAGTACCGGGTGTCGATCGCTTCGCTGGCCTCGCACGACCTGGTCGAGGGCATCCGCGCCCAAGTGGTCGACAAGGACCGCAACCCGCAGTGGTCGCCCGCCGCCCTGTCCGATGTGACCACCGCGCAGGTCGACAGATATTTCGCCGAACTCGGTGCGCGGGAACTGGGTTTGACGATTCCGGAGGACAAACAATGAGCAAGACGATCGGCTTCCTCGGCCTCGGCCATATGGGCGGCCCCATGGCGGCCAACCTGGTCAAGGCCGGCTACGACGTACACGCTTTCGACCCCTCGCCCGCGGCGCAGGAACAGGCCCGCGCCGACGGGGTCGCGCTGGTCGATTCCGGTGTGGCCGCGGCCACCGGGCGTGACATCGTGATCACCATGCTCACCAACGGCAAGCTGGTGCGCACCGTGTACGACGAACTGCTGCCGGCCGCGAACCCGGGAACGTTGTTCATCGACTGTTCGACCATCGATGTGGCCGACGCCCGGGCCGCAGCCGTTGCCGCCGCGGCGGCCGGGCACCGGGCCCTGGACGCGCCGGTCTCCGGCGGTGTCTCCGGGGCGGCCGCCGGAACGCTGACCTTCATGGTGGGCGGTGCGGATACCGATTTCGCCGAGGCGCTGCCGGTGCTCGAGGTGATGGGTGCCAAGGTGGTGCACACCGGTGCCGCCGGGAACGGGCAGGCCGCCAAGATCTGCAACAACATGATCCTCGGCATCTCCATGATCGGCCTGTCGGAAGCGCTGGTGCTGGGTGAGAAACTGGGTCTGAGCCATCAGGCGTTCTTCGATGTCGTATCCACGGCCTCGGGGCAGAGTTGGTCGCTCACCACCTATTGCCCGGTTCCGGGCCCGGTACCGACCAGCCCGGCGAACAACGACTACACACCGGGGTTCGCCACCGCGTTGATGAACAAGGACCTGGGTCTGGCGGTGGAGGCGTTGCGCGCCAACGGTGTCGAGGGCCGGATCGGGCAACTGGCCGCCGAGATCTATCGTGAGTTCAACGAGAACTCGGGCGACCGGGATTTCTCTGCCATCATCACCGACGTCCGCGAACGCAGCGGCGGAACCGGTCCGGCCGAATAGCCGGTCCGGTGGAGGGCAACGTTTCACCGACCACCGCGAGTCGGTAACGCAGCCGTGGGCCGGGCCCCGTGGAGACGTAGACACCGTCGTAACCGTCGTGCCGCGCCCTCGCGCCGTGTCGATACCGCTCGTCCGGCGCGCGGTATCGTCACCGATGTTCATGACCTTTCGAACCAGAGGATGCGCCGTGACCGACTTCGAGACGATTCTGCTGGAGCGCAAGGATGGGGTCGCCCTCATCACGCTGAACCGGCCCAAGGCGCTGAACGCGCTCAACGCGCAGGTCCTCGACGATGTGATCGCCGCGCTCGACGAGGTCGAACGTGACGACGAGATCGGCGCGGTGGTGATCACCGGTTCGGAGCGGGCCTTCGCCGCCGGCGCGGATATCAAGGAGATGCAGCCGAAGTCGTACATGGACATGTTCCTGGACGACTATTTCGCCCGCTGGGAGCGGCTGGCCCAGTTCCGTAAGCCGACCGTCGCGGCGGTCGCGGGGTATGCGCTGGGCGGCGGCTGTGAACTCGCCATGATCTGCGACATCCTGATCGCGGCCGACACCGCCGAATTCGGGCAGCCCGAGATCAAGCTCGGCGTCATCCCGGGTATCGGCGGTTCGCAGCGGCTGACCCGGGCCATCGGCAAGGCCAAGGCCATGGATCTGGTGCTCACCGGCCGCAATATGGATGCCGAGGAGGCCGAGCGCGCCGGTCTGGTGGCGCGGATCGTGCCCGCCGCCGAACTGCTGGACACCGCGCTGGAGGTCGGCGTCACCATCGCGTCGATGTCGCTGCCGGTGGCCATGATCGCCAAGGAAGCGGTGAACCGGTCCTTCGAGACCACGCTGGCCGAGGGCCTGCGGTTCGAGCGGCGCGTCTTCCATTCGCTGTTCGCGACCGCGGACCAGTCCGAGGGCATGGCGGCGTTCGTGGACAAGCGGCCCGCGAACTTCACCAACCGCTGATCCTCCGGTGCGCGGCCCGGCCCGATTCAGGGCGCGGGCGGCGCGTCCAGGATGTCGGTGGGAACGTGATTGCTCCGGGTGGGTTGCGCGGCGCCGTTCTGGGCCGTGAGCAGCCCGGCCACGGTCGCGCCCAACCCGATCGTCACCGCCGCGGCCGCATAGACCTTGCGCCGCCCGACAGTGGACGGGGCCAACGACACCACCTGCCCGCCCGCACGGATATGCGCGGTGCGGATACCGGTGGCGGGCCGTTCGGCCGCGAACAGTAGCGCGCCGCGCGCCGAGACGTACTCCGGTTCGGAATCGCACACCACCGGCAGGTCCAGCAGTTCGGTCAGGCGGGTGCGCAGGGCCGGATTGCGGGCGCACCCGCCGAGGAGGGCCACCGCGTCCGGTGCCGCCTCTGTCTGCTCGGCCACCCGGTGCACCAGCGCGGCAGCCGACTGCACCGCGCCCGCGCAGAGTTCGGCGAGGTCACTACGGGTGATCACCGCGCGTTCGGCGGTATCGGGGTCGGCGGCGGTCACCACGCGGGCGCTACTCAGTGCTTCCCGGTACCGCCGGGCCGCCGTTTCATCGGTGTACACACCCGCGGAGTCCAGCCATTCGCACAGCATTTCGTTGTAGGCGTCGCCGCCCAGCCCCGGGCAGTGGGCGCCGGCCAGCACGGTATCGGTGCGGCAATCGATCTGGGTGAGGGTGAGACCGGAGGAACCCAGGTCGAACAGGGAGACCACCCCGGTCGTCGGCAGTTTCTCGGTGAACCTGAGGTAGCGCAACTGCGCCAGCGGCTCGTCCACCAGGGTGACGCGGCCGGTGCCGAGGGCATCGCCCACCACTTCGGCCTGCTCGCGGTTGTGGCAGGTCACGGCGGTGCCGGTGATGTACTCGTCGCGCCGATCGGCGGCCCCGTACATCCGGCGGATCGCGATGAGCGCCGGTTCGGCCACCGAGGCGCGGGCCGGGCGGGGGATATGGCATCGATCTATCGGCGGCAGGTGCGGTTGATCCGAATGAGTGAGCACCGCACGCGCACCTGAGGCGCCTACTGATACCCCGAGAACCAGCACCATAAACTTATGGTGCGCCGCGGGTCGGTCGTTGCCAAGCCGAACCCCCGAGAAATTCGCCGAACGGGTGCCCGGCCGTGATGTGTTCGCTGCGGACCCGGCGCCGGCGATCATTCGATATGCCCTGTTCGGGGCCGGGTTTGCCGGCCTCGCGCCGGAGGGCCGCAATACGGTCAGGGTTCGGCCCAGCGGGCCGGTTCCTCGCCCGTATCGAAGTCTCCCGCGGTGTGCCGGAACTCGGCGAGCAACTGCAGCAGCGTCCGCAACCGGTCGGGCGGCAGTTCCGGCTGCGCGAACACGCGTTCGTTCAGATAACCGGTGGCCTCGGCGACGATAGCCCGCCCGGCAGCGGTGATCTCGATCAACGTGGCCCGCCGGTCGTTGGGATGCGGTACCCGGTTCACCAGCCCCGCCGCCTCCAGTCGATCCACCGAATTGGTGACACTGGTCGGGTGCACCTGCAGCCGGGCGCTGGCCACCGCCATCGGCAGCGCGCCGGTCGCGCTGAAGTTCAGCAGTTGCAGCAGTTCGTAGCGCGAGAAGGTCAGGCCGGTCGGGCGCAGCGCTTCGTCGACGCGCGCCATGACGATCTGCTGGGCGCGCACCAGTGAGGTCACCGCGGCCATCCCGTCGGCGACCGCACCCCATCCGTGGCCGACCCATTGACGGTGGGCCTCCTGGATCGGGTCGAGGGGTAGCGGGCGGGGGCGAGACATGTGTTCGATCATTGCACGGCACCTCGCCGGTGAACCGCGTCGTGGGCTCTCCCCGGTGGCGGGTGTCACCCGCGGCGCCGGGCCGCGCCGCCGCCGGTCCTGGGCACTGTCACCGGTTGCGATCCGGCTGAGCACAACTGTGTGCCGTGCGGTGATGGCGAGCCATGATCATCGGGTCACGCGGGCGTGGCTGAGTGGTTCAGGCAACGGTCTGCAAAGCCGTTCACGCGGGTTCGATTCCCGCCGCTCGCTCGGTATGCCGGCCGGGCCGGAGTCGTTCCCGATTCCGGCCCGGACCGTGCCCGAATCCGGGTCACGGTTCGTCAGGTGAGTCCCGAGAAGTCGCGCAGTACAACGTGATTGCGATCGGCGAAAGTACCGAGTGTGTACTCGGGAAGCAGGCCGAAGTACTCGGTGCGGGTCAGTGCGCTCCAGCGCCGGGATTCCGACGTGCGGGTCTTGTAGAAGTTCACCGTGTACCCGCCCTCGTAGATCCGCAGCAGGCTGTACCCGCCGGGATACTCCTTGATCGCGCCGACCTCCAGGAATTCCACCGCGCAGGCGGTATCCGGCCGGGTCCGGCGATTACGGTGGCTATGGCCGCTGTGTTGCAGGAAGACCCCCGGCGCGTCCACGTACAACCGCTGCAACCGCAGCGCGGTATCGCGGTCCAGTACGAAACCGGGACCGGCCGTATTGGTGAGCCCGGACTCCACGGTGACCGGGTGGTGACCGAACACCAGTGTGGGACGGTCGGGTTCGGCGCGCAGCAGTTCGGTGACCCGGTCGAACTGCGCGGCCTCGAGGACCCCGCCCGCGCCGTCCAGTGCGCTGGTGTCCAAGCCGAGGATGCGCAGACCGCCGAGTTCGTGTTCGACCGGCTGTTGCCGGGGCCCGAATACCTCGCTCCAGCAATCACGATGGTCTGTGGCGCCGGGAACGGCCGGGCAGTCCGCGTATTCCGCGCCGGTGTGTGGGCGGTCGTGGTTTCCGCGTACGGCGAGATAGTCCTGACCGTCGCTGCCCCAGCGGTCCAACCGGTCGCGCACCGCGCGCACCTGCGCGGGGGTGGCCTCGGCGGTCAGGTCACCGGCCAGTAGCAGTAGTTCCGCGCCGCGGTCGGGGCGGCGCAGATCGCCGAGCACGGCGTCGAACATGACCTTTGGATAGGGCGGCAGACCCGGTTCCTGGCGTGCCCCGGGTGGCAGCCCGCCCGCGACCAGGCCGCTCACGGTCTCCCCGTAGTGGACGTCGTTGGCGAGCGCCAGGGTGCGCAGTAGCCGTCCCGGCGGCGGTACCGCGGTGCTGAATGTCGCGGTGGCTTCCGGGGTGCCGGGCGCGCCGGTGGCGACCGAGAGCGCGGGCGTCGCCCGCACCCCGGCCGATCGTGCCTCGAATCGGTAGGCGCGGCCCGGTTCCAGTCCGTCGATCTGCGCGTAATGGAACGGGGTGGGGCTCTCGGAAGCCCAGGCCGGACGGAGCGGGCGGGAACCGTCCGCCGGGCCGAGCAGTAGCTCGCCGTCGGTGGGCACCGGGAGCGCGCTGCCAGGATCGCGGCTGGTCCAGGTGAGCACGGCGACGGTATCGGTTACCGTGACGACTTCCAGGTCGGTCGCCCGCACCGGGCCGGGCGACGCCGCCGCCCGGCCCGCACCGGAGAGTCCGGCGGCGGGCAGCAGTGCCGCGAGGCCGAGCGCGCCCAGTACGGTGCGGCGCGAAGGTCCGCAGCAGCTCATCGGCATCCGCCATCGATCATTGCGGTGTGCTGTCGGAGGAGGAGCAGACCCGCCATTCACCGTCCTCTTTCACGAGACTCTCTTCGGAACGGTCGTCCATCTGCTCGTCGTCGCCCCCGCCCGGTGCCGACAGGCTGAACTTACCCTTGATCTCGGCTTTCGCGTGGTCATCGGTGACGACGATATTGTCGACCGAGTCGATATCGACGGTGAATCCGAGCTTTTCGGCCTCGGACTTCTCCGCATCCGACATGGCATCGAAATCGTCCCGATCGGCCTTGCAGGCCAACCCGGTGGCGGCCGCGAAACCGTCGTCGCTGAGCGTGCCGTAGAACTCGCGCAGCGAGGCCTCGATCTGCTGGTCGTCGGAGGACAGTGGGGTGCGTCCCTGCAGAGTCGGCACCACCACGGCGGCCAGGGCTGCGACGACCACGAGTGCGGCCACTACCGCGCCCACGATGAGGCGCCGCTTCCGCGTGGGCCGGGCGCTCTCGGGCGGCCGCGGCTCGTTCGGGGGCGGGCCTGCCGGTGGCTGGGTCAAAACTCTTCTCCGTTCCCGGGGGATCCTCCGAACACTACGACACGTCCCGCGTCGCTGTCCGGCCCCGCAGGTCACCGTGGCCGAGTGATCCGCGCGCGCAACGGCGCCGACTCGCCCTACACTCCTTCCGGCGGTATCCGAAATAGGTGGAGGTAAGTGTTATGTCCGGTCGCGGTGTCCATCTTTGCGGCAGTGTGCCGCTCTCCGACGCCGCGGCGGTCTTCACTCAGGTCGCTATCCGTCTGGGCGGGCATATCACCCGGATCCCCGACGGTGAGACCGGAGAGCGCGATAACTTCGTGGTGTGGCAGCTGCCCAGGCTGCAAGCGCACCCCAACCTGGTCACCGTGCCGCCGCCCAGCCCGGAGTACGGTCCGAGCGAGCGGGTGCAGCCGGCGCCGGGAAACGAAGCAGCGACAATCGATTTCGGCGCGCTCGGGTATGCGCAGGCCGCGCGCGCATCATGGCAGGTGTTCGAACAGCTCCGCGCGCAGGGTGTGCTCCGGCCCGGCGTCCGATTCCAGGTGAGCCTGCCGACCCCGATCTCGGTGATCGGCGCGTTCGTCGCGGGCCCTCAGGCAGAACTGGAGATCCGTTACGAGGCGGCGATCCTGGCCGAATTGGATCAGATCACCTCGGCGATTCCCCATGAGGATCTGGCGATCCAATGGGACGCGCCCGTCGAATTCGCCCTATTCGAAGGCGTCTTTCCGTGTTGGTTCGGCGACGACTATCCCGCCCGGCTGGGCGGCGTGATCGAGCGGCTCTCCCGTCTCGGTGATGCGGTTCCCGCCGGGGCGGAGCTGGGCTATCACCTCTGCTACGGCGATTTCGGTCATCGGCATTTCGTCGAACCCGCCGATTCCTCGAAACTGGTGGATGTGGCCTCCGGTTTGGCTACCGCGCTGAAGCGTCGGCTGAACTGGGTCCACCTGCCCGTCCCGAAGGGGCGCACGGACGCTGCGTACTTCGCCCCGCTCGCGGGGCTGGCGACAGCACCGGAGACGACACTCTTCCTGGGCTTGGTGCACGCCTCTGATGGTTTCGATGGTGCTCGCCGCCGCATCAAGGCCGCGGCCGAGTTCGTGCCCGAGTTCGGTATCGCGACCGAATGCGGTTTCGGCCGCCGACCGGCCGCCCAGATCCCGGAACTGCTGGATCTGCACGCGCGTTTGGCGAATTCATTGGATTGACCCGTGGTCGTGGCCGGACAACATGGCGGAGTCGTGCCCGTTCGCGCCGGCGGTCGCCTTCGACGACTACGAGAATCCGGTCCGCACCTGCCTGCGCTACCTGGTGTGCCCTACCGGGCGCGCGGCCCGGGCGGCTGTGGGCCGCGCGATCATGCAGGGCCGCTCGGCCACCGAATACATCGCCGCCGCTGTGGCCGCCCGCCGCCCCGGTATCGGCCGAGACCTGACCGCGTGCGTCAACCCATGGTTGACGAAGGCTGGTTCGTCAACTACTAGTTGACGAACCAGCCGAGTGGCGGACCTTCAGGAGTGGCAATGGACGATTACCGAAACACAGTGTGCGAGCCCATCGGTCGCGGGGCGAAACGGGCGGTGGTGGTGGGCGCCGGTATCGCCGGGCTCGCCGCGGCAGTGCGGATGCACCGGGCCGGCTGGGAAGTCGTCGTGCTCGAGCGCGCAGCCACGCGGCGCAGCAGCGGCTATCTACTGAACCTGCACGGACCCGGATACGACGCCGCCGAGCGGCTCGCTCTCGTGCCCGCGCTCACTCCGCGCGATATCGGGTTCTTCACCTCGGTACTCGTCCACGCCGACGGCCGGGAGAAGTTCACCGTGCCCGCCGCCGTCGCACAGGCCGCGGTGGGCGAGCGGGCGCTGAGTCTCTTCCGCGGCGACCTGGAATCGGTGCTGTACGACGCGGTTGCCGGACACATCGATATCCGGTTCGGCACCACGGTGCGGGCGGTGACCCAGGATCCCGGTGCCGTCGAGGTCGTCCTGAGCGACGGCACCCGCCTGCGGGCCGATCTCCTCATCGGCGCCGACGGTGTGCACTCCCGGATCCGTGAACTGGTCTTCGGCCCCGAATCCGAATATTTGGTGGAGCTGAACCATATGGTGGGCGCCTTCCCGCTCGCTACCGTGCCCGAGCATGTCGCCGAAGGGGTCGGCACGACCTTCCTCGGGCCCCGGCGTACCGCCGCGGTGATGAACCTGGGCCCGCACCGGTCCTCGGCGTTCTTCACCTACCGCAGCCCCGACCCGGCGGCCGAGCTGGCTCGCGGCGCCGTACCGGCGCTCACCGCGGCATTCGGTGATCTGGGGCGTGGAGTGGCCGAAGCCCTTCGGCAACTCGCCGCCGACCCGACCGACGCCTACTTCGACTCGGTCGGCCAGATCGTCATCGACCGGTGGAGCAGCGGCCGGGTCGTACTCCTGGGTGATGCTGCCTGGTGCGTCACGGTCTTCGCCGGCTACGGCGCGGCCCTGGCCCTCGACGGCGCCGATCGGCTCGGTACCGCCCTCACGGCCCACGGTGACGACCTCACCGCCGCCCTCGACTCCTGGGAGCAATCGCTGCGTCCGGAGGTCCGCAAGCGGCAAGCTCTCGCGCGTAAAGGGATCGGCCGATTCGTCCCACCCACTCGTGCGCATGTCTGGGCCGGGGATCTCATGCTGCGCGCCATTCAACTCCCCGGTATCCGAGGTCTCGTCCAGCGCTCGATCCGGCGCGCGAACAACTAGCCGCCGGCCGAGGGGTTCGGAAATGCTGCAGGGGATGTTCGGGATGATGCCCGGCATCCGCCCCGGCCGGTGACGGAGGAACGGATAGCGGCCGCCCTCCGGCGATCGATCTCCGCGGCGGGCGGTGCCCGGTGGAGAAAGCCCGCTGACCGGAGGTGTCGCCCGAGCAGGTCGGCGGCGCCACCGCTCGGGGTTCACCCGCGTACCCGGAACGCTGTGCCGGGCGGCGCCGGCGAATACTTCGCGCGGGGGGCGTACCCACTCGTGACATCCGGGCCGGCCGAAAACGAGAAAGACCCCCGACCAGAACCCAGCTGGTCGGGGGCCTTCCTCGTGCGTGCCCTCGGCAGGAATCGAACCTGCGGCCTTCTGCTCCGGAGGCAGACGCTCTATCCCCTGAGCTACGAGGGCGGGGATCCACCCGGTGTGACCGGCAACCGGTCGATCGGGCGGACCACAGCGTATCGCATCATCGCCGATGCGGCCAAAACGAGTGGTGGCGGTTCAGTTCAGGGGTAGTGGCCGGCCGCCGCGAGCGGCGAGCATATCGGTGATGAGCCGGGCCTCACCCTGCTGCGCGGCGAGCATCTGCCCGGCCAGGATGCCGATCTCGCCGGTTTCGGCGTGTTCGGCGCCGTATTCGAGCATCGGGACCCCGCCCTGGTGGTGGCGCAGCATGAGTTGCAGGAACAGCACATCGAGATCGGCGCCGCGCGCGTCGCGCAGCCGCTGGATGTCCTCGGTGCTCGCCATACCCGGCATCGCGGCCACGGCCCCGGCCCCGTGTGCCCCGGAGCCGTGGTCGTGACCGCCGCTGTGCTGGTCGTCACCGTGCCCGGTGTCGTGCATCCAGCCCATGTAGCCGTCCGTGCCGCGCGCGGGGGCGCCCCACATCTGTAACCACCCCTGCATCCGGCCGATCTGGCTCTGCTGGGTGGTCAGGATGTCGTAGGAGAGGCGCTGCACCGCGGGATCGGCCGAACCCAGCAGTGCGATTCCCGACATCTCCACGGCCTGGGTGTGATGGGCCGACATGTCCTGCGCGAATCCGATATCGACCGGAGTCGGCGCGGGCCTGCCGGACTCGTCCGGTGACAGCAGCACACCCGCACCGAATCCGACCACCAGCAGCGCGATGGCGGCGATGATCAGCAACGGGGTGCGCTGCCCGCGCAGCTGCGCGCGAAGCCCGGACTCGGGCCGCCGCCCGGACTCGGGGGTTTCCGTTTCCGGCATTACTGTCCGGCTCCGGGTGCCTGCTGGTCGGGCACAGTGCCGGGTGCCTGCTGGTCGGGCAGGGTGCCGGGCATCCCCGGGATCGCCGGGATACCACCGGGCAGCCCGCCCGGGAGACCGCCGCCGGGCATCCCCATCCCACCGAGTTCGCCCAGGTCGGGCTGCAGGCCGGCACCGTCCATCGGCACGGCGTCGGGGCCCGGTTCGCTCGGGTCGTAGGGCGGCGGGTTCTGGGTGTCGAAGGCGACCGTCGCGCAGTCCGCGCCGACCTCGGGGTAGGCGAAGTTGTTCAGCCGCAGCGCGGTGATGAACTGACCGATCCGCTCGTCGTCGGCGCTGTTCACGGTGAGCTGATGCCCCCAGGACTGCAGCGAGACGGGGGCTTCCTGGGCGGGGTGCGGCGACATGAGCATGTACTGCTCACCCTCGACCTTCTTCTTCAGTGTGTCGATCCCGGCCTGGTCGACCTTGTCCGGGTTGTAGGTGATCCACACCGCGCCGTGCTCGAGCGAATGCACCGCGTTCTCGTCGCGCAGCGCCTTGTCGTAGACGGTGCCCATGCAGTTGGCCCAGGAGGAGTCGTGCGGGCCGCCGAACGGCGGGGTCTGGTCGTAGGCCACCCGCTTGGTCGCGTCGACGTGCAGACCGGCCGGGTACTCCTTCTTCACCACACCCTCGATCTGGTCGGAGGGGTCCTTCTGCTGCTCCGAGGGGGTGAACTTCTCCAGGGCGGCCTTCTCCTGATACTTGGGCACCAGGTTCACCGCCAGCGCCGCGACCAGCCCGACGAGTACCACGACCGCGCCGACGGTGAGCCAGGGGATTCGCTGCGTGATCGGCGGTTTGCCCTTGTTCCTGTTGCTGCCCGCGCGCGCACCCGCGACTTTGCCCGCCGCCTTCACGGCCTTCGCCGATTTGGCGCTCGTCCTGTTCGGCATACCGGTCCCAGTCTTTCCACGTCGATGAACAGTGCCGAGCTGCGGTGCCCACTCGCGGCGCGCACCCACTCGGACCATAGGATAGAGACTCGTGACTCCAGCCGACCTTGCAGATCTCCTTCACGCCACCGCGGCGAAGGTCCTCGCCGAACGTGGACTGGATGCCGCGGTGCTGCCCGATACGGTCGATGTGGAGCGTCCGCGGAATCCGGAGCACGGTGACTACAGCACCAATGTAGCGATGAAGGTCGCGAAGAAGGCCGGGACCAGCCCGCGGGAGCTGGCCGGCTGGCTCGCCGAGGCGCTGAGCGATACCGAGGCCGTCGCCGCCGCGGAGGTCGCCGGGCCCGGCTTCCTCAATATCCGGGTTGCCGCGTCCGCCCAGGGCGTGGTGCTCGAGCAGGTGCGTGCGGCCGGGGCCGCCTACGGTACCGGTGCCGCGCTCGCCGGTACGAAGATCAACCTGGAATTCGTCTCCGCCAACCCGACCGGCCCGGTGCATCTGGGCGGGACCCGCTGGGCGGCGGTGGGCGATGCGCTGGGCCGGATCCTGGCCGCGCAGGGCGCCGACGTCACCCGCGAGTACTACTTCAACGATCACGGCGCCCAGATCACCCGGTTCGCCGAATCGCTGGTCGCCGCCGCCACCGGCGCGCCGACTCCGGATAACGGGTACGCGGGCGCCTATATCGGCGAGATCGCCGACCGGATCGTCACCGCCCATCCCGGCGCGGCCGAGCTCGAACCGGAGAAGCGGCTGGAGTTGTTCCGCGCCGAGGGCGTGGAACTGATGTTCGCGCACATCAAGGAAACGTTGCACGAGTTCGGCACCGATTTCGATGTGTATTTCAACGAGAGTTCGCTGTTCGCCTCGGGGGCGGTCGAACGCGCGGTGGACACGCTGAAGAATTCCGGTGACCTGTATTCGAAGGACGGCGCCTGGTGGATCGCCAGCTCCGAGTACGGTGACGATCAGGACCGCGTGGTCATCAAGAGCGACGGGAACGCAGCCTATATCGCCGGCGATATCGCCTACCTGCAGGACAAACGGTCGCGCGGTTTCGACCTGTGCATCTATATGCTCGGCGCCGACCATCACGGCTACATCGGCCGGTTGAAGGCCGCGGCCGCCGCGTTCGGTGACGACCCCGACAGCGTCGAGGTGCTCATTGGCCAGATGGTGAACCTGCTGCGCGACGGAGTGGCGGTGCGGATGAGTAAACGGGCGGGCACCGTGGTCACGCTCGACGATCTGGTGGAGGCCATCGGCGTCGACGCCGCCCGCTACTCGCTGGTGCGCAGTTCGGTGAATTCGAGCATCGATATCGACCTGGACCTGTGGGCCAAACAGGACAGTGTGAACCCGGTGTACTACGTGCAGTACGCGCACGCCCGTGCCGCGTCCATCGCGCGCAATGCCGCCGAATTCGAATATGACACGGTGACACCGGATTTCGCCCTTCTCGACTCCGAGTTCGAAGGCGCGCTCATCCGCACCATCGGTGAGTTCCCGCGGGTGGTGGCGAGTGCGGCGACTCTGCGGGAACCGCACCGCATCGCGCGGTACCTGGAGGAACTGGCCGGCGCCTACCACCCGTTCCAGACCAACAAGGCCCTGCGGGTGCTGCCGCTGGGCGACGAAGCCGTATCGCCGGTCAACGCCGCCCGTCTGGTGCTGGTGAACGCCACTCGCCAGGTGCTGGCCAACGGCCTGGCCCTGCTCGGCGTCACCGCCCCGGAGCGGATGTGACCGCGCCAGGCAATCGCATCGACCGACTGTTCCGGCAGTGGACGAGGAAGGAAGACCGATGAGTGTCCATCCCGCCGGGCCCCGGCACGCCGAGATACCGCACGCCCCGAATCTGCCGGAACGCCCGGCCGATCCGCGGCAACTGATCGACCTGCCCGCGCAGGTGTGGCCGCGCAACGCCAGCCGCGGCGCCGACGAGGTGGTCCGGCTGGCGGGCGTACCCGTCACCGAACTCGCCGCGAAGTTCGGAACGCCGCTATTCGTGGTGGACGAGGACGATTTCCGCTCCCGCTGCCGCGATATGGTGCGCGCGTTCGGGGCCGATTCGCGAGTCCATTACGCCTCCAAGGCGTTCCTGTGCGGCGAGATCGCGCGCTGGATCCGCGACGAAGGACTCTCGCTGGACGTGTGTTCCGGCGGTGAACTCGCCGTCGCGCTGCACGCCGGCTTCCCGGCCGGGCGCATCGCCCTGCACGGCAACAACAAATCGGTGGCCGAACTGGAGGCCGCGGTGGTGGCCGGAGTCGGCCACGTGGTCGTCGACTCGCTGATCGAGATCGACCGGCTGGACGCCGTCGCCGGTGCCGCCGGGGTCGTGCAGGACGTCCTGGTCCGGGTCACCGTCGGTGTCGAGGCGCACACCCACGAATACATCTCCACCGCGCACGAGGACCAGAAGTTCGGCTTCTCCATTTCCGGTGGCGATGCCATGGAAGCGCTGGCACGGGTGTTCGAGGCCGATAATCTGCGGCTGGTCGGGCTGCACAGCCATATCGGATCGCAGATATTCGAAATCGACGGTTTCGAAATCGCCGCGCACCGGATGCTGGGTCTGCTGCGCGAAGCGGTAGACAAATTCGGTGTCGAGCGCACCTCGCAGATTTCGCTGCTCGATCTGGGCGGCGGTCTGGGTATTTCCTATCTGCCCTCCGACGATCCGCCGCCGCTGGACCTGTTCGCCGAGAAACTCCGCGCACTGGTGGCCCGCGAGGCCGAACGCGCCGGGCTGCCCGTGCCGCGTATCGCGGTGGAACCGGGCCGCGCCATCGCCGGTCCCGGCACCGTGACCCTCTACGAGGTGGGCACCATCAAGGATGTCTCGCTCGATGGCGGCCTGCGCCGCCGCTACGTGAGTGTGGACGGCGGGATGAGCGACAATATCCGGCCCGCGCTCTACCAGGCCGACTACCACTGCCAGCTGGTGTCCCGTGGTTCCGAGGCGCCGCCGGTGGTCGCCCGCGTTGTCGGAAAACACTGCGAGAGCGGCGATATCATCATCCGTGACACCTGGTTGCCGGCCGACGCGGGCCCGGGGGACCTCATCGCGGTCGCCGGTACCGGTGCCTACTGCTACTCCATGTCGAGCCGGTACAACCTGCTGACCCGTCCCGCCGTCGTCGCCGTGAGCGACGGCGCGGCCCGGTTGATCCTGCGCCGGGAAACGGTCGAGGACCTGCTCGGCCTGGAGGTCTGATGGACGCGACGAAAGGGGCGAGCATGCCAGAGGCGACCGAAGTGGTACCGGGGCGATGGGGTCCGGACCGCCCGATCGGTATCGCGGTACTGGGTATGGGCAATGTCGGCCGCGAGGTCGTGCGGATCCTGCGGGATCACGCCGACGACCTGCAGTCGCGGGTCGGCGCGCCGCTGACCCTGCGCGGAGTCGCGGTGCGCAGCCTCGACCGCGACCGCGGGCTCCCCGCCGAACTGCTGACCACGGATGCCGAGGCCCTGGTGGCCCGGCCCGATGTCGACCTGGTCGTCGAGGTGATCGGCGGTATAGATCCGGCCCGCAAACTCATCCTGGCCGCACTCAACGCCGGGAAGTCCGTGGTCACCGCCAACAAGGCGCTGCTGGCCGATTACACCGGCGAACTTGCCGCGGCCGCCGAGCGCAGCCGCGCCGACCTGTATTTCGAGGCCGCGGTGGCCGGCGCGATTCCGGTGGTGCGGCCGCTCATCCAGTCGCTGTCCGGCGACCGGGTGAACCGGGTGGTCGGCATCGTCAACGGCACCACCAACTTCATCCTCTCGGCCATGGACGAGACGGGTGCCGACTACGGCGACACCCTCGCGGAAGCGACCCGCCTCGGCTACGCCGAAGCCGATCCGACTGCCGACGTCGAGGGCTACGACGCCGCCGCGAAGGCGGCGATCCTGGCCTCGCTGGCCTTCCACACCCGGGTGACGGCCGCCGATGTCTACCGCCAGGGCATCGCCACGATCACCGCCGAGGACCTGGAAACCGCGTCCGCGCTGGACTGCACCGTCAAACTGCTGGCGATTTGCGAGCGGGTACCGGCGGGTGTGGGCGAGCCCACCCCGGCCGAAGGTGGCAAGGACCGGGTGTCGGTGCGGGTCTATCCGGCGCTGATCCCCCGTAAGCATCCGCTGGCCGCGGTGACCGGAGCGTTCAACGCGGTGGTCGTGGAGGCCGAGAACGCCGGTCGGCTCATGTTCTACGGGCAGGGCGCCGGCGGGGCGCCCACCGCCTCGGCCGTACTCGGTGACCTGGTGATGGCTGCCCGTAACAAATTCTTCGGTGGCCGGGCGCCGGGTGAATCGGTCTATGCTGAGCTGCCGATCGCGCCGATCGGCGACACTCCCACTCGCTACCACGTGAATCTCAAGGTCGAAGACCGTCCCGGCGTACTGGCGAGGGTGGCCGGCGAATTCTCCAACCACGGAGTGAGTATTTCGACGGTCCGGCAGGAGGGGCACGACGACAAGGCGCGGCTGGTGGTCGTGACCCACCTCGCGACCGAGGCGGCTCTCTCGGAGACCGTCGCCGCGCTGTCGGGTATGGAATCCGTCACATCTGTCACCAGCGTTCTGAGATTGGAAGGCACCGAAGAATGACAACAGCATCGCGCAGCGATTCGGTGGCGGGCTCCGCGACGGGTGGGCCCTCCGGCGGCGTCGCCCCGCAGGCGGGAGTGCACTCCCGCTGGCCCGGGCTCATCGCTGCCTACCGCGACCGTCTCGCGGGCGCGGCCGACTGGGAACCGGTCACCCTCTTCGAAGGCGGGACCCCGCTGGTCCCCGCACCGCATCTGTCGCAGCTCACCGGTTGCGAGGTGTACCTGAAGGTCGAGGGTGCCAACCCGACGGGTTCGTTCAAGGACCGCGGGATGACCATGGCCATGACCGATGCCAAATACCGCGGTCAGCAGGCGGTGTTGTGCGCCTCCACCGGTAACACCTCCGCGTCGGCCGCGGCGTACGCCACCCGTGCGGGAATGACCTGCGCGGTGCTCATCCCGCAGGGCAAGATCGCCATGGGCAAACTGGCCCAGGCCGTCATGCTCGGCGCGAAGGTCATCCAGGTCGAGGGCAATTTCGACGACTGCCTGGAACTGGCCCGCAAGGTCACCTCGGACTTCCCGTCCATCGGCCTGGTGAACTCGGTGAATCCGGCGCGGATCGAGGGACAGAAGACCGCGTCCTTCGAGATCTGCGATGTGCTCGGCCGGGCCCCCGATGTGCACGCGCTGCCGGTGGGCAATGCCGGAAACATCACCGCCTACTGGCGGGGCTACCGCGAATACCGGGCCGATGGCGTGACCGAAACGCTACCCCGCATGCTGGGCGTCCAGGCGGCCGGAGCGGCCCCGCTGGTCAACGGTGCCCCGGTCAGCCACCCGGAGACCATCGCGACCGCCATCCGGATCGGCGCGCCCGCCTCCTGGAACGGCGCCGTGGCGGCCAAGGAGGAATCCGGCGGTGCGTTCCGTGCGGCCACCGACGAGGAGATCCTGCACGCGTATCGTCTGGTCGCGGCCGAAGAAGGCGTTTTCGTGGAGCCCGCGTCGGCGGCGAGTGTCGCCGGTGTGCTGGCCGCCCACGCCGAGGGCTGGCTGGAACCCGGACAGACGGTGGTCTGCACGGTCACCGGAAACGGTCTGAAGGACCCCGATACCGCCCTGCTCGGTATGCCCGAGGTGCAGGCCATCCAGGTCGACCCGGTCGCCGTGGCCGCACGACTCGAACTGGCCTGACGGTGGATACGCGTGAAAGCCGGCTTGTGGCTCCGACCCTGCCGGCCGGTATCACGGTCTCGGTCCGGGTGCCGGCCTCCACCGCGAATCTGGGGCCCGGTTTCGATTCGCTGGGTATGGCCCTGGGGATCTACGACGAGATCGAGGTGCGCAGTACCGATTCCGGCCTGAACATCCGGATGGAGGGGGAAGGCGCCGACGAGGTGGCCTGGGGGCCACAGCATCTGGTGGTGCGGGCGATCGAACGCGGGCTGGAATCGGCGGGCATCTGGGCGGACGGCCTGGACGTGCTGTGCCGGAACGCGATTCCGCATTCCCGCGGGCTGGGTTCCTCCGCCTCGGCCGTGGTCGGTGGGCTGGCCGCCGGGCGAGCGCTGGCCGCGCGATTCGATCCGTCCCTGGTGGTGGACACCGATCAATTGGTGCAGCTCGCCGCGGAATTCGAAGGCCACCCCGATAACGCCGCCGCCAGTGTGCTCGGTGGAATCGTCGTGTCCTGGACCGAGACCGGCCCCGGCCCGGATACCGATATCGGCGCCCCGCAACGCCTCTACCGGGCGGTTCGCCTCGACGCGCATCCCACGGTGCATCCGGTGGTCCTGGTCCCCGAGGAACGGTCCTCCACCGCGCAGACCCGGGGGCTGCTGCCCGAACTGGTGCCGCACCGGGACGCGGCGTTCAACGTGAGCCGGGTCGCGCTTGCGGTGGTCGCGCTGACCCAGCGCCCGGACCTGCTGCTGCCGGCCACCGCGGACCGGTTACACCAGACCCAGCGTGCCCCCGCGCTGCCGCTGACCACCGCCTGGATCCAGCGATTGCGTGATGCCGGCATCGCGGCCACCGTCTCTGGCGCGGGACCGACCGTGCTCGCTCTTCTGACCTGCCCGTTTCCCGAAGAGCTACGGTTGCGGGCCGCCGCGGACGGGCTCCGGGTCATCGAGCCGGGCATCGCGGAAGGCGTGCAGATCAGCTGACGGGCGCGTCCGCCTTGCCGACCTTCGTACTCGCCCGCTATCCTGGGCAGGTCCGTACATCGCGCGCATCAGACGCCGGTGCTTCATCAGGGCAATCGCTCCAGCAGGCTCCAGGCTCGAGCCCTCATGCCATGGGGGTGCCGCGCAGCCACTCAACTGGAATGATCTCTTCCACCTTTTCCAGCGGTGGCGAAGCACCCGGTCCCGGAGGGGCAGGCGATACGGCTACAAATCCGAGTCCGGCAGCGAGATCGGGCTACGGAACGAACCCTCGACACAGCACACGGCCATCGAGGGAAGGAAAGGATCTCCGTGACAGATACGGACCTGCTCGCGACACCCGGGGTGGAATCCGACTCCGAACCCTCGGGCAATCGCGAAAGTGACTCCGGACAGATTTCTTCGAAGATGAGCGAGAACACCGACATCGGATCGGGGCTGACTGGAATGTTGTTGCCGCAGTTGCGCGCACTGGCAGGGGAACTCGGAATTCGAGGCACCTCCGGTATGCGCAAGGGTGATCTCATCGCCGCCATCAAGGAAAACCAGGCCGGCAGACCCGCCGCCGCGGAGCGCAGCACCCGCGCGAAGGCTGCCAAAGAACGTAAAACCGCTGACCAGTCTGCCGAGGCCGGGACCGCGGCGCCTGCCGTCGAGGCCGCGCCCGCCGCCGCGTCGGCTCCGGCGGTCGAAGCGCCCGCCGCCGACACCGCGGTGAACAAGGACTCCGTGGCCGCGGACAAGGGCAAGCCCGAGCAGGCCGCCACCAACGGTTCGGCGACCGCCAACGGCACCGCAGGCACTGCCGCGGACACCGAATCCGGCGCCAAGACCGGCAGAGCCGACAACAAGCCGGCCGAGGGTGCCGAGGATTCGGGCCGCGATTCCGGCCAGCGCGGCCGCGGCCGCCAGCGTCGTGGCCGCGACCAGCAGCCCAAGAACGGCGAGCCGGCCGGCGAGGATGCCAAGCAGCAGGACGGCGCGAAGAGCGACACCGCCAAGCAGCAGGACGGTAAGGACAGCAAGGACGGCAAGGACGGCGAGCAGGGCGAACGCCGTCGCGACCGCAACCAGGGCCAGCAGGGTCAGGGCGGCGATCAGCGTGGGTCCGGTGGTAACCGGGGCGGCGGCGATCGCGGTGGCGACGACGAGGAAGGCGGCCGGGGCCGCCGTGGCCGCCGGTTCCGCGAGCGTCGCCGGGGTCGCGACCGCGACGGCGGCGGCGGTGAATCGCGCGAGCCCGAGATCCGCGAAGACGATGTGCTCCAGCCGGTCGCGGGCATCCTCGACGTACTGGACAACTACGCGTTCGTGCGGACCTCCGGCTACCTGGCCGGGCCGAACGACGTCTACGTCTCGATGAATCTCGTCCGCAAGAACGGCCTGCGCCGCGGTGACGCGATCACCGGTGCGGTCCGCGCGCCGCGTGACGGCGAGCAGAGCAACCAGCGGCAGAAGTTCGATCCGCTGGTGCGGCTGGACACCGTCAACGGCGCCGAAATCGATTCGGCCAAGCGCCGCCCCGATTTCAACAAGCTGACCCCGCTGTACCCGAACCAGCGGCTGCGCCTGGAAACCCAGCAGAACAAGCTGACCACCCGGGTGATCGATCTGATCATGCCGATCGGTAAGGGCCAGCGTGCGCTGATCGTGTCCCCGCCCAAGGCCGGTAAGACCACGATCATGCAGGACATCGCCAATGCGATCGCGATCAACAACCCCGAGTGCTACCTCATGGTGGTGCTGGTCGACGAACGTCCCGAAGAAGTCACCGATATGCAGCGTTCGGTGAAGGGCGAGGTCATCGCCTCCACCTTCGACCGCCCGCCGTCCGACCACACCTCGGTCGCCGAACTGGCCATCGAGCGGGCCAAGCGCCTGGTCGAAATGGGCAAGGACGTCGTGGTGCTGCTCGACTCGATCACTCGGCTGGGCCGCGCGTACAACAACTCCTCGCCGGCTTCCGGGCGCATCCTGTCCGGTGGTGTCGACTCCACCGCGCTGTACCCGCCCAAGCGGTTCCTCGGCGCGGCGCGCAATATCGAGAACGGCGGTTCGCTCACCATCATCGCCACCGCCATGGTGGAAACCGGTTCGACCGGTGACACGGTGATCTTCGAGGAGTTCAAGGGCACCGGTAACGCCGAGCTCAAACTGGACCGCAAGATCGCCGAGC
Source organism: Nocardia grenadensis NBRC 108939 (assembly GCF_001613445.1). GTDB lineage: Bacteria > Actinomycetota > Actinomycetes > Mycobacteriales > Mycobacteriaceae > Nocardia > Nocardia grenadensis. The sequence goes on from NZ_BDCJ01000008.1 coordinate 148,333, forward strand.
GGCGCGTGTTCCCCGCGGTGGACGTCAACCCGTCCGGTACCCGTAAGGACGAGCTGCTGCTCAACCCGGACGAGGCCGCGGTGCTGCACAAGCTGCGTCGTGTCCTGTCCGGTCTGGACTCCCACCAGGCGATCGACCTGCTGATCGACCGCCTGCGCAAGAGCAAGAACAACCTGGAGTTCCTGATGCAGGTCTCCAAGACCGCCCCGGGTGCCCTCGACGAATGAGCTGTGCCTGTTCGCGGCGCCTTGGGCGCCGCGGGCCCGAGGCCCCTGAGGTCCCTTTAAGGGCCTCGCCGGACTCGGCACCGAGCGGGTCGACCCTTTCCGAAGGTCGACCCGCTCGGTGGTTTCCGGGGGCGTGATCCGCTGGTCTGTTGCGGAGGTGGCGTAGGGGTGGGTCACCGCGAGGCCCGGAACAAATCCCGGGGTGGGGGCGTTTCAGCAGGCATCGGTGGTTCTGGCATACTGGGCCGCCGTGCGTCTGCGAATCGCGCAGACAATCCCGCCTGAAGTCGGTTCCGGTTCACGTTCGGCGCAGATGCCCGAGCGACCCGGCGACCAATATCGAGAGGACACCCATGAAGGCAGGAATTCACCCGACCTACGTCGACACCACGGTGGTCTGCGGTTGCGGTAATACCTTCCAGACCCGCTCCACCAAGGAATCGGGACACATCACCGTCGAGGTCTGCTCGCAGTGCCATCCGTTCTACACCGGCAAGCAGAAGATCCTGGACACCGGTGGTCGCGTGGCCCGCTTCGAGGCCCGCTACGGCAAGCGTGCCAAGAAGGCCGACGCCAACTAGCTTTTCCGCCAACGCCCGGTCCTGCAGTCGCAGGCCGGGCGTTGGCGTTTTTGTGCCCTCCCTTCCCCGCGTCGCCCTGAGTAGGAGCCACGTTCATGGCCGAGAAAACCGCGCCGTCCGCGATCGACGATGTGCTGGCCGAATACGCCGGACTGGAAACCCAGCTGGCGGATCCGTCCCTGCACAACGACCCGGACGCCGCGCGGCGAGTTGGGAAGAGGTTCGCCGAGCTGGCCCCGGTGATGACCACCTACCGGAAACTCACCGCCACCCGCGACGACCTCGAAGCTGCTCGGGAACTGGCCGCCGACGACCCGGCGTTCGCCGCCGAGGTCCCCGGACTCGAGGAACAACTCGAAGAACTCGAGAAACAACTCGCCGATCTACTCGCCCCCCGCGACCCGCACGACGGCGACGATGTGGTGCTGGAGGTGAAATCCGGCGAAGGCGGTGAGGAGTCGGCCCTGTTCGCCGCCGACCTGGCCCGCATGTACGTCCGCTACGCCGAACGGCGCGGCTGGAAAGTCGAGATTCTCGATGCCGCCGTCTCCGACCTCGGCGGCTACAAGGAAGCGACACTCTCCATCAAGAGCCGCGACGCCGCCCGCGACGGTGTGTGGTCGCGTTTCAAATTCGAAGGCGGCGTGCACCGGGTGCAGCGGGTGCCGGTCACCGAATCGCAGGGTCGTGTCCACACCTCGGCCGCCGGCGTCCTCATCTACCCCGAACCGGACGAGGTCGAAGAAGTGCAGATCGACGAAAGCGATCTGCGTATCGACGTCTACCGCTCCTCCGGCAAGGGCGGCCAGGGCGTCAACACCACCGACTCGGCGGTCCGCATCACCCACCTGCCCTCCGGAATCGTCGTCACCTGCCAGAACGAGCGATCACAGCTGCAGAACAAAGCCCGCGCCATGCAGGTCCTGGCCGCCCGCCTGCAGGCCCTGGCCGAGGAACAGGCCGAGCAGGAAGCCGCGGAGGGCCGGGCCGGGCAGATCCGTACGGTCGACCGCTCCGAACGCATCCGCACCTACAACTTCCCGGAAAACCGCATCGCCGACCACCGCATCGGTTACAAAGCCCATAACCTCGACGCGGTTCTCAACGGCGAAATGGACGCCCTGCTGGACGCCCTGGCCACCGCCGACCGCGCGGCCCGCATGGCCGAGTAGCAACACTTGACGAGCAGGCCCACAATCCCGCCTTCACCGGTAAGTCCGTAGCCGGATTTCCGGCGTGACCGCACCGCCGAAGGTCGCGAGCACGACCTGACCTCCACGAACCGCCCTCTCTTCGACCCCGCGTCCGCCGACCCGCAAGAATGGCACGGTGACCCGCGTTCAGCTCCGCCCTGTGCTCGCCGAAGCGATGGAAGTTCTCGATGCGGCCGGAGTGCCCAGCCCGCGCGTCGATGCCGAGCAGCTGGCCGCGCATGTATTGGGTGTGGAGCGATCCCGGCTGCTGCTGAACCCGTTGATCGGGGCCGAGCAGCTCGCCGATTATCGGGTGCTGGTGGCCCGTCGCGCGGAACGGGTGCCACTGCAGCATCTGACCGGACGTTCGTTCATGGGTGAGATCGATCTCGCCGTGGGCCCCGGCGTTTTCGTACCCCGGCCAGAGACCGAGTTGCTCTTCGCCTGGGCGCTCGCCCACCTCGCGGCGGTCCGCCACGATCACACGCCGGTGGTGGTGGACCTCTGCACGGGTTCGGGGGCGCTCGCGCTGGCGGTGGCGCACGCTCGACCCGATGCCGATGTGCACGCGGTGGAATTGGACCCCGAGGCACTGATCTGGGCCCGCCGCAATGCCGAACAGTGCACCGCCGACGGTGATGCCCCGATCACCCTGCACCACGACGACGTGACCGACCCGTATCTGCTCACCGAACTCGACGGTTACGTCGACCTCGTCGTCGCCAACCCGCCCTATATCCCGGACGGCGCCGAACTGTCCCCCGAGGTGGCCGGCCACGACCCGCACCGCGCCCTGTTCGGCGGCCCCGACGGTCTCGACGTGATCCGCCCCCTGGTACCGCTCATCGGCCGCCTGCTCCGGCCCGGCGGGGGAGCGGCGATCGAGCACGACGACAGCAACGGTGGGGAACTCGCGCGCCTACTGGCGGCGGACGGGCGGTTCACCGAAATCGTGGAGCACCCGGATCTGGCCGGGAAGCCACGGTTTGTGGCGGCCGTCCATACGAGCTGACAGACACTATTCGCGGCCGTCCGAACGCCCACCTCCTGGCAGCTGGGCCTATTGTCCGGCGCAGGGCTTGCCGGCGTCCCCGCGCACAGGCGTCCACATTCGGAACCTGGTGCGGACATACCGGCCGAGCCAGGACATGTGGGTTCGCTCGTGAGGTCCTGTGTTTCTCGGCGGCGCCTGCGGCGCCGCAGGGTCGAGACCAAGAGGACCTCAACCCTTTGAGAGCGCCTCGCAACACTCGACTTATGTGGGCCGGGTCGGCATTCGATGTCCTGGTCGGATGCTGACCTCCACGCCAGGTGGGGCCTGTATCCGATCCTTTCGCGATGGCCAGTACGCTCCGGCGCCGAGTCTTGCGAGGCCCTGAGAGGGGCGCGGGCCGTCCCGTCGTTCAGCGTCCGAAGTGCATGCGCCGAAGGCGCGAGTCTCGGGCGCTGAACGACGGGACCAAGGGGCCCTCGCCCCCGCCCCGCCGAAGGCGGGGCCATACCATTGTGCGCGTGAGTACCGTCTACGACTGCGCCGATCCCGACTCGCGCGCCGCCGGCCTGGCCGCGGCTACCAGTGCTCTGAGATCGGGGCGGTTGGTCGTAGTGCCCACCGATACGGTTTACGGCCTGGCTGCCGACGCGTTCGATTCCGCTGCTGTCGCGTCGTTGCTGGCGGCCAAGGGCCGGGGGCGGGATATGCCGGTGCCGGTGCTGGTGGGTTCATGGAACACGATCGACGGACTGGTGTTCTCGGTGCGGCCGCAGGCCCGTGAACTGATCCGGGCGTTCTGGCCCGGTGGTCTGAGTATCGTTGTGCAGCAGGCTCCTTCGCTGTCCTGGGATCTCGGCGAGGCACGTGGCACGGTGATGCTGCGGATGCCGTTGCATCCGGTGGCGCTGGAGTTGTTGCAGGAGGTGGGTCCACTGGCGGTGTCCAGCGCCAATATCTCCGGTAGGCCTCCGGCCGAGAATGTGTCGCAGGCGCGGGAGCAGCTCGGCACCCAGGTGGGGGTGTTCCTGGACGGCGGTCCGGCCCAGCACGCGAAGCCGTCCACCATTGTCGATCTCACCGCCGATCAACCGCGGGTCCTGCGCGCGGGCGCGGTACCGACCGAGGCGGTCGCCGAGGTGCTGGGAGTCACCGCCGAGTCGTTGATCGGGTCCGTTGCGCGGTGAATGCAGCGGCTTCGATGAGGGTTCGGGCGGTATCCCCGGTCGCGGGGCGGTGGTCGGCGCGATGACCGGTTACGGTGCGGTCGTCCCGCTACGTGAGCTCCTGCTGGTGTTGTTGATCTCGGCGGTGGTGACCTTTCTGGCCACCGGCGGCATCCGGACACTGGCGATCGGGTTCGGCGCGGTGGCTATTCCGCGTGATCGCGATGTGCACGTGAAGCCGATCCCGCGGATGGGCGGGGTGGGTATGTACATCGGTGTGGTGGCAGCCGTTTTGTTCGCTCATCAGTTGCCGGCGCTGCGCCGCGGCTTCGATTACCGGCCCGATATCGCCGCCGTGCTCGTCGCGGCGACGATCATCGTCGGTGTCGGGATCGTGGACGACCGCTGGGGTCTGGACGCGCTCACCAAATTCGCCGGTCAGGTCACTGCCGCCGGGGTGATGGCGGTAATGGGCCTGGGCTGGTACCTGATCTACGACCCGTTCAACAACAGCACCGTCGTCCTCGACGGCTTGCAGGGCGGTCTGGTCACCGTCGCGGTCGCGGTGACCCTGATCAATGCCATGAATTTCGTCGACGGCCTGGACGGGCTGGCCGCCGGCCTGGGCTTGATCGCTTCGTTCGCGGTGTTCGCGTTCGCGGTCGGCCTGCTCACCGAACAGGGCGGTTCGGTGGACAGCTATCCACCCGCGCTGCTGGCCGCCGCCATGGCCGGGGCCTGTCTCGGGTTCCTGCCGCACAATTTCTCGCCGGCCCGGATCTTCATGGGTGATTCGGGATCCATGCTGATCGGGTTGGTGCTGGCCGCCGTGTCGACCAGCGCGTCCGGCCGGATCCCGCTGCAGGGTTACGGGCCGCGCGATATCGTCGGCCTGCTCTCGCCGCTGCTGCTGGTCGGTGCGGTGATGTTCATTCCGGTACTGGACCTGCTGCTGGCGATCGTGCGCCGGGTGCGGGCCGGGGTCAGTTTCTCCACGCCCGACAAGATGCATCTGCACCACCGGCTGCTGCAGATCGGGCATTCGCAGCGCCGGGTGGTACTGGTGATCTATCTGTGGGTCGGCATCCTCGCGTTCGGCGCGGTCGGCACTTCGGTGATGGACCGCCGGGTGGTGGTACTGATGATGGCCGCCGGTCTCCTGTTCGCACTGGTCGTTACCGCTGTCCCGGGGTTGTGGCGGCGGCAGGCGCGCCGGGACGCGGCGGGCTCGGTTTCCGACTCCGGGTAGAGTTCGGGCCGTGTCCACGAGTTCTGCCGGCCCCAGCACCCCCGACAGCGCCGATGCCCCGCTCCGCGCGGCCCTGCGCTACGGACTGATCGGTCTGGTCGTTTTGACGGCGTCGGCGGCGGCGATCGCGACCGCTCTGGCCGGAACCCCCGGACTGTGGGGTGCGCTGCTGGGCGCCGCGATCGGTGGCGGCTTCATCCTGACCACGGCGGTGGTCGTGCTGCTCGGCGCGAAACTACCGCCGTCCACCGCCGGGCTGATAATGCTGGTCAGCTGGGTCGGGAAGCTGCTGGTGGCGCTGATCGTGGTCGCCGTTCTGCAACGGTTCGAGTTCTATGACCGAGTCGCGCTGTTCCTGACCGTCGTGGGGGCCCTGGTCATCGTTCTGGGAGCCGAAACGTACGGTGTATTGCGACAGAAAGTCCCCTATGTAACTGTCCCTGAGCGGGGCGGAAAAGAGGACCCTGACCAGGGCTGACCAGGTTCTACGACAATTTGTCGTAGGTTACATCGCCCCCGCTACACGTTGTCGTAGTTCTCTTGGTAAAGTATTGGTAAGCAAGCGACTAAGCCAGGGGTGCCGACCCGGCCCTACCAGCTACCGCTATGCTACTGCCGTGCCGTGCTCGTAAAGGGTTCGGTTCTGCATGTCGACGATGTCGCCGACACACGTACAGACGCCAGCGCGGATCGCCGCTACAGCTGCTGACGACCTCGAGCCGACCTCAGTCGACCCACATTGATCGTCAATGTCCGATCGAACCGCGGGAGCGAAAACTTCCCGCGGCCCGAACACGGGAGAGAACGCTGAGCGTCACTACCTTGGCCGCGGAGTTTCACGCGCCGTCGCTAACCGACTTCTTCCCTCCGGCGGTGCTGTTCGAAGGGACCCCCTTCGAACTCGATCGGCTGATGCTGGTCCGGCTGGTGATGACCGCCGTCCTGATCGCATTCCTGTTCCTGGCGTTCCGGACCCCGCGAATCGTGCCGAAACGGCTGCAGAACATCGGCGAAATGGGTTTGGTCTTCGTCAAGGAGCAGATCTGTGACGAGATCCTCGGCAAGGAAAACGGCCGCAAGTTCTTCCCGCTGATCGCGACGATCTTCTTCACCGTCCTCTTCCTGAACTTCTCGGGTGTGATCCCCGGTCTGAACATCTCGTCGAACGCGCGTATCGGTATGCCGCTGGTACTGGCCGTGGTCGCGTATATCGCGTTCAACTACGTGGGCATCAAGAAGTACGGCTTCTTCACCTATATGCGCAGCAGCATCGTCGTTCCGAATGTTCCGCCGGCCATGCACGTCCTGCTCATTCCGATCGAGTTCATTTCGACCTTCGTGCTGCGGCCCTTCACGCTGACCGTCCGACTCATGGCCAATATGCTCGCCGGTCACATCATGCTGGTGCTGTTCTTCAGCGCGACCCAGTTCTTCCTCTTCGACGCGGACGCCTGGATGAAGGTGTTCTCGCCCTTCTCGCTGCTGGGCGGGCTCGCATTCACGCTGTTCGAACTGCTGGTCATCTTCCTGCAGGCCTATGTGTTCGCGTTGCTGACCGCCGTGTACATCAGCCTTGCCCAGCACGCCGACGAGCACTGACCGACGACCGGAACAACCGATAAGGACCTGCTGCACCACGCCGTCCGGCGGGTGAGCAACAGAAAGGGAATGGAAGACTCATGAGCCTCTCGTACCTGGCCCAGGAAGCTGCCACCAACGAATCCACGCTGAAGGGCCTCGGCGCTGTCGGCTACGGCCTGGCCGCCATCGGCCCGGGCATCGGCGTCGGTATCGTCGTCGGTAAGGCGATCGAGGGCATTGCCCGTCAGCCCGAACTCTCCGGCACCATCCGGACCAACATGTTCCTCGGCATCGCGTTCACCGAAGCCCTGGCGCTGATCGGTCTCGTCGCCGGCTTCATCTTCTGATTCCGATGAACGAGTTCATTCTGCTCGCAGCGGCTGAGGGAGAGGATGTGAATCCTCTCATCCCCGCGACGTACGACATCGTCTGGTCGGCGGTCTGCGTGGCGATTATCGCCTTCGTGGTCTACAAATACGCCGTTCCGCGCCTGATGAAGGTGCTGGACGAGCGCGCCGACAAGATCGAGGGTGGCATCGATCGGGCCGAGGCCGCGCAGGCCGAAGCGCAGGAGACGCTGCAGCAGTACCAGAAGCAGCTGGCCGACGCCCGCCTGGAAGCCGCGAAGATCCGCGAAGACGCCCGCACCCAGGGCCAGCAGATCCTCGCCCAGATGAAGGCCGACGCCCAGGCCGAGAGCGACCGTATCGTCGCGGCCGGGCACACCCAGCTGGAAGCCCAGCGCCAGCAGATCCTGACCGAGCTGCGGGCCGAGGTCGGCCGCACCGCGGTTGACCTGGCCGAGAAGATCATCGGGCAGTCGGTATCGGACGAGGCCAAACAGGCCGCGACGATCGAGCGATTCCTCGACGAGATCGACCGTTCGGACGCCGGTATCGGGGTCGGAAGGTAACGACGGAGGAGTGAAAACCATGTACGCAGCGAGCCGTGAGGCCAGCTCCCGGTCCAAGGAGGCGCTTCGGGCCGCGCTGACCGGAAGCAACGGTGTTGCGGCCACGACGGGGTCCGAACTGTTCGCCGTTGTCGACGTACTGGACGACCAGCGTCCGCTGCGTGTGGCGCTCGCGGACGTATCGGTGCCCGGTTCGGCCCGCGCCGAACTGACCGAGCGGGTCTTCGGGAGCCAGGTCAGCGCTGCCACTCAGGCGGTGCTGACCACTGCGGTCGCCCAGGACTGGTCGCGTGCCCGGGATCTGGTCGACACCCTGGTGCTGCTGGGTCAGCTGGCATACCTGGAATCGGCCTCCGAACAGGGCCGGCTGACCGCCGTCGAGGACGAACTGTTCCGCTTCGGCCGGATCATCGCCGACAACCCGGAGCTGGAACAGGCCCTGTCCGACCGCACCGCCTCGGCGTCGGCCAAACGAGAGCTGCTCGAGCGGTTGCTGTCCGACAAGGCCGAGACCATTACCCGGGCTCTCGCCGAGCAGGTGGTGACCAGGCAGCGTGCCGGGATCGGTGTGGCCTTCGACGAACTGTCCGACCTGGCCGCGGCCCGGCGCGAACAGATCGTCGCGCACGTCCGGTCGGCGATCGAGCTGACCGACTCCCAGCGTGAACGGCTGGGCGGCGCCCTGGCGCGTATCTACAACAAGGCTGTCACCGTGCATGTCGAGGTCGATCCCGAACTGTTGAGCGGGCTCGTCGTGCGCATCGGCGACGATGTGATCGACGGCAGCGCGATCGGCCGGCTGGACCGGCTGCGTCGCTCGCTGACCTAGCGGCGGGGCGCCGGGCACAGCCCGACGCGAACCGCTCAACACCCCGACATTCCAGACCAGAGACCGAGAGCAGGAAGAACATGGCGGAGCTGACGATCTCCTCCGACGAGATCCGTAGCGCGATCGAAAGCTACACCCAGAGCTACACCCCGGAAACCTCCATCGAGGAAGTCGGTGTCGTCACCGATACCAGTGACGGCATCGCGCACGTCAGCGGCTTGCCTTCGGCCATGGCCAACGAGCTGCTCGAATTCCCGGGCGGTGTGCTCGGCGTCGCGCTGAACCTCGAGGACCGTGAAATCGGTGCCGTCGTTCTCGGCGAGTTCGCCGAGATCGAAGAGGGCCAGCAGGTGCGGCGCACCGGCGATGTGCTCTCGGTCCCGGTCGGCGACAAGTTCCTCGGCCGCGTCGTGAACCCGCTCGGTCAGCCGATCGATGGTCTGGGCGAGATCGAGGCCGACGATCGTCGCGTCCTCGAACTGCAGGCCGCCACCGTGCTGGAGCGTCAGCCGGTCGAGGAGCCGATGGCGACCGGCATCACCGCGATCGATGCGCTCACCGCGATCGGCCGGGGGCAGCGTCAGCTGGTCATCGGTGACCGCAAGACCGGTAAGACCGCGGTCTGCATCGACACGATCCTGAACCAGAAGGCCAACTGGGAGTCGGGCGATCCGGCCAAGCAGGTGCGCTGCATCTACGTGGCGATCGGCCAGAAGGGCTCTACCATCGCGGGCGTCAAATCCGCTCTCGAGGAGCACGGCGCACTGGAGTACACCACCATCGTCGCCGCCCCGGCCTCCGATTCCGCCGGCTTCAAGTGGCTGGCCCCCTACACCGGTTCGGCCCTCGGCCAGCACTGGATGTACCAGGGCAAGCACGTCCTGATCGTGTTCGACGATCTCACCAAGCAGGCCGAGGCCTACCGCGCCATCTCGCTGCTGCTGCGCCGCCCGCCGGGCCGCGAGGCCTACCCGGGTGACGTCTTCTACCTGCACTCGCGTCTGCTGGAACGTTGCGCCAAACTCTCCGACGAGATGGGCGGCGGTTCGATGACCGGTCTGCCGATCATCGAGACCAAGGCCAACGACATCTCGGCCTTCATCCCGACCAACGTCATCTCCATCACCGACGGTCAGGTCTTCCTGGAGTCCGACCTGTTCAACAAGGGTGTTCGCCCGGCGATCAACGTCGGTACCTCGGTCTCCCGTGTCGGTGGCGCCGCCCAGACCAAGGGTATGAAGAAGGTCGCCGGTTCGCTGCGTCTGGAAATGGCTCAGTACCGCGAGCTGGAGGCGTTCTCCGCCTTCGCCTCCGACCTCGACGCCGCCTCGCTGGCGCAGCTCGAGCGCGGCGCCCGCTGGGTGGAACTGCTCAAGCAGGACCAGTACTCGCCGATCGCGGTCGAGGACCAGATCGTGTCGATCTACCTGGTCGACGCCGGGTACTACGACTCGGTGCCGGTGGCCGATATCCGCCGGTTCAATGTCGAGCTGCTCGAGGATCTGCACGCCAATGCCGCGGATGCCTTCACGAGTATCGCCGGTGGCAAGGTGCTGCAGGACGAGGCGGCCGAGCAGATCAAGGCGGCCACCGACAAGTTCAAACAGGGCTTCCTGGCGTCCGACGGCAGCCGTGTGGTGAACGAGGCCGCCGCCGGCGAACTGGCCCACGAAGAGGTCGAATCGCTGTCGGTCACCCGCAAGCACGTCGAGAAGTAGACCGGGCGAACCATGCGCTGTTTTCCTGTCACGCCGCGAATGAGGGGAGTGTGAACCGATGGCTACCTTGCGCGAGCTGCGCTCCCGTATTCGTGGTATCAACTCGATCAAGAAGATCACCAAGGCCCAGGAACTGATCGCGACCTCCCGGATCACCAAGGCCCAGGCTCGGGTCGCGGCCGCCAAGCCGTACTCCGAGGAGATCACCAAGGTGGTCGCGGAGCTGGCGAGTGCGTCGAAGAACCTGTCGCACCCGCTGCTCACCGAACGCACCGATCCGAAGCGTGCCGCGGTCCTGGTGATCACCAGCGACAGCGGCCAGTGCGGTGGCTACAACTCCAATGTGCTCAAACGCGCCGAGGAGCTGATGACCACCCTGCGTGGCGAGGGCAAGGAACCGGTGCTCTACGTCATGGGCAACAAGGGCCTGACGTACTACACCTTCCGTGATCGTCGGCCGGTCGCCTCGTGGACCGGGTTCTCCCAGCAGCCGACCTATCCGGATGCCTCGGCGGCCTGCAACCACCTGGTGGACAGCTTTATGGCCGGGTCCGCGGGCGAGGTACCGGCACCGGACGGTACCGGTACGATCGCGGGCGTGGACGAGCTCCATATCGTCTACACCCGGTTCGTGAGCATGCTGTCGCAGACGCCGGAGGTGCGCCGGATGGCGCCGATCCAGATCTCTTTCGTCGACGAGAACTTCGATCTGGGCGCGGATATGCTGTCCGATTCGCCCACGGCCGAGGTGAGCGCGCAGTACGAATTCGAGCCCGACGCCGATGTGCTGCTGGCGGCACTGCTGCCCAAGTACATCAACACGCGGATCTACGCGTCGTTGCTCGACGCAGCGGCATCCGAGCACGCCGCTCGGCGCACCGCAATGAAGGCGGCCACCGATAACGCCAACGAATTGGCGAGTTCCCTGTCTCGCCAGGCCAACTCGTTGCGGCAGGCCAACATCACGCAGGAAATCAGCGAAATCGTCGGCGGCGTGAATGCCCTGGCGGCCAGCTCGGAACGCGACTGAGACGCAGGAAGAGAAACCAGACAAATGACCGCAGCTGTTACTCGAGAAGAGTCGAGCCGGACCGGCGCCGCCACGGGCCGCGTGGTCCGCGTCATCGGCCCCGTCGTGGACGTCGAATTCCCGCGGGGCTCCATTCCAGACCTGTTCAACGCTCTTGCCGCCGATATCACCCTGAAGTCGGTGGCCAAGACGCTGACCCTCGAGGTCGCCCAGCACCTCGGTGACAACATCGTGCGCACCATCTCGATGCAGCCCACCGACGGTCTGGTTCGCGGCGCCGAGGTTCGTGACTCCGGTAAGCCGATCTCGGTGCCGGTCGGCGATGTCGTCAAGGGGCACGTGTTCAACGCGCTCGGCGACTGCCTCGACAGCCCCGGCCTCGGCCGCGACGGTGAACAGTGGGGTATCCACCGCAAACCGCCGAGCTTCGACCAGCTCGAGGGCAAGACCGAAATCCTCGAGACCGGCGTCAAGGTGCTCGACCTGCTGACCCCGTACGTGAAGGGCGGCAAGATCGGCCTGTTCGGTGGTGCCGGTGTCGGCAAGACCGTTCTCATCCAGGAGATGATCACCCGTATCGCGCGGGAGTTCTCCGGTACCTCGGTGTTCGCCGGTGTCGGTGAGCGCACCCGTGAGGGCACCGACCTGCACCTGGAAATGGAAGAGATGGGCGTCCTCCAGGACACCGCCCTCGTCTTCGGCCAGATGGACGAGCCGCCGGGTACCCGTATGCGCGTCGCCCTGTCGGCGCTGACCATGGCGGAGTACTTCCGCGATGTGAAGCACCAGGACGTGCTGCTGTTCATCGACAACATCTTCCGGTTCACCCAGGCCGGCTCCGAGGTCTCGACCCTGCTGGGCCGGATGCCCTCGGCGGTCGGTTACCAGCCGACCCTGGCCGACGAGATGGGTGAACTGCAGGAGCGGATCACCTCGACCCGCGGCCGGTCGATCACCTCGCTGCAGGCCATCTACGTGCCCGCCGACGACTACACCGACCCGGCTCCGGCGACCACCTTCGCCCACCTGGACGCGACCACCGAGCTCTCCCGCCCGATTTCGCAGAAGGGTATCTACCCCGCCGTCGACCCGCTGACCTCGACCTCTCGTATTCTCGAGGCCTCGATCGTCGGCGACCGGCACTTCGCCGTGGCCAACGAGGTGAAGCGGATCCTGCAGAAGTACAAGGAACTGCAGGACATCATCGCCATCCTCGGTATGGACGAGCTCTCCGAGGAGGACAAGGTCCTCGTCGGCCGTGCCCGCCGGCTGGAGAAGTTCCTCGGCCAGAACTTCATCGTGGCCGAGAAGTTCACCGGTCAGCCTGGCTCGGTCGTGCCGCTGGAGCAGACCATCGACGACTTCGACCGGGTCTGCAAGGGCGAATTCGACCACTTCCCGGAGCAGGCGTTCAACAGCTGCGGTGGTCTCGACGATGTCGAGGCGGCCGCGAAGAAGATCGCCGGAAAGTAGTCCTTCATGGCGGATATGTCAGTTGATCTCGTCGCGGTAGAGCGGCGGCTCTGGTCGGGCCGGGCGAGTTTCGTCAGCGCCCAGACCACCGAGGGACAGATCGGCATCATGCCCGGGCACGAGCCGCTGCTCGGCCAGTTGGTCGAGGGCGGCACGGTGACCATCGTGGACACCGAGGGCACCCGGATCGTGGCCGCGGTACACGGCGGTTTCTTCTCGGTCACCGCCGATACGGTGCGGGTCTTGGCGGAGTCCGCCGAGTTCTCCACCGAGGTCGATGTCGCGGCCGCACGCCAGGTGCTGTCCGACGGATCGGCGTCGGCGGAAGCCCAGCTGGCGGCCCAGGGCCGGGTCCGCGCGGTGGAACAGGCCGGCGCGAAGGCCTGATCTCCCACGCGGGAGCACAACAGAATGATCTCGGCTCCGGCCGGCGGCGAATCCTCGTCGCCGGCCGGAGCCGTTTGATCGGGGTCCCGGTTCATACCGGCGTTGCCCGCGGGCGCCTCCGGGATCGATGACGTCGCATTATCCGAGACATCCCCATGCCATTTGTAAACTGGTTCGTGGTTGAATGGCCGCGGGTGCATCTGCCGGTCCGATCCGGCGATCGCCTCGGATGAGCGAAGGGATGTGCAGCATTGCAGACCGGGATGGTGCTTCTGATCATTCTGGTGCTCGTGCTGGTCGCATTGGCTCTGGTTTCCACTTATCGCCTGGTCATGTTGCGGCGCGGCGGCACCGCGGCCATCCTGCGCGTACTCCCGGCGCGCGGCGGGGAACGCTGGCGCCACGGGGTCATCCGCTACGACGAGGATCACCTCGTCTTCTTCAAACTCACCAGCCTGAAGATCGGCGCCGATTCGGTGATCCGGCGCCGCGGTATCGAGATCGGTGATCGCCGTCGCCCGCAGGGTGACGAGCACGACATCATGACCGAGGAGATCGCGGTGATCGGGGTGTCCGATCGCAACGGCGATTACGAGCTGGCGCTGGACCGCGCGGCGCTGACCGCGTTCCTTTCCTGGGTCGAGTCCCGGCCCTCGGAGCGGGCCCGCCGGCTGCGCGGCCACTGAACTCGGGCGGTCGGCAGATTGCCCGGCCCGGCTCTACACGCGAGCGGACAGTACGGCGCAAATGCGCATCCGCCACAACCCCCTGGCCGGGCCGAGGGACGTTAGGGTGGGTCCTGTGAGCGTGCATCTGACGCGGATCTACACCCGCACCGGCGATGACGGGACCACCGGTCTCAGTGATTTCTCCCGGGTGCCGAAAACCGATCCGCGGCTGATCGCCTACGCGGACTGCGACGAGGCCAATGCCGCCCTCGGGGTCGCGATCGCACTCGGCGGCCCGGACCCGGAACTGACAGCGGTCCTGCGCGCGGTCCAGAACGATCTCTTCGACGCGGGCGCGGATCTGTCCACTCCGGTGGTGGAGAACCCGAAGTATCCGCCGCTGCGCATCACCCCGAGCTATATCGAACGACTGGAACAGTGGTGCGACCGGTTCAATGCCGGGCTGGCTCCGCTCGATTCCTTCATCCTGCCCGGCGGCACGCCGCTCGCCGCGTTGCTGCACACCGCACGCACGGTCGTCCGGCGCGCCGAACGTTCGGCGTGGGCGGCGGTGGAAGCACATCCCGTCGACACCGGTGTGCTGCCGGCCCGATACCTCAACCGGCTGTCGGATCTGCTGTTCATCCTCAGCCGCTACACCAATCCCGACGGTGATGTGCTCTGGCAGCCCGGTGGTGGCCGGGCGGGCGGGGCCGGTGCGGCGGCTCCGGACGAACCCGGCGCGGGTCCCGCGTCCGAAAGCTGACGGATTCCGTCCGAAGGGTGGAAACTGCTCCTGGCGATCGGGTAGCCGAGCCGCCGCGCGCGAGGGCTCGGCGTTGTCTCGACCGGCAGCGCGATGCGATCGTGGGCGCTCTATCCTTGCACTCACTGGTGCGCCGAATACTCGGAGAGGCGGCATGGAACGGTTTTTGGTAACTGGCGGCAACCGGCTGGTCGGTGAGGTCTCGGTGGGAGGCGCCAAGAACAGCGTCCTGAAACTGATGGCCGCTGCGCTGCTCACCGAAGGCAAGACCACCATCACGAACTGTCCGGACATCCTCGACGTGCCCCTGATGGCCGAGGTGCTGCGCGGTCTCGGATGCGACGTCGAGATCTCCGGCGATGTGGTGACGATCGATACCCCGGCCGAACCCAAGTACCACGCGGATTTCCCGGCGGTGACCCAGTTCCGTGCCTCGGTCTGTGTGCTCGGTCCGTTGATGGCCCGCTGTAAACGCGCGGTGGTGGCGCTACCCGGTGGTGACGCCATCGGTTCCCGGCCGCTCGATATGCACCAGGCCGGGCTGCGGTTGCTTGGCGCGACCAGCGAGATCGAGCACGGATGCGTGGTCGCCCGGGCCGACGAGCTGCAGGGCGCGCGTATCCGGCTGGACTTCCCGTCGGTCGGTGCCACCGAGAACATCCTCATGGCCGCGGTGCTCGCGCAGGGGGAGACGGTGATCGACAATGCCGCGCGCGAGCCCGACATCGTCGACCTGTGCACCATGCTCACCCAGATGGGCGCGCGTATCCGCGGTGCGGGTACCTCGGTGCTCACCATCCATGGCGTGAAACGGCTGTCACCGATCACGCACCGGGTGATCGGCGACAGGATCGTCGCGGCCACGTGGGGTATCGCCGCCGCCATGACAATGGGTGATGTGCGGGTGACCGGGGTCAATCCGCAGCACCTGGCACTGGTCCTGGACAAGCTGCGGTCGGCCGGCGCGCGGATCTCGTTCGAACCCGAGGGTTTCCGGGTCGTGCAGGCCGATCGCCCGCGCGCGGTCAACTTCTCCACCCTGCCGTTCCCTGGCTTCCCCACGGATCTGCAGCCGATGGCCATCGGCCTGGCGGCTATCGCGGACGGCACCTCGATGATCACCGAGAACGTTTTCGAAGCGCGCTTCCGGTTCGTCGAGGAGATGATCCGGCTGGGCGCCGATGCCCGGACCGACGGGCATCACGCGGTGGTCCGCGGTATTCCCCGGCTCTCCAGTGCACCGGTGTGGTCCTCCGATATCCGCGCGGGGGCCGGGCTGGTCCTCGCGGGCCTCGTCGCCGACGGGGTGACAGAGGTGCACGACGTTTTCCACATCGACCGCGGATATCCGAACTTCGTGGAGAAACTCCAGGCGCTCGGCGCCGGCGTGGAACGGGTGGGAGTGGGAACTTGACCGTTCAAGGCGGCCCCGGTTCGGAAACGGTCTCGGAAACAGTCGCTGAAAAGTCGCTCTGACCAGGCGATTTGACATTGAATTAGATGCCACGTAACTTTATCCAAGTCAGAGCGACACGGACACCGACCCGGGGCCCGGAGCGAAGCGGAAACGCCGAGCCGGAGGGACCAGGGAAACGAGGTAGGACGAGGAGCGCCTGACGATCACACTGGCTCGACCGGGATGCCGATTTGCAATCGGATAAACGGATGAGCTAAGCTTGAGAAGTTGCCTCACCGATCGAGTGGCTTAAAAGCCACGAGATAG
>NZ_BDCJ01000009.1 GCF_001613445.1 Nocardia grenadensis NBRC 108939
CTTTCAAGATAGGGGACCCATTCGTGGGTCCCCTATCTGCGTTTCTGCCTACGGTGATATGGCCCGTAAACTTGGTGTGAGCACAATCCACCATTGTCGGCGGTTCGACCGTATTGCCGTCGCAATCCGTTGATCCAGTCTGGTAACCGAGAGAGGGACCCGCCGTGCCGGAACAGAACAATGGCCGGAAACCGTTCCGGCGCACTTCTTCCGGACCCGACGCCGGCTTCCGGCGCGGCGAGGGCGCCGCTGACGGCAGCCGCTCGGGTGGCGATTCCGGAGGTACGGGAGAAGGCGGCCGTTCGGGTGGCCGGGGCGGATTCCGCCGAGACGACGATCGCGGCGATGCCCGCCGCACCCGCGAACCGGATGCCAGGGGCGCGGGACGTGACCGGCCGGGGTCCGGCGGTAGCGAATTCGGTGGTGACCGGCCACGCGGTCCGCAGCGGCCCGATCGAACCGGCCGCGAAGAGCGGACCGGCTCTCCGGGGCAGCGCGACCGCGGTGCCGACCGGTCAGGATTCCGGAGTGAAGGGACACGGTCGAATTGGGAGGACAATCGTTCCCGTGGTTCACGACCGCAGTCGCGTCCGGACGGTGACAAGCGGGAGTACGGCACGCGCGAGCGCGGGGACTTCCGGTCGCAGGGAGGCGCTGCTTCTTTCGGTGATTCGGATCGAGGGCGGGACAATCGCGGCGGCGGACGCGGGGACAGCCGGGGCGGTGGCCGCCCGTCCGAGCAGTCCGCTCGTGGTGCCGATGAGCGTCGTTTCGGTGGACGGGGCGGATCCGACCGGCCCGACCGTGGGGGTGATGAGCGTCGTTTCGGTGGGCGCGGTGGATCCGACCGGTCCGACCGTGGGGGTGATGAGCGTCGTTTCGGTGGGCGCGGTGGATCCGACCGGTCCGACCGTGGGGCCGACCGGCCGCGCCGGGACGGGGTGGGGCCGGCGGAGAGCGGCAGCGGTCCGGGATTTTCTCGCGGTGGCGACGCCGGCGGACCCCGGCGCCGGGGCGGTGAGGGTGGGGGCCGTGGGGCCGATCGTCGCCCGCCGCGGCCCGACGAGCCCGATCTGCCCGATGAGGTCCAGGCCGGGGATCTCGATCCTTCGATCCGGCGCGATCTGCTGAGTCTGGACAAAGGCAATGCGGAAACTGTCGCCCGGCATCTGGCGATGGCGGTGCAGGTTCTCGACGACGACCCGCAGCTGGCATTGGCCCATGCGCGGGCCGCGCGGCAACGGGCCGGACGGATCGCCGTCGTGCGGGAGACCGCCGGCGTTATCGCCTATCACGCCGGAGAATGGGCCGAAGCCCTATCCGAGCTGCGTGCGGCGCGGCGGATGGCGGGCGGGTCCGGCTTGCTCGCGGTGATGGCCGACTGCGAACGTGGTCTCGGCCGGCCCGAACGCGCCATCGAGATCGGTCGCAGTGACGAGGGTCGCGCGCTGACCGGTGACGAGGCGATCGAACTGCGGATCGTGGTCGCGGGCGCGCGGATGGACCTCGGCCAGTACGACCAGGCCGTGGTGACCCTGCAGACTCCCGACCTCGACCCGTCCCGCACCGGTTCGGGTCCGGCGCGGCTGTTCTATGCCTACGCCGACGCGCTGGTCGCGGCCGGGCGTACCGATGAGGGACAGACCTGGTTCTTCAACGCGGCCGCCGCGGACCTCGACGGCGAAACCGATGCCGAGGAGCGTGCGGCCGAACTGACCGGCGAGGCCTGATCCGCGGCGGTCAGGACCGGGTGACCGACCAGTTGAGCTCGGTTCGCAGATCGGCCGGGTCCATCTCCGGGTTCGGTTCGGTGAGGTAGACCTCCCAGCGGTCGGCGCCCGGAACCAGGCCCTGTTCGGTGATCCAGCCGTGCAGGCGGTCCCAGGTGACGCCCAGCGTGTCGAACGCGCCATAATGCACCACACGAGCGATCGGGCCGGCCGGGAGCACACCGGGGACGACGTCGCCGTCGAGGCTGATGCGCCGGTCGACGGGGAACCCCACCTCCAGTTCCGTGGCCTCCTCGGAAGCGGCTCCCCACCGGGCGAGAGCCGGGCCGGTGATCAGGGCCTCCTGCGCGGCGAGGGCCGGCGGGAGGATGCCGAACGAGGTGTCGAAGAACGAGATCGTCTGCGCCGGCGCCACCCGGCCGCGCACCACGGCGGTGAGGGTCTCGGCGATCTCGAGCAGTTCTGGTTCGGCTGTGCGTTCGGCAGTCACGGTTCTCCTGGATAGCAGTCGTCGGTCGGCCGCGGCAGGTCGGCCTCTCTCCGGTTCCGACGGGTCACGGCATGGGAATTCATCGGCGTCCGCACATCGCGTTCACCGCGGCCGGCGGCGGATGGCAGCCTGCCAGCAGCGGTGTGGAGATATGGCCGGTAACTGGCCCGGACGCCGGTAGCGCCCTGGCTCCGTTGCGGCCGGAGCGCAGTCCCGGCGGCGGCCCTCGAGTTCACCGGGTCGACCCGGCACACATGAGAAGCTCACGGTCGTGAGGGGTGATCGTGGTCGCGGCATCGAGAGTCTCTCGAATGTGCCGTGGTATTCGGCAGAACACAGCGGCCCGTTCGGCGCCTCCGCGGTGACCGGGAGCGCGCTCTCAGAAGCGGCCCCGCCGGGCGAGATCCCGGGCCGGCGATCACGGCCTCCTGCGCCGCGAGGCCGGTGGGACGATGCGGAACGAGGCGGGTAGCGGCAACCCACCCATACCTGCCACTGCTGCGTAAGGGCTATCCGAAGATGCCCGGGCGCGAATATCGCACCGCGCTCCCCGGCCCAGGACGTCGGTCGCCTGTCCATCGGGGTGCCGGGTGGGCGACGGGAGACGGCTGGGTGTCCGGGGCGTCGGGGACAGGACGTAGGGTCCGGGTGTGCGGGAAGCGAGTGAGACACGGTTGCGGGACAGGTACGAGGCGCTGCTGCTGGAT
Source organism: Nocardia grenadensis NBRC 108939 (assembly GCF_001613445.1). Taxonomy (GTDB): domain Bacteria; phylum Actinomycetota; class Actinomycetes; order Mycobacteriales; family Mycobacteriaceae; genus Nocardia; species Nocardia grenadensis. The sequence continues at coordinate 2,928 of NZ_BDCJ01000009.1, forward strand.
CTGGACGGAACCCTCTACCGGGGCGCCGATGTGATCGACGGTGCGCCCGAGGCGCTGGCGGGCGGGACCCAGCGATCGGTGTATGTCACCAACAACGCGAGCCGGGCGGCCGGCAGTGTGGCGGCCCATCTGGCCGAGCTGGGATATCCGGCGACGGAGGCGAATGTGGTGACCAGCGCGCAGGCGGCGAGCCGGTTACTCGCCGAGCGGCTGGCGCCCGGCGCCGAGGTGCTGGTCGTCGGTTCCGACGACCTGGCGGCGGAGATCAAGACGTCCGGTCTGCAACCGGTACGCCGGGCGACGGAGACGGTGGCGGCGGTCGTCCAGGGACATTCGCCACAGACGGCCTGGCCGGACCTGGCCGAGGCGGCCTACGCGTTGCGGGCGGGGGCGCTGTGGGTGGCGGCCAATACCGATCGGACGCTGCCGAACGAGCGCGGACTCGCGCCGGGTAACGGCGCGATGGTCGCGGCGCTGCGGGCCGCCACCGATCTGGAACCCGTGGTGGCCGGCAAGCCGTATCCACCGCTGCTCGAAGACGCGCTGATCCGGGCGGAGACACGCGCGGCCCTGGTCGTGGGCGACCGGCTCGACACCGATATCTCCGGTGCGCAAGCCGTGGATCTGGATTCGCTGCTCGTACTGACCGGGGTCAGTACCGCCGACGAACTCATCGGTCTGCCGGAGGCGGACCTGCCGACCTATGTCGCCGACAGTCTGGACGCCCTGCGGCAGCCGCCGGTGCCGGGCCTTGTCGCCCCGGAAGAGGTGCGCGCGCAGCTGCGGGCACACCCTGGCCGGGCGCTGACGGTGCGCGCGCCCCGTTCGGAAATCCGATAGCGTTGAGCTCACGATGACTACCCCGACCCCTCGCCCGAACACTCCCGGCACCGCCCGCTCCGGGCCGCTGCCCGGCCGGCATCTGCCCGGGGCCGCCGGGCACGGTGAACCCGCCGATCCGGACCGGATCCGCGCCGAGGTCCGCGACCTGCTCGCCGAACTCGGGCCGGTGCCGGATACCGGAGGCGCGACCGGGGACGATTCCGTCGGCACCGATCTGGCCCGCCGTGCGCATATCCTGGACCAGGCACACGAAGTGCTGGTACAGGCGCTGGCCACGGTGGACAAGATCTGAGGTGGCCAGGCGGGCGCGGGTGGACGCGGAACTGGTCCGCCGTGGTCTGGCGCGGTCACGGGAACACGCGGTGGAGTTGATCGGCGCCGGGCGGGTGCTGATCAACGGCACGGTGGCGGTGAAACCGGCGACCGCGGTGGAGACCGGTACCCCACTGGTGGTCAAGGAACAGGTCGACGAGGTCGCCTGGGCCTCGCGTGGGGCGCACAAACTGCTGGGTGCGCTGGAGGTGTTCGAAACGCGGGGTCTGTCGGTCGCGGGTCGGCGCTGCCTCGACGCCGGGGCGTCGACCGGCGGTTTCACCGATGTGCTGCTGAGCCGGGACGCGCGCGAGGTGGTCGCGGTCGATGTGGGCTACGGCCAGCTGGTGTGGCGGTTGCGTACCGACGACCGGGTGCGGGTGCACGACCGGACCAATGTGCGGAGCCTGACCGTCGACGATATCGGCGGGCCGGTGGAGCTGGTGGTCGCCGATCTGTCGTTCATCGCGCTGACGTTGGTACTGCCCGCGCTGGCGGGTTGCGTGCTGCCGGGCGCCGATCTGCTGCCGATGGTGAAACCGCAGTTCGAGGTCGGCAAGGATCGGGTCGGATCCGGCGGGGTGGTGCGGGATCCGCAGCTGCGGGCCGACGCGGTGTGTTCGGTCGCCGCCGCTGCCGCGGAGCTCGGGTTGCAGACCCGGGGTGTGGTGGCCAGTCCGTTGCCCGGTCCGTCCGGCAATGTCGAATACTTTCTGTGGCTGTGCCGGGACGACTCGGCGAGCTACACCATCGACGAGGTGGGGGAACTGGTGCGGCGGGCAGTCGAGGAGGGGCCACAGTGAACACGGAGGCACCCCGGCCGCGGGAGATCCTGCTGGTCTCCCATCCCGGACGGGCCGAGATCAGCGAGACGGCGCATCGGGTCGCGAAGATCTGCGCGGAAGCCGGAATCGGGTTGCGGGTGCTGGCCGACGAGGCCTACAGCACTCGATTCGACGCCGATGCCGAACCGATCGCCGACCCCTGCGGATATCCGGTGCAGGTGGTCGCCCACGAACCCGAGGCGGCGCGGGGTTGCGAGATGGTGCTGGCGCTCGGCGGTGACGGCACCCTGCTGCGCGCCGCGGAACTGGCCCGGCAGGTGACGGTTCCGGTGCTGGGCATCAACCTGGGGCGGATCGGGTTTCTCACCGAGGCCGAGGCGGAGAACCTGGACGAGGCGCTCGCCCAGGTCGTCCGGCGCGACTACCGCGTCGAACGGCGGATGACTCTGGACGTCAGTGTCCGGCTCGACGACGAGATCATCGAACGGGGGTGGGCGCTGAACGAGGCCAGTATCGAGAATGCGGCCCGGATGGGTGTTCTCGAAGTGGTACTCGAAGTCGACGGGCGACCGGTCTCCTCCTACGGTTGTGACGGAATCCTTGTCGCGACCCCTACCGGATCGACGGCGTATGCTTTCTCCGCGGGTGGGCCGGTGGTGTGGCCGGAACTGGAAGCGCTGCTGGTGATTCCGAGCAACGCGCACGCTCTGTTCGCCCGGCCCCTGGTCACCAGCCCGGATTCACGAATCGCGGTCGAATCCGTTGCCACCGGCCACGATGCGATAGTTTTCCTGGATGGCAGGCGCACCCTCGCACTGCCGCGGGGCGGCCGGGTCGAAGCGGTCCGAGGTGCCGAGCCGGTGCGGTGGGTGCGGCTGGATTCCGCGCCGTTCGCGGATCGGATGGTGCGCAAGTTCGAGCTGCCGGTCACGGGTTGGCGGGGCCGGCGGCGAACGGAGGGCACACGTGCTGACAGAGATAAGAATTGACGGACTGGGCGTCATCTCGACGGCCACCGCGCAATTCCACGAAGGGCTGACTGTGCTCACCGGGGAAACCGGAGCGGGCAAGACGATGGTGGTCACCAGCCTGCACCTGCTGAGCGGTGCGCGCGCCGATGCCGGGCGGGTCCGGCTGGGCGCGAATCGCGCGGTGGTGGAGGGCCGGTTCACCCTGGAAGAGGTGAACGAGTCGGCGCGCGCCGAAGCGGAACGGGTGCTGGAATCGGCGGCGGCCGTTGCCGACGACGACGGTACGGTGATCGCGATCCGCACCGTCGGCAGCGACGGGCGGTCCCGGGCGCATCTGGGCGGCCGTGGCGTACCGGCTTCGGTGCTGGCCGATTTCACCGCGCCGATGCTCACCGTGCACGGTCAGAACGACCAGTTGCGATTACAGCGTCCCGAACAGCAGTTGCACGCGCTGGACCAGTTCGCCGACGCGACGGTGGGGCCGCTGCTGCGGGACTACGTGGAACACCGCCGTGCCTGGCTGGATGCCCGGACGACGCTGCTGGAACGCACCGCGCGCGGCCGGGAGATGGCGGCCGAGGCCGAGCGGCTGACCCAGTCGCTGGCCGAAATCGACGCCGTCGCACCGGAGCCCGGGGAGGACGAGCGCCTGGTCGCGGAGATCAGGCGGCTCAGCGACCTGGATTCGCTGCGGGAGGCGGCGGCGACCGCGCACGAGGCGCTCGCCGGTCCGGCCGATAATCCCGGCGAAGGGGTCGGGGCGCTGGACGCGCTCGGCGTGGCCCGCTCCCGGGTGGAGGGCGCCGAGGATCCGGCGCTGGCGGCGCTGTCGCCGCGGCTGGCGGAGGCGATCGCGGTGGTGGTGGATCTGACCACCGAGCTGAGCGGCTATCTGTCGGGTCTGCCGTCGGACCCCGGGGCGCTGGAATCCATGCTGTCGCGGCAGGCGGAGTTGAAATCGCTGACCCGTAAATACGCACCCGATATCGACGGGGTGATCGCGTGGGCGGACGAGGCGCGGACCCGGCTGGACTCGCTGGATGTCTCGGAGGAGACCCTCGCGGCGCTGACCGCCGAGGTCGAGGCGGGGGCGGATCGGGTGCGGGCCGCGGCGGTGAAACTGTCGCAGGCGCGCACTGCCGCCGCGGGTGATCTGGCGGCGGCGGTGACCGAGGAGCTGAGCGGGCTCGCCATGGGCAAGGCGCGGCTGGAGGTCGAGGTGCGGCCGTTGCCTGCCGGTGCGCAGGATTCCGCGCCGCTGCTGGTCGACGGTGTCGAACTGCACGCCGGTCCGGCCGGGGTGGACGAGGTGGAGTTCCGGCTGGCCGCGCATTCCGGTGCGCAGTCGCTGCCGTTGAGCAAGAGCGCGTCCGGTGGTGAGCTCTCGCGGGTGATGCTGGCCCTGGAGGTGGTGCTGGCCGGTGCCGAGCACGGGGCGACCATGGTGTTCGACGAGGTGGACGCGGGTGTCGGCGGCCGGGCGGCGGTGGAGATCGGGCGGCGGCTGGCCCGGCTGGCACGTACCCATCAGGTCATTGTGGTGACGCATCTGGCGCAGGTGGCGGCATTCGCCGATACCCATCTGGTGGTCAACAAATCCGATGACGGCGAGGGTGCCGTGAATTCGGGGGTCCGGGCGCTGACCCAGGACGAGCGGATCGTGGAGCTGGCCCGCATGCTGGCCGGGCTCGACGATACCGAGACCGGTCGCGCGCATGCCTGGGAGCTGCTGAACACCGCCCGCGCCGAGCGGATGGCGGCATACTGACCCGTCGTGCGACACCCGGGACGCTGATCGGTACCGGTGCCGGAGGGGGCCGGTCGCCGGCCGGGTATCTCACCCGGCGCGGCCACCCGGCTCCGGTTTCGTGCCGGCAGGTCAGTCGACAGCTTTGCGCGCGGCGGAGATGAACTGGTTGATCAGGCCTTTGAGGCCGATCTCGAGCACTTTGGCCGGCACGGGGAGCGAGGGGTCGGAGGTCATCGTGTAGGTGACCCGGGTGCCGTTGTCGGCGTCGGCGAAGGTGATGACGCCGGTATGACTTTTCACCGGGGCGCCTTTGACGATCTTGTACTCCATCCGCTCGTTCGGTATCAGCGCGGTGATCTCCTCGACCACCCCGACCGGGCCGATACCGATCTTGTGCCGGGCGCCGACGCCCTCTCGTTCGGTGGTGCCCGGTGTGACGAGCGTGACGTTCACCGCGAGGAACGGATCAATGCTCTCGCGGTCGGCGAACAGCCGGTACACGGTCGCGCGCGGGGCGGCGATCACGGTATCGACGGTGGTGCTGGCCATGGAGACTCCTCTTCGTGTAGCTGTTCCGGGCAGCTTACGGCGCACGGCAGTGGATTTCGTCCGTCGCTACGCCGCGCGGAGCTCCCGATAACCGGTCGATAGCCGTTGAGTATCGACTCGCGGCGTGTCTCCACCAATGGTTGAGGGTTTGCGGCGATTATCACTGCATGAGGATGCTGGCGCTGCTGTCGAAGAATCCGGAGACGTTGCCCGGCCGAACCGGCACCGCCCGGGTCGACCGCGATACCCGGCGGCTACTCGAACGGGTGGAACCCGGTGATATCGCGGTCCTCGACGAAATGGACCTGGACCAGGTCACCGCGGATCAGTTGCTCGCGGCCGGGGTGGCGGCGGTGGTGAACAACTCGCTGTCGATCTCCGGGCGCTATCCCAATCCGGGTCCCGAACTCCTGGTGGCCGGCGGCGTGCTGCTGCTGGACACGGTCACCTCCGACGCCTTCGGTCGGATCAAGGACGGCGCGAAGGTGCGGATCGAGAACGGGGTCGTCTACGCCGACCGCCTCACCCGCCGGGAACCCGAGGTGCTGGTCGAATGCCTCGAACTCGACGAAACCGCGGTGGCCGACCGGCTATCGGAAGCGCGCAACGGTCTCGCCGGTCATCTCGAAGCCTTCGCCGGCGGCACTCTCGATTTCATCCGGACCGAATCATCGCTGCTCATGGACGGTATCGGGGTGCCCGAACCGGACCTGGACCTGAACGGCCGCCAGGTGGTGGTGGTCGGGGACGGGCCCGGGCATGCCGAGGACCTGAAGAAGCTCAAACCCTTCATCAAGGAGTACGCCCCGGTCATGATCGGGGTGGGACAGGGCGCCGAGACCGTCCGGCGCGCGGGCTACCGGCTGGATCTGATCGTCGCGAACCCCGAGCAGCTCCCCGCGAAAATCCTCACCGGTAGCGCCGAGTTGATCGTGCCGGCGGAACTGGACGGTTATGCGGAGGGCCTGGACCGGGTCAAGGAGCTGGGGATCGGCGCGATCACCTTTCCGTGCTCCGGGACGCCCGCGGATCTGGCGTTGCTGCTCGCGCACCACCGCGGCGCCGCGCTCATCGTCACGGCGGGCGCGCCCGCGTCCCTGGAGGAATTCTTCGACCGGTGCCGCCAGGACAGCAACCCCGCGACATTTCTCACGCGCCTGAAGGTCGGGGGCGCGCTCATGGACGCGACCGCGGTGGCCACGCTGTACCGGAGCCGGGTGTCCGGGGCGCTCATGGCGCTGATGGTGCTGGCCGCGCTCGTCGTGCTGATCGTGGCGGTGCTGGCCGCCGGCCACGGGAGTGAGGTGCTCGCGCCGGTGCAGGATCTGCTGCACCGCGCCGATCTGTGGGTTCGGGAGACGCTGAGCCGGCCCGGGGCGAGCTGAGCACCGCGGCCGACGCCCGGATATGAGGCGGTCCGCGCAATCACACAGCATCGTGTGGGGCGGGCGGTGCCGCGACGACTGTGCGCCGAACTGTGAGAGAAGTGGCCGGTGGTGTCCCCGGGGCGGGGGTGGTCGATTTTCGCTCGGCCCATCATCCCGATTCCGCCGCCGATGCGGCGATCGGGTGGTTAACCGGGGGTGGCGCTCGATCGTCGCCCGGGTTTCGTGTTACCGTGAAGACCCGTGGGTCATACACGGATTCAGGCGCGGGCAGCCACCAAGCATATTTTCGTCAGCGGCGGCGTCGCCTCCTCACTCGGCAAGGGTCTCACCGCCTCCAGTCTCGGTCAGTTGCTGACCGCGCGGGGGCTACGGGTCACCATGCAGAAACTCGACCCCTATCTGAACGTCGATCCCGGCACCATGAATCCGTTCCAGCACGGCGAGGTGTTCGTGACCGAGGACGGGGCCGAGACCGACCTCGATGTGGGGCACTACGAACGTTTCCTCGACCGGGAACTTTCCCGGGACGCCAACGTGACCACCGGTCAGGTGTACTCGTCGGTGATCGCCAAGGAGCGGCGCGGCGAATATCTCGGCGATACCGTGCAGGTCATCCCGCACATCACCGACGAGATCAAGGCGCGCATCCTGGCCATGCGCGGGCCGGACCTGCAAGGGCAGGAACCGGATGTGGTGATCACCGAGATCGGCGGCACGGTAGGAGACATCGAATCGCAGCCGTTCCTCGAAGCGGCCCGGCAGATCCGCCACGATATCGGCCGCGACAATGTCTTCTTCCTGCACGTCTCGCTGGTTCCGTACCTGGCCCCCTCGGGCGAGCTCAAGACCAAACCCACCCAGCACTCGGTGGCCGCGCTGCGCAGTATCGGTATCCAGCCCGACGCGCTCATCCTGCGCTGTGACCGCGAGGTACCGGCCGGCCTGAAGAACAAGATCGCGCTGATGTGCGACGTGGACGCCGACGCCTGTATCTCCACCCCTGACGCGCCGTCGATCTACGACATCCCCAAGGTGCTGCACCGGGAGGCCCTCGATGCCTACGTCGTGCGCAAACTCGGGCTGCCGTTCCGGGATGTGGACTGGACGATCTGGGGTGATCTTCTCGACCGCGTCCACGCGCCGCGGGAGACGGTGGAGGTCGCGCTGGTCGGCAAGTACGTGGACCTGCCCGACGCCTACCTGTCGGTCACCGAGGCGCTGCGGGCCGGTGGTTTCGCGCACCGGGCAAAGGTGAGCCTGCGCTGGGTACAGTCCGACGACTGCGCGACCCCGGCCGGCGCGCAGGCCGCCCTGCGCGATGTGGACGCGGTCCTCATTCCCGGCGGATTCGGGATCCGGGGGATCGAGGGCAAGGTCGGCGCCATCCATTACGCCCGTACCCGGGGGCTGCCGCTGCTCGGGCTGTGCCTGGGCCTGCAGTGCATGGTCATCGAGGCCGCACGGTCGGTGGGCCTGACCGACGCCAACTCCGCCGAGTTCGAACCGGAGACCGAGCACCCGGTGATCTCCACCATGGCCGACCAGGAACAGGCCGTGGCCGGGGAGGCCGATCTGGGTGGCACCATGCGGCTGGGTGCCTACCCGGCGGTCCTGGAGAAGGGTTCGGTGGTGGCCCGGGCCTACCAGGCCACCGAGGTCTCCGAACGGCACCGGCACCGCTACGAGGTGAACAACGCCTACCGCGACAAGATCGCCGCCGGCGGGCTGCGGTTCAGCGGTACGTCTCCGGACGGGCATCTGGTGGAGTTCGTCGAACTGCCTGCCGATATCCATCCCTTCTTCGTCGGCACCCAGGCCCATCCGGAGCTGAAGAGCCGGCCGACCCGGCCGCATCCGCTGTTCTCCGAGCTGATCGCCGCCGCGTTGCGGTACAAACTGGCCGAACGGCTGCCGGTCGATATCCCCGGCGAAGAAGAACTGGCCGGTACCTCCGAGCGGGTGTCGTGACCCCGGCGAACCCGGCGCCCGGCAGCCACGCCTTCGCGACGGTCGACAGCCGGGTCGTGTACTCGGGTGCGATTCTGGCGCTGCGGGTGGACCGGGTGGAGATGCCGGACGGGCGGGTCGTGGAACGCGAGGTCGTCGAACATCACGGTGCGGTGGCCGTGGTCGCGGTCGACGACGACGGCCGGGTGGTGCTGATCCGCCAGTACCGCCACCCCCTCGGGGAGCGGCTGCTCGAACTCCCGGCGGGCCTGATCGATATCCAGGGCGAGGATCCGCTGGAGGCCGCGCGCCGCGAACTCGCCGAGGAGACCGGGCTGGCCGCCCGGGACTGGTCGGTGCTGGTGGATGTCGCGCTGTCGCCGGGTTTCACCGACGAGGCATTGCGGGTGTATCTGGCGCGCGGGCTCGGTGAGACCGAACGACCGGACCCCGAACACGAGGAGGCCGACCTCGAGCTGGTGCGTATGCCGGTCGCCGAGGCGGTCCGCGCGGCGCTGGCCGGGACGATCGTGAACGCCACCGCCGTCGCCGGTCTGCTGGCGTTGAGCGCGGCCGAGGCCGCCGGCCTGCCGCTGCGGCCGGCCGACGCGCCGTGGCCGGGGCAGCCGGACGCACTGCTGCGCCGCCAGGCCGCGCAGCGGGACGCGGACTGACCGGGGGCCGCCGGTGCGGGAGGTCGATATCTTCCTGGACCATCTGGCCGTGGAGCGGGGTGCCGCGCGCAGCACCCTCTCCGCGTACCGCCGGGATCTGTCCCGCTACCGGGAGTTTCTGAGTGCACGCGGCCGCACCGACCTGGCCTCCGTCGTGGAGCGCGATATCACTGAGTTCGCGGTGGCTCTGCGGGCCGGCGACGCGCCGCATCCCCCGCTGGCGCCGGGCTCGGTGGCACGGGCCCTGATCGCGGTGCGGGGGCTGCACCGGTTCGCGGCCGCCGAAGGGCTGACCGGCGCCGATGTCGCGCATGCCGTCAAACCACCGATGGTGGGCCAGCGGCTGCCCAAAGCGCTCCCGGTGGATCAGGTGTTGCGGCTGCTGGACGCGGCGGATGCCGGCGCCGGGACCGGGGGGGAAGCCGCGGCGCGGGGGCTGCGTGACCGGGCGCTGCTGGAACTGCTGTACTCCACCGGCGCGCGGATCTCGGAGACCGTCGGACTCGATATCGACGACCTCGACCTCGACGACCGGGCGGTCGCCCTGCGCGGTAAGGGCGGTAAACAGCGGATCGTGCCGATCGGCCGCCCCGCGCTGGCCGCGGTGGACGCCTACCTGGTGCGGGGCCGGCCCGCCCTCGCGGCCCGCGCCCGCCGGTATATACCCGGCGCGGCGGCCGCGGTGTTCCTGAACGTGCGCGGCGGACGGTTGTCCCGGCAGAGCGCCTGGCAGGTGCTCCAACGCGCCGCCGAGCACGCCGGGATCACCGCCACGGTGTCCCCACACACCCTGCGGCATTCGTTCGCCACCCATCTGCTCGACGGTGGCGCCGATGTGCGGGTCGTCCAGGAACTACTGGGCCACGCGTCGGTGACCACCACCCAGATCTACACATTGGTCACGGTGGGGACGCTGCGCGAGGTCTGGGCGACGGCCCACCCGCGGGCGCGGTGAGCGGGTGTGTGCTCGGCGTGACGCCGCAGGCCACGCCGTGAACACCAACACGCCGCGGATACACGCGGCGCTCGAGCGGGGTCAACCGGTAGCGTCTAGGACTAGCCGGACCGTGGCGAAAGCGAGACCGTGCCTTGATCGGCCTCGTTACGCTCTACGAGGTGACGGACGGGTAGGAACATATAAGGAGCAGCGGATCGTGACGACAGCCGGATCGGCGGACTCGCCCAAGGGCGCCGAGAGCGACGATCGCGCCGCGTCTGTGTGGGGCGCGGGCCCCGAACCCGTTCCTGCCGACGCCGCGCTCGGGCCGACGGGCCGGCCCCGGCGTGCGGTCCCGGATCCGCCCGAGCCGTCGCACGAGGGCAATGCGCTCATCGTGGCGATGTGCAATCAGAAAGGCGGGGTGGGTAAGACCACCTCGACCATCAATCTCGGTGCGGCGCTGGCCGAATACGGCCGCCGGGTACTGCTGGTGGATCTCGATCCGCAGGGCGCGCTGTCGGCGGGGCTGGGTGTGGCACACCACGATCTGGACCTGACCGTGCACAATCTGCTCATCGGGGCGCCGGTGAGCGCCGATGACGTGCTCATGCAGACCAAGGTCGAGAATCTGGATCTGCTGCCCAGCAATATCGACCTGTCGGCGGCCGAGATCCAGTTGGTGAACGAGGTCGGCCGCGAGCAGTCGCTGGGCCGTGCGCTGGAACCGATCCGCGACCGCTACGACTACATCCTCATCGACTGCCAGCCGTCGCTGGGCCTGCTCACCGTGAATGCGCTCGCCTGCTCCGACGGGGTGATCATCCCGATGGAATGCGAGTACTTCTCGTTGCGCGGGCTGGCCCTGCTCAACGACACTGTGGAGAAGGTCCGGGACCGGCTGAACCCGCGGCTGAGTCTGTACGGCATCGTGGTGACCATGTTCGATGCCCGGTTGCTGCATTCCCGCCAGGTGATGGCGCGGGTGGTGGAGGTATTCGGGGAACTGGTCTACGACACCGCGATCGCGCGGACGGTCCGGTTCCCGGATGCCAGCGTCGCCGGTGAACCGATCACCACCTGGGCGCCGAAATCCAGTGGCGCCGAAGCGTATCGGGCGATGGCACGGGAAGTCATCCACCGGTCCGGTCGGTGAGCGGGCCGTCCCGGCCGGCATCGTCGACGATCAGCGAATCCGCCGCGCCCGCGGATCCGGCGGGGCCGGCAGCGGAGAAGTCGGGTTTCCATCTGCGGTTGAGCAATTTCGAAGGCCCGTTCGACCTGCTGCTCCAGTTGATCTCGCAACGCCGTCTCGATGTGACCGAGGTGGCGCTGCACAAGGTCACCGACGAATTCATCGCCTACACCAAAGCGTTGACCGCCGGATTGAACCAGCCGGGCAGTTCGCTGCGCACGGACAAGATCCTGGATCAGACCACCGAGTTCCTGGTGGTCGCGGCGACCCTGCTCGATCTGAAGGCGGCTCGGCTGCTGCCGTCTGGCGAGGTGACCGATCCCGACGATCTGGAGTTGCTCGAGGCCCGGGATCTGCTGTTCGCCCGGCTGCTGCAATACCGGGCGTTCAAGCAGGTCGCCGAGCTGCTCGGGGAACTGGAGGCGGCCGCGTTGCGCCGGTATCCGCGCAGTGTCGGCTTGGAGGAGCGGTTCGCGAGCCTGCTGCCGGAGGTCACCCTCGGGGTGGAGGCAGCCGGGTTCGCCGAGATCGCGGCGGCGGCGTTCCGGCCGCGGCCGGTGCCGACCGTGGGCCTCGACCATCTGCACGCGCACGCGATATCGGTGGCGGAGCAGGCGACGCTCGTGCTGGAGCGGCTGCGCGCACGCGGCGTGGGGGTATGGACCACGTTCGCCGAGTTGGTGGCCGATTGCGCGGCGCCGATCCAGATCGTGGCGCGGTTCCTGGCTTTGCTCGAGCTGTATCGGGGTAAGACGATCGAGTTCGACCAGCCCGATCCGCTGGGGCCATTGGCGGTGCGCTGGATAGGTGACGACGTGGACGGCGGTGCCGCGCCGGTGACCATAGAAGAGGACTACGGATGAGCGAGCCGGGCCCGAAGGCGGGCGTGTGGCACGGCCGGGCGGGATCCCGCACACATCCGCGGCGAATAGAGCACGGATGGGCCGGGACCGGAAGGCGGGAGCGTGACGTGACCATCTCGGGCTCTCGCGCGTACGTGGAGGACGGAGCATGACCGAGGCTGTGACCGATATCGCGCCCGAGCCGCTGGACGACGACGAATTCCGGGCGGCACTCGAGGCGCTGCTGCTCGTGGTGGACACTCCCGCGCCGGTGGAGCAGCTGGCCGCCGCGCTGGCGGAGACCCCGCAGCGGGTGGAACGCGCCCTGCGGGAGATGTCGGCGGAACTGGCCGCCCGGCGTAGCGGAATCGATCTGCGTTTCGCCGGGGACGGGTGGCGCTTCTATACTCGCAGCGAGTACGCACCGTATGTGGAGCGTATGTTGCTCGACGGCGCCCGGTCGAAGTTGACCAGGGCGGCTCTGGAGACGCTGGCGGTGGTGGCATACCGTCAGCCGGTGACCCGGGCCCGGGTCAGCGCGGTGCGCGGTGTCAACGTCGACGGTGTGATGCGCACCCTGCTGGCCAGGGGGTTGATCACCGAGGCGGGCACCGACCCGGAAACCAACGGCACGCTGTACGGCACCACCGAACTGTTCCTGGAACGGATCGGTTTGGCGTCGCTGAGCGATCTGCCGCCATTGGCGCCCCTGCTGCCGGGGGTGGACCTGATCGATGAGATCAACGACAGTCTGGAGACGGACCCCCGCTACACCAGGCTGCGAAAACCCGCCGAGGAAGATCTGAACCTCGGCGCCGAGGATTGACAGGAAAACGTGAAGACACCCGCTCGCCGAGACGGCATACCGGATCGTAAGAAAAGTGGCGACCAGGCCGGTCGCGGCCGCGGCGCCCCCCGGACGGGGGATGCTCGCCGCGGTGGCGGTGATACGCCTCGCACCGCCCGCACCGGAGGACCGCGCAGTACCGAACGGGGGGCCCGCAGCGACCAGCTGCCGCGCTCCGGGCGTGCCGCGGGTGCGGAATCGCCGGCCGGCGGACGCGGTGCCCGCACCGGTGGCGGTCGCGGTGGTTTCGCGACACCGGGCCGCGCGGGTGCGGCCGGGACCGGTCGCGGCGGCCCCGCGGGATCGTCCCGGGCCGGATCCGCGGGCCGCGGTGGTTCCGCGGGGACGGGCCGGGGCGGCTCGACCGCGGCGGGCCGCAGTGGCGCCGCCGGATCGCGGACCGGTGGCCGCCCGGCCGGCGGTACGGCCCGTCGGGCACAGAGCGCTCGTTCCGGGAGCAGCGCCCCGCAGCTGAACAATGCGAAACCGGCCCGGCATCAGCATGTGGAACCGGGTGAATCCGGTCACGTGAAGTTGCCGTGGGGAGAAGGCGAACGCCTGCAGAAGGTGCTGGCCAAGGCCGGGGTGGCCTCCCGCCGGGCCGCCGAGGAGATGATCGAGCAGGGGCGCGTCGAGGTCGACGGCATCATCGTGCGCGAACAGGGTCTGCGCATCGACCCGGAGAACGCCGTGGTGCGGGTGGACGGGACCCGGGTGGTGGTGCGCGAGGAACTCGTGCACCTGGCCCTGAACAAGCCCAAGGGCTGGCAGTCCACCATGTCCGACGATCTGGGCCGGCCCTGTGTCGGCGATATCGTCGCCGAGCGGGTCGCGGCCGGGCAACGGCTGTTCCATGTCGGCCGGTTGGACGCCGATACCGAAGGGTTGCTGCTGCTCACCAATGACGGCGATCTGGCGCACCGGCTGATGCACCCCTCCTTCGAGGTGTCCAAGACCTACCTGGCGACCGTGCAGGGCGAAGTGCACCGTTCGATCGGCAAGATCCTGCGCGAGGGCGTGGAGCTCGACGACGGACCGGCCAAGGTGGACCGCTTCCAGGTGCTCGAGGTCGACGAGGGACGTTCGCTGGTGAAGGTGGTGTTGCACGAGGGGCGCAAACATATCGTGCGGCGGCTGCTGGACGCGGTCGGGCATCCGGTGACCAGGCTCGTCCGCACCCATATCGGCCCGGTCGTCCTGAACGACCAACGTCCGGGCACGCTGCGCGTGCTGGGGCGCGATGAAATCGGCAAACTCTACGAGGCGGTGTCTTTGTGAACGGTGTGGAAGCTCCGGTGGGGGTCGTCGTGGATCCGGCCCGCGACCGGTCCCTGGTCGTCGCGATGGACGGTCCTTCGGGGACCGGTAAGTCCAGTGTGTCGCGGCGGCTGGCGGTACGGCTTTCGGCCCGCTACCTCGATACCGGCGCCATGTACCGGGTCGCCACGCTGCAGGTGCTGCGGGCGGGCGTCGACCCGGCGGATTCCGCCGCGGTGGCCGCGACGGTCACCGATATGCCGTTGCGGATCGGCACCGATCCCGACCGGGAACTGATCGAACTCGACGGTGACGATGTGCGTAGCGAGATCCGCGGAGCCGAGGTCACCGCGGCCGTGTCGGCGGTCTCGGCGGTGCCGGAGGTGCGGGAGCAGCTGGTGGCGCTGCAGCGCGAGATCGCGGTGAGCGCGGGCCGTATCGTGGTCGAGGGCCGGGATATCGGTACAACCGTCCTGCCCGACGCCGACGCCAAGATCTATCTGACCGCGTCCGCGCAGGCGCGCGCCCATCGGCGTAATCAGCAGAACATCGCCGAGGGCCGCGGGGACGACTACGCCGGGGTCCTCGCCGATGTAGAGCGCCGTGACCGCCTCGATTCGACGCGTGCGGTGTCGCCGCTGCGGCGGGCCGAGGACGCGGTGCAGGTCGACACCAGCGAACTGACCATGGACGAGACCATCGAGGAGCTGTACCGCGAGGTCGGCCGGCAGTTGGACCGGCCGCGGGATCGTGCCGCGGCGCGCAGCCGGGGAGTTGCCGGATGAGCGGGGACACCGTGAGTGACGTACTCGCCGGCGACGGCGTCTGGAGCGACGAATCGGAGTGGGAGCTCACCGATATCGCCGGTGACGGCGAAGCCGCCGATCATGTGCCGATGCCCACCCTGGCCGTGGTCGGCCGCCCGAACGTCGGTAAATCGACGCTGGTCAACCGCATTCTGGGCCGCCGCGAAGCCGTGGTCGAGGATGTGCCCGGGGTGACCCGGGACCGGGTGTCCTACGAGGCCAACTGGGCGGGCCGCCGCTTCTGGGTGCAGGACACCGGTGGCTGGGAACCCGATGCCAAGGGCCTGCAGCAGTCGGTGGCTCGGCAGGCGGAACTCGCCATGCGCACCGCCGATGCCATTGTGCTGGTGGTCGACGCGGTGGTCGGCGCGACCGCCACCGACGAGGCCGCGGTCAAGGTGCTGCGGCGGGCGAAGACACCGGTCATCCTGGTCGCCAACAAGGTCGACGACCAGCGCCTGGAGGCCGACGCGGCCGCCCTGTGGTCGCTGGGGCTCGGGGAGCCGCGCATGGTTTCCGCCGCGCACGGCCGCGGCACCGGTGATCTGCTCGACGATGTGCTCGATGTGCTGCCGGAGACCCCGCGGGAACTCGGCGGGCCCGGCGGCGGGCCACGCCGGGTGGCGCTGGTCGGGAAACCGAACGTCGGTAAGTCGAGCCTGCTGAACAAACTGAGCGGTGACGAGCGGTCGGTGGTGCACGATATCGCCGGCACCACCGTCGACCCGGTGGATTCACTGGTGGAACTGGGCGGCAAGGTCTGGCGTTTCGTCGATACCGCCGGGTTGCGGCGGAAGGTCGCCAACGCCAGCGGTACCGAGTACTACGCCTCGTTGCGCACCAAATCGGCGCTGGAGGCCTCCGAGGTGGCGATCATGCTGATCGACGCCGCGCAGCCCATCACCGAACAGGACCTGCGGGTGATCAGCCTGGTCGCGGACTCCGGGCGAGCTCTGGTGCTGGCGTTCAACAAATGGGATCTGGTGGACGAGGACCGCCGCCTGCAACTCGAGCGTGAGGTCGATCGCGATCTGGTGCGGGTGCCGTGGGCGCAGCGGGTCAATATCTCCGCGCAGACGGGCCGAGCGGTGCAGAAGCTCGTCCCGGCCATGGAGACCGCGCTGGAATCCTGGGACAAACGGATTTCGACCGGCCGTCTGAACACCTGGTTGAAAGAGGTGGTCGCCGCGACACCGCCGCCCATGCGCGGCGGTCGGCTGCCCCGCGTATTGTTCGCCACCCAGGCGACTACCAGGCCGCCGACCTTCGTCCTGTTCACCACCGGGTTCCTGGAGGCGGGCTATCGCCGGTTCCTGGAGCGGCGGCTGCGCGAGGAGTTCGGTTTTGCCGGGTCGCCGGTGCGGATCTCGGTCCGGGTCCGGGAGAAGCGCGCCAAGAAGTGAACCCCGGTGCTCATCCGCCGCGGAAGCGGGTGAGCACCGGCGTTTCCGGCCCGTGAGGCCCGCCGGCAGCGGGGGGATGCGTGCCACGGGTCGCGGCGGGACCGGATGCCGGCCGGTGGTAGCACGTGCCGCGCCGCCTCTTCACGGCGGAGCTCGGCGCGGGTGCCCGGACGGAACTTCGGCTCCCGGCCGCAGCCGCAGCTGTCGTATCGCGTCCCGGCGCTCAGTACTGCGGCGACCACCGACCAGGTGGTGCGGTCGTTTCGCCAGACTGGGGCGAAGTCCGTTCCGGCGCAGTACATTTCGTTTCCACAACGGGGGCACCGTACCGTACGGCCGAGCGCGGACCCGCCCCGGGCCCGCGATTTCAGCGCTGCTGCGATATCCGGCACGACGGGCAGATGTAGTGCGCCCGATACCGATATGACCTGTCGTCGCATACGTGGGTGAGAATAGCGGGCCCGCGCCGGAATATGCTCCGGAGAGCCGGGGCCGGTCCGGTTTCGTCCACCGGGGCGGATACGGAGGGAGTAGACATCATGGTCAGTCGCCGCGCCCGGGCGCTGTCGATGTTTCTGCGGGTCACCCGCAAACGCGGTATGGCGACCGCCGCGAAGGCGCGGGCCGCCATGGCCGAACCCGCCGGCACCCACACTCCGCCGCGGCGGTTGCGGCGGCGGCACCGGGTCGAAGAACGCCTCGTCGACGGATTTCCCTGCTATCGCGTGACTCCCCGGACGGCGCCGGAGTCCGGGAAAGTCGTCGTCTATCTGCACGGCGGTAGCTTCTTCCGGGAGATCAGCTGGTGGCACTGGCGGTTCGTCGATCGGCTCGTCACAGCCGGGCATCGGGTCGAGGTGCCGATCTATCCGCTGGCGCCGCGGTACACCTACCGATCGGCTCGGCCGTATCTGCTCGCGGTGTACCGGGAGGTGATCGGTGCGGTGGATCCCGGGCGGGTGCTGCTCGCCGGGGATTCCGCCGGTGGCACCCTGGCGTTGCTGCTCGCCCAGGCACTGCCGGATGCCGGGCTGCCCGGCCCGGCGCGGCTGATCCTGTTCGCGCCGTGTCTCGATATGCGCCTGTCCGCGCCGGAGATCGACCGGGTGCAGGCGGACGACCCGTGGCTGGCGCGGCCCGGCCTGCTCGAGGCGGGACGCGTCTGGGCCGGCGGGGACGACCTCGGGCTGCCGGAACTGAGCCCGATCAACGGTCCGGTGGACGGGCTACCGGAAACGGATCTCTTCGTGGGCACGCACGACATTCTGTACCCCGACGCGCGCGCGTTCGCCGAACGTGGCGGCGCGCGCGTGCGTCTCGTCGCCGAACCCGGTCTGTTCCATGTGTATCCGCTCGCTCCGGTCCCCGAGGCACGTCCCGTGGTGAAAGCGGTCCTGACCACATTGAATGCGCTGTGAGCGGCCGCACCGGCCGCCGTCGCCGGAGCGTGGCGCGCGCCGCGGACGCGGAAACGCCGGGCCGCCCGGGGAACTCGTGAACAGCCTGTGAACGCCTACGGAATTCGGTTGATTCGACCGTGACGATGCATCGCGGAGCAAAGGCCGGTACCGTACCCGGGCGTGACTACTTGTCTGCCATCGAATCACCCGAGGCGGGAGCCGTAATGACTGTCGAACCGCCACTCGAGGACGATGTCACGCAACTGGCTCAGCGCGTCGAACATGCTCGAGGTCGGCTGGCCTACCAGTTCGACCCCGCCCTCACCGAGGCACTGTCGGAATCGGAGTTGCGCGCCGAACGTGATCTCGCCGAGCGCATCCGCGAACAGGAGCGGGGGCAGCGCTGGAAGGAGATCCAAGCGGTCGCCTCGGCCAACGATCGGGCCAGACAGACCACCGAGCAGATCGAGAAGGCGGATATGCGCGACCTCTTGCTCGCCCGTAAAGCCATCGCCGCTCAGCGCCGGGAGTCCAGTCCGCACGCCAAACTCGCATCGCTGTACCGGCATCGGTCCTGGTCGTTGCGTGCGCTGGCCGGTGTGGTCGGTGCGGGGATGCTCTGGTCGGCCGTCAATGTGCAGCAGAACATCGCTCCCACCGGTGCGTCCGATCCGCTGTTCTGGTTCAGCTATCTGCTGGAAGCGATGATCAGTGTCTGCCTGATCATCATCATGATCGGCACCAACAAGGTCGCGGAGTGGGGGGTGATCAACAACCGTAAACAGGTGGCCGCCGCCGAGATCGCGCTGCTCACCCTGACCGTCGGACTGAACACCTACCCCTATCTGAGACTCGGCGAATGGTACGACGCCGCCGTGCACGCGGTCGCCCCGGTGATGATCGGTGTCGCGCTGCTCATCCACGACGCGGCGAGCAGTCGCTACGGTATGGCGATTCTGCGGGCCACCGAACAAGTCCGCGTGTTGCCCGACCCGGCGGATCAGATCCGCAACAATCTGCCCCGGGTGAGCCTGCGGCTCGATCACGCGAAGCCGGCCACCGAAATTCCGGCCGTCGAATCCGAGGCCAAACCGGCCGCGCTGGAACCGGCCGGTATGAAGACATCGGGGTCCGTATCGAGCGGTCCGGCCTTCCGGTCGGACAGCAAGGGCGGTGATACGGGAAAACGCCGGTCGGGGGATCTGGCGGAGGTCACTTCCGGGTTGATCGGGCGGACCAGCTCGCTGCTCGATGAGATGGCGGCCAATTCGCCCCTGTTCGAAGGGGATTCGGCCACCACGAAAACCGCCGATACCACCGACAAACTTCCGGTGACCAAGCCCAAGAAGCTCTCGGGGTTGGGTAAGGGTTCCGCCGACAGCGCCCGGAACGGCTCCGGGGAGGGCAAGGGCAAGTTGTCCGGAGACAAGGAGACCGACGAGTTCCTCGACGTCGTGCGCTCCTCGGACGGCTACGACACCGGCCAGTTCCGGGTCGCCGATATTCTCGAACAGGAGCTCGCCGACCTCCAGGCGGAGCGCCGCCGGGCCCGTTCCGGCCGTGCCCGCAGCACCTCCACCAACGGGGCCTGAGCCTGCTGGTGACCCGCGCCTCGCACGGGTCACCAGCGGTGCCGCGGTCAGGGGACAGCGATACCGTGGTGGGAGACGGTGAGGAGGCACGATGACCGAGCGCAAACCCGTGGGTGTCGACTTCGAGTCCTGGGTCGATCGCAAGATCCGGGAAGCCACCGAACGCGGCGACTTCGAGAACCTCGCCGGCGCCGGTGAACCGCTACCGGGCGCCGGGAACCCCTACCACGACGAGAACGCGTGGTTACGTGACTATCTGCGTCGCGAAGGAGTGAGCGGCGACGCCATGCTGCCGCCTTCGCTGCTGCTGCGCCGTGATGTGGAGCGGTTACCGGAGGCGGTCCGCGACGCCGAGTCCGAACATGAGGTACGGGAGACGGTCGCCGAGCTCAACGGGCGCATCGTCGACTGGTTGCGGATGCCCACCGGTCCGCAGGTGCCGGTCGCGCCGGTCGACGCGGACGCGGTCGTCCGGGACTGGCGGGAGCGGGCCACCCGGGTGGCCGCGGCCCGGCGCCCGGCTATCGCCCGCCCCGGCCCCGCGCCCGGCGTGCCCTGGTGGCGCCGGATCTTTCGTGGCCGCTGAGACCGAACCCGCCCGGACACCGCGGCGGTGCGGTTGTATGGAGGGATGGATCCAGCGACCCTCGCCGATCGGCTCGAGATCACCGATCTGCTCACCCACTACGCCACCGCCGTCGACAGCAAGGACTGGGCGCTGTACCGGACGGTATTCACCGCCGACGCGCAGATCGACTACAGCACGGCCGGCGGTCCGGTCGGCGATGTCGACACCGTGGTGGCCCGGCTGGCCGAACAGCTGAACCTGTTCGCCCGCACCCAGCATTTCATCTCCAATATCGCGGCGGACCTCGACGGCCATACCGCGAAGGTGCGGGCGATGTTCTTCAACCCGATGATCGTGTCCCCGGGTAAACAGTTCACCTGTGGCGGCTGGTACAACCACGACCTGATCCGGACTCCCGACGGCTGGCGCAGCACCCGGCTGCTGGAGGAGGCCGCCTGGTTCGACGGTATCGAGGCCGCGTTCGCCCAGTAGGCGGCCACGGTCAGCCGGTCAACGCGCTCTCGCTGTGCTCGCGCACATGCGTCTGTCGTGGATGCAGCTCGTACACCGCGAAGGCCGAGTGGATGACCGGCTGGGCGACATTGCGGACGCGGATACCGCCGGGTGTGGTGCCGCGTTCGCATCCGGCGTGCGCGTGCCCGTGCAGCGCCAGATCCGCCCGGTGGGTGTCGATGGGCTCACCGAGAAGATAGGAACCCAGAAACGGGTAGATCTCCCGCGGTTCCCCGTGCAGGGTGTCGCTGACGGGGGAGTAGTGGGTGAGGACCACCGTGATATCGGTGTCCAGCTCGGCCAGCGCGGTATCGAGCCGGGTGGCCAACTCCACGGTGTGCCCGGCGAACTCGCGCATCAGGTGTTCGCCGAACACGCTGGCGCATTTTCCGGCGAAACCGCCGCCGAAGCCCTTCGTCCCCGCGACACCCAGGGTGCGGTCACCGATCGTGAGCGTGGTGGCCTCACCCTCGAGGACCGTGATCCCGGCCACGGCCAGCATCTCGGTGATCTCGTCGGAGAGATCGCTGTGATGGTCGTGATTGCCCAGGACCGCGATAACCGGGACGCCGACATCGGCGAATTCCGTGGCCACCACCTCGGCTTCGGACAGGGTCCCGTGATTGGTCAGATCACCGGCCAGCAGCAGTACATCGGCGTGTTCCGGTAGATCGCGTAGCGCGGGACGCAGCATGCCCCGCGAATCGGTCCCCAGATGGACATCCCCCACAGCGGCGATCCGCATCGGTGCACTCCTTCCGCCCGGTGTCAGTCACCGAGGTTCTCGCATTCGCCCGGGCCGGGCGTTGCGGTCACGTGTACGTCGTTGTGGATCTGTGCGTCCGGGGCGATCTCGTGTACCACGTCCTCGAGCCGGCGTCGTCGCTCCGCGGTACCCACTTCCCCGTCGAGTACCACCACGTCGCCCCGGATCCGCACCCGCACGCCCTGTTCGGCGCAGCGCGGGTCCTCGGTCAAAGCCCGGTGTAGTTCGGCGGCCAGGTACTCCGGTGGCCGGCCCGGCGGACGGTTCTGGGTTTCCGACATCTATCCGGCCTTTCCTGAGGTTCGATCATCGGCCCGGGTATCGGCGATGCCGAGATCGTCGATCAACCCGAGGAACGCCCGCGCGTAGGGCGAATGTTCGGTCTGGACGCGCACCGACGGCCAGTCCACCTGTTCGCGAAGATCGCGGGAGATACGGAGGAGCGGGCTCAGGTCCAGCCGGTGCGCGTCGAAGACCAGCAGTTTGTCGACCAGCAGGTCGGTGCCGTGTACCACCGGCGCCATCGTCGGACCGACCCGCATGAGCTCCGCCCGGGCCAGCAGGGCATCGTCGACTTCGCGGTTGTTGGGCCGGTGGATGACATCGATGAGGGTGTCGCCGTCATAGGCCTTGGTGAGCCAATCCTCGGCCGCGTCGGCGATTCGCAGTCCCGCCCGGGCCAGTTCGCTGCGCGCCCGGCCGCAGTCGGCGGGTTTGACGAAGAGGTCGACGTCGTGATCCGAGGGTGGTCCGCCCCGGGCATAGACCGCGCAACCGCCCGCCACGGCGAAGGGGACGTCGTGGTGCGTCAGCGCATTCGCGGCTCGCGTCAGCGCATGCAGCAATTGCTGATGGGTCGGAGCCATACCGGGCGGCTACCCGGAAAAGGCGCCGCCAATCAGCTCACGACCGTGATCACCAGGGCCACCGCCACCACCACGAACGCCGCTACCAGGGCGATCGTCAGCACCACCGCCAGGACTCCGGTCGGGGGGAAGTGATGCCGCGTGGCCGGCTCCGCCGCGGACAACCCGGATGTCTGCGGGGTATCGGGCGGTGTGGAACCCGGCGGTACTCCGCCGCCCGGTTCCAGATCGGGGGTTTCGGCGGGGTCGGGGTCCATGGACGACATACCTTCTACCTCCCTTCTCGATCATTTCCGGAGCGCCTGGCCCGGCGGCGATGGCTGGTATCGCACAGCGGGTAGCTACCGGAACGTTTGCAGGTACACAGCGCGACCAGGAAACGGTCGGCGAGGATGCGGTCACCGTCCGGGGTAACCACCTCCAGCGGGCCCTCCACCAGCGCCGGACCCTCCGCGGTGAACGTGATTCGGCGCACCGGGTCCGCCGCATCCGGTGGGGTGGGGGCCGGGTGGGGCCGGGGATGGGGAGCGTCGTCCACCATCGCCCCGTCGTTCGCCGCGGCGGGGTCGGCGGGGCGGATCGCGGCGAGCAACTCGTCGGGACCGGCCGGTGTATCAGCGGGTTCGGTCGGCACGGATCACCACCAGTTCCTCGTGCTCTTGTTCGGGCTGGATCAGCCCGCGTTCGCGCAGCCACTCCTGCCGGCCGCGCATCACCGGCCCGAACGGGATGACGGTGCGGGCCACCACGTTCGCCTTCAGCCCGCCCGCACGCAAACGGGTGAGGGTCGCGGCGATACCCGAGACAGCGGAGTGCACGATCAGGGCGGTACCGCCGATGGCGAGCACCCGCGGCATCATCTCGCACAAGGGGTCCAGCAGATGGCGGCCGTGCCAGCCGGCGTCCCAGGCGCGCGCGGGGCCGTCCTCCGGCGGGCGGGTTTCGCTGGGTACATACGGCGGGTTGGCGACCACCACGTCGAATGTGCGGCCCTCGACCACCCGGGTGACGTCTCCGCACAGCAACTCCAGCCGCACTCCGTAGAGCCGGCTGTTGAACCAGGCCGAGGCCAGCGCGGCCCGCGACAGGTCCACCGCGGTGACCGTCGCCGCCCCCGACCGTGCGGCGTGGATCGCCAGCGCACCGGTTCCGGTGCACGCGTCCAGTACTTGCGCGTCGCGCGGTAGGGCAGCGTCGGTCATCGCCCGGGCGAGTAGCCGGGTATCCGGCTGAGGACGATAGACGCCGGGCACACGGACCAACACCGGACTCACCGTTCCGTCGTCCGCAGCGAGCTCTCGCCCACGCGCCAGCGGTCGAGCATCTGGTCCGCGCACCGGTCCTCGAGGAGGTCGGTCGCCTGGATGCCGAAAACCACCGATTCGGCCAGTCCGGGTTCACGGGAGAGCAGGTCGTCGAGTACCTCCCGGCGCACCACCTGTTCGTGGACGGCGTCGGCGGTCACGTGCTCGCTGTAGAACCGGACGCAGTCCGGGTGTGCGGAGAACCGCTGTAGCGCCTCGACCATCAGTTTCGAAGCCGGTGAGGAGGTGATCTCCACCGCCGCGAAGTGGCCCACGACCGCCCCTCGCAGTGAACGGCGCAGGCCGAACAGCGACATCATGTCGACCAGGGCGAGCGTGGAGGCGGGGACGACGTCCACATAGTGCAGATAGCCGTCGGACAGGCCCGCGCCGCGCAGCAGGTCGGCGTAGAGCCGGGCGTGGATGCGGTCCCCGTGCCCGCCGCCGAACTCGTCGAACTCGATCGCCACCAACCCGGCCTTCGCCCGGCCGCGCAGGCGGGGAATCACCCAGGCCACCGGATCGGCCTCCTTGTGGTGGTATATCGAGCGCTGGACGAAATACTCGCGTATCTGCCACCAGGAACCGTCGTCGCGCAGCCGGCCCGGGACACCGCCGGCTACCGGCACGGTGAGCAATCGCTCCAGTTCCGCGGTGACATCGGTACCTCCGGGTACCTCGGCGCGCAGGGTGGCGAGGAACCGCCGCTCGAGCTCCGTGCGTATCCGCAGCAGCCCCGGATCCCACTCCCAGTCGGCATCCACGCCACGGAAACCCTGATAGTGCAGCTCATAGCAGGTGTGCAGGGTCAGCTGGAAATCGTCACCGTAGGGGTCGAGGTCGTCGGGGACCTCGGGTACCGGCCGGCCGGGCGCGTCCCGCAGCAGGGTCAGCACGGCCTCCGACAGCGGGCCGCGGGCCACGGGGAGCGGCGGCGCGGTGACGGCGGTCTCGCGCGGGGTGAGTGTTTCGACCATGATCCGCCTTTCGGAGGCATCGAACTTCGGATCCGGGGAGGACAGCGGGACGCGCCGCACGTCACCCGGCCGGATAGGGCGCTCCGCGCAGGGCTCGGGCGAGGTGCGCCGCATTGCGGGCGGCGGTCGCGTTGGTGGAGGCGACCGCGCTGGGGACCTCGTCCAGATCCAGATAGTCGACGCCGCTCATGGCTTCGCCGTTCCAGTAGGTCCCGCCCTGGGCGGGCAGGCTGTAGCCGATATCGTTCAGGCCCTGGAACAGGTCGGCGGTGATCTTGTGGGCGCCGTCCTCGTTTCCGACCACCGCAGTCAGGGCGACCTTGCCGAACATGGCGGGTCGTCCGGCGTCGTCGGTTTCCGACATTCGGCGTCGAGTCTTTCCAGTACGCGCTGCGCCACCGACGACATATGGCCGACCCAGGTCGGGGTCGCGAAGAGCAGGATATCCGCGCCGGTGACGCGGGCCCGGACCGCCGGCCATTCGTCGCCGTCGCCCTCGTCGGCGCTGACGCCCGGGCGGATATCGTGATCGACGACCCGGATCACCTCGCCCGTCACATCGTGTTCCGCGAGTTCGTCGAGCACCTGCCGGGCCAGCAGATCGCTACTGGATCCGGCCGGTGAGCTCTTCAGCGAGCACACCAGCGCCACCGCGGTCAGAGAAGCCATTCCGGAACCTCCGCCCCTGTTCGGTCGACCGGTCCGACCCGGCCCTGTGCCTGTGCGCAATAGCCGATGGCACGGGGGATAAACATCTCTATCCAGCCGCACGGTGGTGTGTACGACAGGATATTCCGGGGTCGGCGGCGGTGTACACCGTCGGCCGACCGTGCCAGAATGGTCGGCAGGTTGAAAACATGCAGCCGATCCCGGTACCGCGTATCCCTCGGTGCTCGGGTTCGATGAGCGGGACCGGCTCCCGTTCCGATATCCGCCCGTAGCGCGTACGCCAACCGGAAATCCCCACCAGCAAGGGATGGGATTGATATGTCGGTTACCACCGCCCGGTACCAGGTCGATCAGCAACGGAAGCGCGACCCACGACCGGTGACCACCGGCCGTATGTGGTCGCGACGTAGTACCGAACACCCCGAATGTGTGATCGCCCGTGTCGAAGGCGAGTTGGATGCCGTAATGCACGACGAACTGCGCGATCTGCTCGAGCGGTGCCGCGCCGGCCTGTGCCACGCCGTGGTGCTCGACCTGCGTGCCACCACGTTCATGAGCATTCGCGCCGCCGTCCTCCTCACCGAAGCCAAGGCCGCCGCGTGGCGGGCCGGGGTGGAACTTCGGGTGGTCAGCGGCCGTAAGGAAGTGGAGCGGGCGCTCGAGGTCGCGGGTGTCCGGCCTCAGT
This sequence comes from Nocardia grenadensis NBRC 108939, assembly GCF_001613445.1. Lineage (GTDB taxonomy): Bacteria > Actinomycetota > Actinomycetes > Mycobacteriales > Mycobacteriaceae > Nocardia > Nocardia grenadensis. The sequence continues at coordinate 28,774 of NZ_BDCJ01000009.1, forward strand.
TCCGGTATTTTCCGAGCCTGAGCAGCGCGCTCGCGAGCTGACCCGCGTTCGTCCAGGAGAACACCGCCCCGGCTGCGCGCGCAGCCGGGGCGGTGTCGCTTTCCGCGCGGGAGCAGTCGATACTCGAGGCGTGTCGCTAGAAGACGGCGTTGTCGCCGAGGAACTACTGGACTCGATCGGAAGCGTCTCGCAGTGTGCGGGCGCCTTCCGCTTCTGGTTCGCCGACCAACGCTGGGAATGGTCGGAAGCCGTCGCCGAGATGCACGGTTACCCGGCCGCGCCGCTGACGCCCAGCACCGAGCTGCTGCTCGGCCACATGCACCCCGATGATCGCGCCCAGGTGGCGAACGCCCTGGCGAAATCGGTGGCCGAAGAGACACCGTTCTGCAGCAGGCATCGCATAGTCGACCGCGCCGGCCGAGACAAGCAGGTGATCGTGGTGGCCGATGTGATGACCGATGAGCAGGGCACCGTCATCGGTTCCACGGGCTATTACATCGACCTCACCGAGACGCTCGCCGAAGAGCGGGAGGAGGCTCTGCACGACACACTGCCGGGTCTCTACGCGGCACGAGCGGTGATCGAGCAGGCCAAGGGCGCGTTGATGGTCGTGTACGGGATCAGTGCCGACCAGGCGTTCCGGGTGCTGATCTGGCGTTCCCAGGAGACCAACACCAAACTCCGGGCGCTGGCCGCGCAGTTGGTCGCCGAACTGCCCACGGTCGATCACGCCGCGCCCGCACTGCGCACCGAATTCGATCATCTGCTGCTGACCGTCCACGAACGGATCGACCACACGTGAACTGGGCGGGGTTTCGGCGATTCCGGCCGGGGTATGTGCGCATGTGACAATCAGGCCGACATCCGAGATAAAGATGAACCGCGGCGTCACCGACGGTCACGGGCACCGACGGGGCCCGGCGGGCGCCCCCCGCCCGCCGAGGTGCGGGCGGTAGGAACGAGGTGGTGATGCGCATGGGGGAGAGTGTCTCCGATTCCGTGTATACGACATCGGCGGATACGACGGTGGGCGTACGGATTCCGGCCCGGCACGAGCAGCTGGTGATGCTGCGCGCGCTGGCCGAGACCGTATCGCTGATTGCCGATTTCGGTCTGGACGAGGTGACCGATATCCGGCTCGCCCTCGACGAGGTGGCTACGTCGTTGATTGCGGCGGCTGTTCCCGATTCGAGTCTGACCTGCGATTTCGATTACGACGAGCATCGCATGACAGTGCGCGTAACCTCGATCTCGGAGGTCGACTCGCTCCGCGATCAGGAGGGATTCGGCTGGCATATCGTGCGGACGCTGACCCGCTCGGTCAGTGTGGAACAGCATCCCTACGACGTGGCGAGTGGTGGTTACCCGACCGATGTCGAGTTCAGCTGGTTCCGAGGAGGCGCCGATGGCGCGTGAAGGAGCACGGGCGGATCCCGGGCCTTCACGCCGCCATCGCGGCCACGACACTTACGACAATATCGAGCCGTTGTTCGGCAAAGCGGCCGCTCTCGCGGAGGGTGACCCCGCCCGCGCCGACCTGCGCGCGGAGATCATGCGGCGGTGTCTTCCGCTGGCCGAGCATATCGCCAGGAAGTTCTCCGGACGCGGCGAGAACTACGACGATCTGCTCCAGGTGGCTCGGCTGGGCCTGGTGAACGCGGTGGACCGCTTCGATGTCTCGCGTGGTTCGTCGTTCCTGTCCTTCGCCGTCCCGACCATCATGGGTGAGGTTCGCCGACATTTCCGCGACAACACCTGGTCGGTCCGGGTGCCGCGCCGGGTGAAGGAACTACAGCTCAACCTGGGCCCCACCATCGAGATCCTCTCGCAGCGGCTGGGGCGGGTGCCGCGGGCCAAGGAGATCGCCGCCGAACTCGAGATCGATGTGGTGGAGGTGACCCAGGCCCTCATCGCCGGTAATGCCTACCAGGCGTCCTCGCTGGACGCGCCCGCCACCGGGGAGGACAGCGACAGTTCGGCATTACCGTTGGTGGAATCGCTGGGCGCCGACGAGCCGTCCTACGGCTGGCTGGAGGATTACCTGGCCATCGAACCCCTGCTCGACGAGTTGTCCGAGCGGGAACGCCAGGTGCTGCGTATGCGGTTCTTCGAGTCCTGCACCCAGTCGCAGATCGCGGAGGAGCTGGGGGTCTCGCAGATGCATATCTCGCGGATACTCTCGCGCACTCTCGGCTGGCTCCGCGAGCAGGCGCTGCGCGACTGACCGGCACCGCCGGCCCGGCGGCCGGAGCCGGGATCAGCCGGTCGCCGCCGGATCCGTCCGGTCGGCGGGAGCGCGGGAAAGGATGCCGCGGACGAAGGCGGCCTGGCCCGCGTGCTGGAGGTCGTCGGCGATCACGCTGACCAGGCGTACACCCATGGTGACCGGCGGATCCCAGTTCGTGTCCACGACCGCGTCCAGGTCCCGGTCGTCCAGCGCGGCCACGAACCGGGCCGTCCGCGCGTGTACGGCGTCGTGGTATCCGGTGAGCAGTTCGGGCGGAGCGCTGATCAGGGCTACCTCGGCGGGGGTGTCACCGTAACCGGTGGCGTCCCGGTCGATCGGTAGGTCGAAGCGCTCGAACCAGCCGCGGCCCGTCCACAGTGATTCGGCGCCCTGTAGTTCCGCCAGATGCTCGTCCTGTACCCGAGTGAGGTGCCAGACCAGCCACGCGATGGAATTGGCCGCCGGATCGAGACGGTGGGTCAGGGCCTGCTCGTCGAGTCCGTCCACCGCTTCGTGGACCGCGCCGCGGATTCGATCGAAGGCTTCGGTCAGTAGATCGGCACTGTTCATCGCTGTCTCCGTCGCTGCTGGATAGCGTGGCAACGCCGACGCGACGGGCCGGGTGCCGCGAGCTGTCGTCCGGTATCGGCGCATTACCACGATCCGGGCCGCGCAAACGGGGGCGGCGCGACGAGAAATAGAACATGTTCTTGCTGCGTTCGGGTCGCCGTGCCATGGTGGCTCCATGGATCTGCAGGCACTCGAACTTCTCCGTGGCCTCAAGTACCGGTACTTCCGCACTCTGGATCTGAAACAGTGGGACGATTTCGCCGCCACGCTGGATCCGGAGATCGAAGCCCGCTACGGCACCCACGCCATGGGTAAGGAACTCACCCTCGACGGGCGCGACGCGGTGGTCGGTTTCATGCGCGAGAACATGGGCCCCGGCATCGTCACCACCCATGTGGCCAATCATCCGGAGATCACCGTGGACGGTGACACCGCGACCGGTAGCTGGCTGTTCGAGGACACGGTACTGGCCACGGATTTCGGGGTACTGATCCGCGGCGCCGGGTATTACACCGACCGCTACCGACGCGGCGCCGACGGGGTCTGGCGTATTCACGCCACCTCCTACGTCCGGATCTACGAATCCTCGCAATCGCTGGCCGATACCCCCAGCCATACGCTGCTCAGCAATATGTGGGCGACCGACTCGAAGTGAGCCCGCTCAGGGCACCGGAACCGCGCGACCGCGGATCCTGCCCTGTTCGAGCAGTTCGTAGGCGCGCCCTCCTTCCAGCGGGAACCGCTGGGGGCGCGCGGCGATCAGGCCTTCGCGGGCCGGCGCGATACTGTCGATGAGATCGCGTTTGGTGCCGCCGTAGAATTTGCGCACCGTCGCGCCCCAGGGCAGCCCGGGGCCGCCCGCGGGACCCGCGGTGATACCGGGATCGCCTTCGCTCGGCCCGATCATCCGGTAGGCCCCGTCGGGTCCGACCGATTCGACCGAGAGTCGGGCGGCCACCGGGCCGAACCTGCCCGTCCTCGTGCAGATCGCCGATTTCGATCGCGGCGCCCCACCGCACGCCACGGCGCGGGCGGCGTTCGCGGCACGGGTCGAGGTGCGCCACTATCCCTGCGACCACTTCGGAACCCGGCCGGGCAACCCGTTCTTCGACTCCGCCGTGGCCTACCAGCTGCTGTTCCTGCGTCGGCATCTGGCGGCGGCACGGAACGGGGACACTACCCCGGCCGTGAGCCGCTGATACCGGACCCGGCCTGCGGTAGCGTCTGCGGCACCCCGACGGTGTCCCACAGCACAAATCGCAGGCAGGTAACACCAGTTGTGAATGCCCTTACGTTCACGACGATTCGGCATATCGTCGGGCGGGTAATTCCCGGTGTCGGCGGTTGTCGCGGCCGCCGGCCCCTGATCGATACACAGGAGCAGAATGAGTGCCAAAACCGAACTCGTCCGCGAACTGAACGGACCCACTGCCGCGTCGGAAATGCTCTCCGACTCCGAGATCGAGGATCTGCTCGGATTGTTCCGCAGTGCCCAGCAACAGGAGAAGGACCTGCTCATCGAAGCTGTCAACGGAATGATCCGGTTCTTCCCCCCGCCGTTCCGGACGATCACCCGCCGGATCATGTTCGGGGACAAACTCGAAGGATGAGCGATCTGGTCACCCGCGCGCAGATGATCCTGCTCGCGCGCACGCTACACGTGCCTGTCGAACGTATCGCCTACCTCGAACGTCTGGGCGCCGAACACCTGCACGAACTCGAACAGCGGATGTCGGGCCGGATCTTCGAGTACCACGGCGAGATGTTCAAACGGATCGGGCGCCTGATCCCGATTATTCCCCTTACGGTGTCCCTGCCCCTGGTCCAGCGGATCGTGCCGCCCATGATGACCGGCCGAGCGGCCGGAGCGGTCGGCGTCGAGTACCCCGATGCGGCCGCCGAGACGCTCACCATGCTCAAAACCGAGTACGCCGCGGACTGTACACCGTATGTGGATCCCAAGGCGCTCGGCGAACTGGGCGACATCATGGCTTCCGAGCCGTTGGTCGCCATCGTGAACGAGGTCCTGCGCCGCAAAGACCACATCACCGTCGGGCCGTTTCTCGAGTACGCCAAACCGAAATTCGTCGAGGCGGTCGAGTACGGGACGCTGGATGACGAGGGCATCATCTTCTCCGCCGCCTACGCGTACTCCGCGCCCGCCATCAGCAACATACTGCGCCAGTTGCTGAACGGCCGGTCGAATCGGATTCCGCGAATGATGGAGACGGTGCTGGCCGGTTCGCCGGAACTGAAGGAGGCGGCGATCTCGGTGATGTCGCGGGCGTCCCGGGACGTGGTATCCGAGATCGGGGATATCCTGCTCGCGATCGCCGGTCCGGAAGCGCTGAGCAAACTCGCCGCCCACGTCATCCAGAAGGGCGCCGCGCCGGAACTGATGACCTTCATCTCGAAGCTCGGTCACCCGGCCCTGCAGCGGATGGCGATGAACCCGATCTTCGCCAATACCGCCGCGCTCACCGCGATCGTCGAATCCCTGGTGATCGCGTTCTATCCCGGGCCGTGGCGGGGTCTGCTGCTGCTGGCCGAACGTACCCATCCCGATGTGCAGCGCTTTATCGTCGGCCTGCTGGTGCGGATGCCGGTGGAGCGGATCGCCGAACTGCCGGAGATCGCGAACGCCGACGACCTGTGGCCGGAACTGCTCCGGCTGGTGGCTCTCGCCGATCATCCCTCGCAACGCCGGATCGGCGCGATCTGGGCGGGGTTGCCGGCGGAGCGGCGGGCCGGGCTGCACCGGCGGATCGCCGAGCTCCGGCTGGACGCGCGATTGGCCGGAATCGTCGAGCAGGTGCCCAACATATCGGTGGAGGAGGTGTTCTATCAGCGTCGGCGCCGTGGGCGGCGCCGCGGCTCGACCCCCGATAGCTGGAGTGTCGCCTGATCGCCTGCAGTTTGCCGAACAGCCGCCGGGTCGGGTCTCGATTCGATGCAGCTACGGTGTCGATCGCCCACAGCCCGGCATATTCGGTTACCTTCGTGTAGGTCTCTGATTTCGCTCGGAATTTGCTATCCCTCGCCGGATGCGGCGGCAAATCGACGAAAAGAGGTCGGCACGAGATGAGCAACGGACAGTTCCTCCATCGGATATGCCGTACGGCCGTACTCGCCGGTATCACGGCGGCCGTGCTGGCGCCCACAACGCCCGCGCTGGCCGAACCACTCTGGCCGAACGGACCGGACGTCCCCGGCGCACCGGCCGTCATCCCGACCCAGGCGCCCTGCTCGACGGCGGCCCGGGCCTGCCTGCGGCTGTCCAGCAACGAGGTCTGGTTGATGGACGACGGCAAGGTCGTCTACGGGCCGACGCCGATGTCGCACGGCATGGAGGGCTTCGAGACCCCGCCCGGCGTCTTCCGCGTCGCGTTCAAAGAGCTGTACCACTGGAGCACCATGCACAACGCCCCGATGCATTACGCGGTCTTCTTCAACGGCGATATCGCGTTCCACATCGGGCCGGTAGAACACAAATCGCACGGGTGCATCCGGCTGACCGAACCCGGCGCCGTCGCGGTCTACCACTACCTGAACCCGGGTGATGTGGTCGAGGTCGTGCCCTGATCTCCGGCCGAGCCGGTCCGGGCCGCGGCGCCCGGACCGGCGACCCGGTCCCCGGGGCGCGCGTCCGGTTTCGTACGCTTGCCCCATGTGGATCATCGTGGCTGTCGCCGTCATCAGTTGCCTGCTCATCGCGATCGGCTTCGCGCTGGGTCTGCCGGACTGAGCTCCGCCGATCCGCGGAAGAGCCCGCCCGCTTCGCCGCGGACGGGCGCTTTGTATCGTCCGGTGTTCGGCCGATCAGTCGGCGCCGGTCGTAGTGCTGTCCGCCGTCGATTCACGATCGGGCCGGTCGACCGCCACCGGGCGCAGTAGCGCCCACGTCACGAAGGCCACGGCGACCACCAGCAGAGCCAGGCCGGCCCAGAGGTTCACATTGATCCCTCCGGTCTTCGCCTCCTCGTCGACGGTGTCGTGCACGAGTCCGGTGATCGCCAGGATGATGCCGTAGAGGCCGAGCAGGCTGCCCACAATGGTGCGGATATCGAAGAGCACGATGGTTGTCCTATCCGGTGACGATATTGAGGACGATCACGAGCACCAGCGCGATACCCGCCAGCAGGACCGGGCGCTGATACCAGGGCAGGGTGGCGGCCTCGGGGTCTGTGCGCAGTTCGCGCGGTGTCTCCGAGTAGACCAGCCCGACCAGCTCGGCGGCCGGTTTCGGTGCGGTCACCAGCGTCACGGCCACGCTGACCAGGATATCCACCACGAAGGCGGCGCCGGCGGCGACGAAGCTCACGCCCTGGCCCGAGAGCGAGAACACCCCCGTCTGGTTCAGGACGAAGATGGTCACCGCCACCGCGGTACCCGCCACCAGGCCGGTCCAACCGGCCGTGGGAGTCATCCGTTTCCAGAACATGCCCAGGATGAAGGTGGCGAACAGGGGTGCGTTGAAGAAACTGAACAGCGTTTGCAGGTAGTCCATGATGTTGCTGAACCCGCCCGCGATGAAGGCGGTGAAGACGGCGGCGATGGTGGCGCCCACCGTGGCCAGCCGGCCCACCCGCAGGTAGTAGCCGTCGGATTTGTCCTTGACCACGTACTGCTGCCACAGGTCGATACTGAACACCGTGTTGAAGGCCGAGACATTGGCCGCCATCCCGGCCATGAAGGCGGCCAGCAGGCCGGCCAGGCCCACCCCGAGTAAACCGTTGGGCAGCACTTCCTTCATGAGGTAGAGCAGCGCCTGGTTGTAGGTGACGTCGCTTTCCACGTCCGGGTTCGCGGTGACCGCCGCTTTGTACTGGGCCATCTGCGGGACCAGTACCGCGCTGATCATGCCGGGAATGATCACGATCAGCGGAATGAGGATCTTCGGGTAGGCGCCGATGATCGGGGTGCGGCGCGCGGCGGCGATGGAATGGGTGGCCAGGGCGCGCTGCACCTCGACGAAGTTGGTGGTCCAGTACCCGAACGAGAGCACGAAGCCGAGGCCGAACACGATGCCGAGGATGGACAGGAAATCATTGGCGAAGCCCGACAACGCGTTACCCGGCCAGGAGTCCAGCTGTGCGGGGCCGCCGGGGGAGGCAGCCACTTTGTCCTGCAATCCGTCCCAGCCGCCTACCCGGTGCAGACCGATGAGGGTCAGCGGGAGCAGCGCGGCCACTATGACGAAGAACTGCAGCACCTCGTTGTAGATCGCCGCCGACAACCCACCCAGGGTGATGTAGGAGAGCACGATGATCGCCGCCGCGATCACCGCCACCCATAGTGGCCAGCCCAGCAGGACATTGAGAATGGTGCCGAGCAGATAGAGGTTGACCCCCGCGATGAGGACCTGGGCCAGCGCGAAACTGAGCGCGTTCACCAGATGCGCGCCGGTACCGAAGCGGCGGCGCATGAACTCCGGCACGCTGCGCACCTTGGAGCCGTAGTAGAACGGCATCATCACCACACCCAGGAAGAGCATGGCCGGGACCGCACCGATCCAGAAGTAGTGGAAGGCGGGGAAACCGTATTCGGCGCCGTTGGCCGACATGCCCATGATCTCGACCGCGCCGAGGTTGGCCGAGATGAACGCGAGCCCGGTGACCCAGGCCGGTAGGGACCGTCCGGAGAGGAAGAAGTCCATACTCGACGACACCCGTTGCCGGGCCAGTAGCCCGATACCGAGGACGAAGACGAAATAGAGGATGACTATCGCGTAGTCGACGGGCTGGGCATCGAGCCGCAGTACCTCGCCTTCCGCGACCAGTGAAACGACCTCGTGGGATAGCTCGTGCTGCGACATGCGACGTTCTCCTCGAAGCGGTCCCGGACAACCGCGTGCAGCTCGCGTCACCGCTTCTACCGATGGCTGGCCGCACTACCAGACCGGCTCTGGTGTATAAAACGTACCGCGCTGGTCGGCCGTCCGGGTGCTGTCCGGCGGAATCGGGCGTGTCCGGTGTGAGGAGAGTCCCGGTGGCCGGTCTCCGCCCGACTGCGAGCGCAGTGATGCGGGCGCAGCCCCTCGTGCGCCGTCCTGTGTGTTGCTACCATGGACGACGGCGCATCCAATCGCACTGTGCGCCAGGGAGATTCGAGTGTCCCTGGCGCCCCTGTGGTGTGCGCGGGTTTCGTGGTCACCGAAGTAGGGGTCGCCGTGATTGTACGCGTGCAGAGCACCGAATTGTCGGGTGTTCAACGTTTCGTCCGGCGACTCGTCTCCGATTGGGGCCCCGGCGCCGGCCGGACGGGCGGTGTGGCACTGCTCGGTTCGCCGCAACAGCGTTCGCGCCGCCGGTCCGCGCCGGACACCGACCTGCTGATCTGGACGCCGTACACCTGCACGCTGGTGGTACTGGCCGATTTCGGTTCGGTCCAGCACGGTGTGCTCACCACCGGACCCACCGGGCGCTGGCAACTCGGTGACGGCGCCGCGGATCTGCGCACCGGGAAGTCCACGCCGAATCCGGTGCTGCGCGGGCGCAAAGTGCGCAGCGAACTGACCGCGCTCTTCCGGCGGCACGGTCTCTCCGAACATATCGATGTACTCGTGGTATTGATCCCCAAGACCGGTTCGCGGATCACATGGACACCGCCGCCGCCGGAGGACGGTATCGAGACCGTCCTGGTCCGGATCGGTCGATCCGAGGGATTGACCGAGTATTTCGAGCGATCGGCTACGGGCCCGATGCGCTGGCGCGGCGAGGACATCGAGCGGGCCTTCGAGATCCTGGGAGCGACAAGATATCTGCCCGATCCGGACGCACTCGGCCAGGAGGGGTTCGCTGTCGCGCCCGGCAGCACTGCCGGTACTCGTGCCGCTTCGGGCGGGTCAGCGGAGCCGGTGGCCTCGACTGAACCGGGCCCTGTCGCAGCGCTATCCACGACGTCCGGCCTACCCCGGGAAGGACACGTCACCGAAGAATTCGTGGCTGCGCCACCCGGTGCTTCCGTGGAACAGGATGACCCCTCCGGCCCGCCGCTCCGGTTTTCGAGCGCCCTACCCGCACCGATGGCCGCTCCGGACGCGCATCCTGAGCGCGGTGAGATCACCCGTGGAATCGATACGGGCCCGGCCGATTCCGGCGAGCTGCGGAGCGGAGACGAGCGCCCGGTGGCGAGCGATGCGGCGAACTCGGCCGGTATGCGGGACATGGTTACCTCGGCTCGTGATCGGACCGGCTCGGATCAACGGTTGCCCGGTCCGGATGCCGGGGTGGAGGACGGCGCCGGGCGCCCGGCCGCGCGGGAATCCGGTGTCGGGGAAAGGGTTACCGGCGATGAGCGCGACGATGGTGTTTCCGCTGGTATGGCGGTGGAAACACTGCCGCGGCGGGGGGGCTCGGAACGAGAGGCCGGCCCGGAGCCGGTGGCGCGGACCGGCTCGCCGGCGGCATCGGTCGAGCCCGGCGCTCCGATGGCACCCACGGCCGTGCGCGATGATCCGGCCGCTGCCCTGGTCGAGCACGGTGGTCCAGCGGCGGCAACAGCGGGGCACGGCAGTGCGGCGCCGACAACGGCCGGGTACGGGAGTGCGGCCGAGTCCGGCGTACGGGCAGTGCCGGATCCGGCGGTGTCGCGCGAATTCGCCGGCTCGCAAGGGGACGACGAGCCGGCCGGCCCCGCCCGTATCGGGTCCCGTTCACCCGGGCACGGCGGCCGGGACTTCCCCGGGGCGGCGCCTGCTTCCGAGTCCGATGGTGGCCACCGGATCGGTGACCGCGTCCCGGCGCCGGCGCGGCGGGGTCTCGCCGGGCTCCGGGCGATTCCGGCGCGAGCGCGCCGGGCCGCGTCCGGTCCGCGCCCGGCGGCCCGGCCACCCCGGGAGCCCTGGGAGAGTCGCGCCCACGGCGGACCCGTGCGCCGCGGGAAGGATCTGCGGTATCCAGCGGTACTGGGGTTGGCCGGGGTGGCGCTCGCGGCCGTGACGGCGACAGTTTTCGCGGCGTCCGGCTTCGCCCGATTCGATGTCACCGAATACGGTGACCTGTGCGCGGGCGGTGAGGGGAATCCCGCCGCCGCACCGTATTCGGCGGCCGGGCCCAGTCCGGTGTATCTCGGCGAGGAACTGGCCGAGTACACCGCGTTCGGGCCCTCGGCGGTATGGCGGCCGATCGATTCCGGTGCGGTGCAGCTGGTCGCGTGCGTGGGACAGGAACGCCGCGGGGAACTCGTGCACACCTGCCAGTACCCGCCCGCACCCGGACAGCCGGTGGGCCGCACCCTCAACCTCTTCACGGCGGTCTATCGCCTCACCGTGTACGAGGCCCGCACCGGGAGCCGGCTGGCCGCGATGGAGATCACCGGCGACGCGTTCGGTACGGATCCCGCTGCCGCGGTGCCGGATCCGTGTCGCGCGGCCACCGGCGCGCCCGAGGACGGACTTCCGGGACGCCGATACAGCCGGCCCTCGCACCAGCAGATCGAACAGGCCCTCACCCCGTTCGTGGCACCGGCGTCGCAGCGGGTCCGGGCCGCTCGCTGAGTCGGTACCGGCGACCGTGCCGAGTCCGGTCGCCTGGTGCGGCGCGTCGCCTGTCCGCGCCGGAACCGACGGTGGGCGTCCGCGCAGCCGTTAGGCTCGGGGCACCGCCGATCAACGCCGCACCCGGCACCGGTGCCGGCCCGAACGCAGGAGACGCAGCACAGTGGGCAAAGGTTCGATCCTCATCACCGGTGCGAGTTCGGGTCTGGGCGCCGAGATGGCGCGGCAGTTCGCCGCCGTCGGCTACGACCTGGCCCTGTGCGCCCGGCGCACGGAGCGGCTCGGCGAGCTGGCCCGGGAGATCGAGGCGGCGCATCCCGGGACCCGGGTGCGGGTCGCCGAACTGGATGTCACCGATTTCGACGCGGTGCCCGAGGTTTTCGACGGTTTCGCCGCCGACCTAGGCCGGATAGACCGGGTGATCGTCAATGCCGGTCTCGGCAAAGGGGTGCCGTTCGGGAAGGGGGGCGAACGCCCCAACCGGCAGACCGTGCAGACCAATTTCCTCGGCGCCATGGCTCAGCTGGAGGCGGCCATGAAGATCTTCCGCGCGCAGGGCGGCGGTCATCTCGTGGTGATCTCATCGATCTCCGCGGTCCGCGGTATGCCCAAGACGATGACCGCCTACGCCGCGAGCAAGGCCGGGGTGGCCGCGCTGGCCGAGGGCATCGCCGCGGAACGGGTCCCGGGGGTGGATGTCTCGATCATCTATCCCGGCTATATCGCTTCGGAGATGAACGACAAGGCCGCGCATCCGCCCACCTTCCTGGTCGATACCCGCACCGGGGTCCGCTCCATGGTGTCGGCGATCGAGAAGCGTCGGTTCAAGGCCTACTGCCCGGCGTGGCCGTGGGTACCGCTGGCCTACGCGATGAAGGTGCTGCCGCTGTCCATCGTGCGCCGGCTGGCCGGTATCTGAGCGGTACCCGGCTCATTCGGGCGGTTCGAGCACTGTCACGGCCGTGGAGAGGTCGGTGAGCGCGGCCACTATCTCGGTCAGGCGCTCGATACCGAGTTCGGCCGTGAGCCGGGCAGCGAACTCGGCGTGCCGCGGCGTGATCCGGGTCACCGCGGCGTGACCCGCGTCGGTCATCGCGACCAGTTTCGCGCGGCGGTGCGCCGGATTCGGCCGGTATTCCGCGAGACCGCGTTCCACCAGCAGGTCGGCGATCCGTTGGACCCCCTGCCGGGTGACACCCATTGCCCGGGCGATGCCGGCCACCGGGAGCGGTTCGTGCAGTACGGCGCCCAGCACCTGCCACCAGGCGGCGGTGAGACCGGCAGGCCCGGCCAGGTCCTCGGCGATCGCGAGGAACTGGCCGTTGAGCCGAAACGAGGTGAGGGCGGCCGTACTGAACAGCTGCTGCTCGGAATTCTGCACGATGCCCGGACCTCAGACCGCTGCCTGCCGCGCCTCGTACTCGGCCAGGGCCGCGTAACCCGCCGGATCTCCCGCGCCGAACAGGCGGTACCAGCCGTCGAGTACCTCGGGTTCGTAGATCTCCAGGGCGGCCAGCACTTCGCGCGCGAACTCGAAGGGCGCGGTGGAATTCGCCGTGATCACCCCGCGATCGGTGACCGCCGGTTCGTCGACGTAGTGGTCGCCACCCGCGTACCCGCTGGCGGCCAGGAATGCGGCGACATTACTGGTGTGCCGGCGTTCGTCGAGCAGACCCGCCCGCGCGAGGCCGAAGGTCGCGCCACAGATCGCGGCGACCGGGACGCCGGCCGCGGCGAATTCGCGGGCCTTCCGGGTGAAGGCGTCGAGCTCACCGCGTTCCCAGCCGGTGGCGCCCGGCAGGATGAGCATGGCGCTGTCGGCCGGGGCGAGTTCGGCCAGGGCGATATCGGGCACGATGCGCATACCACCCATGGTGGTGACGGGCTCGGTGCTCATGCCGACGGTACGGGTGCGGTAGGCGCCGGGTTCGCGGTGCCAGGCGTCGTTGTTGATATGCGCGGTCGCCGCGCCCACCTCCCAGTCGGCGAGGGTGTCGAAGACGGCCACGTGCACGAATTTCGGGATCATGACAATATCCTGTCAATACGACATCATGCTGTCAATGTGGATCAGAAGCGTGGTGTCCCGCCCACCGCCCCGTCGCGTTCGAGAGCGGCCACCTCCGCCGTGCTGTATCCGAGTTCGGCCAGTACCGCGTGGTTGTCCTGACCGAGTAGCGGGGCGTGGGCGCGGTGGTAGCGGCCGGGACGAGGAGCTGCTGCGCTATCTCAGCATCATCCAGAACGGTCAGCGCCGAGCCGCGCTCGACGATACCGAGATCGGCGCTCAGACGATCCCGGGGCCGGTGAGGGCCTGATCATCGACCTCGCCCCGGCCAACTGGAATCTTGCCCAGTTCCCCGAGCCCGACAAGCTCGACTTGACCCGCCCGGCCCGCTCGCACGTCGGCTTCGGTTTCGGCCCGCACCAGTGCGTCGGCCAGCAGCCGGCCCAGGGGGATTACAGATCGTCTTCGAAACCCTGCTGCGGCGGATTCCCGCCATGCGCCTGGCGATTGCGGCCGAGGATGCCGAGTTCGAACACGACAAGCTCGCCTTCGGCGTAAACCGCTACCTGTGACGTGATGACCACGCCGCACAACTCCCGGAGAGGAAACGACCTGTGACGACCAGTCTGCCCGGCAACATCTACTACGACCCCTACGATGTCGAGCTGAACGCCGACCCGTATCCCATGTTCAAACGGCTCCGCGACGAGCGACCGCTCTACTACAACGAAACCCACGATTTCTACGCACTGAGCCGGTTCGCCGACGTCAATGCCGCCCTGATGGACCAGGAAACCTTCAGTTCGGCGCGTGGCGCGATCATCGAACTCGTCCAGACGAATATCGAGATCCCGCCGGGTGTGCTGCTCTTCGAGGATCCACCCGTCCACACCATGCACCGCAAACTGCTGTCGCGCATGTTCATCCCGCGCAAGATCTCCGCGCTGGAAGAAAAGGTGCGCGGGTTCTGCCGGCGCAGCCTCGACCCGTTCGTCGGCACCGGCCGTATCGATTTCATCGCCGACCTGGGCGCGCAGATGCCCATGCGGACCATCGGCATGCTGCTCGGCATTCCCGAAGAGGAACAGGAGGCGGTCCGGGATCGTGCCAACGACCTGACACGCACCGAAGAGGGCAAGCCGATGCAGTTCTCGGCGGAGAGCCTGGCCGGTGAATTTCTTGGGAAGTACGTCGACTGGCGGGCCGACAACCCCTCCGATGACATCATCTCCGAACTGCTCGATGTCGAATTCGAAGACGAGACCGGCACCCTGCGCCACCTGACCCGCGCCGAGGTGCTCGCCTACATCAATTTCGTATCCGTGGCCGGTAACGAGACCACCAGCCGGCTGATCGGCTGGGCGGGCAAGGTCCTCTCCGAACACCCCGACCAGCGCCGCGAACTCGTCGAGAACCCGTCTCTCATTCCCGCCGCCATCGAGGAACTGCTGCGCTTCGAACCCCCCGCGCCGCACGTGGCCCGCTATGTGACCCGGGATATCGAATTCCACGGCACGACGGTGCCCGCGGGCAGCGCCATGATGATGCTCATCGGCGCCGCCAACCGCGACCACCGCCAATTCGCGCCTGACGGCGATGTCTTCGATATCCACCGGGAGGCCAAACCGCACCTGGCCTTTGGCGTGGGCACTCACTTCTGCATGGGTTCGGCGCTGGCGCGATTGGAAGGCCGGATCGCACTGGAGGAGATCCTGAAACGCTTCCCGGAGTGGGAGGCCGACGCGTCCGACGCCAAACTCTCATCGACCTCCACAGTGCGCGGCTGGGAGAGTATGCCGGCCACGTTCTGAGGGGAGCCGACGGCAGGGGCGGCGTAATAGGGGGAGTATTCCGCCCGGCTGTCGACTCGTCATCGGTTGCCCGGCCGTTCGACCTCCAGCGCTTCCTCTTTCTCGGACACCGCCCGTTTCGGGCTCGGTGGTCTCAGAGGGTCATTACGTGTCGTTCCAGCACGGTGAGAATCGTCGCGCGGTCGACGGACCCGTGCGGCGTGACCGCGTCCAGCGACAAACCGGAGATCAGCGCGGCAAGATGCGCGGCGGCCGAAGCCGGGTCGGCGGTGCCGGTCGCGGCCACCGCGTCGGTGAGTACCTGTCGCAGATCCGCGGCCATCTGCCGCACCACCGGCCCGAACGCCGGGTCGAGCCGGGATGCGGCGATGATCTCCAGCAGGACGACGGCTTCCCGGTGGCGTTCCTCGTCCAGCGGTACCAGTTCCGCGAGCACGGCGAGCAGGTGCCCGCGGGCCGCCCCGCGGTCCCCGTTCCCGGGTGCGGGGTGACGGGTGAGGCGTTGCCCCATCCGGTTGCCGACCTCGGCCGCCACTGCCACGACCAGCGATTCGTGGTCGGCGAAGTAGTGCCGCACCGACCCCACGTTCAGGTCGGCCTCCACCGCGACCTTCCGGAAGGTCGCGGCGGCGATACCGCCGCGCACGATCAGGCGCAGCGCGGCGTCGACGATATGGCGGCGGCGCGCCTCGGCATCTACTCGGACCGGCACCGGTCCAGTCTAGAAAATCGGTTCAGGTTTGTATCACGGGTGTGATAAAAAGGTCGCCCGTGCTACCGACCTGTAGAAAGGACCGATGATGGACGAGGCCGCGGCGATTGCCGCCAACCGGGCGAACTGGGACGACCGGGCCGAGGTCCACCGGCGTTCGCGCATGTACGACGTGGATGCCTTCGTAGCCGATGCCGAACGGATCTCTCCGGTGGTGCGCAATGATCTGGCGGTGCTGGCCGCGCATCTGCCGGAATCCGGAGTACGGGATCGGTCCCTGTTGCATCTGCAGTGTCATATCGGCATCGACACACTCTCCTGGTCCCGCCTGGGCGCGGTCGAAGTGCACGGGCTCGATTTCTCGCCCAACTCGCTGAGGCACGCCGCGCGGATCGCGCAGGCCGCCGGTCGCGGGATCACCTTCGTGGAAGGCGACGCACGATTCGCCTCGGCCGTGCTGGACCGCCGGTTCGACCTCGTAGTCACCAGTGCCGGAACCATTGTATGGCTACCCGAACTGGATGACTGGGCGCGGTCGATCCACGACCTCCTCGAACCCGGCGGGCTATTCCTGATCCGCGACGACCATCCGATCCTCGGATCCATGGAATTCGAGCCCTGGCAGATCACCGACGATTATCTGGGCGGCGGCGGTCACCGCATCTACATCGAATCCGGTAGCTATACCGAGGACTCGTCCGGGCAGATCGCGCACGACACCGTGTCCGAGTGGCGGCACGGCCTGGGCGAGGTGGTCGGCGCGCTGCTCCGAGCGGGGCTGCGGATCGCCGCGGTGGAGGAACTGCCCGCCATGGACTGGCCTGCCTTCCCCGGCCTGGTGTTGTGCCCGCAGGGGTGGACGCTGCCGCCGGAAGCGCCGCGGATCCCACTGAACTTCGCCGTCGTGGCCACGCGACCGGACTGACCGTGCCGCCCCGCCCGCTCGGCCGGTTCGATGGGGCGGGTCCCGTCTCCCCTCTACGCTGGGTTGATGTTCTTCATCTTCGGTTTCGGCACCAAGCGGCGGAACCTCGGCCCCGGCGGAACCCGGACCTGCCCACGCTGCCACAACACGACGCAATGGCTGCGGGTACAAGAGTTCAAACAGCTCACGGTGTTCTTCGTCCCGGTCGCACGCTGGAAGCGCCGCTCACTCGAGGTGTGCGGAATCTGCGGCACCGCGATCGAAGCCTGAGCCGAGGCGCCGGCCTCGTTCTCCGGCGCCACGAGGTTCACCGAACCCTGTCCGACGGTCGACAGCTCGGCCGAGGAACATATCCGGGATCGGGTTCGTGCCGCCGCCGTATTCCGACCAGGCCGGTCCGGCCGGATTCGATGAGGGCGGTGGCGTCGAAATAGCAGTTGCCGGTGTTGTATCGCGCCTTACGGGACAGGATTTCCGCGGCGGCGTCACCCATGATCCGCGCCCGTCAGGAGGCACCCGGCAGACGGACCCGCGCGGCCAGGGCGCGATGGTCCGCGCCGGGTAGTCCGACGGTTTCCACCGCGACCGCGCGAGCGTCCGCGAGAACGATGTGGTCGATACCGACCACCGGCGGCCACCATTTGTCGGTCGGGTAGGTGACGAGATGTCCGGCGCCCGCTTGTTCGGCCGCGTCATGGAAACGCCCCGATATCAGCGCGCGGAATTGCGAATGGTCGTGGGTCGCGTTGAAGTCGCCGCCGGCGATCACCGGCCGGCCGACCGACGATCGGCCGAGAATATCGCGCAGCCGGGACAATTCGTCGGCCCATACCTGCGTGCCGTAGACCGGTGGCACCGGATGGAACGCGTACACCGTGACCGGCCCGACGCCGGGGATATTCGCCGTCGCCGCGAGCTGGTTCAGGACGAAGCCGTCGTATTCGACGGTCTCCGACAGCGGGTAGGCGCTCCAGATCCCCGTGCCGGCCGCGGTCCGGCCGGGGGAGAGGTACCGGTACGGCAACACCTCGTCGAGGCCGGCCCGGCCGAGATCCGCGACCGCCGCCGGTGTGAGTTCGTTGACGGTGAGCACACCGACCTTCCGGTCCCGCACCTCCTGGATAAGGGCCCGGGGGTCGGCTCCGTCGAACAGGAGATTGGCCTGCATCACTGTCAGTTCGGGGCCGTCGGCGGTACCCGGGTGGCCGAAATACAGCGGACCCTGGGTCCATGCCGCGGCGGCGGCAACGAGGGCCGCCACTGCCACGCCGTGCCACTGCCGCACGGCCACCCACACCGCCAGGGCGACCGGTGCGGAAGCCATCAGGTACGGCGCAATGGAAGCGCCCAGGACCAGCGGTTGCGCCGACGAGCGGCTGAAGTGCAATCCGACCCCGACCGAACCTGCCAGCGTCGCGGCCCAGGCGAGAGCCTGGATACCGGCGCGGACCGACTTCGACATCACAGGTGACAGACAATCACACCTGTCCGCACGGCCGACAGTTCCGAGTTGGGGTCGGGCTTCGCTTCCGACAGTTCACCGACGCAGATCACACCTTTCGCCGGCGACCGGGGTGATGGCGAAGCGATGTGGGAGGACCCTCGTTTTCAGCACTGGTGGGTGCGGGTGGCCGCCGGTACCGTTGCCCTGTTCAGGGCTGCCTCTGCGGGTCTCGAACGGGAATCGGGACTACTCGAACGAGGTGAGAAGAGATGGACGGACTCCGGACCGTCGTACTGATCGCGGCCACCGTGGCCACCGGCCTGATGGCGGGAGTGTTCGGCATCTACGCGGTGGCGATCATGCCCGGCCTGCGGACGACCGACGACCGCACCTTCATCGGTGCGTATCAGGCGATCGACCGCGCGATCATCAATCCGCTGTTCCTGGCCACCTTCCTGGGGGCCCTGATCCTGTCGATCGCGGCAGCGCTGCTGAACTTCGGCGGCGACAGCCGCTCGGTGCTGTTCTGGGTGGTGGCCGCGGCAGTGCTCTACCTGGTGGCCGTGGTGATCACCTTCGCCGTACATCTGCCGCTCAACGACGCGTTGAAGGCCGCGGGCGCGCCCGCCGACCTGGCCGATCCGGCAGCGGTACGGGAGGCATTCGCCGAGGCGCGGTGGGTGGCCTGGAATATTGTGCGCACAATGACGAGCACGGCGGCGTTCGTGTGCCTGGGCTGGGCGCTGATCGTCTGGGGCAAGGTCCGGACTGCGAGCTGACCCGGAGCGGGGCGTAAGTCGGTCCCGGCCGGTCGACCTGGGAGGACTGGCACGTCGGTCGAGCGTGTGGTGCAGCAGCGGCTGCCGAAGAAAATCAACGGCTGCATCGACGGCGATGGCATGCCGAAGGCTCATCCGTGATGCTCCGCCGGTGTTCCCAAGTCTCCGATCGGTGGTCGTGTACCCCTTCCCCTTTCAACATATATCGCACAGGGGGACTTGCGGCAAGGCCCGGGACATGGCGCAGAATATCCGGCCGAAGGCCAGGACCTGCGAAAACGCGGGGTTCGAACTGTGTGTGAACAGTGTGAGCATCTGGTGGAACTCCGAACTCTCAGTGGATGGGGGGCTCATGTTCGATGTGATCATTGCCGGCGGTGGCCCGACCGGTTCGATGCTGGCCGGGGAACTGCGCCTGCACGGTGTGCGCGTGGTCGTACTGGAGAAGGAGCTGCAGCCGCCCGCGTTCGTCCGTTCGCTGGGTCTGCATGCGCGCAGTATCGAGGTGATGGATCAGCGGGGTCTGCTGGAGCGGTTTCTCGCGCGCGGCCGTAAGCACCCGCTCGGGGGATTCTTCGCCGGTATCGCCAAGCCCGCCCCCGAAGGTCTGGACAGTGCGCACGCCTACGTTCTCGGAATTCCGCAGACTGTCACCGAGCCCTTGCTGGCCGAGCACGCCGCCGAACTCGGGGCGGAGATCCGGCGGGGCAGCGAGGTGGCCGGGCTGAGCCAGGACGAGCACGGGGTGGACGTCGAACTGGCCGATAGTACGCGATTGCGCGCGCGGTACCTCGTGGGTTGCGATGGCGGCCGCAGTACGGTGCGCAAACTGCTCGGTGTCGATTTCCTGGGCGACCCGTCCTACAACGACACGCTGGTGGGCGAAATGGAGGTGACCGAGGACCCGGCCACGATCAGCGCCACCGTCGCCGAGGTTCGTAGGACGCAACTGCGTTTCGGCTTGGGCCCGCTGGGCGACGGGGTGTATCGGGTCGTCGTACCCGCGGCCGAGGTGGTCGAGGACCGTTCGGTCACCCCGACTCTGGAGGAATTCGCGCAGCAGCTGCGAGTGTTCGCCGGCACCGATTTCGGTGTGCATTCGCCGCGGTGGTTGTCCCGTTTCGGCGATGCCACCCGGTTGGCCGAGCGGTATCGAGTCGGACGGGTGCTGCTGGCCGGCGATGCGGCGCACGTCCATCCGCCGATGGGTGGACAGGGGCTGAACCTGGGCATTCAGGACGCGTTCAACCTCGGCTGGAAACTGGCTGCCGAGATCAACGGCTGGGCGCCGGAGGGGTCGTTGGACAGCTATGAGAGCGAACGGCGGCCCGTGGCCGTCGACGTGCTCGACAACACCCGCGCGCAGGCCGAGCTGATGTCCACCGAACCGGGCCCGCGGGCGGTGCGCCGGCTGCTGTCGGAATTGATGGATTTCGAGGAGGTGAACCGCTACCTGATCGAGAAGATCGTCGCGATCGGTATCCGCTACGACTTCGGCGAGGGGCACGAGCTGCTCGGCCGGCGGCTGCGTGACATGCGATTGGGGCCCGCTCGTCTCTACGAGTTGATGCACGCGGGCCGCGGCCTGCTGCTCGACCGGACCGGGCGGCTCTCGGTCACCGGGTGGACGGATCGGATCGACCACGTCGTCGCCGTCGACGCGGAACTCGAGGTACCTGCCGTTCTGCTCCGCCCCGACGGCCACGTGACATGGGTCGGCGACGAACAACAGGATTTGCTCGAGCACCTGCCGCGCTGGTTCGGCGCCGCCGGCACAGATCGGGGCGAGCGGTCACCTCTTCCGGCAAGTTCCGGCCGATCGGGCTAGGTCGGGCTGTACAAGGACCGGCGGAGGACCGAGCGAACGTGTCGAGGGCCGAGGCCGATCGGACCGCCCGAGATCTGAACATGACCACGGCCGGGGCCTGATGGGTGAGGACCGAGGCCGATCCGGCACGCGGCGGGCTTCCGGTTCGCTGCGCGGTAGGCACGATCTGCTCGGCGAGATCATGGGCGCGGGGCCGGTTTCGTGCGCGAAGGCGACCCGGGCTGGGCACGTGGCACCACCCACCTGTTCGGCGGCGGTTGGCGCGATGGTGAACACCGGTACCGCAGGCGCAGACGCCAGGTGTCGGTACGGTGCCTTACCGTCACCGAATGTCGTTCACCCTGCGCCAGTGGCATACCGATGCCGGCGAACCCGAGCCGGACCCCTCGATACAGCAAACGTCGGTAGTACACCGAGAGGCTCTCGGTCCCTGGACATTCGAGGTCCGCAGCGATATCCCACTGTCGCCGACCGATTGTGAACGGATCATCGCCTCCATCGTTTCGCCGGACGGGGATGAACAGGACCCCGGCGGCATCCCAGATGACGCGGCCGTGCGGGCGGATGCGGCACTCACCGAAGCGCTGGGCACGGAGCGCAGTCTGGACGACTACCTCGACGACGACGTGTCGCTGTTCATCCGGACCGACTTCGGTGACGACGAGGCGTGGCGGGTCGTGGCCGCATTGGCGATGGCCCCCGGCACGGGCGAGGATGCCGAGTTCGTCGCCACGCTGACCTGCATCGACAACTCGGGTAGCCGTCGCGGACCGGCGGATCTCGGCCGGTTGTGGCGGGGCGCGATGAGTTCTCGGCCCGGATGGCGTCGTCACCGGTATGTCGACGCATACTCTCGAAACCACCGGTGCCGATATCGTCTACGACGTGCACGGCCCGCTGCCCACCGCCGGGGGACGGCCGCCGCTGTTCATGATCGGTCAACCCATGGCAGCAGCCGGCTTCCGGGCCCTTGCCACATATTTTCCCGACCGCACTGTTGTCACCTATGACCCGCGAGGCATCGGACGCAGTGTCCGCAAAGACGGCCGCGTCGATCACGAACCGGAGGTCCAAGCGGAGGATGTGCATGCCGTTGTCGAGGCGCTCGGTGCCGGTCCCGTCGAGATGTTCGCGAGCAGCGGCGGTGCGGTGACCGCGCTCGCGCTCGTGGCGGCCCACCCCGGCGACGTGATCACCCTGGTGGCGCACGAGCCGCCGCTGATTCCGGTGCTGCCCGATGCCGAGGCGGCCGAACGTGCCCGGGTGGCCGTGCGTGACACCTACGAGGCAAAGGGCTCCGGTGCCGGGATGGCGGCCTTTCTCGCGATGACCTCCTGGCAGGGCGAGTTCACCGACGAGTACTTCGCGCAACCGGCCGCCGACCCCGCCCTGTTCGGGATGCCGGCCGAGGACGACGGTTCGCGAGACGACCCGCTGCTGTCGGATCGCTCCCGGGCGGTCACCAGCTATCGGCCCGACCTCACCGCGACGGCCGCCGCGCCGACCCGCATCGTCATCGCTGTAGGTATGGAAACAGGGAATACGTTCACCGGCCGCACCGCGACAGCCACCGCGGAATTGCTCGGTCAGCGCGTGACCGTGTTCCCCAGTCATCACGGCGGATTCCTCGACGGAGAATTCGGATATGCGGGGCAGCCCGAGGAATTCGCGCACAGGCTGCGGGAGGTTCTGGACGATCAGGGGTGAGCCCATAGCGGCCGACGAGCAGCGTCGAGACGCCGCCGATGTGCTCCCGGCAGGGCGATCGGCGCGCCGAGCCGGGCGGAAATACCGGGAGACCGCTACCCCGAGCGGCGGATCGCCCGGTGCGGTTCGGCGCGTATGGGTAACCCGCTGTGGCGTTGGAATGCCCGGTGATCTGTACATTGACCATCGGCACCAACCGCGACCGGCGCGGCTCGGCCCCGGCGCTCGTCCGTGGATATTGGGGGTCGTCCGGTTCCCAGCCGATGACTTCGGCGCTCCGCTCGGCCAGTTCGACGAAGCGGGGGTCGTGCAGCGCGTGCTCGATATCGGTGAGGTAGTCGTCGAAGCCTTCGGAGACCAGCGCTTTGGCCAGCACGAAGGATTCTCGGGCGGTCTGCACGTCGTGTGGTGTGAAGCCGAGGGTCGGCATTCCCTCCAGCAATGCCACCGCGCGGTCGGGCAACAAGGTGCGGTCACCGGAGGTGAGCCGGTGGAGCATATCTCGCTGCGCGGTCAACTCGGTGATTCGTGCGGTGAGGCGTTGTTCGGCATCGGCGAGTGCATCGGCGAACTGCGCGGGGTCGGAGTCGATAAGCGGGCCGATGTCGGCCAGCGGCACCCCGGCGGCGGCCAGTGTCCTGACCTGTACCAACCTCAACAGTTCGGGTGAGCCGTATCGCCGGTAACCCGAGCTGTCGCGCGCCGGCTCGTCGAGCAGGCCGAGCTTGTGGTAATGCCGCACCGTTTTGATCGTGATGCCGGCGAACACGGCCGCCTGGCCGATGGTCACCCCGTAGGTCATCGACTCAGCGATCCTGTCCATCGCATGCTGCCGCGGTCTCCCGAACGGCGGCAGCAACAGCCCGGAAATCCTTCCGCCGGATCTGGGGCAGGCCAATCGGTCCCGGACCGGTTCGAGCGCGGCGCAGACCTCGTTGATCTCGATGTTTACCTCGGCATGCTGAGCGGCACTCATCGAAGCGGACATACCGAACGGACGCACGAGCGGCAGGAACCACCGCATCCGGCGCCACACACGCCGAATCATCTCTCGCCCTTCCTCACCGGTGTATCCCCACGGAACTCCGCCGTCGACAGAGACCACACCAGCAACCCGGTCCGGGTTGCGGTCGGCCCAGTGAGCGGGCCGGTCAGCAGTTCGAGCTGGATGCCGCCGGTCTGGGGTTCGGCGGACAGCGTCATCAGCCGGGCGGCTCCGGCGTTGGCAATAGTGGCCCAGCGATGTATCAGGCGGCGGCATGCATGGACGAGCCAGGTGGGTGGAGTTCGGTGATTCGGTGTCGAAGGTGGCGAGGATGCCGGTGACGTCGGCGCAGGACCAGGCGCCCAGAGTGAGCCGGCAGTGCTCGGTGTCGAGGTGTTCCACGACGGAGCCGCCTGGTGCCCAGCGGGCCACGATGCGAGCGGGCAGGTTGAGCCGGGCGGTGCCGGTGCAGTGCCAAGCGGCGGGCGTGTCGCCGCGGTCGTGGGTGCTCATCACGAAGTGAGCGAGGTCGTCGTCAGGGAGCGCGCGGGCGGAGAAGTGTTGCGTGGTGGGGCGGGGGTGCAGTCGATCGACGCGGTGCACTCGCCACTCGTGGTCGGCGAGGTCGTAGGCCCGTGTCGTCTGGGCTCGAATACGAGGGCGGGTGGCCGGTCAGAACAGGGTGTCGCGTCCCCGCAGAGGCCGATAACCGGTCGGTCCCAGCTGGGCGAGTTCGGCGTCAATGTCGACGTCGACCGCGCCGAAGAAGTTGGTACCTCTCTGCTTGTCGAGGCTTGACACAGAGAGAGACCCTTACCGAGATAGTCCCAAGCGCGGCGCGGGATGCCGTCTATCGATGTTTGGTGTTGTTCGTGTTCGGAGCGAGGGTGGGGCGGACGTGGGTGAGTAGCAGGTCGAGGAAGCGGTCAGGTCGGCGGAAGGCGGCGAAATGGCTCGAATTCTCGATGAGTGCGAATTTCTTGACGGGGGCGGTGACGTCGTCGAAGAACGACTTGGCCGATTCCGCAGGGGTGATGATGTCGCGATCGCCCTGGAAGAGGAAGAACGGGGTCGCGAGCGTGGTGCCCTCGGCCCATTCGTCGATCGCGACCGATTGGGGTGCGAGGCATTCGGAGAAGCTCATGGCCTTCAGGTAGGTGCCGACCTCACCGAGAGAGTGCAGGGGCGAGGTCAACAGCGAGCCCATGACGACTTTCTTGACGGTGTCGAAGGTGAGCGGATCGGAGCTGACTGTGTATTTGTTGTACTGCGACCAGTCCTTGGTGGTCCATGTCGATCGGTCCGCTCCGATGGCGGTGACAGCGGTGAGGTCCTTGTGCTTGCCGGTCTTTTCGAGGCGTTCGAGCAAGCCCAGGTAGGCGGTGTGGTCGCGGCCGCCGGCGTTGATGTTCTGGTCGGTGCCGACATAGGCGGAGAACAGCTGCGAATGATGGCGGGCGAGGCGCAGCGCGACGAACGAGCCGAAAGAACACCCGACCAGTACGACCTTCTCGACGCCGAGCCGGGCCTGCGCATAAGCCGCGACCTCCAGGGCATCGTGTTCGAGCTGCCGCAGACTCATCTCACCCTGACCGTCCGGGCCGGTATGGCCGAAGGTTTTTCCGGCGCCTCGCATATCCCAGCGCACCACGGTGAAGTGATGTTCCCAGTCTCGGGTGCGAGTGGCGTAGATGAGGTTGGAAGCGCCGGGTCCGCCGTGGAGTTCGAGTAGGACCGGATTGCCGCGGTGCTCCCCGCGGATCGAGATCCACTGGCCGATGCCGCCGATCTGCACGAATCCGGCTTCGTCGATGCCGTCCGCCGCGGTGATGCGCAGGCGCTGGGAGTGCTTCGTGCCCGGAATCCGCATGATTACTCCTTAAACTGTTTATGACGGAAACATGACCGTTTAAGGTATAAACGGACGAGTCTTCTGTCAACTCGATCCCAGAAAGAGGACCTCCGGCCATGCCCCGCCGTGCCGAGAACAAGCCCCGTGACCTGCGCACTGCTGCCGCACTACTGTGGGGCGAACCTGACGGGCCCGTGCGCGGGCCCAAGCCCGGCCTCACCATCGCCGGCATCACCACTGCCGCAGTCGCCTGCGCCGATGCCGATGGCCTGGATGCGGTGTCGATGAACAAGGTGGGTGCCGCGTTCGGTGTTTCCGGTATGGCCCTCTACCGCCACATCCCCGGCAAGACAGAACTCGTCGAATTGATGGTCGAAGCCGTCCTCGCCCCCGGCCCCAGGCTGCCGGACCCTGATACGGATTGGCGTACGCGACTACTGACCTGGGCACGTCAGCTGTTGACCATCTACTCCACGCATCCGTGGCTGCTCACCGCAACCACCATGCGCCGCCAACTCCTGGGCCCGAACCAACTCCGATGGATGGACGCGGCCTTGGAGGTGCTGGAATCGACGGGACTGCAGGCCATCGAACGCCATCAGGTATTCCTGCTCATCGCCGGACACGTCCGCAACCTCGCTCAGCAGCACGCCGATTTCGACGCCGACCACGCCCGTGAATGGCAGCAGCTCACCAGCGAACTCGTCGACCGCCACGCCGAATGCTTCCCCGCGCTGGTGCGAACGCTCACCGGCACCGACCGGCAGATCGACTCACTCGCCTTCGGTCTCGACCGCATTTTCGACGGGGTCCAAACGCTCATCGACCACACCACGACAGCGGGCAGCTGACCACCACAGGCAGATCGGCCGTCGAGGCGAAAGGGACTGGCGCCGGCCTCTCTGGGAGGAATCGGTCTTTACAGATCCAAGCGGACATTATCCAGGTCTCGCCGATTCGCCGCTCCGCCGGCTCGAATAGTGAGGTCTGCGCGCGAGAACCGGCCAGCAGGTACCTGCTGGCCGGTTCTCGCGTTTCAGCGTCGCGCGACACCGAGGCGGGTGAGGGCTGGTACGCAACAGAGACTCGCGCCGCGCGAAGGCGCGACTGCCGGTCACGGCATCGGCCATGGCGCGCTCGTATGCGGGGAACGCGATGGTGTGATCACCGCTCGCGGCGGCCAATTCGCCTGCCAGTGTGTAGGTGCCGATCACGACGAGGCTGGCGCTGGTGCTGCCGCCCACCTCTGGGCCGGGGCAGTAGGCCGTGTCGCCGACCAGTGTCACGCGCCCACGTGACCAGTTGGACATCCGCAGTTGAGTGCTGCGATCGAAGTAGAACGCCGGTGCCTCACCGAGTCACGCTTCGATCTAGGAGCCCAGACCGGTGAAGACTCACCGGAGGAGTTGTCGCTGACCCGCGGTATCGCTGTGATGCACGGCCGGTGGGTTTACGGCGCGGAAGAACAGCAACAAGTTCGTCGGACAGGACCGCAGCGGTGTAGATCCCGGCTACCCATCCCGGCGCGAGGTATATGCGGCGGTTACTGCCGGGACCCTTAGGATTCGAGGTCAAGGCTCGGTGCCGCTCCGGCCTCGACATGGCCTTTGATGCCCGCGAGCCATGAGGCGATGCCCGCGCGGAGGACGGCGTCGTCGATGTGTGGGGCCGCCACCGACGCATCCATCGACTCCTCGCACCGGATGCGGGTCCCGCCGGCGGGCGTAGCGCTGAATTGGTAGACGCAGGAGGCAACCATCCCGGGCGCGCCGTTGGACCAACTGAGGCGGGTGGGCCGTTCGACCAGTGCGAAACGGGAGTTGACGGGCGTCCCGTCGGCGCGCCAGGTGAAGGCTTGCCCGGGCGCGGCCGGCCCCTCTGACGCGGCGTCGGTGACGTCGCCGCGGAAGCTCGGCCAGTTCGTGACGTCGGCCAGCGCGTCGAATACGCGCTCCGGCGATGCGTCGATATCAATGGTGCCCTGGGCACGCGCGGGCGCGGACTCATCGGTGAGCCCGCGCATGGCCAACTGGTGCGAGTCATGGGCAGATGCGGTCACTGGACTACTCCTCATTTGTCGATACAACGTATCGATACAGCATATCGGTACGGCACAGAGTATGTGAGAGCATTGGACCGGTCAAGATTCGGAGCAGATCGGCGGTGGAGATGCGGTTCGGACACACTGTGGCGCTGCTGTGGGAGGACGACTCGCGCGCGGTAGGCCGGTCGGGCCTGACTGTTGCGGACTACCTGACTGCCGCGGTCGAGGTCCTCGACGCCGGCGGAGCTACCGGGTTCTCGATGCGGGGCGTGGCAGAGCGCCTCGGCGTCCGGACGATGGCGGCCTACAGCTTCGGCAAGAAGGAAGATCTGTTGGCCCTGGCGGTCGACCGGACATACCGCGAGACCTACTCCGCACGGCCGGAACCTGCCACCATGCATTGGCGCACCGGCCTGACCGAGATCGCGCACGCTAATCGTGAGCTCCAGCTCACCCATCCCTGGTTGCCCGAGCTCGCGTCTCCGCGGTCACTGATGGGGCCCTGCGAGATGCTCAAGCGGGACCTCGAGCTGCGACCGCTGGAAGCCACCACCCTGAGCGATATCGACAAGGATCGCATCCTGACGCAGCTGTTGATGCACGTGTCGGAGACGACTCGGATCGACAATGCGCTACGGCAGGAGCGGAGGACGAGCGGGCTGAGCGATGAGCAGTGGATGCGGGTCGTGATGTCGATCGCCGAGAGCGTCGCCGACCCGGCGAGGTTCCCGGTCGCCGCTCGCGTCGGCGTCGCCGCACAGGCCGCTCGCGGGGGCGTGCAGTGCGGGCGCGAAGCGTTCGAGTTCGGCCTGGAACGTCTCCTCGACGGATTCGCCGTACTCGTAGACGACACGTGAGCACGGGCGGCGGAATACCGCGTGAGCTGCGCACTATCTCTGGAAGACGGTCTTGCTGTTCATCGCTCCAGTAGACCCGCGGGCTACAGCGATAGCGGAGGTTGATTGCTTCGCGTGCTGCTGGACCTTCTCGATCGACCCGCAACCGGCGCATCCTGATCGATGTGCCGATGGCCGGCAACGCATCCAGATGGAGAGTCGATGGATATCGCGCCTCGGATAAGCCGTGATTCTGCGAAGCCTATTCGCCGGATCGCCGTAGTTGGCTGCGGCGGTAGCGGGAAGTCGATTGTGGCACGAGGGTTGGGGCAAGCGCTGGGGTTGCCCGTTACCCATCTGGATACCGTCTTCTATGACGATGGGTGGAACCCGCTGCCCCAGAATCAGTTCGAGGAGGAACAGCGACGTCTGTTTGCCGGGCAGAGGTGGGGATCGACGGCAACTATGTCTCGACGACGCCAATCCGCTTGGCTGCGGCCGACACGGTGGTCGCCATAGACGTGTCCACGGCTACTGCGTTGTGGGGCAACCATACCGAGCCGAGGAGATCCTGGATAGCGCGAAGGTCGAGGAGATCGCTGATTACTTCGTGCTGCCCCCCGAAAAACACTCGCACCGACTGGTCGTGCTCGGTGAGCCGGGGAGCGGCAAAACGGTGGCAGCCACCTATTTGGTGACTCAGCTGCTGGACAAAACGTGGGATATCGCCACCGAAGCACGCCGCGCCGAGGAACCGGTGCCTGTGCGGGTCAACGCCGCCGGTTGGGACGGCACAGCAGAACTGGACCGTTGGCTGACGACCCGACTCGGCATCGACTATCGCCTGCCGGCCAATGCCGCCCAGGAAATGGTCGAGCGGGGCCTGATCCCGCCCGTGATCGACGGCCTCGACGAAATGGACGCCGACGACGAAGACAAACCCCGCGCTCGCGCGTTGCTGTATCGGCTCAACTATGCCCCGTGGAGGAACCGGCCTGTCGTGGTTCTGTGCCGATCCACCGAGTTCGATCGCCTGACCGGTGTCAGCCGGGACAACGGTCTGCACGGTGCCACCACGATCACCCTGCAGGTCCTGCCCACCGAACTGGCGATCGACCACCTTCCCAGTTACCAGCACGACATCGGCACCCACAACACGGCCTGGACCGACCTCACGAGCCATCTCCGTGACCACTCCGACGGGCCCTTGGCCACCGCCCAGTAGAACCCTTGGTTGCTCGACCTCACCATTACCACGCTCCACGACAGCCCGGACACCGCCGCGCGGCTCACCACCTGCACCGATACCGATACCGTCCGTGAACTTCTCTTCGCGGCGCAGATTCCCGCCGCCGTCGCAACAACCGGCGGTAGCGCGAAGTACCGTGACTACACCAGCGGCAACGTCGAGAAGTGGCTGCGGTCCCTGGCCCTATGCCTCCGGCGGCGCCGCGACTCCGGCAGAGACAGCACCGCCATCAGACTCGACGAAAACTGGGAAATCGCCGAATCCACCCGCGTCCTGCACGCAATAGCGGTCGGGCTCACGGTCAGGCCGGTTCTACGTGGCCGCAGTCGTTTGCCGATTCACGAAGGAGTTTCCGAAGAAGCCCGGCTTGTTCCTCGACTGGGCCCGCCGCAATGGCCTGCTCCGGGTCAATGGCATTGCCTATCAGTTCCGGCACGAGACCTATCAGCAATGGATCCACGCCGGCGCCCGGCCCGGCGGAGCCTGAGAGCTCGGCGGTGGCGGCGACGCCATGGCTGTGCAGCCGGAATCACGCTGTGACGAGCAGGGTTTCCGAGCCTTGGACGGTAGCCGTGATACCGATACAGTACTGCGCCGCGAGTAGTGCCGCGGCCCGACCATCGTTTCCGGCGGTTCCACCATATCGGCCGGGACCTCGCCACCACCGGCGACCTGGCAGCCCTCGGTGAGTACTATCCGGGAGGGCTCAGACAGTTCACCGCGATATCGTCCGGCCGCAGGTCGGCGGCCAGGCCCAGGTAGAGGCGTTCGACCGCGGCCTTGGGTACCCAGTAGACATTGGACCCGCGGTCTGTCATCTCCACACCGGTGGTGGCGACCGCGATCAGTGACCCCCGCCGCGGGCCCGGATATACGGGATCGCCTCGCGGGTCACCAGAAAGACGCCGGTGAGGTCCACATCCAGAGACAGCTGCCAGCATTTCAACGGCGTGTGGCGCCCGACCTCGTGAACCGGCCGGCGCAACCCCTTCTCCCCGGCCCTGGGCTGCCACGTCAGCAGTGGAACGGCTCGAACCATGGGTGTGCGGGCCGGGCGGCCATCTCGATTACCTCGGGTCCGTCTGGAAGAACTCGAGCAACCTCTGGCAGGCGTCCGGTGACATCAGCAATTCCTGCATGTCCGCGGACATCCGGGCGGCAGCGCTGGTGCGTTCGAACATCTCGCGTTCGTATTCCGCGACGGCGGTGGGAAAGTCGTCCGGGTGCGCGGCCAGCGCGAGACCGAGCAGGGCGCCGTCGAGCAGCGCCATATTGGCGCCCTCGCCGACCGGCGGCATCAGGTGCGCGGCATCGCCGAGTAGTGTGACGTCCGGGGTCGACGGCCAGGTCAGGCCGACCGGGAGGGTCGTGATCGACCGCGGCACGATGGTGTCATCGCAGGCCGCGATCAGCGCGGTGAACCGGGGGTGCCAGCCGGGGAGGAGATCGATCAGCCGCGTCCGGGCGGCGTCCGGGTCGTCGAACGGGATGCCGCTGATGGCGAACCAGTCCGCGGCGGTGTTGTAGAAGCTGAGGCCGAGGCGCACGCGGCCGTCGCCGTTGCGCTGCGCCGCCAGGGACAGGCTGTCGCCGAGCACCCAGTAGTTGCCGCGTCCGACCATTGCCGCGAGGTCGGGGTGGGTGCGATCGATATCGGGAATGCCGAGCTCGACGACGTTCTGGCCGATATGCGCCGGACGGGCGTCGGTGAGCAGCGCGCGGACCCGGGACTGCGCGCCGTCCGCGCCGACCAGCAGGTCGTAGGTCGCACTGCTGCCGTCGGCGAAGTGCACCAGACCTTCGTCGGCGGCGGTGAACGCGTGCCCCCAGCGGACCGTGTCTTCGGGGAGGGAATCCAGCAATAGGTTACGCAGGTCGGCGCGGTCGACCTCCGGGCGGTCGGGCGGGGCGTCGTCGGGAGTGTCTTCTTGCAGCAGCAAGGTGCCGTCCGGCTGTAGGAGGCGCATATCCTGCCCTTCGATACGGGCGATCGCGTGAAACCGGTCGAGCAGACCGGCCTCGCGCAGCGCCCGCTGTCCGGAATGTATGTCCAGCATGCCGCCCTGACCACGTGCATCGCGTGCGAGCTCGCGTTCGTAGACGACGGCGTCGATGCCGTGCACATACAGCACTCTGGCGAGGGCCAAGCCGCCCAGTCCGGCTCCGACGATAGTGATGGTCATGGTCGCCTCCGATACATCCGAATTGATCAATACACTGTATCGGAGTATGCGATGTATTGTCGGCGGCATGTTGGTGTGGGAGCGGCCGGAACCGCCGGAGCGACCGGTGCCGGCTCCGTTGAGCCGGGAGCGGATCGTAGAAGCGGCGATCCGGCTGGCCGACGCGGACGGCCTGGCAGCGGTGTCGCTGCGTAAGGTCGCCGCCGCGCTGGAGGTCGGGCCGATGCGGCTGTACGGCTACATCGCCACCAAGGAGGAATTGCTCGACCTGATGGTCGACACGGTCTACGCCGAGATCCGACCGACCGGGGCGGGTTGGCGAGAGGTGTTACGGTCTCTCGCCGAAACCACGAGGCAGGCCGTGCACCGACACGAATGGTTTGCCGACCTGGTCGGTGGGCGGCCTCAGCTCGGGCCGCACGCACTGGCCGGAGGTGAGGCTGTGGTGGCCGGGATGGGCGGCGTCGAAGTGGACGTCGTCATGCCGGTGGTAGATGCGGTCAATGCGTATGTGATCGGCGCGGTACGCCGGGAGGTCGCCGAGCGGCGTGCCGAGCGGGTCACCGGGATGGATGAGCGGCAGTGGCAGGCCGCCTTCGGGCCCTATCTGCAGCGGACCTTCGCGACAGGCCGATTTCCGGCGCTGGCCACAGTTATCCGCGATGCCGCCCACCTGGATGCCGATGAAATCTTCTACACCGGTCTCGATTTCCTGCTCGACGGCATCGGTGCTCGTCTCTCGGGATGACGCGCGGCCGGAGGGCGGGCCGGTTCCGCGGGCAGCGTCCGGTAGAGGCTGTCCGATCGAGAGGCAGAGCCTGCCGCCGCTGATCGCGGGTGAACCGATCACCCCGTTCCAGCGCGCCGCGGTCATGGGCGACGCCACCAACCATCTGTGCCACTGGGGATCCGAGGGCGCGGGCTATATCAACGCCGATGTGACGGTGAATCTCCCCCGCCTCCCGATCGGCTACGAACTCGGTCTGCGGGCCGACAATGTCATCGCCTCGGCCGGGATCTCCATCGGCGCCGCCACCCTGTACGACCGCACCGGCCCCGTCGGCACCTGCGCGGTGACCGCCATGTCCAACGCCCGGCGTCAGGTCGACTTCTCGACCAACCCTCTCGCCTGAAACTCCGGGCCGGAGGATATCCGAAAGGTAATCTCCGTCCGCCGGAAATCTCCCGCCGCCCCCCGAACTCGACGAGCGACACATACCGTTCGCTACCGTTCGCAGCGAATTACCGGCAGTACATGATGTTCTGGCCGGTGACGATGGTTTTCGGTCGGAGGTGTGTGGTGAGTTTCCGGTTGGCGGCGTATGCCGTGTGCGTCGAGGGCGGGCGGGTGCTGCTCGTCCGTCACGTATCGCCCGAAGGCGACACGAATTGGTCCCTGCCGGGTGGCAGGGTCGAGCACGCAGAAGACCCGTTCGACACGGTGGCCCGGGAGTTCGGTGAGGAAACCGGATGCGCAGCCACGGTCGAGCGGCTGCTGGGCGTGGATTCCAGGGTGATACCCGCAGCCGAACGGACGGTCCCCGGAGGATCCGATCATCAGAACGTCGGCATCTTCTACCAGGTCCGTGTCGCCGGCGGGCGGTTCCGGCCCGAGCCGGACGGTCGAACCGTCGATCCGACATGGACCCCGCTGCACGACACCGCCTCTCTGCCGCGGTCGTCGCTGGTGGATATCGGCCTCGCGCTGTTCCGGACCCGTCCGGCGACCGGCCATGTGGCTCCCGTGCCGGTGACCGGATCGGTGCGGCACTGACGCGCAATGCCCGGATCGGGCTGCCGCCACGCGGAGGAGGACGGCGACCGCCTGCGGGTTCGTGTGTCATCAGGTCGTGTCCGGTGTCGATATCCCAGAGCCGGCCCGCAATGTCGTGCGCGGCGGCCAGTTCGGGATGACGCGTGGCCGGCATCGACGTGCACACGATGTGGTATCGCGGTAGTGCGGTCACCGCGGCCTCGTCGCGCAGGTCGAGCTTCTCCTCGGAACAGCGCCACGGAAGCCACCGGTGAATCGCATTTCTGTGAGATTTCCTGGACGAGGCGCGGGTACCGAGGTGGGCCGGGCGGTCGCGCGCACCGCGTATCCGAGTGTGGCCGCGGTGGGCATCGGTGCCCTGGCCCTGCTCGAGCCGAACGACCACCGGGACGCGGTGCTGCGCGAAACCGTCACCGGTACCGCGAAACCCATCGCGGTGCTGGGCGGAAATATGGTGCCGGCGGCCGGCGGCGAAACGGCTTGTGCCGGCACCGGAGGTATAGTACCCACCTTCCGGCTCACCCAAACCATCGCGGGATCGGAAATCTCCGGAAACGTGGATTTCGTACCCGATGCCGCGGCGGCGACCACCCTTCCCCGGGGGCTGTCCGTCCCGGCGGGGGAGTGACCGGGCCCGAGTAGACCATCGACCACCCGGTGCACCTTCTCGACGCTGTTCGGCTCATCCAGGCGCAGGGCGATAGTGGCCGCGTTGAGTACGGCGTCGATCTGGAAGACCGCCAGATCCGTGTCACCGCTGCCGCGTCTCCGCGTGGCAGCGACGATCTCGAACTCCCGCGCGAGCGTGTGCAGCCAACCGCGGCGCTGTTGCCGCAGCGCGTCGCGGACCGGCCCGGGACGGCCGTCGAATATCGGGAGATTCGCGCCCCAGAAACATCCGCCGGGGAACAGCGGTTGTGCGGCATCGTCGATCCACCGATCGATGAGCGCGCGCAATCGGGGGACCCGCCGATGCGGCACGGCCGGGGCCACGACCGCTTCGGCGAACACCTCGCCCGCAGTCGCCACGGTGGCCAGTTGCTGGGCCTCTTTGGTGCGGAACAGGGGTTTGGATACCCGCTTTGCTGAGCTCGAGGTCGTCGGCGAGTCGACCGAAGCTGAGCCCGTCCAGGCTGAGCCGGCGCGTTCGGCCGGACCGTAGCCGGGTATCGCGTGACCGGGTACCGCGGTCGTGGTAGCTCGTCGTACCGCGGGCCGGCGGCCGCGTCGATAGGGGAACCCGGGCCATGCCCGGGCGTCGGCCGGGTACTGCCTCGGGACGGTGCGAAGGGCTCTCGCCGCCGGCGTCGCCGCGTGCGGCGAAGTTCTCGCGCTGTTGCCCGTCCCCGCGAAGCCGCCTTATAGTGGATGCGAATTCGGGTTCCGTGAAATCGACTTCACCACTCACAGCTGTACAACCGATCGGGAGTAAGCTGTTATGGCCGATATTCTTTTCGTGGTGACCGGGGCGAGTTATTGGACACTCAGCGACGGCACCCGGCACCCCACCGGGTATTGGGCCGAAGAGTTCGCCGCCCCCTATCGCGTATTGACCGGTGCCGGTCATCGAATCGTGGTGGCTACTCCCTGCGGGGTGGTGCCTCATGTCGATGTGATGAGTCTGCGGCCATCGATGGCCGGTGGCGACAAGGTCGCCCAAGAACTGGAAGAGACCCTGCGCTCGGCCGAAGAGTTACGCCGGCCGATCCAGTTGGCGCACGCCCGCCTCGCCGACTACGACGCCGTCTACTATCCCGGCGGCCACGGCCCGATGGAGGACCTGTGGCGGGACGCGGACTCCGGCAGGTTGCTGACCGCGGCCCTCGCCTCGGACAAGCCGCTGGCCATCGTCTGCCACGCCCCGGTGGCGATTCTGGCGACCAGGCGCCACGGTGTATCGCCCTTCGCCGGGTACCGCCTGACCGCGTACACCAATGACGAAGAAGATGCCGTCGGATTGCGTGCGAAAGCGTTCTGGACGGCCGAGGACGAACTGGTGAAACTCGGCGTCGATTTCACCCGCGGTGAGATCTGGAAACCGTACACCGTCGTCGACCGGAATCTGTTCACCGGCCAGAACCCGGCTTCCTCCGGGCCGCTCGCCGAAAAAGTTCTCGAAGTACTCGGCTGACGCGAATTCCGCGCTCGGTCGCGTCGCCCCACCACGTACAGGAATTGCGCGACGTGCTCCGGAAAAGTCGATCCTCGGTCGGAAGAATTACAGGAGACGGTGAACATGCGTGGAGTCATCATGTACGCCCCCGGCGACATCCGGGTCGAGGATCGGCCGGACCCGAGATCGTCGAGCCCACCGACGCGATCATCCGCATCGCCGCCACCTGTATCTGTGGGTCGGACCTGTGGCCCTATCGCGGCGTCGAACCGGTCGAGGGCCCCACCCCGATGGGGCACGAGTACATCGGCGTCGTTGAAGAGGTCGGTCCGGAGGTCGCCGATATCGCGGTCGGCGATTTCGTGGTCGGATCGTTCTTCGCCTCCGACAACACCTGCGAGATCTGCCGGGCCGGATACCAGAGCCGTTGCGTCCACAATGTCCCGATGGGCTCGATCGGCACCCAGGCCGAGCGGGCCCGCATCCCGCTCGCCGACGGAACGCTGGTCGCCGTCCCGGGGACTCCGGATCCGGCCCTGTATCCGAGTCTGCTCGCGGCCTCCGATGTGCTGGGAACCGGCTGGTTCGCCGCCGTCGCCGCGGAGGCGGGTCCCGGGAAGACGGTCGTGGTCGTCGGCGACGGCGCGGTGGGCCTGCACGCCGTCCTGGCCGCGAAACAACTAGGCGCCGACCGGGTGATCGCCATGAGCCGCCACGCCGACCGGCAGGCGCTGGCCCTCGAGTTCGGCGCCGACGAACTCGTCGAGGAACGCGGTAAGGCCGGGGTGGCCCGGATCAAGGAACTCACCGGCGGGCTCGGCGCGCATTCGGTGGTCGAGGCGGTCGGCACCCAGGAATCGATGACGCAGGCCATTCGCGCCACGCGCCCCGGCGGTCATGTCGGCTACGTCGGGGTGGCCCACGATGTCGAACTCGACGGTATGCGGCTGTTCTTCTCCACCGTCCATCTGCACGGGGGCCCGGCCCCGGTACGCCGTTTCCTGCCCGAGCTGATCGATCTCATCGTCCGCGGCGATATCGACCCGGGTGGGGTCTTCGATCTCACCCTGCCGCTGGAGCAAGCCGCGGAGGGCTACCGTGCGATGGACGAGCGTCGCGCCACGAAGGTCCTGCTCACGGTCTGATCGCGCCCGGTGGCCGGCCTTCCGTCTCGTCGACAATGACCTTCATCGGGCCTACCTTTCCGTCCGGTCGAATTCGGCGCGCCTGCCCGGCGGGCCGTAGTCGCGCCTGTCGAGGATCGCTGTCAGTCGCTGCTCTCGGGGTTCGGATGCCCGGAGGGCTCGGTCAGGATGCGCAGGGCATTGAGGAAACCGCGGCGGTCGGCGGCGGGCAGCTGTTCCAGTACCTGTTCGTTCTCGCGCGCCTGGATCTCGACCTGTACCGCGGCCGCGATCCGATGGCCTTCCGACGTCAGCTCCAGCAGCCGGGCCCGGCGGTCGGTGGGATCGGGGGTGCGTTCGATCAAGCCGCGGTCCTGGAGGTCGTCGAGGACCGCGATGATCCGGGTCTTGTCCGCGCCGATCTCCTGGGCGAGTACACCCTGACCGCGAGCGGTGCCGCGGCTCAGTGCGATCAGGACCGTGTAGGCCCACATGGTCAGCCCGTGGGCTTCGAGAATCGGGCGTTCCAGGGCGATGAGGGTGCGGGTCAGCGGCGCGAGCATCGCGGCCAGATCCGGACGGTCCGTGGTTCCCATGAGTAGAACCTACCCAGCGAAAAATGATAAGCGTTGACTTATTATAAGCGACTACATATTGTAGGCTCATGCTTACAGATCTTGTCGAACTCGACCGTCGGGCGGTGCTCACCACGGTGGCCGCCGCCGAACTCGTGACCCCTGACCGACTCGGCCTGCCGACCCCGTGCGCGGGCTGGACAGTGGGCGACCTACTGGCACATATGGCCGCACAGCATCGCGGCTTCGCCGCCGGTGCGCGTGGTGACGGCGCCGACCTCGCGCACTGGCAGGTGCGGCCGCCGGGACCGCACACCCCGGCCGAGTACACCGAATCCGCGGCCGAGGTCCTCCGGGCCTTCGCCGAGCCGGGTACGGCGGAACGCCCCTTCGCGATGCCGGAATTCGGGCCGGATGTGACGGTCCCGGGCGAGCAGGCCCTCGGGTTCCATCTGGTCGACTATGTCGTCCACGGCTGGGATCTCGCGCGAGCCCTCGGTGTGGGCTATGAACTGGACGCCGCCACGGCCGAGCCGGTGCTGCGTATCGCCGAATCCGTCCCCGACGGCCCGGAACGCGAGCAGCCCGGATCCCCCTTCGCCCATGCGCTACCGGGAGGCGACCCGGGCGCACCGCTGGACCGGATCCTCCGGCTGCTCGGTCGATCTCCCGCGTGGCCGAAAAGCGAGGAATAGTACTCCGAACCGGCCCTTCGGCGTCAAGTGCTCTGTGCCTACAGGGGAAACGGGGGAGCGGCGGCGGACCGAAACGAGCGGGGGATGCCGCGCTCAGCCCGAGCCGACCGCCGCGCGGATAGCGGGTCGAGCAGGCCGAGATCGCTGCCCAGCCGGCCGGTGAGTTCGCAAGCCACGGCGACATCCTTACACAGGAAATCGCCCACCGAGTCCGCGAACGCCGCCACCGAACCCTTGGCCGCCACACTCAGCACCGCACGTCCCGCACTACCGCCATGCGGCAGTGCGGAAAGCACCTCGGCTTCGGTGAGGCCCAGCTCCCCGGCCAGTCGCACGGCCTCGGTGACCAGGCCGATCTCGGGGGGGGGCGAAAAGCGAATCGTCGACGAGTTTCACGCGCTGCCCCGTTACCGAGTTCCCCGACCTTCAGGACCGGATCGGCGTAAGCGGCCGGCACGGGGCGCGCCCGCGCGGTCGCGTCGGCCGAACCGCCCGGGAAGACGGTGGGCGAACCGTCGGCAATACTGTGCGGACCCCACTCACCAGGGCGTCGGCCACGTGGCATCCGGCAGCGGCCCGGGCGGCGGCGATCGTCGTCGCGGTGTCGGGGCTGCCGGTTCGGCAGGAGTGTGGTGCCGAGGGGCCAGCGGGGGGCGGCCCATCAGAGGGAGTGTGGCGTCGGCGGTATCGAGTACCACTCCGGGGGCGATCTGTGCGGCGTCGGCCGGTTCGCTGATCAATCGGACGTCCTTGCGCCAAGGGCCCGCCCTGACTGCCCGGTCCGATGAATCCGACGCGCCGACGTTCCGCTCTCGCGCAGCTCAGGAATCGGCGTCCGCCGAATCCGGTTTCGGGGTGGCCGGTCGCCAGAACACCGCCAGCAGAACGGCGGTGGCGACGACACCGACGCCCAGCGCGACGGCGCCGCCACTCCAGCCGGTGAGCTCGATCCCGGCGGCGTGGTCCACCGACAGCCGTCCGGGGCCGAGGATCCCGAGCGCCAGCGAGACGACCGCGAGAACCAGGACGTATTCGTAGCCGTCCTTGAACACGAAGAAGCCGTTCTTCCGGTGCGCCAGCAGCGCGGCGACCAGCATCACCGAGATCACCGCCGCGGCGGCCAGCGGGGTGAGCAGCCCGGCGACCAGCAGTGCCCCGGCGCCGATCTCGGTGATCACACTGAACCAGGCCTGCAATACGCCGTGGCGTAACCCGAGGCCGCTGAACCAGCCGGCGGTGCCGGCGATCTTGCCACCGCCGATCCAGTGGTTTACCCCGTGGGCGATCATGGTGCCGCCCACGACCAGACGGAGCAGCAGCAGTGCGATATCGGTGACGTCCATTCGGCTACCTTTCCGGCCGCGCGGCCGCGCCGCCGTCGAATTGCAGGGCGGGGACGGAGAACTCTCCGGTCCCGCGGGCGATGATGCACTCCTCGGCGAAGGCCAGCACCGTGAGGTGGTGGGCAAGCGCGGTCCGGCCGAGGCCGACGTTGTGGCCGGTGTCGGGCATCCGGCTCAGCACGACCCGCGGCGAACGGATGAACAGATTACCCACCGCGACCATCTCCGCGGGATCGTTGCGCCACACCCGCTCGTATTCGCCCAGGCTGTACCGCACCGGAACCCTGATATCGGGGGCCAGGCCGAGGAATTCCCGCGCGGCTCGGTCGTGCAGCCGGCAACTCCAGGTGTGAGCCCTGCGCGGACACTGCACTGCCGCCCAGTACATCCTCGGGATACAGCCGGGACGGCTCCCGGGCCAGCCGCACCACCCCGCGCGGCCGCCGGTGCGCGATCCGGTCGGTGCCCCAGAGTAGGTCCTGGTGGTGCCGGTGCCCGGTGCCCGCGAGGTCCAGTCCGAGCAGGTCGGTGCCGCGGTCGGCGGCCGCCATCCGAACCGCGAGTTCGCAGCCCGCCGAATGCACGAGCAGGAAGACGCCCGCGCCGCGCGGCAGGCCGTCCGGAGGTGCGTCGACGGCGCCTCGAGCGCCCGTATCGTCGCAGGTATTCCTGTGTGAGTGTGGTGTAGTCGGCCACGGCGGTGATCGGCAGGATGAACTGCACGTCCGTTGAGAGGCGACGCTTCATCGTTTCTCGTACGTCGTCCCGCTGCTGATCCCGGCGGGGTTGACCGCCACCGGCCGGCCGGCGTTCTCAGGGCCGATCGCCGGCCCTCGGGTCGAAATACAGTCGGGGAACCGACAGTCCGGATGGCTCCGGCCGCGGCGGTCGGGAGATCCGAGGACGAAAAGGCGGTGTCGCCGCATGGGATCACTCGGCGGTGCAGGAGCTCTTCGGAGTTTGTCGCACGCCTCGCCAAATCGGTCACAGTACCGTAGGCTCATCCCAGCAACCCGCTGGCGCAGGGCCATACGAATTGATTCTACGATCGTTACTCCCGGTCGCTTGTGGCGCGCGGATACAGACGATCTTCGATCCATCCGGGACAGCCATTGAGAGTTCCTATCAATCACCGAAATTCTGTGCAGGACCTCGCCACTATCCGGCATTCCTCTAGAGGTGCCCGCGATACTCGCGCGCTCCGAGGAAAATTCTGCAGCGTCGCGCATTCCCTCCCCATGTCGAGCTCATACAGTCCCGGTCCGTGATCGGCTCGTCGGAACTTTGTGCGTCACCGGCGATCTGAAATAGTCGGCGGTTCCGACTCGCTTCGATTTCGATCCCGACCCGATCAGTAGGTGGGCAGGGAGAAGGGGACCAGTTGTCGCTCGAACACCGGGCAATCTGGCGACTTCGACCGGTGCCGTCTCTCGATCGGGGGTCAGAGCATCCGTGGGACCGCGCCGCCGGTGGCGCGGAGACAATACAAGAGCCGAGTTCATAGTGAAAATCCTGAATCCGTCGGAGCCGAATACGAAGCTCCACTATGTATATGATCGCGGAACCGGATACGAGGCCGAGTTGAGGCTTTCGGACGCGTTGTCGGCACTGGTTCCGGCCGACGATCTGGTTCATTCCGATCATCGGTTATTTCAGATCGCCCATCTGGTAACCGAATATGCTTGGGTGGCAATACACCACACAATGTGTAGTATCGTGGCGGCACTCGATCGAGATGAACCGATAGCGGCGCTACGTTTGATCCAGCGTGCGAAGCGGCTGGCAGCATGGCCGACCAGCAGTATCCGGCTCTTGGTCGACACCCTGCCGCAAACCAGCTTCCTGGAGATGCGTGCCGGCTTTCCAGAGGGCTCATCGGGTCTGGACTCTCCCGGCGCCCGGGCGGTGCGCAAAGCCGCACAGGTGATCTGGGATACGTTCGAGAAAACTCTGGCCGACCATGGTCTCACAGTCGCCGAACTGATGCCGGCGACCGGATCCGGCTATTCCGGAGCACTCGACACATCGTTGTTCTCCGAGATAGCGATGGAGATTCATCGGTTCGACTCGGCGATGGTCGAGTGGAAGCAGCTTCACCTAAACCTGGTCTGGCAGTTGCTCGGCGGTCACCCGGGAGCCTCCGGCTGTCCTGCGGCCGGTACCGACGACCGACCGAAGAGCATGCGGGGCAGGCCCCTGGATGACCTCGAACGCCTCGCGGTGCGTCCGTTGTTCCCCGGGCTGTGGCGGGAGAGCACCGCGATGTACCGGTCCTTCGGTGGCGAGGCCAGACTCGCGTATCGATCCCGGCCCGATGTGGAGTGACGGAAGACGATTGCTGTGACAGATAATTCGACCTCCGCTGCGGTAGATGCTGCCGCCCGGACGAACTCGGTGCCGCCCCGGACGCCGTTCCATTGGCTCACCTTCGATATGAGTTCGGTGCTGCCCCGGAACTGGGACAACGAGCTGCTGAGCTTGGCCGCGCAGCGAGCCACGCAGCACAGTTTCCGGCCGACGATGAGTTCGGCCAGAGAACCGGCCGAAATCGAGATCGCGCTCGAGTCGGTCAACGGCGAAATGCTGTACGAGCGAGTGCCGTGGCTCTACGATCTGTATCTCGGCTGGTTCCGGACGTTGGCCGAACGCTATGCCGGCGAACCGTTGTACCCCACCAGCACTCACAATCGTGCTCTCAGCCTCAATATCCTGCGGGGCGGAGGTATTCGCTACCCATGTCATGTCGACAGCAACCCTGCTCAGGGCTTGCTGTATCTGACCGACTGCAATGAACGGACCGGCGGTGAACTGGTGGTCGCTCGGCGCAGGACCGCCCGAGACATCGCCGAAGTGGATGCGGACTGCACGGTGCTGTACCCCCGCCACGGTCAGCTGCTCGTCTTCGACGCTCGCGAACACGCACATTATGTGCGGCCGATGCATCATCCCGATGGGTTCCGTGCCGTTGTGACGATGAACTACTACTCCGAGTCCTGTCCGGAGGCGGCGCGTCCGCTGGGTCTCGACGAACAACTGTTCGGCTCGGTGTCGCGATGACCGATGCGGCGCGCAGGCATGACACGGGGATGCGCGGCTTTGCCAGCGACAACAATGCCGGGGTACATCCGGAGGTGCTCGCGGCTATCGCGCTGGTCAACGGGGGGCATCAACCCGCCTATGGTTCCGACGATTACACCGCGCACCTGCAGCAGATTTTCCGGCAC
The DNA here is from genome assembly GCF_001613445.1 of Nocardia grenadensis NBRC 108939. Lineage (GTDB taxonomy): Bacteria > Actinomycetota > Actinomycetes > Mycobacteriales > Mycobacteriaceae > Nocardia > Nocardia grenadensis. Next base: position 71,279 of record NZ_BDCJ01000009.1, read on the forward strand.
CACTTCGGCGAGCAGGCCGTCGCCTATCCCGTCTTCAGCGGCACCGGCGCAAATGTCATCGCGCTGCAAGCGTTGCTGCCACGCTGGGGCGCGGTAATCGTTGCCGAGTCCGCGCACATCAACACCGACGAGTGTGGTGCACCCGAGAAGATGGCCGGAATCAAGTCTTATCCGGTGGCCACACCGGATGGCAAACTGACTCCGGAGCTGATCGACCGACAGGCGTGGGGATGGGGCAACGAACACCGAGCCCAGCCGATGGCCGTGTCTCTCAGCCAGTGCACCGAATTGGGCACCTGCTACTCCCCGGCAGAGATTCGTGCGATCTGCGATCACGCTCATGAACTCGGAATGCTGGTCCACGTGGATGGGGCGCGACTGGCCAATGCGGCCGCGTTCCTCGACGAACCGATGCGTCGGTTCACCACTGATGCCGGTGTGGATATTGTGTCCTTCGGAGGAACCAAGAACGGCTTACTGTTCGGTGAAGCTGTTGTCGTGCTCGACTCCGGAAAATTTCGCGACGTCGCTTATCTCCGCATGATGTCGATGCAGTTGGCATCGAAGATGCGGTTCATATCTGTCCAGTTCGAAGCGTTGCTCGGCGGTGACCTGTGGCTGCGCAATGCCAAACATGCGAACGCGATGGCCGTGCGGCTGGAGTCTGCCGTACAGGGCATCGATGGTGTCCGCCTCATGCGTCCGGTACAGGCCAATTCGGTTTTCGCTGTCCTGCCACGTGAGGCCACCGAACGGCTGCAGAAGCGCTTCCCCTTCTACTTGTGGAACGAGCGCACCGGGGAGGTCAGATGGATGTGTGCCTTCGATACCACCATCGAAGATATCGATAGCTTCGTCGATGCTCTCGGCGAAGAAATGCGGACTACTTGATCTTGTGATGCTCGGTTGCTACAGGCACCGGGCCATCCTCGGTGATCCGACTGCACTCGGTTGCGGGTGCATCTATCGTCGAACGGCATATCCACCGGCGCTGGTGTTTCACGGCGAGACTCGATCACGATTTCGCGCGGCGACAGCTATCGCTCGGGGAAGATCCTGGACGCGCGGCGAGTTGTACGCCGGCCGAGCTCGCCCACTGGGTCCGGCGGAGCGAACCCGGATCCGATCAACGGCGAGTGGGCGATGAGCGAGGCGGCCGACGTCGTCGAAACCGCCCGTAGCATCTCATCATCGGTGCCGCCGGACACCACGAAAACATCGCCACTCACCACTGCGAGTCATACTGCTGCCGGAATCCGCTATGTGGTCCGCCTGTCATCGGTTTCCCGGTCTCCGAAGTTCAGCTGCTCTCGCAGCCGATTCCGTTGCCGTCGCGGTCCAGGTCGTACTCGTCGGGTCCGATCACCCGCACTCGCCCGGTGTACACGGGCCCGTTACCACTGCCACCCTCGCAGTCGACATCACTGGTGATGGGCACGCAGGGGTCGTAGGAGGCGTGGCATCCGGCCGGCACTGCGTCGGCCGGAGCGGCTGCCATCAGGCCGAACGAGCCGGCAGCAAGGGCGGCAGTGCCCAGGATGGACAGGGTTTTCATCGAGGCTTCTTTCGGTGGGAAGGACGAGTTGCTGAAGTTTTGCACGAGCCAAGCCGGACGAGTCCAGTTTTAATGGAAAAGTGACCTATAAAAATAGTTACCGGATACTTACCGGAACGCAGGGCAACCGCGTTCTCGGGCGGGAATCCTCGCGTGGGCCCGGATGTTGTTCCGGGCGCATCCCGCCCGCCCAGCCTCCGGAGGCCGCTCATGACGACACCGCGCGCGCACGCATTGATCGATCCTGCAACGGATTTCGGTGCCCGTGTGGCCGAGCGGCTGGACCGTGAGCAGATTGTCTGGCTCACCACCGTGGGACCGACCGGCACCCCGCAGCCCAGCCCGGTGTGGTTCCGCTGGGACGGGCGCAGCTTCCTCATCTTCAGCCAGCCCAGCCGTCCCAAGCTTCGCAATATTGCCCGTAACCCGCGGGTGGCGCTGCACTTCAACAGCACCGAGAGCGGAGGAGAAGTGGTGGTCTTCGGCGGCGCGGCCCAGATCGAGCCCCCCGTCGCTGCGCATGAGATCGCGGCCTATCTCGGTAAGTACGAGTCGGGGCTGGCCGGTCTGTCCATGACCGGTGATCAGTTCCGCGCCGACTACTCGGTGCCCCTTCGCGTGGTGCCCGACCGCGTACGCGGCTTCTGACCCCGCCGCCGCGGCGTCGGCTTCCGATTGCGCCGAGTGTCGAGGGTGCGCCGGGCGCAGGCGAGCCAGGTGTGGACCCTGCGCGCACACCACAGGCTTCACCGGAACGCGCGGGGGTCACTCCGGCCGCTCCCGCTCTGCACGCGCGAGGTGGTGCAAATAGTCTCCGAGCCGACCCGCTGCCCGCAGCATGGCCAGCCCCTGGTCGGTGAGCCGGCGCTGCCAGGCGGCGAGCGCGGTCGTCAAGGCGTCGGTGCCGCCGGCCGTCCGGATCTGTTCGACCACGATGGCGATTTGGTCCAGCCCGTAGCCTCCGCGCCGGAGCAGGTGGGTCAGTTCCGCGTCGCGGATGTCGGGCGCGCGGTAGATCCGGTAGCCGGTGCCCGGGTCGCGCCCGGGGGTGAGGATGCCCACGGCTTCCCATGCGCGCAGTGTGGCCGGGGTGATACGGAGGTGGTGGGCCAGTTCACCCACGGTTCGGTCGGTGGGCTCGCGGGAACGTCCGGGGGCGGGGTCGTGGCCTGTCGTCAGGTGCGCGATGGCCCGCCGGACCGTGTCCAGGGTTTCGCGGTCCCGGAGCAACCGATGGTGGCCGCGGTCGATGAGTTTCAGGGCGTTGTCCAGGTTGCCGGTGTGGAGTTCGGTCATGATCCGGCCGGCGAGCGCATGCCCGTATGCCGTGACCAGGGCGAGGAAGGTGCGCAGGGCGGCCGCGTGGACCTCGGTGTAGATCCGGTAGCCGCTCGCCGTGCGTTCGGCGGCCGGGAGGTAACCGTCGCGTTCGTAATTGCGGACCGCCTGGGTCGAGAGTCCGTGCTCGCGCGCGAGGTCGGCCGGTCGTAGGGTGATCATTGGTTTGAAACTTTATCGCCGGATCGAGCGGTAGATCCGGAGTAAGTATCAACCGAGCCTTCAAAGATACGATCGAAGAAATGAACTTCGATCTCGACATCTTGCTTCCCACCTCCCCTGAGCTGCTGGCATTCGGTGAACCGACCCATCTCGAACCCGCCTTCGCCTGGACCCGCAACGAGCTGTTCGCCGAACTGGCCGGCCGCGGCTACCGCTCGATCGCCCTGGAAACCGACCGGGTGGCCGCCCTCGCGGTGAACGACTATGTCCAGCAGGGCGTGGGCTCCCTCGATATGGTGATGCAGGAGGGTTTCTCGCACGGGTTCGGCGGTCTCGCCGCCAACCGGCAGCTGGTCATCTGGATGCGGGAATACAACGAGGGGCGATCCGCCGCCGAACAACTGTCGTTCCACGGCTTCGATATCTCCGCGGAGACGATGAGCGCGTTCAGCCCGCGCCGCTACCTCGAATACGCCCGCGACTACCTGGACCTCGACCTCGATCTGGCCGGCCTGCTCGGCCCGGACCAACGATGGCACCGTACGGAGGCGGTCATGGACCCGGCGGAGTCGATCGGCGCGACCGCGGCGGCCGATGCCCTCCGTGTGCACGCCGACGATATGCTCACCGAACTCTATCTGCGGGCGCCGGAGCTGATGGAGAAGAGCTCACGTGCCGAATGGTTCCGGGCCGAAACGCATCTCACCGCCGGACTCGGCCTGCTGCGGTACCACAGGCTGGCGGCCCGGCGCGTCGAACAGACTGCCCGCTGGACCCGTATGTGTGCCGCCCGCGACGCGCTGATGGCGCAGAACCTCCTCGCTATCCGCCGCTTCGAGACCGGCCGGGGCCCGACGCTGGTATTCGCCCAGAACGCGCATCTGCAACGGAATCCGAGCCATATGACCATGGGACCCATGGAACTCGACTGGCACAGCGCCGGTGCCGTCGTGCACTCCCTGGTGGGCTCGGATTATGCCCTGATCCTCGGCAGCCTGGGCCGCGACGACACCTTCGGCCTGCTCGAACCCGCACCCGATACCTACGAAGGTTTCCTGCAGACCCGTATCCCGGACCGGGGCCTGATCGCCCCCACCGAGATACCCACCGCCCGCACCCGCGACGATCACGCTCCGGAGCACGGCTACTTCCCGCTCGACCGCGCCTCGATCGACGGCGCCGATATGATCCTGCACATCCACAACGGCGCCGGCTACCGCGGGGCCGGGGAGGACGATCCACGACCGTGGGTGCCCGCGAATCCGGCGTGATCGCCGTGGGAGCGCTTCGACCGGACCGGGCCGTCGCTACGGCGCAGCGTCCCGGCGGCCGGAAAGGTGCGCGGTGAACGTCGACCGCCTCCCGCTGAACGGTCATACGCTGGGCGGCGGTCTGTACCTGTCCCCCGACGAAGCCCGCAATCGCACGGGCGTGACACTGCCCGTGGACTGCGGGTCGATGCTCGAGAGCAGGTTCGCGCGGTTGCGGCCCGGACGCGCCACCGTCCGGGCCGCGCCACCGCGGCGATATGCGATAATCGTCTGCCATGCGCGCCGGACGAATCGGTCGATGGGCGGTCGTGGTCGCAGTGCTGGCGGCCGCGGCGGGATGCGATGCGGCGGCCGAGCCGCCTCCGGTTTCCCCGCAACTCGGTACCGAGTTCACGCTGGCGCCGGGCGAAACGACCCGGCTGGACGACGACCGGATGACGGTGTCGTTCGACGAGGTGTCCGCCGACGGCCGGTGCCCGGCCGGGACCGCGTGTGTATGGGAAGGCGACGCGACGGTGGTCACCGAAGTGACTGTCGGCGCACAGCGATCCCGTCACGAACTCCATACGAATCAGCGATTCGCGACCGGGGCGACCGTGGGCCGATACCGGATCGCACTGGTCGCGCTCCGGCCGTCGCCGTCGGCGAGCGGGCCGGTCCCCGGTGGGGACTATCGGGCGGACCTACTGATCACCAGGGAATGACACGCGGGTTATCCGCCGCGCGTTTCACTCGGTGGGTAGTGCCCGGCGCAATTCGGTTACCGCGATCCGCGCGGCCTCGGCGATCGCCGCATCCACGGCCGGGAGCGCGGGGTCGGCGCGGGCGGCCCGGGTGAAAACGGCCACCGCGACCGGATGTTCGCCCGGGAATTCCACCACGGCCACTTCGTTGCGGATGATGCCGATCGTGCCCGTCTTCCCGGCCACCGATACTCCGCGATGCGGGAATCCGGCCGCGATCCGGTGCGGCCAGACCTGGCGACGCATGACCGCGCGGGCGAAATCCGTTTGCTCTCCGGACAGCACCTCCCCGCGCCAGAGCGCGGCGAGCAGCCGGGTCATCTCCTCCGGGGTTGTCGCGCTCGTGTACGCGGGATCGTAGGCGGAGACCGTCCATGCCTCGTCGTTGTCGGCCAGGGCGGCGAACGCCTCGGCCGTACCGTGGGTGTCGGTATCGCGTACCAGGCTGCGCTGGATATCGGCGGTACCACCGACCAGCCGGGTCAGGTCCAGTCCCAGCGACTCCACCAACTCGTGTACTGCGGCCAGCCCGATCTCGCCGAGCAGCAGATCCGCGGCCGCATTGTCGGAGACGGTCATCATGGAGGTCGCCAGATCGCGCCGGCTCATGGTGACCGGATCGTGCAGGGCGGAGATCCCGGTGGGGCCGGGGGTGCATTCCCCCGGAACGAGTGTGAGCCGCGCCAGCGGGTCCAGGCGACCGGCGTCCACGGCGCGGCAATACGCGAGCAGCAGCGGGAGCTTGTACACGGAGGCGGTGACCACCCGTTCGGTCCCGCCGATGGAGACCTCCGCGTCGCTGCCGTCGCAGCGGCGGGCGTGCAGCCGTCCGGTGCAGCCGGCGTCGGCGAACACCGCCCGGATCCGCTCGGCCGTGGTCATCGCAGGCGCTCCCGGTAGAGCACCCGGTCGACCGCGTTCGCCTGGTCCTCGGCGCCGGCCCGGTGGATCACCCGGCAGCGCAACGCCACCGCCTGCGGGGCCATCCGCAGCCAGCAGACTCCTGGGATATCGGAGGGCGGTGTGGTGGTCAGCCCGAAACTCGCCCCCGCGGCGACCGCGGCGAGCACCGCACGGTCGTCGTGGACGGTGACCGTCTGGGCGTCCAGCCCGCGTTCGCGTAAGAGGTCGCGGACGGTATCGGAGGCCGGGGGATTCGCGGCCCGCGGATACGCGGCGTGGGTCAGATCGGCCAGCATGGGGAAGGTGGGACGCTCGGTGGCCGCGCTGCGATGGTCGGCCGGTACGACGATCCAGCGCGGAAGTTTCACCACGGACCGGGCCTCCACGCCGTCCACCAGCGCCGGGTGTTCGATCACCGCCAGATCGCACAGCCCGGACCGGACGGCAGCCACCAGATCCACCGTCGTACCCGTATCGGTGGAAACCGCTTCGCCGGAGGTGTTCCCGGTCCGCAGCGCGGTGACGCAGGCGGTGACGATCCGGTCGGGCAGCGCGGAGGCGGCGCCCCAGTGCACCGTGCCGCGGGTGCGGGCTATCCGCTGTGCTTCGGCGAGCAGCCTTTCCGCGTCGTCGACCAGCAGCCGGGCCCGGGGCAGCAGCTGCCGGCCGGCCGCCGTGAGTACCGCCCCCTGCCGGGTACGGTGCACCAGCTCGACGCCCAGCCGGTTCTCCAGCCGCCGCAAGCCTTGGGAGAGCGGCGGCTGCGTCATATCGAGTACGGTGGCGGCCCGCCCGAAATGGCCTTCGTCGGCGATCGCGACGAAGTAGCCGAGGTGTCGGATCAGGTCCATAGCGATATTGAACCAGCGCTCCGGAGAACCGCTTCCGAACTGCGTATTCCCGGGCCGTTTCGAGCCTTGAAACCCGATCCTACCTGCGTCTATATCAAATGCGACTGGTATGCGGGAGTGTCGGATATTGGCGGCCGTCGGTCGGCCGGTGTCTGCTGCGGGGGTGAAACCGAACCGATCCGCACACCGCATCCTGTCGAGTCGGCGATCACTGGCCCTCGCCCTGACCGCGGTCGCGCTGTCCGCCGTCGCCTGCGGGGGCGCCGATACCGGCACACCGGCCGCGCCCACCACGGTCGAGCAGAAGACCGTGGACCTGAGCAATACGTTGATGGCGCTGCAGGCGAAATACAATGTCCTCTTCGGGATCGCGGCGGTCGATACCCGGGGCGGGCGGACCTTCGAGTGGAACGCCGACGATCGGTTCGCGCTGTGCTCCACCTTCAAGGTGTACGCGGTGGCCGCGATTCTGCGGCTCGCCGAGCGCAAGGAACTGGATCTCAACGACAAGGTGGCGATAACCCGGCAGGACATCGTCATGAGCTCGCCGGTCGTCAGTGATCACGTCGGCGAGCTCATGAGCTATTACGAGCTGAGCCGGGCCGCGCTGGTGCGCAGCGACAACACGGCGGCGAATCTGCTGCTGCGCCGGCTCGGTGGCCCGCGCGCCGTCACCGAATTCGCGCGTACGGTCAACGACTCGCAGACCCGGCTGGATCGGTGGGAGCCGGAACTCAACGAGGCGCGCGCCGGCGATCCCCGCGACACCGGTACCGCGTCCGCACTCGCCGCCGGCTACCGCAAGCTGGTCCTCGGCGACGGCCTGAGCACCGAATATCGGCGCATGCTCACCAGCTGGATGCGGTCGAGTGTCACCTCACGCCAGCGCTTGCGCGCGGGCCTTCCGGTCGGCTGGGTAGCGGCGGACAGAACCGGTAGCGGCGCCTACGGCACGGCCAATGACGCCGGTGTGGTGTGGAGCCCCGCCGGCACCTCGCTGGTGCTGGTCGTCTTCAGCCGTTCCACCACCGGTTACCCGATGGCGGCGGGCGCCGATGCCGCGGTCGCCGACGCCACGGCCGCGGTGCTGGGCACCATGACGCAGTGAGTTCGGCACCCGGTATCCGAGTGCCCGGCCGGTACACCTCGGCGAGAACGACGGTTGTCTCGGTGCTGAGACCGGTGATCGGCGGATCGTAGGTCTCGCCGTCACGCTCGGTGATCGCCACATGAAGTGCGATACCGCCGAACGACCCGGAGTCCACCGAGGCGGCGACCACGAGCCGACCGGTGCTCGCGGCGACCCGCGGCAGGGGAGGCCCGCCCGGCCCCTCACGCCGTGCCGGGCGGACCTCCGTGCCCCGATCAGGAGGCGACGACGCCGCTGATCTCGTTGGGGATCTCCGCCAGGGTCACCGAGGCGGTCACCGTGCCGGAGGCCAGATCGATCCGGTGGATCTGCCTGGTCGCCGTATCGCTCACATAGGCGATACCGTCGCGGACGAACACCGCCGGGCGCGGCTGCTGCCAGTCGATGGGTTCCTGCCACGGGTCGACGACATCGATCGTCCGTACGGTCTTGGCCGTCACCGGGTCGATCACCCGCAGCCCGCCGTCGGTGCCGAGGACGAGCGCCTCGCCCTGGGGCCCGCGGGCCAGCGACCGGAAGGTGTAGCTGGTGCCGATATCGACCAGGCGGATGGTGCCGGACTCGGTATCGATCAGCGAGATCTGTTCGGGACGTTCCAGTTCCGCGTGCTCGTCCTTCTTGTAGTCACCGAGCACGATCGGCGACTTGTCGCTACCGGCCTGGTTGCCGATCCGCCCGTAGGAATCCGGGCTGGTGACCTTGGTGAGTTTGCCGTTGCGGTAGACCAGGGCCCCGTTCTGGCAGCCGACGACCAGCGTATCGCCGGCCGCGGTGGCCTCGCCGTGCACTCCCGGGCACTGCTCGCTACGGGTGATCTCCTTACGATCGGCGTCCAGGATCGCCAGGCCGACCCGCTCCTCCTCGGTCCCGAGCGTGACGGCCAGTTCGCCGCTCTCCAGTTCCACCGCCACCCCGTGATGCGCCTCCGCGGCTCGGTATTCGGTGGTCTGCGGTGCGCCCGCGGCCAGTTCGGCCGGGTCGAACGAGGTCACGGTGCCGGTCCCGTCGGAGAACAGGACCGTGCGACCGGCGTGCCGTACGACGTGTCCCGGTTTCGGCCCCGGGAACTCGATATCGGTGAACTGTCCGCCCACGGCGTCGAGTACGCGGAAGCCCGCGGAGGTCGACACGATGATGTGCCGGTCGTCGCCCGCCGGATTGACCCGGTTGAAGCCCGCGAGTTCGACTTCGCCGCCGCGCACCAGGGTGTTGCCGTCCAGGAGATGGATACCACCGTCGTAGGTGACGGCCAGCGGAGCGGCGATCGCCGTCTCCTCCTCGGTGGTGCCGATACCACAGCCGCTCGCAGCGACGACCGCGGTGAGCAGGCCGGTCAGGGCCGCGGCCCGAATCGGGCCGGTCCGAATGTGCATAACGCTCCCTCATTCTTTTCTGCTGGCTGCGGGATATCGCAGCGTTCCCGGTTACGCGGAACCCAGACCCTCGACCATCGCGGTCGTGTTGGCGCGCATCATTTCCAGGTAGGTGGACGCGCCGGCACCGGGCGCGGTCAGTGATTCCGAGTGCAGACCGACAATGCGTACCTGCACACCCGCCTGTTCGGCGAGGGCGCGGGCCAGTCGGTCCGGCCGGGTGGAATCGACGAAGATCGCCGGTACGCCGGTGGTGCGCACGGCTGCGGCCAGGTCCGCGAGATCGGAGGCGCTCGGTGAGGCGAGGGTGGTCCCGCCGGGGATGACGGCGCCCACCACCTCGAAGTCGAATCGGGCGGCGAGATAACCGAATACGTGGTGATTGGTGACCAGTTTGCGGCGCTCGGGCGGGATTCCGGCGAATCGATCCGCCATCCACTGCTGCAACCGGTCGAGTTCGGCGAGGTAGCGGTCGGCGTTGGCGCGCACGGTCTCGGTGTCGATCCCGGGAACGGTGTCGATCACCCGGTCGCGGATCACCTCGACCGCGCGACGCACCCGCTGCGGGTCGGTCCAGAAGTGCGGATCTGCTTGTCCCGCGGCGGCCCCGCCGCGATAGGGGAGCGGGTCGATCTCGCCGCCCACCGGCAGGGTCGCGACCCCCGCGTCCGCGGCCGCCGTCACATGACGAGCCAACCCCTCTTCCAGGCCCAGGCCGTTCTCGACGATGAGGTCCGCCTCGTCGAGGACGGCGGCCTCCTGTGCCGAGAGGGCGAAGGAGTGCGGGTCGGAATTCGGCGGCATCAGTACCGTGACCGCCGCCGCGTTCCCGACCACCGTCCGGGTGATATCGCCGAGAATATCGGTGGTGACGACGATTCCGCCGCCACCGGAGTTGGCGACGCCGCATCCGGCGACGGGCAGTAGCGCGACGAGCAGCGCGACACAGAGTCGGAGTGCGGTGTTCATCGTCCGGTCTCCACCATCAGGTCGGGGGTGATGTCGAGATCGAAGGTGCGGGCGATCCGCAGTCCGTCGGCGTAGTCGATCTCGTGGATCCGGCGGCCGGCCGGATCGTTGACGTAGGCGCGGTCCGCGTCGACCAGCAGCACCGGTGGTGTCGCGGGGTCCACGGCCCCCGACGGGAGCGCCCGGTGTCCGGTCTCGGCCCCGGTCTCCGGGTCGTAGGAGCGCAGGACCCCACCGGCGTCCAGGGTCAGGACAGCGGTGCCCGCGCCCGCCGTGGTCGCCGCGACGACAGGTCCGGGGCCGATCGGCCGCCAGGTGCGATGGGCGATATCGAGTACCAGCACCCGCGAATCCCGCACAGCCACCAGAACATCGCTGCCGCGCCGGTGGAAGAACCGCTCGGCACTGCCGGTGGTCCCGGCCGGGTACGGCATCTTCTCCGCGGTGAACCGGTCGTCGCGCTCGGTGACCACCAGTGCACCGTCGGCGCAGGAGAACACGGCACCGCGGCGGGTCACCGTCTGGCCGCCCGGCCGATCGCACCGCGACTCCAGCGTCTGCACCGGCGCGTTCTCCCGGTCGCGCACCTGGATTCGGCCGGCGTCCGCCATGAGGAGATGACCACCGTAGGGGAGGGCGGGCCCGTCGAGCACCGGGCCGGGGGTGAGCGTGCCCTCGTCGAGTGCCGATCGGTCCGCGAGTGCGGTCGTCCGGTTGTCCAGCACCGCCGCGGCGACGGCGGTATCGCTGTGCGCGGACCGGGCGGATCCCGGCCGCGTGCCGACCCGGCGCGGTTCGGCACGGTAGTAGTGCACATGGTCGCCGTGATCGACGACCCAGCTGCCGCTGTCGAGGACCGTGGTCTCCTCGTCTGTCGCCAGGTAAACGTAGCGGCCGTCATCGGCGATATGCGCCAGACCCGGCACCGCTTCCTGGGTGAGGACCTCCTCGGTGACGAGGTCGAGGATGCGCACCGCGCCCGCGGACCGGTCGGCGAGGACCAGTCGCGGTTGCGCGCTCGCGCTCTCCTCCGCGCCCGCGACATAGCCGTGGGGTACCGGTTCGGCCGGCGGCTCGCCGGTTTCACCACCGCAGGCCGCGACGGGAACGAGCAGCAGCGCGGCGGAGGTCACCCCGACCGCCCGGCCGGCCCGCTTCCGCGCGCCCCGGAACAGGCCGGCGGCGCGGCCGGTACCCGGCCCACCGCGTGACCTACTGCGCAGCGCGGCCCGCAAGCGGGCCCCGGCCGCGGCGGCGAAGAAGATCGCCACGGCCGTCGCGGCGATGGTCGCCCCCGCCGCGGTACCCGCGTGCCAGGAGATGACCAGGCCCCCGACAGTCGCGAAGGCACCGAAAACAGCGGCCAGCAGCATGATCCGCGGAATCCGGTGGGTGCAGTAGGTGGCGGCCGCGGGCGGCGCGACCAGTAGTCCGAAGACCAGCAGGGTTCCCACGACATGGAACGACGCGGCGATCGCCAGGGTCAGCAGGGCGAGCAGAGCGATCTGCGCCCGGCGCGGGTGCAATCCGAGGGTGTGCGCGGTGCGCGGATCGAACGCGAGTGCGAGGAAGGCCCGGTGCCCGAGCGCCGTGAGCACCAGGGCCACACCCAGGGCGATCAGTAGGAGCAGCAGATCGCGGGGACGGGTCGCGAGCACATCGCCGAAGAGGAATCCGGTCAGGTCCACCGCGAAGGATCGGGAACGCGATATCAGGATCACCCCGATCGCGAGCATCCCCACGAACAGCAGCCCGATGCCGGTATCGGTGGACAACCGCCGGTTGCGGCTCAGTACCGAGACCCCGGCCGCCATCGCGGAGGCGCTCACTACCGCACCCAGCAGCAGGTTGCCGCCGAGCAGGGCGGCGACGGCGACCCCGGGCAGCATGCCGTGCGCCATGGCCTCACCGAGAAATGCCATGCCGCGCACCACGACCCAGGTGCCGGCGAGCGCGCACAGGCCGGAGACCAGCAGTCCGCCCCACAGAGCTCGCTGTACGAAGGTGACTTCGAACGGGGCGATCAGCCAATCCATGAGAAAAGAGATTAAACTGATAACGATTGTCATTACAAGTTATTGGCGGGAGTCAGAGAATGCGCACTGCGGGTATCGAGATCACCGGGTTGTCCGCGGGTTACCAGGGAAACCCGGTATTGCGCGAGGTCACCGCGGCAGTGCCGGGCGGCCGGGTCACCGCGCTCATGGGTCCCAACGGCTCCGGAAAATCCACCCTGCTCGGGGTGCTCGGCGGGATCGTCACGCCGACCTCCGGTACGGTGGCCGGTCTCGGCGGGTGCCGCCCGGCGCTGGTCGTCCAGCAGCAGGCGGTCCCCGCGACACTGCCCATCACGGTCGGTGAAACGGTCGCGATGGGTCGCTGGGCGCATCGGGGTCTGTGGCGTCGGATCACCCGGGCGGACCGGGCGATCGTGGCGGAATGCCTGGCCCGGATGGATATCACCGACCTCGTCGGGCGGCCTCTCGACACACTGTCCGGCGGGCAGCGCCAGCGCGTACTGCTCGCCCGCGCACTGGCTCAGCAATCCGATCTCCTGCTGCTGGACGAACCCGGTACCGGACTGGACGCCGCCGCGCGCACGGCGATCGGCACGGCGATCCGCGCGGTCGCCGACACCGGGGTCACGGTGGTGCACGCCACGCACGATCCGGCCGCGGCACGCGAGGCCGATCATTGCGTACTGCTGCGGGACGGCCGTGTCGTGGAAGAGGGGGAGCCCGTGGCGGTCCTGGCCGCGGCCGCCTGAGTTCCGGACCCGCCGTGGAGGCCCGGAGGTCCTTGCCTCGGCGCCGGTGTTCGGTGCCGCTGCCCCCGTATGCGGCGGCTCGTCGGCCGCGCGCCGACCGGCGGACAATGCAGTGGACAGGTCGCGCGCGAACGCACCTCGGTCCCGGCGCCGTACGCGCCGGGGCCGGATTCCTGGTGCGACGATGAGAACACCCTCTACTGTTTGTCTCACCGCTCGCCCGTAGCGACGACAAGGAGGTCGGATCGTGGTCGCTCGTCGGCCGTCCGCGCCGCCGGCCCTGTCCCGCCGAGCCGCAACCGACCGAGGGGAGCTGTAGTGCAGAACCACCCGACGGCAGCCGAGCTGCTGGAATCACTCGCCGAACTGCTGGAGGACACGCTGCTGCCGGCGCTCCCGCCCGACCTGCAGCATCGCGCACGCGTCGGGGCGAACCTGGCCCGCATCCTCGGCCGCGAGGCCGAACTCGGGCCCGCGGCGGCGGCCCGGGAACGGGAACTGCTCGCGGCGGTCCCGGTCGGCGACGACGACGCGCTGTGGCAGGCACTCACAGAGGTGGTCCGCGCCGACCTCGCGATCGCCAAACCCGGCTATGACAGCTGGGAGGGTGAATGAGCGCCGATCCGGTCGGTGGACTGACCGACTATCTGACCGGCGCGCTCGGCGGTCCGGTCCGGATCACCGATTTCCAGTTCCTCTCCGCCGGCGCGCGCCGCCGCAATATCGCCTTCACCGCCACCGTCGGGCAGACGCCGCGGCGGCTGGTGGCGACCATCGTGCCGCCCACCGTCGAACTCATGCCGGTCGACAGCGAGGCCGGAGTCCGCGAACTGGCCCGCGTGCACGGCGTACCGGTACCCCCGGTGGTTGCCGTCTGCACCGATACGGCCTATGTCGGCGAACCGTTCGTCGTCTCTGAACATATCGACGGCGAAACCGTGCCGCGCAAGGTGTTACGAACACTCGCCGCCTCCGGAAACGCCGAGCGGACCGCTCGCCAGTGGGGCGCGGCCATGGCCCGGTTACATGGGATCGACCCCGCCGCCGCGCCGGATTCGGTACCGGCCGCCGGCGCCGACCCGGCCGCCGAACATCTGGCCGAGGTCGAGGCCGCCGCCCATGCGCTACTGGCCGACCGTCCCGTCTTCTCGCTGGCCCTGCGCTGGCTGGAGAAGCGACTGCCCGAACCGCCGCCGGCGCCCGCGCTCGTCCACACCGATATGCGCAACGGCAATCTGATCATCGATGCCGACGGACTGCGCGCGGTCCTGGACTGGGAGGGCACCCAACGGTTCGGCGACCCCATGCGGGACGTCGCCTGGCCCGCGCTGCGGATGTGGCGCTTCCGGGCGGACGTCCGGGAATTCGGCGGTTTCGCCGACCGCGAGACCTTCGTGGGTGCCTACGAGGAGGCGGGCGGGACCTTCGATCTCGACCGGTACCGCTGGTGGAAGGTCATGGGCACGCTGTACTGGGGGGTGGGGCTGGCCCAGCAGGCGGCCGCCCATCTCGATGGCACCGTCCGCGACATCGTCATGGCCGCCAGCGGGCGCCGCGTATCGGAAATCGAATGGGATCTGCTCATGCAGATCCGCCCCCGCGTGAAAGCATAGGAGAAAGCGTGGATTTCGAGTTGCCCGCCGACCTGTCGGCCTATCTCCCCGAACTCGACGAGTTCATCGAACGCGAGATCCGGCCGCTCGAACAGGCCGACGACAACATCCGGTTCTTCGACCATCGCCGCGAGGACGCCCGCACCGATTGGGAGCGCGGCGGCCTGCCCACCGAGGACTGGGAGGCGCTGCTGGCCGAATCCCGCCGCCGGGCCGACGCCGCCGGCCATTACCGGTACGCCTTCCCGAAGGAGTTCGGCGGCCGGGACGGCACCAATCTCGGCATGGCGGTCATCCGGGAGCATCTGGCCCGCCGCGGCCTCGGCCTGCACTGCGATCTACAGAACGAGCACGCGATCGTCGCGAACAATGTCGGCCTGCTGCTGATGCTCGAATACGGCACGACGGAGCAGCAGGAGCAGTGGGTGGACGGCCTGGCCGCCGGCACCCGGTTCTTCGCCTTCGGTATCACCGAACCCGAACACGGCTCCGACGCCACCCATATGGAGACGACTGCCGTCCGCGACGGCGACGACTGGGTCATCAACGGCACCAAGACCTGGAACACCGGTGTGCACCTCGCCGACGCCGACCTCATCTTCGCCCGCACCTCCGGCGCCGCGGGCGACGGCCGGGGGATCACGGCATTCCTGGTGCCCACCGATACCGCGGGGTTCCGGGTCGAAGAGTACCTGTGGACCTTCAATATGCCCACCGACCACGCCCGTGTCTCGCTCACCGATGTGCGCGTCCCGGATTCGGCGATCTTCGGGCCGGAGGGCCGCGGGCTGGCCGTGGTTCAGCATTTCTTCAACGAGAACCGTATCCGGCAGGCCGCCTCCAGCCTCGGTGCCGCCCAGTACTGCGTGGATCGCGCGGTGGCCTACGCGAACGAACGCAAACCATTCGGCAAACCGCTGTCGTCGAACCAGGCCATCCAGTTCCAGCTGGTCGAATTGCACACCCAATGCGAGATGCTGCGCGCGCTGGTGCACAAGACCGCCTGGTCCATGGACACCTACGGGACGTTCGCGGTGTCGGAGCAGGTGTCGATGTGCAACTACTGGGCGAACCGGCTGTGCTGTGAGGCCGCCGACCGCGCCATGCAGGTGCACGGCGGACTCGGCTATTCGCGCTATACCCCGTTCGAGCACATCTACCGTCATCATCGCCGGTACCGCATCACCGAGGGCGCCGAGGAGATCCAGATGCGGCGGGTGGCGGGCTACCTATTCGGATTCATGGACCGTGCCGTGGTGAAGGGTGTCGGGTCCGGGCAGTCCGAACGGGGATGACGGGGCGGGTACCGCACCGCCGGCGCCGCCGGGCGGCGACGTAGCGTCGTGTCCGGGCCGCGTGTGAGCCGGGCCGGAGTGGAGGCAGGAACACCGATGAGCGCGCAGCCGAAGAAGATCCTGGTCGCCAATCGGGTTGCCGGTGGCATCGAAACACCGGGTTTCAGTGTCGGGCCCGATTCGGAACGGCAGGCCGCCGTACGGCATTGTTCGTACTCGGTGGACATCTGACCGTGCCGCTGGTGACGGTCGTCCTGCTCGAGGGGTACGGTCTCGGCGCCCCGGCCGTGGCCGGCGGCGGCTTTTACAACACCGATATGATCGTCGCCTGGCCCACCGGGAGAACAGCGCGCCCGGCTGCTACCCCGACGCGGCGTCGACGGCTCCGGTGCGTTCCGCGGCGGCGAGGAGCTCCGCGAGGCGCGCGCTCATGGCGCGTCCCGCGGCCAGCAGCGGTTCGGTGGACCGCAGGGTGCGGCTCAGGACGAAAGCCCCTTCGAGGGCGGTGACGATACCCAGGATCAGCTCGCGCGCGGTATCCGTCGGTAGTCCGCGCTCGGCGAAATACGCGGTTCCGCCGGTGATCCAGTCGCCGATGATCTCCGCGAGTACTTCGCGTAGCGCGGGCTCGGCATCGGCGATCTCTCCGGCGACCGTACCCACCGGGCACATATTGATCCACCCGGTCTGCTCGATCTGCTCGGCCGCCGCGGCGAAGGCCGCCGGCAAGGCCTCGCGCAGATCCGGGTAGGGGGTGAGCAGCAGCGGGATCAGTTCGCCGTAGGCGGTGCCGGCCGCCCGTAGCGCGACGGCGGCCAGTTCGGGCTTACCGCCGGGGAAGTGGTGATAGAGCGATCCCATCGGCACCCCCGCCGATACGGTGATCTGTTTGACGCCGGTTCCGCTGTAGCCGCGGGTGCGCAGCAATTCGACGGTCGCGGTGATCAACCGCTCGCGGGTGCTGGTTGACATCTTCTCGGTCACCGTTCCAGACTAGAGCAATCACTCTAGAGCGATCGCTCGAAAGGGGGCAGCGGATGCCGACAGTGCAGATTCCCGCAGGTCGGATGCATTATGTGGAGCAGGGCGAAGGGCCGCCGGTGGTGCTGCTGCACGGTCTGCTGATGAACCACACGGTGTGGGACCCGGTGGTCCACCTGCTTCCATCCGGTTTCCGGTACATCCGGCCCGATCTACCGCTGGGCGCGCACCCGATCCCGCTCGAACCGGGGACCGACCTGAGCCTGCGCGGGCTGAACCGGCTCGTCGCCGATTTCCTGGCGGCACTGGACCTCGACGATGCGGTCCTGGTACACAGCGACTGGGGCGGTGCCCTGTTCCTCACCGCCTACCACCTGGACGACCGGGTCGGCCGGCTGATCGTGCTGCCCTGCGAAGCGTTCGACAATTTCCCGCCCGGCCTACCGGGCAAGACGGCGACGGTCGCGACCCGTCTGCCCGGTGGCGTCGTCCTCGCGCTGCGGCAGCTGCGGATCCGCCGGCTGCGCGGCCTGCCACCCCTCTTCGGCTGGATGGCTCGGAAACCACTGCCGGACGAACTCGTCCGCGGCTGGACCGAGCCGGGCCTGCGGAACCGTCGCATCCGCCGGGACCTGCTCGCCTATACGCGGTCCGGTTTCCACGCCCGCGAACTGATCGCGAACACCGAGGCGCTGCGCGGGTTCACCGGCGACGCCCTGATCCTCTGGTCATCGGCCGGCAAGGTCATGCCCCGCGAGCACGGCCGCCGCCTCGCCGAACTGATCCCCCGGGCCCGGCTGGTCGAGATATCCGACGCGTATGTGCTGTCCATGCTGGACCGGCCCGAGGCCGTCGCGGCGGCAATGGCGGATTTCCTCACCGCCGACCGGGCGGGTAGCGAGCGGTGACCGGTGCCGGGCGGCCACCATCGCCGGGGTGCCGACATAACCCTCGCACGGCTGTCGTATCGGCCGGATCGGCTCCCGGACCGGCGCCGCCGCGCCGGTCCGGGCGGGATCGGTTCAGGCGCGTTCGGGCCGCCAGGTGGCGATGGCCCAGATGATCACGATATCGATGGCGATGATCAGGATCGACCACAGCGGATACCAGGGGATCCACAGGAAGTTCACGATGATCGACAGAGCGGCCAGGCCGAT
Source organism: Nocardia grenadensis NBRC 108939 (assembly GCF_001613445.1). GTDB lineage: Bacteria > Actinomycetota > Actinomycetes > Mycobacteriales > Mycobacteriaceae > Nocardia > Nocardia grenadensis. The sequence continues at coordinate 89,407 of NZ_BDCJ01000009.1, forward strand.
CGCCACGATCCGCGCCCACAGCGCCCCGGTCAGCAGCGCCAGGCCGGCCAGGATCAGCAGAATGCCGAAGACGATGTGGATCCAGCCCCAGCTGGTCAGGTCCAGTTCGTAGACATAGTTGGGCCCGGCGACGAACACATCGTCGTTGGCGGCCGCCGAGATGCCCTGGAACAGGGTGATGAATCCGGCGACGAGCAGCAGCGCCGCCGCCGCGATGGAGGTGCCGGTCGCGATGGCCTGTTTGGCGGAATTATCCTCGGTCGAGGCCGCATGCGCCCCGGTGGTCCCCGGTCTTCCGGGCGTCGGTGCTGCGGGGTCGGTGGTCATAACAACTCCCTTCGGATGGGAGGGGCCACACCGGACCTCGAGAACTGATCGCCGGTGACGCCCTCATACGCCACACTTCGATTCCTTTGTCCTGATCGAAAAGTATGCCACCGGCCACCGCGGCCGAGCCCGTTCGACGACGAAACGGATCCGGTTCGACGACGAAACGGAACCGAGTCGCGACTTTCGGCGAAAAAATATCCGGCGAGTTGTCGATTCGCCGGCCACCCGTTCGACCTATGGGTGAAAGGGTCCATGGGGGACCCCGAGAACAAGGAGAACCGGACCGTGAAATACATGCTGATCATGCGCGCCACCGACGAAGCACTCGCCGCGATGGGCGAGGTCGACTTCACCGAGATGCTGGATACGGTCGGCAAGTTCAACGACGAACTGATTCGGGCCGGGGTGCTGCTCGCCGCGGAGGGGCTCGAAGATGCCGCCGAGGGGGTCGTCGTCGACTACTCGTCGGTAGATCCGGTGGTGACCGACGGGCCATATGGGGAGACCAAGGAGCTGTTCAACGGCTACTACATCCTGAACGTCGCATCCAAGGAAGAGGCCGTGGAATGGGCCAAACGGATGCCCATGTCGGGTGCGGGTTTCAAGACCGAGATCCGCCGGGTCCCGACCATCGACGAGTTTCCCCAGGACAATATCTGGATCCAGAAGGAGCGGGCGTGGCGTGAAGCCACCGGTCAGCTCTGACCTGCGGCCGTGACAGTGCACGAGGGCCGGGCCGCGGTGGCCGCGGTGTGGCGGATCGAATCGGCGCGGATCGTCGGTGCGCTCGCCCGCTACACCGGCGATTTCGGCCTCGCCGAGGATCTCGCCCAGGAAGCCCTGGCCGAGGCCCTGGTGACCTGGCCGCAGGACGGGGTGCCCCGAAATCCCGCGGGCTGGCTCCTCACCGTCGGCCGCCGCCGCGCTGTCGACGGCTTCCGGCGGCGCGCCGCCCTCGACGATCGGTACGCCGCTCTCGCCCGGGACCTGGGTGAGGGCGGCGTCGCCGCGGGCAGCGATCCGGCCGACCCGGCGCGGACCGCCGAGCATATGCTGTGGGATCCGGACCGCATCGACGACGATGTGCTCGCCCTGATGTTCGTCGCCTGCCACCCGCTGCTCTCCCCGGAAGCGCGGGTGGCGCTCACCCTCCGGGTGATCGGTGGTCTGACCAGCGACGAGATAGCCCGCGCCTTCCTGGTGCCGACGGCCACGGTCCAGGCGCGGATCACCCGGGCCAAGAAAACCCTGGCCGCGGCGCGGGTGCCGTTCGAGATCCCGCCGGCCGCGGACCGCTCGGCCCGCCTGGTCTCGGTGCTGCGGGTGATCTACGTGATCTTCACCGAAGGGTCGTCGGCGAGTTCCGGCACCGACCTCATCCGGTTCGACCTGGCCGCCGAGGCCCAGCGGCTGGCGCGGGTGCTGAGCCGGCTGGTCCCGGACGAGCCCGAGACGCACAGCCTGCTGGCACTCCTGGAGCTGACCGCCGCGCGGTTCCCGGCGCGCACCGGCCCCGGCGGCGAGCCGGTCCTGCTGGAGGATCAGGATCGCCGGCGCTGGGACCGGTCGGCGATCCGCCGCGGGCGAGCCGCCCTGGCCCGCGCCGAACGGGCCCGGCGGGGGCTGGGTTTCTATGGGTTGCAGGCCGCGATCGCCGAGTGCCACGCGGTCGCGCCCTCGGTCGGGGACACCGATTGGGATCGGATCGTCCTGCTCTACGAAGCGCTGGTCCGCCTGGCGCCCTCGCCTGTCGTCGAGGTGAACCGCGCGGTGGCGGTCGCCATGGCGCTAGGACCGGCGGCCGCCCTCCCGATCGTCGACGAGCTGGAAGCGGCGGGCGAACTCGCGAACACCCATCTGCTGCCGAGCGTGCGCGGCGAACTGCTCATCCGGCTCGGCCGCACCACCGAGGCACGTGCCGAACTCGAGCGAGCGCTCGCACGGTGCGCCAATGCGGGCGAACGCACCGTGCTCGAACGCAAGATCGAGTTGCTCGATACCGGCATGCCGGGGTAGCCGTCCTCTCGGGAGTCGGGAGTCGGGAGTCGGGAGTCGGGAGTCGGGAGTCGGGAGTCGGGAGTCGACGGTGAGTAGTTTCCCGGTTCCGCTGTCCCGCACCGCGCGGCCATGATGGACCGTACCGGCGCGCGGGACGCGGCGGAAGCGAGTGGCGGGGCGGATTATCGAGGACCGAGGGCCGGCTGGTCGCGCCGTACGAGGTGGAACCGTACCGGCCCGGAGTGGCCAAACCGGCTCTCGCGAACGGGGTTCCGGTCGTGCCGGTGGGTACCGTCGGCGCCGACGAGGTCATGCCCATGCGACGGCTGCGCGGCGACCGTCCGGCCTTCGATCGGCGTCGCCGGGTGACCGTCCGCTTCGGAGCGTCGCTCGATCCCGCGGGGTTCACCGATCCGGAACAGTTCCTCGAACAACCGCGGCAGCGGATCGAGGAGTTGCGGACCGTACGGCAGTCGCCTCGTTGTGGCGGGACGGGACAGTTGAGGGCACGGCAGCGGCCCGTTCGAGCGGCCGGGCCCGCGACAAGGCCCGGCGGATACCGGACCGGTTCAAGCGCGGGCCGCGGGCGATCGGTCGCGGACCTTCTCCGCCAGCTGGGCGGGCATCGGATCGTGCCGCAGATATTCGCGGGTGAACTGGGCGACACCGTGGGTGAGCGAGCGCAGTTCGGTGGCGTAGCGGACGAGTTCGGATTCCGGCACCTGCGCGCGGATCAGGGTGCGTCCCGGATCGGCCGGTTCGGTGCCCAGTATCCGGGCGCGCCGTACCGACAGATCGGTCAGGGCCGCGCCCAGGTGGTCTTCGGGAACCCGGACCTCCACCAGCGCGATGGGTTCGAGCAGGGCCATCCGGGCGCCGGCCGCCGCGTCGCGCAGGGCCAGGGCGCCGGCGGTCTGGAAGGCGGCGTCGGAGGAGTCGACCGAATGCGCTTTACCGTCCAGCAGGGTGACCCGCACGTCGACCAGCGGATTATCGGTGCTCACCCCGCGTTCGGCCTGGGCGCGCACGCCCTTCTCCACCGAGGTGATGAACTGCCGCGGCACCGCGCCGCCGATGACCTTGTCCACGAACTCGATTCCCGACCCCTCGGTGAGCGGCTCCACCTGGATCTCGCAGACCGCGTATTGGCCGTGCCCGCCGGACTGTTTCACATGCCGTCCCCGCCCACCGGCTCTCTCCGCGAATGTTTCCCGCAGCGGGACACGGGTCTCCTCCACATCGACCTCGACGCCGAATCGGCTGCGCAGCCGTTCCAGTGCGACATCGCGTTGTGCTTCCCCCAGCGACCACAGCACCAGCTGATGGGTTCGTTCGTTGTTCTCCACGCGCAGGGCGGGATCTTCGGCGACCAGCCGGGCCAGGCCCTGCGGGAGCTTGTCCTCGTCGGTCTTGCCGTGGGCGCGGATGGCCGTGGGCAGCAGGGGTTCCGGCATCGGCCAGGGATCGATGTGCAGCGGGTCGCCGGTTGTGGAGAGGGTGTCGCCGGTCCGGGCGTGGCCGAGTTTGGTCACATAGGCGATATCGCCGGCCACGGCCTCGTTCATCGGCCGCTGTTCCCGGCCGAACGGGGCGGTGATCCCGCCGATCCGTTCGTCGTCGTCGTGCTCGGCGCCCGAGCCCTGCCCGCAGACGTGGACGGTGTCGTCGGCGTGCAGTGTGCCGGAGAAGACGCGGACCAGCGAGACCCGGCCGACATACGGGTCCGACGATGTCCGGACCACCTCGGCGGCCAGATCGGCCGCCGGATCACAGCGCAGGGTGATCGATGCGCCCCCGCCGGCGCGCCGCCGGGCCGGCACCGAGTGCTCGGCCGGGCTGGGGAATCCCGCGGTGATCAGGTCGAGCAGTTCGACGGTGCCCAGACCGTACCGCCCGTCGGCGGCGGCCGGCGCCGCGAACAGAACCGGATGGAAGCTACCCCGCGCCACCGCGCGCTCCAGGTCGGTGACCAGGGTGGCGAGCTCGATCGGCTCGCCGCCCAGGTAGCGGTCCATGAGGGTCTCGTCCTCGCTTTCGGCGATTATGCCCTCGATGAGCCGCTCCCGGGCCTGTTCGGCGAGGGCCCGATCGGCGGGCGTGGGATCGACCCACGCGCGCTCACCACCCGAGTAGTCGGCCACCCGCTGTTCGAGAAGTTCCATCAGGCCGGTGGCCGGGCGGTGCCCGTCCGCGCCGGCCGGCCCGTATACGGGCAGGTGGAGTGCGAGCACGTTCTCCGCCGCCCCGCCGCCGAGTAGCGCCTGGCAGGTGCGTCGCAGCTCCTCGAAATCCGCGCGTGCGGTGTCCAGATGGGTCAGTACGATCGCCCGCGGCATGCCGACGCTCGCGCATTCCTCCCACAGTGCCCGGGTGGCCCCGGCTACGCCTTCCACGCCGTCGGCCGCCGACACCACGAACAGTGCGGCGTCGGTGGCCCGCAATCCGGCGCGCAGTTCGCCGACGAAGTCCGCGTACCCTGGCGTGTCCACCAGATTGATCTTGATCCCGTTCCGCCGGACCGGCACCACCGACAATTGCACGGACCGGTGTTTTCGCTGCTCGATCTCGTCGTAGTCCGATAGGGAGGTTCCGTCCTCGACCCGGCCCGCCCGGTTCACCGCGCCGGTGGCCAGCGCCAACGCCTCCACCAGTGTGGTCTTACCCGCTCCGCTACTTCCGACGAGCACCACGTTCCGGATGTGTTCCGGGCTCGTCGCCCCGTTCGCTCTGACACCCATGACTCACCGTCCTCGGCAATCGGCATGCGGTCATCTATGAGCTTCCCACCGGTGCTGCCCGTGGTCCACGGTCTTCTTCCGCCCGGATCTTCTCGCATTGCCCGCGCGGGTGCCCGGACGGTCGGCGTGCGGTGGCGGAGAGTGCCCTCCGCGGGCACGGAAAGCAATTTTGAGCAGCGAAAATAGCTATGTAACATCAATCTGTTCGAATGTGATCCACCTCTAGGTGGTGCGCCGACCGTGCCCCCCCGGACCCGAGGAGTTCACATTGATCGACCCGCCCGGCGAGCACCCGCGCCGCTCCGGGAACTCCCCGGCGCCCGGATACGGGCAGGACTCGTACACCGAACCCGCGCCCGCCGGCCGCCGGTCCCTACGCGGGCGGGCCCGCCGGCCGTGGGTCGCCGCCGGGACGGTCTCGGTGATCCTCTGCCTGGTCGGCGGGTGCGTCGCGGCGGTGGCGGGGATCGGGACCGGCGAGGAAACCGTCTCCGAGATCGCGGTGAGTTACGAGGTCGAGGGCACCACCGCCGATGTCTCGGTCACTTATCTCGACCACGACCTCGGCATGGCCCGGGAACCGGCGGCCGGATTGCCGTGGCGGCGGGATGTGCTGATCGAGAGTTTCGGCACGATGGTTTCGCTGATCGCGGTCAATGATGCCGACGGCGGGGAAGTGACCTGCCGGATCCGGATCGGCGGCCGGCTCGCCTCCGAACAGACCTCCACCGGCCCGTACGCGTCGGCCGCGTGTTCGGGGTTCGCCGGAGGAGAGTAAGGCAGGGGGTTCCGGTGCCGCGCCGACGCGGTTCGGATCACAGTGACACGAGAAGAATCGCACGACAGTGGATTCCGATGCCGGCAGGTGATCGGGCAAGAACCGACCGGGTGTCCGGCGCGGTTCGGCGGGTCAGCAGCGCGGCTGGAACGGGTAGCAGATCGGTGGCGGTGCGGGGCGCGGTGGCGGCGCCGGTGTCACTGCCACCGGCTGCGGCGGAGCGGCGGGTACCTCCGCGACCGAGCTGATCTGTTGCTGATTTTCGGGTTCCCGGGGTGCGGGAGCGTCGCCACCGCCGCGGGCCATCAGCCACAACCCGCCGCCCAGCACAGCGATCACCGCGAATGCCGCCGCGGTCTGCCAGCGGGCCCGGCGTCGATCGGCGGAGTCCGGGTCCGGGACCGGTGGTGATTCGATCACCGGGCTCGGTTCCGGGCGCGGTTCGGGTGGCGGTGGTGGCGGGGCCGCGGACGGATCCGGCGGCCGGACGGGGTGGTCCGGTGCGTCGTCGGCCGAGCCGCCTTCCGCGCCCGCGGAGGGCCGCGGCGGAACCGATGCGCGGGCCGGCGCGGACGGCGGCGGCGCGATGGCGCGGGGAGAGGCCGGTACCGGGTCGGGTGCGGACGGCGGCAGCGGAATCGGTTCCACCGCGGGAAGCGCCGAATCCAGCGGGAAACCCGCGTCGGCCAGTTCGGCGATCGTGGTCCGGTCACCGTATTCGAGCGCTTCGATCACGGCATAGGCCTGCTCCGCGGTCCAGACCACGGCGCTGCGGTGATGGGCGCGATGGAACCAGGCGCGCAGCGGATTCTGGGTGTTGCACAGCAGCACATCACAACCCGGTGGCGGTGCCGACTTCTTCTCGAGCCGCATGGTCGATCCGCGCGGCGGGAGCACGACCACGAGACCGGTGACGAACGCGCTGCCGCCCACCTGCCCGGCGGCGGCCTTCAGTTTGAACACTCCGTCGCGCACCTGGTCGTAGGGGGTGGTGTCGTTGTCCCGCACACTGACCGGGTCGCCCGTGGAGCCCGGAACCCGCCAGCGGCTGTTGGTGGTGCACTGCAGGACGCTGCCGGTGACCTCGGGGTCGATACCTTTGATCTCCCCGACCACGGTCGTGTACGGGGTGATGATGACCAGATCCACCTCCTGTCCGGAGATGAAGCAGTTCGTGATCGCGACTCCGGGAACCCGGTAGTCCCCTTCCCATTTCCGGAGCCAGCCGACAACCCGTTTCTCCGCGCCCGATCTGAGCTTGTCGGCGATGACGAGCATCCCGATACCCCTCCCTGTCGCCGGTGATGTGGACACGATATCGGTAGTCGCGCAGCCGGACACGAAACCCTTTGCCCCAGAGGGTCTTCATCTTCGGCGCACCCGCCCGGCCGGGCCCCCTACCTGCCACATCCGCGCCGGCTATTGCGGGAGCGGCCTCCCGTACGGTAGCCGAATTCAGGGAGCGCCGATGGTGGCGGCACCGATTCATCGGCATTGACCCGGGTGCGGTCGCCGGTCGCGATCCTGCGGGCGGCCGCGGCCCAGGATCTCCGGCTCTTCCCGGACTAGTGATCGGTCACGGCGGCCGGTGCGCCGCCGATCTCCGGTAGTAGTGCCAGGCGGCTGGCGGTGCGGTGGATATCGGGCGGCAGGTGATCACCGGTCAGGCATTCGGCGAGCGGTGCGGCGGCGACCAGATGCAGGCGGCGGTCCCGGTCGCACAGCACATCCACCAGGTTGGCGAAACGTTGTGCGGCGTCGCGGCCGGTGGTGGCCAGCGCGGGCAGGCCCGACAGCGTCCAGTCCCGGAACCGGTCGGCCAGACCGAGGTAGTCGATGGTCGAGTAGGGGCCCTCGCAGAGATCGGCGAAATCGAACCAGACCGCGTCGCCGCGTACCGCCCGGGCGGTTACCGCGCGCGCCCCGATCCGGACGCGCTGCCGTTCGGCCGGGACCGGCGGCACCAGACCGGCCCGCGCCAGCCGGGCGGCGGTCCCCGGCCAGAGATAGCCGCCGCGTTCGAACTCCGCGACGGGTGTTCCGGGCCGGCGGCTCCGCCGGTAGTCGCGGGGCCCCGCGACCTCGACGATATCCAGCGCCGTGTGCAGAGTCGCGGCCAGCGGTTCGATCAGATGATGGAACAGCGGGTTCGGCAGCAGTCCCGCGGGCGGATAGTTCGAGGTGGCGACCAGGGTGATCCGCTGGGCGAGCAACGATTGCACGACTCTGGCCATGATCGTGGCGTCGCCGGGATCATGGACGTGGAACTCGTCGAAACACACCAGCCGGGTGTCACCGAGTAGTTCACGCACCGCGCGGTCACCGGCGTGTTTCTCGTGGCGGTGGGCGGCGTAGCGGGTGTGGAACTCGCGGAAGAACTCGTGAAAGTGCATGCGCTGTTTGCCGGGGACGGGCACCGCCGAGTAGAAAGTATCGGTCAGCCAGCTCTTGCCGCGCCCGACCGGCCCCCAGACGTACACTCCGCGTGGCGTCGCACCGCCGAAGAGCCTACGGCGGCGCGACAACTCGTCGCCGAGTCGTACCAGCCGGTCGGCGGCCGCGTACTGGGACGCGTCCAGTTCGAAACCCGCCATCCGGGCGGCCGTCTCGAAAACGTGCGGCGGTAAACCATGTTGTGCTCCGGGCACCTTCGCCACCTCCTCGATCCCGGAGGTCAGCCTGGCAGGAGTGTGCCGCCGAGCCCAGAGATCAGGAGCACATGTGAGGATGATCCCGCGGGGGTGTCATGCGGCGGGTGTCAGTGTGTAGTCCCGTGGGTCGAGTCTGCGGACGCGGCGGCGGTACCGGGTGACCGTACCCGGCCAGTTGTTGGTGATCTTGCCGGCCGAGTTGCGGTACCAGCTCGAGCAGAAGTTCCACGGCGTACGTTCGAGGCGTTTCTGCAGGGCGTCGTTGAAAGCGCGTTCGGTGTCGGCGCGTACCTCGAGGACATGGCCGGGTGTGCCGGCCAGCAGCTCGACCGCCTGCCGGATGTAGCGGGACTGCGATTCGATCATGTAGATGATCGATCCCACGCCCAGATTCGTATTGGGTCCGTAGACCATGAACAGATTCGGGAATTCGGGCACCGTGATCCCGTAGTAGGCGTGCGCGCCCGCGGACCACACTTCGGCCAGCTCGCGCCCATCGCGGCCGGTGATACGCATGGGCCACAGGAACTCGGTGCCCTTGAACCCGGTGCCGTAGATGATCACATCGGCTTCGTGCAGAGTGCCGTCGGCGGTCCGTACTCCCCGCGGGGTGATCTCGGTGATATCCGAGGTGGTCACTTCCACATTGCGCCGGGTGAGCGCCGGATAGTAGTCGCTGGAGAACAGGACGCGTTTACAGGCGATCGGATAGTCGGGGGTGAGGGCGGCGCGCAGGCCGGGATCGTCGACGTTCTCCGTCAGGTTCCGGGCGGCGATCCGCGCGACGAGACGGCTGATGATCGGCAGTTCCACCAGACCCAGCGAGGAGATCTCGGCGGTGAGCCACCAGCCGAGCCGCTCCACCAGCAGCATGCCGGGGATCTTGGCGAAGAGCTTGTGCTGGATCGGGGAGTAGTCGGTATCGAACTTGGGCAGCACCCAGGCCGCGGTGCGCTGGAACAGGGTCAGCTGCTCGACCACCGGCTGGATCTGCGGAACGTACTGGATGGCACTCGCGCCGGTGCCGATACAGGCCACCCGTTTCCCGGTGAGGTCGACCTCGTGATCCCAGAGGGCCGAATGGAAGGCGGGGCCGGCGAAACTGTCGACGCCCGGGATGGCGGGCAGTCGCGGCCGCGACAGCTGGCCTACGGCGGAGATCAGCACCTGCGCGGTCCGCCGGCCGCCGTCGGCGGTGTGTACCGTCCAGGTGCCGGTCTGCTCGTCGAATGCCGCGTCGGTGACCTCGACGCCGAACTCGATCCGCTCCAGCAGCCCGTATCGGCGGGTCACGGCGCGCAGATAGTCGTGGATGGCGGCCTGGCCGGAGTACCGCTGTGGCCAGTCGGGCTTCTGCTCGAACGAGTAGGAGTACAGCGGGGACGGCACATCGCAGGCCGCGCCGGGATAGGTGTTCTCCCGCCACACACCACCGAGGTCCGCGGCTTTTTCGAGGATGGTGATGTCGTCGAATCCGTGCCGGTGCAGCTCGATCGCCACGCCGATACCACCGAATCCCGCACCGATGATCAGGATCGACACCGGGTGTCGCGCACTCATATCAACTCCTGTTCGCCGCTGTGTTCTTCCTCACTCTAGGACGGTGCCCGTGGTCGGGATCGGCACTTTCGGTCAAACGTTTCCCGGCCGGCGCCGGGGTCGCTCGCGGCCGCGAGGAGTCGCAGGGCGCGGCGCCGGACTCCGGACAGTGCGCATCGGTCACTGCCGGAAAAAAACGATTGCCCGCCGGACACGCGGCCGATAGATTGTCGCGGTTTGTCCACCCCGACTGCCGAAGGAGATGCAGTGCCATGGAACCCCTGACCGAACGCGATATCCGAGCGTCGTTCGTCAATTGCTCGAAAGGTGACGCCAAACGGCTGTCCGTACCTGCCGACCTGGCCAACCGGCCCTGGGACGACCTGGACTTCCTGGGCTGGTCCGAGCCCGGCTCCGCCGGGCGTGCCTACCTCGTGATACCCGGCGAGCACGGCCCGGCCGGTATCGCACTGCGGTACGAAACCGGCGGACCACGGCGTTCGCAGATGTGCACGATCTGCTCCACCACGCACACCAACGGCGGCGTGGCGCTGATGACGGCCCGGAAGGCGGGCGAGGCCGGTCGCCGCGGCAACTCGACCGGGACGTATATGTGTGAGGACCTGGCGTGCTCGCTGTATGCCCGCCGGAAGAAAACGCCCGCGATGGGCCGTGCCTATCGCGATGATTTCGATATCGAATACCGGATCGAACAGATCCGGGAGAACATCACCGCGTTCCTGACCCGCGTCCGCGGCTGATCATTGCGGTGGATACCGCTCGACGAGAAAGAGGTTGTGGCTGTGCGCCGATACTCGAGACCCCGCCCGGGAAGCGTTCCGGATCCCGCACCACAGCGGAATCCGGAGCCTTCCGCATCCTCCCCGGCCGCGGCGGCCCGGCCGTGCCGGACCGCGCCGGTCGGGGAGGACGCACCCGGGGACATCACTCAGGACCGATGGTTTCCTGCCGGTCGCCGCGGCCACCGAGCAGTTCGGCGATCAAAGCGTGCCCGTCCTGCATCGACGTTTCCCCGCCCCGCTCGCCGTCCCCGTACCGCAGGGTGATCACGTCGGTGCCGTCCCCGGCGGGGCGGCGATGCACGCTGTACTCGCGATCGGGCCCTGCCCACTGCTCCGCGAGCAGTGTGACCGGGTCGGCCGCCGCGAGCCCGGTCGCGATGGCCAGGGGTGTGCGCCCCCGCTCGTCCGCGCGGGCCGGATCCGCGCCGTGGGCCAGCAGCGATTGCACGATCCCGTAGCGTCCACCCTGGGCGGCGATCGTCAGCGGAGTGCCCGGAATCTCGGGATCGGCTCCCGCTGCCAGCAAGAGCTCCACCGTGTCGCGGTGTCCGTTGCGGACCGCCCACAGCAGCGGTGGCGTCCCCGGACCGGTCTGTTCCGGATGTGGCGGCTCGGGTGTATCCGGGTCGGCTCCGGCGGCCAGGAGCGCCGTGACGACACCGGTGTGATTCCAGCACGCGGCGGCGCACAACGGTAGTCCCTCGTCGTCGCCCCCGCCGCGCAGTTGCGGGTCGGCGCCGTATGCCAGCAGCAGGTATACCGCTTCGGTGGCACCCTGTACCGACGCCCGGTACAGGGGAGTGGTTCCGTACTCGTCCGGCTCGTCGGGGTCCGCCCCGGCTTCCAGTAACTCACGAACCCGCTTCGGCCCCACCCACGAGACCGCTGCCACCAGATCTGTCACGAATCCATTAGAGCCGGTGGGTCAACCGGATATCGTGGCTCGGGCCGGCTCGTGGATCGCGCCCGGCCGCGGGCGGTGACGGTTTAGCCTGGGCGATATGACCGATCGACGCCGAGAAGTGTTCCGCGCCGGCGGACGCTACCCCCGCGACCTGTGACCGGCCCCGGCGCGGCGGAGTCTGCCCGGTCGATTCCGGACGAGGTCGGGCCATATCTGACCGAATTGATCCGGCGGGCGCACGCCGTCTACGGCGATCGGCTCCGCAGTGTGTTCCCGATGGGATCTCTGGCCCTCGGGGACTATCGCCACGGTCGCAGCGATATCGATATCACGGTGGTCGTGGACCCCGGCGGACCCGAGCGGCTGCCGCACGAGCTCGCCGAAGTACTGGCCCATCCCGGTTTCGATTGCCCCGCCGCGGGCCTCGAGCTGGTGGTCTACGACGCGGAGTTCGCCGCGTCGGGCGCGCCGGAACCCGGATATCTGCTGAATCTGAACACCGGTCCGCTGCTGCCCGCGGTCGCGGATTTCGATTCCGTGGGGGCACCGGCGTTCTGGTATGTGATCGATCGCGCGGTCGCCCACCAGAGTGGGCTGCCGCTGTTCGGGCGGCCGGTGCGCGAGGTGCTCGCCGCTCCACGCCGGCTCGATGTGCTCGTCGCGGTGGCGGCGTCCGTGGACGAGCACGCGTCCGGTGCCGGGCATCTCGCGGACAATCGGGTGCTCAACGGTTGCCGGGCCGTGTACTTCTGCCGCACCGGCCGCTGGGTGGCCAAGCGGGAAGCCGGCCGGGCGATCGTGGCGGCCGGGGACGCGTTCGATGGGCTCGTGGGCGAGGCGCTGCGCAGTTTCGAGCGGCCACGGACGCGGGCGACGGAGCTGTCCGCGGCGCAGGTCGGCGAATTCTCGGCCTGGGTGGGCCGGACGGTGGCCGCGGCTGTAGGACGGGAAGCCGCCGGAGGGCCGGCGTTCGATATGCCTTGACAGGAATATTCCTCTAGGGAAATATAGCTCGCGTGGCACGTGATGTCTTCGAGGTACTGGCCGACCCCACCCGGCGGCGGATACTCGATCTGCTGCGCGACGGGGAGCGCACGGTCGGTGAACTGGTGGATGCGCTCGGCGCGGCCCAGCCCAATGTGTCGAAACATCTGCGCATGCTCGACGCGGCCGCGCTGGTGCGCGTCCGGGTGGACGGCCCGCGCCGGCACTACGGCCTCGCACCCGCCCGGCTGCGGGAAATCGATGCGTGGCTGGCGCCGTTCCGGCAGATCTGGGCCGACCGCCTCGACGAATTCGAGCGGTATCTGGACACGATGCCCGACGACGAAGGACCCGACGAACCCAGAGGAGTGAAATGACCGGCGCAACCGAGCGTCTCGGTGAAGTCCTGCGCGACGGTGATCGCGTGGGTACCCGCTACGAACGCACCCTGGCGCATCCACCGGAGAAGGTCTGGCGGGCGCTCACCGAATCCGAGCATCTGCGGCACTGGTTCCCCGCGGACATCATCGGCGAGCGCCGCCCGGGCGCCGAGGTGCGGTTCCGCTTCTGGCCGGAGGCGGTCGACCGGGCGAGCGAAGAGCTGACCGCAGCGGGAGTCGCGCCGGAGGACCCGGTGCTACCGGGCCGTATCCTGACCTGGGAACCGCCGCGTCTCTTCGAGTTCCTCTGGGACGACGAGCATCTGCTGTTCGAGGTCGTGCCCGACGGTGCCGGGTCCCGGCTGCTGTGCACGGTCTGGTTCGGTACCCCGGGGCCGCACGGAATATCGGGGACCGCCGCCGGATACCACATCTGCCTGGACGCGCTGGTGCATGCGCTCGATACCGGCTCGGCCGGCGAGCCGAACCGGGCGCTGATCCTCGCGCTAGAGCGCCGATACGCCGAGGTTATCGGCTGAATCGGTAGTGGCCGCGCGGTATTCGGCGGGAGGTCGGACCCGCAGCATGGTGCGGCCGAGCGCGGAGCGGTTCTCGATGGCGGCGTGGGCCGCGGCGGCGTCGGCCAGTGGGAAGGTCTGTCCGATGACGACCTCGAGTTGCTCGGTGGCGAGCAGTTCGAGTATGCGGCCGGCGTGACGGGCCCGGCTGTCGTTGCCGACGTTCAGGTCGTACAGGCTGAGGACCTCCACTCCGCGCTCGCGGGCGTTGTCGGCTCCCGCGGCGGCGAATTCACCGGCCGCGGCTCCGTACCCGATGAAGAGACCGTCGCCGGGCACGATCCGCAGCGCGGCATCGCCCGGGTCGCCGCCCGCGCCGTCGAACACCACATCGGGTCCCCGGCCGCCGGTCGCGGCCAGTGCTCGGTCCGTCCAGCCGGTCTCGGAGTAGTCGATCGCGGTCGCGGCCCCCAGCCGCCGGGTGAGCGCGAGTTTCGCCTCCCCGCGGGCCGCGGCGATCACCTGCGCTCCGGCCCGGTGGACGAGCTGGGTGAGCAGAGTGCCGAGACCACCGGCCGCGGCGGTGATCAGCACTCGTTGATTGGGCCGGATACCGGCGCGTTCGAAGGCCGCGAGCGCGGTATGGCCGTCGTGGACCACCGCCGTCGCCCGGTCGATATCCACGCTGCCCGGTATCCGGTTCAGTTGCTCGGCACCGGCGAGCGCGTATTCGGCGTAGCCGCCGATGGGCAGACCGCCGCCGACGCCGCCGGCCACGGTCCGTGCGGTCACCCGGGCGCCCGGCAGCGTGGGGTCGACACCCGGGCCCACGGCCGTGACCACCCCGCCGACAGCGCCGCCGGGTACATAGGGCGGCTGCACGGCGAAGTAGTCGGTGCCCCATCCCGACCGCAGCCGCGTATCGAGGAACATCACATCCGCCGCGGCGACGCGTATCAGGACCTGGCCGGGGGCCGGTTCCGGGACCGGCAGCTCCCGCATCTCCAAGACGCCGGGTCCGCCGAATTCCTTTACCTGTATTGCCTGCACGATGTCACTCCTCGGGTTCGACAACCGGTGAACTCGACCAGTCTGAAACCTTCACATAGCTTCAGGTCAAGGCGGCATGGCGCGGCCGGGTGCGCGGACGGGTACGACGAAACCGTGACATCCGCGTCCGGCTGCCCGATCCGGGGCCCTCGGACGGGCAGGATCGGGGTATGCGAGTACTGCTGACCGGCGCGGCCGGATTCATCGGTTCCCATATCCACGCTGCCCTGCGGGCCCGCGGCCACGAAGTGGTGGCGGTCGACCTGATGCTGCCCGCGGCGCACGGACCCGGGGCGCAGCCGCCGGCAGGTGTGCGGCGCGTGGATGTCCGCGATGCCGCCGGGCTCGATGTACTGCTACCCGGTATCGACGTGGTGTGCCATCAGGCCGCCGTGGTGGGCGCCGGGGTCGATGTCCAGGACGCGCCCACCTACGCCGGGCACAACGACTACGGCACCGCGGTACTGCTGGCCGCGATGGACCGCGCCGGGTGCGGCCGGCTCGTCCTGGCATCCTCGATGGTGGTCTACGGCGAGGGGCTCTACCGAGGACCGGACGGAATCGTGGACGTGGCGGGGCGTCGGCCCGAAGACCTCGCGGCCGGCCGATTCGAACACCGGCGGCACGGCGAAGCGCTCACCTGGGCACCGGTTCCCGAGGACACACCGGCACGGCCCCGGAGTCTGTACGCGGCGAGCAAAGTGGCGCAGGAACACTACGCGATCGCCTGGGCCGCGGCCACCGGCGGTACGGTCACCGCATTGCGCTACCACAACGCGTACGGACCCGGAATGCCCAGGGATACCCCGTATTCCGGGGTCGCGGCGATCTTCCGGTCCGCCCTGGCGGCGGGCCGGGCGCCGCAGGTGTTCGAGGACGGCGGGCAGATGCGGGATTTCGTGCACGTCACCGATATCGCCGCGGCGAACGTGGCCGCCGTCGAGGCCGCGCTGCCCGGGGTCGAGTCGTTGAACATCTGTTCTGGACATCCCATCTCCATCGGTCATGTCGCGCGGACCCTGGCCGCCGCCCACGGCGGGCCGGAACCCGTGGTCACCGGTGCGGTGCGATCGGGAGATGTGCGCCATATAGTCGCCGATCCGGCGCGCGCCCGGCAGCTGCTCGGGTTCACCGCGCGTATCGACCCGGCCGTCGGCCTGACGGAATTCGCCTCCGCGCCATTGCGTCCGGCCGCGGCGGGCGCCACGATCGGCTGACGACCGCCGAAGACCGCCTCGGACTTCTCACCGGCCGGGCAGCTACTCGGTCTCGGGCGGCAGAGCCCACCGGCCACTCTGCTCGGCCCGGGTCGCGCTGACCTGTCGCGGTTCGCCCGGCCGGGAATCCCGGGGCCGAACTCGATCGAGCGATGAGGAGGTCTGGTCGGCTTTGTGGTGGAGGTAGCGCTGTTCGACGTGGTTGTCGGTGAGGTCGGCGGCTCGGCGGAAGAGTTCGGCCGCGGTGGTGTGGTCGCCGGTTTGTTGTAAAAGGTGGGCGCGGACGGCGTGTTCGCGTTGCTGGGTGAGGGGGTTGCGGTCGAGGTGGTGACGCCGGTTCAGGTCGTCGAGCAGGGCCAGGCCGCGGGCGGGGCCGTAGGCGTGGGCGACGGCGACTACGCGGGCGAGTTGGACCGGTGGTGTGGGGGTGAGGCGTTCGAGCCACAGGTAGAGCATGGCAATCTGGGGCCAATCGGTGTGGCCCGGTTCGGCCGCGGCGTGGACGGCGGCGATCGCGGCCTGGAGCCGGTAGGGGCCGGCCGGGTCGCGATTCCAGACGCTGTCGATGAGTGCGGTTCCCTCGTCGATCATTTCGCGATTCCACTGGGATCTGTCCTGCTGGACCAGGGGTATCAGTTCGCCGGCGTCGGTGCGTGCCGCGCACCGGGATTCGGTGAGCAGCATGAGTGCGAGCAGGCCTGTTGCCTCCACGTCGTCGGGTGCGGTGGCGTGCAGCATCCTGGCCAGCCGGATGGCCTCACCGGTGAGGTCGACGCGGGTGAGGTCGGCTCCGGCGGTCGCGGTGTAGCCCTCGTTGAAGATGAGATACAGCACCTGGCGGACCGCGGTCATCCGGCTGTCGCGGTCGGTACCGGTGGGGAGTGTGAAGCGGGCGCCGGCCTTGGCGAGTTGTTGTTTGGCGCGGCTGATCCTGGTGCCCATGGTGGCTTCGGTGGCGCCGTAGGCATGGGCGATCTCGGCGGTGGTGAGACCACCGACCGCGCGCAGGGTGAGCGCCACCCGGGAGGTGTGGCCGAGCGCGGGGTGGCAGCACAGCAGGAGCAGGGTGAGACTGTCGTCGGTTCCGCCGGCCAGCGTCGCCCGTCCGGGTTCGGCCATGGCCAGTTCGGCGGCACCGGTTTCCAGCTCACGGCGGCGGCGGGCCTGGTCGGAGCGCAGCAGGTCGACCATTCGCCGGTAGGCGATGCGGATGAGCCGGCTGCGCGGATCGTCCGGGACGCCTTCGACCGGCCACGTGCGTGCGGCGGCCAGCAGCGCTTCCTGCACCGCGTCCTCGGCGGTGTCGAAGCGGCCGAAGCGGCGGACCAGCGCACCGAGGACCTGCGGCGCTTCGGCGCGCAGCAGGTCCTCGATTTCGCGGGTCACGCGGTGAAGTCCTCGCCCATGATCGGGCGGATCTCGATCGGTTCGCCGAGCGCTTCGACAATGCGGGCGGTGATCTGCACGGCTCGTTCGTGTCCGGCGACATCGATCACCGCGAAGCTGGCCAGCACCTCCTTCAGCTCCGCGAACGGTCCGTCGGTGGCGACCACGCCGTCGGCGGTTCTGCGCACGGTGGTGCTGACGGCCGGGTGACCCAGCCCCTCGGTGCCGACCAACTCACCGGAGGCGAACAGTTCCCTCTCCAACTGCTGATAGGTGGCGAACGCGGCCAATGCCTCCGGCGAGGGAGTGTCGGCGGAGGCGGCGTCCCACGCGGCGGCCGGGGTGTAGCCGAGAAGCAGGTATTTCACTGAGATCCTCCGATGTGGTGGGTTCTCGTCACGGTAACCGGTGTGCGAGCGTGCCCGGCTCAGGCGACGTGGCGCCGCCGGGACAGCGCCATCACGGTAGTCCAGGTGAAGGCGACCGCGCCGTTGATCGCGATCTGGACGCTCATGTACTCCGGTGACATCGGTACCAGCAGGATAAGTCCGGCCACGGCGCTGGCCACGGCGGGCAGGACCCGCCGCCGGCGAGCGCACCGCACGCTCAGGACCAGAGCCGCGATCGCGAGCGCGGTGAAGGCCACCGCGGCCGCGGCCGAGTGCGCGATGCTGTGCCAGGACATCTGCGCGACCGGCTCGTCGGGAGTGCCGGCCGGGAAACCGTTCTCCGGGTCCATGGTGAACACACCCGCCGCGACCAGCCCGACTCCGAAAACGCCCACCAGGATCGGTAATGCCCGCCGCCCGGTTCCTTCGGTGAGCGTGCGGCCGATACCGGCGGCCAGGGCCAACGCACCCACCCCCGCGGTGATGAAGGTGAGGATCTGGATCCAACCGAGATCGCCGGTCGCGAGCTGACTGATCGGATGCCGGGTGATATCGAAACCCTCGCGGGTGAGCATCTGGGTGATCGCCGAGACGAAGAACAGGGGGCCGGCGGCAGCACCCGCGAGCAACAGGCCCTCGGACGCCCGGCCGCGAGCGCAGACGGTGACGGTTGGGGTGGTGGTTGGGCTGGTCATCGGGTTTTCCTTCCTCGGTAACGGGTTGTTGCTGCTACCTCGGAACCGCCGGACAGATCTCGACACCACAGGCGAGTGATTCAGGTCACGGTCGATAGATGTCGAAGACCACGTGCCGGCACCGAGGTGGCAGCGAACAACCCACCCACAGGAGGACGAAATGAACGACATTCAGCAGCAGCCCACCCCCGAACTGCGGGCACTGGACCGCCTCGTCGGCACCTGGACGGTCCGCGGAGGAGCGGAAGGAACCGTGCGCTACGAATGGATGCCGGGCCGGTTCTTCCTGCTCCAGCACGTCGAGCTCACTCAGTACGGCGAACCCGTCACCGGCATGGAAGTGATCGGCAACCTCCGCCCATTCGGTGAACCGACCGGGCCCGATGTGGCCTCGCGGTACTACGACTCGGCCGGCAACACCTTCGACTACATCTACGAACTGATCGGTGACACGCTCACCATCTGGGCCGGCGCCAAAGGCAGCCCCGCGTACTACCGCGGTGCCTTCGACGCCGAGGGGACCACGGTCACCGGCGAATGGGTGTACCCCGGCGGGGGCGGATACAGCTCGACCATGACCCGGATCTGAACCGGCGGCCCGGGTCGATCGGCGCCCCGTCACGGCCGTGACGGGGCGCCGATAACCATGAGATTCAGCAGTTGGGCTCGCGGCCGGTGTGCACGGAAGCGAGTGGGCCACGGAGGCGCTACTATGTAATGAACATTTGTTCATTACATAGATGGGGGAAGCGTGGCACGCACCGCTGAGCAGAGCGCGGCCATGACCGCGGCGACACGGAGCGCGGTGCAGACCGCGGCGGTGCGCGTTTTCGCCCGGCACGGCTACGCCGCATCGACCATCCGCGATATCGCGGTCGAAGCCGGTGTCGGCATCGGCACGATCTACCGGCACTACCCGACCAAGGATGCGCTGTATGCCGACCTGCTCGACCAGGCGCTGACCGGCCTCGTCGCCCTGACCGAGGAGCTGTCCGGCCCAGGAGGTCCGGTCGAGACGGTCCGGGAATTCACCGGCCGATACCTGGCCGGGCTCACCGCCGACGACGGTGCCGCGGAGTTCATGATCGCCATCAACCAGGGCGTCACCGCCGGCACCCCGGGCGCATCGATCGCTCGACTCCACGCCGCCCACCGCTCGATGCAGCACGCTTTCGAAGACCTGGTCCGTCGCGGCCAGGCGGCCGGCGAGTTCGGTCACGGTGATCCGGCACAACTCACGACCTGCTACTTCGCGATGCTCGGCGGTCTCACCTCGATCCGGGTAGGCCTGGGCGCCGAGTTCACCGCCCCGGACATCGATGTCGTACTCAAACTGCTGACAGAAGGACGAACTGGATGATCGAGATCGAGCACGGTGACAAGCTGGGCGAAAGTTTCCGGCGGCGGATCACCGAGGTGCTGGTGCGGGGCTTCGCCGAGGACTTCGCCTTCTTCTCGTCAGACCCGGAGAAATTGACCGCGGCGTTCGAGCACATGCTCCTGCTGGAGCGTTTCGTCGTGGCCCTGGCCGATGGCGAACCTGCGGCCATCGCATCGGTCACCACCGGCGATCAGGAGTGCTTCGCGCCCCGACTGCCGGAGTTCCGCCGCCACCTCGGGCTCCTGCACGGCACCATCAGCTACCCGATCGTGCGCTCGCAGTTCCTGGGCGCTCCCGACGAGGCGCGAGACGGGCTGGCCGAGATCGCCTTCGTCGCCACCGTACCCGCCTTCCAAGGGCGTGGAGTGGGTACCGCACTGATGCAACACATCATCGCTCTTCCCGGCTACGACGAGTTCGTCCTGCGCGAGATCAAGGATACGAACGCGCCCGCACTCGGTCTCTACCGCAAGTTCGGCTTCACCGAATACCACCGACGACCCGTCCGCTTCGCGCGCCGTGCCGGCTTCGGCCACTACCTCTCACTCCACCTGAAGAAGGCCTGAGCCGGCGAGATCGCCGGCAACGCCGGCCGGCGGACGCGTTCACCGGCCGACGCATTCGGGCCGGTCCGGGCGCTCGAACGGATAGCGCGCGCGGAATTCCGCCGCCGCCTCGGCCATCGTCACGAATTCGACCCCGGCGAAGCCCGCCCAGCGGTCCAGCAGGCGTTCGAGCATCAGCAGTACCTGTGGCCGTCCGGAGACGTCGGGATGCAGGGTGACCGGGATGACGGCGTAGTCCAGTTCCCGGTACACCCAGTCGAATTGGTCGTTCCACATCTGCTCGATCGCGCGCGGCGCGACGAAGCCGTGCGAGTTGGGGTGGGCCTTGATGAACATCATCGGCGGCAGGTCGTCGACGTACCAGTTGCCACAGAACTCGACCAGGTCGATCTCGTGTCCGTGCACGAGCGGTTTCATCCAGTGCGCGGCGGGTCCGGAGGTGTCGACAGGCGTCCAGGTGTCGCCGACGCGGGCGTAGAAGGGAACGAAATCGTTGTAGTTCTGCGAATGGTCGTAGGAGAAGCCGTAGTCGGCGAGGATGGACGCGGTGTGCTCGCTCATCTCCCACCACGGTGCGACATAACCCAGCGGCCGGCGGCCACCGAGTTGTTCGATGAGTTCCACGCATTTGGACATGACATCGCGTTCCTGCCGCGGGGTGAGCGCCCGCGGATTCTCGTGGCTGTATCCGTGGGCGCCGATCTCGTGTCCCGCCTCGACGCACCGGCGCGCTTGTGCGGGGAAGGTTTCGATGGAGTGCCCGGGCCAGAACCAGGTGGTCCGGATATCGCGGCGCGCGAACAGCCGCAGCAGGCGCGGCACCCCGACTTCGCCGGCGAATACGCCCCGTTGCATATCGTTGGGCGAATCCTGGCCGCCGTAGGAACCGAGCCAGCCGGCGCAGGAATCGACATCGATGCCGAGGGCCACCTGAATCTTCTTGTCCATCCGATCAACTCCTTCCGGTGGTCGGTGCCACGTCGTCGTACGGTTCCGGTCGGACGCCTCCCGGAGCGGTGTCGTCGACGGCGGCGGGTAGTGGTGCGGCGGGTTTGTCCGTGCGGGAACCGGTTCCGGCGCGCTCGGCGGCAATGCCAGGGGCGGCGTAGATCTCGTCGACGAGTTCGCGCAGGACCGGCGGGTCGAGGTCGAGCCGCGGGGTATCCGTCGCGCTCTTCGTCATCTCGAAGAGATCGTCGACCATTTGGGACAACCGCCGGGTCTCCCGGCCGATCAGCTCGGCGTATCGGGCGATATCGGCCGGGTCGGTCGCCGCGCTGTTGTCGAGCGCCTCGGTCACGGCCCGGATTTCCGCGAGCGGTGTTCGCAGATCGTGGCTCACCCAGGCCATCAGTGCGCGCCGCGACTGTTCGGCGGCGTGTTCCTGGTCGCGAATCCGTCGCTCCCGTGACCTTTGGCGGGACTGCTCTCGGCCCAGCAGTACGGCGGCCGGTCCGGTGACCGCGGCGACCAGCAGCAGGACGAGGAAGGTGCGCCGGAACTCGGCGGTGACCAGCAGCCCGCTCACCCCGGTGACAGCGGCCAGCGCGGCCAGGATCGGGAGGAGCACCAGGGCCGCGGTACACGCGGTGAGCGAACGCCGGCGGAGCACGCGCGCGACCAGGACGCCCGCCGTCACCACCGGCAGGGCACAGGCCACTGTGTAGACGATGATCTCCGGCAGGTCATCGGACACTGCTGCGCTCCGCGACGGCATCGAACCGGCTGCCGGCGCAGCGGTGGCCTCGGACGGCGTCGAGGCGGTGGCGGGGACCCGGCTCGGCGCGGCCGCTCCGGCCGGCTCCGGCGACCCCTACCGTGTGCCTGTTCCGATCGGGGCGGACCACGTCCGGTATCGGGAGGTGGCTGTCGGCCACGAGTATGCGCATGGATGCCTCACCAGTTCGTCAGCAGCAGATGGACCAGCAGCAGGGCCCCGGCGGCCTGGACGGCGAGCCAGGGGCGGACATGTCCGCGCGGTAGGAACGCCGTCGCCACGAGCAGCCACATATCGAACGGTAGCCAGATCCGTTCGGTCTCCGCCTTGCTCAACCCGCTGAGGTCGGCGGCGGCGACAGCGCAGACGGCGGCGGCGACCAGCAGGGCGGCCGGATCGAGTGTCCGCAGCCGGGACGGCGCCAGCGCCCGCGCGAGCGCCGCCGCTGTCGCGAGCCCGACCGCGCAGACGGTGGCGGCGAGATTGCCCCACCACCAGTACCCGTACGGGCGGGTGGCGGCGATGCCCTGGTAGTAGCGTTCGACCACGAGGTGGTAGCCGTCGAGCCACCAGAATCCGGCAGCCGTGAAACCGGCCACCACGATCAGCGCGCCCAGCACGGCGGGCAGCAGCGGCCGGAGTGTGTGGGCGCCGAGCAGTACCGCGACGGCGAACAGACCCATCAGGATCAGGCCGTAGTTCAGGTAGATCCCGAAGCCGAACAGCATCCCGGCCGCGAACGCGGCCGGGATCGCGGTGCGGCGGGCCATGGAGGGAGCGGGCGCCGAGTCGGAAACGGTCCTCGGTGCGTTCGCGGGCAGGTGGGTGGATCGCGCGCTCGCGGCGATGGCGAGCAGTGCCACCGCCCACGCGGCGACCCCGGCGAAGAGGGCGTCGGCGGAGACCGCGATCCAGATGGCCGCCGGCGCGAGCACCAGGAACGGCAGTGCCCGGCGGGCACGGTCCTCGGCGCCCAGGGCGCGCAACGCGACCGCCACCGCGATCGGCGCGCTACATCCCACCAGCACACAGACGATCCCCGCCCACGTGGACCCACCCAGGCCTATGCGGTCGAGGACGACGAAGAACAGCAGCGCGCCGGGCGGATGGCCGGAGACGTGCGTGGTCCATGAATCCGGTTGCCCGTCGACGATCCGGTCGGCGAACGAGGCCGGCATCGACGCGATATCGGTGACCCCGGGCACTTCGGCGAGGTATTCGTGACCGTCGGCGAGCCGTGCGGTGAAACCCCGCCGCCACCCGTCCACCAGGGCGAGTGCGAACGCCCACGCCACCGCGGTGAGATAACCGACGGTGAGCAGTCGCCGCCAGGGGAGCCGGCCGGCCGACGCCGCGCCCCGGGCGACCACGGTCGCCGCCAACACCAGCGCCGGGAGGGTGCCCCAGCCGATATGCGGCGACCAGTGGCCGAAAATGGGCGCGGCGGCGGCGAACAGGCTGTGCCGCCACGCTTCGCCGGCCAGTTGCGGAATGGTGAACGCGACCGCCACCAGCAGTGCCGCGCCCACGGTACCGAGCAGCTCGCCCCGGAACCGGGTGCGGGGGTCGGCGATCTCGATCAGCTCCGGCACAGAGGCCACCCTAGGCCGGTCCGGCCCCGACTCAGCGCATTCACCAGGATATTCGGACACGACGTCATGGTTTTGTCACAGGATTTCCGCCGCCGCGGGCTTAGCGTGGCACCCATGCCGACAGAGCACCGCGAACCGGCCGGGGTCACCGTGGTGATCCCGTGCCGCAACGAAGCCGAAGCGTTGCCGGCGGTCCTGGCCGCGCTTCCGGCCGGATATCAGCCGATCGTCGTCGACAACGGATCGACCGACGACACCGCCGCGGTCGCGACCGGATACGGCGCCCGGGTGATCGTCGAACCGCGGCCCGGCTACGGGGCCGCGGTACAGGCCGGTATCGCCGCGGCCCGCACCGACCTGGTCGCCGTCCTCGACGGCGACGGATCGATGGACCCCGGGGAGCTGCCCCGGCTGGTGGCCGAGATCCGCGCCGGTGCCGATCTCGCGGTGGGCCGCCGGCGGCCGGTCCGCGGTGGGGTGTGGCCGTGGCACACCCGGCTCGGCAATCGTGTCGTCGCCCGCCGGTTACGCCGCCGCTACGGCCTGCCGGTGCACGATATCGGGGCCATGCGGGTCGCGGGCCGGGAGCGGCTGGAATCGCTGGGCCGGTTGCACGATCGCTTCGGATATCCGCTCGAGCTGCTCGTCCGTGCCGCCGCGGCGCAGTGGGACGTGCGCGAGGTCGATATCAGCTACCGGGCGCGAGCCGGTGGGCGGTCGAAGATATCGGGGACGGCGCGGGGATCACTGCGGGCGACCCGTGATTTCCTGGCGGTCCTGCGGTGAGCCGGACCGCTGGGTCGCGGGTTCGGGGACCGGACTCCGGCGCGCGCGCCGGCGGCGCACCGGTGCCGGTGGCCTTGCTGGTGGTGGCCAAGGCACCGGTCGCGGGATACGCCAAGACCCGGCTGACCCCGCCGCTGACGCCGGTGCAGGCCGCCCGGCTGGCGGCCGCCGCACTACTGGACACACTCGACGCGGTGCGTGCCTGCCCGGTCATCCACCGGGTGGTCGCGTTCACCGGCGACCTGGCCGCCGCGGAGTTCGGTGGTGAGATAGCACGGCGACTGGACGATTTCGAGGTGCTTCCGCAGCGCGGCCCGGGTTTCGCGGTGCGGCTGGCCAACGCCCACGCCGATACCGCGCGGTCGGGGCTGCCGGTATTGCAGATCGGGATGGACACGCCGCAGCTCGACCCGCGCGTGCTCACCCACGCGGCCCGCACCCTGGTCGCCGGGGCCGATGCATTGCTGGGCCCCGCGACCGATGGCGGCTGGTGGGGGTTGGGGCTGTCCGATCCGCGGGCCGCGCGGCTGCTGGCGGAGGTGCCCATGTCCACCGCGGCCACCGGCGACCGCACCCGAAGTGTGCTGTGCGCGCACGGATACCGGGTCGGGACGCTGCCCGCCTTCACCGATGTCGACCACTACGCCGACGCCCTGCGGGTCGCCGCCGGTTGTTCCGGGCGGTTCGCCGCGGAGGTGGCGGCACTCGGCGCCGCCCGGGCCGCCCGGTGATCGGGCGGTTCGATCCGGCGTTGACCGGCCGCGACTGCTGGATCCGTTCCGCCGACGGTGATCGCACCCGGCTACCGACCCGCCGCTGGCTCGGCGGTGCCCGGATCTCCGCTGCCGACCGGCGGGTGGATTCGACTCTGGTCGGGTGTTGTGACGGGCCGACGGTCGATCTGGGCTGTGGGCCCGGCCGATTGGTGGATGCGCTGTGCCGCCGCGGGGTCATCGCGCTCGGCGTCGATATCTCGCCCACCGCGGTCGCGGTCACCCGGCACCGGGGTGCCCCGGCCGTGGCTCGCGATATCTTCGGACCGCTGCCGGGCGACGGCCGGTGGCACTACGCGCTACTGGCCGACGGGAACATCGGTATCGGCGGCGACCCGCGTCGGGTGCTGCGCCGAATCGGGGGCCTGCTCCGCCCGGGCGGCCTGGCTGTGATCGAATTCTCCTGTCCCGGAACAGGTTTCGGTGTCCGGCAGATCCGGCTGGAAACCCGTACCGAGGCCGGGGACTGGTTTCCCTGGGCGGAGGTGGGTATCGATCACGCCGCCCGGCTGGCGGGGGAGACCGGCTTCGAGCTACAGACCACGGCCGATATCTCGGGACGCCATATTGCCTGGTTGCGCAACGGCGCGCGCGGATGAGCCGGGCGGTGGTTTCACAACGCGGGGGGTTCGTCCGGGGCGAAACACTGCCGATAGAGTGCACGCATCTCCGGCTCCAACTCGGGTGCCGGACCCTCGGCGACCACACCGGGGGCCACCTGGGTGATCGGCAGGGCGGCCACCGGCGCCGCCGGAGCACCCCAATCACGTAACCATCCGGCGAGCCGACCGCTCGAGGTGGCGAACACGATACGGCCGAGTCCGACCCAACCGTGCGCGGCCGAACACATCGGGCAGTGTTCGCCCGAGGTGTACACCGTGGCCGCCGCGCGGTCGGCCGGGTCGAGGCGGGTGGCCGCCCAGCGGCAGATCTCGAATTCCGGGTGCCGGGTGTTGTCACCACCGGCCACGCGGTTGCGATCCTCGAACAGGACCTCACCGGTGGCGGCGACCAGGAGTGACCCGAACGGCTCGTCTCCGGCGGCCAGCGCCTCGCGGGCGAGGTCGACACAGCGGCGCAGGTGCTCCAGATCGTGCGCGGAAATCGTCATGGGCTTCATCTTCGCCGATGACGGCGCCCCACGGCGGTAGCGGTGGGCCGGAGCACCGAACGGCGGCCCTGCCCGGCCCGGATCGTGTGCGGCACCGTGCTCCCTGCTCCGGGCAGCGCACCATATCGGCCCGGCCCGGCCGCCCGGAGGACACCCGACGTGGGCCCGGCCGGTGCGGCGAAAGATCAGGGCGCCGCCGGTACGGCCGTGGTGGTGGTCTCCTGCGGTGTCGTGCTCGGTTGGGGCGCCTCCGAGCTGCTGTTCACCGCGACCTGCGGAGGCGTGGGACGGGTCGTCGCCACCGGTGGAGTCGCCGTTTCGGGAGTGGCCACGACGGTTCCGGTCTCGGTCGCCTCCGGCGTGCCGACGGGCGGCTCGGTGGTGGTGGTCCCGGCGGCCGGTGGCGCGGTCGTGGTCGCCGGGGCGGTGGTGGTCGGGGTACCGGTCGCCGGTTGCGTGGTCACCGGGGCGGTCCCGCTCGTTGTCGGCGCGGCCGTGGTGGTGGCCTTCGGTGCGGTGGTGGTGGGCTCGGTCGTGGTCTCCGCGGCCGCCCGGTAGGCGTCGTCGAGGTCCTCGGCTGTCGGGGCCGACTTCGTGTCCACCGGTTCGCCGGCCTGCGCCTGCTTCGCCAGATGGGTCAGCCAGGCCGCGGCGTATTCGGCGGAGGTGAGCGTTTTACCGTTCCCCGGGTCGGCGTCGCGCCAGTAGTCGAAGTGGTGACCGCTGGCATTGGGGCCGAGCGTGAGCTGATAGGGATCGGACAGGATCACCGGAATCGTGTTCTGGTTCGTGACGATCAGGCCGACGATCTCGTTGAGGACCTTCTGCGGCAGATAGGCCAGCGGGGACATCTGATCGGTCGAGATGGCGTCCGCCGGCGCCGGTGTGGTGGTCTTCCCGGGTTCGTAGGCCGGGTTCGAGACCCGCAGCAGCACCTCGAGGAAGGTTTCGTCGCCGGCCATCCAGTTGGGCTGCGACTGGATATCGGCCAGTGCCAGCAGCGTGACCCGGCTCAGCACCACCGCGACATCCTGGCCGGTGGCAGGGTTGAGGCCCTCGCGTTCGAGGGCGTCGACGTTCACCTGCCGCGCCACATTGACCACCAGTTGCAGCAGCGCGATATTGTCCGGCGCCGCGCAGGTGAGATCGCCGTCGGAGCAGAAGGAGGCGATCTTGCCGTTCAACGCGCCGAAATCGCCGCTGGTCCCGGCCACCGCGCCCTGACCGGGGACGGGTTTTCCGCCGTTCTGGTAGAGCTGATCGAAATTGTCCGGGTTGCCGTTCGGGTTCTGGGCGCCGGGGAACGGGCCGTCGCCCGCCGAGCGGCCGGAATCGGCGAGGATGACCACGCCGGTGACCTTGGCGGGGTCGACGATGGCATAGCCGCCGTCCTGTTGCTCCTGGTGACCGACCTCCAACGCCACCCGCCGGACCACATCGGCGCCCTCGCTGTACCCGACGATCGCGAACCGGGTATCCGGGCAGGCCTGCGCGATCTCCCGCATCACCTGCTGGGTGTTGGCGACACCGGTGGTGACGGCGTCCTCGTAGGTGGCCATGTTCGCGGGATAGGCGATATAGACGGCGGCATAGGAACCGGGGTCCACATCGTCGGCGGGCGCATTGACGACCGGGTCGACCCATTCGCTGCTGTGGTCGCCGGACAGCGCCGCGGGCAGCGGGTTGCCGTGGGCGTCCACCAGCAGTTTCGTGGTGCCCGCAGCCGGTGTATCGCCGCGCCCCGCCACCGAGATGGTGACCATATCGTGGCATTCGGTGACCGACGCCTTCAGCTGCGTATCGGAGTGCTGGGCCGGTGCGGTCACCGAGTAGGCCGCGGCCACCGCCGCCGCCACGCCGAGACCGGCGGGGGCCGCGATCGCCGCGGCGATCCGGTGCCGCGTCAGGTAGGTGCGTGCGCGCACCAGGTGATCACTGGGGAAAGCCATGTCCCGAGCTCCATTCGACTGCTGGTAAATGGACGGACAGGCCCCCCGACGGGCCATTGCGTCACCGGAGAAGTCGTGGCCCGGGTGCGCGGCGTTACGGTCTCACTTCGGGTCGAGCGCTCCCTCGTGATAGGACACCGACGGACTCCACAGGAAGAAGCTGTCGATACCGGTCCGGTAGGTCGCATCGATCTGCGCTCTGACCTGGGCATCTCCGTATTCCGCCCCGAGACTGAAGTCCTGCAACCAGGGAATCACCTTCGCGTTCGTGTCCGAGGTCACGGTCTGGAAATCCCGGAGCGCGGCCGCCACGATGTCGTAGGGCTGGTTGTTCGGATCGGCGACTCCGTACTCGCCGGTGTTCCAGTGCGAGGGGTAGATCATCGGCGCCACGAAATCCACCTGCTCGGCGATGAGCGGGATGTCCTGGGCGATCTGATCCGGCCGGGAGGCGGCGATACCGTAGACCGCCGCGCTGAGATGGGCGCCGGCGGTGTGTACGGGTTCCCGGGCCTGCCCCAAAAATCCGGCCACGGCGCGGGTCGCCGGCCCGGTGAGCCCGGGGAACTTCATACTCGAGAGGCTGCCGTCGGGCCGGCGGACGTAGTCGTACATGACTCCGTCGAAGCCCAGTTCGGCAGCCTCGACGGCGAGCGCGATATTGTAGGCCCGCACTTCGGGGTGGGCGAAGTTGGTGAACGCGATGGCGCCGTAGTGGCTGGAATAGGGTTGACCGGCCGGATTCTGGACCACCCAGTCGGGCCGCTGGTTGTGCCAGGCCCAGCCGGCCAGGGTGGGATCGCGGAAGGCCACGATCCGGCCGACCACCTGCACTCCCATATCGTGCAGCTGCCGCAGTGCGTCGCGGGCCCGGTAGATCGGGGTGGCGGCGCCGGTGCTGCGGGCCAGCGGGACCTGCGAGTCGTAACCGACGACGCCGTCCTCGTCCTTGATATCGAGCTGAACGGTGTCGATCCGGCCCTGCCGGGCCATGTCCAGCACCGATTCGCGCATGCCCGCGTGCGACCAGGCGTGAGCGGTCACATGCACCGCGCGCATCCGTGGCAGATCGATACCCGCGGCCAGCGGCCGACTCGTCTCGTTACCCGCCGCGTCGACGGCGACCACCGCGGCACCGGAGGGATGATGCGGCAACTCGGTCTCGAAGCCGCCGTCGGGTCCGGGGGTGAGCTGCTGCGCGCCGATCGAGACGCGCACTGCGTCGGGCGCCCGGCCGCGCACCGTGACGGGGTCGCGATAGGACTCCACGGCCGGCAGCGGCACCACGTCCAGTACCGGAGCGGTGGTGTCGACGGTGAAGGCCGCCGACGCGGCGGGTTCGTCGCGCAACCAGCCGAGCGGCCCGTCGGCCGGGATCCGCGCAGTGAAGGTGTGCTCGCCGTCGGCCAGACCCTCCGGGCGGTAGACCACCGTGTCACCCTCTACTCGGCCGGTGACCGTCCCACCGTCCACGGCCAGTTCCACCGCTCGCGGGTCGTGCCCGGTGGCATCCACCCGCAACACCAGATCTTCGAGGGCGGCGGCACCGACCGGACCCGGCGGTAGGCCGCTCAGCGGTAATGCGGGTGCCGGTGAACGACCGGCTCCGACGCCGACCGCGACCAGCACGACCACCAGGACAATACCGAAAGCCGAGACCACCAACCGCTTACGGTCGGCGGTCCGGAACCGCATGAGCACAACGCATCAACTCCCACGAACAACTGTCCCGTCAATATGGACAGATCGCGCCCGGCTCAATCTCTTTGCCGGAGATGGAACGTAAATCGTTGTCGGCACGTAACATTCGGGCGATGGTGCGGTTCCCGGGAGCATTCGTGCGGGCGGTCGTGGCGGCGGTGGTGTGCGCGGCGGTCACGGCCTGCGGCGGAACACCCGCCGCGGGGCCGCCGCAGACGACCCCGGCGGCCCCGCCGCCGCCCGCGGTGACCACCCCACCCCCGCCGGACCCGGCCGCCGTCGGCGCCGACGAGCTCGGGGTGGTCCCGATCCTGATGTACCACCAGCTCTCGCCCGGCCCGGCCGGCGAATACGACCAGACACCCGCCGAGTTCCGCGCCGAACTCGATCGGCTGTATCGGGAGGGCTACCGGCCGATCACCGCCGCGCAGTATGCCGCGGGAACCGTGGATATCCCGGCGGGAACTCATCCCGTGGTGCTCACCTTCGACGACTCCACCACCAGCCAGTTGCGCTTCACCACGGACGGCGTGCCCGTTCCCGATTGCGCCGTGGCCGTCCTGGAGGAATTCGCGGCCCGGCATCCGGACTTCCCCGCCCGCGCCACCTTCTATGTCACCGACGATGCCTTCGGCGGCGATCCGCGCGCTCTGTCGTGGCTGGCCGCGCACGGCTACGAGATCGGCGCGCACACCGCGACCCATCAGGACCTCGGCTCGCTGGACGCCGCGGGTGTGCAGCGCGAACTGGCGCAGAACGTGCGGACGATCGGTGCCGCCGTCCCGGGCACCGAGGTGCGCACCATGGCCTTGCCACTGGGCTCGTCCCCGGCCGACCCGGCTCTCGCTCTCGCGGGGAGCTGGGACGGTACCGGTTACCGGTTCGGGGCCGTGATGCTGGTCGGCGCGAACCCCGCGCCCTCGCCGTTCGGCGCGGTCGATCCCGCCGCGGTGCCGCGAATCCGGTCCGGCCTCGGGCAGGTGCCGTTCGACTCCGCCTACTGGCTCGACGAGCTGGCGGCGAACCCCGAAGCCCGTTTCACCTCCGACGGCGACCCGCAGCGGATCTCGTTCCCACGCGGTTCGGGCGGTGGCCTCGCCCCGCGCTGGGCCGGGCGGGCCGCCCCGTACTGAGGTGCGGTGTGTGCACCCGCCCCGGCCGGGCGACCTCCGGGCGCAGATCCCCGCTGCTGTGATCGGTGTCCGTGTTCGCCGTTGTAGTGGTCGTCCGGGCCGCGTGCTGCCGACTCGCCCCACTGTGCCGGTGCCCGCGGTGGCGACCGGTTGCCGTTATCCGGCGGGTCGTTCCCAGTATGTGGTCGCGTCGTTCAGCAGCCGATGCTGTCCAGCTCGGCCACGTCTTCGTCGGAGAGGATGAGCCCCGCGCCGGTGATGTTCTCGTGCAGATGCGCTGTCGACGATGTGCCGGGAATGAGCAGGATATTCGGTGAGCGTTGCAGCAACCAGGCCAGCGCGACGGACATCGGTGTGGCTCCCAGCCGGGCGGCGACGTTCGAGAGCGTTTCGGATTGCAGTGGTGTGAAACCGCCGAGCGGGAAGAACGGCACGTAGGCGATCTCGTCTGCGGCGAGGCGGTCGATGAGTTCGTCGTCGTGACGGTGGGCGAGGTTGTACATGTTCTGTACGCAGACGACCGGAGCGATGGCTCGCGCTTCCGCGACCTGTTCCGCGGTGGTGTTGCTGACCCCGAGGTGACGGATCAGGCCCTGCTGCCGGAGTTCGGCGAGGGTGCCGAATGCCTCGGCGAGCGACTCGGGCCGGGGGCCTTCGGCGTCGCCCATGCGCAGATTGACCAGGTCGAGCACTTCGACACCAAGGCGCTGGAGGTTCTCCCGGACCTGCTTGCGTAGGTCTTCGGGCCGCCGGGCCGGGGGCCAGCCGCCTCGGGCGTCACGGTTGGCGCCGACCTTGGTCGCGATGAACAGCGACTCCGGGTAGGGGTGCAGCGCCTCGCGGATCAGCTCGTTGGTGATGTACGGCCCGTAGGCGTCGCTGGTGTCGATATGGGTGATGCCGAGGTCGACGGCCTTGCGCAGCACGGCCAGAGCCGCGTCGTGGTCGGCGGGCGGGCCCATCACCCAGGGCCCCGCGAGTTGCATCGCGCCGTAACCGAACCGGGTGACGGTGGAGTCGCCCAGCGCCCGGGTACCGCCGGGGAGGAAGGTGGGAGGTGTGCGCACGGTGGTGCCTTTCATCGTGTATCGGGATGGCATTCGGGCCTCCCGCACGATTATCGGAGCGATGCTCTCTTCCGGGGAGTAGGCACTCGGAAGTGCGTAAGCCACCTACAGGTGCGAGGTGGGGTTCCGGTCGCCCCGGCCCTCAGTCGGGGAGCCGGCGCATCTCGAGCACGGTGAG
The DNA here is from genome assembly GCF_001613445.1 of Nocardia grenadensis NBRC 108939. Taxonomy (GTDB): domain Bacteria; phylum Actinomycetota; class Actinomycetes; order Mycobacteriales; family Mycobacteriaceae; genus Nocardia; species Nocardia grenadensis. The sequence continues at coordinate 121,721 of NZ_BDCJ01000009.1, forward strand.
TCCGAGATTGTCGATCCGGGCCAGCACGGCGCGGACTCCGGTCGGATCGGTGACCGCACCCGATAGCACCGTGGTGCCGTGGTCTCGGTCGCCGTCGAGTTCGGGGAAGGCGGCCAGTGCGCGTTCGGAGAGTTCGCCGTCGATGGTGAACTGGTATCGCATCGCCGTCTCCTGACTTCGGGACCGGTTGGACGGCGGTGCCGTCGTCGCGGATTCGAGTGTGCGCCGGTCACGCGACGCGGCACCTCGTCCGCACCGGGTGAACCCGGCCGCGTCAGAGCAGGCCGGTGCGGCGCGCCTCCTGCAGGGTTTCCATCCGGGAGCTGGTGCCGAGTTTGGTGTAGATCCCGCGCATATGGGTTTTTACGGTGTTGATGGAAACGCCGAGGTCGTCGGCGATGTGTTGGGTGGTCCGGCCGGAGGGCAGCTGGCGCAGGATCGTCAGCTCCGTCGCGGTGAGCGCGGGATGGTCGGCCCGCCGGCGGGCCTGATGACCGGCGCGCACCGCGTCGGCAAACGCGCTGCGGTGCCCGAAGCAGCCCGCGTAGTAGTCGAGCAGTTCGATGGTGCCCGGAACGTCGAAGAACGGCCGGGTGATTCGGTGGGTGGCGGCGATGCACAGGCCGTTGTCCACGGCTTCGCGGGTCTTGGAATCATTGCCCAGCTGGTGGTGGGCGTGGGCGTAGAGCAGCCACCCGGTCAGCTGGGTGACCGGGTGCAGGTTCGGGGTGGCCGTGAGTAGGGGTTCCACCTGGAGCACCACACCATGATGGTTACCGGAGGCCGCGGTGAGGGCGGCGCCGGACAGGACGGTATCGGGGGTGCGGCCCAGTACGGTGCGGGCGCGGTCGGTGAGATGCTGGGCGGTGGCGGTTTCCCCGGCCTCCAGCAGTGCCCATACCGCGGCGCCGACCAGGCCCCCGCTGAGCGCGGGCGGCGGATCGGCGTCGAGCAGCCGGCCGATACTGCGACGCAGCCGTTCCGCGGCGGCGCCCCGGTCGGCCGAATGTCGGCAGTCCAGCAGACTGCCCACCACATGCGGGAGCCAGCCGGCCACCGGCCCGGGCGTACCGTCACGCCGGATGTGCTCGGCGCACAGGATCCGGATATGCCCGGGCTGCGGTTCGATGCCCTGCAGATAGGCGCCGTAGGCCTCCAGGGCGGTGGCGTGCACGGTTTCCGGCAGATCCAGCAGATCGTGGTCGCGGGCGATGGCGCAGGCCCGTTCGGCGCGCTGGCGCATGGTCGTGATGGATCCGGCCAGGCCCGCGGTGACCGCGAGCCGGGTCACCGCGATGAGCCGGAGCCGGGGATGACAGCGGGAGCGTGTGCGGCTCAACGCGATCCGTAATCGTTCCTCGCCGCGGGCCAGTTCGCCGCGCAACGCCAGTGCCGTCCCGGTGGTCACCGCGAGGTAGCCGTCTAGATCGGGCCGGTCGGCGGGCGGCATCCGGTCGGGGAACATGCCGGTTTCGGTGGCGCTGCCCGTCGCCACCGCCAGTTCCGCGTCCACCGCGGTGGTCAGTGCCTCGAGCCGGTGCGGCCCGGCCAGCGAGAGCGGGTCGTCATCGGCGAGCAGCCGGGCACTGTCGCGGTAGGCCTGCGCCGAACCGCTGTCCCCATGTAGCAGGGCATCGGTGACCTGCAGCAATCGCAGATACGGATCGGCCAGGACATCGGGGGCGGTATCGGCCAGCGAATCGAACAGTGCCGCACCGTCGCCGGCGAACACCAGGGCCAGCGCGTGTTCGGCGAGGAAGCCGGCCAACGGCCGGTGATCGGCCACCGTGAGCAGATGGGGCAGCGCGGCGCGCAGTTCCCCGGCCGACATCAGCTGACGCGCGGCGCGCAGCCGCAGATCCGAGCACAGGTCGGTTCCGAGACGGTTCGCTTCGGCGAGGAAGTACGCGCGCAGCATCGGATGGTAGGTGTGCCACACCTTGCCGCCCCGCGTCAGCGAGGTCATCGGGAAGTTGATCCGGTCCAGTTCGTAGAGACAGTGCGCCGAACCACCGCCCACCATGGCGTCGGCGAGTTCCTCGGTGAACTCCTCGGCGATGCTGGTGCAGGTCAGGAACTGGCGCAGCGCAGGGGAGAGGGTGTCGATGAGTTCGCCCACCAGCAGGTCGGTGAACGCGTGCGGCGGCCGGGCGAGCGCGGTCAGGGCGTCGCGGTGCGCGCCGTTGTGGGCGGCGAGGTAGATCGCCGCGATCCGGACCAGCGCGGCCCAGCCCTGAGTGAGCGACATCAGCGTGCCCAGCGACTCCGGGTCCAACGCGCAACCGTGCTCGGCGCACAGCCCGGCGACCTCCTCCGGCGACAACGCCAGGTCCGGGCCGTTCCACCTGGTCAGCCGGGAATGCAGTTCCAGTAGATGCCACCGGATCGGGGGCTCGAACCGGGCGCACACCACGGTCGTCACCGTCGGCGGCGCGTACTGCAGGAAGTATTCGAGCCCGGCCAGCGCGAGCGGGTCGGTGATCAGGTGGGCATCGTCGATCACCAGGACGGTGGGCGTGGAATCGTCGGCGAGCGCGGCGATCACCGCCTCGGCCTCACCGACTCCCGCCGCGGGCTGTCCGGCGCCCGGACCGGAACTGCCCAGACGGGCACGCAACTCCGCCCACAGCGCGGTCTGCTCACGGATCGTGACCCAGGCGATCCGCGTGTCGTGATGGGAACGTGGCAGCCGGTGCGCGGCCCAGTCCGCGACGGCCACGGTTTTGCCGATCCCCACCGCGCCGCAGATCAGCAGGACCTCGCCGTTGCCGCGGTCGGCCACGGCATCCAGCACCGAGTGCAATCGTGGCCGGAACACCGGTGTGAAGGGCAGCACCGGGATGGGCGAGCGGGCCCGGGCCCGTGATACCGAGCGACCCGTCAGATCCAGTGTTGGCGAAGTGGTCACGGTGCCTCCCGAAGACGTCGTCCGAAACAGCACTAGCACGCACTCGGCCGCAGCCTACCGGAGCCGCGAGGGCTCCCAGCGGGTCGTGAACCAACCTGTTACCAGGGCGTATCCGGTCGAAATCATCCGCATCGGGTGAGCCGGGTGGCCCGGCGCCGGCCATAGCGTGGACCGGTCGCCGGCACCGGAAACCCGATATCCGAAAGCGAGCGAGGTGGGCCATGTCCTTCTGGGAAGCGCTCTGGCTGATCGTGGTGAGTTTCGTGTTGGTCGCCTATCTGCTGCTGATCGTGCTGCCGCTACTGACTTCCGTGGTGTACTTGATCGTGCGCGGCCGGGGGATGATCGACCGCGCGTCCGCGGACGCCGAGCAGGTCGGGGCGGCGCAGCGAAAGTACATCCAGCAGACCGCCGGGATCAGTCCGGCCGCCCAGATCTCCGAGGCGAAGCGGCTGCCGGCCGAGGGCATGGTCACCGGGAGTGAATTCGAACGGCTCGAGGCCAAGGCCATGTCGTGACCGGAACCACTGCGAGCTCCGGCGATCCCGGATCGGAGGCCGCCGGACCCGCACCGGAGGATGTGGGATCGATACCCGAGGGGCCGGGACCGGCACCGGAGGGCGCGGCGGGACGCGAAGGCACCGGGCGGGCACCGAAGGGGGCGGCGGCGCAGTGGGCGATCCCGCGAGGCCTGATCGTGCTGCTCGTCGCGGCGGCCACGGTGGTGGCCGTCACCGGTGCGAAGGCGTTCTCCGGAGTGCTCGGCCCGGTGTTCCTGGCATTGATGTTCGCCATCGCGGCACAGCCCATCCAGACCCGGCTGCAGCACCGTGGCGCACCGGCGTGGGCGGGGATGCTCGCGGCCCTGGCGGTGGTGTATCTGGTGCTCCTGGGCCTGGTCGGCGCGATGGCATTGTCGGCCGCCCAGCTGGCGACCGCGCTGCCGGACTATTCCGACCAGTTCTCCGCGCTGTTCGATCAGGTCCGCTCGCTGTTGGAACGGTTCGATGTCGATCAGGACCGGGTACAGCAGGCGTTGAGCGGTTTCGACTTCGGCAAACTGGTCGAAGTGCTCGAGGGCGCGCTGCGCGAACTCGCCGGCGTTTTCTCGAACCTGCTGTTCGTGCTGGCCCTGCTGCTGTTCATGGCGTTCGACGGGATGACCATCGGCCGCCGGATGACCGTGGTGGCCGGAATGCGGCCCGATATCTCGCACGCGCTGAATACCTTCGCCGCCGGTACCCGTAAATACCTGATCGTCTCGACGGTGTTCGGGCTCATCGTGGCGGTGCTCGACGGTGTGGCGCTGTGGTTGCTCGCGGTCCCGTTCCCGGTGCTGTGGGGACTGTTGTCGTTCATCACCAACTACATTCCGAACATCGGATTCGTGATCGGGCTGATCCCGCCCGCGCTGCTGGCCCTGCTCGACGGCGGTTTCTCGCGGATGGTGTGGGTGATCGTGCTCTACTGCGTGTTCAACGTGGTGGTGCAGTCGGTGATCCAGCCGAAGTTCGTGGGCGATGCGGTCGGTCTGAGTGTCACGGTCACCTTCCTCTCCCTGGTGTTCTGGTCCTGGGTGCTGGGCGCGCTCGGGGCGCTGCTGGCCATTCCGCTCACCCTGCTGGCCAAGGCGCTGCTGTTCGATATCGATCCCTCGACGCGGTGGATGGACGTGCTGATCAGTGATCGGGCGCCCGCCGCCGAACCGGACGACGAGGCACCGGCCGCAGGCCCGGCGCCGTGAACCGGGTTTCACCCGCGACGGGTGAGGTGAACCCCGCGCGCCCACGCGAGAGTCGACGCACACCTGCGCGCGGAAGGAGTGGAGATGACTACTGCACGGGAGCCGATGACGAGCACCTCCGGCCGGTCCCCGGTACGACAGGGCGTCGCGGCCGGTACCTCGGTCGCCGCGGCGATTCTGCTGCTGACCGTCGGCGCACTGTCGGTACTGGAAGGGATCGCCGCCGTCGCCGAGGACGAACTGTTCGTCGTCGGCGTGAACTACTCCTACGAATTCGATATCACGACCTGGGGCTGGATCCATCTCGTCCTCGGGATAGTGCTCATCATCAGCGCGCTCGGCCTGCTCACGGGGACGGCGTGGGGTCGCGGCCTGGCGATCGGTATCGCCGCGCTCTCGATCCTGGCGAATTTCCTGTGGCTGCCGTACTACCCGTGGTGGTCGGTCCTGATCATCGCCCTGAACATCGTGGTGATCTGGGCGATCGCGACCTGGCGGCCGCAGACCTGAGCCCCGCGCGTGGTGGTCCTGGGTGATCTGCTTCCGTTGGCGGTGGGGGTGACGATCTCACCGATTCCGATCGTGATCGCAATCCTGATGATTCTGTCGAAAAACGCGTCCGCGGCGGCGGGCGGTTTCGCCACCGGCTGGACCGCGGGCATCCTGCTCGCCACCGTCGTCTTCGCCTCACTCGCCGCCGCGATCGGGCTGTCCGCCGACTCCGCGCCCGGTGCGGCCGCGGCGTGGGTGCGGATCGTGCTGGGACTGCTGTTGCTGGCGGTGGCTCTCGTACAGTGGCGACGCCGTGCCGATACCGCCCCACCAGGGTGGATGCGGAGTATCGATTCGCTGACCGCCGGGAAGGCGGTCCTGCTCGGCGCCGCACTCGTGGCGGTCAACCCGAAGAATCTGCTGCTGTGCGTATCGGCGGGGGTGGCGGTGGGGGCGAGTGGGTCGGCGGTGGGCGCGCAGATCGTGGCCGTGGTCGTGTTCACGGTGCTCGCCGCGGCCAGTGTCCTCGGCGTCGTGGTCGGGTACGCCGTCGCGGCGGATCGGTTACGCGGTGTGCTGGACCGCAGCCGGGTCTGGCTCGAAGCCAACAACCATGTGGTCATGGCGATGATGCTGCTGGTGATGGGCGCCGTCGTCCTGGGCAAGGGGATCGGTGGCCTGTGACGGATTCGGCGACCTCGGGATCCGGGCGCACCGGAGTGGCCGGCGAGCTGGTGACGCCGGTGTCAGCGCCGGCCGCGCCGGCGGATCAGCAGCCCGGCCACCAGCCCGATCAGGAACATGACCAGCAGGATCAGCCACATCGGCGAGGTGACGGTGATGGGCAGGAAATGTATCTCCACATGGTCGCGGTTCTCGACGACGAAGATCACGGCGACAACGGTCAGCACCAGCGCCAGCCACTGGTTGACGGTGATCCGGGATAGTAGCGACGGCTTCGGCTCGCGCGCTCGGTCGGTCATCACATCCTCCGGTGGGAGTTCGGTCGCGACATCCCATAGTCTGCGTCGCGGCCGGGTCGCGGGCATCACCCGCGGGGGATGACTCGGGCCCGTCGGTCGACGTTCGCGGTACGCAGAGCGGCGCGGAGACCTCGGCACGGGTCGCAGCGGGTCGGAGGCATCCGTCTTTACCCGGCTCGGATGTAGCGAGTGCGCGCCGGGCCCACATCCACTTCCGCACGGGTCGTGCGATCCCCGGGTGCGATGAGCGGGCAGTTCACCCGCCGTAGGTGATACAGCGGGCGGCCGCCGCTGCCTAGCGTGGATATTCCGGTGCGCCGACACCGCCGTTCCTGTGCGGCCCCGGGCGCGCGATTGCGGAAGGTGACCGCACCGGAAACCGAGAGCCGGCCGACAGATCGCGAGGTAACGATGACCACGGAACTGGACTTCGACGACACCGCCGACTTCGGCAACGCGACCCGCGGATTCATGGCCGAACTCGATCCGCCGGTGGTGACGGCCGCGGACGGCTCGGTGGTCTACGACATCGGCGCCTACGAATTCCTCGACGGTGATTGCCCGGACACCGCGCACCCCAGCCTGTGGCGACAGGGACAACTGTGTAGCAAACAGGGCCTGTTCGAGGTGACCGCGGGCATCTACCAGGTCCGCAACCTGGACCTGTCGAATATGACGCTGGTCGAGGGTCGCGACGGTGTCATCGTGATCGATCCCCTGCTGTCGGAGGAGACCGCCGCCGCGGGCCTGGCCCTGTACCGCGCGCAACGCGGTGACCGGCCGGTCACCGGCATGATCTACACCCATTCGCACGCGGATCATTTCGCCGGCGCGCGGGCGGCGGTGCCGGCCGGTCATCCGCCGGTGCCCATCCTGGCGCCCGCCGGATTCCTGGAACACGCAGTGAGTGAGAACGTCTACGCCGGTAATGCCATGAACCGCCGGGCCGTCTTCATGTACGGGGCGGCGCTCCCGAAGGCGCCCGACGGCCAGATCGGGGCCGGACTGGGGATGACGACCTCCACCGGGACCATCACCCTGATCCCGCCCACCGTCGATATCACGCATACCGGGCAGGAAGAGGAGATCGACGGGGTCCGGATGGTGTTCCAGCTGACCCCGGGCACCGAGGCCCCGGCCGAGATGAACTTCCTGTTCCCCGATCGGCGCGCGCTCTGTATGGCCGAGAACGCGACCCACAATATGCATAATGTGCTGACCCTGCGCGGCGCGGTGGTCCGCGATTCCCGCGTGTGGGCACAGTATCTCGACGAGGCCATCGCCTGGTTCGGCGACAAGGCCGATGTGGCGTTCGCCTCGCACCACTGGCCCACCTGGGGGCGGGAGCGCTGGACGGCGTGGCTGGCGAACCAGCGCGATATGTACGCCTACCTCCACGATCAGACGCTGCGCCTGACCAATGCGGGCTACACCGGGCCGGAGATCGCCGAACGGTTCGAATTCCCGCCCGAGCTCGACCGGGTCTGGTCCAACCGCGGCTACTACGGTTCCACCAGCCATAACGTCAAAGCGATCTACCAGCGATACATGGGCTGGTACGACGGTAATCCGGCGCATCTGTGGGAGCATCCGCCGGTCGCGCTGGCGCAGCGGTATGTGGCCGACTACGGCGGGATCGAGGCGCTCGTCGCCAAGGGCCGGGAGTACGCCGACGCCGGTGATCTCCGGTTCGCGGCGACCCTGCTCAACCACGCCGTATTCGCCGAACCCGGCCACGAGGACGCCAAGGAGACACTGGCCCGGGTCTACGACCGGCTCGGCCACGGCGCCGAGAACGGCACCTGGCGCAACTTCTATCTGACGGGCGCCCAGGAACTGCGGAAGGGCCCGACCCCGACCCCGATCCAATCGGCGAGCCCCGAGATGATGACCGCGCTGACGCCGGAGATGATCATCGACTCCCTCGCGGTCCGGATCGACGGCCTGCGCGCCGCCGCGACCGGATTCACCATGGACTGGGAACTGACCGACGAGGACATCGTCCACCGCATCACCCTGTCCCACGGCGCGCTCACCCACCGCACCCCCACACCCGAGGCGCCCGCCGTCGGGCCCGCGGACCTCACGCTGACGCTGACCAAGCGACAACTACTGAACGCGGTGAGCGGTAAAGGTTTCGAGGGTGTGACGATCGCCGGTGACCGGAGCCTGCTCGACACGTTCATCGGGTTGCTGGATGTTCCGGATCCGCAGTTCCCGATCGTCACGCCCTGAGCCGCGGCGCTACTGCCGGAACCGGTGTCCCATACCCGGTTCGGTCAGCAGATGCCGTGGACGGGACGGGTCGTCTTCGAGTTTGCGCCGCAATTGGGCCATATAGACGCGGAGGTAGTGGGTTTCGGTCTGATAGGCCGGCCCCCACACCTCGCGCAGCAGCTCGGAGCGGCCCACCAATTTGCCGCGATTGCGTACCAACATCTCCAGCACCCCCCACTCGGTGGGGGTCAGATGCACCTCGATGCCGCCCTTGAGGACCTTCTTCGCCGACAGGTCGACGGTGAACGAATCGGTCACCACCACCGGCTCGTCGGTTTCGGCCGAGGCCGCCGCGCGCCGCAGGGCGGCGCGCAACCGGGCCAGGAACTCGTCCATGCCGAACGGTTTGGTGATGTAGTCGTCGGCGCCGGCGTCGAGGGCGTCCACCTTGTCGGCCGAATCGGTGCGGGCGGAGAGCACGATCACCGGCACCCGGGACCAGCCTCGCAACCCGGCCAGCACCTCGATACCGTCGATATCGGGCAACCCGAGGTCGAGGACCACCACGTCGGGCCGGCGTTCGGTGGCCGCGCGGAGCGCGCCCGCGCCGGTGGACGCGGTGACCACCTCGTATCCGCGCACCGACAGATTGATCCGCATGGCGCGCAGGATCTGCGGTTCGTCGTCCACCACGAGGACGGTCGCATCCGCGGCCGGTCCGGCATCCTGCTCCGGGGGAGTTTTCATCACCGCACCTCCGTCGCCGGTATGTCCTCGTCGACGTTACCGGGCGCGACCGCCAGGTCGACGGTGACTGTCAGCCCACCCCCGGGTGTGTCGGTGGCGGTGACGACGCCGCCCATGGCGACCGCGAACCCCCGCACTACCGAGAGCCCGAGCCCCAGCCCGCTGGTGTTGTCCCGGTCGCCCAGCTGCTGGAACTGATCGAACACCCGCTCGGAATCGATGCCGGGCAGACCGGGTCCATGATCGACGACCCGGACGATCACCCGTCCGTCGGCCGTGGTGGCATCCACCTTCACCGGGGAGTCCGCGCCATAGCGCAGCGCGTTGTCGATCAGATTGGCCAGGATGCGCTCCAGCAGGTCGGCGTCGGCCCGTACCGCCACCGCCCCCACCTGGACCGTCACCCGGTCGAGGGAACCGCGGCGGGCCCCACGCGGGCTGACCCCCACGCTGACCAGCGCCCGGTGCACGACTTCGTCCAGGTACACCGGCTGCATCCGCGGCCGCACCACGCCGGCTGCCAGCCGTGACGAATCGAGCAGGTTGCCGACCAGCGAGGTGAGCTGATCCGCCGATTCCTCCACGGTGGCCAGGAGTTCGGCGCGGTCCTCGGGGGAGAACTCGACATCGTCGGAGCGCAGGCTCGACACGGCGGCCTTGACCGCGGCCAGCGGAGTGCGCAGATCGTGGCTCACCGCGGAGAGCAGATCACGCCGCAACCGGTCGGCCTCCGCGAGCGCGGCCGCTTGATTGGCCTCCTCGGTGAGCTGCTGCCGCTGGACGAGTCCCACGGCCTGGTTGGCGACCGCTTCCAGGACGCGCCGGTCCCGGGCGCGCAGGGTCGGTCCACCCAGGAGCAGCCAGTAGTCGCCGTCGCTCACTTCCACCGCGGTGTCGGCGGTATCGGCGCGTTCGGGCGGGTCGGTGCCCACCGCGGCGATCACCCCGTCGGTGTGGTGCCGCAGACTCACCGCCCGCTGGGCGTAGGTCCGGCGCAGGCGGTCCAGCAGCGCGGTCAGATCGGCGCCGCGCAGTACCGAGCCCGCGAACAGGGTCAGCAGTTCGGCTTCCCGGGATGCCTGACCGGCCTGTTCGGCCCGCCGGGCGGCGGTATCGACGAGGATCGCCACCGCGACCGCGACGACCAGCAGCAGCACCGCGGGCAGGAAACTGTTCGGTTCCTGAATGGTGACGCTGTAGCGCGGATCGGTGAACAGGACGTTGAGCAGCAGCCCGGCGAGCAGCGCGGCGGCGATCGCCGGCAGGACGCCGCCGAACAGGGCGACCGCCAGCACCGCGACGAAGTACAGCGCGCTCTCGCTCACCAGATCGAGGTAGCGGTCGAGCCAGGACGCGAGCAGTGCCGAGATCGCCGAGGGCACCACGAACGCGGCGACCCAGGCCGCTGTCCGGCGCGTCCGGGGCCGCGGCCGCCGCCGGCGGCGCCGACGGCCGGCCGCCTCGTGGGTCACCATGTGCACGTCGATCTTGCCGGAGCGCTGCACCACCTCCGCACCGATGCCCTCGTCCACCATCCGCGCCCAGCGGGAGCGCCGGGAGGTGCCCACTACCAGCTGGGTCGCGTTGACGGTGCGCGCGAAATCGAGCAGGGCGGCGGGCACCTCGTCACCGACCACCGTGTGCAGTTCGGCGCCCAGATGGGCAGCGAGTTCCCGAACCGACGCCATCTGCGGCGCCGCCACACCGGTCAACCCGTCGCCGCGGACCACATGGAGGACGAGCAGTTCGGCACTGGACTTGGCCGCGATCCGCGCGGCCCGCCGGACCAGCGTCTCCGATTCCCGGCCGCCGGTGACCGCCACGACCACTCGTTCCCGGGCCTCCCAGGTATCGGTGATCCGATGGTCGGCGCGATACTTCGCGAGAGCCGCGTCCACCTGGTCGGCCAGCCAGAGCAGCGCCAGTTCGCGTAGCGCGGTGAGGTTGCCGCGCCGGAAGTAGTGGGCGAGTGCGGCATCGGCCTGGTCCGGTGCGTAGACATTGCCGAGTCCGATTCGCCGCTGCAGTGCCTCCGGGGCGATATCGACCAGTTCGATCTGGTCGGCGGCGCGGACCACCGAGTCCGGTACGGTCTCGCGCTGGACGACGCCGGTGATCTGCTCGACCACATCGTTGAGGCCCTCCAGATGCTGGATGTTGACCGTCGAGACCACATCGATCCCGGCGGCCAGCAACTCCTGCACATCCTCGTAGCGTTTACGGTTGCGGCTGCCCGGGGTGTTGGTGTGGGCCAGTTCGTCCACCAGCACCAGTTCGGGTCGCCGCCGCAGGACCGCGTCCACATCCAGTTCGTACTGCACCGTCCCGCGATAGGGAATCGCGATGCGGGGCAGTTGCTCGAGGCCCTCGAGCAGTTCCGCGGTCTGCGCGCGCCCGTGTGTCTCGACGATCGCGGCCACCACGTCCTGGCCGCGGCCGAGCCGGCGATGTGCCTCGCCGAGCATCGCATACGTTTTCCCGACCCCGGGGGCCGCGCCGAGATAGATGCGCAGCTCACCCGGGGTGCGGTCGGGTGTCGTGCTCACGTCGGCATCATGTCATCCCACACTCCGATCACGCGCCGTCCGCGGCGGGAGCGGGATAGCGGCGGTCCAGGTCGAGATTGAGTTCGAGCACGTTCACCCGGGGTTCACCGAGGAATCCCAGGTCGCGGCCCGCGGTATGCGCCGCCACCACCTCGCGCACCGCCGCCGGATCGACGCCCCGGGCCGCAGCGACCCGGCGCACCTGGATATCGGCATAGGCGGGGGAGATGTGCGGGTCCAGACCGCTGCCGCTGCCGGTCACCGCGTCGGCGGGGACCGCCGGTTCCGCGGGAGCGTCCCCGGCCACCGGCACGATCCGCCCGGCCGAGTAGTCCTCGCCGTAGCGGGCGCATTCGATCCGGACGCCCTGGTACTCGGTCGCGAACACCGCCGGTGCGGCGCCGGGGCGGGTGGGGCAGGGTTCGTTGACGCTGACCACTCGTTCGGGTGTCACCGTCCCGTCGTGATGGAAAGTGCCCAGCACGGCCAGAACCGCGCCGACACCGCCCGGGGTACAGAACGGTCGTGCCCCGTCCACGTTCTCCCGCGCGCCGATCTCCCGGCTTCGGGTACACACCCGAGTCAGCAGGCTCGGCGCGAAACCGGCTGTTTCCGGATCGTCGCCGGCGGCGCGCAAGGCCGGGTCGGCGGGCGTATCGACCACATCTTCCGGGCCGAGATTGCTTCCGCCGGAAGCCAGTCCGTCGTAGCCGTCGCCGGCCGCCGACGGCCTGCTCTGGAAGTACCACGCGATGGGCGCGCCGTCGGCGTCGGTGAACGACTGGCCGATCAGCGAGCTGCCGACGACGCGGCCGTCGGTTTCGATGAGTGAACCGTCGGCTTTGTCGCGCAGGCCGGGCAACTGCCCGACCGCCCAGACCCCGGCCGGATAGAGCAGACCGGTCACCAGGGTCAGCACCAGGAGGGCGCGCAGCGCCGCCAGATGCTGACGGATCAGATCGGAGAGAGGCATATCAGGACATCCCGGGCAGATAGTGGACGATCAGGTCGATGAGTTTGATCCCGAGGAACGGCGCGACGATCCCACCCAGCCCGTAGACCGACAGGTTGCGGGTCAGCAGACTCGACGCGCTCCCGGGTGTGTACCGCACACCGCGCAGGGCCAGCGGTATCAGCGCCACGATGACCAGCGCGTTGAAGATCACCGCCGACAGGATCGCCGATTGTGGACTGGCCAGGCGCATGACGTTCAGCAGGTCGAGACCGGGGAACAGCCCGACGAACAGGGCCGGGATGATCGCGAAGTACTTCGCGATATCGTTGGCGATCGAGAAGGTGGTCAGTGCCCCGCGCGTGATGAGCAGCTGTTTGCCGATCTCCACGATCTCGATCAGCTTGGTGGGGTCGGAATCCAGATCCACCATGTTCCCGGCTTCTTTGGCCGCCGAGGTCCCGGTGTTCATGGCGACCCCGACATCGGCCTGGGCCAGGGCCGGGGCGTCATTGGTACCGTCCCCGGTCATGGCGACCAGCCGCCCGCCCGCCTGCTCGCGTTTGATCAATTCCAGTTTGTCCTCCGGCGTGGCCTCGGCGAGGAAATCGTCCACCCCGGCCTCGTCGGCGATGGCCCCCGCGGTCCGCGGATTGTCCCCGGTGATCATGACGGTGCGGATACCCATCCGGCGCATTTCGTCGAACCGTTCCCGCATGCCCTGCTTCACGACGTCCTTCAGATGGATGACGCCGAGCACACGGGCATCACCGTCGAGGACCTCGCCGACCACCAGGGGGGTACCGCCCGCCGCGGAGATACCGTCGACCACGGTGCCCAGTTCGACGGGCACTGTGCCGCCCCGGCTGCGGATCCAGTCGGATACCGAATTGGCCGCGCCTTTGCGGAGCTGATGGGAATCCACATCCACACCGGACATCCGGGTGGTCGCGCTGAACGGAACCCACTGCGCGTGGGCGAGTTCGCCGGGCGTGCGTTCCCGTAGGCCGTGCGCATTCTTGGCGTAGACCACGATCGACCGGCCCTCCGGGGTCTCGTCGGCGAGGCTGGACAGCTGCGCCGCGTCGGCCAGCCGGGCGGCGTCCACCCCGGTGAGGGGGATGAAATCCGCAGCCTGCCGGTTGCCGAGGGTGATCGTGCCGGTCTTGTCCAGCAGCAGGGTGTTCACATCCCCGGCCGCCTCGACCGCGCGACCGGACATGGCCAGCACATTGCGCTGGACCAGCCGGTCCATTCCCGCGATACCGATGGCCGAGAGCAGGGCGCCGATGGTGGTGGGGATCAGGCACACCAGCAGCGAGACCAACACGATCCCGGTGACCCCGTGGGCGCCCAGCGCCAGCCCGTCGGGCACCCCGGGGTTACCGGCCTTCGAGTAGATCGCCAGCGGCTGCAGTGTCACCACCGCGACCACGAAGATGATGGTGAGAGCCGCCAGCAGGATGTTGAGCGCGATCTCGTTGGGCGTCTTCTGCCGGGCCGCGCCCTCCACCAGGGCGATCATCTTGTCGATGAAGCTCTGCCCCGGTTCCTGGGTGATCCGGACGACGATACGGTCCGACAGCACCGTGGTCCCGCCGGTGACCGCGGACCGATCGCCGCCGGATTCCCGGATCACCGGCGCGGATTCGCCGGTGATGGCGGATTCGTCCACCGAGGCGATTCCCTCGACCACGTCCCCGTCGCCCGGGACGACCTGTCCCGCTTCGATCACGACATGATCGCCGCGCCGCAACTCCGGCGCCGGGATCGGCTCTTCGGTAAGGGGTCCGCCCGGCGTCCACTCGCGCAGCCGCCGGGCGACGGTATCGGCCTTGGCCTTGCGCAGGGTGTCGGCCTGCGCCTTGCCGCGGCCTTCGGCGACCGCCTCGGCCAGGTTGGCGAAGACCACCGTCAGCCACAGCCACGCCACGACGGCCCAGCCGAAGAAGGTGGGCTCCGCGATCGTGAGCACGGTCGCCCAGACGGCGCCGATCTCCACGATGAACATCACCGGATTGCGCCAGAGTGTCCGGGGGTCGAGTTTCCGCAGCGCCTGGGGCAGCGATTTCAGCAACATCCGCGGGGCCGGCAGACCACCACGAACCGCTTTGTTCGTGGACTTCGGACCTGCCGAACCGGGTGATTCGAGCGTGTGGGTGGACATCAGTGGTGGAGTCCCTCCGCGAGCGGCCCGAGCGCCAGCGCGGGCAGGAAGGTGAGCGCGACCAGGATCAGCGTGACGCCGACAACCAGGCCGACGAACTGTGGTCGATGGGTGGGCAGTGTCCCGTCGGATTCCGGTGTGCTGCCCTGGCGGGCGAGCGAACCGGCCAACGCGAGTACCAGGATCATCGGTAGGAAGCGGCCGAAGAGCATGGCCAGGCCGAGCGCGGTGTTGAACCAGTCCGTGTTGCCGGACAGGCCGGCGAACGCCGACCCGTTGTTGTTACCGGCCGAGGTGAACGCGTAGAGCACCTCGGAAAGTCCGTGCGGCCCGGAGTTCAGCATGGACTCGCGCGGTCCGGGCAGCGCCATGGACACGGCGGTGCCGGTCAGCACGATCACCGGCGTGACGAGGAAGTATCCCGCGGCGAGCTTGATCTCGCGGGGTGTGATCTTCTTGCCGAGATACTCCGGTGTCCGCCCGACCATCAGCCCGGCGACGAAGACGGTGATCACCGCCAGGACGAGCAACCCGTACAGCCCGGACCCCACGCCGCCCGGCGCGACCTCGCCCAACTGCATGTTGAACAGGAGAACCATGCCGCCGAGGCCGGTGTAGGAGTCGTGCATGGAATCGACGGCTCCGGTGGAGGTGAGCGTGGTGGCGCCGGCGAAGGTCGCCGAATTCGCCGCGCCGAAGCGTTGTTCGACGCCCTCGGTCGCCGCTCCGACCGCGGCCGGCACGGTGCCGTGGTGCTGGAGCTGGAACACATTGACCAATCCGATGCTCAGCAGTGCGAGCACGGCCATCACGGCGGTGACGGCGTAACCTTGCCGCGGACTGCCGACCAGGCGCCCGAAGGCGCGCGGCAGCGAGAAGGCGATGACCATGAGCAGGAAGATCTCCAGCCAGTTGGTCCAGGTGGCCGGGTTCTCGAAGGGATGAGCCGCGTTGGCGTTGTAGAAACCGCCACCGTTGGTACCCAGATTCTTGATCGCCTCCTGGCTCGCGACCGGCCCGCCCGGCAGCGTCTGCGGTGCGCCGCCGAGCGTAGTGGCCACCTGATCGTGCAGGCGTAGATTCTGGATCACGCCGCCCGCGATCAGCGCCACGGCCGATACGGTCGCGAGGGGTAGCAGGATGCGCAGGGTGCCGCGCACCAGGTCGACCCAGAAGTTCCCCAGGGTCCCGGTGCGCGACCGGGCGAATCCACGAACGAACGCCATCGCCACGGCCATACCGACCGCGCCCGAGACGAAATTCTGGACCGAGAGTCCGCCCGCCTGCGCTATATGACCGAGGGTCGATTCGCCCGCATAGTTCTGCCAGTTGGTGTTGGTGACGAAACTGACCGCCGTATTCCAGGCCAGGGCGGCGGTCATCGGTGTGCCCGGGCCGGCGGGCACGAGCGGCAATCTGTCCTGCACCAGGAGCAGGAAGTACAGGAACAGCAGGCCGATCGCGGAGAAGGCGAGCACGCTGCGGGCGTACCCACCCCAGGTCTGTTCACGGTCGGGATCGGCGCCGATGAGCCGGTAGATCCCCCGTTCGACGCGGGAATGCCCGGTGCGGGTGTAGACGCGATATATGTAGTCCCCGAGGGGCACGTGCACCAGAGCCAGCGCGATCACCAGGGCGGCGACGAACAGCAGCCCGGCGGTGGTGGTACTCACTCAGAACCTCTCGGGGAACAGCAGGGCGGCCACCAGGAACGCGGTTACCGCAACGGCCAGGACCAACCCCACGGCATTGACGATGTTCACAGGCGCTCCACCATTCGCTGCACGAATCCGAGCACACCGAACACCGCGACCGTGACCACGAGAAAGGTCAGGATCGACACTTCCGCCTCCGTTCCGAAAACCTGGGGCAGCGCGATACGGCCGATCGGCCGCTGCTGCCGAACCGGATCGAAATTACGAGCCGCGCGGTCTGTGGTCCGCACACATTGACGGGTCCTTTACGGGCCGCGTGCCTGCATTGACGCCTTTTTTGCGCTTGTCGGCTGCCTGATGTTTGTCGTGTGTCGCTACGGTCGTTGTCTCTTGGGGAACTGTTGTGTTCCGCTATGTGTGTCGCCACCGGCAAGCCGGCCACCGAACGATCGAACTCGCTACCGAGAGGTGCTTCCTACCCGGTCCAACGCGGGCAGGGCGGTCTGTGAAGTCTATGAGCAGCGGTATCCGCGAATCCGTCCGCGACACGGCACCGCGGGCGCACGCTGTAGCGGAAGCGTATGTGTTCGCCACGCCCGTCTGATCGGATCTGCCCCGGCACGGACAACGGAGGATCGCCCATGCACCCGTACGCCTACCAACCGTTCGAACTCGTCCAGGCCGTCATCCTGGCCGTGCGGTGCGTCCTGCACGTGTATTCGTCGGGCACCCCGTGCGTCCCCGTCCGATGACGCCGGGAGCGCGGCGGGCCTGCCGCTTCCGGCCGGGAAGCGGCAGGCCCGCCGCGCGCGGTCTCAGTAGCAGTCGGTCGGTTCGCCCACCTTGACCACCGACAGCACGGCGTCGCCTTCGCCGATCGGTGTGCCGGGCGCCGGTCTCTGCGAGACCACCACCCAGTTGCGGTCCACCACCTGGGACCGGCCCCGGCCGGTGGCGTCCTCGCTCCGGGAGTAGAAGACCCCGGCCGTCTGGATGAGGTCCTGTGCCGCCTGCAGATTCATACACACGACCGAGGGCATCGGTACGCGGGCCGCGGTATTCGCGACCGTGGGCGCCGCGGCCGATTGTGGCGCGGGCGCGGTGAGTGTGACGGTGGTGATCCGGACCGGCACGGCCGACGCGACAGCCGTGTAGGCCGCCGTATCCGGTTCGGGGGAACCACAGGCGACGAGTACCGCCGCGGCCGCCATGATCACGCACACGCAGAGTGTCTTCATGAGCATCCTCTCGACCTTCGATTAAGTGGTGTGAATCACTCGCAGATCGATCGGCTATCGATAGTTGTTACGCGCGGCGGGAATCGGTGATCTGGTCGTGGGGGCCGGAGAGAGCGAAAGGCCGGACCCGCCGACTGGCGGATCCGGCCCCGACGAACTCGAGTCCCGCGAATTACACTGCGGCGGCCGCGAACCCGGTCCGCAGATCGGCGAGGATGTCCTCGATCCCTTCGATCCCCACCGCCAGGCGCACCAGCCCCGGCGTGACACCCGAGCTGAGCTGCTCGTCCGGGGTCAGCTGGGAGTGGGTGGTCGAGGCGGGATGGATGACCAGCGAACGGACATCGCCGATATTGGCGACATGGCTGTGCAGGGTCAGCGCGTCCACGAACTTCTTGCCCGCGTCGACACCGCCGGCCAGTTCGAAACCGACGACCGCACCGGCGCCCTTGGGCGCCAACTGCTTACCCCGCTCGTACCAGGAGGAGGACGGCAGTCCCGCGTAGGACACCGAGGTGACCTCCGGCCGCTCGGTGAGGAATTCGGCGACCGCCTGCGCGTTCTGGACGTGCCGTTCCATCCGTAGGCTCAGCGTCTCCAGGCCCTGGCTGATCAGGAACGCGTTGAACGGTGCGATCGCGGTACCGAGGTCGCGCAGCAGTTGGACGCGCGCCTTGAGCGCGAAGGCCGGAGCGCCGAGGTCGGCGAACACGGCGCCGTGGTAGCTCGGGTCGGGTTCGGTGAAGCCCGGGAAGCGGGGGCCGTCGGCGCCGCGGACCGTCCAGTCGAAGGTGCCGCCGTCGACGATCACACCCGCGATCGCGGCACCGTGGCCGCCGAGGTACTTGGTCGCCGAATGGACGACGATATCGGCGCCGTGCGCGAGGGGCTGGATCAGATACGGGGTCGCGACCGTGTTGTCCACGATCAACGGCAGGCCCGCGCCGTGCGCGACCTCGGCGATACCGGGAATGTCGAAGATGTGGTTCTGCGGGTTGGATATCGTCTCGCCGTAGAAGGCCTTGGTGTTCGGCCGGATCGCGGCACGCCACTGGTCGAGATCGTCGGGATCCTCGACGAAGGACACCTCGATACCCAGTTTGGGCAGCGTGTAGTGAAACAGGTTGTAGGTGCCGCCGTAGAGCCGGGGGCTGGAGACGATGTGGTCACCGGCGCCGGCGATGTTCAGGATCGCCAGAGTCTCCGCCGCCTGCCCCGAGGACAGCAGCAGCGCCGCGACCCCGCCTTCGAGCGCCGCGATCCGCTGTTCGACCGCATCCTGGGTCGGGTTCATGATCCGGGTGTAGATATTGCCCGGCTCCGCCAGCCCGAACAGCGCCGCGGCGTGCGCCGTGTCGCGGAAGGTGTAGGAGGTGGTCTGGTAGATCGGGAGGGCCCGGGCGTTGGTGCTCGCGTCGGGGTCCTGGCCGACGTGGATCTGCTTGGTCTCGAAGCTCCAACCGGCGGACGGATCGGCCGGCGGGGTGGTTTCGGTCATCGCTGAGTTCTCCTGTAGGTGAGGAACGGGACGAGCGCGCCGGACACAGCGAATGTGCCACAGGCAGCACGCTTTTCCGGCCTGCCGCGGCCGGATGCGCCGCTGCGGCTCGTTCACGCTAGGGGTGGCCCTCGGAAATGGCCACGGTTTTATTCGCGCAGATTCCAATCATGCCGTGGTGGCGGGCCCCGCGCGCTGCTTTCCGCCGTTCGGGCCGGTGCGCTCATCCGGCCGCGACGCCGCGCGGGGCGTACATGATGATCGCGACTCCGGCCAGGCAGAACAGTGCCCCGGTGATATCCCAGCGATCCGGCCGGAATCCGTCGAGTGCCATGGCCCAGAGCAGCGAGCCGGCGACGAACACCCCGCCGTACGCGGCGAGGATCCGGCCGAAGTTCGCGTCGGGTTGCAGGGTGGCGACGAATCCGTACAGCCCCAGCGCGATCACGCCCCCGCCGATCCAGGCCCAGCCGCGATGTTCGCGCACACCCTGCCACACCAGCCAGGCGCCGCCGATCTCGGCGAGGGCGGCGACAGCGAACAGCAGGATCGACCGGATAACGCTCATGGGAGCCGAGCCTACGAGACCCTCGGGCACATCGGACGGGCCGTGGGTGGGCACCGTGAGCGGTAGCGCGGGACGAACACCGTACAGCACCATCCGGACAGTACGTCGCCGGCGGAGGTGGCCGTCCCCATATCGTGCTCCGGGTAGCCGATATCGCCTGAATCCGGTGATCAAGTCCGGTCGGTGTGCAGGTGGGCGGTTTCGGCGAGGCGGAGCAGGGTGCGATTGCGCCAGTAGTCGTCGAGGCGTAGATGGGTGATCGCGCCCGGTGCCGTCGCGAAGGAGGCGAAACCGACTGCGTCGACCGGTATCTGCATCCAGCTGGTGATGACGAAGGTGAGTGCGTATCCGTGCGTGACCACGACATGATCGTGGCCGATATCGGTCATCAACTCACGGGTGCAGGCCCCGACCCGGGTGGCGACCTCGCGCCGGGTTTCGGCACCACGGATGGGGCCGCGGTGGTCGAGTCTGTCGTGGTCCGGTGCGGGGACCTGTCGCTGTGCGAGCCACTCGTTCGGCCGGCCTTCGGCTTCGCCGAAGCTGATCTCGCGCAGACGCGGATCTGTGGCGACCGGGGCGCCGAGCGTCGCCCCGAGGATTCCCGCGGTTTCGGCACACCGGAGCAGGTCGGAGGTTGTGACTCGAATAGGCCGTGACGGGTCGCTGCGGCGTCGGAGCTCGTCGGCGATCGAATGTGCATCCAGTCGACCGGCCGCGGTCAGGCGGGAGTCGTGCCAGCCGCCGACCAGATCGGCTTCGGTGTGTTCTGCGTGCGGGTGGCTCACCACGTAGAAGTTCTGCATGTCTCCTCGGAGAGATCCGGTGTGTGCGGCGGTTACGGCGTCGAATTAGTCGATACAACTATCTCCCGGCTCGCGCCGATCCCTGCATCCGCTGCCGGATGGCGTCGGAGATCACAAGCGAACCACCGGTCGGGCGGCCGATCATCACCGCGCTCGGTCGGTGTCCGTCCGCGCTCCGCAGAAGAAAGGGGGAAGACAAAAGTTTATATCTGTCTTACTGTCGATACATGTTGGCAGATACGTTTCATGATCGGGTCCGGTTCGAATTGCGCTCCGGTGACACCTGGCGCGAGCCCTGGTCCATGTACGCGGCGCTGCGCGATCACGATCCGGTGCACCGCGTTGTCCCCGCGGACCGCCCGGACAACGACTACTGGGTACTCACCCGGCACGAACACGTGTATGCCGCCGCCCGGGACACCGGCGCCTTCTCCTCGGGCGCGGGGCTGACGGTGGAATACGGTGAGCTCGAACAGATCGGGCTCACCGGAAACCCGCCGATGGTGATGCAGGATCCGCCCGAACACACCGAGTTCCGCAAACTGGTCGCCCGCGGCTTCACCCCGCGTCAGGTCACCGAGGTGGAACCGGTGGTGCGCCGGTTCGTCCGGGATCGGCTGGACCGGCTGGCCACCGACGGTGGCGGCGATATCGTGGCCGACCTGTTCAAACCGCTGCCGACCATGGTGGTCGCGCACTATCTCGGGGTTCCGGAGGAGGACCGTTCCCGTTTCGACGGCTGGACCGACGCCGTGGTCGCGGCCGGTACCCAGCGCACGGCGGACGCGCAGGCCGCGTCGATGGAGATGCTGGGTTATTTCGCCGAGCTGATCAAACGCCGGCGTACCGATCCGGGCGACGATACGGTGTCGCTGCTCGTCCAGGCTGGTATCGGGGCCGACGACGCCGATGTGGACGGCCTGGTCCAGATCCTGGCCTACACCTGGACCATGGTCGCCGGCGGTAACGACACCACCACTGGCCTGCTCGGCGGGGCGGTGCAACTGTTGCAGCGCTACCCGGAGCAGCGCGCGGCGCTGGCCACCGATCCGGAGGGCATCCGGACGGCGATCGAGGAGTTCGCCCGGCTCACTTCTCCGGTACAGGGTTTGGCCCGGACCACCACCCGTCCGGTGGAGTTGGACGGCGTGACGATTCCCGCGGGCCGTAAGGTGCTGCTCGTGTACGGCTCGGCGAATCGCGACGAACGGGTCTTCGGCGCCGATGCCGCCGAACTCGATATCGAGCGCAACCCACAGCGCATCATGACCTTCGGCCACGGACCGCATCACTGCCTGGGCGCGGCCGCGGCCCGTATGCAGGCGCGGGTGGCATTGGAGGAACTGCTGGCGCGTTTCGCGGACCACCACGTCGATATCGACGCGGTCACCTACGCCCCCGGACCGTACGTCCGGCGGCCGACCAGCGTGCCCTTCCGGTGCGCCGCGTGACCGATCGGCGCACTGCGCCGCTGCCCCGGATCGGCGCTGTCAACGCGTCCCGCGCGCTGAACGGTGACCGGAGAGCCGGCGCCGGACTCGCCGGAGCCGTGCGATGACGGACTGGCTGGCCGGCGGGCGGACCGAACTGGCCGCGGAACGGATTCTCGACGCGGTACGTGCCCTGGTCATAGACAAGGGCGCCGGCACGGTCGGCATGGCCGAGGTGGCCGAGGCGGCGGGCTGTTCGCGGGCGACGCTCTACCGCTACTTCGCCAACCGGCAGGCGTTGTATGTAGCCTTCGCCGGCCGGGAGGCCACCCAGCTCCTTGCCCGGATCTGGCGCGACCGGCGGCTGGACGGCCCGGACCGGGCCGAACTCCTGCTCGACGGGATGACCGCCACCCTGGCCGAGGCACGGAGAACCCCGCATCTGGCCGTCTGGTTCGAACCCGCGAACGCCGGAATCGTGGCGCGACTGTCGGATTCCTCGGAGGTGATCGACGAACTGGTCGCGGTCTCCGTCACGCGTCTGCGCCCGGATCTGTCCGCGGCGGCGGCGGATCGGCTGGGCCGGTGGGCGGTCCGGGTGATGATCTCCCTGCTGACGCTGCCACCCGCCACCGCGGACGAGGAGCGCGCCCTGCTGCGCGATTTCCTGCTTCCGTTCCTGCTGGGCACGGCTCCGGCGGCCGGAGACCCGGCCGCACCCGGGACGGCGACCGGCCGGTGCTGATTTCGGGTAACTCGCGACCCGGGTTCGCCGTAGGGACAGACGACGAACGAACCGGTCGCCCGGTACCCGTGCTCGACCGCGGCTCTCCCAGCTCGGCGAGACTGCGGGACCAGCGGCCCAATTGCGTGGTATCGACCGGTTCGTACCCCGGGTCCTGGCGGGTCGCCGCGAGCACCTCGTGGCCGAGCCGCCGGATGCGCTGATGCCGGGTCCAGTGCGCCCGCGCCCATTCCGGCTCGTTGAACGCCGGACCGTCCGGAGCGACCATTCACCCTCTCCTCGCCCGGCTGTTCACTCCTCGGTGACGAAACCCCGCGCGACCATCCAGTCGCGCGCCACCTCCGCGGGCTCACGACCCTCGACATCGACCTGCCGGTTCAGTTCCGTGATCGACTCGTTGGTCAGCAACCGGGAGATGGGTGCCATGACCTCGGCGATCCGCGGATGCGCCCGGGCGAAATCCGCACGCATCACCAGAGCGGCATTGTACTTGGGGAAGAAGGAGCGGTCGTCGAGCAGCAGGACCAGGTCGAGTCCGGGGATACGACCGTCGGTGGCCGCGACCGATCCGAATCCACACTGCGTGGCGTCGGCGGTCGCCTGATAGACCACGGCGTCCTGGACGATCCGCTTGGGCATCTGCCCGCCGTCGATGCCGTAGGCGCGGCTGAGGCCGGGGAAGCCGTCCTGGCGCACATTGAACTCGGTACCCACGCAGATACTCGCCGCGGCGGGGTCGGTGGCGACCAGGCGCGCGTAGTCCGACAGGGTCCAGGTGCCGGTGCGTTCCGCGGTCCGCCGCGCGGTCGCCAGCGCGTAGGTGTTGTTCATGGGTGCCATCGCCGTCCACATCATGTCGTGTGCGGCCAGGTCCGCGTCGCGTACCGCGGCGAACTGGCCCTGTTCGTCCGGGACAGGCTTCTCGTTGCCGAGATAGTTGACCCAGCCGGTGCCGGTGTAGTCGTAGGCGATATCGATTCGACCCTCGACCTGGGCGTCGCGCAAACTGTTGGAGCCCTGGATATTGGTGAGGTCCCGGACTTCGGCCCCGGCCGCGACCAGCGCGTATTCGATGATGTAACCGAGAATGTTCTGTTCGGTGAAATCCTTGGAGCCCACCGTGACGGTGACACCCGCGAGCTCCGGGACCGGGCGGATACTGCCGGGCCCGACCGGGAGCGGTACCGAGCTCCCGGCCTGGAGACCGCATCCGGCCAGCAGCAGTACCACCGCCAGGAGCAGCAGCCGGGACGATCGGACGGCTTTCATCGCAGCCCCCGCGGGCCGAGGAATCGCTCCGCCACCGCGCCCAGCCAGTCCACCAGCAGGGCCAGCGCCACCGCGAGCACCGCGCCGACAACCAGCGTGACATTATCGCGCAGTTTGTAACCGGTATCGATCAGAATCCCCAACCCGCCCGCGCTGACCAGGAACGACAGCGTGGCGGTGCCGACGGCCAGCACCAGCGAGGTGCGCAGGCCGGCCAGAATGTAGGGGACAGCGAGCGGGAATTCGATCCGGCGCAGGACGGTCCCCGCCGACATACCCTGGCCGCGCCCGGCATCCACCAGCGTCGGATCGACTTCCTGGTAGCCGAGGATGGTGTTGCGCAGGACCGGCAGCAGCGAATAGAACGCGATCGGCGCCACCCCGATCCAGAAGCCGGTGGTGCGGGTGGCGAGGTAGAACAGCACGATCAGCCCGATCGCCGGTGCGGAGGCGCCGATATTGGCGATACCGACGACGACCGGCGCGAGCCGACGGTAGCCGGGCCTGGTGAGCAGGGTGCCCAGCGGGACCGCGACCACGACGACGAGCACCACCACCGTGGCGGTGATCAGGATGTGCTGCCAGGTGACGGTGGCGATATTGCCGGCATTGAGGCTCGCCTGCTGGGTGACGGTCAGGTCGCGCCGGAACGCCCACACCAGGACTCCCGTGGTGAGCAGTACGACGAGCACCGGCTGGACCAGCAGCCGGAGCCGGTCGGCGCGCCACTGCGCCGAGTGCCGCCCCGGAACCGCGGATGCCACCAGGGTGGTCATGCCGGCACATCCGTCGCCGTGCCGGTTTCGGTCCGCAGTCCGGCCAGGTGGCCGACCAGTGTGTCGATCGTGATCAGTCCCGCGTACTTTCCGTCCGCGCCGGTGACCACCGCGGTCGCGTTCCGGTCACCGAGCAGCGCCGCCAATCCTTCCTGGAGAGTCGATTCGGCGGGCAGGGTCTCGATCGGGGTCCCGGCCCCGCCGACCGAGTCGGCGTGGGCGAGGTCGGCGACGGTGATCCAGCGCAGCGGCCGCCCCGCGGTGTCGAGCACCAGGGCGCGGGCCCCGCCCCCGATCGCTGCCCGCGCCACCTCGACCGGGGCGTCCTCGGTGACCGTGGCGCATTCCCCGAGCGGAACCTCCCGGATCCGGGTGAGAGTCAGCTGTTTGAGGGCGGCATCGGAGCCGGCGAATCCGGCGACGGTCTCGTCCGCCGGGTCGGCCAGGATCGCGGCCGGCCGGTCATACTGCAGGACCCGGGAGCGGTCGCCCAGAACCGCGATCCGGTCACCGAGTTTCACCGCCTCGTTGAAATCGTGGGTGACGAACACGATCGTCTTGCCCAGTTCGGCCTGTAACCGGAGCAGTTCGTCCTGGAGCAGGCCCCGGGTGATCGGGTCCACGGCGCCGAAGGGCTCGTCCATCAGCAGGATCGGCGGGTCGGCGGCCAGTGCCCGCGCGACTCCCACCCGCTGCTGCTGCCCGCCGGACAGCCGGCGCGGATACCGGCGCCGGTAGGTTTCGGGATCCAGCCCGACCAGTTCCAGCATCTCGTCGGTGCGCGCGGCGATCCGCTTGCGATCCCAACCGATCAACCCCGGGACTGTCGCGATGTTCCGCGCGACGGTCATATGCGGGAAGAGACCCGCCTGCTGGATGGAGTACCCGATTCCGCGGCGTAACCGGTCGGGGTCGATCCCGGCGGCGTCGCGGCCGTCGATGGTCACCGTGCCGGAGGTGGGCTCGATCAGCCGGTTGATCATCCGCATGGTGGTGGTCTTTCCGCAGCCCGACGGTCCGACCAGGACCACGATCTCACCCGCCGGTATGGTCATCGATACCGCGTCGACGGCCGGAGCCTGCTGTCCCGGAAACTTTTTGGTGACGGCGTCGAGCACGATCTCGACCCCGGACACCGCCGTCGCGGCGGTGCGGTTCGCCGAATCAGTCACGGATTCCCCTCGAAATGGTGAAATGTCCGACGAGGACGAAGATCCCGTCGAGGACCAGGGCGAGTGCGACGATCAGCACGGTGCCCGTGAGCGCCTGCGGTACCGCGTTGGGGCTGCCGAGCCGGGCCAGCCCGGAGAAGATCAGATTCCCCAGGCCCGGACCCTTCGCGTAGGCGGCCAGGGCCAGAATGCCCATGATCAACTGGGTGCTCACCCGCATCCCGGTCAGGATCGACGGCCAGGCCAACGGCAACTCGATCGCGGCGAGCACCCGCCACCGGTTCATCCCCACCCCGCGCGCGGCATCCACCACCGCGGTATCCACGGCGGAGAGTCCGACGAGAGTGTTGCGCAGGATCGGCAGCAGCGCGTAGAGCACCAGCGCGGTCACCGTCGGCGCGACACCCAGGCCCATCAGGGGAATGAGCAGCCCGAGCAGGGCGAAGGACGGCACCGTCAGGATGGTCCCGGCCGCGGCGGTCGCGGCCGCCGAGCCGAGCGGGCTCCGGTACACCGCGACACCCACGGCCACCGCCACCACCGTCGCGATGAGCAGGGACTGCACGACCGCCGAGACGTGCAGATAGGAGTCGACGAAGAGCTGATGCCGTCGTTCCACGACGAAGCTCCACCACGTATCCAGGATCCGACCTCCCGTTCCGGCCTCCAGCGAGGCTATCGCGACCTCGCCGCGCCCGGACGGGTTTTCCCGGAGGACGTGCGGCCGTCGGGACGGCGACGCGGCGCCCGATTACTGCGGGAGACGGTTCGCACGGTGACGACGGCACACGACGAACGGCCGGATCGGCGCCCCGCGCGGATCAGTTGCGGGCGAGCGCGCGGTCGGTGAGTGCGCCGATGATCGGTGCGAGCGTTTCGGCGTAACCGACGGTGATGTGGTTGTCGTCGCGGAAGACCAGCTTGTCCCCGATGACGAGGGGACAATCGGAAGGGGTGCAGAACAGCGAGGTCAGATCGGCGTATTGTCCGCCACCGCCGATGGTCGCCGCCCGCTCGGCCGCGATACCGGCGTCGTCGAGCGCATCCGGTCGGGCCGGGGCGCAGGCCGCGGCATCGTCGAGATGTCCGGAGAGACATATCGGGACATCGGTGTGCGGGTCGGGGATCGAGCCCAGCACCAGTACGGCCGCGCCGGTCGCGCGCAGCCGGGCGACCAGGCGGTGCAGGCTGTCGATCCAGGCCGGGTCGTAGGAGACGAAGCCGAAGTCGGCACCGTAGCGCCGGGACATGCTCACCACGATCAATCGCGGTCGCTCGGCTTGTAGCCGGGCCACGATCTCGCCGCGCCACTGCTCGCATTCGGTGTACTCCCGGCCCAGGTAGGGACTGGTGATAGGCAGGTCCATCAGCGGGCAGGTGACCTTTGCCATGGTCTCCAGCCGCCAGTGTCGCGTCGCGGTGATCTGCTCGAACGCCGGCTGCCACATCGCGGCATGGGAATCGCCGACCAGGGCCACCGTGGTGGCCGAGTCCGGATCGCCGGAGGCACATTCGGCCTGACCCACATCTCGCCAGGACCGTACACAGCCGTTCACGAACACGTCCGCCTTGCTCCCGGCCGCGTCGGCGAGCGAGGGGGTGAGATTCGAAGGGACAGGGCCGATTGCGGCAGACGCGGCAATAGCGGCCTGCGCTTGGTCGACCTGCTGCCGGACCGCCGCCTCACCGGGGTCCGAAGTCGGTGCGACCGGTGCGACCGGTGCGGTGGGTGCGGTGAGGGCAAGGGCCGGTGCTGCCGTACCGCGGCCGGTCGGCACCGGCGTGAGTACGAGCAGTGCGAGCGCCACGCCGGCGGCGATAACCGTGATCGCGCCGCCACAGGCGAGGCTGCGCGCGGCCGAACCGCGTAGGGGAACGGCGAAACGGGCCGGATTCTCGACCAGCCATAGCGTGAGCATGGCGAGCCCACCCGCGATCGTCACCGCGCCCAGCGAACCACCGAGCCCGAGCGGATGGCCGACCACCCAGGGCGCGAGTAGTAGCACCGGCCAGTGCCACAGGTACCACGAGTAGGACCCGCGGCCGATCGCTCGTATCGGGCCGAATGCCAGCCCGCGTCCGACACCGAACCGTGGAGTCGCACAGCCGGAAATGATCACCAGTACCGTCCCTGCGACGGGCAGCAGCGCGGCGGTTCCGGGATACCGGGTGTGCTCGTCGAACCAGGTGCACGCGGCGATGATCAGCAGCATCCCGACCCAGCCGGCGAAAGCGGCCGGAAATCTCGGCAGCCGGGACCATATCGGCGCCGACAGCGCGATCACGCCCCCGGCGGCCAGTTCCCAGGCCCGGGCGGGCAGCGAGAAGAACGCCCACGATGGGAGCGTGCCGGTCCAGCTCAGCGAGGTCGCGAAGGAGAACGCGGCGACGAGCACGAGAACGACCGGATACGGCCGCGGTAAGGTCGCCCCGGGTCGGCGGCGGCGCGCGACCCACGCCGTCGCGGCGATCAGTACCGGCCAGAGCAGATAGAACTGTTCTTCCACAGCGAGCGACCAGAAGTGTTGAAACGGCGACGGGAGCGTATCGCCGGCCAGGTAGTCGGTGCCGCGCAGTGCGAACCGGTAGTTCCCGGCGTAGAGCGCACTGGCGATTCCGTCGCCGAGTACCCGGCGGGCCTGCAGGGGTGGCAGCAGCACGGCGGCTGCCACCGCGGTGGTGACGAGGACAATACCCGCCGCGGGGAGCAGTCGCCGGGCCCGCGCGCCGTAGAACCGGGCCAGGCCGACAGTGCCCGTGGTCGCCGTTTCGCGATAAAGGATTCCGGTGACGAGAAAGCCGGAAATGACGAAAAAGATATCCACGCCGACGAATCCGCCACCGACCCCGGGCATTCCGGCGTGAAATAGCACGACGGCCACCACGGCGACTGCTCTCAGTCCTTCGATATCGGGCCGAAAGTATCTTCGCGGCACCGCATTATCGCTCCGGTCCGCACGCCGATCACCTAATTCGCTGCCGACCGCCACGGTCATGGGCAGCATTGTTGTCGGTCGTGTCGGTATTGTCACGACAACGCACCGCGTGCGATATTCCTGTTCGGGTTCTCCTGGCCGCGCTCGACGCCATACCAGAACAACTCGACGAATCCGGGGTGTGTCCGAGCAGCGGTGGAAAGTGTTGTGTCCATGACGGTCGATGCCGTGGCGCGGATGAAAGCCGAGGCTTCTGCCGAGCAGTCGACGGCAAGGGAGAGTGGAAAAACTGGCGAATTGTGGAGGATCGAACGCAGTCGCGGCCCTGCCCGAATCCTCATTTCCCCAGGTCGAATCTCCGCGATCGAACGGCCTCTGGCCGCACTGTGCCACGAACACGGCGAATCTTTTGGACGAATCGGCGGAGCAAACGTTCGACACATTTGCCACCTGCGTGGGTCGGAAGGCACGATTACCGGATGAACCGTCCTGTCACCGCTGAGATTCCGAACGGTCCCGTGGAGGTACCCGAGGTGGTCGAGGCGCTCGCCGGTGCCGACACGATAACCCCGGTGTGGCGTAATGAACTCGGAGGTCTGACGTTCCGCCTGGAAGGTGAGGTGATCAGGTACGCCAAATGGGTTGCCGCGGGCACACCGGAGATTGATCTGCTCGGTGAGGCGGAGCGGCTGGGCTGGGCGCGGCAGTGGGTGACCGTGCCCCGAGTCCTCGAGCACGGGGCCGACGACGAGGGCGCGTGGTTGGTCACGGCGGAAGTGGCCGGACGCTCCGCGGTGGAGCCCCGGTGGGTCGCGGAACCGGCGACAGCGGCGGCCGCGATCGGCGCGGGGTTGCGCCTGCTGCACGACCGCCTACCCGTCGACCGATGCCCGTTCGAGTGGAGTGTCGGAACACGACTCGTGCGCGCCGATGAGCGGATCGCCGAAGGGCTGGGACCGGCCGACCGGTCGCCCGAGTATCGGCAGCTGAACGTGGCGGAAGCCCGGGCACGCATCGGCGACCCGCCCACGGTCGACCGGCTCGTCGTCTGCCACGGTGACGCGTGCGTTCCGAACACGTTGTTACACGACGACGGCGGGTTCGCCGCGCATGTGGATCTCGGCTCGCTGGGAGTGGGCGACCGGTGGGCCGACCTCGCGGTCGCGGCATGGAGTACCGAGTGGAATTACGGCCCGGGATACGACGGGATCCTGTACGAGGCGTACGGGGTCGAGCCGGACCCCGAGCGCATCGATTACTACCGCCTGCTGTGGGATATGGCCTGAACATCCGTGCGCCGAGACCGATGAGACCGCTGGTCTCGCGGTCCGGTCCGGCTCCTCCTCATCCCCAGGTGAGGGGGTCGAGGTGCAGGTAGAAGTCCAAGCGGTCCCGGTCCAGGACGAGGCCGTACCTGTCCGCGAACAGGGTGTCCGCGGCCAGCGCCTGTGCCTCGTCCTCCCACGTTTCTCGCGAGTTGGCGAGTAGGAGCGCCAGATCGGCATAACGATCGGCCGACCCGAGACGGCCCAGGTCGATGAATCCGGATACCTTCAGCGTTTCGGGGTCCACGACGATATTGGGCAGGCACAGGTCTCCGTGACAGACGACCGCGTCCACAGCCTCCCGGGCCCGCATCCGCGCGATCTCGGGTTCGAGGCGGGCCAGCAGCTCTTCGGGCGGCGTGTGCTGCTGCTCGACGGGAAGGAACTCCGGGTTCACGGCATCGCGGCCGACGACATCACGTGCCACGGCGACCATCGTGTCGAGGCCACGGTCGAACGGGCATCGTCGCGCCGGTAGGCCGTGCAGCCCGCGCACCGCGGCGGCGATGTGTGGCCAGGCGGCGTGGAGGTCCGCCGCCGATAGTCGATCCGCGGAAACGCCGGGGACGGCACTGGTCACCAGCAGTGCTCCCGCCTGGCCGGAGTGCCATTCGAGCACCCGCGGGCCCGGCACGCGCTGGTCGGCCAGCCACTCCACCCGGTCGTGCTCCGCCTTCAGAACGGCGGCGTCCGCGGCCGGAACGCATTTGGCGTATCGGGTGGCATCCGCGTTGCGGAAGACTGTGGCGCCCGACTCGCCGGTGGTGACAGGTGACCAGTCTTCGATGCGGTATCCCGCACTCACCATTAATGTTCGCAGGTCGTGGCCGTCACTCATTCCGGCCACTATAACCAGCCCGACTCCGCGCTCGTCCGCCCGAAGGCGGCGTCCGGACCTTGTCTCGGAGTCGCCCCTCACGGTGGATGTCCTGTGGCGGCGCGGATCGGGCGTTACGCGGGCCGCGCCCGTTCGAACGCTGCCACGATCGTCGATTTGTTCCGGTCGCAGATATCGTCTCCCGGGCTCGATGGCCGTTCGGTCAGGTACTTATCGGAGGGGATGATGTTGATTCCGATATTGCCACCCGTCTTTTCGGCGAACACGGTGCAGCCTTTTCCGGTCCAGGCGTTCACGGCGACCCGCAGGCCGATCGCGTCGCCGAAGGCCCGTGATTGTGCGTCTTCACCCCATGCCGGGATCGGCTCGTGCATCCAGCTCACCGAGACCAGCCCCGCTGTTTCCGTACCCCAATTGCAGGATTCCGCAACCACTCGGCCGGTCTTGTCGTTGATCGTGCGTTGCGGGGCCAGGCCCGGGGCGCCGAGGATATCCGCCACTTCGTCCGATGTCAGCAAGGCACAAACATCCAGGCCCGAGACCGGGCTCACGCTCGGCGCGGCAGCTGTTGTGGAGTTCGCCGCGCTTGCTGGGCTCGTCGCCGGTGGGGTAGTGGGTGAGGTGTCGTTATCGGCGCTGGAGCATCCCGCTCCGGCGAGTAGGACCGCGACCGCGACCGGAGCGATCGCGGCAAGATGCCTTCGGGTGAATCTCGGCAAGCCAGTTCCTTTACGAGTCGGGATAGAGACAGTATCGCCGCCGCAGCCGCCGTTGGCCGCGACCGCGCGTTCCACGCACCATCAGATCTCCGGCGCTGACCGTACCGACCCTGGTGATCCCGGGTATCGACCACCGGCATCCCACACAGTTCGCCGAGGAGTTCGCCGGAGTGCTCCAGAACAGCCGCCTGCAACGCGATGTGTTCTCCGACCTAATCGGTTCCGCAGACGATCCGGCCGCCGCACCGGCGCCCGCGATCCGGGAATTCCTCGGAGACGCTCTCGGTCGCTTCCCACTGTGACGGGAGAGCGCCCGGCTGTGTCAGTCGCCTTTCGCCTCGTAGCGCAGCAGGACCGTGCCGCCCGGGAAGGTGCGGTTCTCCAACAGGCGCAGCGATATCCATGACGGCAGTGTCGGGAAGAACGGCGTGCCGCCGCCCACTGCGGTGGGCGTGAGCATGATCCGGTACTCGTCCACCAGTCCGGCCCGCACGATCGGTGCGGCCGGCGTCGCGCCGGCCACCTCCAGCCTGCCGTCGGTTTCGGCTTTCAGTTTCTTCACCATCTCGACCGGGTCGCCGCGTTCCAGACGGGAGTTCCAGTCGACCGACTCCAGCGTGCGTGAGAACACGACTTTGGGCATATCGCGCCAGATGCGGGCGAAATCGACAGTCCGCGGGGTGGCGTCCGGAGCCTGGTCGGCGGTCGGCCAGTACGCGGACATCAGTTCATAGAGCCGCCGCCCGTAGAACGCCAGGGCGGTCTCCCGCTCGAAGTCGTTCCAGTACTGGAGGAGCTCATCGCTCGGATCGGACCAGTCGAGATTGCCTTGCGCGTCGGCGATGTACCCGTCCACCGAGACGTTGAAGCCATAGATGAGAGTGCCCATGGAGATCAGACTGCTCCGGAGGACAAAACTAATCGCGACGCCACACGGGATTTGTCGATTCCTTGTAGAGAGGGCCGGCGCCGGGGCCTCCTGCAAAGATCTGATCTTGTCAGGTGTGCGCGCGGCAGCACCCTCCGCCGGTGCGCTCTTCACTGTTGCGAGGTGGATATCAGCTTCAGGAGATTCTGGGAGATGATCGGGTTGGCGGCCACGGGACCGGAGTTTGTGGATGGTGCCGTCGGAATCGGTCACCAGGGCATCGCTACCGCGGGCTATGAGCACTCCGGCTGTCATCTCCCATTTAGGCCCCGGGGCGGTGACTCCGGCTCGCTGCCTGCGTCGCCCCGACCCCGCTTCGGAGCCAACGCATCGTGGCAGGACAGCGCGGTCCGGCGGGTCACTCGTCGTCGCGGTGCGGGTTGCCTTCGTTGTCCGGAGCATTGCGGGTACTCGGAGTCTGCCCCTTCAACCACCGGAACCCGACCACCACGGCGACCAGTATCGCGATCGCGAGAATGACGAGAAGTTCCATACCTGCGCGCCTACCCGGGTCCGGCGGCTTCAACCAGCGTGTTGTCGCGGGCCGGTGCGCTCACGCCACGACGCGGACCGTTTTGAGCTCCGGGTCGGTGGCATCGGGGATGTTCAGCCCGATCTCATGGCCGGTGCGCAGATAGTCCAGCACCCCCTGGTCGAGGCGTTCCCCGGGCACCACCACGGAAATACCGGGTGGATAGGGCGTGAGCTGTTCGGCCGCGACCCGGCCGGCTGCCGCCGCCACGGGCACCATCTCGGTGGAGCCGAAGAACGCGTCGCGGGGCGGTATCGCGGTGTCCAGCTGCAGTTCGTGCGGTGTGGGGAGATCGAGATCCTGCGGGGGATTCGCGTCGGTCAGCTGGGCCCGCCAATCGCCGATCGCCTCGATGAGCATATCGGCCGTCTCGTCGTCGTCGGCGTAGGACATGGTCGCGAGGGTCCGCCGATGATCGCTGAGGCCCATATCGATCAAGCGTTCCCGGCGCAGCCAGTCCTCGGCGTCGTAGCCGGTGGCACCGGTCCCGGAGACATCCAGCAGCACCTGGAGCCGATCCAGATCGTGCGAGGCCTCCGCGCCGAGCAGTTCGTTCTCCATGACCTGGATGCCGGGGATACTGTTCAGCTCGGCCCGGGTGCGGCGCGCGGTGCGCAGCGCGGCATCGAGCAGATCGTATCCGCGCTCGACCATTTGGCGGCGCCATCCGTCCAGTGCCGAATAGATCAGCACATTCGGGCTCGTGGTCATGAGCAGATCGACGCAGTGGCGCAGGCGGACCGGATCCACCAGGTCACCCTGCACGTGGAAGACCGAGCTCTGTTCGAACCCGCCGCCCATTTTGTGCACGCTCACCACACAGATATCGGCGCCCACATCCATCGCCCAGGTCGGCAGGTCGGGGTGGAAGGGCAGATGGGCGCCCCAGGCCTCGTCCACGATGAGGGGTTTGCCGCGTTCGTGGCATACCCGGGCGATCCACGCGATATCGGCGCAGGTCCCGTACGGGCTGGGACTGACGATCAGCGCGCCTGCCGCGTCCGGGTATTTCTCCCACGCCTGACGGACCTGCTCCGGTGACGGCGGATGCGACAGATGGCGTTCGGCATCCCAGCGCGGGGTGATCCAGCGCGGCAGCACACCCGAGAAGATGAGCCCGGCCACGATCGATTTGTGGCTGTCGCGGGCCACCAGCAAGCCGTTGTCGCTACCGCCCGCAACGGCCATCATGGCCGCCTTCACCGACAGCGAGCTGCCACAGGTGGCGAAGAAGGTCTGGTCCGCGCCCACCGCGTCGGCCATCAGCTCCTCGGCGCGGGACAGGTAGCCACCGCGGGCCAAGCGGTCGTCGACGCCCGGGGCGGCCAGCACATCGGCGCGGAACGCGTCCGCGCCGATGATCGCCGCCACCCTTTCGTCCACGCCACGCCCCCGGCGATGCCCCGGGGGCGTGAAGCCGTACCGGCCGAGCCGCTGATATTCGCCGAGCGCGTCGAGCAACGGCGCTCGTGAGTGGTCCATGCGGCGCTCAGTGGCCACGTGGCTCGCGCAGGGTCGCGCCTTCTTCGAGTTTGACGCGGCGGTGTTCGGCGACCACGATCAGCCCGCCGGCGATCAGGCAGATCACGCCGATGATTCCGGCGATCACCGCCCAGCCGGCGAAGCCGTAACCGGCGGCGGTGAGGGTCAGCGCCACCAGGACGATGCCGATGGCGCCGAGAATGATGCCCGGCCAGTTGCGGCGGTCTTCGATGGTTTCTCCGGCGTGCGAACGGGTCGTCCGTGCGTTGTCGGGGAAACGATGCTCACTCGGGGGATGGCTCGGATTCGGATCGTTGTTTCCGGCGACCATGGTCATGTCCTTCCTGTCGAGCCTGCGACCAGGGACGTTGCCCCGAATACCCGCTGAACGGCGGTTGAATCACCGGCGCGGGGGCGGGCCTTGTCCCATTCACTCGGCCGGGAAAGGGGGCGGCGGGACCGGGTGCCCGGGGTCGGGGAGGGGTGGGCGGTCCGGCGCCGGCCCGGGTGCGGGCGGTTCGGGTGGTACCGGCGGTGGCTCCGGGGACGGGCCGGGGACGGGCGGTTGTGGCTCCGGCGACGGGCTCGGGACCGGCGGTTGCGGCTCCCGGGGCCGGGGTTCGGGCGGGGGAGTGCGCAGCGGCGGCGTGGGTTCGGGATCCGGCGCCGGATGCGGTTCCGGAAAGGGACGCTGTGGGTCGGTGGCGCGCATGGTGATCGTGCTCCTGTCGCGGGTGCTGGGGCCGGTCGCGCGACGCGGTTTCCGGCTGCCCACCCGCGATACCCGCCGCGGGCCGGGCGAATCAGCGTGCGGGAGTAATCCGCGCGTCGTGGCGGGACGACGGTCGACGTCGGGACCGCACCGGGTGACTATGCTGCGAGGGCATCGCCCGAGTACCGATCCGTCTCGAAAGGTCTCCATGCCGCGAATCGCGACCTCCACCATCGTCGACAAGGCCGACCTGCTGGCATTCCTCGGTTCGCGCCATCACGGCGTGCTGGTCACCACCCGCGCCGACGGCCGCCCGCAGATGTCACCGGTGACCTGTGGACTGGATCCGCAGGGCCGGATCGTTGTATCCACCTACCCGAGCCGGGCCAAGACCCGCAATATCCGCCGCGAACCGCAGGTGTCGATCTGTGTCCTCTCCGACGAGTTCGACGACGCCTATGTGCAGGTGGACGGCCGAGCCGAGATACTCGATATGCCGGAGGCGCTCGACGGTCTGGTCGACTACTTCCGCGGTATCGCCGGTGAGCACCCGGACTGGGACGAATACCGGGCCGCGATGGCGCGCCAGGGCAAATCGCTCATCCGCATCGATATCGAGCGCTGGGGGCCGATCGCCACGGGCGGCTTCCCACCCGAGGTCGATACCGCCGGCTGAACGCCGGCCCGGGGGCCGCGCCCGCCCCTCCGGACTTCGCGGGTCGTTCGGGGCGGTCCTGCCGTCAGGGCGCGGCGGTGCCGATCCGTCGTCCCGCCGCCCGCATGGCCCCGGTGTCGGAGGCCACGATGACCTCGGCGAAACGAGACCGGTAGTCACCCAGATCGTCACCGACCGAACCCACCACCGCGTACACCGGGGTGGTGCCGGCCCGCCCGAGAATCGCCGAGATGATCTTGCCGGCCCGGGTCTGCCCGTCCAGCCGCCCTTCTCCGACGACGATCGTGCTCGCCTGCGCGGCCAGGGTGTCGAAACCAGCGCTGTCGAGCACGTAGTCCGCGCCGGAGCGTAATTCGGCCCCGTACTGTGCCCACATGCCGCCGGAGAATCCTCCGGCGGCTCCGGTCGCGTCGACTCCGGACGGATCGCGGGGCAGGGTACGCGCGGTTTCGGCGAGCCGCCGAGTCAACAGTTCGACAGTGGCCGGGTCGGCGCCCTTCTGTGGTCCGAACACCCGGGCCGCGTCCACATAGCGGGTGGTGACATCGGTGAGCACGGTGATCGAAGCCCCGCCGAGACCGCCGGCGTCCTCGATGGCCGCGATCGCTCCCACACCACCGTCGGTGGTGGCCGATCCGCCCGCGGTGACCACGATCCGCCACGCCCCGCGCCGCACCGCCGCGGCGATGAGCATGCCGGTGCCGTAGGTGTTCGCGGCGACCGGATCGCGCGGACCGCTGTGCGCAGTGGCGATACCGCTGGCTGCGGCGATCTCGATCACCGCCACGCCGTCGTCGGACAACCCGAAGGTGGCCTCACCGGGGACACCCCACGGATTGCGGGCCGCGACCGTCACCGGGTGGAGGCCCAGCGGCCCGGTGAGTGCGGCGAGGGTGCCTTCACCGCCGTCGGCGACCGGGAGGCGTACCGCGGTCGCGCCTGTTTCCTCGGCGCCCCCGGCGATGGCGTCGGCGACCTCGGCGGCGGTGTAGGTGCCTTTGAAGCTGTCGGGACAGACCAGGATCGTCACGCGGTCACCGCGCGGACCCGGACGAGCGCCCGAGTCCCGGAGTACGGTGTCGGTCGCACCCGATGGCGGCCGCCACCGTAATCCGGTTTCCATCGTGCCGGAGCCGCGGTCGTCGGCCGGGCCGCAACGTGCACATCCTCATGCCGCCCGACTCTAGCGCTCGTCGGCGGTCACGGTGGGGCCCGGTGGACCGGGCATCCGGGGCCGCGATTCCGGAGATCGTCGCGGCCCCGACCCTGGTCAGCGGGCGGCGCCGACACCCTTTTCGACCCGATCGCCCAGCTCTTTGTCGACGTTGCGCCAGTACTCGAAGGCGCGCTGCAGCACCGGATCGCTCACGCCGTCCAGCAGATGGCCGACGATATTGCTCACCAGCCGCTCCCGGGCGGCGTCGTCGAGCACCTCACGGACCATGGTGCCGGCCTGGCCCCAATCGTCGTCCTCGGCGTGCAGCGTGTACGCGGTGCGAACCAGATCGCCGTCGGTATGCCAGCCCGCGGGTTCGCCGTACCGGTCGATATCGGGGCGCGGACCACCCTTGGAGTTCGGCGTGTACACCGGATCGGTCACCGGATGGATGCGCATCGCGCCGTCTTTGCTGTAGCTGTGTACCGGGGTGTGCGGCGCGTTCACCGGGATCTGCTGGTAATTCGCCCCCAGCCGGGCCCGGTGGGCGTCGGCGTAGGAGAAGATCCGGGCCAGCAGCATCTTGTCCGGGCTCGGGCCGATTCCGGGTACCAGATTGTTCGGCTGGAACGCCGCCTGTTCGATCTCGGTGTGATTATCGATGGGGTTGCGGTTCAGCGTCATCCGCCCGACCTCGATCAGCGGGTAGTCGCCGTGCGGCCACACCTTGGTGAGATCGAAGGGATTGAACCGGTAGTCCTGCGCTTCCTCGAACGGCATGATCTGCATATACAGCGTCCAGCTCGGGTACTCACCCCGATCGATCGACTCGTAGAGATCGCGCATGTGGAAATCGCTGTCGGCGCCGGCGAGCCGGTCGGCTTCCTCCTGCGTGAGGAAATCGATGCCCTGGTCGGTTTTGAAGTGGTACTTGACCCAGAACCTCTCGCCGGCGGCATTCACCCACATGTAGGTGTGGCTGGAATAGCCGTTCATATGCCGCCACGTCTTGGGGATCCCGCGATCGCCCATCAACCAGGTGACCTGGTGGGCCGACTCCGGTGACAGCGTCCAGAAATCCCACTGCATATCGTGATCGCGCAGGTTGTTGTCGGCGCGGCGCTTCTGGGAGCGGATGAAGTGCTGGAACTTCATCGGGTCGCGCATGAAGAACACCGGGGTGTTGTTGCCGACCATGTCGTAGTTGCCCTCGCCGGTGTAGAAGCGCAACGCGAAACCGCGCGGGTCGCGCCAGGTGTCCGGGCTGCCCCGTTCCCCCGCGACCGTGGAGAACCGGGCGACCATCTCGGTCTCGGTACCGGGCTGGAAAACCGCCGCCTTGGTATAGGCGCTGACATCGCCGGTGACCACGAAGCGCCCGAAGGCGCCACTACCCTTCGCGTGCGGCTGGCGCTCCGGAATACGCTCCCGGTTGAACTGGGCCATCTGTTCGATGAGGTAGTGGTCCTGGAGCAGTATGGGGCCGTTCGGGCCGACGGTGAGCGAATGCTCGTCGCTCTCGACCGGGATACCGGCATCGGTGGTCAGGATCTCGGGCTGTTCACTGGTCATGCTCTCGGCGTCTCCTTCCGGGCGAATGGTCCGGCTCCGGGGCTGCGGAGCCGGGGACCTGATCGCGTGGCCGGATCGAGCGCGAGGAGGAGTTCCTGACCCGGACCGTCCACACACTGTCGCTTTCCCAGAATGTCACGGGGCAATCGGGAAAGCTGGAAAGAGACCTTCGACACGGGAAAACACTGGTCAGAAGGGGTCGGTCGGAGTAAGGGCCCCGGGGCGGCACGGCCGGCCCCGGGACCGGTGTTCAGGCGTGCAGCAGGGCCGACGCCCGGTCGGCGATCTCGGTGCCGACCTCGGTGGTGGTGGCCGTACCGCCCAGATCTGGGGTGCGCGGGCCGCCGCTGCCGAGGACATCGGTGACCGCTCGGTCGACTGCGTCCGCCGCGACGTGCTCGCCCAGATGGTCGAGCAGCATGGCGCCCGCCAGGATCTGCGCCACCGGGTTGGCGATGCCCTGACCCGCGATATCGGGCGCGCTGCCGTGAACCGCCTCGAACATCGACGGCGCGTCCCGGGCGGGGTTGATATTGCCGGAGGGTGCCAGCCCGAGTCCGCCGGTGACGGCGGCGGCGAGGTCGGAGAGGATATCGCCGAAGAGGTTGGAGCCGACGATCACATCGAGCCGGTCCGGATGCAGCACGATCTCGGCGGCCAGTGCGTCGACGTGCATCTGCCGGGTCTGCACGGCCGGGTACTCCGCGGCGATCCGCTCGAAGATCTCGTCCCAGTAGGGCATGGAGTGGATGAGACCGTTCGATTTCGTGGCCGAGCAGACGCGGCCCGTGCGTTCGGTCGCCCGGTCGAAGGCGTACCGGATGATCCGTTCGCAGCCGACTCGGGTGAAAACCGATTCCTGCAGGACGAATTCGTCCGGCCGGCCGGGATTGTGCCGTCCGCCGATCTCGGAGTACTCGCCCTCGGAGTTCTCGCGCACGATGAGCAGGTCCAGATCGGCGGCGGTGCGGTCGCGTAGTGCCGAGGTGGTGCCGGGCAGTAGCCGCACCGGGCGCAGATTGACGTACTGGCCGAAAGCCCGGCGCAGCGGGATGAGCAGACCCCACAGCGAGATATGGTCGGGCACACCCGGGAAACCGACGGCGCCGAGCAGGATCGCGTCGAATCCGGCGAGGCGCTCCGGTCCGTCGGCGGGCATCATCGCGCCGGTGCGCAGGTAGTTCTCGCAGGACCAGTCGAACTCGGTCCATTCGATGCCGGGCAGTACCCGGTCGAGAACTTTCACCGCCTCGGCGGTCACGTCGACGCCGATACCGTCGCCCGGGATCGTCGCGATCCGATAGGTTGTCACAGTGGCACTCCGATGTATTTGATCTCGAGGAATTCGTCGATGCCGACCAGGCCGCCCTCGCGGCCGAGACCGGATTCTTTCACCCCGCCGAACGGCGCGGCCGGATTGGAGACGACACCCTGATTCAGGCCGACCATTCCGGTGTCGAGCGCTTCGCTGATCCGCAGCCCGCGCCGCAGACCCTCGGTGTAGACGTAGCTCACCAGACCGTAGGGGGTGTCGTTGGCGCGGGCGACGGCCTCCTCCTCGGTCTCGAAGGTGGCGATACTCGCGACCGGCCCGAACACCTCGGTATGGCAGATCTGTGCCGCGTCGGGGACGTCCACCAGGACGGTGGCGGGGTAGAAGTGCCCGGGACCGTCGAGCGGTTCACCGCCCAGCAGGACGCGGGCGCCGCAGGTCCGGGCGTCGGCGACCAGTTCGGTCACCTTGGTCACCGCGTCGGCATCGATCAGCGGGCCTACCACGACCCCGGGTTCGGTGCCGCGGCCCAACGGTAGCTCGCCCATCCGTGCGGCCAGCCGCTCCGCGAATTCGGCGGCCACCCCGCGCTGGACGAGAAATCGGTTCGCCGCAGTGCAGGCCTGCCCGATATTGCGCATCTTCGCCGCCATCGCCCCGTCGACCGCCGCGTCCAGGTCGGCATCGTCGAAGACGAGGAACGGGGCGTTGCCGCCCAGCTCCATCGAGGTCCGCATGACGGTGCGCGCGCACTGCTCGAGCAGTTTCTTGCCCACCGCGGTCGAACCGGTGAAGGACAGTTTGCGCGAGCGCGGGTCGTCGATGAGCGGCGTCATCAGCGCGCCCGGATCCGAGGTGGTCACCACGTTCACCACTCCGGCCGGAACACCGGCCTCGTGCAGGATCCGCGCCAGCGCCAGGGTGCACAGCGGGGTCTGTTCGGCGGGTTTGACCACGCTGGTGCAGCCGGCGGCGAGGGCGGGCCCGATCTTGCGAGCGCCCATGGCCATCGGGAAGTTCCAGGGGGTGATGAGCAGGCTCGGCCCGACGGGCTGTTTGGTGACCAGGAACCGGGCACCCCCGCCCGGCGCGGGCATGTATCCACCGTCGAGGCGCACGGCCTCCTCGGCGAACCAGCGGAAGAACTCCGCGGCATAGGTGATCTCGCCGCGGGCTTCCGTCAGCGGCTTCCCCATCTCGAGTGTCGCGATCAGGGCGAGCCGGTCGGCATCGTCGAGCAGTAGGCGATGGGCGCGCATGAGGATCTCGCTGCGCTCGCGGGGCGCGGTGCGCGCCCAGCCGGCCTGGGCGGCCGCGGCGGCGTCCAGCGCGGCCCGCCCGTCCTCGGGGGTGGCGTCGGCGACCTCGCGCAGCAGCTGTCCGGTCGCCGGATCGAGGACGGGCATGGTCTTCGCGGTCTCGCGGGTGCGGCCGTCGATGAACAGGCCGGTGGGTACCGACTCGACGGCTTCCCGTTCGGCGGCGGTGAGTGTGGCTTCCGTGAGCACGGTGGGACGCTCCTCCCTGACGGTGGCCGGTCGAGCCTGGCCGGATTGTCGACAATCCTACAATAGGGGCGAGTTCTCGTGG
Organism: Nocardia grenadensis NBRC 108939; assembly: GCF_001613445.1. GTDB lineage: Bacteria > Actinomycetota > Actinomycetes > Mycobacteriales > Mycobacteriaceae > Nocardia > Nocardia grenadensis. The sequence goes on from NZ_BDCJ01000009.1 coordinate 163,373, forward strand.
TGGGGAAGGCTCCGATTGCGCGGCAGGTGACGTCACGGCGAAAATCCAACCCTTTAGTACTGTTAACTACTCCGTTGCCGAGGGGTGACCCGGCGCTTGCGCCGGCCGGACAGACTTTTCGCGGCGGAGTGAGAACAGGGAATGTGAGTGCTGGATGGTCGTCGATCACGGGGTCGCGCAGAAAACCTTACGTCCCGGGGATTTCCCGGATCAGCGTGGCCGATTCGGCCGATTCGGCGGTAGATACGTTCCCGAGGGTCTCATGGCCGCCCTGCTCGAACTGGAACGCGCATACGACGCGGCCCGCGTCGATCCGGCGTTCGTCCGGGAGCTGACCGGTCTGTCGCGCAGCCGGGTCGGCCGGCCAACCCTGCTGCACCGGGTACCGCGGTTCGCCGCGCGGCTGGGTGCACCGGCGCCGACGGTCTATCTCAAACGGGAGGATATGGCCCACACCGGTTCGCACAAGATCAACAACGCCCTCGGGCAGGGGTTGCTGGCCCGGCGCATGGGCAAACGCCGAATCGTTGCCGAGACCGGGGCGGGACAACACGGAGTGGCAGTCGCGACCGTGGGGGCGATGCTCGGTTTGAGCTGCACCATCTATATGGGTGCCGTCGATATGGAACGGCAGCGGGCGAATGTGATCCGGATGCGCCTGCTCGGCGCCGAGGTGCGGGCGGTGGAAACCGGGAACCGGCGGATCAAGGAGGCGATCACCGAATCGGTCCGCGACTGGGTGTCGCAGGTGGACACCACCCACTACCTGCTGGGCAGCGCGGCCGGGCCTACTCCCTATCCGCGGATCGTGCGGGATTTCCAGCACCCCATCGGGGCGGAGGCGCGGTCCCAGATCCTGACCGCCGAGGGTCGACTACCCGACTATGTCATCGCCTGTGTCGGCGGCGGCAGCAATGCTCTCGGCGCGTTCCGCCCCTTCGTCGCCGACCCGGGGGTGCGGTTGCTCGGTGCGGAGGCCGCCGGGCGCGGAATACAGACCGGCGCGCACGCGGCGTCGCTGACCGCCGGCAGTCCCGGCGAGATCGACGGTACGTTCAGCCTCCTGCTGCAGGACGACGACGGTCAGATCGCCGGGACGCATAGTGTCGCCGCCGGCCTGGACTACCCGGGGGTGGGCCCGGAGCTCAGTCATCTGGAGGACAGCGGCCGCCTGACCGCGGTCCCGGTCACCGATGCGCTCGCGTTACGCGGTATGGAAGCCCTCGGGCACAGCGAGGGCATCATCCCCGCCCTGGAATCCGCGCACGCGGTGGGGTGCCTGCTCGAGCTGGCCGAGCGCGGTGACCTGGCCGCCGGTTCGGTGGTCCTGCTGTGCCTGTCCGGGCGTGGCGACAAGGACCTCGAGATCGCGGCACAGCAATTGGGACTCGGCTGACCCTCCGGTCGTCGGTCCGCCGATACGTCCGAGGGGGTCGCGTGACCTCCCTCATATCCCCCTGGGGAGTGGTCGTGGCCGGGCCCCCGCGAGCTGGGCGATCGGGCTGTGACCGGGAATACAGCCGCCGGAAAAGCGATTGATCTCGTGCACAGCCGTAAGAAACACTGGCGCGTCACCGATGAGCCGAGCGCCGCTCACTCGTCTGTTCTCTCGTACACCGGGCAACGGTCATCGACGACCCCGCCCGGCCGACGCCCGATGCTCACGACCTCCGGAGGTAAGCCGATGCCCGCCCTGTTATCCGTTCGCCGGGCCGGAGGCGGCACTCCGGTCGTCGTTCGGTTGCTGGTGATCGCGACCTTCGTGGTGATCCTGAACGAGACCATCATGATCAACGCGATCCCGCGGCTGATGCACGACCTCGAGGTCACCGAGCGGGCCGCGCAGTGGGTGTCGACCTCCTTCATGCTCACCATGGCGGCCGTCATCCCGGTCACCGGCTGGTTCCTGCAGCGGGTCACCACGCGGCGCGCCTATACGCTGGCCATGGGTGTCTTCCTGGCCGGTACAGCGCTCTCGGCGGTGGCGCCCTCGTTCGCGGTGCTGCTCGCCGGGCGGATCGTCCAGGCCGGTGGCACCGCGGTGATGATGCCGCTGCTGATGACCACCCTGATGACCGTGGTTCCCGAACGTGATCGCGGCCGGGTCATGGGCAATGTCACCCTGGCCATTTCGGTGGCTCCGGCCATGGGACCGGTCATCTCCGGCCTGGTCCTGCAGATCGCCTCGTGGCGCTGGCTGTTCGTACTGGTGCTGCCGATCGCGGGCGCGGTCACCTGGTTCGGGTTGCGGCGGCTGGAGAACATCGGGGAACCCGAGACCGGATCGATCGACTGGTTCAGCGTGGTCTCCGCCGCACTCGGTTTCGGCAGCCTGGTGTACGGGTTGAGTCGGTTCGAGGCGGGCACGGTCGCCACCCCTGCCCTCATCACCTCCGCCGGCGTCGTCCTGATCGGCCTGTTCGTCGCCCGGCAGCTGTGGTTGCAGCGGCACGGCACCCCGCTGCTGGATCTGCGGATCCTGCGCTCGCGCACCTACAGCCTGGGCCTGGTCCTGATGGCGGTCGCGTTCCTGGCCATGCTCGGCTCGATGATGCTGCTGCCGCTGTATCTGCAGAACCTGCGCGGTCTGTCGCCGCTGGAGACCGGGTTGCTGGTCATGCCCGGTGGGCTGGCCATGGGTGTGCTCGGCCCGGTGATCGGCCGCCTGTTCGACCGGTTCGGTGGACGCCTCCTGGTGATCCCGGGGGCGATCGGGATCACCGCCGCGCTGGCCGGTTTCACCCAGATCTCGGTCACCACGCCGTACTGGCAACTGCTGGCCCTGCACATCCTGCTCATGCTGTCGCTGGCCGCGGCCTTCACACCGGTGTTCACCCTCGCGCTCGGGGCCCTGCCGGAGGACCTCTACTCGCACGGCAGCTCCATGCTGGGCACGCTGCAGCAGGTCGCCGCCGCACTGGGGACGGCGCTGGTGGTCACCGTGATGGCGAGTCGCACCAGTGCGCTGCAGGCCACGGGTATCGATACGCTGACCGCGCAACTCGACGGAATGCGGCTGGCCTTCGTGGTGTCGGCGGCGCTGTCGCTGGTGGTGATCGTGACGGCGATCCTGCTGCCCAACCGGTCCGGCGCACCCGGCGCACCCGGCGGAACCGGCGGAACCGGCGACACCGAGCATCCCGAACCCGAGCTCGCGAAGATCTGACCGCCCGCGGTCCCGGATATGTGCCCGACGTGGTCCGCGCAACCGGCGTCCGGAAATCTCCCGGCACCGGCGGCCGCCGGGGTTCGGGCCGCAAGGTCGCGGTGGCCTACGGCCGGACCGGTGTCCGGCGCCGGAGCGGGCCGGACACCGCGTAGATTCGGCGATATGTCGAGGCAAGACGGCGGTGCTGCCGCGAACCACCAGCCGCTGCTGGTATTGGGGAAGATCACCGAGATCCTCGATGCCTTCTCCCTGGCCCGGCCGTCGTTGACGCTGGGCGAGATCCAGCAGGCCACCGGGTTGCCGACCTCCACGGTGCAGCGACTGGTCACCAATATGGTGGCGCAGGGCCTGCTGGATCGGGCGGGGGACCGACTCCGGGTCGGGCTGCGGATGAGCTATTGGGCGGCCACGGCGATCAAGGGACTGGACCTGCTGGCGATCGTCGACCCGGTACTGCGCGAGATCCGTGACGAGACGGGGGAGACCGCCTGTGTTTTCCGCGCCGAACACGGTTTCCGGGTGTGTGTGGCCATCGCCGAGACCCGGCACGCGCTACGCCGGGACATGTACGTGGGCAAGATCATCCCGCTCTACGCCGGGTCGGCGGGCCGGATCCTGCTGGCCTGGGACCCCGAACTCGCCGAGCGGGTACTGGCGGCACCACTGGAACCGCTGACCGAGGGCACCGTCACCAGTCCACCGGAGCTGCGGTCGCTCATCTCCCGGGCCAAGGCCGACGGTTACGCGATCAGCGCCGGAGAGCGAGAGGATTCGGCATCGGGGCTGTCCGCGCCCATATTCGACGCGGCCGGAAAGGTGGTGGCGGCATTGACGATCAGCGGCCCCACCCTGCGGATGCCGCTGGCACAGTGCGAGGCGTGGGTGGACCTGCTCGTCGGTTACGCCGAACAGGTCACCCGCACCCTCGGCGGCCGTATTCCGGCCGCCGACCCCGGGCTCGCCGTGGTCAGCGCGCCCGTGCCTCCGGATTGACCGGGTACGGCGGGAGTTCGTCGCGGAGCATGGCCACCGCGTTCTCCGCGCACCGGCGGGCCATCTCGGCGCGCACCGGGACCGTGGCGCTCCCGACATGTGGCAGCAGCACGGTATTGGGCAGTTCCGCCAGGCCCGGTGCCAGACGCGGTTCGTCCTCGTACACATCCAATCCGGCGCCCGCGATGGCCCCGTCGCGCAAGGCCGCGACCAGTGCGCGCTCGTCGACGATCGGCCCGCGCGCGGTATTGATCAGAATCGCCGATCGTTTCATCGACCGGAGTACGGATTCGTCCACGAGATGGTGGGTCTCGGCGTTCAGCGGGACGTGGAGCGAGAGGTAATCGCTGGTGGCGACCAGTTCGGGCCACGGCAGCTGCTGCACCCGTCCAGCGAACTCACCGAGTTCCTCCTCGCTCACCACCCGGTCACCGGGTGGGCGTGGCGAGAACACCACGGTCATGCCGAAAGCGAGCGCGCGCCGCGCGGTGGCGCGCGCGATCCGGCCGAAACCGGCCAGACCGAGCGTCCGGCCGCTGACATCGTGGCCCAGCAGCAGTTCCGGCTCCCAGCCGTGGAACTCGCCGGACCGGACGAAGGTATCGGCCTCCACACACCGGCGCGCGACCGCCAGGATCAGCAGCAGGGCGATATCGGCGGTCGCGTCGGTCAGGACGCCGGGGGTGTTGCCCACGACGATCGAGTTCGCGGTGGCCGCCGCGATATCGATATTGTTGTATCCCACCGCGAAATTGCTGATCCCGGTGATCTTCGCCCGGTCCAGCAGCTTCGCGTCGAATTCGTCGCGCAGCTGTGCCACCACCACCCGGTAGTCCCCGGACGCGCAGGCATCGGCCAATTGCTCATGACTCATCCGGGTCTCGGCCACGGTCACCGATCCGGCGGCTTCGAGCAGCCGCATCCCGGGACCGGGGAGCGCAGTGGTGACGAGGAAATCCGCGGCCGTCACGACTGCTCGCCGATCACCCAGTCGAAGGCCCGGGCTTTCGAGCGGGCGCCCTGCGCGGTCTTGGACCGGTTGGGCTCGCCCAGGTCGGCGAGCAGCGCCTCGCCGGTTTCGACCACGGTCGCCAGGATGGCAGGAGTGAGCCAGTCGGGGCGGGTGGCGAACAGCAGGTCCTCGGTCGCGGTGTTGCCACTCGCGCCGGGGGCGAACGGGCAGCCGCCCAATCCACCCAGTGACCCGTCCACCAGCGTGGCGCCCGCGTCGATGGCCGCCAGCGTATTCGCGACCCCCAGGCCCCAGGTGTCGTGACCGTGGTAGACGATGCGGCGCGGCGGCGTGTTCGCGCGGACACTCTCGACGAGCTGTCGCACCTGGGCCGGGACGGCCTGGCCCAGCGTGTCGGCGAGGACGATATCGGCGGCGCCGTCGGTCCGCGGATCCGCGGCGATACCCAGCACCCGCGCCGGATCGACGACACCTTCGAAGGGACAGGTGAACGCGGTCGCGATACACAGCTGGATGGTGCCCCCGCAGTCCCGGGTCAGCTCGACCGCCGCGGGCATGGCGGCGACGCTGTCCTCGGTGGTGCGCCCGATATTGGCCTTGTTGTGCGAATCCGACGCCGACAGGCAGTACTGGAAATTACGCGCACCCACCGCGGCCGCCTTCTCGATATGCCGCGGGGTGGCCACCCACACCCAGCATTTCGCGAGTTCCTCCGGCGTCAGCGCGGCGATCACGTCGAGCGAATCGGCCAGCGGCGGCACCAGGTCCGGGCGGGCCATGGAGCCGATCTCGAGCTCTGGGACACCGAGCGCGAGCAGGTCGCGGACCAGCGCCACCTTCCGTTCGGTGCCCAGCGGTTTGCCGGTGAGCTGCAGCCCGTCGCGCAACGTCACATCGCGCAGCTCCGCCGCCGGTGTGTAGCTGAAGGTCATACCGTAACCCCTGTTTCCGAAGCGCCTGTGACGGCGTCGATCTCGTCGTCGGTGAGGCGCAGTACCGTGGCGAGTACTTCGCGTGTGTGTTCACCCAGGTCGGGGCCGATTGTACGGATCGGCAGCGAGGCGCCGCCGATCACCGGGACGATGCCGGGGAATCCCACCGTGGCGGGTTCGTCCGCACCCGTGTCCACCTCGAAGTGCTGGATCATGTTCCGAGCGGCGTACTGCTCGTCGGCGCAGATATCGGCCGCGGTGTAGATCGGACCGGACGGTACACCGGCTGCGTCGAGGAGCCGCAGCGCCTCCGCGCGGGTGTGCCGGCTCGTCCACGCGGCGATCGCGGCATCCAGTTCGTCGCGGCGGGCCCAGCGTCCGGCGTTATCCCGCAGCTCCGGGTCGGCGGCGAGGTCCGGTCGGCCGATGGTCTCCATATAGCGCGCGAAGATGGCGTCGCCGTTGCCCGCGACGATGATGCTGGTGCCGTCGTTGCACGGGTAGGCGTTACTGGGCGCGATGCCCTCCATCCGGCCGCCGACGCGTTCGCGACGCACGCCGTACGCCAGATAGTCGGGGACCAGCGACTCCATCACCGACAGGATCGACTCGTTGAGGGCCACATCGATGATGCGCTCCGGCAACGGGATCGGCGTATCGCTGCGGGCCCGCTGGAACAGGGCCATCACGGTGCCGAACGCGGCGTGGATACCGGCAATGGAATCGCCGATGGACACACCGGTACGCACCGGCGGACGGTCCGGATCGCCGATGAGCTCGCGCAGCCCGCCCACCGCTTCGGCCACCGCGGCGAAACCGGGCCGGGCGGCCTGGGGTCCGGTCTGTCCGTACGCGGAGATCCGGGTGATCACCACCTCCGGATTGGCTTCCTGCAGTGCTTCGGGGCCCAGCCCCCATTTCTCCAGCGTGCCCGGCCGGAAGTTCTCCAGCAGTACATCGCATTCGCGGACCAGATCCAGGATCAGGGCGCGACCCGCCTCGGTCTTCAGGTCCACCACGATGGACTTCTTGTTGCGGTTGATCGTGCGGTACAGCATGGAGGTCTCGCCGCCGTAGAGGCGCCAGCGGCGCAATTCGTCACCGGTTACGGGACGTTCGACCTTGATCACCTCGGCGCCGAAATCGGCGAGCATCCGGCCGGCGGTCGGGGCGGCGATGTAGTTGCCGAGTTCCAGGACCCGGATACCGGCGAGCGGCGGCTCGTTGCGCATGTTCTCCCTCTTATTTCCGAGTTTCACAGGACCAGGCTCAGCGGCATGATGAGCAGAATCGCCACCACTGAGGCGATGGATACGCCCACCGAGCACGTTTTCAGCGTGCCGCGGGTGGTCTGCCCCATCAGCGACTGCAGCAGCCAGAAGGTATTGCTGGTGACGTGGACGGCGAACAGCGATCCGGCGCCCGCGGCCAAGGCGATCAGCACGGGATCGATTCCGAGCGCCGGGGCCACCGGCGCGAGGATGCCCGCCGCGGTGATAGCCGAGAGCGTCACCGAACCGACCGCGATGTGCAGGAGGGCCGCGATCGCCCACACCATCAGCAGTGGTGCCGCGGTGCTCGCGGTGAAGTAGTCGCCGAGGATATCGCCGACGCCGGTGGCCGTGATGGTGGCGGCCAGTGACCCGCCGACCCCGGTCAGGATGAGGATCTGTCCGCTCTCCTGGAAGCCGGTGGCGATGCATCGCTGGATCCGGTCGATGCCGACGCTGCGGCGGCCCACGATGCTGGTGCCGACGAGTCCGATCAGCAGGGCGATGACCGGGGTGGCGAGGAATTCGATCACCGGGTTGCGGATCTCGGCGACATCGAGGACGGCGCCGACGGCAATGAGCAGCAGGGCCGTCATCAGCGGTGCCATCAGTAGCGGCAGCGGCGTGTCGGGCCGGGGCCGCGCGGGTACGCGTACGGTTACTCCGCCGGAACCGGCCGGCTTGCCGGCGGCGCCGGATGCCCCGTCGCCGTCCCGGAGTTCCGCGGCGCCGGCCCCGGGCTCCCCGTCGGCCGCGCGTACTTCCGGCTCACCGGCGGGCCCGTCGTCGGCGGGGTAGGGCTGTTCGTCGCGTTCCTCGTTCCACCAGCCGCGGTCGAACAGAAAGCTCATGACAGCGACCGCGATGGTGACCGTGGGAATCACGAGCAACAGGCCGAACAGCAGCATCTTGCCGAGCGGCACACCGAGTAGTCCGGCCAGGGCCAGCGCGCCGACGCCGGGCACCATGAGCACGATGCCGCATTCGCCACCGATCGCCAGCGCCGTGGCCATCCGGGCGGTGCCCTTCTTATCCATTTTGGCGGCGGCGGTCCGGGCCAGGGGTGCGGAGATGACCAGCAGTACGTCGAGGTAGATCGACTGCAGCGCGGTGGCGATGGTGAGCGAGAGCGCGTACGGCATCCGGTTGACACCGAAGACCCGGATCAGGGCCCGCACGAGGCGTTCGATGGCCCCGGTCTCCTGCAGCATCACGCCGGTCAGCACGCCGAAGGCGATCAGCAACCCGACCTCGGCCATGATGTCGCCGAAACCGGTGGCGATCGTTTCGACGGTCTTCTCGGTACCCAGACCGGCGGTGAGTCCGAGATAGGCCGAACCGAGGACCAGCGCTACCGCCGGGTTGATTTTGAATCGGATGATCAGCAGGACCACCGCGAGGACCGCGGCGCCTGTGTTGACCATCGTGGCAAGGTCTGACATGTGCTTATCCCATCGAGTCGCACCGGGCCGGGCGTCTGCTCCCGTGCTGGCGGCACGGAAGGCCTCTCGTGACGCAGGCCACAGCGGATTCACATTATGAGCACACACTCACAATATAGGCAACCAGGCACCGTGACGGGCGGGTGCGCCGCGCGGTTATTGCTCGGCCGCTGCCCGCTGGATACGGTGGCCTCGCCACGGACCGCGGCGCGCGAACCGTCGCGCGCCGCGCGGTGTCTGTTTCATCCGGTCATCTCGGCCTGTTATCGCTCGACTCGCGCGAACCCCGAAACGGAACACGGAGGACACGCAATGCCGATACGTGAAACTCCCTGGCCGGCCGGCACCCCGTGCTGGACCGATTGCCAGGTCGACGATACGAACCGCGCCCAAGAGTTCTACCGCGACCTGTTCGGCTGGGAGATCGCCGGCGGTGCGCCCGAAGCCGGTGGATACCTGATGGCGCTGCGCGACGGCCGCCCGGTCGCCGGCATCGGCCCCAAACCACCCGGGCAACCGATGCCCTCGACCTGGACCACCTATATCGCCACCGACAATGCCGACGACACTTCCGCCGCGATCACGGCGGCCGGCGGCACCGTGGTCATGGCACCGTTCGATGTACTGGATGCGGGGCGGATGCTGGTGGCCACCGATCCCGGCGGTGCGGCGTTCGGGGTGTGGCAAGCGAAACAGCATTTCGGCGCCGCGGTCTACAACGAGCCGGGAGCCTACTGCTGGAACGAACTGCACACCGACGGCTATCAACGCGCGCAAGAGTTCTACACCCAGGTGTTCGGCTGGACGTTCACCGAGATCGGGGACGGGGTGAATGTCGACTACGCGACCTTCGCGCTCGCTCCCGACGGGGAACCGGTCGGGGGCCTGAACGATTCCACCAAGAACCCGGGCGCCGGGCCGTCGTACTGGTTGAGCTGGTTCCAGGTCGAGGACACCGACGCGATCCTCGCCTCGGCGACCGGTCTCGGCGCGACCCTGCTGATGGGCCCCGACGACAGCCCCTTCGGCCGGATGGGCGTGCTCATCGCGCCGCAGGGCGAAACCTTCGGCGTGATCGATACCGCGCAGACCACCGAGATACCGTCCTGACCGACCCGCCGCGTCGCGGTGCGGTGACGGCGCTTCCGGACTGTTCGTTCAGCCGCACAGTGCGTGGGTGAGCACGTTGCGGATATCCACGGTGGGGGGTGTACCGGTAATGGAGAAGGTGACCGCGAGCCCTGGGGCCGCGGCGCCGGAGACGGCAGAGAAGCCGTGGATGCTACCGAGGTGGCCGACATATTGCAGGCCGCACGGCAGCTCGGTGTACGCAAGGCCGAGCCCGTAGGACATGCCGTCACCGCGGCCCATATCGACCCCGTCGAGCATCTGCGGCAACTGGGCCTGCGGCACCACCCGACCCGACAGCAGCGCGAGGAAGAACCGGTTCAGGTCGGCGCCGGTGCTGACCAGCGCGCCGGCCGCCCACGGCACCGACGGCTCCACCCGCGTCTCGTCGGTCACGGTGCCGTCGACGGTGGCATAGCCGGTCGGATGCGGGTCGCGCAAACCGGTTTCCCCGGTGGCCGGCAGGTAAGTGTCCCGCAGCGCCAGCGGAGCGAGAATGCGGTCGCGCAGCTCATCTGTGTAGCGGTGTCCGGTCACCGCCTCGATCAGCATGCCGACGACGATGTAGTTGGTATTGGTGTATTCGAATCGAGCGCCCGGGGCGAACTGCGCGGGATGCCGCAGGGCGGCTGCGATCTCCTGGGCGGGAGTGACGGTGCGGCCCTCCTTGGCCGCCGCGTATTCGTTCATCTCCGGGGTTTCGGGCAGTTCGGGCAGCCCGCTTCGATGGCCCAGGATCTGGCGGACGGTGAGGGCGCGCCCGTCCACCCCGGGGCCGACGAGCAGGCCGGGCAAGTAGGTGTCGATCGAGCGGTCGAGATCTATCCGGTGTTCGGCGACCAGTTGCAGCACGATCGCGGCGGTGAAAGCCTTGGTGACGCTACCGACCCGGACATGCTGGGGGCGATCGGTAGGGATCGGAGTCCCCGCGGCGATATCGGAGAGGCCGGAGGCGACGACGGAGGTCGCGCCGTTCTCGGTGAGCGTGGCAATGGCCCCGACAGCACCCGAGCGGATCACCGCGTCGAGGTCGCCTTGCACGCTGTCCATGCGGGCGGCGGTAACCGAAGGTGCGGGAGCGGGTTCGACCGAGTTCGTCGTGCAGGCAGACAGCAGCATCGCGGCTGTGCAGAGCGGAAGAACGATGGTTCGTATGCCCATGATCCGATAGTTACGGGTTGTGTCCGTCGGCGGCACCGCGTGACCGCCATCGGCGTCGCGCGGTGCCGGCGGAGCCGGTCAGGTGCCGCGGTCGCGGCGTTCGGTCCGGTCCACGCGTTCGTTCGCCAGGTTGTCGTCGTCGGCCGGTGGTTCCGGGTCGTGCCATTCCTGCGCCCGGCTCGACCGGTTACCCCGCAGGGTACCTTCCAGTTCGTGGGCCAACTCGTCGTCGCGGGCCGGACCGTGTTTGCTGTTTCCTCGTTCCATATCTTCTCCTGCCTCGTTCCGGAAATGGTTCAGGCGTAGCGCAGCAGCGCCCCCACTCCCTCCCGCGGCGCGGTCTCCGCGCCGATCGGGGTCACCGTGCCGCCGCGGACCAGCGCCGCCACCGGCAGCGCCTCGTCCGCGCGGCAGGTCGTGCCGGTGGCCGGGCCCGGGGCGCCGAGCGCGGCCGGGTCGCGCAGCGGTGCGGGATCCAGGCGGACGGTGCGGTCACCGAGCGCGGTGGCGTTGATCAGCACGTTCTCGGCGTTGGCGGCCAGCAGGGCGCAGACCGTTTCGGACAATCCGGTGACGGCCAGGCCCTCGTCGCGGCCGTGGGCCTGGTCGAAACGCGCCGTGATCTCCGCGCGCTGCCGGTCGGCCTGTTCGGTGACGACTTCACGGACCGCGTCGTCGAGTTCGCTGTCCCCGGCCCCCGCGGCGCGGCCGCCGGTGTCGACCTCTACCACCCGCGCTCCGGTGGAACCCAGTGCACCGTGGACCGCGGACCGGGTGTCGGCCTCCCCGGCCAGCACCACCACCTGGGCGTGCACCCGCTGGGCGACTCGGGTGAGTTCCTCGGCGACCTCGCCGGCATTGCGCCGGGCCGTCTCCTCCACCCGCCGCTGCATCGAGCGATGCGACCAGCCGCCGCCGTGGCGCACCTTGTGCACCGGATGCCCGCTGCCCTCGACGGATTCCTCGACCACCTCGCCGTGCTCGTCCACGCCGTACATATCCGAGCCGACCCGGTCGACGACCGCCACCGCATGCGGTACCTCGCCGGCCTCGTGTTCGATGAGCGGCAGCAGGTATGGCAGCGGTGATACCCGGACGATCTCCGGCTGCGGACGCCCGGGTAACCACCGGTCGATGAGCACCGACTCGGCGTCGGCGATGAGGAACCGCCCGGGCCGGCCCGGTTCGGGCGGGCCGGCGGTGACCGCGGCGCCGAGCACCGTGATCATCTGCTCCGAAGCGCCCGCGTCGGCCAGTCGCTCGGCGAGCGCCCGCCAGCGCAGAACGCGTTGCCGTTCGGCGTCCTCGGTGTCGTGTTCGGCGTCGATGTACAGCGAGGCGAACGGTCCGGGTCGTTGCGCTACTTCTCTGATACTCATGCCATTCACGGCGAACGCGTACCCGGCCACAGCGGATCGAATCCGGGTCCGGCGAAATCATCGGGACCGGCAGCCCGGCGGCCCGGCGGCGCCGGGACCGGGCGCGGGTCAGGCCGGCTGCGGAGTCAGTTTGCGCAGTGGTTCGTCCAGTTCGGCGCGGAAGAAATCGATGAACCCGTCCGGGTCCGGGCCGGCGTTCTGCATCACCAGATGATCGAACCCGGCGTCCACGAAGGGCTGCGCGACGTCGAGGTAGCGTTGCGGGTCCGGCCCACAGGCGAACTTCTCCAGAATGTCCTCCTCCCGAACCGTCTCCGAGGCCGCCGCGAAGTTCACCGGGTTCGGCAGTTCGCTCATCACCTTCCAGCCGGTGAGCGCCCAGCGCGAGGTGTCCCGGGCGGCCCGGGCCGCGGTGTGCTCGTCGGGCGCCCACGCCATCGGCACCTCGGCATAGCGGGGCCCGGTGCCGCCCGCCGCCTGGTAGTCCGAAACCAGATGCGATTTCGGTTCGGTGGCGAAGAGCCCGTCACCCAGTTCGCCGGCGATCTCGGCGGCATGGCTGCCACCGGCGGCCACCGCGATCACCGGCAACTCGTCGGGCAGGTCGAACACGCGGGCATCGGACAGTTTCAGGAACTTGCCGTCGTAGGAGCGGTATCCGCCCTTCCACAGTGATCGGATGATCTCCAGCGCTTCCCGCAGCAGTTGGTGACGGCCGGTGACATCGACCGGGAACCCCTCACCCACGATGTGTTCGTTGAGGCGCTCCCCGGCGCCGAGACCCAGCGTGAACCGGTTCTCGGACAGGATCGCGAGCGTGGCGGCCGCCTGCGCGATGATCGCGGGGTGGTACCGCACGGTCGGACAGGTGACGCCCGTGGCGATCCCGATCCGCTCGGTCTCGGCGGCGATGGCGCCGAGTACGGTCCAGGCGAACGGGGAGTGACCCTGATTGTCCAGCCACGGGTGGAAATGGTCGCTGATCTCGACGAAGTCGAATCCCGCGGCTTCGGCGCGGACGGCCTGCCGGACCAGTTCGGCCGGGCCGAAGCCCTCGGCGGCGAGTTTGTAACCGATCTGCATGGTTCCTCCGAACGCTGTAGTCGTCGATGGCCGCCACGAGTTCGGTCTCGCGGAGGGTGCGGCGTCGGACCCGGGCGCGGTACCCGGTGGGCCGCGTGGGAAACGGGAACGGTCCGGCGCTGCGCTCGGTCAGGCCGGAGGGTAGGGGGGAACACCGCTGGGTGTGCGGGTCACCGTGGCGCCGGCCCGCGTGGCGATCGCCGCGAACTCGACGGCGTCCCGGACGGCCGCGCCACCGGGGTCGTTGTTGAAGTAGACGAAGGCATCCTCGGCGTCGGACCAGGTGCGGGTGAGCCGCTCGACCCAGGTGGCCAGCGCCCGCGTCCCGTAGCGGGGCGCCGGTGCCGCGCGGCCCCGATGCAGTCGCAGATAGCCCCAATCGGTGGTCCGCCAGCGCGGAGTCACCGGGCGCGAACCGGCGTCGGCCCAGCAGAGGGCGGCGCCGTGGTCCTCGAGCACCCCGCGGACGCGCGGCGACCACCAGGAATCGTGCCGGGGCTCCACCGCGACCCGGATATCGCGGGGGAAGCAGCGCAGGCAGGCCTCGAGCAGGCCCGGATCGGCACGCAGCGTCCCGGGAAGTTGCACCAGTACCGGTCCCAGCCGCGGTCCCAGACCGCCCGCGTGGTGTAGCAGCCGGGTGACCGGTTCCTCGGGGTCGCGCAGGCGTTTCATATGGGTCAGGAACCGGCTGGCCTTGACGGCCATGACGAAACCGGCGGGTGTTCGCTCGCGCCAGGCATCGAAGGTCTCCCGGGCGGGCAGCCGGTAGAAGGCGTTGTTGTTCTCGACGGTCGCGAAACCCGCGGCATAGTGTTCCAGCCACAGCCGTTGCGGGCACCGGTCCGGGTAGAGGACACCGCGCCAGTCCCGGTACTGCCAGCCGGAGGTGCCGATATGCAGCGTCATCGCCTTCCCACCGGCTCTGCGCGGCGGGGCTCGGGGCCGTCGCCTCGCGAGCTCCGGTCCGGTGCCCGGTGGTGACGAGGCCGGACCGGTCGCCTGCGTGGGTTCATATATGGCGGCTACCCCGGAGGCCCGCACCCATGCCTTCGGCAGTACCGTCTCGCGCGCACGGGACCATCGGTCCGGACTTCACCGCGCGGGTCGCTGTAGCCAGTGTCGCAGCGCCTCGGTGACCTCCTCCGGACGCTGTTCCATCAGAAAATGATCGGCGTCGATGCGCACCAGTTCGCCGTTCGGTATCTCCCGCGCGAGTTGTTCGGCGGTGGTCATCGGGATGGCGGGGTCCCGGATGCCCCAGACGACAGTGGTGGGACAGTCGATTTCGCTCAGGCGCGCCCTCAGGTTCGGGCGGATCCGGACCCGGTACCCGGCCCAGAAATGCGCGTACCAGCGGCGTCCCTCGGCGGTACGCAATAGGCGGAGGTACTGCTCGAGCCGCTCGGGTGTGAAGGTGCCGTTGCGGACATACCGGTGCAGTCCCCAGCGGTGCACGGCGTGGATCGGGCGTGCCGCGAGCAGGCGCCGGCCGGGTCCGTAGCGGGCGGCGGTGGTGAACACGCCGAACAGCAGTGCGTAGCGCCCGACGAAGGTCCCGTGGGCCCGCGAGTTGAGGATCGCCAGCCGCCGGATCCGGTCGGGGTGGCGCTGGGTCAGGCCCAGCCCCAGGAAGCCGCCGTAGTCGTGACATGCCAGGTCGACGCGGTCGAGTTCCAGCGCGTCCAGCATGCGCGCGAGCCGGTCGACCTCGCTGTCGTAATCGCAGGACAGGGCCGTATCGCGTGCGGAATCACCCCAGCCGAGCCAGTCCGGCGCGATCACCCGCCGGTACCGGGACAGTGGCCCGATCTGCTCCCGCCAGGCCGGATGGGACTGTGGCCAGCCGTGCAGCAACACCAGCGGGTCGCCGGAACCGGCTGCGGCATAACTCAACCGGGCCCCGTCGAGTGTGGTCTCGTACCGGGTCGGCGCCCGGTGCGCGGTGGGTTCGATTCGATCGGTCGTCATCGGCTGTCTCCTGGATCGGTGGTGGTTTGTTCTCCGGACCGGTCGCGCATACGCCGGTATCGTCGCCCGCATGACCATCTCGGCACTTCCGGAAACGTGCGCCGCCCCGGCGCCGGCGGCGCGGCTGTGGGTGCGTTCCGGGCACGCCGTCTACCTGGGCCCCGGATTGGGCCTGGCCCCGCATTCCACCGCCCTGCCCTCGCTCGGGGTGGGCGTGGACGCGTCGTTCCGGGTGCGCGCCGGGGAAATGGTGGATATCACCGCGCGCAGTTTCCTGTTCCGGGCGCGGGTGGTCCACCATGTGACCGGTACACAGGGCCGGATGCTGTTCTGCTTCTTCGACCCGACGAGCGCGCGACTGACCCGCTGCCTGGGCGGAATGACCCGGACCACCGGCGATTTCGCGTACGCCCACCGGGAGGAGAACGAGCTCGTCGCACTGTGCCGGCAGCCGGAACCCGATATCGAGCGGCTTCTCGAACTGGCCAGCGTCCCCCTGCCGGTGATACGGGACACGCGGATCGCCGCGGCGACAGCCACCATCCGGGCCGATCCCGCCCGCCCCTATCGCGCGGCGGACTGTGCCCGCGCGGTCGGGCTGTCGACCTCCTATTTCCTGCGCACCTTCGCCGGGCAGACCGGCACCAGCTTCCGGCGCTACGTCCAGTGGGCGCGGATGGTGCACATCGCGCGGTCCCACGCGGCGGGGCACGATCTGACCCGGGCGGCCGCGGACGCGGGGTTCGCCTCGCCGTCGCATTTCAGCGATACTTTCCGGGCGATGTTCGGGCTCACGCCCACGGCCTTCGTCCGGATCGGCGGGCAACTGTCGGTCCTCGAGCGATGAAGGCCACCGTGCCTGCCGGCGGGGAGATGACGTGGGTATATTCGGCTTCGGCAACTAGTTGCTTGTGCTAATCAACTCTGAATGGTGAAAAGGTGATGCCCATGCCCGGTTTGACCGGCCGCATCCACGGCGCCGACGGCTGGCCCGTACCCGACGCGGTGCTGACCGTGACGGATATGCGTGGTCGGCAGATCTGCCGCGCGGTGTCCGACGAGAACGGCGCGGTGTCCACCGAACCGCTGCGTCCGGGTGTACACACCGCGGTGCTCACCGCCGCCGGTTATCAGCCCGCCGCCCGGGCGGTGCAGATCTCGTCCTCGGGTTCGGGCACGCTGGGCGACGTGGCGCTGGCCCCGGTGGTCGACGCCGTCGCCCTCCCGCCGGCCGGGCCCTGGACCATAGACCCGGTGCACTCCTCGGTGATCGCCACTGCTCGTCACCTGGGCATATCCAGTATCAAGGCGCGATTCGCCGAGGTCAGCGGACGGCTCGATATCGCCGAACGGTTCGAACAGACCTCCGGTTACGCCGAGATCAAGGCCGCCACCATCGACACCGGTATCGAGATGCGCGACACCCACCTGCGGTCCAGCGACTTCCTCGACGTGGAGAATTACCCGCTGATCTCCTTCACCAGCAACGGCCTCAGCCGCACCGGCGGCGACACCTGGGTGATGTCGGGTGAGCTGTCCCTGCACGGGCAGCGCCGGGCGGTCGATCTCGCGCTGACCTACGGTGGGTTCGGCCCGGACCCCTGGGGTGGGGTGCGCGCCGCGTTCCATGCCGAGACCACACTGCGACGCGACGACTTCGCCATCGACTACAACGCGGTGGTCCGTGCCGGAGTGGCGGCGATCGGCACCACGGTCAAGATCGACCTGGACATCCAGGTGGTCCAGGGTGACCGGCTCCCCGAATCGGCCTGATGGAGGTGTGGCGGTAGCCGGCCCACCAGCCGGCTACCGGACAGCGCTGGTGCGCCGGTAGCCGTCGGTGATAGCGCGTAACTCCGCGGTGGTCAGCACATCCTCGATGCGGTCGAAACCTTCGGGCGCGCGTTCCGCGACCATCCGCAGGGCGCGATCCATCGGAATGTCCCGATTGGCGAGCACCACGGAATTCGCCGTGTCGCGGCGCGCTGATTCGTAGGCCGCGAATCCGGCGACCGGATCGCCCGCGCCGGCCAGTTCGGCGGCCACCGACCGGGCGTCGAGAATCGCCTGCGAACCACCGTTGGAGCCGACCGGGTACATCGGGTGCGCGGCGTCGCCGAGCAGGGTGATCCGCCCGAAGCTCCAGCGCGGCAGCGGATCCCGGTCGACCATCGGGTACTCCAGCACTGTCTCGCTCGCCGCGAGCAATGCCGCCACATCGAGGCCTGCGATCCGCCAGCCGCGATAGTGCGGCGCGACATCGTCGAGCCGCCCGGTATGCGTCCACTCGGCCTCGCCCTGGGTGTCCTGCGGCATCCGCACCTCGGCGACCCAGTTGACGAGGACCTCATCGCTGCCCGGGGCGGCCGGGCCGAGCGGATAGGCGACGAGTTTGGCGGCGTGATTGCTGCCGGCCATCAACATCGAGGAGCCGGTGAGGAAGCGCGCCGCGGTGGCGACGCCGCGCCACATCCGGATTCCGTTCCAGCGTGGTGGGCCCTCGTCCGGGTACAGCCGCGCCCGCACCGCGGAGTGCAGTCCGTCGGCGCCGATCACCGCGTCCGCGGCGAGCTCGCGCGCGGTACTGCTGCCGTGCTCGCCGATCACGACGCGGACCTGACGGTCTTCTTCGGTGGCGGCGACGAACCGGCACCCGGTCCGTACCGCATCCGGGCCGAGCCGTTCGCGCACCGTATCCAGCAGCAAAGACTGCAGCCGGCCGCGGTGGACCGAGAACTGGGGCCAGGGGTGCCCGGCCGCGACGCCGCGCGGTTCCCGCCAGATCTCGTTGCCGAATCGGTCGTAGTGCACCAGTTCGGAGGTGGCGACTGCCCGCGCGGCGAGTGCGTCGTGTAAGCCGAGTTCGGCGAGGACCGCGGTCGCGTGCGGCAGCAGATTGATGCCGACCCCGAGCGGGCGCAGCCGCGAGACCCGGTCGATCACCTGGACGTCGATACCGGCCGCGTGCAGGCTCAGCGCCGTCGTCAGCCCACCGATCCCGGCGCCGACGATCAGTATCCTCATCGGGCCGCCGCCAGCGGCACATAGGTGGGATTGAACCGTTCGTGAAGATGTGCCACCACGGCGGACCGGTGGTCGGACAGCACGCTCTCCTTGTACGCGCAGGGCAGGCCTTCCCCTTCTCCGGCCACGGGCCAGCGCGTGACGCCCGCGCCCAGGACGGTGCGCGCGAGGTGGCGGCGGGCGCCGGCCAGGCTGTGGCCGATGGGCAGCCGTTCGTCGGTGAGCAGGGCGGTGAGTTCGTCGTCGGCGGCCACCACGGCCACGCAGTTCCACGAGACGGCGGCGCCGCCGGTGGTGACGAGAGTCGAGCGGCGGACGACCACGGCATCGGCATCGGCGCAGCCGAGCGCCGCGCGTACCGCGGGGTCGAGGTCGTGGCCGGTGGTGGTGTGCTGATCGGTGAGGTCGAGTGCCAGCGGGCGGTCGATCAGCGCCTCCAGCAGTCTGGTCATCGATCCGTCAGCGCGCAGTAACATGCGGGTAACCGAGGGTAAATCGGATTCCGTTGTCTCCGTGAGGAATTCCGTCACCGGTTCCACGATACGGCGGCGCCGCCGGTGCGGCATTCCCGGCGGCGGAGATATGGGACACGTGACGGCCGGGGTGGTATGGCCGCGAAGCTGCCGAATCGCCCCCTTCGCAACCAAGCGCTTGTTAGACTCCGGCGATGATCTCGACGGTCGTCTGGGGGACCGGCAATGTGGGCCGCGCCGCGGTACGGGCGGTCGACGCCCACCCCGAACTCGAACTCGCCGCTGTCCTCGTGCACGACCCGGCCAAGGCGGGCCGGGACGCGGGCGACCTGGCCGGGCTCGACCGGTCGCTGGGGGTGGCGGCCACCACCGATGTGGACGCGGTACTGGCGGCCCGGCCCCAAGCGGTGGTGTACGCCGCCTCGGGTGAGATCCGGCCCGACGACGCACTCGCCGATATCGTCCGTGCGATCGGTGGCGGCACGGTGGTGGTGACCCCAGCGCTCTACGCCCTCTACGACCAGCGTGGCGCCCCGCCCGAGGTCCGGGAACCGGTCCTGGCCGCGATCGAATCCGGCGGGGGTTCGCTGTTCGTCTCCGGCATCGATCCCGGCTGGGGCAACGATGTGCTGCCGCTGCTCGTCAGCGGTCTGGGCAGCGTCGTCGACGTGGTGCGCTGCCAGGAGATCTTCGACTACTCCACCTATGACCAGCCCGATTCCGTGCGCTACCTGGTGGGCATGGGTCAGCCCATGGATCAGGTGCCGCCCATGGTGGCGCCCACCGTTCCGACCATGGTGTGGGGCGGACAGGTGCGGCTCATGGCCCGGGCGCTCGGCGTCGAACTCGACGAGGTCCGCGAGTCCGTGCAGCGGCTGCCCCTGGAAACCACCGTCGAGACCGCGACCATGGGCAAGTTCGAGGCGGGCACCCAGGGCGCCATGCGTTTCGAAGTGCAGGGCATCGTGGCCGGTGAGCCCCGCATCGTGGTGGAGCACATCACCCGGATACACCCGTCGTGCGCGCCCGACTGGCCCGCCCCACCCAATGGTGAAGGGGCGCACCGGGTGATCATCGAAGGCCGCCCGCGTATCGAGGTCACCGTCGAGGCGACCGACGAGGGCGGCAACTACGCGGCCGGTGGTAACGCCACCGCCGTAGGGCGGTTGGTCGGTGCGATCGACTGGCTGGTCGCGGCCGGGCCCGGCCTCTACGACGCCCTCGATGTCCCGCTGCGACCGGCGGCCGGAAAGCTCGGAAGGAACGCCTCATGAGAGTCGATATTCCCGAAGGTAAGGACCCCATCGGCTACGTCTGGGGCGAGATGGTGCCCGGCATCGGTGTCGCCGCCTCGAACTTCTCGCTGGCGGTGTACGCGCATACCACCCTGGGGCTGCGCGAATTCGAGGCCGCCCGGCTGCGGATCGCCCAGATCAACGGCTGCGTGTTCTGTCTGGACTGGCGTACCGAACGCGACGGGCAGAAGGTGGAGGAGGGTTTCGAAGCCGCCGTCGCCGACTGGCGTGGCACCGAGGTGCTCGACGACCGCGCCCGGCTGGCCGCCGAATACGCCGAACGCTACGCCCTGGACCACCACAATCTCGACGAGGATTTCTGGTCCCGGATGACCGCCCACTACAGCCAGGCCGAGATCGTCGAGCTGAGCATGTGCTTGGGCTCCTGGCTCGCCTTCGGCCGGCTCAACCATGTGCTCGGCCTCGACGCGGTGTGTGTGCTTCCCGGACATTCGGCCCCCGGTGCCCCCGGTGCCCGTCCCGGCGCCTGAGGTCGTGCCCGGCCCGGGACCGGTGCGATGAACCCGCGGCGTCCTGGGTAACTGCGGGATATGAAGACTCGCGGCCGTAACGCCGAACCCTGGGGAGCACCCACCCGCTATGGTCCGGGGCGGTACGGACTCCGCGCCGAAGACCGAGGTAGCCGGTGAGACTGCATATCGTCATCGAGGAACTGCAGTTCTCCGAGCGGGAACTCGCCGCGGAACTGACGGCCGTCGCGGTCCGGCACCGGGCCGAGCACGAGATCCACCACACCGCCCGGGATCTGGCCGGCTCGTCCCAGGACAATCTCCGCGAACTGGATGTGCTCGCGCCCCGGTTCGGGGCGGCGAAAGGTCACGGCCGGCGCCACCTGCGGGTCCGGCTGCCCCGGGGGCGGCGGCTGCGCGGAGCGGTGGGCCGGCCACCGGACCCGGGGTTGCGGCTGCTGTGGGACCTGCGCCGGCTGCATCAGCTCGCGGCGGGGGTGTCGATGGACTGGGAGCTGCTCGCCCAGGGCGCGCAGGCGGCCCGGGAACCGGAACTGCTGGACCTGGCCGCGCAATGCCATCCGGGTACCCTGCGCCAGCTGCGCTGGACCAACGCCATGCTCAAGGTGCTCTCACCCCAGATCCTCGCGGGCTGACCCGCGCCCGGTGACGAGCGGCCGAACCGAAGCTCGGCCGGCTGTGTCGGCACGGCGAACCCGGGTATGCCGCATACCCGACGGACAGCGAGGCGAGCGTATGCGGGTGATCGTCCGGACCCGGGCGGAACTCGGCCGGCAGCCGCGGGTCATCGCGATCGACGCGCTGCTGCGCGAGTTCCTCGATGCCCTGCGCGAACGCCGCGGTGGCGATACCCCGCCGCCGGCCCCCGACGCCGGGGGAGTGGCGCGTCATCGTGCGGGCACCTCCGGAGGCGGCGGTCGCGATCCGGTCGACGACCGGTTGTGTGATCGCGATCCGTCCGGGTAGCCGCGCCCTATGGCTACTATCGCTCCCTTACCGAAAGAACGTATAGGCGCGCCGCTACGGGCCGTGGTGACCGGCTCCGATTCGGGGATCGGCCGAGCCATCGCGGTGGCGCTGGCCGGCGGCGGCGTCGATGTGGGGATCACCTATCACTCGGACGAGGCCGGCGCCGCGCATACCGCTGAACTGGCCCGCGACCGGGGTGCGCGCGCCGCTGTCCGGCGACTCGACCTGGACGATCTGCCGACGAGTACCGCCGCGGTGGACGAACTCGCCGACGAACTGGGTGGGGTGGATGTGCTGGTGAACTGCGCCGGTACCGGCTCCGCGCAGAAGGCGATGGATATGGACTTCGACACCTGGCGGCATGTGCTGTCGGTCGACCTGGACGGCGCCTTCCTCTGCACGCAACGCGCCGTCCGGTATATGACAGAGGCAGGCCGCGGCGGGCGGATCATCAATATCACCAGCGTGCACGAGCACGCGCCCAGGGTAGGGGCCGCGCCCTACTGTGCGGCCAAGGCGGGCCTCGGTGCCCTGACCAAGGTGCTGGCGCTGGAACTGGCCGAACACGACATCACCGTGAACTCGGTGGCGCCCGGCGAGATCGCCACCCCGATGACCGGGCAGGAGGACGCCGATCCACGCGAACAACCCCGGCCGGGGCTGCCGCTGGGCCGACCCGGCCACGCGGAGGAGGTCGCCTCGGTGGTGGCCTTCCTCGCGACCCCCGCCGCGGGATATGTGACCGGAGCGTCCTATGTCGTGGACGGCGGGATGCTGTTGATGGGGCCGCAGTCCAGCCAGCTCGTCGGAGACGAGGGCTGGCGTGATCCGAAGGGAGACGCATGATGACCGATCGACTTACGCTCGCTCCGGTGTCGGCGCTGGTGCGCGGCGCGTTCGACGCCGGTGCCCATCTCCGGCACGCCCGTTTCTTCCACCCGCGGGGCGTCCGGCTCTCCGGCCGCTTCCGCGCCGAACCCGAATTCACCCGGCTGTTCGGCGACGGCGACCGCGCGACCATCGGACGTCTCTCGAAAGGGGTGGGCACTCCCGGCGGCGTCCCGGATGTCCTCGGCCTCGCCTTCCGGGTACTCGACATCAACGACAAACCCTGGGATTTCGCACTGGCCACCACGGGACAGCGCCCGGTCGCCCGGCTGTCCCTGACCGTCGCGCGCGGCTGGGACAGCGCCCGGTTCGGCAGCCTGCTGCCCTACCGGTGGGACGATTCCGATCCGCTCTGGGTGCTCGCCGAGCCGGACCCGGGCCTGCCCACCAGCACCTCACTGACGGCCCTGGCCCGGCATGTCCACGAGCATCAGGTCGGGTACACGATCTCGGTCGCCGGTTACGGGCCCGCGCGCCAGACCGTCGGGCACCTGGCGCTGCGCGCCGCGGACCCGGGCGAACACCGGACCGACTTCTACGACCCCGTGCTCAACCACCCCGCCGATGTAGCCCTGCTACCCCGTGTGGTGCAGCAGTTGCGGGAGTCGGCCTACGACGGCAGCCGCCGTGGCCGAGGAGTGGAGGACCGAGAAACCGGCCGGGTCGAGGTGGAGCCGGACCGGTGACGGCGTGCGCGAGCAAATCGGCGGCGAGCTGTTTGCGCCGCGTCGTCGGGGAAACCACGAGACCATGAACGAAACCGAGGGCCCCGGCACGGAATCCCCCGAGATCGCCGAGTGGGCGAGCAGCGCGATTCCCTCGACCGGCGAACAACTGGACGAAGACGAACTGGCCGCCGACCCGCTCGAAGAGGGCATGGATCCGCCCGACCGCTGGTCGGCCGCGGACCGTTACGCCACTACGCCGCGGGAGCAGCGCGAGGGCGAACCGATGGAGCGCCGGCTGGCCGAGGAAGAGCCCGATATCGTGCCGGAGGGTCAGCGTTCGGCCGGCGGACCCGACGCGCAGCCCGGCGCCGAGCGGCCCTGACCTGCTCGGGGTGGCTCGGGGTGGTGCGCGCTCAGTGCCGCGTCCACGTGGGCTGCGCGAAATCCGCGACCCGGGCCGCCTTCGGTTCGCTGCCCAGCAGCACCACTTCGCGGAACTGCCAGAGCAGGGCGCCGGTGGGGGCGTGGATCGTCATATTCGGGCCCAAGCGCATCTGCAACAGGCCGGGCTCACCCGGCGGGGCGTCGACCGCCGGGGCGCCGTCGTGCATCCGGGCCGAGTCCGGCAGCACCCAGCGCGGGGTGTCGTCGGCGGCCAGCCGGTCGCAGGAGGCCCGGTGCACCGAATGGACTTCGTCGGCGTTCGGGTTCAGACGCGTGATATCGGACAGCGTCGCCACGAGGGGAGTGATGGCGAATCCGGAACTGGCCGGAAAATCGTCGAGCGTGCCGAGCACATCCTCGGGGCCGGTCGTCAGTCCGAGCTCTTCGTGTAGTTCGCGCAGGGCGGCCTGCTGTGTGGTCTCGCCCGGCTCGACGCGGCCGCCGGGCAAGGCCCACTGTCCGGCATTGCGGCCGCGATAGGCACGCTTGATGACCAGCACCGACAGTGATCCGCCGGTATCGACCACGCACAGCACCACGGCGGCCCGGCGCAACCCGTCGGTATCGGGTACCGCGATCCGCGGGAACACCGCCAGCCGGGCCCGGGCGAGGGTGCGGAAATCGTGCAGATTGTCGGGGACCCGCGGTCCCGGGTCTGTTCCCATACATTCGATCATGCACCATCGGCTCGCACCCGCCGGGCGGTGGGCGCGGCGGTCACATCCGCCGCATCACCGAGACGACCTTGCCCAGTACCACCGCGTGGTCGCCGTCGATCACCGGATAGGCAGGGTTGCGCGGTTCGAGGTACACATGCCCGGCGCGGCGGCGGAACACCTTGACCGTCGCCTCTCCGTCCAGCATCGCGGCGACGATCTCCCCGGTCTGTGCGTCGGGCTGGCGGCGCACCACCACGATATCGCCGTCGCAGATGGCCGCGTCCACCATCGAATCGCCGCGCACCCGCAACCCGAACACGGTCCCGCGGCCCACGAGTTCCCGTGGCAGCGTGAGCACATCGTCGGTGTGCTCGTCGGCCAGGATCGGCGTACCCGCCGCGATATCGCCGACGACGGGGACCGCGACGGCGTCCCGGGCCGGTTCCGGCTCGGCTCCGGCGTTCAGGAACAGCCGCACATCCATCGGCCGGGAGACGCCGTCACCGCGGCGCAGGAACCCCTTCTCCTCCAAGCTCTTCAGATGCTTCGACACCGAGGACGAGGAGCGCAGCCCGACGGCGTCACCGAGCTGGCGGGTATTCGGCGGGTAACCGTGCCGCACCACCCAGTCCCGTATCGCCGCGAGGATGCGGCGCTGGCGTTCCGGCAGGGTCGAGGTGTCGAGGTGGTCGTATTCGGTCACCTCGACATCGTATGACCAGGCGTGACAGCCGCTTACGGGGTATCCGTCCTTGCCGTCCTCGCCAGGGGTGCGGGGCCGGCCGGGCTACGGGGGCCGCCGGACTGCCGGGCCACGGGGTCGCCGGGCCACGGGGCCGGGCTCAGCGCGCCGCGTAGGGCCGCGCCGCGCGGGCGGTACGCAGCGCCTCACCCCACCAGACGAGCCGGTCGAGCAGCGTGGTGGCCGCGGTATCGGCACCGGCGCCGGGTGTCAGCGCGCCGGTGTCGTCCCGCTGCCCCCAGGGGTTGTGGAAACTGACGGTGTCGCGGACGGTGACGGCGTGTAGTTCGGCGAACACCGTGCGTAGGTGCTCGGTCGCGCGCAGGCCCCCCGAGATACCGCCGTAGCTTACGAAACCCACGGGTTTGGCCTGCCATTCCGCGTGGTGCAGGTCGATGAAGTTCTTCAGGGTGCCGGGATAGCTGTGGTTGTACTCCGGCGTGATCACGACGAAGGCGTCGGCGGCCGCGAGTGTCTCCCGCGTCCCGGCGATCCCGGCGGCGGGCACGCCGAAGGTGTGCGGTAGTTCGGTGTCGGCGATATCGACGGTCATGGGTGCCAGGTCGGCGCGCAACGAGGCCCTGGTCAGGAACCAGTCGCCGACGGCGGGTGCGAAGCGGCCGTCGCGGCTGCTACCGATGATTACCGCGACGCGCAGGGGTGTGTCGGTGCCGATGATATCCATATTTCCTCCAGGGGCGTACCGGGCGGCGGGTGCGCCGCTCCGGACACCACTCTGAATCCTCAACTATTGTTCAGGTCAAGGTGGAATCCCGGCCCGCTGTGACAGACCTTCGCCGGCGGGTATGCCGACGATAGAACGTGGCGCGTCACGGAACGGTTGCGCGAGCTCTACACTGGCGCGGTCGGCGAGCCGACGTTCTAGGCTGGTACCGGACGGCGTATGCCCTGGGACGAGGGAGCACATGGATATCGCGGAGGCGCCACAGCCGGTGTACCGGCGGGCCCGCTTTGCCGATCTCGAGGCCATCGCGGCCATCGAGGCGGAGGTGTTCGGCGAACCGTACCTGTACCTGATGCTGCGCCAGCTCTACGATCTGCACGGCTCGGAATGGCTGGTCGCCGAGGTCGCGGGCACCGTCATCGGGTACGCGCTCACCTTGGAGAAGTCCGGACGGGCGCTGCTGTTCACCTTCGCCGTGGCCAAGCGGTACCAGGGCGCCGGTTTCGGTCGCGCGCTGCTCAACCAGACCCTGCACGTATGCCGGGAACTGGGCACCGACACGGTGTACCTCACGGTCCGGCCCGATAACCATCCCGCCGGAAACCTGTTCAAACAGGCCGGTTTCGAGTTCGTCGAACACGACGATCGCTACTTCGGGCCCGGGGAGCCCCGCGACCTCTACGAATTCCGGCTCCATACCTGAACGCTAAACTGGTTCGTATGGGCGAGATCTCGCCGTTCGTGGCATCGGTCTCCACCCGGATCGCCAGGCACGCAGCGGCTTACACCGCCGAGCTGGATGCCGACGCGCACCCCGAGCGGATGTCACTGGACACCTTCGCCGTGCACGTCGAAGCCGTCCTCGACGATTACGATCCGCCCAGCGCGCGCCGGCGGCACTCCGACACGCTGGTCTTCCCGCACCTCTACGGCGCGGCCCGCGATCCGCGTCCCGACGAGGAGGGCTGGCGGGTGCCCAGCGCGGTACCGGCCGCGCTGATGGCCGCCGAGGTCGAGTTCCGCGGTCCGCTGCGCCTCAGCGCCCGGCAGAACACGCTGCTGGCCGAGGAGTACGAGACGATCGGGGCGCACCTGTCGGAGGTGGGCCTGTCCACCCACGCGGCCCTGGCATTCCGCCGCGCCATGGCGCTGTACCGGGTGAACGAGGACGACGAAGCCGAGGACCGCTGCGGGCTGCAACTGGCGCGTGCGAACACCCGCGGACTACCGCACGGGTTGCGGCGCTGGGCCGGACAGGGCTCCTACCTCCTGTGTGGCCACGGGTACCGGCCCTCCTGGCTGCTGGGCTGGGTGGTCCTGCAGATGCTGGTATTCACCGGGGTGGCCCTGCTGCTGGGCGGGCAGGCGGTCGACGACACGATTTACATGGGCGTCACCGGTTTCCTGAATCCGCCGGGTCCCGGGGATACGCAGGACCTGCCCCGCGCCGTGCGGACGCTCTTCGTCGTCGAGGCGTGGACCGGCGCGGTATCCATGTCGGTGTTCTTCGCACTACTGGTCCGGAAATGGTTCCGGATGTAGCCGGGACGAAAGGTGCGGGCGGATCACCATTCCGCGTCGAAGATCTTGTGCCGCAATGCCGACAGCGTGGCGACCGCGATATTGTCCCGTAACCGGCCCACCAGCGTATTCCACTGCCGGGAGAATCCGGGATCATTCTGCAGATCCTTCCACAGCGCGCGCAGTGCCGGCGGTGTATGCGCGCCCGGCATCCACAGCCCGGCCAGATGTTCGAGAGCGGGCGCGAGGATATCGATCCGTTCGCGGCTGTGCGGGGCGAACCGGTCGGCTTCGTCGAGCACGTCGGCCAGCACCGTCAGCAGCCAATCGTGCGCGGCCAGGTCTTCGCAGAACCGTTGTGCCGCCTCCAGATCGGTTTCGTCGCGCACGATCAGCCGCACCGAGCGGACGGTGTCGTCGTCCAGGTGCAGGGTCGCGGCCGGACCGCTGCTGCCGCCGACCCGGGCCGTCCAGCGCAGCCTGGTCGTCCCGGCCTGCACCGGTGGGTTCTGGTCCAACCGGGAGTCGGCGCGGACCCGGGCCAGCAGCCGTTCGCTGATCGACGCCAGGTCCAGCGGGGCCGTCCCCGGCAGTGGGTCGGCGGCGAGATAGCCGTCGGCCAGGACGTTTCCGGCCGCCATCCGCTCGGGAATCCGGGTGACGACCTCGGTGACGCCCTTCTGGCTGATGTAGTGGGACCAGGTCTGGCGGCGGCGTTCCGCGGCCCGCACCACCCGGGTGCGTGCCGAGGACTGCAAGACCCGCCCGCCGGCCAGCGCGAGGCCGGTGGCCACGGTTCCTACGATCCGGGCGGGCTGCTCGCCCAGCCGGAGATCGCAATCGACCCCCACCGCCGTGGTCGGGGACAGGCCCAGCGTGCCCGGTCGCTCCCGCCACCGGACGCCGCAGCCGGGGAGCAGGGCCAGCAGTTCCCCGGCCTCGGCCCGGGTCAGCGCCGTGGCCGACGGCAGCAGGCAGGTGCGTACCTCACCGAGGACGACCAGGGGCGCGGTCGCGGCCATCTCAGGACCCGTCGAGTAGCAGGTGGGACAGCCGTTCGCTGATCTTGCGCGAGACCACCACGTCCTCGGCCGCGCCCGTCGCGACAACCTGTGCGAGCACGTCCTCGTCCAGGTCGAGATGGTCGAGTATCAGCCGTACCGCGTGTTCGATACCGAGATAGCGTTTGGGCAGCATCGACAGGGTCTGGTACGCCGCGAACGGCGCCGCGTCGGGCGTGAGCTGCACGACCGGCGGTACCTCGTGCCAGCGGCGTGGCCACGGCTCCTCGGTCCACTGCTGCGGATCCACCACTGCGGCACCGTGATACCGCAGCATTCCCAGCCTCAGCAGATGCCAGACCGCGGCCAAGAAGGGGCAGGACCAGCGGGTCACCGCGGTGCCGTCGACGAGCTGGGTGCTCCACAACTGCACGTCCAGGAAGATGGAATGCTCGCGGCGGCCGAACTCCTCGGGCGGTTCGTAGGTGCGTCCGCGCATGGCCTGTGCCGGTTCGTGTTCGGAGGACCGGCGTCCGTTGCACAGCCACCCGGATTGCGCGGTCGGCGGCCGACGCCCGGTATCGGGCGGCGCCGGTTCGGCCACGATCCGCGCGGCCACCATCTCGGCCACCGGTATCGGCTCGCCCAGCGGGACCCCGTCCATGAACTGCGAAGTCTGCCAGCAGCCCGATTCGCGGGCCAGATAGTCGATGGTGAGCCCGGCCGCGTCGGCAGCGGTGAGCAGTTTGCCGAGGACTTCCGCCGGATCGGTATCGGGCTGGAAGTAGTCGTCGATCAGATAGCAGGTGCTGACCCGGACGTCCGGGCCGAACCGGACGCGGGCGGATTCGGTGAACGCGGCCACCAGCGGCACGATCCGGCGGAACTCCGCCTTCACTCGCTCGAGATCGCCGAGGAGGTCGTTGAGATAGAAGTGCCCGACCTCGATCGACAGATGCGAGAGCGGAACCGAGGCGACCCAGGGCTGTTCGGTGGCCTCGGTGTAGACCTGCCTGTCCCGCATCTAGAGCCTCTCCCAGCTGGCGACATCCATGAGGCGCCGCGCGAGTTCGGTGTAGGCCTGCGCAGTCTCGTGATTGGCGATATGGGCGTTGATATCGCTGTCGAGGATCAGCTGCTCCCGCCACTGCAATACCGGTTCCATCGGCGTGGCGCCCAGGACCGCGGTTGTGCCCAGCCGGTTGGCGGTGGCCAGCCGGCGCAGCGCGACATCCTGTTCCTGTAGCCATGCCGCCTGTGCCGCGCGCTGGGCGGTGAGATGCGAGTTTGCGGCGGGTACGGCGGTACGGATATAGCGGGTGGAACCGAGCAGTTCCTCGGGATCGTGCCCGCAGGCCGCGCCGGTCTGCAGCAGCCCGTGCGGACCGTGGACCAGCCCGGCCGCCGCCAGGATGTGCTGACGGGTCCAGCGGTGGAAGATCAGCCAGCGCGTCGTCCGGCGGCGCAACTGTGGGAGCGCGGTAGCCTGCAGCGCGATCTCCAGCGCGACCGACCGGCCCGCACTCAGATCGACGATCACCACCCGGAACTCCTGTTCCAGCGCCACCAGCAGTTCGGCGCAACGGGTGACCACCGCGTCGTCGGCGGTGAGGAATTCGGCGCCGCCCTCGTCGCCCGGGAACAGGACCAGCCGTCCGGAGCGGGGGGCGACCCTTTTGAGTTCGGAGCGATCGGTAGCGGTGCCGACATCGACGCGGGCGGCCATCCCGGTCTGCCCGAGCAGATAGGAGTGCACACCGCCATCGGCGATGCCCCGTTCGACCGTGCCGATCTCGAACAGCGCTCCGGCGGTCGGTGACCCGAAATCGAAATCCACATAGGCGACATTGCGGCCCGACATACACAGCCGGTACGCGATATTGCAGCTGGTCACCGAACGTCCGGTGCCGCCCTTGTCGGAGGTGGAGAATACGAGCACCCAAACCCCCTCAGCGCGTCGCGTCCTGGCGCGCGTACGCCAGTTCGTCGAGCTGGATCAGTGCCTGGGTGGCCAGACTGTAGGCGGTACCCGGCCGCTCGTGCAGCACCCCGCGAGCCCGGTCAAGTGACTGCCGGATGCGGTTCACCGCCGCCTGTTTCGGGGTCGGATCATCGCCTTCGACCTCGAGCTCCTCCTGGTTGAGCAGATGTTCGGCCTCGCTCAGCAGGTCGACGGCGCGGGCAACCATGGTCGCGGGGGCCAGCGGTGGTTCGCGGAAGGTGTCGTAGGCGATCACCAGGCATTCCATCACGCGTTCGGTGACGAACCAGGACGGACCGGCGGGGACCGAGAGTTCCGGGCCGAGCAGCGCTGTCGGATCGTCCCACAGGCCGGCCGCCGGGCCCTCACGCTGGATACGCCCGTCGAGATGATCCATCGCCGCCTCGGCGAGTGCCATCAGCTGATCCCGGGTGTCGACATCGGTGCGCAGGCGCGCCGCCTGCAGGCAGCGTTTGAGCATCATGGTCACGAAATCCGGGACATACCATTCGAGAACGCTTCCGCCGCCGATGTCCTCGCTGCCGGCCAAGCCCAACCGGACACCCGGATAGTGCAGGACCGCGGCCGCGTCCCCGGCGGTGAGGCGGCTGGTGATCCGGCCCCGGCGGGCCAGCTGATCGAATACCGCCACCGTCCGGGCCAGATCCTCGGTGCTGTCCCGGTAGACCAGGTCCTGGATGAGGATGGCGGTGACGGTGAGACTGAAGTAGTCCGATTCCTCGCCGTCGGAGGTGCGCCAGGGAATGTCCTCCAGCGGCCAGCGGCCGCCGCCGAACCGGGCCACCGTGGACCAGTAGTTGCGGGCCAGTTCGAACCGCAGCTGCAAGGCGTCGGCGAGGTTGCGCTGCTCATCGGTCAGCAGGTCCAGCTCCCGGATGCGCTGGGACGATAGATCGATGATGCCGTCGAGGGCGACGGCCGTGAAGTACAGATAGGGGCGGGGTTCGGCGTGCCCGGCCGCGTGGCCGACCTCGCCGGGGACGAACTCGATGGGCTCGGCGGTGCGCACGATGCCCCAGCCCCACCCGCACTCGAAGAGCCGCTCGTCGTCGGCGACATCCACCTCGGCGGTCTGGCTGAGCCGGACCTCGTTGGCCGCCTGGACCCGCAGCCGCTCCAGCCGTGCCGACAGGCGCCGGATCACCTCGTCATCGGGGGTGTGATTCTGGTTGATCATGTGCAGGATCGCCTGCCCGGTCTCGGACTTCGGCTCGGGCGTGTGGATGACGAAACTGCGCACCAGACCGGCCATCGCGGCGGTGAGCCGGACCCCGACCGCGTCGATCACCAGCGGAATGCGTTCGCTCAACTGCCGGGCCTCGCGCCGCACCTCACCGCCGACGAAACGCTGGAATCCGCGCAGGAAGCGCAGCGCCGCGATACACAGGCTCAGCGACATGGAATAGGAGTCGACGATCCCCAGCGCGAGCTGTTCGTCGGTGAGCGGGCGGTCACCGGCCGTGCGCAGGTAGGATCCCGCGGCGAAGACCGGTTCCCCGGCGGGGCCGGTGTAGCGCTGCAGATAGTCCTCGAGCAGGCCGACCAGGGCACCGCCGATGCGGGTCTCCTCGCCGAAGGGGTCCAGTGCCCGCCGGGCGTCGGCCGCCATATCATCGGGCTGGTCCAGGGCGAAGGCTTCGAGCTCTGTCGCCGGGTACAGCAGGCACAGCAACTGTTCGGCGTCGCTGATCGAATTGCTGCCGTCGCGGCCGCCCCAGGTCCAGGTGCCGCCCCGGTAGGACCAGGCGAGCACGGCCCGCCACAGGTCCAGCAGCTGTTGCCGCGGCCTAATTCTCATATCCAGTGTCCTCGCCCCCGCGTTCGATCGGCGCGTCGAACGGCGTCACCTAGAGTGTGCCCCGAATTCGTTCGTCGGGACAACTATTCGGTCGGTTCCGTGTTTGCCATGAGATAGCCTGCGCGGCAATCGCTTACAACAGATTGGATTCGTGCCCGCAACTGCGCATGTGGGAAGTCGCGTCGGTGCCCACCCCGGCGGCGGTCATGGTCGTCCCGAGTGGCGAGGTGCTTTCGGCGCCGCCACCGCGATCGTCGTCACTCGGCAGCGCCCGGGGCCCTCACCGGGCTTCTCTCGGGCGCCGCGCGGTAGGCCGTTCGTGGTGTCGGCCGTGGCCGCCGATGACGGTCGGCCCGGTGCGTGACCATGATCGGCTCATCCGCGGCCCGGGCCCCGTCCTGCGCCGGTGGGGGAAAGGGGCGGACCGGTGACTCCGGTCGACGCGCGAACGACAAGAGCCGGCTCCAGCGCTACGGAAACGGGTTCATTACCGTTCAGTGCCTGTTCCAGGAGTCGGAATGCCGTTCGGCCCATCTCCACCATAGGAGACCGGACAGTGGTGAGTGGCACGGGGAGATTCTCGGCCAGCGGCGTGTCGTTGTAACCGACTATCGCCACATCGTCGGGAACCCGGAGGCCGCGATCGCGCAGGCCGCCTATCGCGCCGATGGCGGCGAAGTCATTGGTGGCGAAGATCGCGGACGGCACCGTTCCGTGGTCGAGAATTCGCTCCACGCCGACTCGTCCGGCCGCGGCGTCGAATCCGGTTCGAACGAGACGATGGTCGGGAAGTGTCAGGCCGTGTTCGTGCAGGCCGGTGCGAAACCCATCGACGCGTAGGTTCGCGGTCGACGCGAACGTCGGCCCGGCGATCACAGCGACGTCGCGGAATCCGAGGCGGGCGAGGTGAACGGCGACGAGATGGCCGCCGTATTCGTCGTCGGCGAAGGCACCGGGGTAGGAATTCGATGTTCGTGAGGTCAGGACGAAGGGGACCCCGTCGGAGGCGAGCTGGCGCAGCACCGGATCGTCGACGCGTGAATCGGCGAGGATGAGCCCGTCCACCCGGCGGTCGAGCAGCCGGTTTATGCGTGATTGCCGCTGTGTGGGGTCGTCGAGGGAGTTCGTGACGAATGCGGCGTATCCGTGCTCGGATGCGGCCTCGTCGATACCTTCGAAGACGGTGGCGAGAACGTAGTCCTGGAGCCTGGGCACCACCACGCCGACCTGGAGGGTGCGGGCTGTGCGCAGGCTCGCCGCGTGGGGGTTGCGTCGGTAGCCGAGCTCGGAAGCGCAGGCGAGAATGCGCTGTACCGTATCGGCGCCCGCCCATTTCTCACGCTCTTCCGATGGGCTGTTGATGACCCGTGACGCGGTCGAAACATCTACTCCCGCAGCGGAAGCCACTGCTCGCAGTGTCGGGGCGTTGCGCTTGCCCACTACCCGGCCCTCCTGTCCTCATACGCCCGAGTACTTATCTCGCCATTGACCCTACCCGAACGTTTGTGTAAAGATGTGACCCACGCTACCCAATCGTTTGTGTATGGAAGGCCCGATGTTATGGAACTCGCTGCGCGCGCGGGAACGGCAGTCCGGCTCTCGGCCGGACAGGAACTCGTGGTGACGAACACGCATGGCCAGCAGGTGGTCGACACCTGGGCACTCTCCCCGGAGGACCCGACGCGGTTTCTATCGGCCTCTCACACCTGGATGCGCCACGGCCGATTGACGATCAGGGCCGGCGACGACCTGGTGGACAACGCCCGCCGCCCCATGTTGTCGATGCTCGAGGATTCGAGCCCGGGCGATCACGATATGCTCATCCCGAGTTGCGACCTGGCGCGCTATCGGCAACTCGGCGTACAGGGCTACCACGACAATTGCCACGACAATTTCTTCGAAGCGCTCGCGGTCACCGGCCTCGCGGTACCCCCGTTCGTTCCGCAGCCGCTGAACCTCTTCATGCGGGTCCCGATCGCCCCGGATGGCACGATCTCGATCGATTCACCGCTCGCGCGCGCGGGTGACCATGTTCGGTTCAAGGCGCTCGAGGATGTCGTGGTGGTGCTCTCAGCGTGCCCGCAAGACCTGGCACCGACAAACGGAGAAGGACGGACACCCACGGGTATCGCCTACGAGGTCGACAGGCCACGCGCATGAGCTCGATGACCTCCATCGATCACCTCGACGCCGCCGCGCGATTCGCGATGCTTTCGTGGACCATCGCGCCCCGGCCGATCGCGTGGATCACCTCGGTGAGTGCCTCCCGGGAGAACAATCTCGCGCCGTTCAGCTTCTTTACGATAGCCTCCACCGATCCCTTGGTTCTTGTGGTCGCCATCGAACCGCGGCCGGACGGCAGCCCCAAGGACACGCTCAGCAACATTCTGGCCACACGGCAGTTCGTCGTGCAGATCGCGGAGACCGATCGTGTCGACGAGGTCGCCCGAAGTGGTGAAGACAGCCCACCCGAGTTCGATGAACTCGCTGCGCTGGACCTGCCGCTGAGTAAAGCAGCCCGGGTGCTGCCTCTCGTCATCGACGGTTGCGCCGCAGTCTTCGAATGCGAACTCGTCGACACTCGTTCCTTCGGCCGCGAAACATTGGTGTTCGGTGAAGTCGTCACCGCTCGAATCGCGGAGCGACTGATCACCGAGTCGGGAGATATCGACAAGAACAACGTCCGTCCGCTCGGCCGGATCGGAAGTACCTTCGCCGCGAGTACGCCGCTATCACGGCGATCCGCCGTACCGGCGCGCGCCGAAAGCTGAACTCAGCAGCCGAACGGCCTCACTGTAGAGGAGACGTCCTATGTCCGATACCGCTGCGTCTTTCATCGACCGCGCCCCGCTTACCCGATTTCACCTGAAACTGACGGCTTTCTCGGCCGGTGGCCCACTACTCGACGGTTACATCGTCACGATCATCGGTCTCGCGCTGGTGACACTCGGTCCGGCGCTCGACCTCGATGCCACGGAGACGGGCCTCACCGCGGCATCAGCGCTCGCGGGCATCCTGGTCGGTGGTCTGGTGTTCGGCCGGCTGACCGACCGGATCGGTCGCAAGGTCATGTACATCGCGAACCTGGTCGCTTTGAGCGCTCTTTCGATCCTCAGTGCGTTCGTGGTCGAACCATGGCAACTCGTCGTGCTGCGCTTCGCACTGGGCGTGATGATCGGCGCCGACTATCCGATAGCGAGTTCGCTGCTCGCAGAGTTTGTTCCCACCCGGTATCGCGGCCGGCTGCTCGGGGCTCTCTTCGCCGCTTTCGGGGTGGGTGCAGTGCTCGCCGCCGGCGCCGGATGGGCCTTGTCGGCGCTCGGACCCGAAGCGTGGCGATGGATGCTCGCCTCGCCCGCGGTGATCGGTGTGGTGACACTCGTACTCCGCCTCAATGCGCCGGAGTCGCCACGCTGGCTACTCGGCCGCGGCCGTCGCGCGGAGGCAGAGGAGATCGTCCGCGAAATCTGGGGACCGGATGCACGGGTGGATGAACTACATGAACCGGAAACGACACCGGCAGCACTGATGACCCGGATTTCTATTCGGCGAATAGCGTACGTGAGCGCATTCTTCATCGCGCACGTCGTCCCCCTGTTCGCCATCTACAGCTTCGGGCCGACACTTTTGCACGACCTCGGAATCGGGACCGACTCACACTATCTTCCCGAGCTACTCATCGCGCTGTTGTTTGTCGTGGGAAGCGTGCCAGGACTGTGGCTGGTCGATCGGATCGGCCGAATACCTCTGCTCGTCGGCACCTTCGCGATCATGGCGCTCACATTCGGATTGATCGCGGTTTTCCCGGAGGCCCCGCCGGGTGTGCTGTTCACCGCGCTCGCGTTGTACGCGGTCGCGTCGGGGGCCTCGAACTTCATCGAGATCATCGTTCCCAACGAACTGTTCCCGACCTCGGTACGGGCCACCGCGACAGGGATCGTCGTGGCAATCAGCCGGATCGGCGCCGTGATCAGCACTTTCCTCCTCCCTGCCGTCCTGACCGGATTCGGCGTCGGCGCGGTGATGTGGTTCCTCGCTGCGGTCAACGCCGTCGGGCTCCTCGCGACGCTCATCCTCGGCGAGGAGACGATGGGGCGACCGCTCGGTGGTCTGGCCCGATCGGACGGTCGTACCGGCGCCCGGCAGCGAGTGGTGTGATATGACCCGCCCACCCGTGCACGGCACACCGGAATGCGCGCTGGCGAAGGCGCAGCAGACGGAGAATGTTTTCCTACAGATGACGTACGCTCGTGCGGCCGATGGGGGGCAGGACCGCGGGGACGAGCGTCCACTCGCTGGTGTGCCGTTCGCGGTGAAGGATGTTTTCGACGTGCGCGGCACGCGCACCTCCGCAGCATCGCGGATCTTCGATCGGCGGCCGGTTGCCCGCCGGGACGCGGAAGTCGTACGTCGGCTCGCTGCGGCCGGTGCAGTCCTGATCGGCAAGACCACGATGAGTGAGCTCGCGTACTCGGGGCTGGGAGTCAACGAGCGGTTCGGGACACCGACGTTGAGACGGGCCCGCCACGAATACGTGGTAGGTGGCTCCTCGTCGGGTTCGGCAGCGGCGGTCCATGCCGGAGTCGTGACGTTCGCTCTTGCAAGCGATACCTCGGGGTCCGGGCGGATTCCGGCGGCCTGGACGGGGGTGCCCGGATTCCGGCCCACCCTGGGCCGATACCCGAGCGACGGTATGACCCCCCTCGCACCGACACTGGACACGGTCGCGGTCATCGCCGCCGACCTCACGCACCTGGAGATCATCGACCGGGTCCTCGCGGGTGAATCGCATATGGGCGTGGACCCGCGCCCCCCGATCTTCGTGGTCCCACACGAAGAATATCTGGCGAGATGCGATCGCCGCGTCCTCGAACGATTCCATGCCGATATTGCTCGACTGCGCGGAAACGGGCACAGAATCGTGCAACGCAGGATCGATGTCCTCGACACTGTCCACCAGCTCCATCGTCTTCATGTGCCGATCGTGGAGTCGGAGGCCTTCGCCGCATTCGGTGCATACCTCGAGCAGCCCGATCTGCTCTCCCCGCCGGTGCAGCGTCGGCTACAGCGCTCGCGTTTGCGTTTACGGGAGCAACGCTCCACCCCGCTCTACGAAGCCATGGCGTCGCTGCGGAAGCAGTTCGACCTGGAGTTGGCAAACGCAGTCTTGTTGACGCCGACCACCGAGATCGATGCACCCGCCTTCGCGGATATTCGCGCCTCTCCGGAGTTACACGACGAAATGAACGGCCGCGCACTGGCCCTGACGATGATGCTGAGCTATCTCGATGCGCCGAGCGTCGTCATCCCCACCGGCGCAGGCTCGGCCGAGCCACCCTCGAGCCTTCAGCTATCCGGCCGTTCCGGACAAGACCGGCGTGTACTGCATGCGGCGCAGTCGCTCACTCCGGCCTGATCCTGCCCCGACTCCAACTCTCAAAGGCGAAAAATGTCCCATCTCAAAGTCACCCCACCACTCGACCCGCGATTACGCACGGTATCCGCGCGGGAGACTCGCATCGCCACCACGGTGTCGTTTATCGCGTGGACGATCGCGGTATACGACTTCATCCTCTTCGGAACACTGCTACCGAGAATTCAGGACGCCTTCGGTTGGGATACGAGCTTCGCTCTGCTCGTCTCAACGCTCGTGAGCATCGGAACAGGAATCATGGTGCTCGCCGTCGGTCCGCTCGTAGACCGATTCGGGCGCCGCAAAGGCATGATCATCTCCATCGGTGGCACCGCTGCCTCCTCGGCCGCGACCGCTGCGGTGAACGGGGTCGGCTCCCTTGTCGCCGTTCGCTCGATCAGTGGTGTCGGGCTTGCCGAGTCGTCGATCAACGCGACCTATCTGAACGAGATCTACGCACAGTCCGAGGATGAGCGTGTCCGCCGTAACAAGGGATTCGTGTACTCGTTCGTACAGGCGGGATGGCCGGTCGGCGCGCTCGTCGCGGCCGCTTTCGTCGCGGGCGTGCAGGCGATTTGGGGCCCGGACAGCTGGCGGATCGCATTCCTGCTGGCCACGATTCCGGCGGTGCTGACGGCGTTGCTCTGCCGACGTCTGCGGGAGAGCCCCCAGTACGAGGACATGAGGCGAGCCCGCCAGGAGACGCGGGAGCGCACCGGCGAGCAGACGACCCAGCTGCCGCAGCCCACCGGCCTCGCTCCGTCGGCGCGGTCACCGTTCGCGCGGATCTTCCAGCGGCGCCATATCCGCAACACGCTCTTTCTGTCCTTGGCGTGGATTTTCAACTACTTCGGGCTTCAGGTGTTCTCCGTACTGGGGACCACCGTGCTGGAGACCGGAAAGGGACTCGACGCATCGACAACCTTGATTCTGGTCATCGCGTCGAATGTCGTCGGCGCCGCGGGATATCTGTTCTTCGGCTGGATCGGCGACCGTTGGGGACGGCGACGCGTCATCGCCGCCGGCTGGAGCGCATCCGGAGTCGCGTTCGCGGTGCTGATGCTGGGCCCGAGCAACCCGGTCTTCGTCCTCATCGCGTACATGGCCGGGCTCTTCCTCATGCTCGGTCCCTACGCCGCACTCATGTTCTTCCAGACCGAATGCTTCGATGCCGACTGCCGCGGAACGGGTAGCGCGTTCGCCTACTCCATGAGCCAGCCCGGAGCGATCATCGGCGGGTTGCTGCTGACCGGCCTCACCGCGCTGGCGCTTCCGTTGACCATCACGACTGTTCTGGTCGGTGCGGGAGGACTGCTCTTGTCCGGTGCTCTCGTATTAGGGGCGCAGCCCCTGACACAGTCGTCACCGGAGGGCGGCGACTCGATTGCCGGTACCGGTACGCCGAACCCTGAAAACTCCGAACCCGTTACGGAAAAGGTGCACTGATATGAGTACTCCCCACTGGCTGCGCGGACATGCCGCGGCCGCGACGATCACATTCGACGTCGACGCCGAGACCCCCATTCTCGCCCAGGGTTCCGCTGTCGCCGCGCACGCCATGACGATGTCTCATCAAGCCTACGGACCCGATGTCGGGGTGCCGCGGTTGCTCGATATCCTCGACCAGGTCGGCATCCGGTCGACCTTCTTCGTACCGGGCTGGGTGGCCGAAACGCGCCCGGACCTGGCGCCGAAAATCGTCGACCGGGGCCATGAAGTCGCGCACCATTCCTACAGCCACCGGTCGGCGACAAGCCTTTCTCCTGGTGAAGAGCGGCAAGACTTCGAGCGAGCGTTCGATGTTTTCCAATCACAGGGCATCGAGTTGTCCGGCCATCGCGCGGCGATGTGGGAAGCCACGGAGCGCACACCCGGTTTGGTCCGCGAGTTCGGGCTTCTGTACGACTCCTCGCTCATGGGCGACGATAAGCCGTACCGGCTGGTCGATGCGGACGACCGCCCACTGGTCGAATTACCTGTGCACTGGTCCCTCGACGACTGGGAGCAGTACGCGTTTCTGCCCGAGCCCTCGATCGGCAGCGTGATCGAGTCGCCCGAGAAGGTTCTCGGCATGTGGAAATTGGAGATCGACGCCATGTGTGAGTTCGGGAGTCTGTTCAACCTCTGCTGCCATCCGTTTCTGAGCGGTCGACCGAGCCGTGCCGTCGCGCTGCGGACCTTGATCGAGTACGGCCTCGAACAGGGAGTACGCTTCGCGACCTGTCGTGAGATCGCTCTCGACGCCCTTGCTGATCCCCAGGTGCGCGAACTCGGCGACCGAGACATGATCATCGATACGTCTGCGTACCCTTTCCCCGCCCATGGCGACCGCGCTCGGACTTTCGAGGATCCCGGCCGAAGCATCATCGAGTATCGACCGTGAATCGCTCGGAGAATGGAGTGGTTCGCCGCCACATGTGGGCCCGTGGTACCCGAGGCCGGCGCCCGGGGAGTCGAGTGCCCCGTCGACCCGGCGACCGGCTGCCGGATCCGGGCCGATGATGTAGGCATCGTGCGGGAGTTCAGGTCTGTCAGCAACTCGGTTCAGCAGATTTGGCGAGGCGCGCAGCGCCGATGAGGGGTGCCGCCGCCGCTACACGGACCTGCTCCGGCCGACGCAGCCGGGCACGAACTCGGACCGGCCCCCGGCTGCTCGGAACCGCGCGCGTGCCGGTGTTTTCTCGCCGTGCCTACCGGTCCAGGGCTTGGGCCAGTTCGTTCTTGGTCATCTTGGAGCGGCCTTTGATATTGCGGCTCTTGGCTTCGTTGTACAGCTGGTCCCGGGTCCGGCCTTTGGGCTGGTCGGTGCCCGAGCGCAGGCCGCCGCGACGCTGCGGTGATATATCTCGGGTCGAGGTTCGGCTCGCGGTTTTCGTCTGCCCGGCCTGGGCACGGTTCTTGTTGACCGTCCGCGCCCCGATTTCTTTCGCACGCTTGGTGCTCGCCCCGCGATCCTCGGCGGAATCCTTGATGTGCTCGTACTGCCGTTCCTGTTTGTCGGTCCATTCCTTCGGCATGACACACCTCCTGTCTGCCCGGCCGTGTACCCGCGTACAGCCGAGGCAATCGGCATGCGGTCGTCCGCGGGTCGTGGGCGTCCTACCCACGCCGAACGGCAGTATTCAGAGTATTTCGGAGGTTCGGCGTGTCGGTGTCCCGATTACCGCCCGTCCGGCTCCTGGGTCAGCGCGGCATGGTGCTCCCACATGGCGGAGGTCACCGCGGCGAGTACCCGGTGGGCGGCGGCGAGATCGGTGGTGGGCAGGGCGGCGAGCGCCGAGCGGGTGCGCCGGCCCAGCGGGTGGAAGAATTCGCCGGCCACCGACATGCCGTGGTCGGAGTAGTGCAGCAGCACCCGCCGGCGGTCGCCGGGATCGGTCTCGCGGTGGATATGGCCCGAGGCGATCATCCGTTCGACCAGGTAGGTGATGGCGGCCGGGGAT
This sequence comes from Nocardia grenadensis NBRC 108939, assembly GCF_001613445.1. GTDB lineage: Bacteria > Actinomycetota > Actinomycetes > Mycobacteriales > Mycobacteriaceae > Nocardia > Nocardia grenadensis. The sequence continues at coordinate 204,391 of NZ_BDCJ01000009.1, forward strand.
AGGCCCATGAGTTCGCGTAGTTGTCCGGCGGTGAGCGGCCGGCTCTCCGCTTCGGCGGTGGCGATGTGCATGAGCGCACGGAAATCGGTGCTGCGCAGGGCGTGCGAATGGGCGAACAGATGCCCGATCTGCTCGGACACCGCGGTCAGCGCGCGGATATCGGTGGCGATCTCGGTTTCGGCGCGTGCCCGGGGTGTGCTGTCCGTCTCCGCCGGGGGTTCGTCTCTCACCTGCGCTGTCCTTTCCCTGATACCGCTCGCAAAAGTCTAGGTGCCGGCGGCGTCGGCCTTGCCGATTATTTCAGTTTCTGAAATAGTTGCCGCGTGAACGCCTGGGAACGCTTCGCCGCCGTGGTCACCGGCCGCCGCTCATGGGTCCTGCTGCTCGCCGTCCTCGCTGCCGCCTGCGCGGTGATCGTGGGAGTCGGTGGAAACGACGACGCCGGTCAGGCGCCGACCTCGCTGCCGCAGGACTCCGAAGCCGCGCGGGTCGACGCCGCGGTGGCGCAGTTCCCCGGCGGCCGGGACGCGCCGGCGATCCTGGTGATCACCCGAACCGACGGCGCGGAACTGACCGATTCCGACCGCGCCGCCGCCACGAAGACGGTTCAGGAGGTCTCCGGTACCGCCGAGGACGCGCTCGTGGTCGCGCCGGACGGTAAGGCGGCACTGGGACGTGCGACGGTGTCCGCCGACCTGAACGGGGCGGACCTGGCCACCGAGATCGACCGGCTGCGCCAGGTGGCCGCGGACCAGGCCCCACCCGGCCTGACCGTGCAGATCACCGGCGGCCCAGCGTTCGGCGCCGATATCGCCGACTCCTTCGCCGGTGCGGACGTGACCCTGCTGGCCGTCACCGCGCTGGTGGTCGCGCTGCTGCTCATCGTCACCTACCGCTCACCGGTGCTGTGGCTGGTGCCGTTGCTGGTGATCGGCCTCGCCGATCGGACCGCCACGAGTATCGGCACCGCGCTCGCGCGCGTCACCGACCTCTCCTTCGACGGCTCCACCGCCGGTATCACCAGCGTCCTGGTGTTCGGCGCGGGCACCAATTACGCGCTCCTGCTCGTTTCCCGCTATCGCGATGAACTGCATGGGCACAGCGATCACCGCGACGCGCTGCGTGAGGCCGTCCGTCGCGCCGGCCCGGCGATTCTCGCCAGCAATGTGACCGTGGTGCTGGCCCTGTGCACGCTGCTGCTCGCGACACTGCCCAATACGCGTTCGCTCGGCCTGATGGCGGCCGCCGGCCTGCTGGTCGCCGTGGTCTTCGTCCTGCTGGCGCTGCCGCCCGCTCTGGCCTTGTGCGGCCGGAAGATCTTCTGGCCCTTCGTGCCGCACGCGAGTGCCGACGGTACCGCCGCGCACGGCGTGTGGCATGGGATCGCCACCCGGGTGGTGACCCGGCCCGCTGTGGTCGCCGGCGGGGCGATCGCGCTGCTGGTCGTGTGTGCGGCGGGTCTGACCGGCGCGGATATCGGACTGTCGCAGACCGAACAGTTCCGGGTGCGGGCCGAATCGGTGGACGGCCTGGACACCCTTGCCGCCCATTTCCCCTCGGGTGCTTCGGACCCGACCGTGGTGCTCACCCGGCACGACGCCGCCGCGGCGGTCCGTCCGGCGCTGGAGGCCGCCCCCGGTGTCTCCGCTGTGATGCCCGCGGGTGGTCACGAGGGGATGGACCGGTGGATGGTCACCCTCGAGGCCGCGCCCGAATCCGAGGCGGCCTATACGACGATCGAACAGTTGCGCGGCACACTGGCCGGAATACCCGGCGCCGGGGCCATGGTGGGCGGGAGCGATGCGAAAGCGCTCGACACCCGCGACGCCGCTCGGCACGACCAGTCGCTGGTGATCCCGCTCATCCTGGTGGTGGTTTTCGCGGTGCTGCTCGTCCTGTTGCGTGCGCTGCCCGCCGCGGTCCTGCTGATCGGCGTCACCGTGCTGAGCGCCCTGGCCGCGCTGGGGCTGGGCAGTCTGGTGAGCACGCATCTCTTCGGTTTCCCCGCGCTGGATACGACGGTGCCGCTGTTCGCCTTCCTCTTCCTGGTGGCCCTCGGTATCGACTACACCATCTTCCTGGTGACCCGGGCCCGGGAGGAGACGCCCGGTCACGGCACCGTCGACGGTATGGTGCGCGCGGTCTCGGCGACCGGCGCGGTGATCACCAGTGCGGGAATCGTACTTGCCGCGGTGTTCTGCGTCCTGGGTGTGCTGCCGCTGATCACGCTCACCCAACTCGGCATCATTGTCGGCATCGGCATTGTGCTCGACACCTTCCTGGTGCGCACCGTCGTCATCCCCGCGCTGTTCGCTCTGGTCGGTCCGAAGGTGTGGTGGCCCAGTGGTTTCGGTGGCAACGCGCACCCCACGCCCGCGACCGAACGCGCGGAACACCGGCAGTAGCGGGGGAGCGGCCGCCGATAAGTGAGCCACCCCCGATCCACACCGTCTGATAGGTAAGGCTAACCTGAATCCTGTTTGTACGATTCAGAGGCAGGACGGTAGAGCGCATGGCATCGAATATGCAGCGTGCACGGCGGTGGAAGCGGAGCTTGCCGCCACGGCGATGGATGGTCGCCGGCATGATCGGGGCCCTCGCGCTGACCACCGGGTGCTCGACCCGGGAAGCGCAGACCGAGGAAGCGGCCGCCACCGGCGCGCTGTCCATCGTCGATCAGCGGGGCGAGACCGTCACTCTGGACGGTCCGGCGGACAAGGTGGCGTTCACCGTGATGCCGGCGCCGTCGATCTTCGCCGCGGTCGACCGCGGCTACAACCGCATCGTCGGCATAAACCAGTCGACCCTGGCGGCGAACCGGGGCGGCATGTTCGCCACCATGTTCCCCGGCTCGGCCGATTCGGCCGTCGTCGCGGGCAACGATTTCGTGCCCAATGTGGAAACGCTGCTGCAACTCGACCCCGATGTGGTGGTGCAGTGGGGCGACCGCGGATCCAAGGTCACGGCGCCGATCGAGGCGGCCGGGTTCCCCGTCGTAGGCCTGAAGTACGGCACCCAGGACGATCTCGAACAGTGGATCACCCTGTTCGCGCAGATCGCGGGTAAACCCGAACGCGGCCAAGAACTCATCGACTGGCAGCGCACCGAACAGTCCGAGATGCGCGCGCAGGTGGCCGCGCAGACGGCACCGCGGCCCCGGGCGATGATCCTGTCCCGGACCGGTGACACCTACAGCACCACCAGCGCCAAAGGATACGACGGTTTCCAATTCGATCTCGTGGGCGCCGAGCTGGTGACCAAGGGGTTCGTCTCCGACTCCGGGCAGGTGAGCCCCGAGCAGATCCTGGCCTGGAACCCCGAGGTCATCATGCTCAGCGGATTCGACCAGAGCACACCTGCCGATATCTATGCCGACCCGCGGTTGGCCGGCGTCGGCGCGGTGCAGAACAAACGCGTCTACAAGACCCCGCTCGGCGGTTACCGCTGGCAGGTGCCGAGCGCGGAATCGCCGCTGATGTGGCAGTGGATGCACCGGATCCTGTACCCGGCCGCGCGCGACGGGCAGTTCCGCGCCGATATCCGGGCCGCCTTCGACGACCTGTTCGCGTACGGCATCTCCGACGCGGAGATCGATCAGGTGCTGCGCCTGGACCTGAACAAGGACGCCGCGGGTTATGACCAGTTCCTCCGTTGACCCGGCGGTGGTCGCGGCGCCGGAAGCTCCCGCGCCGCGCCGCGCGCGCTTCGATCGGCGCCTCCTCGCCATCCCGGGATTCCTGGTCCTGCTGATCGTGGTGGCCCTCGCCGCGCTCGCGGTGGGCCGCTACACCGTGCCACCCAACGAGATCGTGCGAATCCTGCTGGGCCAGGTGTTTCCGCTGGAACAGACCTGGTACGCGCAGGAACGCACCGTGGTGCTGGATGTGCGGCTGCCCCGGGTGCTGCTGTCGATCCTGCTCGGCGCCGGACTGGCGCTCACCGGCGCGGTCATGCAGGCCGTGTTCCGCAATCCGCTGGCCAGCGCCCAGGTGCTGGGCGTGTCCTCCGGCGCCTCGTTCGGCGGTGTGCTGATCCTGCTCGCCGGCTTCGGTGGTGCCGCACTGGTCGGCGGTGCTTTCCTGGGCGGCGTGCTGGCGCTGGTGCTGGTGGTGGCGATCGCCCGGGCGGTACCCGGCGCGCCGCTGCTGATGATCGTGCTCGGCGGTACCGTGGTGGGTGCGATGTTCCAGGCGATGGTCTCGTTCATCACCTATATCGCCGACCCCTACAGCGAACTGCCCTCGATCGTGTTCTGGCTCATGGGTTCGCTGGCGACGGCGACCTACGCCAAGGTGCTCACCGCCGCGATCCCGATCGTGGCCGCGGGCGTGGTCGTACTCGCGTTGCGCTGGCGGCTGAACATCCTCGCCATGGGCGACGAGGACGCCACCGCACTGGGCCTGAATCCCGCGCGGTTGCGCAATTTCCTGCTGCTGTGCGTCGCGCTGATCACCGCGGGTTCGGTCTCGGTCGCCGGGGTGATCGGCTGGGTGGGCCTGGTGGTCCCGCACCTGGTGCGCATGATGGTCGGTACCGACAACCGGATGGTGCTGCCGGTCAGCGCGCTGCTCGGGGCCGCCTATCTGACCGCGATCGATACCCTTTCGCGCACCCTGAGCTCCGCCGAGATCCCGATCGGGATTCTCACCGCCATCATCGGTGCCCCGTTCTTCGTGGTGCTGCTGATCCGTAACCGTGCCCGCCTGTGGGGTGCCGATGCTCGCGGCTAGTTCGCTCTGTTACCGCTATTCGGCCAAGGGACCGTGGATCTTTCGCGATGTCTCGGTCCGCGCCGCCGCGGGCGAGGTGTTCGCCGTGCTCGGACCGAACGCACGCGGTAAGACCACCATGCTCAAATGCCTGGCAGGTCTCATCCGGCCGGTCTCCGGTTCGGTCGAATCCTCCGGTCCGGTCGGCTACGTCCCGCAGAGCCATTCGGTCGTCTTCTCGTTCTCGGTGCTCGATATCGTCCTCATGGGCCGGGCCCGCACCGTGAAGCTCTACCGCACTCCCACGGCCGCCGATCGCGCCGCGGCTCGGGAGGCACTGCGCCGGGTAGGCGTACAGCACCTCGTCGATCGCGACTACACCGCGCTCAGCGGGGGCGAGCGTCAACTGGTGCTCATCGCCCGGGCGCTGGTCTCCGACTGCGACACCATCGTGCTCGACGAACCCGCGGCCGCCCTGGACCTGCGCAACCAGGCCCAGGTGCTGAGCGTGCTCCGCGCGCTGGCCGACGAGGGAATGGCGGTCGTGATGACCACCCATCACCCCGATCACGCCCTGCACGTGGCCGAACGGTCCATGCTGATGGTCGCCGCCGACGATCAGCGCCACGGCCCGACCCGCAAACTGCTCACCGGCGCATTGCTGTCGGAGATGTACGGCGTGCCGATCGTGACCGCCGATATCGAGACACCCAGCGCGGTCCGGCGGCTCACTGTGCCGGATTTCGGACGGGGGATCTCGTGACGGTACTGAAGGCCGTGATGGCCCCGCGCAGCGGTGAGTACGCCGGCGGATTCCGTGAGGTCGACGTCTACGATCTGCCGGAAGAGTGCACCCGCGGGGTCACCGGTCTCTACCTGACCGGTGACGTGGACCAGGAATACCTGGTCGAACAGCGCCCGCTGCTCGATGCGTTCGTCGCGCGCGGCGGACGCATCGTCGTGAACGGGCATGTGCAGCGGCTGTTCCTCGACGGGCTGACGAGATGGCGCAAGCTGGAGTTCCGTAACCCGCGCGACCTCGCGTTGACCCGGGTGACCGAACACCCCGTATGGGCCGGCACCGATCCGAAGTCGTTCCTCTACAACACCGGCACCCGCGGACCCGTCCCGTTCGCGGAACTGGAACGTATCGGTGTCGCGGGATTCTACGGGCGCGGTTGCTATCTGGATTTGCCCGAACACGCCCGGATCGTCCACACCATCGGACGTACCCGGGCACCGATCGATTACGACTACCCACTCGGTGCGGGCCGGGTCCTGGTCCACGGCGGCAACGACCTGCTCCAGTTCGCCGGCGCCGACCGCGGTACCGCGCGGCTGCACCCGCAACTCCTGCGCTGGCTGGAAGGTGACGATGACTGACCCCGATCGCGGTATCGCCTTCCTACACGGCGGCAGCCACGCCCAGCTCGCCACCCTCGCCGATCCAGCCCTGGCGCCCTACCGGATCCGGCCGGTACACGTGCGCACCGGTGCCCCGGACGAGATCGGCGCGGCCGAGGTGATCGTGGTCGCCGACCGCCTCCGCCCGGACCTGCTCACCCGGTGGACCGATACCGTCCTCGCCGGGCTCGAACAGGGCGCGACCGTGCTCGTCTTCGGGGAGAATCACGCCGGCCAATGGCTGCCCGGCATCCGGGAAGAGCCCCGGCCCACCGTGTTCTGGTGGTGGCGCACCGGCGAGGACCACCGCCTCCGGAAACAGGCCCCCGGCCATCCCGCCTGGGAGTTCTTCGCCGACCGCTCGGTGATCTGGCACTACCACGGCGTGCTGGAACCGCCACCGGGTGCGGTGAGCCTGGTCGACCTGCACACCGAGGACGGCGGCCGCGACGGCTCCGTCCTTTATATCGACGAGAGTTCTACCGCGGGGAGGCTGCTCGTCACCACGATGGACCCGGTGTACCACCACGGCTCCGGGTTCATGCCGGGAGCGACGCAACTGCTCTATTCGGCACTGCACTGGGCCACCAGGAAAAGAGAGAAGACATGCTGACAGTTCTGGAATCCGGGACACCGATCGAACTCTCGTTCGCCGACCTGATGAAATATCACGGCACCGAGTTCCCCGGTGGCGTCGCGCACGCGTACTGCGCGATGCGGCACGCTGTTTCGTTGTTCGGTGCCGTCGAACGACGGGAAGTGACGGTCCGCACCGCATTCCCCGGTCCGGGCGGCCGGGACGCGATCGAGATGGCGTTGCGCGCGGTCACCGGCGACCGTTTCACTGTCGCACCCGAACTCGCCGCCCCCGAGCGCGGGCCCGTCCTCGCCCGCTACGTCTGGGAATTCACCTACCGCGACCGGGCCGTGCCGCTGCGCCTACGGGACGCGGGATTCGTCACCGCCGAATTCATCGAACTCGGCGCGCGCCGCGACCGCGACGCGGCGGACGACGCCCGGCTGACCGTTCTGAAGCGGGAGATGACCAACCGGCTGCTCGCCGGCGTGGTGGGCGAGGTGTACGAAGAGGTGCCGCTCCCGACGCGCTGACGCGCATCCCCTCCCGACCCGGGCCCCCGCCCTACACTCGGCGCGCAGCGCGTGCGGGTTTTCCCGACGGGGGCCCGGGTACGCATCGGTATCACGTGCGGAAGGAGGGCCGGACCATGGCGGCCGACGGAGTAGAGGGATTGCGGACGGTAGTACTGGACTGCCCGGATCCGTGGAAGCTGTCCGAGTTCTATCTCGGATTGCTCGGTGGGGAAGTGGTGAGCTCGGAGAGCGACGAGACCTGGGTCGCCATGGTCGATCCGCAGGGCCGGCGCCTGGCGTTCCAGTTGTCGCCGGAGTACGTGCCGCCCCGGTTCCCGGATCCGGCCGGCTCGCAGCAGATCCACTTCGATGTACTGGTCAGCGATGTGGAGGTCGCCGAACCGGCAGTCCTGGCGCTGGGCGCCACATTCGTCCATGCGGAAAAGACCTTCCGTGTCTACACCGACCCGGTCGGGCACACCTTCTGCCTGGTCTGGTTCGCGTGACCGCGGCGGCGGTCGCCCTGTTCACCCGCGATCTGCGGGTGCGGGACAACCCGGTGCTCACCGCGGCGCATCGGGAGGCCGATACGGTGGTCCCGCTCTTCGTTATCGACGAGGCCATCCTGTCCGGCCGGTCCTGCCCGCCCAATCGCGCGCATTTCCTGGCGGCCGCCCTGCGTGAACTCGACGACGAACTCCGTGCGCTCAGCGGCCGGTTGGTCGTCCGGGCCGGAGACGTCGCCGAAGAGGTGGCGCGGGTGGCGGAGGCGGTGGACGCGCCCGTCGTCCACATCGCCGCCGATGTCAGTGCCTACAGCCGCCTCCGCGAGCGGCGGCTGCGGGACCGGCTGGGCCGCGACGGTCGCGAACTGCGGGTCCACCCGGCCTCGCTGACCGTCGTACCGCCGGGAGATCTGGTGCCCGCCGGCAGTGATCACTTCGCGGTGTTCACGCCCTATCTGCGGCGCTGGACCAGCGACCGGCACCGCGCGGCGCTGCGCGCACCGCACCGCCTCGAGCTGCCGGAGATCACCCCCGGGTCCCTCCCGGAGCCGGGTGAGCTCGGCGCGGGGGAACCCTCTCCCGAACTGTCTGTCGGCGGCGAGACCACGGGCCGGAAAATACTGCGGGACTGGCTTTCCCGAAACCTCGACGGTTACGCGTCGGGCGGTGACGATATGGCCGCCGATACCACCTCACGGCTTTCTCCGTACCTGCATTTCGGCTGCCTCTCGCCGGGGGAGGTGGTTCGCCGCGCCGGTGATTCCACCGAGGGCGCCGCCGCGTTCGTCCGGCAGCTGGCCTGGCGGGACTTCCACCACCAGGTGCTGGCCGCTCGGCCCGGCGCGGCATGGGCCGACTATCGCGCGCGGGATATCCGCTGGCGCGACGACGAGCAGGCGCTGGAGGCCTGGCGCGCGGGACGCACCGGTATCCCGATCGTCGACGCCGGGATGCGGCAATTGCACGCACAGGGGTGGATGCACAATCGCGCGCGCCTGATCACCGCGAGTTTTCTCGCCAAATCGCTGCGGGTGGACTGGCGGGCCGGCGCGCGGCACTTCCAGTACTGGCTGGTCGACGCGGACCTGGCGAACAATCAACTCAACTGGCAGTGGGTCGCCGGAACCGGAAACGACACCCGCCCGAACCGGGTGCTCAACCCGCTGCGCCAGGCCGACCGCTACGACCCGCACGGCGACTACGTGCGGCGCTGGGTGCCCGAACTCGCCGATATCGACGGCCGGGCGATCCACCGGCCGTGGCGGCTCGACACGGACTATCCGCCGCCGATCCTCGAGTTTCCCGGGATGTGACACGACGATGCCCGGACCGCACGGCCCGGGCATCGTCGAATTCGCCGCGTTCTCAGCGCAGTTTGGACTTCGCGGCCTTCTTCTTGGCCTTCGCCTTCGCTTTGTCGGCCTTCGCCTTCGCCTTGGCCAGCTGGGCGCGTTGCGCCTTCGCCGAGGCGCCGAGTTCGCCGCCGCGGTGTTTGGTGTAGTCGGCGAGTTCGGCCGCACGGTTCTTGGCCGCCTCGGTCCATTCGGGGCCGCGGTGCTGGGCGGTTTCGGCGAGTTCGCCGCCGCGGTGTTTGGTGTAGTCGGCGAGTTCGGCCGCGCGGCTCTTGGCCGCTTCCGCCCACTCCGGTCCCCGTTGCTGCGCCGTCTCGGCGAGTTCGCCGCCGCGGTGTTTGGTGTAGTCCGCCAGCTCGGCGGCACGGTTCTTGGCCACGGCGGCCCATTCGGGACCGCGGGTCTGCGCGGTCTCGGCCAGCTCGACACCGCGATGCTTGGCGATATCGGCCCAGTCGGCGCCCCGCTTCTTCGCGGTATCCGCCCACACCGGACCCCGCTGCTGCGCGATCTCGGCCAGCTCCGCCCCGCGGTCGGCCGCGGAACCCGCCAGATCTCGGCCCCGGTCGGCGGCCTGGTGCAGTTGCTGCCGGACGGTCTCGCCCGTGCCGCCACGGGCCGCTGAACCTACCGGCAGCGCACCGCCGACCGTGGCGGCGGCCCGGCGGGCGGCGCGGCGTCCCCGCCAGCCCAGCGAGGGTTTACCGGCGGTATCCGACGCCGCGATCATCAGGCCCCCGAGCAGGCTCACGTCCTTGAGGAATGCCGTCCGTTTCGCCGCGCGGCGGTCGGGGTCGTTCTCGGCCCAGAAGTTCTGTTCGGTCACCGTCGCCGGGACCACCGTCGCCGCCAGCGCCAGCGCCGCCGGGCGCGGCGCCTTGCCCAGCGCCAGGAGAGCGCCCCCGGCGATCTGCACGGCCGCGGTCACCCGAACCAGGGTGCTGGGGTCGGCGGGCAGGTTGCCCGCGATATCGGACGGCAGCGATTCCTTCCCCTTGTGGACCAAAGTCGACGCTTCCTTCACCCGTGATTCCGGATGCATCAGGGTTTCGACTCCGTTGACGACGAACGCACTCGCCAGTAGGGGGCGGGCGAACCGGCGTAGCAGCATGATGTGCATCCCTTTCTTCGGTGTTTCGCATCTGTCACAGCTGGTCACCAGGGGGTAGTAGGCCAGAGTACTGCCGATCTACCCGGCTTCCGGGCCGGGAAACAGAACCGGCCGCAACGTGTCCGTCCACACCGGCCCGCCGCAGCGGAGCTAATAACCGGTAACACTACGTGGGTGTGACCGGAGTCATATAATTCGATTGGACGAACAGTCTTCACCGGTAAGGCATCGAATCACCGCGCCCGGTGAGCGATTCGTAGCATCGCCGTGCCGCTGTCCCGGACATCGCCCGGCAAATCTCGCCGGGTGGTGCCGTTCGGGTGCGTCTACTCTCGGATTCAGGGAATTCGCACCGCAGACGTCCGGCATCGAGGCCGACGAAGCCGCGGTGTCACGGCCGCGCCGCCGGCGAGTTGTCCGAGCCGGAAATCTGCACACCGCCCGTCGTCGGAAGGACGCAATACAATGTCCGCCACGATCCCGGATCGTGAGGCCACCGATCTCGCCCTCGGCCTGGCAGTCCGAGCGCCGTCCGTGCACAACACCCAACCCTGGCGTTGGCGGTCCGCCGACTCCGGTATCCAGCTCTTCGCCGACACCGGCCGGCAACTGATCGTCACCGATCCCTCGCTGCGGTCACTCATCGTCAGCTGTGGAGCCGCGCTGCACCATATGCGTGCCGCTCTGGCCGCGCTGGGCTGGGCCTCCGCCGTGGACTACTGCCCGGATCCCGGCGACCCCGATCACCTCGCCACGATCCACACCACCCGCCGGCCACCCACCGACGCCGAGATCGAAATGGCCGCGGCCATCCTGCTGCGCCGGACCGACCGCCGCCACTATCTGCCCAAGCCGATCCCGGCCCGCCATCTGCGGTCCCTGGCCGCCCGGGTCTCGGCGTGCGGCGCCGCTGTCCGGCAGGTCCCCGACACCCTACTGCCACGACTGGCGACGCCCATGCAGCACGCGGTCGCCGCGCACGCCACCGACCGACTGTACCGGGAGGAGATCGCCCACTGGAGTGGACGCGACCGGCTCACCGACGGAGTGCCGTCCCGCAACGCCCCCGCCGCCCGCCCGGATGGCGAGATCCCGGTGCGCACCTTCGCCGACCCCGCACTGCTCGACCCCGCGAACCAGCCGGACGCCGCACAATGGCTCGTCGTCGGTACCATCCGCGACGACCGGCGTGCCCAGCTGCGGGCGGGGGAGGCCACCAGCGCACTGCTGTTGACCGCGACCGAACTGGGCCTGGCGACCAGCGTGCAGACCGAACCGCTCGGCGTACCGGACGCACGGCAGGAGATCCGGACCGGCCTGCTCCACGACTGCGCGTACCCCCAGTCCATGGTGCGGGTCGGCTGGAGTCCCCGCAGCGCCGCGCCGCTCGCCGATACCCCGCGGCGCCCGATCGACGAGATACTCGAAGTCTGACCCGACGGGCCGGGCAGGTGTTCGCCGCCCGATCAGTACCCGCGTTCGGTATCGACGAGGGCCAGCAGCGGTTCACCCGCCGCGAATCGCTCCACATTGGCCCGCACATGTTCGGCCAGCAGACCGGGCAGACCGCCGGACGGATTCGCCAGATGCGGGGTGATCAGCGCATTCGGCAGCGACCACAGCGGATGCCCGTCCGGTAGCGGTTCCGGATCGGTCACATCCAGGGCCGCGCCGCCGATGGTCTCTGCACGCAGCGCCTGCACCAGCGCATCGGTATCGATCAGCGAACCCCGGGCGATGTTCACGATCCAGGCCGCCGGTTTCATCCGGGCCAACGCGTCGGCGTCGACGAGATGCGCGGTCTCGGCCGTCGCCGGTGCCGCGATCACGATATGGTCCGCGCGCGAGAAGAGTTCGGCATTGCGGCTCGCGTCCACCGTTTCGACCGCCCCCGGCACCGGCGCCCCGGACCGGGTGGAGGCCAGCACCTGTGCCCCGAACGCGCGGAACAGCGGGATCATCGCCCGGCCGATACCCCCGCAGCCGATGATGGCGACAGTGGCCCCGTGCAGCGTCCCCACCCGCCTCTCGAACTCGGCCTTGCGCCACGAGGTCGCCCGCGCCTGCTCACCCAGCCCCCGCACACCCGCCAGCAACAGCGACACCGCATGCTCGGCCACGCTCGGTGCATAGGCGCCGGCTGCCGAAGTCCAGACGCGGTCGTCGTCGATGAGCCCCGCGGCGAACCACCGTTCGATACCCGCACTCGGCAACTGCACCCACCGCACCGCGTCCGGCAACCGTTCGGGGAAGGAATCCGGCCCGCCCTTCCACACCACCGCCTCGGCCTCGTCCAACGGCACCAGCCGACCGCCCCCCGCCTCGATTCCCCGGGCGAGCGCGGGATCGTATTCCGGACCCAGGTGGACGGCGGGGACTCTGGTGTGCGGCACAGTTCACTTCCGGGACGTCGGGGCTGATGGCCGCATCATCATCCCCCCGTGCGGGCGTCGTCAACAATTCCGCTCACCCGGACCGGGACGCTGGACGCGGACCGGCCGCTAGGGCAGGTTCCCGGAGGCCAGTGCCCGCACCCCGGCCACCGTCCCGCCGTCGACCAGCAGATCCACCCCCGAGATGAAACTCGACGCCGGATCCAGCAGGAACGCCGCCGCGTGCGCGATATCATCCGGAGTCCCCAACCGCCCCGTCGCCGACGCGTTGACCATCGCCCGCATCGCCGCCCCCGACTCGCCGTCCAGCTCCTGCCGCCCCATCGGCGTCGAGATCACCCCCGGGCTGATCGAATTGAGCCGGGCACCCCGCCGCCCCCACGCGACCGCCGCGGCCTGCACCCGTGCCACATTGCCCCGTTTCGCCATCGCATAGGCGATACCCGGATGCGCCTCGTGATCCAGGAACGGCAACGCCGGCAACTCCGCCGTCGGCGTATACGCGAGCGCCGCGACCTGATCGTCCGGCAGCGGCGCCATATACGCCGACATACTCGCGATCACCACCCCCGCCCCACCTTCGGCAACCACACCCTCGAAGGCATCCAGCACCAGCGCCGTCCCCAGCAGATCCACTTCCAGCACCGCCTTCGTTACCCCCTGCGTCGGCGACACCCCCGCGGTATGCGCTATATGCGTAACCCGCCCCGCCTCGCCGGCGACCTCCGCCAGCGCCGCCACCGACTTCGCATCCGAGACATCGACACGCTGCCCGCGCACCTCATGCCCCTCCCCGGCCAGCACCTCGACCACCGCGCCCAGATTGTCCTCGTCGAAATCGGCGATCAGCAGCCGCCGGCCACCCCCTACCCGGCGCGCGATGGCCCGCCCCATACCCCCGGCCCCGATAACGACCGCGACATCCTGACCCACCTGGCGCTCCTCACCGCGACTGCTCCGCTGCGCACCACAATCTACCCACGCACCGCAGCCCCCGGACCGGAATTCGTCACCCGCTGACAATGGACCGGAAAACCCCAGGTGGCACCCGCGATTTTGCCCCGGTGGCGCAATCCGATACTCTTGCTGAGCACACCGGTCCGGGTGGCGGAATGGCAGACGCGCTAGCTTGAGGTGCTAGTGCCCGTTATAGGGCGTGGGGGTTCAAGTCCCCCTCCGGACACATCTCTCCCTCTTTCTAACTGCTGTTATTTGGTGTGAGTATCAATTGCTAAAACCATATGTGCAGGTCAGTAGCGTGGGGGCAAGCCGGGTTCAGCTGAGACAGTCCTGATAGCCACTTCGCGTATGTGCCCTTTCGCGGCGGCCAACCCACGTCGCGGCGCTGCCGTTGCCGTTGCCGTTGCCGGAAGCCTGAATCCGCGCCCCACACGGGAAGAGATGCGGGCCTCGCCGACTGTGAGCGATTTCGTCGGGGGGCCGGGTGGGCGGGAACATGTAGAGCGTGACCAGTGGGGCCGTGGCGACGAATCAACCGCGGCATCGTCGGGATCAGGGAGTCGATGCCGGCGTGGAGCGTGCGAGCTGGAGGCGGCTCGGGCGCCCGGCACCCGAACCGCCATGTCGACCGGCGTGCAGACCCGGTGCGCCCGATGCTCTGGCCGCCCACCCTGAGTGGCGCCCGCCCTCGCTGATCGTCCGAAAGATACTGAGCCACAATCATTGTCGCGCAACCTGTCGGATTGGCCGATATCATATAGGTATCACCTGCAGCAGGGAGGGGTGATTCTGATGCTCGTCATCGCCGATAAGCCCAAGTCCGGTACCGAATCGCGCGTCTTCGATTGGTTGAGGGTGTGGGCAGGGGAGTTCAAGATCCCTGGTATCGCGACCACCAACGCGTACGTCGCCGGTCAAGAGGCCGATCTGATCGTGATCACCCCGTTCACCGCCGTCCTGATCGAGATCAAAGCTACTGCGCCAGGGGTCCCCGGCGACGGTGTGCTGATCTGTACGTCGAACAGCCGATGGCAGGTTCCCGGCTATGTTGGTGACCCGGTCCATGTCCGCGCCAACGACACCACCCCCTACGACCAGGCCCGCGTCGGCGCGTTGAAGCTGAAGCGCGTGGTCAGTCGGGGTGGGCAGCGCCGTGTATGTCCCGGGTTTGGTGGTGGTCGTTCCTCCGCGGGGTTCGTCGAGGCGGCTCGGCAAGAAATCGGCGGCTGACGGCTGCACTGTGTTGCTGTGCGAGAACCATAATCCACTGCGGGCCTGGTTCCACAGAGCCCACCGATCCGGCGGCATCGCCTGGACCGCGGACCAGGCCTACGCATTGGTCGATGCACTCGAATGCGGCGACCGCACCACCGTCGCCGATTTGGCAGCAGCAGGGTTCCCGCGCAGGCGGGCGGAACCGTCACCGGTCGTATCGCTGCCGACGTCACGATCGAGGTCTACGCTACTGGCTCCACCGGTACCCGCCAAGGCTTCGGTGCCACGGCCGCCGGTCTCACCGCGGCCGGAGCGGATCTGGCCTGCCGAGACAGTCCTGCGGCCGCCTGTGATGGTGCGCTATCCACTCCGGCTGCTGCCAGTAGGCGGAGTCCGTATCAGACTGCTGCGGCGTTCGCCGCGATCGCAGTGCTCGGTGGAAGGCTGTGGTTGTTGGCTCAGTCCGGCGATAAGTCCGATCCGAAGCCGATCAGGGACGAACTGCCGATCAGCTCGGTCATCGAGGAGCCGCCTCTCCTGCCCACGCCCACTGAAGAGGTCTTGCGAGCTCCGGCGCCTGTCGGCGAAAGCTGCTTTCCATTCCAGCCGAACTGCTGATGACGCTTTCGCGTGGTCTCCGCAGCGAGCCGCGCGGACCGTTCACTACCCGGGACCGGCACGAACGGCACCGAGCTCGCTCGTGTTCCGCCTATCCGCAATCACGACAGCGATGCCGTCGGTGTGGGCGCGAAGTATGCCGAAGGCGGCGTCGCCCGCGGAACCGCACTCCGCGGTCGTCAGATGAGTTCTGCCGGTAAAGCGGTCGCGATCGCGATAGCCGCCGGTGGTACAGCGCTGGTGGGACGGCGGTGCGGGGCGGAACCCCCCGTCCGGGTGCGTTTCCGTCACTATGATGTTGAAGTGTCCGGTAGCGACAGAGAGCTGAGGCAAGTCGAATTCAGCGGGCCTGTCGCACAGGTGTCCACCTATTCGATCGTGACCGGTCTGATGTTGTCTGGGCCTGTTCTCGCGTTGACCAGTGATT
Organism: Nocardia grenadensis NBRC 108939; assembly: GCF_001613445.1. Classification (GTDB taxonomy): domain Bacteria; phylum Actinomycetota; class Actinomycetes; order Mycobacteriales; family Mycobacteriaceae; genus Nocardia; species Nocardia grenadensis. Next base: position 220,178 of record NZ_BDCJ01000009.1, read on the forward strand.
CACTGTGGAATGGGTTGTCTCCGGCGATCATCATTTTCCCACACCATCGACCGGCGAAGGGAAGGTTCCGCCCGAGCTCATTAAATAAGTTTCGCCGATTCCACCCTAGCGATCGTGGAGTCGAAAGAGGAGACTCCGAGGTGGAGAGAATGTGACGCCTGGAGTGCACCCGCTGTCGGTTGGCCGTACGCGAAACATTGTGGTGGACCAGGTTTCGGTGTCGTTCTCAGCTCCGTGCTCCGTCGCGTCCGCTGTCTCCAGAACAGCGATTCATTCGGTCGGTCGCTGACACGTAACCCGCCTGTGGCGGCCTGGCCGGGCATTGTCCGGAACGCCGCATGTCAGGGAGTGTCGAGATGAAAGCGATTGTGTACGACGGGCCACGTGAAGTTCATGTGAAGGATGTCCCCGATGCGAGGATAGAGCAGCCGACCGATGTGCTGGTGAAGATCACCAGCACCAACATTTGCGGGTCGGATCTACACATGTACGAAGGCCGCACCGATCTGGAGCCCGGGATGGTTCTTGGTCACGAGAACTTGGGAATCGTGGCAGAAGTAGGCGATGCGGTGGTCAAGGTCACCACGGGAGACCGGGTGTGCCTACCATTCAACATCGGTTGCGGCTTCTGCCGTAACTGCGAGGAAGGGTTGACCGCGTTCTGCCTGACAGTGCACCCGGATCCGAAGATGGCGGGCGCCGCGTTCGGTTTCGCCGGGATGGGACCGTTCTGGGGCGGGCAGGCGGAGTATCTGCGGGTGCCGTTCGGTGACTTCAATTGCCTGCGACTGCCTGAGGACGCTGAGGACAAGGAAGCCGACTATGTGATGCTTTCCGATATCTTCCCCACCGGGTGGCACTGCACCCGACTGGCCGAGATGCAACCCGGCGATTCGATGGTCGTCTATGGAGCCGGGCCGGTCGGCCTGATGGCGGCGTACTCGGCGATGATCCAGGGCGCGAGCCAGGTGATGATCGTGGATCGTCACCCCGACCGGTTGCGGCTCGCCGAGCAGATCGGGGTCACACCCATCGACGACTCCATCGGCGACCCGGTCGAGCAGGTCCTCGATATGACCGGCGGGCGCGGCGCCGACAAGGGCTGTGAGTGCGTCGGGTACCAGGCGCACGACCCGCAAGGTCACGAGGACGCCGCAATGACGATGAACCGGCTCGTCGACTCGGTGCGTTTCACCGGACATATCGGCGTGGTCGGCATTTTCCTGCCTCAGGACCGCAACGCCCCTGACGAACTCGAACGCAACGGCAAGATCGCCTTCGACATGGGCAAATTCTGGTTCAAGGGGCAGAAGGCCGGTACCGGACAGGCCAACGTCAAGCATTACAACCGGCAGCTGCGTGACCTGATCCACCGGGGCCGGGCGACACCGTCTTGGATCGTCTCTCATGAGCTCCCGCTGGCCGAGGCCGAGTCCGGCTACCGGCACTTCGACGCCCGCGATAACGGATGGACCAAGGTCGTGCTGCATCCGTGAGGCGGTCCTGACCGAGAGGAGCACAACAATGACAACAGCACTGCAGGCCACGTCGATCGCGGCACCGGCTGTCGAGTTCGCGGAGATCACGGCAGGTGCGTCATGACAGTCGACCAGGGGTCGGTGTCCCTCGACGACGCGCAGCGGGTGATTGCCGCCGGCCGGGCCAAAGCCGCCGAGATCGAGTCGCCGTCGAATATTGCAGTGGTCGATGCCGGCGGCAACCTCGTAGCCCATGCGCGGATGGACGGTGCCTGGATCGCCAGCATCGACATCTCGATAAACAAGGCATTCACTGCGCGAGCACTGGACATCTCGACCGAAGACCTTGCGGTCGATGCGGGTCCGGGTGCGCAGTTCTACGGGATACACAGCTCCAATGGTGGGCGAATCATGATCTTCGCCGGCGGCGTCCCGCTGCGGCACAACGGACAGGTCGTCGGAGCGGTCGGCGTCAGCGGCGGCACCCGAGAGCAGGACAAGACCGTCGTCGCGGCGGCCGCAGCGGCGATGTGAACAGTGAACTTTGTCGACAGGGCAACATTGCCGAGATCACCTGCGGTCGCCGGCGAACCGGGTGTGTTCTCGGATAGCTCGATGCCGCGGCGGAGTAGTAACGGTTCGGCGATCGAATGTGCGGCGGCGGTCGACACATGATGCGTCGGGTGCGAGAATTTCCGATAACGGGAGTTTTGCGTGCCGAAGCGCGATACAGCGGTTGATGCGTTGAACCCGTAAATACGAGCCGCTGGAGTGGTCGGCCCGGAGCCGTGCCGGTAGTGCAGTCGGCCGATACCGTCTCCCGTTTTCGTCGTGTGCCCGTAGGCGGATGAAGAACTTCATGCGGTTGAGCCGTGCGTGAGCTCAACCCGTTGACCGACCGGAGCCGAATCGCTACACGTGCGGCTCGGTGAACCTCGAATCATCGCCGCCGAGGGGGCGTGATGACAGAGTCCAGTGGCGGAGCCTCCGCGGTGGATCCGAGCCGCGCGGCACGTCGGGTAGTGGCAACGTTCGACTCCTACGCCGACGCAGGAAGCGCTGTCGACCATCTCTCCGACCAGCATTTCGCGGTGAACGAACTGGCCATCGTCGCACGTGATCGCCAGCTGATCGAACAGGTCGTCGGCCGGTTCCACGCTGGTCGGGCAGCTCTGCTCGGAGTGCTCATGTATGCGCTAGAGGCGGCCGACGGCACGTCACCTCGATCCAATCGAAGGGAATGACTCATGGCAACTGCAGTAGGCATCGATCTCGGCACCACCAACTCGGTCATCGCGAGCTGGCAAGGAGGCGAGGCGATGGTGATCTCCAACGTCGAGGGGGCACGGACGACGCCGTCGGTGGTGGCGTTCACCGAGAGCGGTGAGCGCCTTGTGGGTCAGCTCGCCCGTCGGCAGGCGATCTTGAATCCGAAGGGCACGATCTACTCGGCGAAACGCTTCATCGGACGTCATTTCGACGAGATCTCCGAGGAGGCCAAAGCGGTGAGCTTCGACGTCGTGCCGGGGGACAACGGTGAGGCGCGATTCGACGTGCGGGGTAAGAAATACGCGCCGGAGGAGATCAGTGCCCTGGTGCTGCGCAAGCTCGTCGACGACGCGAGCAAATTCCTCGGTGAGAAGGTCAAGGAAGTGGTCATCACCGTTCCCGCCTATTTCAACGACGCGCAGCGCAACGCCACCAAGGACGCCGGCCGCATCGCCGGCCTCGAAGTCCTGCGGATCATCAATGAGCCGACCGCCGCGGCACTGGCGTACGGCATGGACAAGCAGACCCATGAGACCGTACTGGTCTTCGACCTCGGTGGCGGAACGTTCGATGTGAGCTTGCTCGATGTCGGCGACGGAGTGGTCGAGGTGCGTTCCACGGCCGGCGACTCTCACCTCGGCGGTGACGACTTCGATCGACGGTTGGTCGACTACCTCGCCGATGAATTCCAGAGTGCGGAGAATATCGATCTGCGCAAGGACCCGCAGGCGTTGCAGCGCCTGTTCGAGGCGGCAGAGAAAGCCAAGGTCGAGTTGTCCTCGGTGAGTCAGGCCCAGGTCAACTTGCCTTTCGTCACCGCTGACGCGAACGGCCCCAAACATCTCACCACGACGATCATGCGTTCGAAATTCGAGGATCTGACGGCCGATCTGGTGGAACGCTGCCTCGGTCCGGTGAAGCAGGCGATGAGTGACGCCAAAGTCACCGCCAACGATATCGACGAGGTGATCCTGGTCGGCGGTTCGACACGTATACCTGCGGTGCAGGCGCTCGTGCGCCGGCTCACCGGCGGCAAAGACCCCAATATGAGTGTCAATCCCGATGAGGTCGTGGCGCTCGGTGCCGCGGTCCAGGCGGGCGTGCTCAAGGGCGAGGTCTCCGATGTGCTGCTGCTCGATGTCACCCCGTTGTCCCTCGGCGTCGAAACCCAGGGTGGGGTGATGACCAAGATCATCGAGCGCAACACCACGATCCCCGCCCGGCGCAGTGAAGTGTTCTCCACCGCGGAAGACAACCAGTCGGCAGTGGACGTCGTGGTGCTGCAGGGCGAACGCGAACGAGCCGGCGACAATCGGGTGCTGGGCCGGTTCCGGCTGGAAGACATCCGCCCCGCGCCACGGGGCGAGGCCCAGGTCGAGGTCACTTTCGATATCGACGCCAACGGCATCCTCAACGTCACCGCCCGCGATAAAGACACCGGCAAGGAACAGAGCATCACGATCAGTGAGCAGGGCAATCTGGATCAGGGCGAGGTCGAGCGCATGCTGGCCGAGGCCGAACGGAACCGGAGTGAGGACGAGGCGCTACGGAAGGCGGTCGATGCGCGCAACGCGCTCGATTCGGTGGCCTATCAGGTGGAACGGCGACTCGCCGAACTCGGTGACAGTGCCCCACCCCACGACAAGGCACGCGCCGAGATGCTGGTCGCCGATGCCCGGAAGGCTGTGAACGAGGGGGCTTCACCGGCGGAAGTGCAGCCACTCACCTCGGAGTTGCAGCAGTTGCTGTACGGGCTCGCGCCGGTCCAGACAGGCGGCGACGGACACCGAGCAGATGGTGGGGACACCGCGTCGTCGGAGGACGACGACGTGATCGACGCCGAATTCGACCGGAGCTGAGGTAGGCGATGGAGAGGTCCGCAGATCGTTCGACGACCGAACCGGCCACCGAGGACACCGACCGGGACCAGGCCGAGACGCCGCCTGATCCCACCGGTACGGAGAGCGAGTCGGCTCAACTCGAGGACCGCTGGCGCAGGGCCCTCGCGGACCTGGATAACCTGCGTAAACGCTACGCCAAGGATCTGGGCCGGGAACGCGCTGCGGAGGTGGCGAAGGTGTCCGCGGCGTGGCTGCCGGTCCTGGACAATCTGGAGCTCGCGTTGGCCCACGCCGGTAGTGATCCGCAGGCTGTCGTCGAGGGTGTGAAGGCGATCCGGGATCAGGCGGTGCAGGTGCTGTCACAGTTCGGATTCGAACGCCACGACGAGGTCGGTGTGCCGTTCTCCCCGGAACTGCACGAAGTGGTCGGTGTGGTGGACCGCCCCGACCTCGATTCCGGGACTGTGGTCGATGTCGTGCGACCGGGGTATGGCGAGGACGGGCGGCAGTTGCGTCCCGCCGCGGTGCTCGTCAGCCGATCCGAGGGGTGAGCAGCGATGGCGCGCGATTACTACGAAGTTCTCGGAGTCCCGCGTGGCGCCGACACCGACGAAATCCAGCAGGCCTACCGAAAGCTGGCTCGCAAATATCACCCCGATGTGAACAAGGACCCCACCGCGGAGGACACATTCAAGGAGGTGAACGAGGCCTACCAAGTGTTGTCCGACCCGGACACTCGCAAACGCTACGACCGATTCGGTGCGGACTTCCGTCGGGTGCCCGAGGACTACGACGAACGGGTACGGGCAAGCGCCGGTGGATACGGTGGCGGGGGGTATGGCGGCGGGGGCGCAAGGGTGCACTTCGGTCGAGGTTTCGGTGGTCAGGGCCCGGTCGACTTCGAGGATCTCTTCGGGCAGATGTTCACCGGCGGTGGCGGGTATGGGCCTATTCCCGGTGCGGATCAGGAAGCGGAACTGGAACTGACTCTGGAAGAGGCGTATCGGGGCGGCAAACGCACTCTCGGACTGGACGGACGACAGTACGACGTCGACATTCCGGCCGGCGTCCTGGACGGGCAGCGAATCCGGCTGGCCGGTCAGGGCGGCCGGGGCGGTGGTGATGCGCCGCCCGGGGATCTGTATCTCGTGGTGCGGATCAGGCCGCATCCCCGGTTCCGGGTGCAGGGCCGCGATATCTATGTCGACCTGCCGGTATCGCCCTGGGAGGCAGTCCTCGGCGCGACCGTCGTCGTGCCCACCCCGGGTGGCGAGGCGAAAGTCAAAGTGGCGCCGGGCTCGTCGACGGGTAGGAAGCTGCGCTTGCGCGGAGAAGGAATGCCCAATCCACGTGGCCCCGCCGGCAACCTCTACGCCGAGATCAAAGTGATGGTGCCGTCGAACCCGACAGCACGCGAACGGGACCTGTTCGAGCAACTGGCCGCCGAGTCGAACTTCGATCCGAGGAAAGTGAAATGAGCACACCACTGCCGGGCGCCCGGTACGTCTTGGTTCGCCGTACCGGATTGTCGCCGGATGCCTTCGCCGAACGTACCGGGCTACACCCCGACCTGGCCCGGAGACTGGTCGCTCTCGGATTACTCGACGCCCACCGCGATGCCGGCGGCGAGATGTCGTTCGAACCATCCGAAGTCGCCCACGCCGCCCGCATCCAACGGCTGAGAACTGGTCTGGGCCTGAACTACTCGGCAATCGGGCTCGTGCTCGATCTGCTGGATCGAATCGAGGAACTCGAAGCCGCTTCCCGCAGAAGGAGGACGCCCTCATGGACACCGGCAGACTGACCGAGAAGTCACGAGAAGCCCTGCAGGAAGCCCAGAATATAGCGACCAGAATGGGTCATACCGAGGTAGACGGTGAGCACCTGCTGCTCGCATTGGTCGATCAGCAAGGAGGACTGGTCCCCGGACTGCTCGAACAGGCCGGTGCGAACATCGATGCGCTGCGATCTGATCTGGAGCGTGAACTGTCGCGTCGGCCGAAGGTCAGCGGGCCCGGCGCGACGCCCGGCCAGGTGACGATCACCCAGCGCCTGGCCAAGCTGCTCGATGCCGCGGAACGGGAGTCGAAGCGACTCAAGGATTCCTATGTCTCGGTGGAACATCTCGTGATGGCACTCTCCGAGGAGGGGTCGGCCAGTGCGGCGGGGCGGGTCCTCGCGAGTCACGGGGTCACGCGAGAGTCCTTCCTCGCCGCTCTGACCGCGGTGCGTGGCAATCAGCGTGTTACCTCGGCGACTCCGGAAGGTGCGTACGAGGCCTTGGAGAAGTACGGACGTGACCTCGTCTCCGAAGGACGGGCAGGCAAACTCGATCCGGTCATCGGTCGAGATGCCGAGATCCGCAGGGTGACGCAGATCTTGAGTCGGAAGACGAAGAACAATCCGGTACTGATCGGTGACCCCGGTGTCGGTAAGACCGCGATCGTCGAGGGCCTCGCCCAGCGGATAGTCCGCGGGGATGTGCCCGAGGGCCTGCGTGACAAGACGATCTTCTCGCTCGATATGGGTTCGCTGGTAGCGGGGGCGAAATACCGCGGCGAGTTCGAGGAGCGGCTGCAAGCGGTGCTGTCCGAGGTCAAGGCGGCCGAGGGTCGCATCCTGTTGTTCGTCGACGAATTGCATACCGTTGTCGGCGCGGGATCGGTCGGCGGCGAGGGGTCGCTCGACGCCGGCAATATGCTCAAACCGATGCTCGCCCGCGGCGAACTGCACATGATCGGTGCCACCACACTCGACGAGTATCGCAAGCGCATCGAATCCGACGCGGCCCTGGAGCGCCGCTTCCAGACCGTTCTGGTCGACGAACCCACCGTCGAGGATGCGGTCTCGATTCTGCGCGGTCTCCGGGAACGCCTCGAGGTGTTCCACGGCGTGAAGATCCAGGACGGCGCACTGGTGGGCGCTGTGACCCTCTCACACCGGTACATCACCGACCGCTTCCTCCCGGACAAAGCGATCGACCTGGTGGATGAGGCCTGTGCGCGGCTGCGCACCGAAATAGATTCGATGCCCGCCGAACTCGACGAACTCACCCGGAAAGTCACCCGCCTGGAGATCGAAGAGGCCGCGCTGTCCAAGGAATCGGACGCGGCCAGCAAGGCACGCCTCGAAGAGCTGCGCAAAGAACTGGCCGACCTGAGAGCCGAAGCCGACGCCCGGCACGCACAGTGGGAGGCGGAGCGGCAGGCGATCCGGCGGGTGCAGGAATTACGCGGAGAGCTGGAACGGCTACGCCACGAAGCCGAGGAAGCGGAGCGCGACTACGACCTCAATCGGGCCGCCGAACTGCGATACGGCGAGATCACCGAGCTGGAACGCAGGCTCGAAGCGGCAGAGGAGCAACTGACCACCCGACAAGGCGGGAATCCGTTACTGCGCGAGGTTGTCACCGAAGACGAAATCGCAGAGATCGTGGCCGCATGGACGGGCATCCCCGTCGCCCGGCTACAGGAAGGCGAACGGGAGAAACTGCTCAAGCTCGACGAGATTCTGCACGAAAGGGTCGTCGGGCAGGACGAGGCGGTGCAACTGGTCGCAGACGCGGTGATCCGGGCGCGGTCCGGTATCCGCGACCCGCGCCGGCCCATCGGCTCATTCATCTTCCTGGGCCCGACCGGCGTGGGAAAGACCGAGCTCGCAAAGACACTGGCCAGTGCCCTCTTCGACAGCGAAGACAACATGGTGCGACTGGACATGAGCGAATACCAGGAGCGGCATACGGTGAGCAGGCTCATCGGCGCGCCCCCCGGGTACGTCGGCTACGACGAGGGCGGCCAGCTCACCGAGGCGGTGCGCCGCAAGCCGTACTCCGTGGTGCTCTTCGACGAGATCGAGAAGGCCCATGCCGACGTCTTCAATACCCTGCTGCAGGTGCTCGATGACGGCCGGATCACCGACTCCCAGGGCAGACAGGTCGATTTCCGCAACACCGTGATCATCATGACCTCCAATATCGGATCCCATCACCTCCTCGACGGCGTCACCGCCAACGGTGAGATCAAGCCGGACGCACGCGAGCGGGTGCTGGGGGAACTGCGCGGCCACTTCCGTCCCGAGTTCCTCAACCGGGTCGACGACATCGTGTTGTTCACACCGCTCACCCTGTCTCAGATCGAGCACATCGTCGACCTGCAACTCATCGACCTCCGGAACAGACTGGAGCAGCGGCAGATACACCTGGATATCACCGCGGAAGCACGTCGGCTCATCGCCGAACACGGTTTCGACCCGGTCTACGGCGCGCGGCCGCTGCGACGATACATCGCTCACGAGGTCGAGACCAAGATAGGTCGCGCGCTGTTGCGTGGCGAGATCGAACCGGGTGGTGTCATCCGTGTCACGGTGGACGGCGGTGAGCTCGCCGTCGCCTACGCCGAGCCCGCTGTCGCGGCGGCGTGAGGGGGTGTGGTCATGGGGTCCGAGACGGTGAAATGCTCGAACTGCGGCAAGAGGAACAAGGTCCCCGCAGCAGGAGCAGGCACTCCGCGCTGCGGGAACTGCCACGAGCCGCTGCCCTGGATCGCCTCGGCAGCAGACGACGACTTCGCGGAGATCGCCGAGAAGTCCTCGGTGCCGGTGCTCGTCGACCTCTGGGCGACCTGGTGCGGCCCGTGCCGCATGGTCAGCCCGGCGCTCGAGCAGCTCGCCCGGGAACGCGCGGGTCAGATCAAGCTGGTGAAGACCGACGTGGACGCTGCGCCCGCGACCGCCGAACGGTTCACCGTCCGCGCCGTGCCGACGCTGCTGGTGCTGGACCGGGGCGAGGTCCTGGCACGTCAGGCGGGCGCCGCTCCGGTACCACAACTGCGCTCCTGGCTCGATCAGGCGCTCTCGGCAAAGGTAGGCAAGGAGACGAAGTCATGACTTCTGCACCTGTGGACCCGCACGTGACCGCCATCCGGCCCGTCGTACCCCGAACCCCGCAGGGCTGCGAGGAATGCCTTCGCCTCGGCACCCCGTGGGTACATCTGAGGTTGTGCCTGACATGCGGACACGTCGGTTGCTGCGACTCCTCACCGGGTAAGCACGCGAGCGCGCACGCTCGCGTCATCGGCCACCCGATCGTCCAGTCGATGGAGCCGGGGGAAGATTGGCGCTGGTGCTATGTCGACCAGAACCTCGTCTGAGGATCCCATGCCCGTCCGCGATATCGAGCAGGTCGACGACGAGACCCCCGACGAGCTGGGAGCATTCCCGCGGTTAACAGAAGACCAGGTCGCGACCCTCGAAGCCGGGGGCGCGTGTCGACCGGTACGCGCCGGCGAAGTGCTGATCCGAGAGGGCGAACCCAGCCAGGACTTCTTCGTGATCCTCTCGGGCAAGGTCGCGATCATCGACGAAGGCGACGGAGAAAGTGAACGCCGGATACTGCGGGTGCACGGTCCCGGCCGGTTCCTGGGCGAGCTCGGGCTGCTGGAAGGCCAGGTGGCGTTCTTCACCGCCGAGGTGATCGAGGACGGCGAGATACTCGTCGTCCCGGCCGAGCGGGTGCGTGAACTGGTGGCGCACGATCTTGTACTCAGCGATCTGATCCTGCGCGCCTACCTGGTGCGCCGGCACCTGCTGATCGGCCTCGGTTCGGGGTTCCGGATAATCGGCTCCTGCTATTCACCCGATACGCTGCGGCTTCGCGAGTTCGCCATACGAAACCGGTTGCCCCACAGGTGGATCGACGTGGAGCAGGACGAAAGGGCGGAGCAGCTGCTGCGCAGCCTGGGCGTCGCTCCCGAGGACACTCCCGTCGTGATCTGGTGCGGCCGAAAGGTGCTGCGCAATCCGCCGAACGCCGAACTCGCCCGTATCGTCGGGCTTCCGGCTCCGGACCCGGTCCGGGACACGACTGAGGACGTGTGCGACCTCATCGTGGTGGGGGCGGGACCGGCCGGTCTGGCCGCTTCCGTGTACGGCGCTTCGGACGGGCTGAACACGGTGACACTGGAGTCGATCGCCGCGGGCGGGCAGGCCAGTACCTCCTCCCGGATCGAGAACTACCTCGGGTTCCCTGCCGGTATCTCCGGCGCCGAATTGGCGGAGCGGGCTGTGCTCCAGGCCGGGAAGTTCGGTGCCCGGCTGCTGGTGTCCGCGGAGGTGACCGGTTCGATGCCCGAGGACGGGTACCACGCGCTCCCGCTCGCGGACGGCGGTGTGGTTCGCGGCCGAGCCGTCGTGCTCGCCACCGGTGCGCGATATCGCAAGCTGACGGTCCCCGGGATCGAGGCGCTGGAGGGAACGAGCGTGTACTATGCCGCGACCCATCAGGAAGCGCGGATGTGCGGCACCCACCCGGTGGCCGTCGTCGGCGGCGGAAACTCCGCCGGACAGGCCACCGTGTTTCTCGCGGGCAGTGTCTCCCGTGTTCACCTGCTCATCCGCGGCGGTGACCTCGGCAAGAGTATGTCCCGGTATCTGGTCGACCAGATCGAGCGCCATCCGCGGGTGACCGTGCACCGGAATACCGAGGTTCGTACGGTTCACGGGGAGAAGTATCTCGAACAGATCATGGTCGAGAACAATCACACGGGGGAGCAGGACACTCTTCGGGTGCGCGCCCTGTTCGTCTTCATCGGGGCGATGCCCTACTCCGGTTGGCTGGCCGACACGATCGCACTCGACGACCACGGTTTCGTCCTCACCGGCATGGACGCGGTCCACGCCCGAGGCGACGGCACACAGCGGACCGGTGCCCGGTCGCCGAGGTCGCTCGAAACCAGCCTGCCTGGTCTCTTCGCGGCGGGCGATGTTCGTAGCGGCTCCGTGAAGCGGGTCGCATCCGCTGTCGGTGAAGGCGCGATGGCGGTTCGCCAAATCCATGAATACTTCGACAGGAGCTGACGACATGCCAGTAATGGGTACCGTGAAATTCCAGCAGTTCTTCCGGGCCGCGGCTGGTTTGCACGTCGACCGGAACGATGTCAAGCGTTATACGGATTTCGTCGACGACAAGATCTACGACCTGATACTCATCGGCAAGGCGTCGGCAAAGGCAAATCTGAGGGATGTGATCGAACCGTGGGACCTGCCGATCACCAAGGGACTACAGGAGAGCATCCACCGGTTCGAGAAACTGGACCAGGAAATCGAACTACAGTCCGTGCTCGATCAACTGACGGCCCGGCCGCCGTTGGACATGGCGCTCTCCGAGGCGACCGAGCAGCGACTACCGCTGATTGCCGGGGGCTTGAGTGTGGCGCTGGCGCACACATTCGTCACGATCGAGCCGGGCCGTAAGAACCCCGGGACCGCCGAATGGAACGTCGTCTTCGACATCTTCCACCTTCTGCTCTGACCGTCCGCCCCGGCCCGTCGAGTCAGTAGATCGCCGCTTGGCGCGACACCGAGACGAATGCCTTACACTTGATTGATAACCAGTACTTTTCGGTGGTTGAGCGCGTGGGCGTAGTGATCGATTCCCCTCCGGACACTTTTTCGACACTCTGAGCTGCGATTATGTTCAGGTACCATAACTGCCTTTGTGGCATATCAGCAGGTCAGGTTGGCGGGCGGGGTTCGTGTCCTCTCCGGACGCTTGTTCGTAGCATTTTGGCCCTGGCAACTGGGTAGTTGCACCGGCACCTACACCGCCGCGATCGATCGCCGGAGTCGGCGCGGGACCGTTCAGCGCGTGGAGGGGACCGCGCTTCGGCGTCCGGGTCGAAGCTGTGTCGTCGGACATGGGACCGGAAACGCCTCGAATATGTTGCTCGGAGGAAGGCTCGATGTACTGCTTCGGCCAATAAATCAGTTCAGAATGAGATCTGACAACACCTTGCGTTGGGCCGCAGCGTGTTTGACAGTTCTAGTGTGGGTGATGCGGCGGTGACCGCCGCACTGGAGGCCTGGCTGGAGCATTGATTCCAGGGTGGGAGAGAAGCTTCCGGTACCCCGGTTGTGACCGGCCCGGTGGCCGAGCTGTGCTGGAAGGCGTTCTGAATCTGGTTCGCGTGGGTATCGGATGGAACCAGCTGTCGTCCGGATTGTGAGTTATTTGGGTGCGGCCTGGTGGCGTGCTTGGCGTAGCCGGCCGCGGTAGCACCCTGTTATAAAAAACCGATGCCGGCGCGAACTTGCAGTCCGGAAAGCGCTAGGTAGGTGCCCAGGTTTCGCAGATGCTGGCCGTGGCCGCCGTCCATGACGTCGAGGGCTTGGTCGCCAAACGCGTCTATGCGTTATATCGCGTCGGCAGGTCCCCGGCCTGGCGGAAGCTGACCCTGCGTCGCACGACAGAAGTGATCGTGGTCGGTTGGCTGCCAGGCGGCACGCCCGGCGCCGGCAGTTCGGTTCTCTGCTGGTGGCCGCGCACCACCGAGAGGGACAGCTGCGGCTGGCGGGCTCGGTCGGTGTCGGATTCTCCGACGCGGCACGGACGGCACTGCAACGAGAACTGGACGCGATCGCTGTCGAGGCTCCGCCGGTCGCGGGTGAGGTGCCCGCACTCTCGCCGAGTCGGCATCCTGGATGGCGCCGCAGTTGGTCGGGGAGGTGACCTATCGCGAACGTACGGCGTCGGGTCTGACGCATCCGGTGTGGAGAGGGCTGCGATTTGATCGCTCCGTCGCTGAGGTCGAGATGCCGTAGAAGGTTTGGGCAGGGGCCGCCGGCTTGCTGCGGCGGTAGGCGATGTCGATGCGATCGCACCGATCGCAATGGCAGACCAAGAGAGACAGGATTGCGAGCTGGTTGAGAGCCGACCGTCCGCCGGGCGCTGGATTTGTGCCCGGTAGGGAATCCGCGTCAAGAGATTATATTTCCAGCTCAAATGTGGTAGATGAATGCCGGGGCGGCTGGCGAACTCGATATCCGAGCACTCGTGATTGGAGACACGCGTGGGAAAAGCCGCGTCCAACAGACCTGAAGCAGTCGGCCGCCCGGGAAGCCGAGCAGGTTCATCGCCAGCGTCGAGTGCGGGCGGGCGCCGCGGGTGGGCTCGCGCGAGGGCATGGTCTTTCCCGCCCATCGCGTGACCGCGGGCCTTATCCTGCTCGCCGCCATGGACCCGTCGGAAGTCGGCGAGCTGTATTCCGAGCAGCGCTTTGAGGAATGCCCTGGTGAACGTCCGGATATGCGGGCGCTGCGCGCTCAGTTCGGCCGTGTGCGCCGCGCCGGTTTCGCCCTCAACGACGGGCTCTCGGAGCGCGGTGTGGTCGCCGTCGGGGGGGTGCCGACGGCCGGGCTGTTGCGGGGGCTGTCCATTTCCATGCCGAGCGTCCCGCTACGACCGTCGGCAGTTGCCCGCACTGGTCGCCACACTCCACCGTCGGCCGGCGCGATCGACATCGAAAACTGAACACCTGCTCGGTAGTGAGGTCCGCGAGTTCGGCCGGTGCGCTCGGCAGGCCCGCCAGTGTGGGGCGAGCAGCCAAGCGCTGCCACTGCCGGGCGTGTTCCGGAGTGGGACGTCGCGAGATCAGGTAGGCCGCTCCGCTCCCGTGGCATGGCCTGGCCACTGTCGGTGGGTATGGATGTGAGGGCGAAGACGGTAGGGCGATATTTGCCCCCGGAGGCCTCAGGTGAGCAAGAGCTGCAGTATTTATCCGACGCATGTGTTCCATGCCTGCGCACCACTCCCGTTTGGTGCTGCCGTTCACCACCCGCACCGCGAGCTGAGGAGCACTGCCATGGCATATGTCTACGCCGCCGCGCGACCCCCGTTCGGACGGTTCAACGGCGCACTGGCCGACATCCGTCCCGACGACCGCGCCGCCACCGCCATCCGGGGCGTGCTGAGCGAGGCGCGGTGATCAGGTGATGCTTGGCACCGGCACGCTGCCGGCGCTCGAACGCGGGTGGTGCACACAGGGGGACAAGGGTCACGATTTCGACGTCCATCGCCGCTGGCTGCGTGCTCGCGGTATAGTCTCTCGCATCGCCCGTCGTGGTATCGAGGATCTCACGAGGCTGGGCTGTCATCGGTGGAAGATCGAGCGCACGATCGCGTGGCTGACCGGATACCGGCGGTTGCTGATCCGCTACGAACGTCACGGCCGCCTCTTCGCAGCATTTCTCCAACTCGCTGCGGCGCTCACCTGCTACAAGAAACTGTCCACATAAGACACCCTGTAAGTCTCATCGGTCTGCATCTTCGGAGGCGGACGATCTAGTCGACCCCCCGCGCGGATCTCGATCATCCGATATGCGCTGTGCAGCCTCGCCCCACGGTGTAGGCCGCGCCCGGGTGCGAGGCTCGGCCGCCGTCGATGCGGCACCGTTGTCCGGCGGTGTCTCGACGTGCTCGAGCCCGCCCGGATCGTCGAAGGACAAGCCCTCCCGGTCGCCCCTACGTCGTACGGATGCGGCGGCTTCAGCCACCGGACCACCGGGGGCTCCACCGACGAGCTCATCCTCGGCGCCGAACATACCGAAGAATTCTTCGTAGAATACGGCCTCCTCGGCATCGACATGAGAAATGTCGTAGCCGAAAGCACTGAAAACTGCCCGGTAGAACGCAGTCACATTGAAATCGGTAGCGTCCAATATCGACTCGTCCACGATCGTCACGCCTGCCATCCGCATAGCCTGCACAATTTCGTAGTCGGTATGATGCGGATACAGTGCTGCCACCACTGCGCCGGCGAAATCACGCTCAAATACCCCCGGTGGGCTCAGCCAAGCGAAGCGTGTCATCATTCGGGCAGTGGTCCCCGATATACCGGTCAACGCTGGAATTCCGTGCTCGATGGCCTTCTCCTGGAACCACGCACCATTCGGCTTGAAGTCGAATCGTGCCCCGCCGGGCCGCCACGGGATCCGGACTGCATACCGGCGGGGATCCAGTCGCAGGGCCGTCTCGGCATCAACGATACCGTGATCGTGGTAGACCAATACGGTACGTATGACAGCATTGCCTGAATCATCCCGGACACGTCGGCCGCGCTCGTCGTAAACATAGAGCGGCAGCACATTCTCGACCGTGCTGTCCTCGGATTTCAGCTGCGCTTCCAGCGCATCCGTATCGACCCGCCCCCTGTGGTAACGCAGTATGCGATCGGGATCGAGCCGGCTTATCCGAAACGCACGCAATCCATCGGGTACCGCTTCCAATTCGCGGCGCGAAAGCGGCATACCCATCAGTGCCCAGTCCTGTACCGTCAGCAGCCTGCGACTCTCGTCGGTCCGGGACCGGACATCTGCCCGGCTGCGTCGATCATATTCATCGAATACACGGAGCGCCGCATCGGTACGCAACGTTGCATGCCGGACCAGATGCAGATCCTTGACCGTAAGATCCGCCAAGGGCTTGCTTTCCAGCATCGATGCCCGGACGCTGCGCAGCGCGGGGACATCGAGCCCCAGGTCCGCTGCCGCTGTTTCCCATTCGGGTTGTTGGAACAGCTTGATCAGGCCCGCGTCCAGTGTCGTGCTACATGGCGGATTACGCTCTCCGCCACGAAGCATGGCATTGAGCAGCGCAGCCATGAGCTCACGTGGGTTGCCATCTCTCAGCAATTCCTCGAGCGGCACACTCCTGCGGACTATACCGTCCCATCGATCGATCTCGGGCGCGAAGAACGCCTCGTCGATCTGCTCGGATGTAGCCTCGGGATGCAAACCCGTCAATACTTCGCGCAGTCGCCGGACCGTCTCGACAATCGCTTGACGCGTAATTGCGCTATTATACAGATACCGCGCCAGGGCCAGTTCATACCGTCCCCGTAGTTGTCGCCACTCGTAATTCTGGTCGTCGAAGATCGTCTCACCGCGGCGCACCCGCTGCAGCACATCACTTTTGGTGTCAGGCAGCGACACCGGCGTACCGGATTTGTAGTCGGCTGTGGGCCCGTTCCCGGATGAATCCGGCGATTCCATCCCCGGAGCAGAGCCGATCAGACCGCGAACTCTGCGGCCCAGTCGCTGATCCGGCTTGCCGTCGACGAACGCCATACCCGCAAACGGACCGAGCTCGTCCAGATCCAGGCCGTATTCGTCACCGAGGCGCTGCAGGCAATCCGTCAAAGGCTTCCATTCGTCAAGCCGCGCCACATCGTCGGTGTGGAACGACACCCACACATTGGGCTCGCCCACCCTCTCGCTCCGGTTGTGCAACACGATCAGGTGATCCGCCACCTGATTGCGCCCGACCGGACCCGGACGCTGCAAGACCAGAGCCACCACCGATCCCGGGCGTTCGGCCATCCACCCCTCTACGGTCCGCTCCCGCTCCGTCTCCGATGCGCCGTGTCGACTCACCGAGTCCCAGCCGCCTCGATGCAACGCCGCGCCGAAGATTCGCTGCATCACCCGAACCCGTGAGGCTCCCTTACCGATCCGCTTCACCGCACGCTCGAGGATTCTCTCGTCACCGGTGAGATCCGCGACCAGCTTCGCTGAACCGACCACACAGTGCTCGGAATCGCTCGTGAACTGCGTCCATACTTCTCGATGCCCCGAGGGCAAAGGATCGCTCGGTACCGGTTGTGAGAGTTCCGGATCGTCGGCAATCGTGAGGAAGTCCGTAGCGACCTGCTCTCGAAGCCCGGTCAGAGCGGGACCGAACTCGCGCTCGCCCTCGCGCTCGCCCTCGCCCTCGCCCTCGACAGGTCGTTCCGTCGAGATAGACCGTGGGGCCGAATCAGCCGTTTCCGTGTCTTGCGCTGGTTCTGCCTGCTCGTCTTCGCCCTGGGGCTTCCTCCTCCAGCTCCATGGCGTTTCGCCGTTGCTGAATCCGTAGGCGACGGCACCGTCCGGAAGCCCGGACGCGCCAGGGCTAGCGGCTGTTCTCCACGATCGTCGGCTGGCTGGAAGGTCGAGTACCTCGGCTGGATCGAAGTTCGGGCCGATGCTTTCGGCGTCACCGTGAGGGGTGGGAGTGGCGGTTGGGTCGCCTGCCGACAGTCGTCTGGTGGGCCGTGGCAGCCTGCTGGGCGGGGTGTGGCCGGGCACCGATGGTGGGCTTTCGTTCTGCTCACTGCCAGTCAGTGGCTGTTCGGTTGCAGCACGCCGACTCGCTGTGGGTGTGTGGGCTCGCTGTTGCACTGCATCGGGGTTGCCGGTCGGCCCGTGTTGGAGGTGGTCTGCTGGTGCTTGTGGTTGGTCGGCAGAGGTTCGTGGCTCGACGGATGATCCCGAATCGAAGTCGGCACGCGCGGTCTCGTATACCGAGTCCGCGACGGTCGGCATCACCTCGGTGGCAATCGGACCGTATCGGTCCATATTCGCTGTGGTACCAGAGTGTTCCGCATCGACCGGCCTGCGAGGATCGGTGGGGATCAGAAGCCGGTCGAGTTCACCGACCGCGGCCAGGGCGGCTCGATGGCGATGTTCAGCGGCTGCGGCACGCTGTTCCAGCTCGGTCGATCGGTCTGTGCTACCGGTCGCTTCCCGCAGCAGCGAGGATCGCAGGGGAGACGGATCGAGGGCGCGTGGGTCCGGGTCGTGGGGTATGCTGTCGATCAGCGATCGGTACCGCTGGGAGTTGTCCTTCGGTGACGCGTGCTCCAGCACCGAGATCAGCGCATCGAGCCAATCGATTTGCGTCACCAGCGATTCGTACTGCCGGGCCGACCGCGCGAATTCGTGTTCGTCGGTGTCGTCTACCTCGTCCACATATTGGCCCGCGACCCGCATGTGCTCGAACAGTGCGGCGTACACCAGGTATACCTGACCGACGACCGTGCCGCCGAGACGGTCGAGTATGCGGGCGGCTTCATCGTGGCGGGCGGTGTCGCGGGCCGCGGCCTCAACCGTAGCCGCAATCGAGCTGACAGTGGAAAGTGCGTATCGCCGACGGTTTTCGGCTTCGATACCGGCGTGCGTGCGCGCCATCGCGGCAGCGGCGTCCTCCAGTTCCTCTACCGCGTTCGCGAATTCGGTCAACTGCCGCGTCCGCCCGGTCGCGAGCGTATTCGCCTGCTTGGCCGCCCGCAGTTCCGCGAGGCGTATTCGGATATGTGCGACCGGAACCGCGATGGCCGACGGATCGTTGTTCAGTGACGGTCCACGTGCCGCCTCCTCCGATGGCCGACTGCCGATGCTGTCCGGCGCGGCACCGGTTTGGCTTCTCGCAGATCCCGGAATCGGGCCACCGGCGGCTCCCGATCGAACGAGCATCGCTTCGTCCAGGTCCGGCAGCCCATCGAACGCCGATTCGACGTCGGCCACCGTCTCGGAGGAGACGACGGGTTGCCGGGATTGTGGCGGCGTCTCGGCGTCGGGGGCTTCCGCGCGCGGTCCGGAGACGGGGTTGCCGTCCCGGTCGAACTCGATGGTCTCGAACCGCCGCTCGTCGGCGGGCATCCGGTTGATGAATACTTCCTGTTCGCGGCGCCAATCATCGAATCCGACGGCCTTGTTCAGCAGGGTGCGGCGGTTGCGCAGATCGCGCGGGCCGTAGTCGTTTTCGGAGCTTCCGTCGCGTGACGCCGCCAGGTTGACGACGACCAGGTTCGGTTCGTCGACCGAGGTGCTGTCGTTGACCAGCAGCACCATATGGTCGTCGGCCTTGGTGCTGGTGCCGTTGGCTCGGGTGTCTTTCCATTTGTAGACCAGGACGGTGGTTCCGCCGGGGCGTGACTTCAGCGATTCGACCACTTCGTCCAGCGATCCGGTCTCCTCGAGCCCGGCGCCGAATACCTCGCGCACCTTTTCGCGGCCGTATCCCTCGAGACTGGTCGGCGGCAGCCGAAAGCGGCCGGCGTTGTCGGGGCACAGTACTCGCATTCCGGTTACAGCATTGTTGACACAACTGTTGGGACTACGGCGATGGATCTGCACGACCGAATCGAGCAGCACCGAGAATGCCAAGTATCGTGACGCGGCGGCAACGATGTCGTCGGCTGTCCCCTCATCGACGTCGCTGTTCCGCGTGGCGGACTGCTGAGCAACGGCATCCTGGGATGTTTCATGCCGGGTACCGTGGCCCAGCGGCCCGGAATCCGCGGCAAGCGAGTCGGTATCGTCGCGTGCATCGGATTCGGCGATGTTTACGGCGGGCAGGTGATCGCCTACCAATTCACCGAGGATGTCGCGGGCGATGCCGGGGTTGATGCTCGCGACGGGATAGCCCATCGCTGCGGCGAGCGCATCCCTCGCCTCGGTCAGCGCGGGTTCGAGTATGCGCATACCTTCGGCGCCGTCCACCGTGGCGATCGACAGACCGAGCTCGTCGGCGAGCCGGTTTCGCAACGGCATCATATGGTTCAGCGCCTGCTCGTCTGTGAACAGCGCACGCTGCAATGTCGTCGCAGTAGCGGTGGCCTCGACATGTTGCCGTAGTGCCTCGGCCGCTGCCGGTGTGACACCGGCCTGGTGCAGCAGCTCGCGAATCGGGTCGAGGGAACCGCTGCGTTCGAGTGCAGTTATTCGGTCCGCGAGTGCCGGTGCCGGGACTCCCAGCAACCCGGCCAGTCGTGCGGTCCTATCCGCCGGCCCGTCCGGGCCGGTGAAGTCGATGTCGCTGCCGTACTGCCCGGTGTCGGCCTCGGCGAGGGTGAGCGCGGGTATGCGGGTCGAGAAGGCGTGGTGCCGGATGAAATCCGCGGTGGAGTGCCGCAGCGCCCGCTGCTGTAGTTCGGGCACGAGCTCGCGGACGGATTGTCGTGCCTCGACCATCGCGTCGTGGGTCCGGGGGGTGGGATCGGTGGCGTGCGCGGCCACGGCCTGTTCGTAGTGGACCACCGTCTCACGTACTCCGCGCAGGTGCATGGCATTGCGGATCAGGGCGTCCTCGGGTGACATCACCACCTGCGCGCTGCCGAGCTGCCCGTTCCGTGCGGTGCGGTTCTTGGCCTGCTCGTGGATGTAGGACTGCTCCGGCGCCTCGGTCATCCAGACGTGCATGCCGCCCATGGCCTTCACCGCATCCGACACCGAGATGTCGACCCCGCGCTGGCCCTGCCGGTTGATCACCAGGATCTTGCCCTGCTCACCGGCCTCGTCGAAAACTCTCTGCAACTGGGATTCCCAGTCCGCACCCCAACCGACGATCCGCTTGGCGTCGACCGCTTCGATCGCCTCGCGCGGCACCCCCGCGCGCACCAGTGCCTCCACCTGCCGTGCGACCAGGTCGTTGCGGTGACACAGGATCTCCTGGAACCGTCCCGCACCCCCATTCCGGATCTCGTTCGCGTACTCGGCGATCGTGCGCAGCTTGGCATGGGTGTTTTCGACCACATCGTGCTGGCCTTCGACCAACCGGTGCGTCTGTGACCGTCCTACCTCATGCGCCGGTTCCAGACCGTAGATCTTCTGCAGTACCGGGTTCAGGTCGGTGAGCGTGCCGGACGCACCGGTTACTTCATCGAAAAAGGATCCCTCGCCGACACGGTAGATTTCGACCGAATCGATGCGCTTGGCGGATTCCGCGTCCGCGCGCACCACGATCTGATGGTCCTCGGCCTTCTCCCCTCGGGCTTCGGCCGCGCGGATCTCCTTCGCCTCGATGGCCTGCGCGAGGCTCGCCTTACCCGGATCCGCGCTCCACCGGGATTCGCTCGAGGTTTTCGGGTTCCGTTGCAGCCCGTGCTCGGCCTGATCGATGATGACGATCTTGCCCGCGTCCATTTCGTAGTGGACACCTGCCCGGACGAGAAATTCGGCGTTGGCGGCGGTCTCCAATCGGGAGGCGCCCATCCCCTCCAGCCAGTTCTCGCCGTTCGGCAGCGCCTCGACCTTTGCCCGCCCCGCGGCGGTGAGCTCGGGTTGACCGTCGTACCAGTACATGAACTCCGGTGTGCCATCGGCCTGCACGCCGATTTCCTCGGCGATTCGCCGGAGACCGAAATCTTCGTGCGACAGCGACCCGTCCGCCAGCGCCTTGGTGAGGAATTCGTGCGCGTCGAACACCTGCCGGGCCGTTTCTGCCGGAGCCGCCTGCTCGGGACCTTCGGACCGCAGAAACTGCCGTTCGCCGCGGTCGATGATGCCATCCATCTCGTCGATCAGCACATGCCGCGGTGGCTCGATACCGGCATTACACAAATGCCCGACCGTTTCGCCGGTCGCCACCACGATCGCCGGTCGGCCCTGCGCGATCGGCCCGAAGCCGTTCTCCTGATCGGCGCGGAACACGTCGATCCCGAAGTCGGTCATCACCTTCTGATTGGTGGAGTCGGTCAACAACTTCTCGTAGGTGACGACTTCACGATTGGCCAGGCCATCGGTCGTTGTCACGAGCAGTACCGAGCCATGGTGCACCGCACGTTGTATTGCGGTCGCCATGAATACCAGCGATTTGCCCTCGCCGGGTTTCATCTCCACCGGGCGCGATTTCATCGCGTAGACGGCTTCGGCCTGCTCGACCCGCAACACCATACCGCCCGGCATCGCGTCACTGACCGTGCCCCGCCGGATGACCTCCACTGTCGCCAGCATCGATTGGTGCTCATCGCCGCCGTGTAGTCCGGCCTTCAGCACGTCGTCGGGAAGGTTGGACAGGCGCTGACTTTCCGGTACATGCTCAGCGGAGGCCTGGTGGAAATCGATCAGCAGATCGGCCGCCCGATCACGGTCACTGCCTGGCAGGCCGGCGGCTTCGGCGAGACTGTCATGATCGGTGGCCGGAGCATTCCGCTCATCGTGCACGGATGCCGAACGGTCGCCCGCAGCAGGCGTGTCAGTGCCGTCCGTCTCGATCCGGCCCGAGCTCTCAGGTCGTTCCCGGCCGGACTGCTCAGCGGTCGCCTCTCGCTGCGCGGTCGCATGCTCGTCGCCACCCAGCGATCCGTGTTCGGCACGGGCGCCCGGCGATCCCGCATCGCCCTCGGCGACCGAACGGGGCCGCGCCGAGGGCTCGTTGCCAGCACCGTCCGCGACCGCGGCGTGTGCTCCGGGCGGAGCACCGGCCTTCTCGGGAACCCCCCCGACCGGAGGAGCGTCCGCCGGGACCTTGGGCGGCGGCGCGGTTTCGCCTACCGCCTGGACCGACCGCGGCGCAGAAGCTCTCCCAGCAGCGGCCGGCTTGTCCGCCTGCGGCCGCTCGACCGTTGCGGTTGTCTCCGAACGCGGCCGAGCCGCGGCGGCGTCGGACGAGGCAGCGGCCTGCGACCCCGACGCTCGACCGCCTGCTCCTTCCGGCGCTTTACCGGCGGCTCCCTCAGTCGCTCGACCGCCGGTCGCAGCAGGTGTTCCACCACTCGCGCCGTCGGCCGAAGCCGAGGCCTGTTGCCCACCCCGTGTTCGTGGCTGCGCGTCCGCCGCCTTCCCCGCGGTCTCGGCGGAAGCCCCGCCACGCTCACCTGCATTATTCGCGCTCTCGGCAGCCGGTTTCCATGTCTGCCTCGCTGCTTCCCACGCTCGTTTCGATTCCGTCGATATCTCGATCGGTTGCCGCGACGCTGCGGTTTCCGCGTCGTGCCCTGCCGAGATCGCATCGGGCGGCGTGAACGGTGCGCCGCCGCCGATCGCCGGCGAACGGACGCTCTGGGCATATACGCCCCCGGAGAAAGCACCGTTGACCAGTGGCCCCAGCACCTCCGTGTAATGCTGCGGCCAACCAGCAATCAAGGCGGCCGCACCGAGGCCCGAGATCGCCCCCGCCGTACCATGCACCAAACCCATGGCCACACGACTGCTGGCGATCTGAGGGGAGACCATCGGAGCGAACCGGCCCGCGAGCATGCCGCCGACCGCTCCGCCCGCGCCGGACACGGCGGCCACCTCGATCGACTTCATATCGATGCCCGTGGGGTTGGAACCATCCTCCCCGATGATCTCGGGTGTTCTGTCCCCGGTGGCGACCTGTAACCCCTGCACAACCACTTCGACACCCACCGGAAGCGCGACCGCCGTACCCATCCACTTGGCGAACTGCGCCGGCCCCATACCGCTCAGCTGGGCGGCCGCCTTCGCTCCACCCGCCTGAATGGCCCGCTGTAGGTTCGCGCGCAGCACGGCGACCTCGGCGCGTCCCTGGAGCAGCGTGGATTCGACTGCCGGCGCGGCCGCAACCTGACCGCCCGGACCCGCCGCCGTGGCGGCCGCGATCAGACCGTAGACCTTCCACGCCAGGTGGATACCGAACGTGAACATCACGCACAGCCATTTCTCCGCGTCGTTGGCCGCCGCCTGTCCCTGATCGGCCAGGGTGTTCACATCCTTGCCGAGCCGAGCCGCACCCTGCCGAAAGGAACCCAACAATTCACGCAACTGTTCGGCCGTCTCGCCTACCGAATCCTCCTGCGTCAAAAGGCTATCGATATCGGCCGCATGGCCCTCCAGCTCCAGACTGCGGGCACGCAGTTCGGCCACCATACGGCGCATCCCGGAAATGTCGGCGCCGGGAAGCTCCCCGCCGAACACCACCATCTCGATCGGAGTCCGCAGGAACCCGGGCAGACATTCGAAGGCATTGCGCAGCTGCACGACCGGGCTGAACAGCGAACCGTCCATCGCCTCGATCTACCCCAGCCGGGCCGCCGCAGCGACCAGCACCGCATACAGCAGTCGTGCCTGAATACCGGCCTCCTCGCCGTGCTGGACCCCTTCGGCGAACGCGACGCCGAGTGCCTCGTGCACATCGAATCCGACGGGTTCCGTGGCATTCCCGGACAACTCGGCGCGCCACTCCCGGTAGCCGCGCACCACCTCGGACAGCGCAGGGCGCGGACGCGGCTGGGTGTTCAGGTACTCCGAGATCAGCACGCGTTGTGCCCGCCGGTGTGCGACACCGCCACCGGCAGCGTCGAAAGCCCGGCCGAATGCCCGCAAGGTGGCCGTGTAGATATCCGGCTGTGTCGGCTCGCTCGTTTCCTCGGTATCGGCGGTGGCGTCCTGCGGGGGGGCGGATGGCCGGGATGATCGGGTAGGTGCCTGCGGCTGTTGTGCGGCGCGCCGGTCGAGGGAGATCGACCGGGCACCGCCTTCGCTGTCCGGCGGCGCACAATCCCACCGCACCGTGCCGAGCTGGTCCCCGAGCTCGGCCACCGCGACGATCTCGAGCACGATCATCGGGTAGTCGGTGAGGACCCGGTCCACCGCAGTGACGAACTCCTGTACCGGCGCGAGCTGAAGATCGGGGTCATCGAAACCTGTCACCTCGACGCCGTGCCGCTCGGCCAATGCGCGTGCCAGCCGTTCGATCGCCGGGTCGGCCGGCGACCGCCCGCGGGCGCCGCGCCGATCACGGTCGCGGCCATTGTCACCGGCCGGTGCGTTCGGTCGTGATGCGGGACCTTGCTGCGGAGCCTGCCCGGTGTTTGCGGGCTTTCCAGCGTTTCCAGGCGAACTCGGCATTCCGGGTTGGCCGGGTGTGCGGGGCGGCGTCTCGGTCCACGGGGCTCCGGCCCGTCCCGCGGGCCCTGCGACGGGGCTGCCGGACGGTCTTCCCGACGTCCGGGGCGTAGCGCGCGAGGGGGCTGCTACCGGTGAGGGCGAGACCGAGGAGGACGGTGGCGGCACTGCCGGGCCGGACCGCCGGCCGGGGGCGCCGGTCGCCTCGTTGCCCACCGGACCGGATTCGGGCCGGGAACCACTCCATGGCGAATCGGACCGTGGTCCGCTGCCCGCGGCGGTGCGCCCCGGAGACCCGTCCGGTGCCGGTGCGCTACCCGGCCGGTTGGGCCCACCGGCCGGGAGTTGGTCGGTGCTCCGTGACCCGCCGACGGGATACACCGGTGAATCCTGCTCCGGCGTCACCGCGGCCTGATCGGGTAGGTTCGACCGGGGTCCATCGACCGGCGATTGCGGGCCGACCGTACCCGCCGGGGGCGACTCGGCGAGACCCGCCGGTCTTGAGGGACCGGCCGGTCCTGGGTCCGTATCCTGGGCAGCCCCGGCCACGCGCGCGGCGCTGTCGATGTCCTGTGCACCGAGGTGGTCCGCGGCGCCGACGATTCCGGCCGCGTTACGGCGCATTCCTTCCGCCATGGCCTGCACGGTGGAAACCACTTGTTCGGCGCGCGGCGTGAACTGCTCGGCGAAGGTGCGCCCCATATAGTCGTCGCCGAAGCTGCCTTCCGCCCGCTGCAAGCAGGACTGCAGGCCCGCGTGTGTTCCCTGCACCCGATCGGCGATATCGGCCAGCCGCGCGCCGCGCTCGCGCAGGCCATCCAAGTCCAGTCGCAGTTCGCCGCTCATCGCCCACCTCTGGTGGCGGGCGCCGGTCCGCCGGTCCGCAGCCGGAACCGGTGCTCGAATTCGGTGATGAACGCCGACAGCGGTACCGACGAACTCGACCGCTCCACGACACCATCGTCTGCGACATAGAAGACCGCCCGGTCGAGCGCGATCTCCCCGTCCGGCACCGGTGATCGCACCATCCAGCCAACACTGACCCGCTCGGCCCGCAACGTCGAGAGCGGGAACCCGGTCGTATCGTGACCCCGGCTGCGGATGTAATCACGGACGCGGTTCAGTGCCTCCTCTTCCCGGATCCCCACGATGTCATCGGCGACCAGATCGGCGAGCACGAACTGGAACAGGGCACCGTCGACATCGACCTCGGTGTCCTCACCGACGACCTGCGCGATCGCCGCGCGGGTCACCGCCGCGGCCTGTGCAGCCGATACCAGCACTTCAGCGGCATCCGGGGGCGGGCTGTCCAGCACGCCTGCCACCACTTTCGCCACCGTATCGGCCGTCCACACAGCGGGCAACGCAGGCGCGCATTCCGCCATCGGAGTGGATTCGCCGCGGTACCACTGACCCTGATCCCACCAGTAACAGAACGACAGCATGCCGGTCATCACCCGCGGGTTGAGTACCGGGTCGACCACCCAATCCGGCGCTCCGGCAAATAATTCCGGCATCCCGCCGTGCCCGTTGTAGGCGGCTTCCAAGACCGGCGCATTCCAGACCCCACCCGACAGCACCGCTCGGTCGCCGGGCAGCAGCGTCAACGTCGAACCGCTGTGTCCCGAACTTTCGAAAATGCCGACCGACGGGCCGATCCGCGGGCCTCGCTCCGATCCGGCCGCCACAAAGGCCGCGGCCAGCACCGCCCACCGAGCCCACACCACCGCGAGATCCGGCAACTCGCCGATCACCGGCACTGCCTGCACGCCCGCACTCCGATCAGCGCGCACGCCGTCCGCGGCCGCGCGCGGTGACCTCGACTGGGAATCACCGCGTCCTAGGTAGGCGGCCAGCCACACGGGCAGCCTGCTCCGCGGATACCGTTCCAGATCCGCCAGATACGCCTGCGGCGCGAACAATTGCTCACCGGGAAACGGCTCCACGCCCCTATCGGTGACGACCTCGGCCCCATGGGTATCGACGTGCACCACCAACCGCCACCACGGCCCGTCCTCGACCGCAGCAGACAAGGCTCGATGCCGGCGCACCAACTCCCACACCGCATCCGACACCTGACACCTGACCGGGTGGTCGCCGTCATCGGCGAGGAACAACGCCGATTCGGCGACAACGGTCATCGCGAACGCGGCCTCGAACCGGCAGCGCCTGTCCGGCACGAGCGCACGCAACCCAGCGACGATCTGATCGGCCAGCTCCGCGAGTTCCGCACTCCCAGCCCCGATCACAGCACACTCCCACCTCAGCGGATCTCTGTCCTACAAGCCAGCCTGCCAACCTCCACCATGAGAGCGTTGTCCGGCCGTCAGGAACGCACTCGGATGGTAGGTTTTCCCAACCCGGGCGCGAGCGCAACCGAACCCTGTTGCCAACCATGGCAAGGGTTCTGATGTGCAAGTTCTCATCGAACTGATGACGCTCTCTCAACGGCAAGAGATCCGCATCGAACCCGAGAAATATCTGTTCGGAATGGCAAGATTACGCCAGCGCGGCAGTGCCCTAACACCGCCGCGGACCAGCAGTGGGAGGGAATGTAAAGGCAACGGTGTAGCTCCGAACGAAGGAGCAGCACTGTGGCATCTGATGTGGTGGCAGCCGGATTGGCTGATACTGCTGCGATGGGCAGGGGTAAGGATGCGAAGACCTCGGCGGTGGATGCCGATTTGGTGGGCAAGCCGAAGTCACTGTCCGGGGGGAGCCGGGGCCCTCAGTGAAGCGCAGGTGGAAGCGTGGGTGAGTGGCCAGTTTTCGGTCGTCGCGTCCATCGCCGCAACGTCTCGTGTTCTGCTTCGGTCAACACCAGCTCGGCCTTTGACCGCCCCGACCGAGAGGATTATCGATCAGCCCGTCCAACCACGACTCGACGAAACGCCGCCGCCCTTTGCCCACGGTTACCGCATTCACCCCCAGATCTGCGGCGACCCGTGTGCTCACAGCCTCCGGCTCCGCACACGCCAGCACGATCCGCGCCCGTCCAGCCAGCCGAAATCCCTCTACGCCCACTGCACAAGCCGCTCACGCTCCACACCCGACAGAACAAACCCAGCCTTCGGTCGTCCAGCCCGCACCACTCGCCCACGGTAACAACAACTCACGGCGCTGAACAGCGAATCAGCAACTAGGGGTTCGCAGCTGAAATACGTTGGCTAATCGTAGGTTTCGGCGGCGGCCGAGGAGAGTGGGTTCAGTTGGCGGCTGATCTTGGTTGTCGTTGACTGTCAGTTGGTGGGGTCATGCGGCCTTCGAAGGCGATCTGGAAGGCGTTCAGCGGGGCCTTCCAGCGCATGGTCCATCGTTTGCGGCCCTTGCCGGTTGGGTCGAGGCTCATCAATGCCATGTTGCGCATTTCAGGGCGGCGGTCTCGTTGGGGAAATGCCCCTGGGCCCGGATGGCTTTGCGGATGCCGGCGTTGACCGACTCGATCGCGTTCGTCGAGCAGATGACCTTGCGGATCTCGACGTCGAAGGCCAGAAACGGCACGAACTCGGCCTACGCATCGGACCAGAGCTGCACGATCGCGGGATACTTGCCGCCCCGGGCCTCGGAGAACTCGAGGAACCGTTCGCTGGCCGCGTCCTCGGTCGCCGCGGTGTAGATTGACTGAAATCGTCGGCCGGAGTCACTCTCGGTGATGGTTTCGCCGGCGCGACGGCAGCGCAATTGAGCCGGTACCGGGACGAGTTGGTCGACGCGTACTCCGGTCGTTATCGAAAGGTCGGGATCACCCGAGCGGTCGCCGAACCGCCGCGAAACGTGGGTTCGGAGCAGGAGTACCTGGACTATCTGCACTGGTTCGCCGCCGAAGTCATGTCCGCCGTGTGAGCAGACCGACGACGAGATCCGCGGGGTCCGGCTCGACGACGGACGTGAGATAGCGGCGGCGACGGTGCTGATCGGAATCGGAGCCGCGCCCCGTACCGAACTGGCAGCTCCCCTCGATCTGCTATGCGACGGTGGGGTGGTGGTGGACGAGCGCTGTCTTGCCACCGACGGCTGGACGCTGGCTGGGGGGATTGCACCACCCGGGTCTCGCCCACGGGCCGGCGCTATCGGTGCGAGTCGGCGGACAATGCCACCAGCCGGCGGCACCGTGGATCTGGTCGGATCAGGGCGATCAGAAATTGCAGACAGTATGGGTGACCGGCGACGGGCCGAAAGCGATGTTCGCCGCGACGACGAATCGTACCGTCGCGAAGGCAAGGCCCAGGCCAACCTCACCGAGGGCCGCCACGACCTGGGGTGGCGGATCTACCACGGGAAGAAAGGAGAGATGCCCGCACCTATTACGAGGGCATGGAAGATCAGCTCTCCGCGCTGGGGCTGGTGCTCAACTGCACGGTTTTATGGCATACGTTCTACACCAACCGCGCTCTGGAACAGTTACGCGCGCAGGGCTAGCCGGTGCGCGATGAGGACGCGCAGCGGCTGTCGGCATTCATACGCACCCATATCGGCATCGACGGCCACTACGCCTTCCACCTGCCCGACTTCGGCGGTGACCTCCGGCGGTTGCGCGACCCCGATGCACCCGGCGAGGGCGGCTGATCAGCCCAGCTCGTGGGCGGCGACTCGTATCGTCGAGTTCGCGCAGCACGGCCGCGCCACGGCCCTGCCCCATAGTCCCAACCGTCAGCGATCAGCCGTGCATGACGACCTCGAGACGGGAAGCGTCGGGGAAATGGGTACTGAGCGTGGTGAGCTCGATCGCGATCCGTCCGGGGCCGGGGGCGAAGGATATCGAGTTGGTCTCGTTGTGGAACATGTGCCGGGATACGCTACCAACCCCACCGCTGTTCAGATTGCGCCAGTTGACGACCGCGACCAGCGACGACCCGCATCCGGCGCTGCCGGTGCCAGCGACGTCGTTGGTCTGGTAGCCGATGGAGACCTGGTTGCTGTCATCGAAGATGTTGGCCTTGGCGTTGATGGTCGTCGCGCACAGGCCGCCATCGAACTGTGCAGACAGCGTCGGCATACCGGTGTGCGACTCGGCTGAGACCGGCGCGGCTTGAAACAGCAGCGCGCTACCGACGACGCCGGTAGCGAGGATAGAAGCAAAGGCAGGAGCGTGCATGGTGTCCTCTCGTAGTTCAGGCCCTATACGCTATCGACACACGGGTTCAGGCTCCATTCCCAACTCGCTCAACATCGCCGGCCCGGTCATCCGATGCCATCCTTTACCCGCGTCCTGCCCAATGCCGTTGTATTGGGTTCTGCCACTCGCGATGTCAAGCAACGGTATTGCCGCGGGGCCGACTGGCGGACTATAGCGCCGGTGGCGGCTCGGTCGAGATCGGCAGCCTGCCCGTGGAGCTGAAGACGGCCACCGGCTTCTCGATGGGGCTGCCGGCCCGAACACAGCGGGTGGCCTCCGACCAGGTCGCTTCTTCGAGGTCGGTCAGGTCGAGCAGTTTCGCGCCGGTGCGGGTGGCGCCGATGAGCGCGGTGTGTTCGACGGTGGTGGTGCTGATGTCGGCGCCGGTCAGGTCGGTGCGTGTCAGGTCGGCACGGTGCAGGTAGGCCCCGCGCGGGTTCGCTCGGGCCAGGCATGCGTCTTGCAGGTTCACTCCGGGGGTGCGGTAGAGCTTGCCGTTGCCGGCGCCGTGTCTGCGGTCGTGGCGGACAAGGCGGTGTTCACGGCGAGTGCGAGCCTTGCGATTGCAGCTCTTGCGGTGTGCCGGCCGTGGTCTTTGGGCTTGCTCTCGAAGCCGGCTATTGAAGACCAGGTCGACCACCGGGCAGGGGAAGGACCGAGTTGAATCGGTGGGCGCAGGCATTGTTCCGACTGCGCCCGGTTCGGATCGTTGATAGATCCAGGGCGTCCGTCCTGAACATCTGAGCACCAACACATCACGACGTCCGCGACAGTTCCCGTCACCATGGCGGGCGACAGCTCTGGCGCGGCAGAATAGGTTCCACTATGCCTTGCAGGGTTTTCGGGGTCGGCGGGGGGCGGGTTGGTTCGGCTTGGCGGGCGGCCGTGACCAGTTCCGGTGTGGTGCCATTGTCGATGGTCTGAAGCGGCTACGCGAAGACTACTGGCACGCGAGGTTTATGAGATCGTCGAAGGGCAGCTGAGCGGGGGTGCGGATGGCGACCACCCTGCCACCGTAATCGGGCCCTCTGTCATCGTGCCGGTGCTGGTGCCGGTGCAGGTCGGAGCGTGGGCGCAGCCATGGTTTCGGAGTTCACTGATGTCGGCGGTATGGCCGTTTTTCGGCGGCATCGAGTGCGGGGACCAGTGGTGCGAGTGCGGAGCGGAGTAGATCCGGTAATGCGCCGGACGGCACGACGAGTCCGCTGATCGCCGGGGGAGTCTGGGCGGGCTGTAACCATTGTTGGAGGGCTACGCGAACCGCGGCGGCCACGCTGGCCGCGAGCACGCGGGCGGTATGTGGGTCGGTGTCGCCGATGCGTTCGGTGATGGCGTCGGCGAGGGGATGTTCGATCGCGCTGGGGGTATGAACGAATGCGGTGCGCAGTGCGGGGTGGGTGGTGATCAGCAGTAGCGCGTCGCGATCGGATTCGCCTTGGGCGGTGTACTGATCCACGATCGCGTCGATGACGACATCGGCGAGGCGGTCGGTGGGCCGCTCGGCCACTGCCGCCGCGACCCGTCTTTCCCGTTCGGAGGTGACAGCGGCGACGATCGCCTCTTCGCGACTGGAGAAGTAATTGTTGTAGGTCCTGGGTGAGACGCCGGCGGCCGCTGCGATGTCGTCGACGCGCACATTATCCGGTCCGCGTTCGAGAGCCAGTCGAAGTGCCGCCGTGCGCAGCGCCTCCCGGGTGGCCTGCTTCTTCTGCTCACGCAAACCTGTCCGTCGTGTCGTCACCGTCTCAGGATCCCACGTTCACTGCGTGCACGCAAAATTGCGTGCACGCATTTTTACTTCTAGTCTGGCGTCCTCACCCCCGAACGACAGGAACCAGGCCGATGAGAGGCAAAGGCATCAGCTACGACACCGGCTTCGTCAGCAACGGCGAACTCTCCCGCGTGCGCTTCGACCCGGTCGAGGTCGAGCGTGAGCTGCGCATTATCAGAGACGATCTGCACTGCACCGCGGTCCGCGTCATCGGCGGTGATCCCGAGCGGCTGGAACGGGCCGCCACCTTCGCCGCCGACCTCGGCCTGGAGGTCTGGTTCTCGCCCTACCCGCTCGAGCTGACCGCCGCGGAGATGCTGTCGCTGTTCGCCGACTGCGCCGAGCGGGCGGAACGGCTGCGGCAGCGGGGCGCCGAGGTCGTATTCGTCACCGGCGCCGAGTTGAGTTTGATGAACAAGGGATTCCTACCGGGCGACACACAGCAGGACCGTCTCGAGTTGCTGAGCACGCGGGATGGCATGGCCGAACGGGTCGGCGAGCTCAGCACACGGGTGAACGACTTCCTCGCCGCCGCTGTGAGTTTCGTCCGCGAACGATTCGGCGGCAAAGTCACATACGCCGCTATCCCGCTCGAGCGCGTCGACTGGGACCATTTCGACATCATCGGCGTGGATCTCTACCGTTCGGCCGAGGTCGCCGATCAATTCGCCGCAGGCGTGGCCGCACTCGTCGCGCAGGGAAAGCCGGTCGCGATCACGGAGTTCGGCACCGCCGCCTACCGCGACGCCGGCCGGCGGGGTGGTCGCGTTCTGGAAGTGGTCGAGTACAGCATGGGAGGTGCGCCGCTCCGACTGACCGGTGAGTACGTCCGTGACGAGCCCGGGCAGGCGAGCTACCTGCGCGAGCTGCTGCAGGTATTCGACGACGCGGGCGTCGACAGCGCCTTCGTGTTTCTCTTCGCGCTCGACAACTTCCCGCACCGCCCCGACGGCGACCCCCGGGACGACCTCGATCTGGCCGGCCTCGGCATCGTCAAAGTTCTGGAGAACCGCGGCGGAGACACCTATCCCGGCCTGCCCTGGGAACCCAAGGCCGCCTTCACCGCCCTTGGCGAGTACTACCGCGGCTGACCATGTCGCGGTATGAACAGAAGGAGAAAAGACTGTGATGACCGTCGAGGTTGTGATCAGCGGAGGCGGTCCGAACGGGCTGAGACAACGCGGCTCGACAATCGTGGGGTGAGTGACATCAGCGAGTCGGACATGGTCCCGCGTCGCCGCTTTTGTACTGCCTGTGGCGAGTTCTGGCCGCTGATGGTGCTCGCGGGCGCGGTTCTCGGGATGCTGATGGTGTGCTCCGAACGGTACGGCTTTCATCGCGACGAGTTCTACATCCGCGAGTCCGGCCGGCATCTGGCGTGGGGTTATCCGGATCATCCACCGCTGAGTCCCTTGCTGGCCCGGCTCGCCGACGAGCTCGCGCCGGATTCACTTATGGCACTGCGTATTCCCGCGGCCCTGGCGGCAGTGATCACGATCGTGTTGATCGGTCTCATCGCCAGGGAATTCGGCGGGGACCGCCGCGCGCAGATCTTCGCCGCCGCGATCGCGGCGAGCTCGGTGCTGGTGTTGGCCTCCGGCCATATCCTGTCGACGGCGACGCTCGATATCGCGTTCGCCACCACCCTCGTGTTCCTCGTCGCGCGTCTGGTGCGCACCGGTGATCGGCGCTTGTGGGCGGTCGCCGGAATTGTGCTCGGGCTCGGTCTGCTCAACCGGGTATTCCTCGCCGTGTACGCCGTGATTGTGCTCGGTGCTGTTTTCGCGATGGGTCCGCGGAAGGTACTACGCGGCCGGTGGTTGCCGGTCGGGGTGGGGCTGGCAGCAGTGATCGCGGTACCGACGGTTGCCTGGCAGGCCCACAACGGATGGCCGCAGTGGCAGATGGCAACCGAGATCAGTGCCGATAACAGCCGCTGGGAACTGGTGGCCTACCAGCTCGTGATCGTCGGCCCGCTACTGCTGCCGGTGTGGATCGCCGGCCTCTGGTGGCTGCTGAAACGACCCGGGGTGCGCTGTTTCGGTGTCGCGTTCCTCGCTCTGCTCGGACTACTTCTGGTCACCAGCGGCCAGCAGCACTATCTGGTCGACGCCTACCCGCCATTGCTGGCCGCGGCCGGTGTCGCCGCCTCTCAGTGGGTTACCGACGGTGGTCGACAACTACGCACACTGGCGGTGAGCCTGCTGGTTGCCGTTTCGGCCGCGATCACAGCGGTGTTCTCGCTGCCGATACTGCCGGTATCGGTGCTTGCGGATACCCCAGTGGTCGGTGTGAACGGGGAAATCGGTGAACAGATCGGCTGGCCGGAGATGGGCCGCACGGTCGCCGAGGTCGTCGATCGACTGCCGGTCGAGGTGCGCACCGAAACTGTTGTGGTGGCGGATAATTACGGTCAGGCCGGGGCGATAGCGCAGTTCGGTCCCGACTTCTCCGCCCAGAACACCCGATTTCCGCCTGTCTACAGCGGGCATCAGGCGTATGGCTGGTGGGGGCCACCTCCCGAGCGGTATACAACGGTCGTCGTCATGGGCACCGATGCACCCTCGATAGTCCCGGCGTGGGCCGAGCAGGCTTGCGGCCGGCTCACCGAGGTCGCCGCGGTGCACAACGATCACGGCATCGAGAATCAGGAGAACGGCACCCCGATGTTCCTCTGCCGGGACCTGAAGACATCGTGGGCGGAGCTGTGGCCCTCGATTCGCCGTATCGGGCCGGCCGATATTCCAGAATCTCCTGAGCCCCGGTAATGGGATAGCCCGGCATTCGACCGGGGCCCGCCCGCACCAGAGCGCTCAGGCATAACGGTCTGCGGCGGAGTTCTGCGGACGCACCGTGTGGATTGGATCACAGACGCCACGTTCGATGGGCTTATGAGAGCGATTTGTCCGAGACGATCGAGCCGGAGCTCCGTCCAGGTCAGTCGCTTCGATAGGCATTGAGGAGGAAGAGCCATACCTCGCTGACGGTCGGGAAGCAGGCAATCGCGTGCCGGAGGCGGGCGAGCGGGACCTGCCCTGCGACAGCGACGGTCGCGGAGTGCAGGAGCTCGCTCACCCCCGGGCCGACGAAGGTCATCCCGAGCACGATCTCCCGGTCGAGGTCGATGACCATCCGAGCGTGTCCCCGATAATCGTCGGCGTAGAGGTTGGCGCCTTGGGCGGCGTTGAAGTCGATGTCGACGGTCTTGATGCGGTGGCCGGCCCGGGTTGCCTGTTGGGTTGTCAAGCCCACCGCGGCGGCCTCGGGGTCGGTGAAAAAGACCTGGGGGACGGCACGCTGGTCGGCTGTGGTGGCATGGTCACCCCAAGGCGCGTCGTCCAGCGGGAGGTCGGCGGCGCGGGCGCCGATGGCGTCGCCCGCGGTCCGGGCCTGGTACTTGCCCTGGTGAGTGAGCAGGGCGCGGTGGTTGACATCCCCAAGGGCATACAGCCACTCGTCGTCGACGCCGCGGACCAGGCAGGTGGTGTCCACATCCAGCCAGGAGCCGGGAGCGAGGCCGATGGTTTCCAGACCGATGTCATCTGTAGCGGGGGCGCGGCCGGTGGCGAACATGACCTCGTCGGCCTCGACCTCGCTGCTGTCGTCGAGGGTGAGGGTGACGGGTCCTGCGGGGCCTGGGCGGCGTAGGGAGATCACCTGTCGGCCGATCCGCACGTCGGCGCCCGACCGGGTGAGGCTGTCGGCGAGCAGCTCGCCCGCGAAGGGTTCCATACGCGGCAGGAGGCGTCGGGCGAGCAGGGTTACCTGTGCGCCGAGACCCTGCCAGAGGGTGGCCATCTCGGCGCCGACTCCGCCACCGCCGACTATGGCGAGCCGGCGGGGCACGGTGCTGGAGTCGGTGCCGTGACGATTGGTCCAGGGCCGGACCTGTCGGATTCCTGGAAGGTCGGGGACGACGGGGCGGCTGCCGGTGGCGACGGCCACCGCATGTCGGGCGATCAGGGTGTAGCCGGTGCCGTCGTCACCGGCGACGGTGACCTGGCGGGGACCGTTGAGGCGGCCGTGTCCGCGGAAGAGGTCGGCGCCGATGGACTTGACCCACTGGGCTTGACCGGCGTCGTCCCAGTCGGTGACGTAGTGATCGCGGCGGGCGAAGACCCGGGCAGTATCCAGCGGGCCGGTGACGGCCTGCTGTGCGCCGTCCGCACGGCGGGCGTCGGCTACCGCG
This sequence comes from Nocardia grenadensis NBRC 108939, assembly GCF_001613445.1. Classification (GTDB taxonomy): domain Bacteria; phylum Actinomycetota; class Actinomycetes; order Mycobacteriales; family Mycobacteriaceae; genus Nocardia; species Nocardia grenadensis. Next base: position 256,023 of record NZ_BDCJ01000009.1, read on the forward strand.
ATCACCGGCCGTAGCAGTGCTTTGCTGGGGACGCAGGCCCAGTAGGAGCATTCGCCGCCGACGAGTTCGCGTTCCACGACGGCTACGGTGAGGCCCGCGGCGCGGGCGCGGTCGGTGACGTTCTGGCCGACCGGACCGGCACCCAATACGACTACGTCGTAGGTGGTGTTCGCCTGGCTCTCATGTGTTTCGGTCATTGTTTCCTCGCATTACGATCGGTGCTGATCACGGGCCGTGTGTGGTCGCCGATACCCCCGGTGGCGTTGTGGAGAACTCGGGTTGGTGTCCTCGGGGCACCGAATTCGGCGAAGCTGCTGGTGTGGTCATGGCGTCGAGAGCTTCACATGTCGAGAACGGTGTCGGTGTCGGGCCGGGCGCAGCAGATGAGCAGTTCGCCATCGGGTGGCGGTTCCAGCGGTTCGGGGCTGTAGGTGACAGCGCCGGACAAGAGGGCAGTGGTGCAGGTGTGGCATACGCCGCTGCGGCAGCTCCAGCGGGCGGGGACGTCGCAGGCGTCGGCGAGTTCGAGCAGGCTGCGCGCGCTCTCGGGGAAGGGCACCGAAATGCTGCTGCGGGCGAAGGTCACGAGCGGACCGGTGCCGGGCGGTCCCGCGGGCTGGTGGGGAGGTAGGAAGGCCCGGCTTGTGAGACCCGGGTTGATCGAAGGCAGGGACTCGAACAGCTCGGTGTGGATATGGGCCGGGTCGAGGCCGGCGACAGTGAGGGCATGCCGTATATCCGCCATGAAGGAGGCCGGGCCGCAGATGTAGGCGGCCCCGGAGGGCGGAATGGACAGCGAGATCAGCTTGTCCTGTGTGAGGCGCCCGGAGACAGCCTGGACGCAGCCAGCGTCCTCGGTGGTCGTCGCGCTGTAGAACACATGTTCGTGGGTATGCGGTCGGGGATCCGCAGCGTCAGGTACTGGCCCGCGCGGGCAGCCGGGAGCCGGGTTCCGTCGGGGGTGGCCAGGTGGATCGAGGTAACCGTTGTGCTCTCGGGGACGACCTCGGTCACCCGTAGGGCGCGGAAACCGTTCCAGGCCGGGCCGGTGGCAGCGTCCGTAGTCTCGGCAGCCGTGAGCAGGTCACGGAAGGAGCCCTGCCACCCCGGGCTCAGCGCGGGGATGTCCAGAGCGAGGCGCAGTTTGGCAGGGTCACGGTCGGGGAGGTAGAGCAGTGCGTCGGTGTCGGCCACGCTCAGCGCGCCGGGCCCGGCCCTCGTCCGGACGATGCGGTCGCCTGCCCGAATGTATCCCTCACGGATGACTCGCATGTAGAAGCCGGGACGGTGGTGGCCGACCAGCAGCGCGGGCAGTTCGGGTTCGCCCAGGCGCAGGCCGACGCGATAGCAGGTGACCCGTGGCTGGGTGACTTCGAACTCGGCCTCGCCGATGCGATACCGGTCGCCGATGCAGACCTCGTCGTCGGGCGGGCCGTCGACGGTGAGGTTCTCCCCGAACTGTCCGCAGCCGAGGTCTTCGCGTCCGAAGTGATGCTGCCAATGTCGGATGGACTGGATCTGGTACACCAGCACCGCCCGTTGTTCGCCGCCGTGGCCCTCGGTGTCGCCCTGGCCGTCGCCGTCGATGTTGAGCCGGCGGGCCATCACAGCGCCGGGCACGGGATACTTCCACGCGCCGGTGTACACGGTCCTGCCCTGCCAGGAGACATTCATCGGCATCCCGACGTTCACCGACAGCAATGATGGCATCGGTCTGCTCCTTTTCCTGTGGTTGCGGTCTCGCCGGGCCTGGTCAGGGCTGCCGGGCGGCGATCGGTTCGTCGGGCGTGAGGTTGCGGTCCACGCCGTGCGAGATCACGGTCTGGCCGGGTTCCGGCCGCAGTCGGGTGCCGTCGAGGTGCACCTCGACCTTGTCCGGTTCGAACGACACCATCCCGGAGATGCGCCGCACTTCGGTCCAGGCGTTCTCGTACGACCATGCTGCGCGGTGGGCGCCGGCGATGTCGTAGTAGTCGGCCACGCCTTTGTACGGGCAGAAGGTCCGGCCCTCGACCGAGGTCAGCGCAGATTCGTCGATATCGGTCCGCGGTACGTACCAGCGGGGCGCGAACCCGGACTCGTACAGGGCCAGCGCGCGGGTGCTCTCGGCCACGACCTGGTCATCGCTGCGGACGACCAGGTGGCGGCTGGTGTGGCGGATGTCGATGCGGTGGTAGCTGTCAGCGGCATGGCCGACGATCCGCTCATCCTCCTCGTAGAAGGAATCCATCGCCCGCCACGCGAAGGCGACCCGGCCCGAAAGGTCTCCGGCATAATCGGGTAGGTCGGTGTGCTGCCACGCCGCGCGCTGTGTGCTCCGCGTTCCGGCGCGGACGGTGTACCAGGACGTCGGCCCGAGATCGTGGTGTGTGGTGGTGTGCTCGCCCGGTTGCAGCGCGTCGGCGGTGGTGTCGTGGAGCGGGAAGTAGGCGACCGGGTAACGGCCGGGCTCGTGCAACAGTACGACATCTTCGCTGTCGGCGATCCATATGTCGCCGAACCGGACCCGCATGCGTCGACGCAGTGGTTCGGCGAACAGCATCCTGTCCGGCAGCGGGTCGGGCACGAGGAACCGGCCGACCGCTGCGGGAGCGAGGGGGCCTTGCTGCCAGGAGAGTCCCATCGTTTCGTTCCTTTCGGCTCGACCCCCGGTATTGCGGGCCGGTGATGTCAGGTGGGACCGGTCACGGCAGTGCCCTTCCGAGGAATCCGCGGAGGCAGCCCGCGGCCGCGTCGAGATGGCTTTCGAGCAGGAAGTGGCCGCCGTCGAGCAGACAGATCTCGGCGCCCGGCGAGTCGTCGGCGAAAGCGAGCGCGCCCTCGGGCCGGAAGATCTCGTCATTGCGGCCCCATACGGCCAGCAGCGGCACCCGACTGTCACTTAGGTAGGCGTGCAGCTTCGGGTACAGCGGGAGGTTGCCGGCGTAGTCGGCGAACAGCCGCAACTGCACCAGGTCGTTGCCGGGCCGGGACAGCAGGGCGAAATCGTGATACCAGGTGTCGGGGCTGACCAGGCTCTCATCCGGAACGCCGTGTAGATATTGCCACCGGGTGACGTCCAGGGTCAGTGCTTGGCGGACCGCCGCCTCGCCCTGCGGGCTCTGGTCCTGCCAGTACGCCCGTATCGGCTTCCAGAACTCCGGTGCGAGCCCCACCTCATAGCCATTACCGCTCTGGCTGATGATCGCTGTGACCGCGGCGGGGTCCGCCAAGGCGAGTCGCCATCCCACAGGTGCGCCGTAGTCGTGGACGTATAGGGCGAATCGGCTGATCCCGAGCTGAGCCAGCAGGCCCGCGGTCAGGTCTGCCAGGGCATCGAACGTGTAGTCGAATTCGTCCGTGGGCGGTGCGTCGGACAGGCCGAAGCCCAGGTGGTCCGGGGCGATGATGTGATACCGGTCGGCCAGCAGTGGGATGAGGTTGCGGAACATGAACGAGCTGGTGGGAAAGCCGTGCAGCAGTACCACGGTGGGCGCATCGGACGGCCCGGCGTCACGGTAGAACAGCCGTTGTCCGCGAACGGTCGCATAACGGTGATGAATTGTCGTCATCCTCGGCTCCGTTCTCGATCGGTCCCACGCCGTTGTGAATGTCTCGGTCCGAGCATGCGGCTCTCGAGGCAGCGGGCGCATCCGCCGATGGCCGGTCATCGGCGCCGGTTCGCCGGCCGGAAAGGATAACGTGGCGTTGTGGGTGTGTCCGCGGATCTGCCGGAATGGCGACGTGCGGCGGAGCTGACGGGCCGCCGTGGCGAATGCGGGGTGCTAGACCGGCTGATCGGGGCCGTCCGAGCCGGCGAAAGCCGCGCGTTGCTGGTCCATGGCGAACCAGGAGTGGGCAAGACGGCCCTGCTGGAGTATGTGGCCGTGCAGGCGCTGGGCTGTCGTGTCGTGCGCGCCGCGGGAGTCGAATCGGAGATCGAGCTCGCGTTCGCGGGGTTGCATCAGCTGTGCGCACCCCACCTCGACCGGCTCCAGCATCTCCCGGTGCCGCAGCGTGACGCGCTGAGGACCGCGTTCGGAATGAGTACCGGGCCGGCACCGGACCGGTTCCTGGTCGGCTTGGCGGTGCTCGGGTTGCTGTCCGAGATTGCGGAACGGCGACCGCTGATATGTCTGATCGATGATCTGCAGTGGCTCGACCGCGCCTCGGCGCAGGTCCTTGCATTCGTCGCGCGCCGTCTGGGCACAGAATCGATCGGCCTGGTCTTCGCGACCCGCAGCGTGAGCCGCGACCTGGTGGGAGTGCCGGAGTTGCCGGTCGGGGGGCTGGGCGATGCGGACGCTCGGGCACTGCTCGATGCGGTGTTGACCGGGCCGATCGATGTGCGTGTACGGGACCAGATCGTCTTCGAGACACGGGGCAACCCGCTGGCTTTACTGGAGCTGCCACGGGGGTTGACCCCGTCGGAGCTGGCCGGCGGATTCGGGTTTCCCAGCCTGGTCGCACTCTCGGGCAGCATCGAAGAGAAGTTCGTTCGGCAAATCGGGACCCTTCCCGAACAGACCCGGCTGCTGCTGCAGATCGCGGCGGCCGACCCGTCCGGCGACCCCGCCCTGGTGTGGCGAGCAGCCGCCCGGTATGGGCTCGGCGCCGATGCGATGGCATCCGCGGACGACGCCGGCCTGGCCGAGTTCGGCACCCGGGTGCGGTTCCGACATCCGCTGGCACGCTCGGCGGCCTACCGATCGGCGTCGGCTCACGACAGACAGCGGGTCCATCGGGCCCTGGCCGAAGCCACCGATCAGCAACTCGATCCCGACCGGCGTGCCTGGCACCGGGCCCAAGCAGCCCCCGGCCCCGATGAGTACATCGCCGTCGAGCTCGAGCACTCCGCAGGGCGAGCCCGAGCACGCGGCGGCCTGGCCGCGGCAGCCGCATTCCTGGAACGAGCGGCCACGCTGACGCTCGACCCGGAGAAACGGGCCGGACGGGCGCTGGCGGCCGCGCAGGCCACAACTCAGGCGGGCGCCCTCGACGCGGCCCGGGACCTGTTGACAATGGCCGAATCCGGAAAGCTCAACACCTTGCAGCAGGCGAACGTCGACGTCGTGCGCGCCCAGCTCGCCTTTATCACCAGCCGGGGCGGTGATGCCCCCTCACTGCTGCTGAAGGCCGCCACGCGGCTCGAACCCATCGACGCGGATCTTTCTCGCGCAACCTACCTGGACGCCCTGGTTGCCGCGATATTCGCAGGCTCCCTGGCCGCCCCGGGCGGCACAGTCCTCGACGTGGCAGCCGCGGCAGGCGCGGCACCCCGGCCGTCACACGCGCCCCGCTCTGCCGACCTCCTTCTCGACGGCACGGCAGCAGGCCTGAACACGGGATACGCGGCAGGAGTCCCGGTCCTGCGCCGGGCCCTGGCCCGGTTCGGTGCGGACATGTCTGCCGAAGAGGAGCTGCGCCGGCTGTATCCGGCGTGCATCACGGCCATGCGACTCTGGGACGACGATCGCTGGGACGCGCTCTCGGCCCGGTACGTGCGGCTCGCACGCGAGGTCGGCGCGCTCAGCGAGCTTCCACTCGCCCTCACCGCACGCGCCTACCTGCTGTTGTTCACCGGCGCCCTGACCGCTGCCGCGTCCCTGGTCGACGAACTGGAGGCAGTCACCGAAGCGACGGGGAGCGGCCTGGCGTCCTACGGTGCCATGGGTTTGGCCGCGCTGCGCGGCGACGAGACCGGGGCATCCGAGCTGATCGATGCCACCATGAGAGACGTGACCAGGCGAGGAGAGGGAATCGGGATCACCTTCGCCGGATGGGCGAACGCCGCGCTCAACAATGGCCTCGGCCGCTACGACAAGGCTGTGGCCGCGGCCCGGCACGCAACCGCTGATGACACGGATCTCGCTTCACTGTGCTGGTCTCTGGTAGAGCTGATCGAGGCCGCGGCACGCTGCGGCATGACCGATACCGCGAGCCGGGCGTGTGGCCGGCTCAGTGAAATGGCCGATGCCAGCGGCACCGCCTGGGCGCTGGGTGCACAGACTCGGTCGCGGGCACTGCTGAGCGAGGGCGAAACAGCCGAGCGCCTCTACCGCGAGGCAATCGCCCACTTCGGCAAGACCCGGCTCCGCGTCGATCTCGCTCGCGCCCATCTCGTGTACGGAGAATGGCTGCGCCGAGAACGTCGTCGCGGCGACGCACGCGAGCAACTGCGCACAGCCCACGGCATGCTCGAGGCGATGGGTATCGCCGCGTTCGCCGAGCGCGCTCACCGCGAACTGCGAGTCGCCGGTGGCACCGCCCGTAGGTCCTCGCTTCCGGTCGAGCACGCGGAGTTGACCGCCCAGGAGGCCCAGATCGCCCGGATGGCCCGCGATGGATTATCGAATCCGGAGATCGGTACCCGCCTGTTCATCAGTGCTCGCACCGTCCAGTACCACCTGCGCAAGGTCTTCACCAAGCTCGATATCACCTCGCGCAGCCAACTCGACCGCGTTCTGCCCAACACGACAACCAGCTGACAAGGGCATCAGGCCCCGTGACGCGCGTCCGAGTCATACGCCGAACCGGACGAACTGTGCCTTCGAGTTGGAACCGATCGGGGAGACCGATCCGGCAGATGGACCGTGACGAAGTCCTTTCCAGCTTGTCGAACGGGAGGTTCGTTGTGGTCAAAGGAATGGTGAAGTGGTATGACGAGGCGCGCGAGTTCGGATTCATCGATGCCCTCGACGGCGGACCTGATTACCTAGTGGAAGCGGAGGACCTCATAGGGTGCGGGGGCCGGCTGTCGGCCGGCCGAATCGTCGAGTTCGATGTCACCGTAGTACCGAAAGGGCCCCGGGCACTACGGGTCCGGGCTGTCTGAGTGCTATCGAAGTTATCGACCGGTGGCGGTACAGGGGTCCGTGGCCGTTCCGCCCTCCGTCCACGCGGGGCGATCAAGTCGACGACGACGAACGGCGCTCGGCTCCTGCCGGGATTGGGGGGATGGAGGCCAGTTGGACGCCGGCCTTCGCCCCCCCTCAGATCGCCGGAGAGTTCGCGCGTCAATCCGAGAAAGATCAAAGCAGAACCGTAAAGGAAACCCTGCCGATTCGAACCCAGCTCTTCAACAGCGCGCTGGATCTCGTCAGCAGCAGGCATTCGTCGTGATGGCGGGAGGTAGGGAAAATGCTCGCTGGGTTGCCCATGGACCGCTGCAGTTGTTCCGCGGCTCCCATCAATACTGCTGCGCGCTCGGCTTCGCCCTGGTCGCATGTACCCAGCACAGCACTTCGAGAACCAATGCGGCAACGAACGGACTGGACATCTGTCGGTTCACCCGCAGGCCATTCTCGAGTAGTTCCATCGCCCATACCAGGCTGCCCTGCTGCCAAGGGCGAGGCTTATGCCCCACAACGCAGCAGACCGGAAAGTACTTCGCCACAGGCCTCGGTGACGGAAAGCAGCTTCTGATTACACTCGATGCAGGTATGGATAAATGGGTCCCGTTTGTGTGAAGGTCCGGCGGGCAACGTAACCCCAAAGCTCGCACCGCAGGGCGTGCGTCGTGGAGGTGAAGCCGTCGACAGGGCTGCCGCTCTTTTCCACGGCCACAATAGATTCCGTGAGGGCGACCGCACCAGTGAGTAGCGGGTAGGGCCCGCTCAACCATTCCTCACCGAGTAGCGGCTAATCGGCAGGCCAACCTTTGATGTCGGCGGCGGCATCGACCCGTTCCCGCGAGCTGTGCGACGTCCGCTCAGGTGTTCCCGGCCAGTACCGATGGAGCGCGGCCTCGGCGGCGTCGAAACACTCGGGAAAGGGTGTCGAGGAGGTCGTGGAGCTGCCGCAAGGCCGGTGCGGTGGGGCCCGGGGCTACGAGGTCACCGGGCGGCGGTGGAGCGGTCGGGCAGGGTCAATCCACCGCGCCGGCCGGACCGCTCCACCGCACTCGCCTGCCGCAGTAGGGCCATGGCCGCCTCCGACGGTGACCCGGAGGGCGTCGTGCACACCACGACGGACTGCCCCGGCGAACGCGCGAGGACGAGGGTCTGCTGGGTGACCGTCACCGTGCCGACGACAGGATGGCGCAGCTCGTAGGTGGCGGCGTCGCACGGCGTCACCCGGTGATCACCCCACAACGCCACGAACTCCGGGCTCTTCATCGTCAGCTCGCCGATCAGCTCGGCGAGCAGCCGGTCCTCCGGATGACGGCCGACGGCGATCCGCAGACTGCCCACGACCGCGCGCACCTTGCGCCGCCAGTCCCCGTACAGCTCTCGGCAGTGCGGGTCCAGGAACAGCATCCGGCTCATGTTCGGCCGGCGCGCGGGATCCTCCGGGCTCAGTGGGTCGACGTGGCCGGCGAGCAGGGCGTGGCCGAGCGGGTTCCACGCCAGCACATCCGTGCGCCGACCCAGGACGAGCGCCGGGACGCCGTCGAAGGAGCGCAGCAGGTCCCGCGTCTCGTCGGCGAGCTTCTCGGGGCGGGGCCTTCGCGCCTGCGGTACCCGGCGGGAGGCCCCGGCGAGGCGTTCCAGGTGGTCCCGCTCATGGTCGTCGAGCAGCAGGGCGCCGGCGATCGCCGCGAGCACCTCCGCCGACGCGCCACGGGACAGACCCTGTTCGAGCCGGGTGTAGTAGGACACGCTGACCCCTGCCAGCTGCGCCAGCTCCTCCCGGCGCAGCCCCGCCACCCGTCGGCGTGGCCCGAGATCGTGCAGCCCCACGTCTTCCGGGCGCAGCCTGGCCCGCCGTGCCTGCAGGAAATCGCCGAGCGGGCTTGGTCCGTCCATCACTCCACTATCCACGCCTACGGCTCCGCCCAGCCACACCCTGCCGGGGGTAGGACAAGGCGGGGCTGGCTGCCGCGCACGGACACGATCAGGCTCGACCTGGCCAGGGCAGCCGCCCCCGATTCACGAGGAGTGATCATGGATCAGATCGAGCTGGGTGACGTGACCGTCACCCGAGTCAAGGAGTACTACGGCTCCGTCGAGATGGGCCCCGCGGACTTCTTCCCCGACAGCCCCGACGGCGCCTGGGACGAGCACCGGAGCTGGCTCGCGCCGGACTTCCTGGACACCGGCAGCGGCGAATGCCTCTCGGCCATCCAGACCTGGCTGCTGCGCAGCGAAGGCCGCACCATCCTCGTCGACACCGGGGTCGGCAACCACAAGGACCGACCTTACGCGCCCGTCTGGAACCGGCTGGACACGAACTTCCTGGACAACCTCGCCGCCGCCGGTGTCCGGCCCGAAGATGTCGACGTCGTCATCAACACCCACCTGCACATCGACCACGTGGGCTGGAACACCTACCTCGACGGCCGGACCTGGGTGCCGACCTTCCCGAACGCGACGTACCTGATCACGCGGCAGGACTTCGACTTCTGGAACCCGGCCAACAACCACGAACCGCTGCTGGGGCGCGGCAACCAGAACGTCTTCGAGGACAGCGTCGCTCCGGTGCACGAGGCCGGGCTGATCCATCTGTGGGACGGCTCGTACCGGATCGACCGGAACCTCCGGCTGGATCTCGCGCCCGGCCACACCCCCGGGTCGTCCGTGCTGACCTTGGAATCGGGCAGCGACCGCGCGCTGTTCGTCGGCGATCTGGTGCACACCCCGTTACAGCTGGTGGAGCCGGAGACCAACTCCTGCTTCTGCGAAGACCCGGCCGGAGCCCGGGTGACCCGCCACAAGCTCCTCGGCCGCGCGGCCGAGGACAACGCGCTGGTCTTTCCCGCGCACCTCGGCGGCCAGGGCGGCGCCGAGGTCGAGCGCGACGGGTCGAAGTTCGCCATCAAGGAGTGGGCGGGCTTCTCCCGCATCGCCTGAGCCCGGTGGGGCCGGCCCCTGCCCCGCAGTAACCCGAGAGAGGAAGCATTTCCCGTGCCCCAGCAGGCAAATCCGATCGTAGAGACCCCGGCGGGCGCCGTGCGTGGTGTTCGTGACCGCTTCGGCGAGCTCTACCGCGCCGTCCCGTATGCGGCGGCACCCAGGGGCGCCGGCCGGTTCGCGTCACCGGCGTCCCACCCGGGCTGGTCCGGTGTCCGGGACGCCACCGCACCGTCGCCGACCGCGCCGCAGCCGGCCCGGGACTTCGGGCGGCTCGATATGATCCCCTACTTCGGTCCGGGCTGGGTGCGTGGCGAGGAATACCTGACTGTCGACGTCCGCACGCCCGGCGCGGACGGTGGGAAGCGGCCGGTCATGGTCTTCGTGCATGGCGGCGGGTTCGTCACCGGTTCCACCCGCGCCGCGCTCTACGACGGCCGGGCGTTCGCCCGCGACGGGGTAGTGCTGGTGACGGTGAACTACCGCGTCGGCATCCCCGGCTTCCTCGACCTGGACGGTGCCCCCGCCAACCGCGGGCTGCTCGACGTCCTCGCCGCGCTCGGCTGGGTGCGGGACACGATAGCTGCGTTCGGTGGCGATCCCGCGAACGTCACACTGTTCGGCCAGTCCGCTGGTGCGACCATCACCGGAGCCCTGCTGGCGACGCCGGAAGCCAAGGGGCTGTTCCGGCGCGCGATCATCCAGAGCGGCAGCGGCACCGGCGCCTTCACCCCCGAGCAGGCGCAGCGGGTCACCGCGGCGGCTGCCCGGGCGCTGGGCGTGCCGCCCACAGCGGAGGCCTTCGCCGAGATCCCGGACGAGAGGTTTCTCGAGATCTTGCCGGATCTCGCGGGGATCGACCTGCGGACCGCGACGGCTACAGACCCACTCGTCGAGCTGAGCCCGTTCTCCCTGGTCCTGCCCGTGCAGCCGGCCGACGCCCTGGCGGAGGGGCCGGCCGGAGAGGTCGGCCTGCTCATCGGCACCAACACCGAGGAGGGCCATCTCTACCTGGCACCGCAGGGCAAGCTGGAGTCGTCCACGGGCGACGATGTGCTCGCAGTCGCGGCGACGGTCGGCGCGGACCCCGCCGCCGTGGTCGCGGCTCATCGGGCGGCCCGGCCGGGGGCGACGCCGGGCGAGTTGCGCTCCGCGGTGTTGGGCGAAGGCCTCTTCGGGGCCGGCACCGCTCGGATGACCGAGGCCCACGCCCGGCTGTCCGGTGGCCGCACCCACGTGTACTCGTTCGGCTACCGCTCGACGGCTTTGGACGGCCGGCTGGGCGCCACCCACACGGTCGAGCTGCCCTTCGTGTTCGATATCGCCGATGAACCGTGGCTGCACGGCGACGCCGGTCTGCTCGGTCCCGACCCGGCGCCCGCCGGGCTAGCGGCCCGCGTGCACGGCGCCTGGGTCGCCTTCGCGACCCACGGCGACCCCGGCTGGGCCGCGTACGACCCGCGGTGGCCGCAGGCGGAAGCCCTGGGTGGCTGAACGATACCCATCGTTCTCACCGCGACGTGCCGGACAGCGCCCGGGTCCGCGGACCGCCCGCCTCCGCCACCGGCCGACGGCCGCGGATTCTGCGGAGCAGAGCGAGGAGGACCGACCGCAGCGCCTCGGCCCGACGGCTGGAGGGGACGAACATCTGCTGTTTGAGCCGCGCGGTGCGCTGGTGCTTGGTGATGAACGGACGCAGGCCGGTTTCCCAGGCTGTCCAGCGCGGCGCCCCCGCGAAGCGAGGACGTGGCACCCATGCCCGAGTAGAGGTTCATGCACCACGCCGCATCCCCCACCAGCACGACCCGACCCTTGCTCCATCGTGGCATCCGCACCTGGTGCACCGAGTCGAACAGGTGGTCAGGGGCCTCTTCCAGGGAGTCCAGGGCGTGTCGCACCACGGGACTGGACCCGTGACCCGATGCCTGCCGCCAGACAGCCGCGGCGGCGCGCCGGATATCGGCGATCACCGTCTCGGTCCCCAGCGAGATCTGGGCACCATGGACTACCCGGCTCGAGAGATCTCGCCCGAGTGGGTCGGTGCCCAGTATGTGCGCGGCCTGCTGGAAGGGGGGTATCGAGTACCGGTCGGTGATCTCTGCCGGATCCGGTAACGGGAGTACCGGTGCGGCCACGGCGGCGAGCGTGATCGCGATGAGCCAGACAGTTCCGGCGAGGGCAGCGATATTGCGACGCCGACCACGGCGAGCGGGCGTACCGGCCGCAGCCGGCCGGTCCGATGGCGATTCCGGTGTGGTATGGCCCGATACGGCCGGTTTGTCGGTGGTTGTGCTCATGACGTTCTCACTCTCGGGTCGAGCACGGGGTAGGCGAGGTCGACCAGCGCGTTGATCAGGACATACGCCACGGCGACCACCAGGACGATGCCTTGTACGAGCAGATAGTCCCGGGAATTGATGGCAGTGATCACGAGCGGCCCCAATCCGGGCAGCGCGAAGATCGATTCGACGATCACCGTCCCGCCGATCAACCGGCCCATCGACACACCGAGGACGGTGAGCAGGGAGAACGCGGACGGGCGTAATGCGTGCACGAAGAGGATTCGGCGGGTGGGAATGCCCCGAGCGCGCGCCGACAGGACGAAGTCCTGCTGCAGTGTCGCGACCATATCGTTGCGGAGCAACCGGATGAAGGCGACGGCCTCGATGGCGGCGAGTGTCGCGACGGGCAGTATCAGACCACTCAGGTGCGGCCCGAGACCCTCGGACAGCGGCGTCCATCCCAGTACCGGTAGTGCCTGCAGGGATACCGCGAACACGAAGACGAGCAGGACTCCGAGCAGGAAGCTGGGAATCGAGAGAGTTACCGAACACAAGAATGTCGTGACCCGATCCGCTGCGCGGCCCGGACGGTAACCCGCCCAGACACCGAGCGGAACAGCGATCACCAGCGCGACCATTATCGAGAGCCCCGCCAGCTCCAGCGTGACCGGGAGTCGTTCGAGGATGGCGTCGGTGACCGGCACCTGCGACTGCATCGATCGACCGAGGTCGCCCTGCAGCGCCGAGCCCAGCCATTCGAAGTACCGCTGCAGCAGGGGGCCGTCGAGGCCGAAGCGTTCGGCCGCGGCAGCGCGCATCTCCGGCGTGGCGCCTTCTGGTAGCAGGGTTGCCAACGGATCGCCGGGGATCATCTCCAGGAGCAGGAAGGTCGAAATACTGACCAGGGCCAGTACGGCGAGCAGTTTCGAGAGGTACGCGGCGAACACGCGCCGGGTCACCGCTCTGCCCACCGGTGTAGTGCCGGATAGGCGCCCGAGCTTTTCATATCGAATTTCACTCCTGTATCCAGGCCGATTCCGGGCGCATCCAGTACTGGTACGCCGGTTCGACGCCGTAGACCTCCGGACGGAGCAGCAAGCTCGTCCTGGAGGGCCGCCAATATCGGTAGGCGGTGGTGGCCACGAGTTCCCGGATCGCCGTCCGGTAGGCCTCGTCGACGACAGCGGGGTCGCTGGAGGTGTGGGTCAGCTCCAGCGCCCGGTCCACGGTGGGGTTCGAGTATTTCGCCGGATTGCCGGAGCCCTTCGTATGGAATATGCGGTACAGGTTCTCGGGGTGCGCGGTGCCCAGCGAGGAGAGGATCAGATCGTAGTCACCGGAAACCAGCGCGCTCGCGTAGCCGGCACCGTCGCGCGGTTCGATGACGAGCTCGAGGCCGTCCGCCTGCTGGAGTTGTGCCTGCAGGACTTCGGCCACCCGGGTCAGAATCGGACTACCCGCGGTGGTGATATACGACAGGACGACCTTCTCACCGCCGTGCCGGGCACGGTAACGGTCGACGAGCTGTTGCGCGCCGTCGACGTCCTTCTCGGGCCATTTCGCGGCCTCGTCGAAGAGCGGATGCCTCTCCGGCATGAAGTAGTCGGCGCCCTCGTCCCCGGGGAAGGCCGCTGCACTTCGTCGGCTTGTAATGCGTTGTAGCGCTGGTCGTCGGCGGGGATCGTCTTGTAGACGAATCTGTCCAGATACGGTCGTGGGCTGTCCCAGTAGCCTGAGTTGCGTTCGAGAACCAGCTCGGTGCCACGGGCCCAGGAGGCGAAGACGAACGGCCCGGCGCCCACCGGGGCGTTGGCGAAATCCGCGCCCTCGCGTTCGATGGCAGTGGGAGAACCGACGAACGCGAGCGATTCGGTGAGCTGATAGGGAAGTTGGTGGTTGACCTCTGTGGAGGTCACCGCCAAGGTCGAAGCGTCGAGGACCCTCCAACTCATGGTTCTCGCCGCGGCCCTGCTGGGGGAGAGCATGCTCGGGTCCAGCGCGCGTTGCCAATTGAAGGCCACCGCCGCGGCATCGAACGGGGTGCCATCGGTGAAGGTGACGCCGGGGCGGAGTTTCAGCGTCCAGTGCTTCCCGTCCTGGCTGGTGAACGATTCCGCCATACCTGGTACGACTGAACGGGTTTCGGGGTCGTAATAGAGCAGGGCGCCGTAGATCGCCTGACAGGGACCCACACCGATACCGATGGCGCAGGTCACCGGGTCCACGGATTGGGCCTCGGTATTCCAGGCCAGCGTCACCGTTCCCCCGTGGCGGGGTTCGCCGGCCGGTTGACGTTCCACGGTGGTCAAGCCGGCACACGAAGTGAGCAGCAGTATTCCGGCAGCCACCGCGCCCACGGAGGAAGTCACGCGGTCTCGGATTCTCAACGAATGACTCCTTTGTCATGGTGAAGCGGCAGTACCGCGGATCGTGCGCCGTCGGTCGGTGTCGGAAGTGTCGGCGCGGCGGTCCAGAGGCCGCACCGGGCGGTCGGCGCATGAATGGGGCGAATTGCCGCGCGGGGTGATTTCTGTGATCACTCCGCGGGGCTGAGAGAATTACGCCATCGGTCACCGTCTGTGACCAGAGCGCGTTCCGTTGAGCGGGAGATGGGACGAAACCGTCGGTGAATGAGCGTAGAGACGGCCGGTAAGCCTCGATTCCGTCGAGGAGCTGATCGACCACGATCCCGCGCCCGGTCCGGCGGCCAGGCTGCACCGGCCGTACAGGCGCCGTAAAACGCGCCGATCAATGACCGGGCGACCACCTGGGGGATGACGTTTTCATCGCCGCGAGAGCGCGTACTCGGAGATTTCGGTGCCCGTTCAGTGGAAAGACCCTCGGACGCGCCGCCCGTGCTCGCGTCATGATCGACGTCGACGAACGGGTACACCCGTGATCGGCTGTCCGGATATTCGGCGGTCGGCACAGTGCGTGCCTCCGGCGGTGCCGGCGGGGCGGTTCGACCGACACCACCTGGAAATCATTCATCGAATCGGATCGGCAGGCCATATGTTCTCGGAACGCGCGTTCTTCTCCTTCATCGATCTCACCGATCCCGGCGTACATCGTGAATACAACGAATGGCATCAGCTCGACCACCGGCCGGAGAACCTGCTGCTGCCCGGCGTCGCCTGGGGGGACCGCTGGGCGCGTCCGGCCGAGTACACCGCTCTGGACAGGTCGTCGTCTCAGGCACTCGCGGAGATCGACTATGTGGCCATGTACTGGTTCCGCTCACCGTACGCGGAGAGCGTCGCGGCGTGGACGAAACTGGGCGAGGATTCCTTCCAGTGGGGCAGGGGCCCGCAGCTGCCCGGGGTCAGGCGACCGCTGCTCGGATTCTTCACACCTGTCAAGGGATACGCGGCCCCGCGTATCGGGGTGTCGGCGGAGGCACTGCCCTTCCGGCCCAACCGCGGGCTACATCTCACTGTCACCCACTTCGTGGAACCGCATGCCGCCGATGTGCACGAGCAGTTCCGGTGGGAAGACCGCGTCGGCATTCCCGCCCTGCTCGACCTGCCCGGAGTAGCGGGTGCGTGGACCTTCTCTCTGCATTCCTTACAGAAACATCCCACGCTGCCCCTCGGTGCCGGGAATCGCGAGTACGCGCCGGGGTCGGTTCGTATCCGGATGCTGTACCTCGACGAGGACCCCGCCGAGGTGACTCGCTCGGTCGTGGAGTGGGAGCAGAACTCGGCCACCGCAGGTGACGGTTCGCCGCGGGCGGCGGTCGGGGAGAAACTCTTCGACAGTCCGCTGCGGACAATCATCCCCTGGCAGGATTGGTGACGGTCCGCCCGGCCCGCCGGCCGATGATCAGTAGGACGGCGGTGAGACCGGCCGCGGCCGCGGTGGTACCGGCTGCGATCCAGAACATCGCAGTGAAGGCCGTCGATCCGGGATAACGGTGGGTACCGACCTCGACGGTCCAGATGCCGGCGGCCGCGGCCATGGTGGCGCTGGCCGTCGAGGTACCCACCGATTGGAGCAGTGCGCTGATGCCGGTGGCCGAAGCCGAGCGTGTGATCGGAACCACGGTCATGATCAGGGTGGGAACGGCGGCGATCGTCAGGGACAGGCCGAGGCCGACCACGACCGCTCCCATCAGCATCTGCCACGGTTCCCGGCTGAAGGGGACACGGAGCGCGAACGCGATCGACAGCTCGGTCGCCGCCACCAGAAGTACCGATTGCGGGCCGAAGCGCGCGATGGCGCGCGCAGCGACCGGCGCCGTGGCTATGCCGACGAGAGCTATGGGCATGAGCCAGAATCCCGCCTCCAGAACACTCAGACCCGCCCCGAAGCCGGTCGCGGTCGGTAGCTGCAACAGCTGCGCGGTGATCAGGATATTGCTGAACAGTGCGAACCCGATGAGCAGCGCACACAGGTTCACCAGCAGCAATGGCGGACGCGCCGCCGCCCGGAGGTCCACGAGAGGCGCTCGGGATCGAAGTTGCAGAGGCACCCACAGTACGAAGAGAAGGACGCTCGTCGCGGCGAGGAGCAGCGTCGCACGGCTGGTCCAGCCCCACTGCCCGCCCTTGGACAGGGGTAACAGCAGGGTCGTGAGCGCGCCGGCGAGCACGACCGCGCCGAACAGATCGAACCTTTCCCGAGGGTGTGGCGGTGAAGGAGGGACGACCTTCGCGACGACCAGCGTCAGCACCGACCCGGCCAGGGCAACCGACCAGAAGATCCAGTGCCAATTCAGGAACGTGACGATCGTGCCGGACAACGGCAACCCCGCCGCGGCACCGATGCCCATCGAGGCGCCCATGGTGGCGACCCCGCCGGGTACTCGCCGCGGAGGCAGTACATCGCGCATGGTCGCCATCGCGACGGGAACCAGCGCCAGGCCGCATCCCTGGGTGGCACGGGCGAGTACCAGCGGGAGCAGCGCGTCACTGAGCGCGCCGAGCACCGACGCGGCCACCACGAGCAGCAGCGTGAGCACGATCAGGCGCTTCTTGCCGAACATATCGGCGAGGCGGCCGATCAGCCATCAGGTACCCACAGGCGGCGAGCACCACCACGGTCCCCGTCCCCGCCCGCGCCGTGGCATCCGGCGCCAGGCCGGGGGCCCGATCAGGGGGTGCACCGGAGCGCCGGGTACTCACCATCGGCCGAAGTCCGTTCGCCGCGTGCGATGGTCGAAGCGGGAAGTCGGTGGCATCGTCTCAGAATCGATACAGGTGGCGGTCGCGGCAAGGATTCGCACCGCTCAGTGGAAACCTGCCCGCATCGTGCCGCTGAATGGGACGCTCCCCGGCCCGGCGTCGCCGATATGCCATCTTGTGACTCGGCCCATGGTCGTCGCGCCGGCCCTGTGGGCAGGCCCGCACACGGCGGGTAGCGGTGCCGATGTGGTCCGGGTGGTATGGACCCCACGGCGGATCGGACCGGAATATCGAGACGCATTCCGTGCGCAACCGGATATCGGTGAGTGCAGAAGGACGGATAGTCGTGACCATACCCAACGAAGAACGCAGCGCCCGTCGACAGGACACCCAGAGTGGGGCGGCACATGGGGAGAGCGTTGACGTACATGTACGAATCCGGCTGTCCGGGTTTGCTTTCGAGTATGTCATCGCGGCAGCAGGGGTCGGCAATTTGATCGCCGACTGGAAGCGGCAGCGGTGGTGCAGTGCGATCGAATTGTTCTCGGCGCCGACCTCGGGTGTACCCCGGATACCGTGTGAACGGCTGTACCTGGGCCGTTGATCCGATGGTGGTGCAGTCTGTCGCTGTTGCCGGGAAGACATCGGGCCGGGCGAGAGGCAAGGGAACCCGGCGCCGCGCCCGGCCGGACGGCCCGGTGATCAGCCGATGTTGTCGGTGATCGCCGCCTCCGCAGGCAGCGGCTGGGTTATGGACCAGAGGGTGCGGGAGTGACAGGTGCTCATCCGCCACCCGCCGTTTTCGAGTACGTAACGGTCGTCGTACTCGATGGCCGCGAGAGTTTGTGTCCGGGCACGCAGATCGAGTTGGGTGAAGCGCAGCGTCCAGGATCCGACGGCTTCGGTCGCGGTGAGCAGGGCGATGTCCGGCATCATGCCGTGGTGCATATCGAGGATCCGGTGCCCGCCTTCGTGTGTGCTCAGGGCGATATCCCGGAACACCTGAGCCAACCCGTCGGCGTCGAAGCGGCCGAGTGGGCCGAAATCGATATCCGCACCGGTCTCGACGAAACACGCGCGAATGCCCGCGGGGTCCTTGGCATCGCAGGCTCGCCAATATCGATACTTCAAACGTTTGATCGCTTCGATACGGTCGTGGTCGCCGAGGGGTATCCGGTCGGCACCTGTGTCCTCCGGCTCGCCGCTCTGCTTCGGACCGTTCCGGGTGACGACCTTCGTGTGAGCTTCCTGGGCCCGGGAAGCCCGTTGCTCGAGGAAGGCGGCGTAGGTGGGTGCCACCGCCGGGAACTCCGACGGCGCTCCGAGCCACTCCCGATAGGACGGTGGGACCGAACCGTCGATATCGGTGACCCCGTACTCGCTCGCCAGTTCGGATCCCCAGTAGGTATGTCCGGTGCGGGCCATCACAGCCGGATCGTCGGCCAGAGCTTTGATGATCCGGCCGGTCAACTCGGGTGATTCGACACCGGGGAACAGGGTGCCGACCATTCGATCGGCGCCGAGCTCGCCACGCTGGAGCTGTTCGGAGTCCAGAACACCCATCCAGATCGAGACGACCGCGACACCGTGCGGGCGGAACTCTTGCGCCATATCGTGGGCCAGCTTGTCCGATCCGGCTTTCCCGGCCCCGTACACCGGGCCGTGTACTCCGGGGAGGTAGGTGCGTGCCCCTGGAGAGGAGGTGTGCACGACCAAGCCGCCGCTGTGTATCAGCAGCGGTGCCGCGAAGTAGGCGGCGACGAAATGGGATCGGAGGCCGACATCGAGCGGCTTCAACTCCTCGGCCAGTGATCGCTGCCAGAAAGGCTGACCTGGCGTTTCGGGTGGCGCGGAGAGCGCGGTGGCATTGTTCACCAAGATATCGAGCCGCCCGTGCTCATGTCCTATCCGTTCGAAGAGGGCGCGAACCTCCGCTTCGTCGCCGTGGTCGCAGATCACCGGGATACCCGTACCGCCGCGGGCCGCGATGTCTTCGGCCGTGCGGTAGATCGTGCCGGGTAATCCGTCGGCGCTGTGCCCCTCCTTCCGAGTGCGGCCGGTGACATAGACGGTCATACCGGTCTCGGCCAGAGCCAGAGCGATTCCTTTGCCGGCGCCGCGCGACGCTCCGGTAACTACTGCGACGCGGCCGTCGGTCGCGCTCACCGCGTGGTCCCTCCGTGCATGTGCCGTCCTTCCCGCGTGGTTCTGTTCCAGATCAGCGTGCCTGTGCTGTCGGATTCCGGCCGGTAACCCTCCCGGTCAGCGGAATTCACCCGGTCCGCCGACGGAGATTCCGGCGTGTAATGGGGCGGCGCCCACGGCATGCCCACCGGCACTGCCTGCCACCGAGCGTCGGCCCCGCCATCACCTTCCCGGCCCGTCGCCGATCCGAAAGGACTGGTGAAATATGAACTTCGACGTCGTGCTGCCGGGGCCGATCATATTCCGGACCTCCACCCCTGGTCACATTCGCTCGACTTGAACGGTTTCCGGCGTATCCTCACGACCCTGGACGAATCGGGCTTCCATGCCGTGCCGGTCTCCGAGCATTGGCGATGCCGCAGTTCGAGGTACCCGGGCTCGGGGATGCCGACACCTCGGTACTCGATAGTGCGTGGGGCGGCAGAAGGCAGGTTGCCGTTCCTAGAAGACGGTGCCGACCCCGTCTTGCCAGGGGACCCGAGTGTCGAGCATGACCTTGTCCAGCGTGTTCCGTGCGACGATATGACCCTCGGTGCTCATGACGGCCGCGAAGTTCTCCCGGATCCGTTCCATGGACAACTCGCCGGGTTCGGCCTGATGTCCCTGCCCGACCCCGACGAACACCCGCCGCATATGGTCGCCGCCGATCACGAACATCTCTCCAGAGGCCGGAACGTCCCGGTGCGCGAGGAATCCGACGGCGGGCGCCGCGGACTCGGGGGGATAGTACTGTGCCATCCCGGCGGCGATACTGTCGCCCATCAGGCCGGTCATTCGTGCCGCCGCGGTCGGCATCACACAGTTGACCTTGATGTCCTTGTTCTCCGACGCGGCGCGATGGGCGAGATTACGGGTGAGTCCCCAGGTCGCGCCCTTCGCTGCGGGATAACCCGCGGAACTTCGCATGCCCAGGAACGCGGACGACGATACATTGACGATCCGACCGTAGTCGCGGTCCCACATATGCCGCCATACCGCGCGGGTGACGAAGAAGGTACCGCCGGCCGCGACCATGAGATCCGCCTGGTACTGCTCGTCGGTGTTCTCGTCGATCGGTCCGCGGGAGACGACAGCACCGGCGTTGTTGACCACGATATCCACCTGCCCCCAGGTATCCAACGCCTGCGCGATGATCGCCCTGCCGCTCGCACCGGTGGCAACCGTATCGAAGTTGGCTTCCGCGACACCGCCGGCGTCGACGATCTCCCGCGCCGTCCGCGTCGCGGGCCCCTGATCGGACCCGGTGCCGTGGATGCTGCCGCCGAGGTCGTTGACCAGTACACGCGCACCGCGTGCGGCGAGGAACAGGGCATACGCGCGACCCAACCCGTGCCCCGCACCTGTTACCACCGCGACCTGTCCGTCGAACCCCATCATATTGCTGCCCATGGATACCGAGAATCACCGATCGCGCCGAGAATGCGAAGCACGTCACCCGCTCAGTGGAAAGTCGCCCGATGACGAGGCCAGGTGATGTTGCTCGATGCGCGGCGCCCTCGAGGTCCCGGTCAACCGAACGGGAATGTGCAACCCGCCGAGGGGAAGTGGCAGGAAGGATTGCTGGAGATTTGGATGAGATTTGGATACGAGCTGGTCGGGCCGCCCTCGGGGCTGGTGCACGAAGAGGGTGGTTCCACGCCTCGGGCGCGCAGATGTCGGGTGGCCGGGTCAGGCCACCGACTCGATCGCGGAGGGATGAGTGGTGAGTGGCAGAATGCTGATGGTCATATAGGGGAACAACGGAAGATTCCAGAGAATTTCGTGGAGTTCGGCGGGCGATTCGACGGCGAAGACGCTGATATTGCTGTACTGGCCGACGATCCGCCAGATATGTCTCCACTTCCCGGCCTGCTGGAGCTCCTGTGAGTACTTCTTCTCGCGGGTGACGATATCGGTGCGGACGGCCTCATCGAGGTCGCGGGGGATGTCGACGTCCATCCGGACGTGGTAGAGGTGCATATGAATCGTTCCTAGTTGCGGGACCAGCGTTTGACGGCGTCCATATTCAGTTCCACCCCGAGCCCGGGGCCGGTCGGCAGATGTACCTGCCCGTCGGCGTAGCGCAGCGGTTCCTGCAGTAGCTCCTCGCTGAACAGTAGAGGGCCGAAAAGTTCGGTGCCGAAATCTATTCCGGGTTCCGAACAGGCGAAATGAATCGAGGCGGCGGTGCCGATCGGCCCCTCGATCGACGTGGCGCCGTGGCAGGCCAGCCCCGCGGCGCGGGCGACTGCGACCACCTCACGGCTGCGGCGCAGTCCGCCGCATTTGGTGGTCTTGACCGCGATCACATCGGCGGCGCGGCGGCGGGCGACTTCCAGGGCGTCGTGCGGAGTGTGCACGCTTTCGTCGGCCATCACCGGAATCGGCAGCAGTGCGTTCAGCTCCGCCAAGACCTCCAGTTGCTCACCAGGAGTTGGCTGTTCGATCAACTGGACACCGCCGTCTGCCAGCCGAGGCAGATAGCGCAAGGCAGTGAGCCGGTCCCAGCGCGCGTTCACATCGACCCTGACTCCGGCTTGCCCGGCGAGGGCTTCTGTTACTCGCAGCACGCGGTCGGTATCGGCGGCCGGGTCGAGGGCGCCCATTTTGAGCTTGAAGCTGAAATGCCGGCGCTTCTCGATCTTGTCCCGGGCTTCTGTGATGATCTCCTCGACCGGCGCCGAGCCCAGCGCCCAGGTGACGTCCACCGCTGTCCGGAAAGCTCCGCCCAACAGGGTGTGTACCGGTACGTCCAAGCAGCGGGCCCAGGCATCGTGCAAAGCGACGTCCACGGCGGCTTTGGCGAAGCGGGCGGCGGCCACCACCCGCTCGATGTCGGCCATGATGGCGGTGATCTCGTCTACTCGGCGCCCGAGCAGCACGGGGACCAGGTATCGCTCGACGACAGCCTGCATCGTCTCGACCGATTCACCACCCCACCACGGGCCTCCGGGCACCACGCCCTCGCCGTAGCCGGTGACGCCACCGCCGGTGGTGATCCCGACCAGCAGGATGGGTTGCGCGTCCATCGAGGTGGTGGCGAACTTGTGCGGCCGTACCAGCGGTACATCCAGGACGGTGGTCTCGACCGAGACGATCGACAGGTCTGACATCGAAACTCTTTCCTGCGGAGGCGAAGTGGTTCAGGCGGGATCCAGCGCGAAGTTGTAGGTCACACGGTTGATGCCATCGTCACCGTTGACCGGGTCGAGAATCAGTTCGGGTTTGGTGGCCGAAGCGACATCGCTGTCGATCCACTCGCCGCCACGGAAGTAGAGCTGGGTGGTCACCGATTCCCGGCCCGCGGCCGAGACGATGAGATGCAGATGCGCCGGCCGCCACGGGTGGCCGTTCTGCGCGGTGATGAACGCGCCGGTCGGGCCGTCGGTCGGGATCTGGTACGGCGCCGGCTGGATGGTGCGGATCGAGTACCGGCCCTCGCTGTCGGTGATGATGGTTCCGCGCAGGTTCCATTCCGGCAGATGCGGGGCGAACTGGGAGTAGTAGCCGTCGGCATCCGCGTGCCACAGTTCCAGCTTCGCGCCGCCGAGGCCCTTACCGTCGAGATCGGTGACCTGGCCGGAGAAGATCAACGGTGTCTGCTCGCGGTCCTGCGTGCGCATCGGCAGCTCGCATTCGGCGGGCAGTTCCGGTGCCTCCGGGACGTAGTAGGGCCCTTCGATGCTGCCCTTGGTGCCCTTGCGGCTCTTCGCCAGTACTTCCTCCACCGCGTGTTCGATGAACACATCGAGGAACAGCGGCCATTCGCCGCCTTCGCCTACGTCGATCAGCCACTGCTTGAAGATGCGGTACTCGGGATAGGTGACGCCGTGCTCGAGGATCACCTTGTGCAGGGCACCCAGGGCGTCGCGGGCGATGGCCGCCAGGCGCTCCGGGGAGGTGTCGGTGGTGGCCCGCTCGCCCTTGAATTTGTCGGTAGCGGCGGTGCCGGAGCCGAGCGCGGTGGGCGAGACGGCTTGGGTGGTGGTCATATCGAACTCCTCGGAGAGGACCGGGGGAAGAAGAGGTACGCTATGCGTACATAGATAACGCAATGCGTACCGATTACTGTGCGCGTGGTCACTTGGTTTGTCAAGAAGAGAATGGGACCGGACCGTATGAGCGAGAACGAGCGCGACTACATCCAGAGCATCGAGCGGGGATTTGCCGTGCTCACCGCGTTCGACAGCGACCGGCCGAATCCCACACTGGGCGAACTGGCGCACGCCACCGGGCTGGCCAAACCGGTGGTCCGCCGTATTCTGCTGACTTTGCAGCGGCTCGGCTACGTGGCCGGCTCCGGCCCGCGCTGGACGCTCACACCACGCGTACTGAGCATCGGGCAGCATTACTCGGCCACCCACACGCTGCTCGAACAAGCCATGCCGCATCTCCTCGCGGTAGCCGACGAACTGCACGAATCCGCGTCGCTCGGCGTCCTCGACGGCGCCGAGGTGGTGTATGCCGCGCGGGTACCGGTGCGCCGGATCATGAGCATCAATGTCTCGGTCGGCACCCGCGTACCGGCCTATGCGACCTCGATGGGCCGCGCGCTGCTGGCGTGGGCGCCGCGGGCGACACTCGACGAGGTGATCGCCCGCACCGAGTTCCGCCCGCTGACCGCCACGACGATCACCGATGCCGACCGGCTCGAGCGCGAGCTCGCCCTCGTCCGGGAAAAAGGCTATGCACTCACCTCCGAAGAACTGGAGAAAGGATTGATTTCGATCGCCGTTCCGGTAAGGGACCAGTCCGGCTCGGTCGTCGCGGTCATCGCCTGCTCGACGTCCACCGGCCGGACGACAGCCGAGGATTTCGAGCGCACCGCGAGTGCCGCTGTGTCGGCTGCGGCCGGTGAACTCAGCCGCGGTCTCGGATGGACACCCTGACCCCGGGTCAGACCGTGACCCGGTAGGCGAGGATGTCGCGGACCAGCGTGCCCAAGCTCTCGGCGTCGGTTTTCGCCTTGATCCGCGCCCGGTGCACATCGACGGTCTTGACGCTGGTCCCGAGCCGGCTGGCGATCTGCTGGCTGGACCTGCCCTCGATGACCAGGTGCAGTACTTCCCGTTCACGAGGCGTGAGATCGGCCAGCCGCTGCTCGACCCGCAGGCGTTCGGCACGCTCGGCGAAGGCCCGATCGGCGGCGAGCAACTGTTCCTGCACCACCTCGAGCATGCGCTGCGGCTCGTAGGGTTTTTCCAGGAAATCGACCGCCCCGGCCCGCAGGGCACGCACCGACATGGGGATATCGCCGTGCGCCGAGCAGAAGATGACGGGTGCGGGATAGTCGCGCCGGTTGAGTTCTTCCTGTAACTGGAATCCGCTCAACCCGGGCATCCGGACATCGACAATGATGACTCCGGCCTCGTCCAGATCGGCTTCTTCCAGAAAGGAGGCCGCCGTGGCGTAGGTCAGCGCGTCGATTCCGACGCTCTGCAGTAGAAACGCGAGCGATTGGCGCAGGTCCTCATCATCGTCGACGATATGGACGACCGGGGAGTGAGCACCGCTCATGCTGTTCGATTCTACGGGGGAGCAGTTCGGCGGGGCGCTCGGATGGTCGATCGGCGAATATCTGGTGGACACCTCGATCACGGCCTCATCAGCACCGAACTGGCCGGAAAACTGTCCGCGAAGGCATGCGGCAGCGGGGCAACGAAGACATTCTCCGTTCGAGTGCGCGCGATCTTCCAGGACCCGTCCACCCGACGGAAGGTGTTGTTGAGCCGGCTCGAGCGCAGCAGCCCGGTGCCGTCGGAGTACAGCCACGGTTGCATATGAATCCATTGACCGGCAGCCGAATCACCGTCCACCCGGATCTGCTCGGCGGTGAGGTAGTGCGCATTGAGCACCAGAGCCGAGTCGCGGCCGGGATCCCAGAACCGTTCGAAATGGGCGCGGATGGCGTCGCGCCCGACGAGGCGGCCGAACTGGCCGTCGTAGTACTCGCCGACCCCCTCCCAGATCGCGTCCTCGGTGTAGAGCTCCATGATCAGGTCGATCCGCTGTGCGTCGTCGGTGACTCCGAACTCGGGGCAGGGGGTGTCGCACAGGAACATATATCTTGCCTGCAGCCGCCGTATCTCGGCCTCGCCTTCCAATGTGTCGATCCGGCGGGTCAACCGCTCGATGGTTTCGAAATCGGTCATGACGTTCTTCCGGTCGTCGGTGCCGGCGAAGACGGCGGGGCGGACGAAGGAACCCGGCTGATGAGGATGGTGCGGTCCTGTATCCAGGCGGCCGTGCGGAGCAGCGCGGATTCTGTTCGTGGTGGTCCGATGACCTGCACGCCGAGCGGTAGGCCCTGCGGTGTGCGCAGGCCGGGGACAGTGACGACGGGCAGCCCGAGGGCTTGCCAGGCGCGGCTGAGTACCGGGTCGCCGGTGGCCGCCAGTCCGACCGGCGCGGGGCCGGGAGCGGCGGGTCCGACCACGGCGTCGTAGCCGGCGAACATATCCAGCACCTCGCGCCGCGCGTTTTCCACAATCCGGCGCGCCTCGTCGTAATCGCTCTGGTCGGTGGCGGCTCCGGTACGCAGCAGTTCGGCCAGCGGTGCGCTCAATGCGTCGGCACGAGCGAGTTCACCGGCGCGTTCCCGGGCGGCCTCGAAGGCCATGACCACTCGGTGCGCGGCAGTGGTGTCGGCAACGGTCTGTTCGGCGGCGAAATCGATGACGGTGGCGCCGTCCGCGCGCAGCCGCTCCCGCAGCGTCGCGATCGCGTCGGCCATCACCGGATCCACAGCGTCCAGCGGCGCCGCGGTCCAGAAGGCCAATCGTGGCGGCCGCGGAGAAGCGGCCGATGGGTCCGGAACTCCGCGCAGTGCCGCCCACGCGCAGGCCAGGTCGCGGACCTGCGCGGCGTAGTAGCCGTGGCTGTCCAGACTGTGTGCGAGCCCGGTTATACCGGTGGTGGGCAGCAGGCCCCGCGTCATGACCAGGGCCGCGACCCCGCAGTAGGCGGCGGGCCGGGTCACCGAGGCCGCGGTCTGCGAACCGAGGGCCAGCGGTACCTGACCGGCGGCGACTGCGGCGGCCGACCCACTCGACGAACCGCCGGGTGTATGTCGCGGTGCCGCCGGGTTGCGGGTGGGGCCGGGCGCGAAGTAGGCGAATTCGGTGGTGACGGTTTTGCCGGCGGGCAGGGCACCCGCCGACCGCCACAGTCGCACGATCTCCGCGTCCTGGGCCGCGGGTTCGCTGTCCGCACGCAGCACCGAGCCGCACCGGGTGGGATGACCGGCGACGTCGATGATGTCCTTCACACCGAACGGAATTCCACCCAGAGCTCCATCCGGCGTGGGGAACTGCGGCCGTGGGTTGCGGGTGACCCAGGCGGCCAGTGTCTCTTCGGTGGCGGTGATCCGGTCGGCCGAACGTTCCCAGGCTGCTGCGGCGTCGGTGCGCCCGGCGGCCATATCGTCGACCAGGTCGCGTAGCGACCACGGCGCGTAAAGGGATTCGGAAAAGGTCATGATTCGATCCACTTCGCCTCGGCCGACCAGTAATCCATACCGCTCGCACTCACCGCGTGCCGCCAATCGGAGATGCGGCGCAGGCCGG
Source organism: Nocardia grenadensis NBRC 108939 (assembly GCF_001613445.1). Lineage (GTDB taxonomy): Bacteria > Actinomycetota > Actinomycetes > Mycobacteriales > Mycobacteriaceae > Nocardia > Nocardia grenadensis. The sequence continues at coordinate 282,947 of NZ_BDCJ01000009.1, forward strand.
GTTCGGCCAGTGCGGTGATCCGGTCGGCGGCGTCCGGGCCGTCCTCCGCGACCTGCCAGTGCACCCAGTTCAGCTCGTGCCCGTCGGCATCGTGCAGGAACAGATCGACATGGCGCCAGCCGTAGCCGTGCGTGTCGTTGTAACACATGAGCGTCATGCGGTGGTCCGTGTCGTCCATCCGGTGGTCTCCTGCTCGGGGTGCGATCGATGGTCGAGGCCGATGCTGTGGAAGCGCCGCTGGAAGTAGACGAGTGCCCCGGTGTTCTCCCGGACATCGACGCGCTGCACGCTCACCAGGAAGATCGAGTGCGAACCCTGGGTATGGTCGCTGATGATTCGGCCGACTACCCGTGCCGCCGCGGTCCGCAGCATCGGGATGTCCTCGGTGTCGTGATCCCAGACGGGCCATTCGAACCGTTCGGACATCGGGATTGCGGTGGCACCGGCGAAATGCCCGGCCAGTTCCTCGTCGCATGAACTCAGGATGTTCACGCAGAGCCGCTGGTTGCGACGGAAGATCGCGTGGGTGTAACTGGACTGATTGACGCACACGATCATCGTGGGCGGGGTGTCGGTCACCGAGCACACAGCGCTGACCGTGATGCCTGCGCGACCACTCGGTCCGTTGGTGGTGACGACGTTGACTGCGGCCGAAAGATTCGACATCGCAGCCCGGAAGTCACGCTGCTCGGCGGTCAATTGCTTGGTCATGGCATCGACGCTACGAGTGATCTACGCCTCGAGGTATCGAGATTTCCTCCGGGTGCGCTGAAGGTTTTACTTATTCGCCGTGGGTGCCGGCAAGGTGAAACCGAAGACCGATCCGCCGCCGTCGGCCGCGCGGCACCAGATACTTCCGTGCTGCCGGGTGATGATCCGATAACTCAAGGCCAGCCCGATACCGCTGCCGTGTGATTTCGAGGTGAACGAATCCAGGAACGGATCCCGCGGCACCCCGCGGCCGTAATCGCGGACGGTGAAACATCCTCCGTCGTCGCGACGCGTGGTGGTGAGCACGATGCGCCGCGAGCGGGGTGGGCACTGAGCCATCTCGTCGATGGCGTTGAAACACAGGTTGACGATGACCTGGCCGGTGAGCACCCGCTCGCAGCGTATTCTCACCGGGTCATCGGAAAGCTCCAGTTCGACCCGGACACCGGCCTCATCCGCCCGTAACCGCACGAAATACAAGCACTCGGCTACGATCTCGTTCAGATCGGCCACCTGCTCGACCTGTTCCAGATGGCCGACGAACGCCCGCAGGGTGGAGACGATGGTCGCGGCGCGGTCGATCTGTTTGCGGGCCGCTTCCACACCGACGGTGACCCGGCGGTCGAGCCCCTCTCCGGCGGGCAGATGTGAGCGGATTCCCGCGATGTAGTTGCCGGCGGCTGCCAGCGGCTGGCCCAATTCGTGGGCTATTGCCATCGCCATATCGCCCATGGCGTTGTACCGGGCCAGATAGTTCTCCCGCTGTAGTTCGAGCCCCCGTTTCTCTTCGTCGCGGACCCGGTCGGAGACGTCGTGTACCAGCATGAGGTAGGCCGTCACACCGGCTTCGTCCAACCGTTCCAGGCTGCCGTCGAGCCAGGAGGTGGAACCGTCCGCCCGGTCGATCTCCAGGCGCACCGAAGCGACCGGGTCGGCGTCCGCGGCCACCGCCTCCCATTCGGTGCGCCGGCCGTCACGGTGCAGGTGGGCATACTGCGTGAGCTGCGGTCCGGCCGGCAGCTCGACGGCCGGGTCCAGCCCGAGCCGGGTGAGCGCGGTATCGGTGGCGAAGCGGATCTCACCGGCTTCGTCGAGGACGAACGCCATGGTGGACGTGTGCCGGGCCAGGGCTTCCACATAGGTCGTGGTCAGCCGCAGGGCGCGCTCGGTGCGTTGTTCGCGTTCGATATCGCGGAACTGCACCATCACCGCGGGTCCCTGAGCGAGCTCGATCCGGGTGGCCACCGAGTCTGTCGGGATGATCCGCCCCGATTTGGACCGGTAATGCCATTCGATCCGGCTGGTGCCGTGCTCGACCGCATCCTGGAGCCAGGCCCGGCCGATCACACGGTCGTACTGCTGGGCGGAACTGCTCATATCGTGGGCTTTCAACGGTCGGATCTCGGCGAGATCGAAACCGAGCATCGCGCAGGCTGCCGGGTTGGCCCACAGGATGTTCTTGGTGGCGGCGTCGTGCACCAGGACACACACCTCGGTGGTGTTCATCATCGTGACGAAATCCGAGACAACCAGTTCCGGGGCTTGCGGATCGACGGACATCGCGCCAGCGTAGCCTTTCCGAACTGCGGGTTTCCGATCGTCCGGGGTCGACTGAAGGTTTCCCCTACAAGGGTGGTGGTTCCCACCCGCCCGCGCGCGGGCTTTACCGATGTTCGTGTGACCGCGATCTCCCTACCGTCGAAGGACAGCCCATCGACGACAGGAGCAGGTGATCGTGACCACCTCGCAAGCCACGGTCCGGTCCGCGACCGGCGCGACGGATCTCGACGACGTCCTCGTCGAGCTCGCCGCGCGGCGGCAGGAGTTCGGCGAGCAGAAGTACGTGCCGCGGGATTTCGTCGCGCGGCTCAAAGAAGTGGGCGTCTACCGCGCCGCGACCCCGCGGCGCTTCGGCGGGGAACCCCTGGCGCCCGCCGAGTTCCTGCGCATCGTCGAACGTATCTCCGTCGTCGACGGTTCCACCGGATGGGTGGCCAGTTTCGGTTCGGCGCTGGTATATCTGGCGGCGCTGCCGCTGGATACCCAGGCGGCCCTGTACGCCGACGGCCCCGATGTGGTGTTCGCCGGTGGGCTCTTCCCGATCCAGCCGGCGCCCGCGGCCGACGGCGGTTTTCGGGTCGACGGACGGTGGAAGTTCGCCAGCGGGTGCATGGGCGCCGACGTCCTGGGTGTCGGGATCCCCGGCGACGCGGACACCGACGGTAAGCCCCGCACCGCTGTACTGCGCCCCGACCAGGTGGAGATCGTCCAGGACTGGGATGTGGTCGGTATGCGGGGCACCGGCTCGTTCGACCTGGTGGTACGCGATGTCGTGGTACCGCCCGAGTGGATCTTCGTCCGCGGTGGCGAACCCACCGTCGACGAACCGCTGTACCGGTACCCGACCATCGCCTACGCCGCCCAGGTGCTGGCAGTGGTCGGCGCGGGGGTCGCGCGGGCCGCCCTCGACCACGCCGTCGAGATCGGCGCGGGCCGGGCCGGTATCACCGGCGCCCCCAAGCTCGCCGATCGCCCGTACTACCGCGCCACAGTGGCCCAGGCCGAAGCCGACCTGCGCTCCGCCCGCGCCTACTTCTACGAGGTCACCGAGGAGGTATGGGAGACGGTGCTGCGCGGTGATCCCGCCACCGCCGAGCAGAACGCCCATCTGCGGCTCGCGGCGAGTCATATCGCCGCCACTGCCGCCTCGGTGGTGAACCGCCTCGTGGCGATCTCCGGTACCGCCGCCATCTTCCACGGCCACCCACTCCAGCAGTGGGCCGGCGATGCGCTGGTGCCACAGCAGCACGCCTTTCTGGGGCCGGGCCTGGTCGACGCGGCCGGCGCCGTTCTGATGGGGCAGCCCGCCACTGTGCCCGGATTCCACTGACCGACAGCCTTTCTACGACAGGACTCCCCGTGACCGACAGCCCGCTGCGCGTTCTCTTCTGTATCGGCATCAACCAGAACTTCTTCGATCTTCCGGCCGCCGGCGTCACCACCGCCGATGTCTGGACCGCCTTCGTCGCGCTGAGCGACGGGATCAAAGTGCTCGACGGTATCGATTTCATCGGCGATATCGACGACGACTCCACCATGGTCGGGCCCTCCGACAGCTGGCCGTGGACCTGCTACCTGCTCGCCGACGCCGACAGCCACGACACCGTCAAGGCCGCCTGCAACCTGGTCCGCACCATCCCGGTCGGCACGAGCGACTGGAAGCTCTGGAAGTACTTGAAGATCGAGGCCCGCATCGGCCGGGCGCTGACCCCACGCCAGTACTGACCAACCCGCCAGGAGGCATCATGACCGCGCACAATGCCGCGCTCCCGCATCGGGTATCCGCCGATCTGGTCCGCGAGGATCGGGTCGCCGCCCGGATCTACACCGACCCGGAGATCTTCGAACAGGAGATCACCCGGATCTTCGAGAGCACCTGGATCTGGGTGGCTCACGAATCCGAGCTTCCTACACCCGGCAGCTTCAAATCCACCTACGTGGGCCGCCAGCCGGTGATCGTGACCCGTAACCGCAAGGGCGCGCTGAACACTCTGCTCAACCGCTGCCGGCATCGCGGCGCGAGTATCTGCGAGCAGAAGAACGGCGTCGCCAACGGCTTCACCTGCCCCTATCACGCCTGGTCCTACAGTCTCGACGGCCAGTTGCGCGGGATCCCCTATCCCGACGGCTACGAGGGCGTCGTGGAGAAGGGCGATCTGTCGCTGAAGAAGCTGCGCACCGAGTCCTACGGCGGCATGGTGTTCGCGACATTCGACCAGGACATCGAACCGCTTGCCGACTTCCTGGGTGACGCGAAACTCTGGATCGATCGGTTCATGAAACAGGGGGGCGGCTATCCGATCAAAGTGCTGGGCACCCACCGGTTCACCTTCCACGGGAACTGGAAAATCCAGCTGGAGAACACCACCGACGGCTACCACTTCCCGATCGTGCACCGCTCCTGGATGGCCTCGGTCGACGCCGAGACCGCCGACATGATGTCGTTCATGACCGATCCGGAAGCGGTCACCCACGAACTGGGGAACGGTCACAGTGTGATGCAGATGGTGCCCGAGCACTCCGATCTCGATGCCGACGATGGCAGCGAACCGCTCCAGGCCCGTTTCGACGATCTGGTCGCCGAATTGAAGAGTGCCGGTCTCGACGACGCCGCCGTCCGGAAACTGGTGCGCGCCATGCACGGCACCGGGTTCAACCTCAATCTGTTTCCGAACGTATCCATGTCCGCGGCTTTCTTCCGGGTGCTGCGCCCGATCTCGGTCGACGAAACCATCATCGAACACCTGGCCATCGGCCCCGACGGCCCCGCCGAAATCGCGGGCCCGGTCAACCGGGCGCGGTTGCGGGTGCACGAGCACTTCCAGGGTCCGTTCGGTTTCGGCACTCCCGATGACGCCGAGGGCTGGGACCGCGTCCAGCGCGGCGCGCAGGCCGACCCCGATATGCCGATTCTGGTCAACCGCGGCCTTGCTCGCCAGAAACCGAGTCCCGAAGGCTGGCCTACCTCCCATGTCACCGACGAGACCGGTATGCGCGCCGCGTACCAGCAGTGGAAGCAGATGATGAGCGATGACTGAGACCCACGCCGCGACAGCGGTGTTCAGCGACAGCCGGGTCGCGCGCGCGATCGAGCTGATCTGGCGCGAAGCCGAACTGCTCGACCGCAGGGAGTATCACGCCTGGCAGGAGCTCTACACCGCCGATGCCCACTACGTGGTACCGATCGACCGCGACACCGAAGATTTCGACAACACCCTGAATATGATCTACGATGACGCCCGCATGCGCGGGATGCGCGTCCGCCGGATGACCGAAGGCTACGCCCTCGCCGCTGTCGATGCCGCAGTCACCACTCGCACCGTCTCCCGGTTCGTCGCCGAGCACGTCACCGAGGACGAAGTACACCTGCGGGCAGCCCAGATCCTCGTCGCCTTCAAACGTGGCCGTCACGATATCTGGGCGGGAGATCTCGAATACCGTATCCGCCTCGGCGCGGCACCGGATGACGACCGGATCGTCCGCAAGGTGATCCGCCTGGTCGACAGCGAGGACGCTGTGCCCGCCGCGGGGTTCCTCCTGTGAGCGCGCCGGTTGCCGTGGTCACCGGGGGCGCGGGTGGCCTCGGCGCGTATATCGTCCGCCGGCTGCACGCCGGTGGGCACGCTGTCGCCGTCGCCGACCTGGACGGTATCGCCGCCGCGGCGCTGGCCGCCGAACTGGACGGTGCGGTCGGGGCGCGCGGCTACGCGGTGGACGTCGCGGACAAGAGCTCGCTGGAGAAGCTGCTCGCCACGGTGGTCGCCGATTTCGGCGGGGTACAGGTGCTGGTGAACAATGCCGCCCGTACCCAGGCCCGGCCATTGCTGGAGATCAGCTCCGACGAACTCGACGGCGTCATGGCCGTCGGATTTCGCGGAACATTCCAGTCCTGCCAGCTGTTCGGCGGGCATATGGCCGCGCAGGGGTATGGCCGGATCGTGAACATGGCCTCGCTCGCCGGACAGAACGGCGGCACCGCGACCGGGGGGCACTACGCGTCCGCCAAAGGCGCGGTCATCTCGCTGACCAAAGTATTCGCCCGCGAACTGGCCGCCTCCGGGGTCACGGTGAACGCTGTATCGCCGGGACCGCAGGATTCACCTGTTGTGCACGACATCGTCGGCGCGGACAATCTCGACACCTTCGCCCGAACCATTCCCGTCGGGCGTCTCGGCGATCCGGCGTTCATCGCCGAGATGGTCGCCTTGCTCGCGTCACCGGCCGCCGCGTCGGTCACCGGAGCATGCTGGGACGCCAACGGCGGTCTCTATATGCGTTAGGAGTTCCCGTGACCGATATCAAAGTGGTGGTAGCCGACATCGTGGCGGAGACACCGAGTATCCGCGCGCTGCGCCTGGTACGGGAGGACGGGGCGCCGCTGGGCCCGTACCGTGCCGGTGCGCACATCGACGTCACCGGACCGACAGGCATCCTCCGGCAGTATTCGCTGTGCGGATCGCCTGCGGAAACCGCGTCGCTGACCATCGCGGTGAAACGGGAATCGGAATCCCGCGGTGGTTCGGCGGCGCTGCACGAGGTGCGCGCAGGCGACATCATCGAGATCGGGGAGCCGCGCAATATCCTCACCGTGGCGTCGGACGCCGACCGGCATGTGCTGGTCGCCGCCGGCATCGGCGTCACGCCCTTGCTGAGCATCGCCTACGAATTGCATGCCTGCGATGCAGAATTCACGCTGGTCTACTTCACCCGCAGTCGCGCGGAAACCGCGTTCCTCGACTTTCTGGAGAACCGGTCGGAGTTCCGGGGCCGGGTGCAGTTGCACATCGGACGCACCCGCACCGAACAACGCGCCGCGCTGGTGGCGGTCGCCGCCGGCCTCTCTCCCCGCTGCGCGGTGTACACCTGTGGCCCGGCCGGGTTCATGGATACCGTCGCCGACCTCATGACACCGGTGGTCGGTATCGACAATGTGCACATCGAACACTTCGAGGCGGCCGAGGCCGACACCTCCGGCGATACCGCTTTCAACGTCGAACTCGACACCGGTGAGAGTTTTGAAATCCCCGTCGGCCGCTCGATTCTCTCGGTGCTCGAGGAAAATGGAATCGAGGTGTTCAAATCCTGCGAGGAAGGAATCTGTGGTTCCTGCGTCTCGAATGTCCTCGAAGGAGAACCCGACCATCGTGACAACTGCCTGTCCGTCGCGGACAAGGCAGCCGGTGACCAGATGGCGCTCTGTGTCTCACGGTCGAAAACCAGCAAACTGGTCATCGAATTGATCTGATCCGCTCGATCCGGATAAAGGAATTCCGTATTCACACCGGGAATTCTTCCGATGTTCCATGTCACATCGCCGCTCTAGCGTGTAGTGGATCACACAACCGAAAGACGATTTCCCATGGAATATTCTCACGCCGAGACCGCCGCGTCCGAAGCGAATTCCGGTCTCGACGACCTCGCCCGAGAACGCGCCAGCCTGGTGTTCCGGCTCAGCGCGGTGGTGCTGCTCTTGTTCTTCCCCCTGCCCGTACTGGGTGGATTCACCTCCGTCCTGGATACGGTGGTGGTCGGCGGCGTGACCGTCGCCTGGGTCTATGCCTTCTTCCAGTTCGCCGTGGCCATTGTGGTGGCCCGCTACTACATGGCTCGTGCCGCCGCCCTCGAAAGCCGCGTCGCGCAGGAAGGCGTCCGCGCATGAACATCGTCTCCGCTTCGCTGTTCGCGGCCCTGGTGGTGGTGACCCTGGTGATCACCGCCTGGGCCGCCAGGCAGAACAAATCCGCCGCCGACCACTATGTCGCCGGCGGCGCGCTCACCGGCCGGCAGAACGGGGTCGCCATCGCCGGCGATTTCATCTCCGCCGCGTCGTTCCTCGGGGTCACCGGCGCCATCGCGCTCACCGGGTTCAACGGGTTCTACCTCGCGGTGTTCGTCCCTGTCGCGTTCGTCCTGGCGCTGCTGCTCATCGCCGAACCGCTGCGCAACCTCGGCCGATTCACCCTGGCCGACGTCCTGGCCACCCGTTTTCCGGGTAAGGACGTCCGCTCGCTCATGGCGGTCAGCACCGTGGTGATCAGCGTGGTCTACCTGGTCTCGCAGTTGGTGGGCGCGGCGCTGCTGGTCTCGCTGCTGTTCGATCTGGACTACCCGGTCGCGGTGCTCGTCATCGGCGCGCTGACCACCGCGTACACCCTGGTCGGCGGTATGCTGGCGACCAGCTGGATCCAGATCATCAAGACCGGTCTACTGCTGGTCTGCGCGGTGGCACTGTTCGTCCTCGTCCTGGTGCGCTTCGATTTCAACCCGTTCGGGCCGTTCAGTACCGCGCTCGCCGAGTTCGGCCAGCAGTACGTCGCCCCGCGACGCTCCGGTGACGCGGCCTCGTTCGACCAGTTGTCGCAGACGGTCGGGCTGGTGCTCGGTGTCCTCGGGCTCCCGCATGTGATGATCCGGTTCCTCACGGTGCCGAACGCGCAGCAGGCCCGCACTTCCGCCTATACCTCCATCTGGATCTTCTTCGGTTTCTATCTGATGATCCCGGTCCTCGGTTACGGCGCCGCCGTGCTGGTCGGTCCCGACGTTATCGCCACGGAGAACAAGGGCGGCAACCTCGCCGTCGCGCAGCTGGCGGAAACGCTCGGCGGCGGTGTGCTGCTCGCGTTCGTTGCCGCGGTCGCGTTCGTGACCATCCTGGCCGCACTGTCGGGGCTGGTGATCGCCACGTCCGGCGCCATCGCCCACGATCTGTACGGTCAGGTGCTGCGCAACGGGAAGGTTTCGCCCACCGCCCAGCATCGTGCGGCCCGGATCGCCACGGTCGCCACCTGCCTGGTCGGAGTCGCTATCGCCTTCGCCGCGCAACGCCAGAATGTGGCCTTCCTGGCCTCGCTCGGTATGTCCATCGCCGCCTGCGCCAATCTGCCGGCTCTGCTGCTCACCCTGTACTGGCGCCGGATGACCGCGCGTGCCGTGATCTCGGGCATCGTGACCGGCCTGGTCCTGTCCATCGCGGTGATCATCCTCAGCCCTGCCGTACAGGGTCCGGATTCGGTTCTGCCGTTCTCCAATCCCGCTCTGGCGGTGGCGCCCATCTCCTTCCTGGTCTCCATTGTGGTGGCGCTCGCCGGCGCGCCCAAGGGTGACGAGGCCGCGGCCGCCACCACCGTGTTCCGTTCACTGCGCATCCGCGCCCTGACCGGTCGTACGACGGAACAGCCTGTGGCTATTTCGTCCTGACAATGGTGCTTCGATGCCGGCCACCGGATGATGAGGGGTGGCCGGCATCGACGCAACGGACCGGTGTCCACTAACTCGACTGCTCCAGCGGTTTCGCGTCCTTCGGATATCCACCACGACGACCTCGGCCACCGGTGCCCGCGTACGCGCTGAGTCGCGTCCGCAACGGTCGCCCGACCGCCAGCGGCGCGGTCTCCCTACCCATCAGCAGCGCGACCAGGCTGATCAACATGAGTGCCATGGCGTAGAAGCCGACCGGGACCACAGTGCCGGTACCGCTCACGATCCGGTTCGCGACCATCGGCGCGATGCCGCCCCCGAGCACCGCGCCGACCTGGTATCCGATACCTACGCCGCTGTAGCGCTGGGTCACCGGGAACTGCTCGGCGAACATGGTGAACATCGGCCCGTACACGAACCCGGTCAAGGTGAATCCGATACAGATCACCGTGATACAGGCCAGGAACGAGCCGTGCGCGGTGACCCAGAACAACATCGGGGCGAAGACAGCGGCGGACCCCATGCCGAAGCCGATCACCGCTTTGCGGCCCAGCCGGTCGGAGAGATGGCTTCCGAGTATCACCGTCGCGGCGTGGCACGCGAGGGCGGCGGTGATTCCCCAGACAACCTGCGAACGGGAGAATCCCCGGCCCGGGTCGGGTTCGGTCAGGAAGGACAACATGAAAGTGAACAGCAGGAACGCGTAGCAGTTCTGGCCGATGTTGACGCAGGCGGCCCGGAGTACACCGCGCCAGTCCTGCCGGAGCACCGCCAGGCCGCGCGGGGCAGGCCGGTCTGCGCCGGAACTCGCATCGGCGAACTCCGGTGTCTCGGAGATCCGCGTCCGCGTCCAGATGCCGACGATGAGAACGATGGCGCCCACCAGGAACGGAATACGCCAGCCCCACGCGATCACCTGCTCCATCGGGAGCAGGAGCACGAGCGCGAAGGCGGTATTCGCCAGAATCGCGCCGACCGGGGACCCGAGGGTGACGAAACATCCGTAGAGCCCGCGACGCGACGCGGGCGCGTGCTCGGCCGCCAGCAGCACCGCTCCGCCGATCTCGCCGCCGCGCGAAATCCCGTGGAGCATCCGGAGGAAGATGAGTATCAACGGGGCAGCGATCCCGATCGCACGCGAGTCGGGTACCAGGCCCATGACCAGAGTGGCCGACCCCATCAAGATGAATGCCGTGGTGAGCGCTGCGCGCCGGCCGAACCGGTCCCCGTAGTGTCCGAAGATCACCGCGCCGACCGGTGCCATGACGAATCCGACGGCGAAGGTGGCAAAGCCGAGGAAGGTGCCGAACCACGGGTCATCGGTGTCGAAATACACCTTGTTGAACACCAGCGCCGTGGCGGTGCCGTAGATCGCGAAATCGTAGAACTCGAGGATGGTGCCGACACCGGAGGCGATCGCCAATCTCATCGGGCGCTCGCGCTCGGTCGCGGAATCGTGCTCTCGTGAACTCAGAGCTGTCACAGCGTTCTCCTCATCAGTTCTGCGACCCGCCGGCAGGGCGTGTCGAGGGAACTCCCGCGGCGTCTCGGACTGTTTGCCGTGGAAGGTCGTCGTAGCGGTGTAGTTGTCCCGTCGCGTCGAGGACCCGCGCGAAGGCCGCGATACGTTGTGCCCGATAGTCGTTCAGCGCGGTGGGCTCGATATCGTAGAAACCGCCGCCGGTGTCGCCCCGGCGTCCGGAGGCCATGTTCTGCTGGACCAGGGGAGCCGGCTCGAAGCGCTTGCCGAGCTCGTCGCGGAGATAGTTGGAGGCGTGGAACAGGGTGTCGCATCCGCCCCAGTCGATGAACTCGAGCAGGCCGAGCACGGCGAATCGTGAGCCGAATCCGATCCGGACGGCCCGGTCGATCTCCGTGGCACTGGCCACGCCCTCCTCGACCATCCGGGCCGCCTCGTTCATCACGAGCGCCTGAAGCCGCGGGACGATGTACCCCGGCGATGCGGCGCAGACCACCGGTGTCTTGCCGACCGCCGATAACAAGTCGCACGTCGCCTCGACCACTGCGGGCGCTGTCGCGGCACTCGGGCTCACCTCCACCAATGGCATCAGGTCGGCCGGGTTCAGCCAGTGCGCGTTGAGCAGGCGCTCCGGACGTGCGACGAATTCGGCCAGGCGGCTCACGAGAAAACTCGAGGTGGTCGAGGCGATGGGCGTGTCCGCGCCGACCGCCGACTCGATCCACGCCAAGGTCGCTCGCTTGATATCGAGTACCTCCGGCACTGCTTCGAAGACGAGGTCGGCCTCGGCCGGCACCACCACCTCCGGCCCGACCACCCGGATCCGGTCGAGTATCCCGGGCAGATCGGACTCGGCCAACAGCCCGAATCGGATCTTGCGCTCCAGTGACAGTCGGATCGCGGCACGGGCCGCCGTGAGATACGCCTCGGCTCCGTCGCCGCGGTCGCGGAGGTCGACCAATGTGACGTCGACCCGTCCGAAACCGAGGGCGGCCGCTATCCCCTGTCCCATGCGACCCGCTCCGACCACCACGACCGTCGCCGTCATAGCGAGAACCCTTCGTGGAGAAGCTGTTTCAGCCCCCCGCTGTCCAGCCCATCCAGTCCCAGGGCGGCCAGCGTCCGGCCGCCACTGTCCGGTGACCGTCCGGTGATCGCATTGGCTGTCGCGAGAAGCCCGCTCGCCACCGGCGTCGGTACCCCGGCCCAGTGGCCGACCGAGGTGAGCAGGGCGAGCCCGATCTCGACATCCTCGGTCATGTACCGGTGGGTGTGCAGGTCGATGTGCTCGCGCCAGTCACCACTATCGGTGAGCTTCTCGTGCGCGGCGTTACCGTACATCCATTCGTCGCCGTCCGGAGTGTAATGGTCCGCGAGTGGGAAATGCGGAGCGCCGTACCCGAGCGCGGTGCGGATGGCGATACGTTCGGTGTCGAGTGCGGTGGTGACCCGGCGGATGGCATCCTGAGTACCCTCGTTGTGGATGTCCCAGGCCGCGAAGTGCTCCAGCGGGCCGGCATTCATCAAGATCAGCGGTGGATGGATGATCGGACCCGCATTCATCAACGCCCCACTCAGCGCATCTTCGACGGGTTCGACCGGATAGATTTTCGCCAGCACCGCCAGTGCTCTTTCGCTGTCGTGCGCGGGGAGGACTCCGGTGGGCAGCCGCGTAGCGTAGCCGCTCACCACGACCCGGTTGTCCCCGTGCCTACGCGCGAGGTAGGGGAGGGTCCCGGTCTCGGCGAAGGCGATCTTGGCGGGGTTACCGGCGGCTGCTACGGCCCGCGCGAAGATCAGCGAACCGAAGCTGCCCGGCGGCAAGTACACCACCTGGCCGTCGGCCAGGTGCGGTGCTATTCGTTCGGCGAGGTCGGGGTGAGAGAAGGCGGGGACGGGTACGATGACGATCTCCGCGCCGGCCACGGCACGGCCGAGGTCGGGTTCGATGGTGATGCGGCCGTCGGAACCGATCGCCAGGGCGCGATGCCCGCGGTGATCCTCGACCCGAATCTCTCCCGCATCCAGCAGTGGTGCGAAACTATTGTGATCACGCCGCCACCAGTTGACGTCGTGTCCCTTCGCACTCATATCGGCAACCGCCGCATATGAGCCGTGTCCGCCGCCGATAACCGTGATCTTCATTTCGATAACCTCCTCGATCGCCGACCGTTGCGCAGTCGCCGATATGTGGAAGCGAACATTAAAGACGCGGTCGCCGACTTTCGCGGGATGTTCAGAAATTGAGTTGGAAGGCCACTCGATGAAGGATCGTCACGTGCCGGACGATGTTGATTTCCGTATCGTTCACGCACTACAGTCCGCACCGCGTGCTCCGTGGGGTGCCGTCGGCGATGTCGCGGGTGTCAGTGCGCCCACCGCCGCACGCCGCTGGGAACGGTTGGTGGACAGCGGTCTGGCCTGGATCGTTACCTACCCCGGCCCGGCCTATCTGAATACGCAATGTGCCGCATTCGTGGAGATCGAGGTGGCCGAGCGCGGCCCGGAACTGATGCGCGAGCTCTCTCGGGACGGCAAGGTCGCGACCATTCAGCGCACCGCCGGAGACGGAGACCTGCTTCTCACCGTCATGACCTTCGATCTCGACACCCTCGGTGACTGGGTGCAGAAGCTTGCGGGGTCCCCCATGGTCTCCCGTACTCGCACCCGCGTGGTGATGCAGGTGTTCGGGGAGAGCGAACGCTGGCGGGTGCGGGCTCTCGACATCGGCGAGGAGTCGTCCTTGTCGCGGTACCGTCCGGTACCGCGACCACTGGTCCATCAGCCGGACGCAGCGGATCTGAAGTTGATCGCCGCGCTCGCTGCCGACGGCCGACGGTCGGCAGTCGAACTCGCCGAAGTCTGTGGGATCAGCGCACCGGCCGCCCGACGCCGGCTCGCCTACCTCGTCGCCGAGCGGATCCTCTCCATTCGCTGCGAAGTCGCCCACGTACTCGGTGGATGGCCGGTCACCGCCAACGTGTGGGCCCGCGCGACACCGCGCACGCTCGGCACGCTCGTCGATGCACTCGAATCGTTCCCCCAGATCCGCGTGTGCTGCGAGGTGACGGGGACCGCGAACGTCCTGATGACGGTGTGGTTGAGGCAGATCAGTGAGTTGTCGCGCCTGGAATACCAACTCGAGTCGGGGGTACCCGGCTTCACCGTGGTGGACCGAAGTGTCACACTCGAGACGCCCAAGCGGCTGGGCTCGATACTCGACCGGGCAGGCCGATGCACCGGTTTCTATCCACTGGAGCTGTTGACGACCTGCCGCGATACCGCTCCGTGACGCCGAGCGAGGTACCGCCGCCGCCCGGTGATATTGCCGGCCTCGGCACGGAGCATCACCGAGTACTGCGCGCAGGAGGGCGCAGCGGTGACCGGGAAGCAGCTCGTCGACTACACCGCGCCGTGGATGGCCGGCTACGAGGATCCCCACGTCGATCGTCCGGGACCGGCACCCGTTCGACCGGAAAGGACCTAAGCTGACGTCCGTGGAGCTGTTCGTCGGTATCGATATGGGGACGGGGAGTAGCAAGGGGGTGCTCGTGCGACCGGATGGAGTGGTGGTCGCCGAGCATCAGGTGAGTCATGAGATGTCGCTGCCGCGGCCGGGGTGGGCCGAGGTCGACGCGGTGGGCTTGTGGTGGGCGGAGGTGTGCGCGATCGGCCGCACACTGATGGCCGCCGTGCCGTCGGGGGCGCGGATCGCCGGGATGTGTGTCAGCGGTGTCGGTCCGTGCCTGGTGTTGTGCGACGAGGATCTCGAGCCGGTACGGCCCGCCATTCTGTACGGCATCGACACTCGGGCGTCGGTGGAGATCGCCGAACTGACCGAGTTGTTCGGCGCGGAAGAAATTTTGTTGCGGACGGGCAAGTCGCTGTCGAGTCAGGCGGTCGGTCCGAAGATCGAATGGGTGCGCAAGAACGAGCCGGAGGCGTTCGCCCGTGCCCGTCGCTGGTACGGGTCGAATTCTTTCGTCGTCGCGAAGCTGACCGGTGAGTATATTCAGGACCACCACACGGCCAGCCAATGCGATCCACTGTATTCGATTCGCGACTTCGACTGGAATGCCGAATGGGCCGGGCGGATTCTGGGTGCGCTGCCGCTGCCCCGGCTGGTGTGGCCGTCGGAGGTGGTCGGCATGGTGACCGCGGGGGCGGCCGCGGAGACCGGGATTCCGGCGGGCACGCCGGTCGTCGCGGGCACCGTGGATGCCTATGCCGAGGCATTCAGCGTGGGTGTGCGTGATCCGGGTGATCTCATGCTGATGTACGGATCGACGATGTTCTTGGTGCAGGTGCTGGAGACGTTCCATTCGAACCCGGCGCTGTGGACGACGACGGGGGTCCAGGAGGGCACTTTCGCGCTCGCGGCGGGGACATCGACCGCAGGTGGGCTGGCCAACTGGTTGCAGAAGGTGACCGGCGGAGCCTCATTCGACGTACTGATGGCCGAGGCCGCGGCAGTGCCGCCGGGGTCGGAGGGTTTGCTGATGCTGCCCTACCTGGCCGGTGAGCGCACGCCGGTGTTCGATCCGGACGCGCGTGGTGTCGTGGCCGGACTGACACTGCGGCACGGGCGTGGACATCTGTTCCGCGCGGCCTACGAGGGCATTTCTTACGGGATCCGCCAGATTCTGGAGATGTTCGACAATGCCGATTCACCGGTATTGCGGGCGGTCGGAGTCGGTGGGGGGCTGCGTAGTCCGGTGTGGGCGCAGGCGCTCAGCGATATCACCGGGTTGACCCAGCTACAGCCGGAACAGACCATCGGCGCGAGTTACGGTGACGGGCTGCTGGCCGCTATCGGTGTGGGACTGGTCGCACCGGAGACGGACTGGACGCGGATAGTCCGCGAGATTCCGCCGAACCCGGAATACCGCGAACGGTACGACGCCCTGTACGAGACATGGCTGCAGCTGTATCCGGCTACCCGGGAGCAGGTGCATACCCTGGCGCGGTTCAGCTGACCGCGTAACCGCCGTCGATCGGGACGTCGACGCCGTTGATCATCGATGCGAGCTCGGAGGCGAGGAACAGCGCTGTCGCGGACACCTCCGCGGGAGCGGCGAAGCGGCCCAACGGGATGCGGGCCAGCATCGGCGCCGCCTTCTCTTCCGCACCCCAGACTTTGCGGCCCATATCGGTGAGCACGATGGTGGGGCACAGGGAGTTCGCGCGCACGCCATCGGGTCCGAGCTCGAGTGCCAGCACCTTGGTCGCCATCACCAGACCTGCCTTCGATGTGCAGTACGCGTAGTGCTCGGGCAGTGCGCGCAGGGCGGCAGCGGAGGCGACCGTCACGATCGATCCGCCGCCGTCACGGGCCATCGCCGCACCGACGGTGGCGGCGAGCAGTGCGGGGGCGCGCAGATTGACGGTAAGGACCTCGTCGAACGTTGCCGCCGTCAGATCGGTGACCATCTCCGGATGTGAGATGCCCGCGTTGTTGACGAGCACGTCGAGCCCGCCGAAGACCGCGGCGGCCTCCGCGGCCAACCTGGTGGGAGCGTCCGGGTCGGCAAGGTCGGCGGTCACTGCCGCAACGCGAATCCCGTACTGCTGCGTCAGGTGGCGGGTCTGATCGGCCAGTGCGCTGTGGTCGCGGCCGGACAGCACCAGCGAAGCCCCGGCCGCCGCGAAAGTCTCCGCGATATCGGCCCCGATACCTTTCGACGCACCGGTGATCAGTACGCGCTTACCGTCGAGACGAATCGAGCTCACAGACTCTCCAAAAGCTGGTGTGCGGTCGATGGATCGGTGACGAGCTGGTTGAAGTATCCGGCGCGCGCCCCGGCGAGAATCGGGGCCACCTTGTCTGCGCCGACGGCCACGGCGATCCCCACCGGAATCTGCTGCAGCACGGACAGTTCCACGGCGATCAGCCGTTCGCGGCCGGGAAAGTCGACGGGTTCGCCTTCCCGGTTGTAGAACCGCGAACACACATCACCCACCGCTTCGCGTAATGATACGGAGGTGGTGGGAACGAATTGTGGTATGTCATCACGCAGCAGCGGGGGTGCGCCGACGCCCATGAGCGCGCACCGCGCTCGCGGCCACAGATTCAGTACGCGCTGAATGGACGGGTCGGCATGCAGGGTGGCGTAGAGATCGGCTCCGGGGAGGGCGGGGGCGAACAGGTAGTTCGGCCGGCCGCCGAGTTTGTTGGAGATGAGCCGGGTGATCTCGTTGGTCTGATACCACTCCTCGGGCTGGTCGTTGCCGCCGACGGTGGGGGTGACGAGGACACCGGGGATGCGTTCGAGGTCGAACTGCGCCACCTGGTAGACGGTGCGTCCCGAGGAGACCAGCAGTACGTCTCCGGGGACCAGCCCGACGTCGGAGAGTGCGCGTGAGACCGCGGGGGCGAGGTAGCTGCCCATCACCTCCACGGTCGGCTTGGCCGGGGTCGGCGCGGGCAGCGGTGCGGACAGGTACACCCGTTGCAACCCGGTCGCGTCGGCGAGGGTGCCTGCGAGATCGCCGCGGTCGTCGGCATGGGGTGCGCGGACTTCGATGTGGACGATGCCCTGACGGCGGGCTTCGGAGAGCAGCCTGCTCACGGTGGCCCGGCTGATGCCCAGCTTATGGGCGACTTCGGCCTGGGTGGCGTCCTCGTCGTAGTACATTTTCGCGGCCGCGTAGAGCAGCGACGGCGCGAAGCGGCCACCCTCGGCGCCTGTCGGTGCTCGAGTATCGGAGCTGCTGTGCATGGCAGAAGTATCGCATTGCACATCAGTTCACACCAATATTTCCGTGCACATTCGTTCTGGACCAATGTGCCACCCTGAGTTAGTGTGATCCCGAGCATAGGGATGAAGGGCAGTGGTGATGACGGAGACGATGCAAGCGGTGATCTGCCACGGTCCCGAGGACTACCGGCTGCAAGAGGTTCCCGTCCCGGTACCGGGACCGGGCGAAGCGCTGGTCCGGGTCGAGGCAGTGGGCATCTGTGCGAGCGATCTGAAGTGCTATCACGGGGCGGCGAAGTTCTGGGGTGATGAGAACCGCCCGGCGTGGGCCGAGACCGAAGTGATCCCCGGTCACGAATTCGTCGGCGAAATCGTGCAGATCGACGCCGCGGGCGCCGCCCGCTGGGGCGTCGAGGTGGGGGACCGAGTGGTCTCCGAACAGATCGTGCCGTGCTGGACATGCCGGTATTGCCTCCGCGGGCAGTACCACATGTGCAAACCGCACGACCTCTACGGTTTCAAGCGCCGGACCCCGGGCGCTATGGCGAAGTTCATGGTCTTTCCCGCAGAAGCGCTGGTGCACAAGGTTTCCAAGGATATTCCGGCCGCACACGCCGCATTCACCGAGCCGCTGTCGTGTTCGCTGCACGCCGTCGAGCGGGCGGGTATCACCTTCGAGGATGTCGTGGTGGTGGCGGGTTGCGGTCCGATCGGTCTCGGCATGGTGGCCGGTGCGCGGGCGAAGAGCCCTGCCCATGTCATCGCGCTGGATATGGCGCCGGAGAAGTTGATGCTGGCTCGGGAGTGCGGCGCCGATATCGTGATCAACATTCGCGACGAGGACGTTCAGGCGGTCGTCATGGAACTCACCGACGGCTACGGCGCCGATGTCTACCTGGAAGGTACCGGCCATCCCTCCGCCGTGCCGCAGGGCTTGAACCTGTTACGCAAGTTGGGAACCTACGTCGAGTACGGCGTGTTCGGCAGTGATGTCTCCGTCGACTGGAGCATCATCAGTGACGACAAGGAGCTCGATGTGCGCGGCGCGCATCTGGGTCCGCACTGCTGGCCGGCCGCCATCCGCATGCTCGAATCGGGCATCTTGCCGATGGACAAGATCTGTACCCACCAGCTGCCGCTCAGCGACTTTCAGAAGGGTCTCGATCTGGTGGCCGGCGGAACCGAGTCGGTGAAGGTTTCGCTGATTCCCTCCTGACCTGCCGAGAAAGTTCGATGAGGAACAGATACATGAGCAGAAATCAGTTCTCGCGCCGGGACATGCTGCGGGCCGTGGGCCTGGCCGGTGCGGCCGCCGCGGCCCTGCCGGTACTCTCGGCCTGCGGCGTGGGTGGCAAGGTCGAGGCCGTCAACGGTGCGGGCGAGGTGAGCGGGCCCTTCAACTGGCGTGCCGCGGAAGGCACGACTCTGCACCTGTTGCAGACGCCGCACCCGTACCAGCAGTCGCTGCAACCGCTGCTCGCCGAGTTCACCCGGCTCACCGGCATCACGGTCGACACCGACCTGGTGCCGGAGGCCGACTACTTCACCAAGTTGAATACCGAATTGGCCGGTGGCACCGGTAAACACGATGTGTTCATGCTGGGTGCGTACTTCATCTGGCAGTACGGTCCCCCCGGTTGGCTGGAGGACCTGGCCCCGTGGATCGCGAACTCCTCGGCCACCAGTGACGCGTACGACTTCGAGGACATCTACGAGGGTCTGCGCACCTCCACCCGATGGGACTTCGACCTCGGCAGTCCGCTCGGCACCGGCGGGCAGTGGGCGATCCCGTGGGGCTTCGAGAACAATGTGGTCGCTTACAACAAGGCCTATTTCGACCAGCGCAAGATCACCTTGCCGGACACCTTCGACAACTTCATCCAGCTGGCCGTCGACCTCACCGACCGTTCCCAGCACCGGTACGGCATCGCCACCCGCGGATCCAAGTCGTGGGCGACCATCCACCCCGGCTTCATGACGCAATTCGCCAGGGAGGGCGCGAAGGATTACGAACTCGTCGACGGCCGGTTCGAGGCCACCATGGCCTCGGACGCCTCGGTCGCCTTCACCGAGAAGTGGATCGAAATGCAGCGTCTGGCCGGACCGACATCGTGGACCACTTACGACTATCCCCAGGCCACCGGCGATCTCGGTGACGGCACCGCGATGATGGTCTACGACGCCGACAGTGCGACCTATCCGAAGAACAAACCGGGTGCCAGTGCGCAAGCGGGCAATATCGCCTGGTATCCGGGCCCCGCCGGCCCTGGTGGCAACTACAACACCAACTTGTGGACCTGGTCGCTGGCGATGAACGCGCAGTCGAAGAACAAGCATGCGGCCTGGTTGTTCATCCAGTGGGTCACGGGTAAGGAAGCCCTCTCGAAAGCCGTGCAGGGTGGGATCTTCGCCGATCCGGTGCGCAAGTCGGTTTTCGACGGCGTGTTCAAACAGCAGCTCGGCGGAATGCCCGGCTATCTGGAAGCTTTCGAGACGGTGATCGGCAGCTCGAAGATCCAGTTCACGCCGCAGAAGAAGTTCTTCGACACCACGGAGGATTGGTCCGTCGCGCTGCAGGACATCTACGGCGGTGCGAACGCCCGGTCCCGTCTGGCCAGCCTGGCCAAGACCTGTACGTCGAAGGTCAATCTCTGACCCGGCGTGGGTCGAAGAAAGGGAGGTCGACATGACCACTCAATCAGTTCGTCCACCGTCCCATGCCGACCCGGAGAAGCCGGGCTCAACGCAGCGAACCGACCCTCCGGAGGTTCCGCGCTGGCGGCGGTCGCTGCGGCCGTACCTGCTGTCGGTTCCGGCGATGCTCATCGTGGTGGGGATTCTCTACCCTTTCGTGATCGGCGCGTATTACTCGGTGCTCAACTACGCCGCGGTGAATCCTGAGCCGATCTTCGTCGGAATCCGGAACTACGCCAGTGTGCTGGGTGATGTGGAATTCTGGACCAGTGTCCGGGTCACCGGCACCTTCGCGATCGTGGCCACCGCCATCGAGACCGTCGTCGGCGTCGGCATCGCCCTCTTGCTCAACCGCTCCAGCATCATCGGGCGGATCTTCGAGAAAGTGCTGATCCTGCCGCTGATGATCGCGCCGGTGATCGCGGGCGTCATCTGGAAGCTGATGTTCAACCCGCAGTTCGGCGTGCTCAACCACATCCTCGGTCTCGGATCCACCTTCGACTGGCTCAGCAGCGGCAATGCCCTGTGGTCGGTGATCCTGGTGGATCTGTGGATCTTCACCCCGTTCGTCGCGATCCTGGTGCTCGCCGGCATCCGTTCGCTGCCCAAGGAACCCTTCGAGGCATCGGCGGTAGACGGCGCGAGCTGGTTCTACATGTTCCGCAAACTCATGCTGCCGATGCTGTGGCCCTACATCCTGGTCGCGGTCATCTTCCGCTTCATGGACAACCTCAAGGTTTTCGACGCGGTCTACGTCCTAACCTCGGGCGGCCCCGGCGTAGCGACGCGGACCCTGCAGATCGGGGCGTTCGAGGACTCCATCATCAACCTCGACTACTCCCGCGGCAGCACCTACATGTTCCTGCTGTGGGTGATCGTGTTCATCACCGCACGCCTCCTGGTGAGCGTGCTCGGAAAGGCGCAGCGTCGCGCTGCCGGAGCGGAGTCGTAGATCATGGCCAAGGAACTCTTACCCGGACAGCGCCGATTCACCCCGGCCTCCGTGGGCGCGGATATCGTGCTGATCGGCTGGTTCGTCTTCTCGCTGTTCCCGATTGTGTGGATGGTCCTGCTGGCGTTGAAGACACCGGCGCAACAGACCACCACCTACTTCACATTCAGCCCCACCCTGGAGAACTTCGCTACGGTGCTGAGCCCGAAAGGCACCGAACTCACCAGCGTGGACTTCAAGGCCGCGCTGCTCACCAGCCTGATCAATTGCGGTGGTGCGGTGATCGTTTCCCTGGTCATCGGTATTCCCGCTGCCTATGCGGCCGGCCGGTGGCAGTACAAAGGCTCCAATGACCTGATGTTCACCATGCTCTCGTTCCGGTTCGCTCCTGAACTGATGGTCATCGTTCCGCTGTTCGTCATCTACAACCAGATCGGCCTGTTCGACACCAAGGCCGGCATGGTGTGGGTGCTCCAGTTGGTGACGATGCCATTGGTTGTGTGGATCCTGCGGTCCTATTTCCAAGACCTGCCCGAGGATCTGGAACAGGCCGCACTGCTGGACGGATATACCCGCCGGCGGGCCTTCGTGATGGTCGCGCTGCCGCTCGTGCGGCCCGGTATCGCCGCCGCGGCACTGCTCGCGTTCATCTTCGCCTGGAACAACTACGTGTTCCCGCTGATCCTGGCCGACAGCAATGCCGCCACCGTGACCGTGGCGATCACGAAATACCTCGGCGGTGGCGGGCAGGCGTATTACAACCTCACCGCCGCCGCCGCGGTGATCGCGGCGCTACCACCACTGATTCTGGCGCTCACAATCCAGCGATACCTGGTGCGCGGCCTCTCTTTCGGGGCGGTGAAGTCCTGATGGCGGATCTGACGGTCAACGGACTCACCAAGCACTACGGGAAGACGGTCGGCATCGACGATGTATCGCTCGATATCGCCGATGGTGAATTCTTCGTCATCCTCGGCCCATCGGGTGCGGGTAAGACCACCACGCTGAAATCGATCGCCGGGCTGGTCCAGGTGGATAGTGGCACGGTACATATCGGTGGCGCGGATATGACGATGGTCGAGCCCTACCACCGCAATGTGGCGATGGCGTTCGAGAGCTACGCCTTGTATCCACAGCAGACCGTGGCGCAGAACCTTTCCTCTCCGCTGCGCTCCGGGCGCACCGGGAAGTACTCCGCGGCCCAACAGCAGGAGCGGGTCGATGCCGTCACTGTGACGCTCGGCATCGACCATTTACAGCAGCGGTTTCCACGGGAACTGTCCAACGGACAGCGTCAGCGGGTGGCCCTGGGCCGGGTGCTGATTCGGCCCGCGGACGTCTATCTACTGGACGAACCGCTGTCTCATCTGGACGCGAAACTGCGTGCGGCCATGCGCGCGGAACTGCGCGAGCTCGGGCGGATGTCGAATACGACGACCGTCTACGTCACCCACGACTACCAGGAAGCCCTGGCGTTGGGCGACCGAATCGCCATCCTGCGCGACGGGAAGCTGGTGCAGGTGGATACGCCGGAGGCCATCTGGCGTAAACCGGTCGATACTTTCGTGGCCAAAGCGCTCGGCCAGCCGGAGATCAATATCGTCGATGCGATCGTCGACGGTAGCGCGCTGCGGGTAGCCGGAAGCAGTATCGAGATTCCGGTGCCTCCCGAACTCGGCCTCGGCACGGGCCGCGGTGTCCGGCTCGGCATCCGCCCCTGCGATATCACCCTCGCCGCCGTAGCAAGCACTGCACCCGGGATGGCGAACCTGACCGGCGTGATCACCCTGACCGAACGACTCGGGCGCAGTATCGAGGTTTCCGTCGATATCGGCGAAACGTCGTTGATCGCGCTGTCCCCGGGCGGGCCGCATATTCGCGAGGGCGCCACCGTCGTGGTGACGGTACCGCTGGCCGACGTCCTCATCTTCGAAGCAGGCGAACGCGGCAGCGACAGTCTCCGTCTCGGTGCTGCCGCATCCAACTCCCAGGAGCGGCGATGACAGTCGAAACCAGAACCGGGTCGGCGGCGCAGCGGCTGACGCTCGAGCGCCTCACCAAGACCTACGTCGCACGCGGCCGGGAAAGCTTCCAGGCGGTCAAGGGCATCGAGCTCGATATCGAACCCGGCGAACTCGTCGCATTGCTCGGTCCATCGGGCTGCGGCAAAACGACGACCCTGCGCATGATCGCCGGTCTCGAGACGGTGACCAGCGGTGACATCCGGATCGGCAACCGCACTATCACCGACCTCCCCCCTGGGAAGCGCGGTGTGGGCGTGGGATTCGAAAGCTATGCTCTGTATCCGCCGCTATCGGTGCGGCAGAACCTCGGCTACGGGTTGAAGGCACGCAAGGTCGCCGACGCCGACCGGCTCGTCAGCGATATCGCGCACCGGCTGGAACTGCAGGACGTGCTCGATCTGCGGCCCGCGAGCCTGTCCAGCGGGCAGAAACAACGTGTCGCGCTGGCCCGGGCGCTGGTCCGGAATCCGCCGGTACTGTTGCTGGACGAGCCTCTCTCGCATCTGGACGCCTCGGCACGGCAGCGGGTCCGGCGCGAATTGAAGGTGCTGCAACGGGAATTCGGCTACACGACTATCGTGGTCACCCACGATCAGGTGGAGGCGCTGAGCCTGGCCGACCGGCTCGCCGTCATGGACGGCGGAATCATCCAGCAGTTCGGCACACCCGACGAGATCTTCGACGATCCGGCGAATCGCTTCGTCGCCGGATTCGTGGGCGAGCCGCAGATCAATATTGTCGACGGCGTGGTCCGCCGAGACGGTGCGGGCACGGTCGTCCAGATCGGCAGCGCGACGATTCCGGTCGCTGTCTCGGCGGGGGGTGACGGTCAGCGGGTCGAGGTGGGCATTCGGCCCCAGGACAGCCGGCTTTCCGCCGAACCGGCCGGTCCCGGCCGGCTGACGGCGTCGGTGCGCTATTTCGAACATTTGATGGAGTTCGGCCGCGCGGCACTGGATGTGCCCGGTGTCGAGGAGCCCGTACTCGTCGAGACACCGGCCCGGCAGAACTTCGCGGTGCACCAGCAGGTGGCGCTGTCGGTGCCGCCGGAACGGGTGTACCTGTTCGATCCGGACTCCGGACAACGATTGCGATAGAGGACATCTGATGACGCGGCTGTACAACGACCCGGCATCGTTCACCGACGATATGCTGGCCGGATTTCTCGACGCGAATGCGGGATACGTCACCGGTGTCCCCGGCGGGGTGGTCCGCGCTTCGCCGACCCGTCCCGGCAAAGTCGCCGTGGTAGTCGGTGGGGGAACGGGCCACTATCCCGCTTTCTGCGGGCTGGTGGGGCACGGTCTCGCTGACGGCGCCGTGGTCGGCAATATTTTCACCTCCCCCTCGGCGGCCGCCGCGGCCTCGGTGGCCAGAGCGGCAGACGGGGGCGCCGGGGTCTTACTGACCACAGGCAACTATGCGGGCGACGTGATGAACTTCGGTTTGGCGGTCGAGCAGTTGGAAACCGAGGGCATTCCGGCCCGTTACTTGGCCGTCACCGACGATATCGCCAGCGGACCAGCCGACGATATCGCCGCACGTCGCGGCATCGCGGGTGATTTCACGGTTTTCAAATGCGCGAGCGCGGCGGCGGAGGCGGGCTACGACCTGGACGGTGTGTTCCAGATCGCGGCCCTGGCCAACGACAACACGCGGACACTCGGCGTCGCCTTCGACGGTTGCACTCTGCCCGGTGCCTCGGCGCCGCTGTTCACCGTCGAGCAAGGGACCATGGGACTGGGTCTCGGAATCCACGGCGAACCGGGCGTCGCCGTACACAAGCTGCCGAGCGCCGCCGAACTCGCCGAACTGCTGGTGACCGGGGTCCTGAAGGAAAAGCCGGCGGGCGCCGGTTCTCGAATCGCGGTAATACTCAATGGACTCGGGCGCACCAAGTACGAGGAATTGTTCGTGGTGTGGGCCACCGCGGCCGAATTGCTGCGCACGGCGGGCTACACCGTGGTGCAGCCGGAGGTCGGCGAATTGGTGACCAGCCTCGACATGGCAGGGTGCTCCTTGACCGTGCTGTGGCTCGACGAAGAATTGGAACGGTTCTGGACCGCGCCGGCGGACACCCCGGCGTACCGCCGCGGAAGCATTGTCGAGGTTCCGTCGGCGACTCGCCGCCGCGCCGTCACCGACACCTTCCATCACCCGGATTTCGCCGCGACAGCGGACGATGCCGCGCGCCACGGCGGCGTCGCCATCGCCGAGGCGCTGCACGCTGTCGCGTCGGCGATGGTCGAGGCGGAAGCGGAATTGGGCCGCATCGACGCGGTCGCCGGTGACGGGGATCACGGGCGAGGCATGGTTCGGGGCACTGCCGCGGCCTGCGCGGCCGCCGAGGAGGTCGTCGCGCGCGGGGCAGGCCAGGGCGATGTGCTCAGGGCGGCCGGTGCCGCGTGGGCCGCGCAGGCGGGCGGCACCTCGGGTGTGTTGTGGGGGGCGGCGCTGACGGCACTGGGGGACCGGCTCGGTGATGCCGGCCGACCTACCGACGCCGATATCGTCGCCGGCCTGCGCGCAGCCTACGACTCGCTCGCTCGCCTCGGTAAGGCCCGGCCGGGCGACAAGACCATGCTCGACGCCCTGCTGCCGCTCATCGAAGCGGCCGAAAACGGTGCGTCCTGGCACAGTGCGGCCGCCGCCGCCGAGTCTGCGGCGCGCGCGACCGCCGAATTGCGCCCCAAGGTCGGCCGGGCGCGTCCGCTCGCAGAGCGCAGTATCGGTAGTCCCGACGCGGGTGCGGTCTCACTGGCGATATGTGCGCGAGTCGTCGCCGACCACTTCGAACCAGTCGTCACAGAAGGGGCGCCCCGATGACCGAATCGCTTAGAATCGTGGTGGGGTGCGATGACGCCGGGCTCGAGTACAAGAACGCCCTCAGGGCCGATCTCGAGGCAGACGACCGGGTCACCGAAGTGATCGATGTGGGCATCGGAAACGGTGAGCACACCGCCTATCCGCACGTTGCGGTCACCGCCGCGCGGATGATCGCCGCAGGCGAGGCCGATCGGGCACTGCTCGTCTGCGGCACCGGCCTCGGTGTTGCGATCAGCGCGAACAAGGTACCGGGGATTCGCGCGGTCACCGCGCACGACAGCTTTTCGGTGGAGCGTTCGGTACTGAGCAACGATGCGCAGGTGCTGTGCTTCGGGCAGCGCGTCATCGGCCTAGAACTGGCTCGCCGGCTGGCCAGGGAATGGCTCGGATACCATTTCGACCCCGAGTCGGCATCGGCTGCGAAGGTCGCCGCCATCGGCAGCTACGAAAAATCCTGATCCGCGTGCGCACGGCCGGCTGCCCCGCCGTCGGCCGATCTGTTGATTGGAGGATGTTCATGACGCGACAGCGGACCGCCGCGGGCGAGTTCTCCGTCGGACAGTGGACTACCGGATCGACCGACATTGCTCTCTCCTGCCGGGCTGCACGCAGCAGGCCGGCGAACGCGACAGCGGCTTCATGTGTATGCGACAGCGTGCACTCGGACACCTGGTCAGTCGAGGGGGTTCGATGACGCTGGTGGCAGGGGTGGATTCCTCGACACAGACATGCAAGGTCGTGGTGCGCGACGCCGACTCCGGCCGACTGGTCCGCCACGGTGCCGCAGAACACCCGCCGGGTACCGAGATCGACCCGGAGCACTGGTGGAATGCGTTACAGCTCGCCCTCGAGCGAGCAGGCGGGCTCGACGACGTGGCTGCGGTGTCGATCGGCGGACAGCAGCACGGCATGGTGTGCCTCGACACGGACGGCCGGGTTATCCGGCCCGCCCTGCTATGGAATGACACGCGGTCGGCCGGCGCGGCTGACGCGCTCATCCGGGAACTCGGTGCGGGCGACCATGCGCTCGGCGCTCGCCGCTGGGTCGAGGCTGTCGGCACGGTGCCGGTGGCATCACTGACCGTCACCAAACTGCGGTGGCTGGTGGACCACGAGCCCGGCAATGCCGCTCGAATCGCGGCGGTGGCGTTGCCGCACGACTGGCTCACCTGGCGCCTGCGCGGCGCCGGGTCCCTGGACGATCTGGTGACCGACCGCTCCGACGCATCGGGGACCGGTTACTTCGATGCGGTGTCGGGAACCTACCGACGTGACCTGCTCGCACTGGCTCTGCGGCGCCGCGAGGAAGAGGTGCGCCCCATATCGCTGCCCCGCGTCCACGGTCCCGATGAGCGGGCCGGCACGGGATGTTCTCGACTCGGCCTTTCCCGCACGGTTGTCGGGCCCGGGTGCGGTGACAATGCCGGGGCGGCGTTAGGGCTCGGATTGGATGTCGGCCGAGTTTTCCTTTCTCTGGGAACCTCCGGTGTGGTGGCCGCGGTTTCGGACCATCGATCGGTCGATTCCACCGGCTCGGTGGCCGGTTTTGCTGATGCCACCGGCAGATTCCTGCCGCTGGTCTGCACACTCAACGCCACCCGGATCATCGACAGCATGGCCTCGGTACTCGGCGTGAACCACGACGAATTCGACGCGCTGGCACTGGGCGCCGCTCCGGGATCGGGCGGAATGGTCCATGTGCCTTACCTTCAAGGAGAGCGGACCCCGAATCTTCCCCATGCCACCGGCGTGCTCGAGGGCATGACTTTGTCCGCCATGACAAGGGAGAACTTCGCGCGCGCAGCGGTCGAGGGTTTGCTGTGCCTGATGGCTGACGCATTGGAAGCTGTTCGTGGACAGAATGTGTCGATCGAGCGGATCACACTCGTCGGCGGTGGCGCCCGGTCGGCCGCGGTACGTGAAATCGCTCCGTCCGTACTCGGAGTCCCCGTGCATGTCCCGCAGCCCGGCGAATACGTTGCCGACGGTGCCGCGCGGCAAGCGGCCTGGGTATTGTCCGGCGGAGACCAGCCACCGCTCTGGCCGGTGTCCGACATCGGAACCTACACCGCACAGAGAAACTCAGGGGTTCTCGCCCGTTATCGGCGAGTTGCCGCCGCGGTCGCCGGTTTCTAGTGTTGTCGAGCGATGCCGGGGTTCGATCTCTACGGCGTCGGCGAGATCGATCTCGACCTGCGGCGACCCGGCCGGGTGTCGGTTTGCGCTGCTGCTTGTCGTCGGTGATCCTGCCGGTGGAGGTGGTGTCGATGGCCCGGGAACCGGAAGTGTTCGTCTTGGACGAACTGCCGACCGACCTGGTCGACGCCGTAACCGCGATCGGTTACGGATTCACCAAGCCGGTGAGCGCGGTTCTGCGGAGTCGCCGTACCCGACCCACGGCCAAGGCGACCGTGACCAGAAATGCCGCCAGTCCCCACCAAACGTTCGCCTTGGTGACATTGAGGCCGAGGCCCGCCACACCGGCTGTCCGGCCACCGTCGTGCCCGCTGATGACGGCGGCGCAGACCACCGCGATGAATCCGAGGACGAGAAGCCCCGCGACCGAGCGGCACGCGATGGTCGCCCGAGTTCGTTGCCGGCTCGGGGGCAGGTTGCCGAGCCGGTAGAGGACGAGCGCGGCAATGGGAAGCTGCATCGACCACACCAGTGTGCGGAACGATCCCTCGTACCAGACATTGGTGCCGTAGAGCAGCGTATGCCAGCTGCTCAGGGCGTAGACGACGATGATAGAAGCGTGCAGAGCCCGCCAGACGACGGGGCGTAGCCAGCGGCGGGAATAGAAGGCCAGGCCGAGCGGTATCGCCAGGTACAACGCCAGCAGCCCGATGAAAATGGCGACCTTCCCCGTTCCACTGGAATAGGCCGAGGGGACGAAGGTATCGACGAATGCGCGCCACACCGATTCGGTGATGCCCGCAGTCGCGGAGTACTCGCGGACGAACTCGGCGAACAACCACGCGGCGTGGACGAACATCAACCCGATGGTGGTCAAACTGGTAGCGCGATGCCATTTCTCGATACTGCGCTGCGGGACCGGTAACCACCTCGGACTGCGACTGCTGCGCAGCAAACCGAGGACGACAGTGATCCACGCCCAGAGCAGCCCTGTCCAGCCGAAGGCTTGGCACATCCAGTACATCCAGTACCTGCCGGGGTCTGCCAGATCGGGCATGACCACAATGGTCGGCGAAGTGCCGGCAGCGACGCGGTAATAGAGCCAACCGAACACCACCAAGGTGATGAACAAGGCGATGGTGGCGTCGATGCGGGCGGTGCGCAGATCCGCGCGGAGTTCGCGCGTATCGAATTTCGTACGTGTTCTGACAGTACTCATCGATGACTCGTGTCCTCGTAGCGGCCGCCGCCGCGACCATAGGCCGGGCCGTCGTTCTCGTGCGGGCTCCCCGCACCCGGACGGAGGTCGGTCTCTTTCCGTTTCGTTCTGTTCCGGCAACTTCGACACCTGATCCGGCATTACGCAAACCCTCACTCTCCGGGCCCCCTCACTTGCCCTTACGGTGAGTAGTCGCGGCAGCATCCCGGATAGTTCCCGCTCGACTGGACGAATCGGGCCCGGGGCTG
This sequence comes from Nocardia grenadensis NBRC 108939, assembly GCF_001613445.1. GTDB lineage: Bacteria > Actinomycetota > Actinomycetes > Mycobacteriales > Mycobacteriaceae > Nocardia > Nocardia grenadensis. The sequence continues at coordinate 312,692 of NZ_BDCJ01000009.1, forward strand.
CCGGGTCCGGCCTGCCCGCCGTGGCTCTCCGCGAACGAGTCGTGTCGGAATGGAACTTTCGGCTGCGCGGCGACGACATTCTGCGTATGACATTCCAGGAGTGGGACCGGGGATCGGTGAGTGACAGCGACGAGGTGACCACGCGCTGGCTATGCGATGCCGAGAGAGCCCTGCGTGGCATCGAACGGTCGGTGCTGGACGAGATGTTCCTGAGCCGGCGACTGGTGCTGGTCCTGTCGGTGGCCGCCGTCGGCCTTGTGCTGTCGGTCGCCGCCGCGTCCTCTGCCGCGCTGACGGCGGAAAAGCCGCTGCTGCCGCTACTTTCGCTGCTGGTTTCCGGTGTTGTCACCTTTTCGGCTCTCGGCGGGATCGTCGCCCGCCGCTTCTCCTGGGCTTGTTTCGCGGCATTTACGGCGGGGGTGGGTGCGGCGCTGTCGGTGCTGGCGTTCTGGATTCTGCGGACCGGTGGAGTGAACTCCGGTGCGGGGTGGTTCGGGGCCATGGCGGCGTGCGAAATGGTGCTGCTGGTCGGCTGGGCGGGTTCGGCGCTGAGGCCGCTGGCTGATTCGCAGCCGGAGTGCCGTATGGCCCGGCGGGCGCGGCCCGCCGCGACCCGGCCGCGGGCGTACGGCGGATAGCGGTCCGCACACGATCTCCGGGCCGGGTCGTCACGGGTATCGCCTCAGGACTCGAGCGCCTCGGGGAGCTCGCCGGGCTCGATCGGGTTGCCGTCGAGGAAGGCCGAGGGTGTGGACTGGATACCGCTGTCGAGCACGTCGAGTGTGCGGGACCGGACGAACTTGGCGTAGGTGCGGTCGGTCACGCACTGCGCGAAACCCGGATCCGTGTAGCCGGCGCCTTTGGCGACCTCGACGAGTGTGCTGTCCGAAAGGCCGTCGCCGCCTTCCGGGGGCTGGTGTTCGAACATGGTCTTCAGCCAGCCGGGGTAGGCGATGGGATCGGCGGAGGCGGCGCAGAACGAGGCGTTCGCGGCGCGGGTCGAGTACTCGGTAGAGGAAGCGTGATCGAGAAAGGCGATGATGTCGTATTCGGCGGCCACGGTTCCCGCGTTCACCGCAGCGGTCAGCAGCGGACCGTAGGCCGCCTCGAACTGCCGGCAGGCCGGGCATTGCAGATCCGCCACCAACCGGACCGTTCTCGCCGCCGAGGGTCGTCCGATCCTGATCGTCCCGGTGTCGGTGAGGGTCGCGGCGAGACCGTTCGGGTTCGATTCCGGCGCGGCGGCGATAGCGGGGGTGGGGCCGGGGTCGTCACGCGCGGCCTTCTTCATCGCGATATTGATGCCGATGGCGGCGATGAGTCCGACGAGGACCGCGGCGACCGCCAGTTGTCCAAGGATCCGCCGGGTGCGGTCCGGTTGGTGCATCGACGACGGCGAATTCTTCCGTTTCTTCTGTGCGCTCATGACGAGCTCCTTGTCTGTGCTTCGGGTGGGTGGGCCTTGCTGGTTGTGTTCGGTCCGGCTACGACTGATCCGGCGGCCGGGATGGGAAGGGGCCGGTCGGACCGTGCCGCGAAGTGCGCGGCTCGGGGCAGCCGGTGAGCGGCACCCGCCGCCCACCGGTTGCTTCGAGGTCTGCTGGGCTCGGCTCGCTGGTCAGCGTGCCCGGGCGAACTGCACCGGCGGCGCTTCGCCTCTCCGCTCGCGGGGGAAGGCGTAGACCACGGTGGAATCCGTGCCCACGCCTTGCCAGAGTTCGACCAGTGTTTCCCTGGCCCGCGCGACCCGGGAGCGAATGGTGCCGACCGGGCAATCGGCGGTCTGCGCGGCCTCGGCGTAGCTGAGTCCGAGAAGCTGGGTCAGTACGAACGCCTCGCGGCGGTCGGCCGGGAGATGGTGCAGCAGGTCGGCCACCACCATGTCCTCGCCGATATCGCCGTCGTGGCGGTCGCGTCGCTGGTCTATCGCGGTCTCCCAGTCGGCGCCGCCGCTGGTCCGCGGACGGGACGAAGCGTTGCGCAGCCGGTCGATCACCGCCCGCCGGGCGATCGAGAGCAGCCAGGTACGGGCCGTCGACCGTCCGGCGAACCGCGGCAGACTGCCCAGCGCGCGCAGGAAGGTTTCCTGGGTGAGATCGTCGGCGGATTGCACGTCGGTCAGATGGGCGACGAAGCGCCACACATCGGTCTGGGTGCAGCCGATGAACTCGGCCAGGGCGGTGCGGTCGCCCGCGCCTGCGGCCAGCGCCAGCGCGGTCAGCTCCTCATCCGAGGGCATGACGGCGTACCGGGTCGGGGCCGGTGTGTCGCACGAGGCCGGAAGGTGGTCGGTAGTGCTGCCCGGGCCCGGGCAGCACGCGAGGATGCGTATTCATAGCGACGAGTTCTCTGGTCGGGACGCGGGCGCGGTCACGCGGTCACATGGGAGTCCGCCCGCGTGCCTGATCGGCGCGCCGACGGAGTCGCGAGACCGCGTCGCCGCTGCGCCGGTGACGGGACACCCGCCGTACACAGGCGAGCGTCCAGCGGCGTCCCGGAAGAATTCCCGAGCAGCTCAGGCGGTCACTGTGTCACGACGGATTCTGGATAGTGCTGGAAATCCGCCCGGTGGGCCCCGACGGGCCATCGCGTGGCGCAGGAATTCGACGCCGGTGGCCGGAGTGCCGAGTTCGGCCGGGGGGCGCGCGACAACCGCGGCGGCCGTGGGCGGCAACGGCGGGACGAGCAGCAGCAGGGGCAGCACGATCCGGGTGTACAGCATCGCGGTGAGCGTGAAGGCAGTGCGCTCGCCCCACCACAGCCAGAGGCCGCACAGCAGGGCGGCGAGGCAGTGCGCTGCCACCATGGCCGGTGTGCCGGTCGCGGTCGGCCGGGCGGTGGTCGCGGCGTGGCCGGTATATCCCCCGGCGGGGGCGGCGGCGAACCACAGGTGCAGGACACCCTGTCCGGCCAGCAGCCCCGCGGTGATCGGGAGCAGACCGCGTTGCCGGTCGGCGATGGACCAGGCGAAGGCTGCGCAGAAGCCGACTGCGAGACCGAGGGTCGACAAAGAAATGGAATGAGCGGAAGTCAGGGCGTGGCCCGACGCCGAGAGCAGGACACAGATCAGCGCGAAGAGACACGCACGGCACGCCCGGGTGAGCGGGGAGCGGTGCGCTGGACTGATCATGGTGATCGCTATCGTCGCACCTTTTCCGGAACAGCGATGGTCCGGGGCGGGGGACCGGGCGGAGTGAAACGTCGCAGCCGCCCCGATCCGTTCACGGCCGGTGGTCTCGGTGCAGCACACGGTGTACACCAGCGCGCCGGCGGTGACTGCGCCGGCCACCATGGCGAGTGCTCGGAGCAGGCTTTAGCAGAGTGCCTTGGACGAGCCCTGGACATGCGGTATCGGCCGCGGCGTAGGGCATCTCGCCAGCCGATATCGTGGCACCGGCCACCGCGACAGCCGTCACGCCGACCACACCGTCCGCGCCGAGAGCATCCCGATATCCATCCCGTCTCTCCGGAGGTCCGTCGGACGTTCGCCCGCCGCAGATCAGTAGTCGGCGTGGCCGGGTGGGTGGTTCCGTGACCGTGCAGAAGTGAGGTAGCTCTCGTATGCGACGTCGGGTGGCGGGCGTATTCCCCGGCCGTCCACCCGAGATGGTCGTATGCCCGGTCACCGTGGCCGGATTCGATCGGTGCTCTCAGTAGCCTTTGGAGCGGAGGAAGTCCGCGACGGTGACCACCGCCTGTGGGTTGCGGGGGCTTTCGACCAGTGCGGCGTAGGGCAGGGCGATGATGTTGTTCTCACGGACCGCTGTAGTGCCGGCCATCAGCGGGTGGGCGCGCAATTGCTCGATCTTGGCCTGCACCGAGTTCTGCGGACCCGCACCGTAGTCGACGATCACGATCGCCTGCGGATCCCGCTGGGCCGCGGCCTCCCACGAGGTGGTGGTCCACGAGTCGTTCAGGTCGTCGAAGATGTTCGTACCACCTGCTCTCCGGATGATCTGTGACGGTGCGGCGGTGCGGCCGGAGGTGAACGGTTCCGGTGTGGCGCTGTCGAACAGGAACACCCGGGCCGGATCCTTTCCGGCCGGTGCACCGTTACCGGCCGCGGCGACCTGGTCGCGGTATTGCGCGACGAGGTCGTCGGCCTTCTCGCGCACATCGAAGATCTCGCCGAGATTGGTGAGGTCGGCGTAGAGGGCGTCGAGCGGTTCCATCACCCCCCGGCGGGTGGTTCCGGGCTGTCGGCATGCTTCGGTCAGCTGGTACGGGACCGCGCCGATCGAGCGCACCCAGTCCGGGGTGAGGCCGGTGGTCTCCTTGAAGCCGTAGTTCCAGCCGGCGAAGACGAAATCGGGGTCGGCGGCCTGGACGACCTCGCGGGTGAAGGCGTCACCCAGTGGCGTTACGCGCTCGAACTCGGCCTTCCACGGTGAACTGGCGATATCGCGTTCCTTGCCGGGGTGGCTGGTGTAGCCGACCAGGCGATCGGCCAGGCCGAGGGCGAGCATCATCTCGGTGATCCCGGTGTCGTTGGTGACCACTCGCGCGGGGACGCGGTCGACGGTGAGCGGGGCGCCGCAGTTGGTGACGGTCACCGACTCGCCGCTCGCGTTCTTCGGAGCCTCCTGCACATCGGCGCCGCACGCTGTCGTGCCGAGTACGCACGCGAGGGCGATCGCCGTGATCAGCCGGGACGATCTCATCTACTGTTCCTTTTCGTCGAAGATGATCTGCGGGACGCCCAGCCTGGGGTGCGTCACGATATGGCCGCCGATCGAGAACCAACGAGTGATCGTCTCCGCGGTGATCACCTCGTGCGGGCGGCCCGAACAGACGAGCCGGCCCCCGTGCAGGACGAAGATCCGATCACAGTGCTGGGCAGCCAGATTCAGGTCGTGCAGTGCCGCGATCACGGTGATGCCCAGTCCCCGTGCCGCGGACAGCACGCTGTACTGGTGGTGGACGTCGAGGTGGTTCGTCGGCTCGTCCAGGACGAGCACTCGCGGCTGCTGGGCGAGCGCCCGCGCGATCAGGACCCGTTGGCGCTCACCGCCCGACAGCGACAGGAAGCCGCGCGCCGCGAGATGTCCGATATCGGCTGTTTCCATCGCCGCGGCGCAGATCTCCCGGTCGCGTCGCCGCGTGCCGCGCAGCAGCGCGGTATGTGGCAGGCGCCCGGTGGCCACGACCTCGGCGGCGGTGAAATCGAACGGAGTACTCGTATCCTGAGTGAGCGCCGCGATTTGGCGGGCGTTCTCCCGCATGCTGATCGCCGCGATATCCGTCCCATCGACCAGAACCCGTCCCGTCGTCGGGGACAACGCGCGGTAGAGGCAGCGCAGCAGGGTGGACTTACCACTGCCGTTGGGCCCCACGATGCCGAGGAACTGGCCCGGCCCGGCGGCCAGGGTCACTGCCTCGACGACCGTTGTACCGTGGAACTCGACCGTGACCTTCTCGTAGTCGACCCGCATCAGCTGTGCTCCACCAGGGCTCCGCGGCGGCGCATCAGCAGCACGAACACCGGCACTCCCACCGCGGCGGTGATCGCGCCCAGCGGCAGCTCCTGCGGAGGTATGAGGGTCCGCGCCAGCAGGTCCGCCGTCACCAGGGACACCGCGCCCAGTAAGGGCGTCACGACGGTGAGTCGCTGATGGTCGGCGCCTACCAGCAGTCTGGCGATATGCGGGACCACCAGACCGACGAAGCCGATCGCCCCGCATACCGCGACGAAGCAGCCCGTCATCGCGGCGGAGACCACGAACAGGAGCAGCCGGAACCGGGACGGGTTCATGCCCAGTGCGGCACCGACCTCGTCGCCCATCGACAGCGCGTTGAGGTGCCGTGCGTACACGGTGATCACCGCCAGTCCGATCACGGCGACCGTGGCGATGAGGGGCACCATGTGCCAGGTGGCCCCGGCCAGGCTCCCGAGTAGCCAGAACATCACCGAACGGGCCGCATCCCCGTGCGGGGCGAGGAACACCAGCACCGTCGTCGCTGCGGAGAAGCCGTAGCCGAGGGCGGTGCCGGTGAGCACCAGCCGCAGCGGTACCAGCCCGGAGGCCGAGCGGGCCATCAGATAGACGAGCACTGTGGCGGCCAGCGCCCCGGCGAAGGCCGCGGTGGACAGTGCGTAGATCCCGAGCGCGCCGAAGACCCCGAAGAGTACGACCGCGGTCGCGCCCACCGAAGCGCCCGACGAAATCCCGAGCACATAGGGGTCGGCGAGCGGGTTGCGGACCATGGCCTGCACCAGCAGTCCCACCCCGCCGAGCCCGGCTCCGACCAGGGCGGCCAACAGTACCCGGGGCAGCCGCGAGTCGATGACGATCCGGTAGTCGGCGATATCGTCGGCGACCACGGTGGCGCCGCTGAGCTCGGCCCACAGGAACCAGACCGTGTCCCGCCAGGGGACGTGCGCCGCGCCCAGCGTCAACGCCAGGACGGAGACCACCGCCAGTACCGCGATCAAGCCGGGGACCAGCACGGCGATCGGGAGCCGCTGCTTCTCGACAGTTCTCATCGGCCCTGCACTACCCGCACCGTCTCGAAACGGGCGCGCAGGCAGGCGACTGGCGCACGGACCCATACCTCGTCAACCGCTCCCTCGGAGTCGACAGCAGGCCGCGCCGCCGGCACGACCACGCGGGCAGGTCTTCGGACTCGCGGACATGACGCCGACCGGCGTCGCCTACTGGCGGTCGCTTCCCGGGCGGGGCGCCCAGTGCTGATGACCGCGGTCGTTTCCACATACCGCTGCGGGGCAGCTCCGGATTCCCACCGGATTCCCTCTTGCGAGCCACGCGTCCAGGGACGAGCGGCAACCAGCGCTTGGTCACACTAGCATTCGGACCCGCGGGCCGTCCGCCTCTCGCCCTCCGGCTACGTAGCGGCCGATGCTTTCGGAGCACCGGCCCCCGCGCCGGAAGCCTCCGGTCCCCGGCTTCGGAGAAGCCGAGGCGGGGACTACGTATACAGTCGTCGCCGCGCGGTGGTGGAAGGCGCCGGCAACCCTCGCCTGTAGCGCGGCTGATCGGACCACCATTGCGTCATTGATCGAACACCGCACCGCCCCAGCCTCCAGGATCCCGGTTCCTTTGAGCCGCAAGCAGTGCCAGGCGACTGGGCGCTCGGGGTCCCCGGCGTGGCGATCGAAGATCACCCACCTGCCCGGGTGGTTGCGGCGGTCAGGTCGGCGTCGAATAGGCAGGCCGGGAGGCATTCGATCCAGCCCGCCCGGCCCCACTGTGTGCCGTTGGCACCAAGACCGAGCCCGGAAAGCTCACTACCAGCGCAGACGCCGATCACATAACCAAATTTGGCTGGATTGCTAAGGGTCCGGTGTCAGTAGTACCTATTCGGCTACGGATGCGAGCCGACCGCCGGACACATCATGCTTGATCTGCGGCGCCGCACAACTCATGGCGGCCGCGAAACCACCACACAGAGGTTTGCTGGACGTCATCTCCGCATGAGCCGGGTAAACCGACAACTGAAGGCAGGACAGGGTTGATTCACCGACCCGACAACAATGTCGGACAGCATGCGGACGGACCGACCAGCACGGCGGCGGTCGATGGATATCGCAGAGGAGTTCACGGGACTCATCGTCTCTCGAATCCTGATGTCATCGCGGACCCTTCCGGTTACCGCCATGGGTGCGACCTCATCGCTGTTCTCGTCGATGGCTCGGCCGGATCCGATCTCGCCGGAGACCATCTGCATGCGGTCGTGGACAACGCGAGCCGACTTCATCGTTCGGCGGAGCGACCCCCTCGAAGATACAAGCCTCTTCGCAGCTTCGGCGATGGCCGTTCTCGTGGCCGGGCCGAGCTTTCTGCACGAGTATCGGTGCGTTGCAGGGAGCGTGTTCGCGCCTCGGATGGGCAATGGAATCCCAACCGGCGCCGAATCGTCCGGCGAAAGTATCGGACCAGCGGCTCGAACGCCTCGACCGATACCTGAAAAGTTTCCTGTTCGAACAACGTCGGCCGGTACCGAAGAGTTATACGAGAGGTATGGTCCCACGATGCAGCAAGTGCTGAAGAGGATGATGGCGACAATCGCGGGGGATGCCACCAGGACTTTCGGCCTTGCGGGCAGCGCTATCGCGCGAAATATGCGCCGATGCGCGCACTTCGGGTTCGAGTCGGCTCATGTGGTGACCGCAAGTAGTCAAGAAGCAAGTGCGCTCTTTCGGAGGGACGGGACGTCCGAGCGGGAGGGCTCATCGCACGGCGGCTCTGCGAACAGGTCCGCTCATCCGAAATTCGGTAATCGCCCAGAGCGGATCATGTATCACTATACATCCGACGAAGGTTTGAAAGAAATCCTGAGGAGCGGCAAGCTTCGCCCATCGCGGCGGGGACTCGATGATCCACCAGGGCAATTCCTGACAACGATCGAGCCGGGTACTCGAAGCGATGTAGATCTGGCGGACATCCTCGGCCTCGGAGTAAGGCTTTCCCACTACATAGCGATTGATGTGGCGCACTTGCCGAAGAGAAAGATCGTCGATATGGGCGACAGCACGAACTATCTGATCCGCAATCGCCGATCATTGCGCATCGACCGACTTGTCGTCGACGCCGGTGAGAACCCGGTCTTCCTTCCGTGAAAGGTCTCGACGTTGCACAGGCGACGACCGGACCGCGACGACCGAGAACCGCGCCCGGACCCGAGTCGGAGTGGAAATGCGCGCGCCGGGCGACAGGTGGCGGCATGAGTGATCGCGGAGGATCGGGTGCGACCGTGTGCAGGACGACGCGGCCGTTCGGCCGGAGAACGCGGTGCAGTTCGGACAGCGTCTTCGGGGTATCGACGAAGAAGAGGATATTCATCGCCGTCACACAGCTGAAGTGCTGGTCCGGCAATGGTAGCGCCTCGGCTGCGCCCGCGAGGACTTCGAGCCGACCCGCTCGGACGGCGGCCTCGTTGCGCGACTCGGTGAGCGCGACCATATCGGCGCTGTGGTCCACCGCGGTCATCCGGCAGCCGCTTGCGAGTGCGCGTGCGGCAAAGGTGCCCCCGCCGCAACCGATCTCGAGGAGGTGGTCGTCGGCGGCGAGACGTAACTCCGCGAGCGTTACACGGAAGATCGCGTGGTGGGGCTTCATATCGCGCCACATCAGCCGGGCCAGCGGGCCCCGGGGTCTGCGCAGCAGGCGGTCGGTGAACAGATCGAATAATGCCAACGTGATTTCCTGTCGTGATCGGGGTGGGACGGTTCAGCCGAGGGGGCCTGGTCGAACCGGCATATCGCCGAAGATGCTCCGGCGTGCCATCGGACGGGCGAGTACGTTGTGCGGATATCCCGGCGCGGTGGCGGACGCACCTTCGAGGCGGGCGAGATGATGGTCTTCGAAGGCCAGGTTCAGTGCGCCGACGCTGTCGTCGAGGTGCGCGCGCGTCCGGGCGCCGAGGACAGGCGCTGTGACCCCGGGCCGATGCGACAGCCAGGCGAGCGCCACCTGCGCCGGTGACCGGCCGAGTTGCCGGGCGACCTGGACCACGGTCGCCGCTATGGACAGTGTCCGTTCGGTGAGGCCACCGTTGGCGTCGATCAGATCTCGGCGGGTATGTCCCAGTGTCGGTCGAGGGGAACTCGCGGGTAGATCGGCCTCGGTGTACTTGCCGGTGAGCACACCTCCGGCCAGTGGCGACCAGGCGACCACGCCGAGACCCAGCTCGCGCGCCATCGGGAGCATGTCGTGTTCGGTGGTGCGTTCGGTCAGGTTGTATTCCAGTTGCACGGCGATGAGCGGTGTCCACCCGCGCAGATCGGCGATCGTCTGCATCCGTGCGATCTGCCAAGCGGGCGTGTTCGAGATGCCCATGTACAGCACCTTGCCCGCCCGCACCAGATCGTCCATGGCCCGCAGGATCTCCTCCGGTGGGGTGAGGTCGTCCCACATGTGCAGGTAGAGCAGGTCGAGGTAATCGGTACGGAGCCGGCGTAGCGAGGCCTCGACCGAGGCGATCATGTTCTTGCGGTGATTGCCGCCGGAGTTCGGGTCGACCGGGCGCCGCAGCAGGCTGTACTTGGTGGCCAGGACGAGCGCCTCGCGATCGGCGGCGGCGAATTCGCCCAGCCATTCCTCGGCGGTGCCGTTGGTGTAGTTGCCTGCCGTGTCCAGGAAATTGCCGCCCTGGGTGAGGTAGGCGTCGAAAATGCGCCGTGCCTCGAGCTTGTCGGCTCCCCAGCCCCAGTCGGTGCCGAAGGCCATCGTGCCGAGTGCCAGCGGCGAGACACGCAACCCCGATCTGCCCAGGGTTCGGTAGCAGTCGAGTGCATTCCCATTGTTGAAAATCGTTGTCATTGTCGTTTAGCGTAGGCGTGTTGAGTTCGCCGAGCAAGGGCTGGAGATGCCGACAACAGAAGATGAAGTGCGGCGCTGCGCCGCAACAGTTCTGGGGATGGATGCGGACGGCATCACGGGCCACCTTCCGTTGCAGGAATACGGGTTGGACTCTTTCCTCGCGGCGCGTCTGCACTTGCGTCTGGCCGAGCGGACGGGAATCCGGGTTCCGCTGGAGTCGTTCGTGGGAGCCACCGTCGGGTCGCTGGCCGTGGAGGTCGACAAGCGCCGCGGTGGCGCTGGGACCGTGCAGCCCGAGATCGGTCTCGCGGTGTCACCTCCGGCCACCGAGTCGGTGACGGAGGAGGAGCTGACCGCCATCCAGGCCTCGTACTGGGTGGGCCGGGAAGCGGGTATGCCGCTCGGCGGAGTGGCCACCTTCTATTACTTCGAATTCGACCGTGATCCCGCCCGTTTCGTCACCGCGGACCCGCACGCCGAGATCGCCGCGCTGGAAACGGCATGGAACCACGTGGTGGTACGACACGATATGTTGCGCGCCGTCGTCACCGACGACGGCCGTCAGCGGGTACTGCCACCGGGACAGCGTTACCGGTTCGGGGTCGACGATCTGCGCGGCTCCGCCGACGATGCCGCCGCGGCGCTGGCCCGGTTACGGGATGAGAAGTCCCATCAGGTCCGCGATTGCGCGATCTGGCCCCTCTACGACATCCACGCGACGATCCTGCCGTCCGGTGCGCTGCGACTGTTCATCGGTTTCGACATCATCGTGCTCGATATGGCGAGTTGGAACCAGCTCATGTGGGAGTGGGGTGAGCTGGTGGCCGACCCCGACACCATCCTCCCACGCCCTGCGACGTCGTTCCTGCGAATTCTGCGTGATCGTCGCACCATCGACGAATCGCGTCGCCGCCGTGATCGCCGGTACTGGCAGGAACGTCTGCCTGCGTTGCCGCCGGGGCCACAGCTGCCCTATGCCGTGGCCCCGGCGGCCATCCACCAACCTCGCTTCCGCCGGCACGAGGCGCGATTGGCGCCGAAGCACTGGTCAGCGCTCGGCACGGCGGCGAAGAAGCGCGGTCTCAGCCCCACGGCGGTATTACTCGCGGCCTTCGGGGTCACGTTGGCGCGGTGGGGAGCCGGCGAAGCGTTCTGCCTGAACACCACGCTCTTCGATCGCCCCGACAGTGCGGAGGCCGAAGGAGTCGTCGGAGATTTCAGCACCACCGCCCTGGTCGAGATCCCCGAGGTGAACCCGGGAGAGTGGCAGGGCTTCGCCGAGTTCGCCCGGCGGGTCAATACGCGTTTCTGGGCGGACCTGGAGCATCGCTCGTACAGCGGCGTCGAGGTGCAGCGCGAGCAGGCCGCCGATCTCACCCCGCGCTACCCTGTTGTCTTCACCAGCGGTGTCGGGCTCGGTAGACCCGACGGCCCGGCCGCGGGCTGGTTGGGGGACGAGACGTTCGGAGTATCGCAGACACCGCAGGTCATCCTCGACCACATCGTCTGGGACGAGGCGGGTGGTCTGCGACTGGCCTGGGATGCCGTCATCGAGGCATTCCCACCGGATTTCGTGACGCACATGCTCTCCGCCCACGAACGCCTGCTGCGTCGACTGGCCGAGGACGAGGACGTTTGGGACGCGGTCGACCTCGGCTGGAACCCCCATTTCGAAGGGGTGCGGCCGCTGCCGGACGGTCTCGGGACAGGGCTGCTCGCACAGCCGCAGCACCATTGGACCGACACGCGGCCGGATGCCACCGCGGTGGTGACCACCGCGGGACCGCTCACCCACGGTGAGCTGGCCGCCCGGGCGCGCGCGGTAGCGGGCAGGCTCCTCGCCGCCGGTATCCGTCCGCACGATCGAGTGGCCGTCGTCGCGGCGAAGTCCGCAGAACAGATCGCTGCTGTGTACGGGACATTGTGGGCGGGAGCAGTGTTCGTGCCGGTCGAGCCGGACTGGCCCGCCACGCGGATCGCCTCGGTCTGTCGCCGGGCCGGAATTGCGCACGCCCTGGTCTCCGGCGTTGCCGAGCTGCCCGAAGACGTCAGGGTCCATCCGATCGACGACCTGCCCGCGGCGGTCACCCTCGCCGAACCAATAGCTGTCGCGGACAGTGAGCTGGCCTATGTCATCTTCACCTCCGGATCCACAGGGGAGCCGAAAGGTGTCGCGATCGAGCATCGTGCGGCCCGGACCACGATCGACGATATCAACGACCGCTTCGGTATCGGCCCGGACGACCGGGTCCTGGCACTGTCGGCGCTCAGCTTCGATCTATCGGTATACGACCTGTTCGGTGTGCTCGGGGCAGGCGGGGCGCTGGTGCTTCCGGACGCCGACCGGCTGCGCGACCCCGGCCACTGGTGCGAGCTGGTGGGCGTCCATCGCGTGACGGTGTGGAATACCGCGCCGGCGCTCGCCGAGATGCTCGTCGAGTACGCCGAGGCCGATCCCGCGGCGGCGGCGCGGCTGCGCTCGCTGCGCGTCCTCCTGCTGTCCGGTGACTGGATACCGCTGTCGTTGCCCGAGCGGCTCCGAGCGGTGATCGGCGAGCACGTGCGAGTGATCAGCCTCGGCGGCGCGACCGAGGCCGCCATCTGGTCCATCTGTTACCCGGTGCGGGAGGTGCGGTCGGAATGGACGAGTGTGCCGTACGGGAAAGCGTTGCGTGAGCAGTTCTTCCTGATCCTCGACGAACAAGGGAACCCCTGCCCCATAGGTGTACCCGGCGAATTGCACATCGGCGGTGCGGGGCTGGCCCGCGGGTACGTCGGTGACGACCAGCAGACCGCCCAGCGGTTCATTCACCACCCGCGGCTGGACCGGCGGCTATATCGCACCGGGGACCTCGGCAAATGGCGGCCGGACGGGACCATCGAGTTCCTCGGCCGCGTCGACCGGCAGGTGAAGGTGCGCGGCCACCGCATCGAACTCGGCGAAATAGAGGCCGCGCTCGCCCGGCATCCGGCAGTGCGCCGATCGGTGGCCGCCGCGGTGCCGGGGGCAGACGATCGACCGCAATTGGTCGCTTACCTGGTCGCCGGTGAAACTCCCTTCGATACAACGGAACTCGCCGAGCACGCCGCACGCCTGCTACCGCGTTATATGGTGCCGTCCCGCTGGGTGACGGTCGAGGCACTGCCATTGACCTCGAACGGAAAAGTCGATCACTCCCGGCTACCGAATCCCTTCCGGCGGTCCGCCGCAGCACAAGAGCCTCAATCACCGGACCGGTCCCGTCCGGATACACCGGAGACGACCCCCGGCAGTGGGCCGGTGGCCCCGCGCATCGCACTCGGAGTACAGGGAGCGGTGCCCTCGCGAGTTCCTCTCGACACTGCGGTCACCCGGGACGTCGATGCCAGAGGTTTCCCGGACACTCCCGGCATCGCCGCCGACTCGACCAGCCCACCCGGCGACCACTGGCTGTTGTCTGCGGCGCGCGAAGCGGAAGCCCTGGGGGTGACGGTCACACTGCGGCTGGAGGCTGCCGACGGCGCTACCGCCGCCGACGCCGGCGACTGGGTACGCCGGCTGCATACGGCAGCCACAGCGCACGGGGTGAACGCCGAGGCGCAGGTGGGAGACACCGCCGAGCTCGTTCTGCGCCCTCCGGCGAAGCCGGTCTCGGCCGACCGCGCCCGGACCGAAGCGATGGTCACCCAGGTCTTCACCGAGCTGCTCGGGCCCGAGCCGGCGACGACCACCCCGTTCCACGATCTCGGCGCCACGTCTCTCACCTTGGTCCGTGCTCACCGCAAGCTGCGGACACTCACCCCGATGCTGACGGTGCCGGACATTTTCCAACTCGGCACGATCCGGCGATTGGTGGACTGGATCGTCGAACACACCACGCCGGGTATCCCGGCGCGCGAGACCGTGACCATCGATCTCACCGGCGCCGCGGCCCGCGGTCGCCGTCGGCGCGCACACCGATCGAATGCGAGGTTCGCCGATGTCGTTCACTGATACCGTGCACCGGCTGCGCGCCGCCACAGCACGCGCGGCCGACCGCAGACAACGGTTCAGCGCCCGGACCGAACACCGGCCGGGCACCCCCACCGAAATGCGGGTACGCGTCGGCCGGCACATGTTCGTGGTCGACGAACCCGTCCCGGCCGGGGGCACCGATGCCGGACCCGACCCGATCGGGTTGGCGTTGGCCGCGCTCGGTGCCTGCCAGGCCGTGACCTACCGGTTCCATGCCGCGCGCCTGGGCATCGAGATCACCGCGCTCGCGGTGGATGTCGACGCCGAGGTGGATCTCGGCGGCGTTTTCGGGCTCACCGACCCCGCACAACCCGAACGTATCCGGGTCCGCGCCCGGCTGGCCGGACCCGACCCTGCCCGTTATCACGAGCTGCATCGGCTCGTCGAAGCGTCCTGCCCCGTACTGGCCATGACACGAGGCCGGTTGATCGTGGACTCGGAACTGGAGATCGAATCGTGAACGACGACAATGCCATCGCCGTGGTCGGGATGGCCTGCCGATTCCCGGGGGCACCGGACCTCGCCGCCTTCTGGGACCTGATCGCTTCGGGACGAGAGGGCTTGACCAGGTTCGACGATGCCGAGCTCGCGGCCCGGGGAGTGCCCGAGGATGTGCGCGGGCACCGACACTATGTCCCGGTCGGGGCGGTCATCGACGGCCAGGACCGCTTCGACCCGGAGCATTTCGGTATCGTCGGCCACGATGCCGCGCTGATGGATCCGCAATTGCGGTTGCTGCTGGAATGCGCATGGGACGCGCTGGGCGACGCGGGGCACCGCGGTGGTGCTGGCGGGGGCGCTGTCGGCGTCTTTACCGGGGCCTCGCGCAGCGACTATCTCGACCACAACCTCGTCGCGTATCGGACGGGCGCCGAACGGGACCCGCTGGGCCGCCTGCAAGCAGAGACGGGCACCCTCACCGATTACTTTCCGCAGCAGATCGCCTACCGTCTCGGTCTGACCGGCCCGGCGGTAGCCGTGCAGGCCACCTGCGCGACCTCATTGGTGGCGGTGCACGTGGCGGCGCAGGCGCTGCTGGGGGAAGAATGCGATACCGCGTTGGCCGGGGGTGCGTCGCTGATCGTTCCGCAGGGGCGGGGTTACCTGCACGTGCCCGAGGCGATCTTCTCCGCGGATGGGCACACCCGGGCATTCGGGGTGGACGGCACCGGGATGGTGCACAGCCAGGGTGTCGGCATGGTGGTGCTGCGACGCCTCGCGGATGCGCTCGCCGACGGTGACCCCGTCTATGCGGTGATCCGGGGCAGCGCGGTGAACCACGACGGCGGCGGCAAGGCGGGTTTCACCGCTCCCTCGGCCGCGGGTCAGGCGCGAGCTGTGGCCGAGGCGCTGGCGGTCGCCGATATCGGAATCGATGCCGTCGATCTCATCGAGGCACACGGTACGGCGAGCGCGTTGGGCGATCAGATCGAATTATCCGCGCTGGCCGCGGTATTCGGTGAGCGGACAGCGGCGGAGCCGATCGCCCTGGGGTCGGTGAAGAGCAATATCGGCCACACGAACAGTGCGGCCGGTATCGCATCGCTGATCAAAACGGCGCTCGCGCTGTGGCATCGACAACTCCCCGCGACATTGCACGCGCATCCGGCTCATCCGGAGCTGGAACGCCTCCGCGGGCTTCTCGAACCTATCCACCAGACCCGGGACTGGCCGGAACGTCACGGCACCCGTATCGCCGGAGTCAGTTCGTTCGGCATCGGTGGCGTCAACTGTCATATCGTGCTCGAGCACGCGCCCGACCAGGACGGACAAGGCCAGGAAGACCCGCGCGCACAGCTGCTGCTCGCCTCGGCCGCCGGAGAAGGAGCTTGTCGCGCCCAGCTCGACCACGCCGGCACCGTCACGGCGGCGGAGCGAGCCGATTACGCCTACACGGCCTCGAGCGGCCGACATCCGGATTCCGGTTGGCGGGGGGCCGCTGTCCTGACCGACGCACCGGCGGGCCTCCACCCGGTTGCCGTCGGCCTGATACCGGACGGCCGGCCCGATATCGTCTTCGCTTTCCCCGGCGCGGGCGCGCAGTACCCGGGAATGGGCGCCGGTCTCTACCGCGACGAACCGGTCTTCGCCGAATGGATCGATCGGTGCGCCGAAGCCATGCGGCCGGTGCTGGACTACGACATCCGCGAGATCGTCACCGGCCGTGCCGGGCGGCACGATGTCGACGACATCCGCTACGGTCAGCCCGCCTTGTTCGCGGTATCTCTGGCGACCGCGGCGACCGTGCGCGGTTACGGGATCGAACCGGACGCTGTGATCGGCCACAGCCTGGGCGAATACGCCGCCGCGGTGGTCGCCGGTGTCCTCGATCCGGCTGACGCCGCTCACCTGGTCGCGGTGCGGTCCCTGGCGTTGGCCGCGGCGGCACCCGGTGCGATGCTGGCTGTCGCGCTCGCCGAGGAGGATCTGCGTACCGCGCTGACCCGCTACCCGGAACTCGCGCCGGCCGCGGTGAACGGGCCGACCGCGTGTGTGGTCTCCGGTCCCGTCGCGATGATCGACGCGTTCGCCGCGGCGCTGGGGCGCGCCGCGATCCAGTGCAGCCGGTTGCGCGTCGACGCGGCGCTGCACTCACCGGCAGTGGCCGCCGCGGTCGAACCGCTGCGAGCGGCCGCCGCATCCGTAGCCTTCGCACCGGCCACGCTGCCGTTCTTCAGCACGGTTACCGGTCGTCGGGTCCATACGGTCGACAGCGAATACTTCACCCGGCACCTGCGGGAGCCGGTCCTGTTCGCCTCCGCCCTGCGGGCCGCCACGACCTCGGGTCCTACCAGTGTTGTCCAGGTGGGACCTGGCAGCGCACTCGCCGCGCTCACGCGCCGCAACGAACCTTCCCGGCTGGTCAGGGCGCTCACCACGCTGCCGGATGCCGAGGAGGAAGCGGGCACCGACCGCGCGGTCATGTTGTCGGCGATCGGACAGCTGTGGTGTGACGGAGCGGATATCGATGTGGCGGCGCTGCACCGCCGGCGTCGGCGTGTTCGCCTGCCGGCCTATCCGTTCCAGCGGCGCCGTATCTGGATCGACCCGCCCACCGCCGCCGAAGTGGCGGCACCTGCCGGAAGCGGCGACCTCGCCGACACCACTGCCACGCCACCGGCAAAGATGGTGATCGTCTCCGAAGAAGACATCCGGCCCGACCTCGCGACGGTCGGCGCCCGAGCGTCGGACACCGCCGGGCACGCGCACACCCTATGTCCGACCGACCCCACGTCGCCGGTGCCGAACGGCGCCATGACGACCGCGGATCACGGCGATGTGACAGAGCTCGTCGCCCACCCGCATTTCGCACGGCCGGAGGAGGATGCCGTCGCCGCGCTGTGGGCGGAGACGCTCGGTGAGACCGTAGCCACCCCGGAGGCCGATTTCTTCGCTCTCGGCGGCACGTCCATGCTCGCCACCCGTATGCTCGACATTCTCAACGAGCGCGAACATACCGATATCCGTATGCGGGAACTGCTCTCGCACTCGACCGTGGCGGAATTCGCCACACTTCTACGGGACCGCCGACCAGCCACGGCAGCCGGAACCGGATCACCGTCGCCCGCGGTGACAAGCGTCGATACTCCGGAGCCGGAGGTCCCGGCTGTCTCGTCTGCCGAGGACCCGACATTTCCACTCACCCGGGTGCAGCACGCGTACTGGGTGGGGCGGTCGGGCGCATTCGGCCTGAGTGACGTCTCATGCCATATCTATCTCGAATACGACTGCACGGATCTCGACCTGGGCCGTTACGAACAGGCGTGGAACCAGATCATCCGGCGACACGAGATGTTGCGAGCCGTGGTCACCGAGGACGGCAGAAATCGAATTCTGCCCGAAGTCCCCGATTTCCGGATCCGCCGTCACGACCTCACCACCTCGGGTCCAGAGGCGCGGGAGGACACGCTCGCCGAATTGCGGCGTCGGCTGTCGCACCGGGTGCACCGGCCCGACCGCTGGCCCCTGTTCGATGTGCGGGCCGCGGTATCGGACTCCACCACCACCCGGTTGTTCATCGGCATCGATGCGCTGATCTGCGATGCGGGCAGCTTCCTCGTCCTCGATCGCGACCTACGGATGTACTACACCGACCCGGCCTCGGAGCTGCCGCCGCTGCCGACCCGGTTCACCGACTACGTGGCACATACCGAGGCTCGTGCCGATTCGGCCGACCGCCACCGGGCGGCCGCGTACTGGCAGGAACGGATGGCCGAGTTGCCCGGCCCGCCGAACCTGCCGACGCATACGCGCACCCAGACCCAGCCCTGGTTCGGCCGACGGGAGGCCCGCCTCGCGCCCGCGGAATGGCAGCGGCTGCGCAGCCTGGCCGCCGAACACAGTGTGACCCCGTCCGCGGTGCTGCTCACCGCTTATGCGGATGTGCTCGCCGCCTGGGCGGGGGAGGACCGGTTCACCCTGGCGCTGACTCTGATAGACCGGCCGGTGGCCCTGCCCGGTATCGATTCCGCGGTCGGCGACTTCACCACCCTGCTGGCCCACGAAGTGGACCGCGCCGGTGCGGGGTCGTTCACCGAACGAGTTGCGCGCACCCAGCGGCAGCTGTTCGACGATATCGATCACCGCGAGTACTCGGCACTGGATGTGCTGGCCGAACTGTCCACCCGCACCGGGCAGCGACGGCTGCTGCCGGTGGTGTTCACCAGCGCCCTCGACGTGGTCGAACTGGTCGGCGGCGCACCCGATCTGGAGTGGGCCGGCCGGATCGTGCACGGAGTGAGCCAAACTCCGCAGGTATGGCTCGACCACCAGGCGTTCGTACACGCCGACGGCCTGCAATTGCAGTGGGATGTACTCGAAACCGTGCTCGATCCCGTGGCGGCCGATACCGCGTTCGCTTCCTACGTGGAGTGGTTGCGCCGGCTCGTCGCGGATCCGCAGGCGTGGACCGCCGCCGATGCCGGCGCGGCCCGAACGGGCCAGGACGAAGAGGTCACCGAGGTCGTCGGTGACATCTGGAATCAGGTGCTCGGGCTGGCACCCGCAGCGGTGCGCCCCGACTCCACTTTCGTGAGCCTGGGAGGTGACTCGGTACTGGCGGTCCGGATGGCCACCATGGTCCGCACCAGGCTCGGTGTCGCGGTCCCTGTGGCGGATCTCGTGGGCGATCTGTCCTTCGCCGAACTCGCGGTACTGATCGACGAACGCCGCGCCGGTGTCTCGGCCGCCGCCGTCGAACTGGTCCGTCGAGACGATCCGGCCGCGCCCTTCCCGCTGACGCCCTTGCAGCAGGCGTATTGGGTGGGCCAGCAGGACGGATACGCCCTGAGCTACGACTCGGCACACAACTATGTCGACTTCCGGCTCTCGGGTATCGATCCCACCCTCTTGGACACGGCGGTGCGCCGACAGGTGGAGCGCCAGCCCATGCTCCGGGCGATCCTGCTTCCCGACGGTACCCAGCAGATACTGCCGGACGATGATCCGCGACTGTCCGCGCTGCCCATCACGCATCTCGATATGCGTGATGCGAGCATCGGCGAGGTCGATCGGCAACTGGCCCGGATTCGCGCCGCACTGCAGCGTAGCGGTCCGCGGATGGACCCGTGGCCGTTCGCCGTGACCGCCGTCCGGCTACCCGGTGACGAGCTGAGCCTGCATATCGTGTGCAGTCTGCTCGTGGCCGACGGGTGGTCGGTGCAGTTGATGTTCACCGAGCTGTTCACCTATCTCGACGACCCGAACACGGTACTGCCGCCACTGACCGCCCACTTCGGCGACTATGTCGAGACCGTCGCGCGCCAGCGCGACGAGCCCGAATGGCAGGCACAGCGTGACTGGTGGTGGGAGCGGATCGACGATCTGCCGCCGGCTCCGGCCCTGCCCTTGGCGGTGCCGTTCGACCAGGTGAGTCCGGAGGCACTGGAACGCCGGGAATTCCGGGTGACCGGTGCGCAGATGGCGGTCCTGCGCAAACACTGCGCCGAGTACAACATCACACCGACAGCTGCCTTCGCCACCTGCTGGACCCTCGCCCTGGCCCGGCTCGCCGGGCACCGCCGGTTCCTGCTGAATGTGCTGTACCTCAATCGGCTGCACCTGCCCCGCGATCTCGATCACGCCATCGGTCCCTACGCGGGTACCGTGCTGCTCGATATTTCCCTGCCCGAGCGGCCGACGTTCCTAGACGCTGCCCGGCACGTGCAGGAAGCCACCGCCACGATGCTCGACCACGGGCAAGTCACCGGCGTGGAGGTATTGCGGGAACTCGCCCGGCGCCGACGCGACACCACCCCGCAGGCACCGGTCGTCTTCCACAGCACCCTCGGGCTGCACCCACCGGGTGGCACTCCGGACACGGTGGAGGTCCGCCAGTTCTATCAACGCGTACGCACTCCGCAGGTGGCGCTGGATATGCAGGTATTCCAATGGGATTGGGATGATTCGGTGGCGGTGAATCTGGATGCTGTCGCGGAGCTGTTCCCCTCGGGCGTGCTGGACACACTGTTCGCGGACGTGTGCGATAACGTGACCGCGCTCGTCGAACGGCCGGACACCTGGCTGGCGACAGTGAACGTGCCCCGGCCGGCACAACCGGCTCGGCGCAGCGACGCCCCTGCTGTCGCGCCGGTCGGTGGTGCGCCCGCGACCGGCACCGAACGGGCCATCGCCGAACTCTGGCAGCGGATTGTCGATATCCCTGGCGAAATCGACCGCGGCACCGATTTCTTCACCGTCGGAGGAGACTCCGTCAACGCCATCCGCATGCTCAACCGGCTCCGTGACGAACTGGGCCTGGTGGTGACACCCCGCGAGTTCCTCGCCGATCCGACCTTGGCCGCCGTAGCCTCCGTGGCACGCCCCGAGGCGCCGCGGCCGCCGGTTCCGCGTGACTGTCTGGTGCCGTTGCGCGATGGCATCGGTCGGCCGTTGTTCCTGATCCACCCCACGGGCGGCAATGTCCTCTGCTATCTCGACCTGGTGCGGACGCTCGATATCCGCGGACCGGTGATAGGAGTCCAGGACCCGGAGCTCGCCGGAGCGCCGGGACCGGAAACCATCGCGGAGATGGCGCAGGTGTACGAAGCGGTGATACGGGCCGAGCAGCCGGTCGGCCCCTACCGCATCGGCGGCTGGTCGATGGGCGGAATCCTCGCCCATGAAGTCGCTCGGCGCTTGCGTGCCGCGGGCGCGACCGTCGAGGCGCTCGTCCTCATCGACTCGAACATCGCCGATCGGATCCACCACGTCGACGGCGCCCGGTTCTGGACGCGCTACCTCGGGTCGCTGGCCGCGTTCCTCGATCTGGAGATCGGCACCGATATTGTCGATGCCGAGTTCGATCGCAGCCCCGACGAACGACAACGCGCCGAAATCCGGAGAAGACTCGCGGCCGCCGGGCTCGTCGATCGCGCGAATCCGGCCGACCAGCGGCTCAAGGAAGACATCTTCCGCCGGCATCTGCGGGCACTCGGCAGTCACCACACCGGGGACCTGGACGGTGACGGACTCGAACTGTTGCTCGTGCGGGCTGATCTTCCGGCCCCGCACAACTCCGGCGTCGGGATGGGTGTCGACGACTGCGGTGACCTGTCGGACCTCGGGTGGGCCGCATACACCGGCGTCACCATCGACAACAGGCCGGTCGCGGCGCACCACTACGCGCTGCTGCGGCCGCCGGCCGTCGCGACGGTCGCGCACTTGATCTCGGAAATGCTGTCCGGACTGAACGATTCGGAGAAATCGTGACCGACGATTATGCCGCGGCTGCGGAGTTCTACGACCTCATGGCCACCCCCTATGTGGCCGCGGTAGAGCCCGTGCTGAGCCGGTTGCTGTCCGAAGTGGACACGATCGCCGGCCCCGTGACCGATATCGGGGCGGGCACCGGGCTGTCCACCGTGCTCGTCGCCGAGGCCCTGCCCGACGCCCGGATCGTGGCGGTCGAACCGGCGGCCGCGATGCGGGCCGTGCTGCTGTCGCGCCTGGCTGCCCGCCGAGACCTGCGCGAACGGATCACAGTGCTACCCAGCGGGTTCCTCGGGACCCCGCTGCCGCAGCAGTGCGCGGCGGTGGTGGCGCTCGGAGTGATCGGGCATTTCGATACCGCCACCCGTCCGCGGGTATGGGCCGCGATCGCCGCCGCGCTCGCCGCCGGCGGTGACGCGGTGGTCGAGGTGCAGCGCCCCGGCGGGGTCGAGGCCTCACCGGAACGGCGCTACACCACCGCCCGGGCCGGTGACCTGCGTTACGAGGGCTGGAGCCGAGCCGATCCGGTGGACGCGGAGTCACTGATCTGGCGGATGACCTACCGCACCTACCGAGGTGAAGACCTGATGCAGGAAGTCCACACCGAACACCACGTCTGGCCGGCGGATGCCGATCGGCTGACCGCCGAGGCGCGCACAGCCGGACTACGTCGGGTCGACCTCGACGAGGCGACCGGTCTGTTGCGGTTCACCCGCTGATATCCACCCGGATCCCCATATCCCGGAGCCGCAGCCGCTCCACACCGATCGAGCCACGGAGGACAATGCAATGACCGATGACGCCACCACAGGGATACTCGCCGCGGTCGGTGACCTGCTGCCGACCTTGAGCAAGCGCGCCCGCGACACCGAAGAGGCCCGGCGGATACCGGCCGAATCCCTCACCGAGCTGACCGCCACCGGATTCTTCGGTCTGCTCCGGCCCGAACGGCATGCCGGGTACCAAGCGCACCCGGCCCACTTCTACACCGCGGTCACCGACCTGGCCTCGGCCTGCGGTTCCACCGGATGGGTGGCCGCGGTGCTCGGTGTCTCCCAGTGGAATCTGGCGCTGTTCGACCTCCGGGCCCAGGACGACGTCTGGAG
This sequence comes from Nocardia grenadensis NBRC 108939, assembly GCF_001613445.1. Lineage (GTDB taxonomy): Bacteria > Actinomycetota > Actinomycetes > Mycobacteriales > Mycobacteriaceae > Nocardia > Nocardia grenadensis. The sequence continues at coordinate 335,782 of NZ_BDCJ01000009.1, forward strand.
TGCCGGCCCCGATACCGCGATCTGCTCCTCGTACGCCATGACCGGCACTGCTGTTCCCGTCGAGGGCGGCTACCGGCTCCGCGGCAGCTGGGGTTTCGCGTCCGGATGTGACCACGCCCGGTGGGCACTGCTGGGCGCGCGGGTGATCGTCGACGGGGAACCGGTGGATTCGGGTACCTTCCTCGTGCCCGCCGACGACTACACCATCACCGATGTGTGGCAGGCCGTCGGACTGCGTGGCACCGGAAGCAACGATATCGTCGTCGACGATATCTTCGTGCCCGCCCACCGGATGCTCGGCTCCGACGCAGTCACCGCGTGCCGCACACCCGGACAGCAGTTCAACGGCGGCCCGCTGTACCGGATCCCGTTCGGCTGCCTGCACACCAGCGCTATCACCGCAGCCGTCGTGGGCATGGCCCGGGGCGGTTACCGGGCCCATCTCGAACAGCAGCACGACCGCGTCCGCGCCGCGCTGCCCGGTGATGCGCGTAAGGACACCGGTTACACCGGTGACGCCTTCCGGGACGATCCCGCCACCTTGGAACGAATCGCTTTCGCCGCCACCGAGATCGACGCGGCCTGGCGGCAACTGACACACAATATCGACGATCTACACCGGCTGGCGGCGGCGGAGCGACCGATCGGACCACGTGAGCGGCTCCGGCTTCGCCGCGATCAGGTTCGCGGCACCGAACGTGCCGTGGCCGCGATCGACCGGCTGTTCGAGAACTCCGGTGGTCGCGCGCTGCGACCTGACAGTACAGTCCAGCGCTTCTGGCGTGATGTGCATGCCGGACGCGCGCACGCGGCCAACGACCCCGAACGCGTCTATCGGATGTTCGCCGCGTCCGAGCTGGCCGCGCTGTCCGAGGCGCGAAGCTGGTGACCGAACAGCTGATCTCCGTGCTCACTCGGCACCCCTGGGTGGGTTCGGCGCAGTGGGACCGGCAACACGGCGCTCTGATGGTCCGCCCGACCGCGGACGCAGTGTCCGTGCGACCGGCTCCCGGGGCCCTGGTCACCGAGTATCTCGAGCACTGGCGACATGTCTATGAATTCGTGTACTCGTCCGACGAGCTCCGGCACGGCGACGACCTCGATCTCTCGGGCTGGCGGGCCTCCGATACCGGTGCGCCGTTCGCCCGTGAACACATGCTCGAATGGATCGAGCACGCGGTCGGACTCGTGCGTCGCGGGGACCCGCGTTTCGTTCTCGAAATCGGCTGCGGCAGCGGACTCCTGGCACACCGCCTGCACACGTTCACCCGAAGCTATGTGGGACTCGACCCGGCCGGACCGGTCGTGCAGCGGTTACGCGCGCGGCAGCTACCGAACGTATCGGTAGTGCAGGCCGCCGCGCACCACCTCACCGACGTCCGAGTGACAGCCGCGGTAGAGCAGCTGGCTTCGCACGGCCGACCGGATTGTGTACTCCTCAACAGCGTCACCCAATGCTTCCCCGACGAGCGCTATCTCACCGCGGTGCTCGACGACGCGCTCGACCTGGTGGCACCTGGAGGCACCGTCGTCATCGGCGATATCCGCAACCTCGCCACCGCCTACGATTTCGCCCGATGGCTGGAGCAGGCCCGCGGTCCCGGTCGCAGCGCCGAGGAGATCGACCGGTGCGCGGTGGCGCGCGTGGAGGCCGACGAGGAATTACTCTGTGATCCCCGGATCTTCGCCGGCCTCGCCCGCCGGCATCCGCGATCGGTGCGCGCCACCTATTACGCCAAGCCCATGCGAGCCGATACCGAACTCACCCGGTATCGGTACGACGTGGTGTTGACCGTCGACGCGCCCTCGCCGGCACCGGCCCGGAAGATCCGGTGGGGTGATCTGCCCGCCCGCGACACCGCCGGGCGGCTCCGCGCGCTCGCCGATTCGGTACAACGGGAAGCGACCCTGGTCACCGGTATTCCGAACGCGCTGCTCGACCACGAATCCGCAGAAGCTGTCGAACCGGCCCGGGTCGCGGCGGTGCTCCCGGCCCGCTACGCGTTACTCCTGGACTCCGCCGACGGGCGCGTGCTCGCGGTCGGCCGCCCCGAACACCAGCCGGACCCGACCGCCTGGCCCGACCGTCCGCCGCACGCGGTCTGCAACGACCCGTTCACCCGATATCTGCGACGCAGGATGCCGGAAGTGCTCACCGACTACCTCGAATTACTGACCACCGCGCAGTCGCTCCCGCCCCTTGCTGTCGTCCAGGAGTTCTCCGCCGCATGACCACCATGACGCCTTCGAGCTATCTCACCGAACTTCGGTCTGCCTGCCGAGGCGCCGTCCTGACATCGGGTGAACCGGGCTACGACCAAGCCAGGCAGCGATGGAACTCGGCGATCGACCAACGACCGGCAGCGGTCGTTCAATGCACCCGGGTACCGGACGTCCGGGCCGCTGTCACCATTGCGCAGCACCACGGCTTACCCGTCTCGGTACGTGGCGGCGGACACGAAGTCGCGCAGCATCCCGCCGCCGACGGCTCCCTGCTGCTGGACCTTTCGGGCCTGAAAACCGTCACCATCGACCCGTCCACCCGGAGAGCAGTCGTCGGGGCGGGTGTGACGTGGGCCGAATTCGACCGTGTCTGCCATCGGCACGGGCTGGCGGTGACCGGAGCCGACGTGTCCACGGTCGGCGTGGTCGGCTCCACGCTCTGCGGGGGCAGCGGCTGGCTCCAGCGCATCGCCGGATTCACGTGCGACAGTGTTCGCTCCGCGCAGGTCGTGCTGGCCGACGGACGCCTCGTGCATACGAGCGGCGACCACCACCCGGACCTGCTGTGGGCGCTTCGTGGTGGCGGGGGCAATTTCGGTGTCGTGGTCGCGCTCGAGCTCGAGCTCTACCCGATCCGAGAGGTGCGCGCGGGCACACTACTGTTCCGGCTCGACCGAGGACCCGGTGTCTTCCGAACATTCCGGGAGCTGTGCGCCGAGGCGTCCGACGAAATGGCGCTGCGTGCCACTCTCCTGCACTGGCCACCCACCGCCCCGAAGGGGCCGCCTATGGCCGCGGTCACCGTCGCCCACTTCGGCGCCCCCGACCGAGCGCAATCGGAACTGACAGCGTTGCGCCGATTGGGCGAGCCGGAACTCGATCTCATCCGCCCGGTGACCTATCCGGAGCTGCAAAGCAACACCGAACAAGCGTTCCACGAAGGACACGGCACCGCGACCGGCACCGAGTGGCTCCGCGCATTCGACGATGATGCCGTCGACGCGCTCGTCGATCTCGCGGCGCGGATGCCGACTCCGTACTCGCTGGTCTCGGTCCATCGACTCGGCGGAGCCCTGCAGCGGATGCCGCCGGATGCGACCGCGTTCGGCTACCACGACGCCGCCTACCATGCGGTCATGTTCTCCGGTGGCCCCGCCGGGACCGACCTCACCGTTTCCCGCGCCTGGATCGCCGAGGTGGTGGACGGACTGCAAGGATGCTCCGCGGGTGGACCCTATATCGGAATCCTCGACGACACCGCCACACCCGAGCGTGTGCGCCGTGCCTACCACCCCGCGTCCTATGCCCGGTTGCAGCGGGTGAAGACTCGCTACGATCCCGGAAACACGTTCCGGTGCAATCACAACATCCCGCCGCTGAACGAGGCACTGTGACCGGCGACGAGACGCTCGCCATCGCGCGGCGCGCCGACGAGTCGGTCGCGTATTTCGATGCCCGCCAGTGCCTCGCCGCCCGCGCGGACCTCGATCTGTTCGGGTTACGGGCCATGGCAGCAGTACTGCGTCCCGCGCTGTCGGGGCCGGAGCCCCGTACCGAGGAAGACCTGGTCGCCATGCTGGAGGTCGCGCCGCGGCACCGTTGGTTGTTGCGGCGCTGGCTCGCCCTGCTCAGCACGCACGGATGGCTGGAACACGAGGAGAAACGGGGATTCGCCTCGCTGCGGGCGGTATCCGCCCCTCAGCGACCGGATCTCGAGCAGGCCTGCGCCGATCTCGGCTTCCCCGCACAGCTCACACGGTTCTTCGCCGACGCCAACCGGCATGCGCGCGAGCTGCTGCAAGACCGGGTGCTGGCACAGGAACTGTTGTTCCCCGACGGCGACCTCCGCACGGCCGAGGCGGCGTACCGGGACAATCCGGTGAATCAGTACCTCAACGCCGCGGCCGCCGGGGTGATCGTACGAGCGGTGGACGAACTCTCCGGCGATCGTCACCCGGTGCGGATCCTCGAACTCGGGGCCGGGGTCGGCGGCACCACCGCGGATCTCCTCCCCCAACTCGACGGCCGCCCGGTGGAATACCACTTCACCGATGTGTCGCCGTTCTTCCTGGACGCCGCCCGTACCCGTTTCGCACATTACCCAAACCTGCGGTTCGCCTTGCTGGACCTCAATGCTGATCTCCCACGGCCCCGATCCTTCGATATCGTGCTGGCCGCCAATGTGCTGCACAATGCCCACCACTGCCGAGCTGCCCTGCACCGACTCCGCGAATTGCTCCGGCCCGGCGGACATCTACTGGTGATCGAGTCCTGCCGGGAACACCCCCAACTGCTCACCTCGATGCACTTCCTGATGTCACCGCGCACCGGGGGACTACGCCCCGGTGTCGACGATGTGCGCGCGGGCTCCGACCGCATCTTCTTGACCGAATCCCAATGGCGGGCCGAACTCGTCGCCGCCGATCTCGCGCCCTGGCTCATACTGCCCGGGCCGGAGCAGCCGCTGGCCGTGCACGGCCAGCGGATCTTCGCCGCCCGGACACCACACTGACCCGAGGATTGCTCGCCATGCGCTCTCACCCCACCGTCGGTCACCGATACGCCGCCACAGATCACTACGAAGTGGGTCGTGAGAAGATCCGCGACTTCGCCCGCGCCGTCCAGGATTTCCATCCGGTCCACTGGGAGGACACCGCGGCCCGCGCCCTCGGCCATCCCGGGCTGCTCGCGCCGATCACCTTCGCCTCCGCGGTCACCTTCCCGGCGCATCGGAAGCTCATGCGCGCGGCGCTCGACGGCTACGACCCCGCGCACCTTCTCCACGTCGAGCAGGAGATTCACAGTAGCCGCCCGGTCACGGCAGGCGACCGGTTGAGGCACGACATCACGGTGGATTCCCGCCGGTCCACACCGGCAGGCGGTGAACTCATCGCTCTCACCACCACCATCCACGATGACACCGGAGCTCTCGTGCAAACCGTGCACACCACCCTCGCCGGCCGCGACCACGGCAGTTCACCGACCGCGGAAACGCTCGCCATGCTGGAGCTTCCCGGACCCGAGACCATCCGGACTCCGCCGGCCCCGGAAGCGATCGACGTCCGGACGCGAGGAAGTGTCCGGCGCACCGCCGTGCTCGACCTCCGCCAGGGGCAGGAGTTCGCGCCGAGAACAGTGCGACTCACGCGCGGTGAACTCGTCCACTATGCGGGCGTCTCCGGCGATATCAATCCCATCCACTGGCACGATGCCGCCGCTCGGCATGCGGGCCTGGAAGCCGTCGCCGCGCACGGAATGCTGACCATGGGACTCGGTGCGGCCTGTTTGACCGAGTGGCTGGGTAGGGCGGACCGTGTTGTCGCCTACTACGTCCAATTCGCCAGACCGGTCGTACTCGCGGCGCATCGGCCTGCAGACGTCACATTTCGAGCGGTGGTCCGGTCCATCGATCCGGTCGCGATGCGTGCCACCATCTCGCTGACTGCTCACTACTCCGATACACCCGCCTTCGGTACTGCTTCGGCGACCGTCGGGTTTGTGTGACGAACACCGTCTGCGGTGCGACCTGTAGGCTCCCCGGCCGAGCCATCGGCTCGCCGTGCGTATCAACTGTTATCGCTCAATTGGAGATCTTTTCGCTGGTGGAGCATGTGGGCGTAGTGGTCTGTTCCCTCCGGCCACATCTCTGCGCGAACCAGCTCGCGATGGTGTTCTCCCGGACGACTGCGCGCCACGCCGGCGAGACCGGCTCGGCGAGCTCGACGTGCCCAATCTCGATGGTGCACGGTCGCGTGACCCGCTCTTTACCGGCCCGGACAGGGTGAGCATCATCCAGAACGCGGAGCGTTTCGCGGTGGTTGGGCCGGAGCCGGGTCGTGCTCACATCGTCCGGAGGCCTTCGGTTGCCGGACCGTAGGGAACCGGGTCCTTTCGTTCGAAATATGCTTTGGTCTCGCGGTATACCAGTGGTGACAGGATCAGGAGGCCGATGAGGTTCGGCAATGCCATCAGGCCGTTGGCGACATCGGAGAATGTCCAGACTGTGGTCAGCTCGGTGGTGGCGCCCACGTAGACGACCGCGATGAACAGGATTCGGTACGGCAGCACCAGCGTGTTGCCGAACAGGAATTCGATACACCGGTCGCCGTAGTAGGACCACCCCAGGACCGTCGAGAAGGCGAAGAAGATGATGCTGACGGTCACGATGACGCTGCCCCAAGTACCCGGCAGGGCGTCGGCGAACGCTGCGGCGGTGAAGGTCGCTGCAGCGGCATCGGATTTCCACACTCCGGTGACCACGATCACCAGGCCGGTGAAGGAGACCACGACAAGGGTGTCGATGAAGGTCTGGGTCATCGATACCAGCGCTTGGCGTACTGGGTGGGTGGTCGAGGCCGCGGCGGCAGCGATACCGCCGGTGCCGAGGCCGGATTCGTTGGAGAAGATCCCCCGCGCCACACCGTACTGAATGGCCGCGGCAACGCCGGCGCCCACGAAACCACCGGTGGCCGCCGTTCCGGTGAAGGCATCGGTGAGGATTTCACCGACGGCGGCGGGTAGATCGTCGAACCGCAGGATCAGAACCGCGAGGGCGCCCAGGATGTACAGCACGATCATCACCGGCACGAAGATGCTGGCCACCCGGCCGATTCCCTTGATTCCACCCAGGATGACCGCCGCGGCCAGAGCGGTGATGATCAGCCCGGTGAGCCAGGTGGGCAGGCCCCATTCCGACGCGACATTGAGCGCCACTGTATTCGCCTGGGTCATATTGCCGATACCGAACGAGGCGATGACGCCGGCCACTGCGAAGAAACCACCGAGGAACATCCCGAGCGGCCCCTTGATACCGCGCCGCAGATAATGCATCGGCCCGCCGGCCTGCCTACCGGCGGCGTCGGTGCGTCGGAAACGGACACCGAGGAACGCTTCGCTGTATTTGGTGGCCATACCGACCAGGCCGGTCAGCCACATCCAGAACACCGCACCGGGTCCGCCCAAGGAGATCGCGGTGGCCACACCGGCGATATTGCCGACGCCGACAGTGGCCGCAAGCGCGGTGGACAGTGCCTGATAGTGCGAGATATCGCCTTCGGCGTCGGTATCGGTGCGTTCGACAAAACCCAGCCGGAACGCGAGTACGAACCGCCGGAATTGCAGCCCCCGCAGCAAGACCGTCAAATACAATCCGGTCAGCAGGAGCAGGGGAATCAGTAGCCAGGGACCCCAGATGAAGTCACTGGCGCTGCTGAGCACATCGCCCATAAGAAAACAACCGCCTCATCGATACAGACCATGGCCGGCACGCACTACGGTCGTGTGTCACCGGCCATTCGCCGATGGCTCGATCATTCTCGCCTATGGGAACCGGATGTGCATGACGACCCGCGTTTCACAAATGGCCACGGCGGTATGGCAACCGCACCGACGGTGAGTATCTTGCCGTCGCAAGCCTGATCCTTGCGTCGCGGCGACCCGGCTGCCCGTGCCGCTTGCCTGCTGATCAACGACCTGGCGGTGTTGCTACTGCCCGCATATCGGCGCTGTCCTCGGTGTCGATCTTCATGGAGGCGGGAATGCGACCGGGGGTGCCGAAGTGCTGTCGATCTACCGTGCGGGGCTGGAGACTCTGTGACCCCGTTGCCTGCTACTCGGGATCGAGGTACCCGTGTCTGTTTCTTCCGTTCTTCCCGCTCCGGTCGCCGAGACCTTGGTCGGCATCGCTTCCCAGGTGCTGCGCACGCGTCAGCTGATGCGAGCCCCGGCTCAGGTCTTATCGGGCGCCTGCGCAACCTCTTCCACCGTGCGCGCAGGCATGACCGCAATCGCGGTACCCGCAGAGAGTGAATGGAGGTGATCGGCGAAAGTGTTGTCACCGTGCAGGAGCGCTCCCGTGGTCGAATTCGCCCGACCCGCTCCGGGCCGGATTGCCGACCAGACTTCCCGGCGCACCACAGGTAAAGATGCCGTACCGGGCGCTCGAGCGCAACCCCGGTTCCCGGCCGTGCTGCCACCACTTCTTCGGGCGTTCGTGTATTCCCGTGAGGGAGGAGGATTTACAAAGTACCGGGCCATTGTCTATCGTACCGTCATTCAACGGCATATTTTTGGGGTGTTTGTCGCATTCATTGCCTGTTGTCGCCGGGTGCCGGCGGTTCGCTACGACGGAAGTAGGTGAGTATGTCACCGGAAGTTATCGGGTTCGCACTGCTGTTGCTGGGCGTGATGATGTTGATCGCGAAGATCATTCGAGTGAAGTGGAAGCTTGCGCAGAAGCTGTTCATTCCGAGTTCGATCATCGGTGGCGCGCTGGCACTGTTGATCGGGCCGGATGTATTCGGCCGGATCGCTTCGCTGTTCGGTACCGATCGATTCGCTGAATCGGGCCTGATGACGCCGGAGATCATCGATGTGTGGAAAACCCTGCCCGGACTGTTGATCTCGCTGGTGTTCGCCGGTCTGCTGATGGGACACAAGCTGCCCTCGCCGCGCGAGGCGTTCCGGGTGGCGGGTCCGCAGATCACCTTCGGTATCACAGTGGCCAGCGGCCAGTACGTGTTCGGGTTGCTGCTGGCGATTCTGGTGCTGGGCCCGGTGTTCGGGTTGCCCGCGATGGCGGGCACCTTGATCGAGATCGGCTTCGAGGGCGGTCACGGTACCGCGGCGGGGATGGCCGGAACGTTCGAAGAGTTCGACTTCCCCGAGGGGCAGGACCTTGCGCTCGGTCTGGCCACGGTCGGGATCCTGTCGGGGATCGTCTGCGGGATCGCGTTGATCAACTGGGGTGTGCGCAGCGGTAAGACCACCGAGTTGCGCACCGACGCCACCCCGTCGGTGGCCGAGCGAGCGGGGCTGGTGGAAAAAGAGCGCCGCCGTTCCGCGGGCACGCTGACCGTCAACCCGTCCTCGATCGAACCCCTTACCCTGCACTTCGGGTTGCTGGCAGTGGCGGTGTTGATCGGCTGGCTCATGCTGAGCGGACTGCAGTGGGTCGAGCAGAAACTGTGGGCCGACAGCCTGGAACTGTTCGCGCATGTGCCGCTGTTCCCGATCGCGATGATCGGCGGCATCATCGTGCAGGCCTTGATCCAGGCGTTCGACCGCGAGGAGATCGTCGACGTGCAGATGATCGAGCGGTTGCAGGGTTTCAGTCTCGATGTGCTGGTCATCGCCGCGCTGGGTACCTTGTCGCTGACAGCGATCGCGGCGAATATGGGCCCGTTCATCCTGCTCGCGGTCACCGGTCTGGTCTGGACAGTGGGTGCGTTCGTGTTCCTCGCCCGGCGGATGCTGCCCGACTTCTGGTTCGAACGCGGTATCGCCGACGTCGGTCAGGCTATGGGCGTGACTTCCACCGGTCTGATTCTGCTGCGAGTGGTGGACCCGGATCTGAAGACACCGGCCTACCAGGCCTTCGGCTACAAGCAGCTGATCATGGAGCCCTTCTTCGGTGGTGGACTGGTGACCGCGGGCGTTATTCCGATCATCGCCAATTTCGGGGTCGGATGGTTGCTCGCCGGGATGCTCGCGCTTTTCGTGGGCGCACTCGCCGCCGGCCTGCTGTATTTCGGTCGCCGCCCTGTCTCCACTTCTACGTCGGAGCCGGCCACGGTCTCACCGTGACATTCGCGGTAGTGGTAGGCCCCGGCGCGCGAGACAGGCGCCGGGGCCTACCTCTTCTGTGTACACCGCCGCTGCCCGGACACAAGTGTGCGGTGACTCGCGACTGCACCGAGGCCCGGCGTCAGATGTGCCCGGACAACTCGTCGACGAGGTTCACGACTCCGGCCGGATCGTCGCCGAGGGCCAGGTGTCCGCAGTCCGGCAGTATGCGCAGATGGGTTCCGAGCCGGTCATGGACGGCGCGTTCGAGATGACGGGGCGGTAAGAAGATGTCATCGGCGTTGGTGGCCACCAGGCAGGGTGTCGAGCGGCAGCTGTCGAGTAGCGCGGGGCCAGTGGGGCCGGCGCCAGTGTGGTGCGGCAATAGCGGGCGACCAGGGGCATCCAATCGACCAGATGCGGTGCGACACCTCGGGTAGGGCCTGTCATCAATTGCAGAAGGCGGATCGTGTGGTCTCGGGACGGGGCGGCAAGCCAGCTGACGGTTGCCGCGAGCAGGCGGGGCGGTACCGCCAGGCGGGCAAGCCCGGCCGGCGCTATCAGTACCCGGCCGGCTACCCGCCGCGACGGGCAGGCCAAGGCGATCGCACCGCCGAGTGAATGCCCGAGCAACACGGCCGTCTCGGGTACGGTCTGCTCCAGCACCTCACCGAGCCACCGCCCGTACCAGGCCATCCGGTCTCGGCGCGGCCGCTCCGGCGCGCTGAGACCGGGCTGGCCCGGAACATCCAGAGCGAGGACCCGATACCGCGCCGCCAACTGCGCCAGGAAGGGTAGTGCGACCGCGGTGTTCATGTTCGTCCCCGGGATCAGCACAACAGTGGCCCCACGATCGTGCTCCTCGCCGAGCGCCACAATGCGAGTGGGGCCCGCCGACGTCGTGATGCTCCACTGCCGGTGGGCCACGTCCCAGTTCTGTAATCGCTCGGTGCACCAGAGCTCGATCACCTCACCACTGGGTGCGTTGACGTAAACCGAAACCATTCGCCGGCGCCTTTCTCGGTATGCCGCGGGTATCGAGGGGATGTTCGGCTCCTCAGGATCTCTTCTGGTAGACGTCGGGGATGCCGTCGTGGTCGTCGTCTCTGGTTTCCTCTTCGGCGATGCGGCGGTAGACGCGGTTGCGTGCCCGCAGCACGAGCGTGGCCAGCAGTGCGGCGGTCAGGGTGCCGACGAGGACCCCGATGCGGACATGGTCTTCCCGAAGCGGCTGACCAGCGAATGCCAGCTCTCCGATCAGCAGCGACACCGTGAACCCGATTCCGCCGAGCAACGCCACTCCTGTGACATCGATCCAGCTCAGATCTGAGTCCAGTTCGGCGCGGGTGAGCTTCGCAGTCAGGAAGGTCGTGAGCAGAATCCCGAGAGCCTTGCCCGCCACCAGGCCCACGACGATGCCGAGCGTGACCCGGTCGCTGAGCGAATCGACCATTCCGCTGAGCCCTCCGACGGTGACCCCGGCGGCGAAGAACGCGAATACCGGGACCGCGAAGCCGGCGGTGAACGGTCGTATCCGGTGCTCGAACACCTCGGCCACCCCCGGGTCGTGCGCCGACGGGGCGGCGGCACCGGAACGGGAGGTGAGAACGGGCACGGCGAAACCCAGAAGTACACCGGCGACGGTGGCGTGTATCCCGGATTGATGCACCAGCCACCAGGTCGCTGCCGCCAGTGGTATCAGCACCCACACCGAATGGACCCCGCGCTGGACCGCGAAGGTGAACGCGGCGAGGGGGAGCACGGCCAGTGCCAGGTAGGGAAGATGCAGTTCGTCGGTGTAGAAGATCGCGATCACCGTCACCGCGAGGAGGTCGTCGACTACCGCGAGGGTGAGCAAGAATGTTCGTAACGCGGTGGGCAGATGTGAACTGACCACCGCGAGGACGGCCAGGGCGAAGGCGATATCGGTTGCGGTGGGCACCGCCCAGCCCTGTAGGGCATCGCCGTTGCCGAGATTGAACGCGAGGAAGATCAGAGCCGGGCCGACCATCCCGCCGACGGCTGCCACCACCGGCAGTGCCGCGCGGCGGGGGTCGCGCAGGTCTCCGGCCACGAACTCGCGTTTGAGTTCCAGGCCGACGACGAAGAAGAACACCGCCAGCAGCCCGTCGGCGGCCCATGTCTCCAGCGAGAGCCTCAGGTGCAGGCCGGCCGGGCCGACCTCGAAGGCACGCAGCGCCTCGTATGCGTTCGACCAGGGGGTATTGGCCCAGATGAGACCGAGGGCCGCTGCGACGATCAGCAACGCACCCCCGGCGGTCTCGGTGCGCAGGATCGCGGTGATCCGCCGGGTCTCCGGCCAGGAACCCCGAGCGAACAACGAGGGGCGGGGTCGGGGTGAACTCATCAGCGCGTGTCATCTTCCGTCGGCATCGACCCCGGCCCATGCTCGGACCAGGTACGCCGACCAGACTTCCCGGCTCTCCTACCGTAAAGATGCCGTATAGACCGCTGGAAACGCAAACCGCGCGGCCACCGCCCCGGTCATTCGTTCCTGCGGTACGGGGCCGCTGCTCCCGCCTGCCCGTCACGGTGATGCATTAGGGGAGGGCTGTTCGGTGGTGTATCGCTTACGCCAGCGGTCGATGAGGGGACCAGTTCGTGGAGCATGAAGGTGGAGAAGTAAAGCGAGTGTGTAGGCAGTGATGATCCACTGCGGCCGAGGTCGCCGAATTGTAGGTCGAGCTGAGCGGCAGGCATCGCGATATGCACGATCGTGCCGTCCGGAATCACTATTGGCTGGGGCGATGGCGACGGATCCGAGAGCCAGCCACTTCCGCTGGATCGGCGCGGCCGGGGAGGCATTGTGCGCGGCCGGCCCGCAAGTCAGGGCCAGGAACGCCATGCGGCCGCAGTGCCCACCTCCAGCGCGGGCAGGGGCCGTGCTTCGGCATTCGGGTCGAAGCCATGTCGCCGGCCACGGGGCCGGAACCAACCGAAGATGCTGCTCGCAGCTGGCTCGATGTACTCCTGCGGCTCAGCCGAGTCGGCGATGTCGGAGCGGTGCCGAATACATTCCCGGCGTAAGCTGACCGGCGACCTGCCCCACTCGGACGACGCCCGATCAGGAAGCGCCATGTGTCGTTTGTTCGGATTGTCGGCCGCACCGCGGCGGGTACGAGCCACATTCTGGTTGCTGGACGCGCCGGACAGCCTCTCGGAACAGAGTCGGCGCATGCCCGATGGTGTCGGGCTGGGCACCTTCACCGCGGACGGGTCCACGCGGGTGGAGAAGCAACCGATCGCCGCGTACGAGGATAGGCAGTTCGCCCGTGAGGCGCGGGAACGGGAATCGGCGACGTTCGTGGCGCATATCCGCTACGCGTCTACCGGCGGTCTGGAAGTACGCAATACCCACCCCTTCGAACAACACGGCCGGCTGTTCGCCCACAACGGTGTGCTGCAAGGCCTCGACGAACTGGATGCAGAGCTCGGTGACTACGGCGATCTTGTGCACGGCGATACCGACTCCGAACGGTTCTTCGCGCTCATCACACAGCGCACCGATCGGCACGACGGCGACGTCACGGCGGGCATCGCCGATGCCGTCCGCTGGCTCGCGGACCAGGTGCCCGTCTATGCCCTGAATATGGTATTGACCACCGACTCCGGTCTGTGGGCGCTGCGCTATCCGGACACCCACGACCTGTTCGTGCTGGAGCGCGCGGCAGGCGGACCGCACGGCGGACGCCACCTCGATCACGCGGGCCGAGCGGGAATCCGTACCCGTAGCGCCGAGTTGGCAGCTTTTCCCGCGGTGGTCGTGGCCAGCGAGCGCACGGACGAGGATCCGGGGTGGCGATCGTTGGCGTCGGGAGAGTTACTGCACGTCGACGGCCATAACCGCATCCAGGTGACGACGATTTCGGACAAACCGCCACGCCATCCGCTGACGCTCGCGCAGCTCGATGGGACGGCGGCCGCTTCGCAAAGGGGACGGTGAACCGTCCTGCACTCCCATGGCCGTCCCCGAACGATGCGGGTTGCGGACGTTCGTTGTGGCAGTACCGCCAGCAGGAGATCGCCCCGGCAACGCCGGACGTGCCTTCGAATGCGGTGATGGCGTCGGGGGAGCGGTCAGTCGCGGTAGACACCGACGGAGGGAAACTCGCGGGAAACGTGATAGCCGGCGACGACTCCTGTCTGCACTATTGCCAGCTGTCCTTTCGACACAACGAATCTTTTCATGCCAGGAGTGCGCGACGTAGAATTCGCCGGTGTCAACAGCAGGGTCGGGTCGTTTTCGTGCACGCGATGTCGACCGTGTCGAAACAGCGGCCCGGCTGGACGCGGCCTATGCCGAGGGCCAGCTGGGCGCGACGGAATACCACGACCGTATTGCCCGGTGCCGTGCCGCGAAAACGCTCGGTGAACTCGCCGGATTGGTGGCCGACCTCCAGGGCTCGTCCACTGCCGGACCTCCTGTAGCGCGGTCGGCGCCGCGTGGTTATCCGCCGGGCATCCGGGCGCGTACCGCCGACCGCCGGGCCACCGCCGAACTACTGGACCGGGCCTACGCCGAGGGCCAGCTGACCGAGGACGAGTATCGCGCGGCCGCGGAGCTGCTCACCGAGGCCATCACCCTGGGTGATCTCACCGATATCACCGCCGACCTCCAGGCTCCGCCGCATACTCCTGTCGAGTCCCACCCGGCCGGTGGCGCTCGCTCCGGTCGTTACTTCGCCGTCCTCACCGCCGCCGCGCTGGCGGTGGCGTTCGGCGCGTACACGCTCGTCGGCCGCGAAGCCGAGTCCGCTGTAGCGACGCAACCGCCGCCCGCCGCGGCCCCGGTGCCCGCGCCGGCCCCGGCGCCGGAGGAGCTCGAGCCTCTGGTCTTCACCCCGCCGGATCTGGTCACCGGTGCGGGACTGGCCCAGTTCATCACCGAGTACCGGGCGCGTTTCGGCGATACGGTGGCCGACGAAGTGTGGCTGCATCCCGAGCACGGTGATGTGAAGCGGGCCGTCCCCGGGCAGCCGAACCGGCTGCTCGCCTACGACTATCGGGGCGGTTTCCGGCAGTCCGACGATCCGACCACCCGCACGGCCGGCACTCCGACCGTGGACCTGGGGGCTCTGAACACCGAGGTGATCGGTCGCGTGCTGGTCGATGCCCCGGCGATCGTGCGGGTCCCCGACGGCGTGGTCACCCATATGGGTTATGAGATCCACACCTTCCCTCCATACGACGGAATGCCCGCGCTCAGTATTTATGTCCGCAATTCGTTCGACGAGAGCGGGCGGCTACTGGTCGGTCCGGCCGGCGATGTGCTGCGGGTCTGGTCGTTCGAGGGATGAGGATCGGGTAATGGCGAGGAAAGAGCAGGTCAGGGCGCGCGACCGTGATCGCGTCGAGGTCTGCGCAATCCTGGACGCGGCGCTCGCGGACGGACAACTGCGCACCGACGAGCACACCGCCCGCACCCGGTCGGCGATGCGGGCGAAATTCACCTCCGACCTGAGCGCCCTCATCCGTGACCTCCAGACTCCCGGCAACCCGGCAGATGCCCCGGTGCTCAGGGACAACCACCGGTGGCGGCGCTGGAAGCTCCCGGTCGCGGTACTTGCCGCGGCCGCCGTGCTCGGAATCGGGGTCGGTGTCATCGCGCGCGACGATCCGGCACCCGCTGCCGTCACCGTCACCCACCGCGAACCGGAGTCCCCGCCGCTGCCGAATCTACTCACCACCGAGGGGCTGGGGTTCTTCATAGACGCCTATCGCCGAGAATTCGGCGATACGATCGTCGATACGGCCACGGTCTACCCGGACTTCCTGCTGGTCCAGCGGCTGGACAACGGCAGACCCCGGAACTTTCGTTTCACCGCGGGCGGGTTCGACGAGGTGGGTGTACCGGTACCCAGCTACGCCGAGGGTCGACCGATCGACCTGGCCGATATCGACCTCACGACCATGGCCGCCGTACTGGCGGGCGCACCGGCCACGGTGCGCCTGGAACAGGGAGAAGTCGAACATCTCGGAATCGGTTTCGAACTGATCGCACCGGTCGATGCCGGACCCGTGGTCGGTATCTACGTCGAGGACCCCACGGGCCGGACCGGCCATCTGTCCCTCTCGTTCGACGGCGCACCTCTGGAAGTGTTCCCCGCGTAGAACTCGGAGTCGCCATGACGGTCCCTTCGAACGGCCGCCTGCGGCCACGCATGTAGATGCCATCGACCGGGCTGCCCGGCCGATCGCGGTCGGTGCGCCCCACACCGTTCACCGCCCGCACCGAGAGCAGTTGAGAGTGGCCCGGTACCGGCCGGGTTCGCTGTCTCAGTGCAGGACTCCGTAGTTTCCGGCGATGGTGAACCCGTGTTCGAGGATTTCGCAGGTGACCGTGCCTTGGAAGCCGACGCCGCAGGTGGTGTAACCCAGGGAGGTCTTACGCCCCTCCGGCAGGACTTTTGCTCCGCCCGGATACGTGAACGTGGGCGAATCGGAGGTGACGTACCGGGCCGTTTCGTCGCCGGAAACGAGTACCTGATTCGTGCCTGCGGGCGCATCGGCCGGCACGGCGTCGCATCCGGACAATCCGTCGAGATAAATCGCGCAGTGGCGTCCGTCCGGGGTGCGGAAGAACACCGTCGCATCATGGTCCGCACTCCGGACGAGATATTCGGTGTTGTCGACTGCTGTCAGTTCGTCCAGCACCTCGGCGTCGGCGGGGCCTGCGGTCGATGCCACCGTCGCGGTGGTGAGTAGTGCGATCGTCGAGATCGCGAAGAGTCGAGCACGATTGGGCAAAGGGAACCTCCTGATCGATAACGGACAACTCCAGCGGGCCGGTCAGCAGTTCGATCCGTCCATACGTGATCGCTGATCCCGCAATCGACGGTCGGCCTGGGCATGCGCAGACCGATCGGCCCATGTGGTACGGCCAAGCCTGTCGAGCTGGTCGGCCCGACAGACTGTACGCGTGAGTCACAACATCGGAATATGCGGGAATCGTATGCCGCTGTGTACTGGTTTTCGGTCGGTTCGACGCGTTTCGTCCGGCGAGCGATCGGATCCAGCGGGGCCACCACGGACGATAGTTGTCGGAGCGGCGTGCGACCTCCTGGTGTCATCGCCTCGGCCGGAGAAGGACGGTATGGCCGACATCGCCGAAGATCGTTGGCTGTCGGACCGACTGTGGTGTATCGGAATCGGCTCGGTGGCAAGCTGTTACGGGTGACCGGGATGGAGACCGCAGCTGTACGCGTGCTTCCAGGATTGATCAGACCTGCGGTATGGCTCTATCGGCGCTGGCGGCCGGAGAAGCACTCGCGTGCGTTGGCGCAGCGCGCCGACGACCTCGCTTCGGCGGTGGGCAGGGCCGAGGACAAGCTGCAGCAGGAGCTGCGCGCGAAGCCGGGCTCGTTCATGCCCGTGACGTTCACCGCTGCCGACCACGCGCAGCCCGGGGAGGTGATCGACTCGGCCGAGGTCGATGACATCTCCCACTACTTCGACCTGCTCGACCAACCGCGGCGCATGGTCGTGCTCGGCGATCCGGGCGCCGGCAAGACAGTGGCCGCCACTTACCTCGTCGGTGGTCTGATCCAACGCCGCCGCGAACTCGACCCCGAGTCCCGCCGTGCCGCCGAACCGGTACCGGTGCGGCTCAACACCGCCGGATGGGACGGTGGACAGGAGTTCTCCACTTGGCTGGTGAGCCGCCTGAAGCTCGACCACCAGCTGCCGAGCATCCTGGGCGCCGAGATGGTCAGGGCCGGGATGATCCTGCCCCTGCTCGACGGCCTCGACGAAATGGACGACGAGACCACCGACGGGAAACGCGCCCGAGCGCTGCTGGACCGGCTCAACGAACGCGAATGGGCACACCGCCCCGTGGTGGTGCTGTGCCGGAGCATCGAATTCGACCACCTCGAACAGGCCGGGAGCGATAACGGCTTGCATGGCGCGGTCACGGTCACCCTCGCCCCGCTTTCCGGTGGTCAGCCCGCCGACTACCTCACCAGCTATCAGCACCGGATCGGCGCCACCCATCCCGCATGGGATAAGATCAATACCCACCTGCGCGAACACGCCGATCCCGAGCGCGCCGACAGCCCTCTGGCCGTGACTCTGCGCAACCCGTGGATGCTCGGCCTGACCGCCCACACCCTGCACCGCGACCCGGCCACCGCTGCCGCACTGCTCGACTGCCCTACCCCCGAGGCCGTGCGCGACAGGCTATTCGCCGCCCAGATCCCCGCGGCGATCGCCGGCACCGACGACACCGAGCGCTTTCGCGACTACACCCCCGACAATGTCGAGAAATGGCTGCGCACCCTTGCTCGGCATCTCGAACACCGCCGCGACACCGGGCGCAACGGCACCGCCATCCGCCTCGACGAAATCTGGGAAATCGCCGGCACGGCCCACATCCGACTCCTCCACGCCCTGGCCATCACACTCACAACCGGGCTTGCGCTCGGTCTCCCGGCCGGGGCCGCGTTCGGGATCACGTTCGGGCTGAAGGCCGGGGCCGCGTTCGGGATCACGTTCGGGCTCATATCCGAGGCTCAGAGAACTCCCGCAGCGGACAGCATTGCGTGGAAAGTGCCCACCCGCTCCCGATGGCGCGGCGGGTTCGTAATGGGGTTCAAGGCCGGGATCCCGATCGGAGTCACGGTCGGGCTCATGCTCGGGGTCACGGTCGGGCTCATGCTCGGGCTCGCGTCCGGGCTGATGTTCGGGTTCGTGGGCGGGCTCAGCACCACTGCCGAGGATCGGCTGGCTATGGGGATCGATGAACGGCGGCTGATTCTCAACGATCTGCAATCAGCGCTCTTCCACGGTGCCGCGTTCGGGTTCGCGTTCGGGTTCGCGCTCGGGTTCGCGCTCGGGCCCGCGGTCGGGCTGGCGGTCGGGTTCGCGGTCGGCCTCGCGGTCGGATCCGGGTTCGGGCTCGCCAGTGGACGGTTCTTCCTGGCCGTGCTTGTGTTCAAGTTCACCGCAGACTTCCCGGACCGCCCTGCTGCCTTCCTCGACTGGGCCCGTAACAGTGGCCTGCTCCGCGTCAACGCCACCGCCTACCAATTCCGACACCAGACCTACCAGCAGTGGATCCTCCACCCCCGACAGGACAGCCCCGACACCGCATCGCTCAACCAGTGACGCGTCCGGTATCCCGCTCTCGACGTCCGGACCCGCTGTCGGCGGCGTGGTAGGACGGCCAGGCCGGAGGGAGCTGTCTGTTCAACCCCCTCCGGCCTGTCCGGACTAGCCCTTCATGGATCGGATAAACCTTGACAGCCGCCGGCCCCGGGCGGATGCCCTGGAAATCAAAGAAACCCGCGGCGCGGTGCGGGGCTGTCCTGGATGGACCCGCTGCCGATGGTCGTTCTTCGCGGGCGGTGTCGCCGGGAAGATCTTCCTCGCCATGGGGTCGGTGGTGAGGCCTTGGGCGACCAGGTCCGCGAGTACGCGGCGGTGGATCACTACTCGGGGCGTAATCGATGTAGGTGGTGGGTCTGCGGCGGGGATCTTCGACCACTCCGGTGAGGCTGTCCAGTCTGGTCGTTTGAGGGATAAGATTTGAAGGGTGACTGAAGACGACGATGCGGCGCCGGTTTCCCAGGTGGAGATCGCGCATCGGATGGTCGGCGAGGTCGCGGTCGTGGCGGTAGGTGGGAAGGTCGATCACACGACCGCCCATCGGTTGGTGGAAGCGGTGAGTTCGGGGTTGGACCGCACCCGCGGTGGATTCTGCGTCCTGGATCTGACCACTGTGGAATTTCTCGGCGGCCACGGCCTCAGCGCCATACTCAAAGCCGCCAGGGCTGCCGAGAACCGTCGGCAGCCGTTGCGGATCGCCGTCGACCACAACCGGCCCGTGGTTCGTCCGCTCGAGGTCACCGGGCTGGAGGAGTTTCTCGCGCTCTATCACAGCGTCGAGGAGGCGCTACAGGGCTGACAACCCGGTAGCTCCGGCCACCGACGGAGTCCTCTGCTGTGGTCGGCCTTGCACAGGCCGCGTGCTCGGCTGCTCGGGGTAGTGACAATACTGGGCCGGTGATCGAGAAGACGCTATGACCGACCAGCCGAACCCCAATCCCGCCCCGCAGCGTGTGGGGGGTTTCTGGTTCTATGCCGACGGGCAGCGCTGGGAGTGGTCCGACGAGGTCGCTGCCTTGCACGGGTATGGCCCCGGCGAGGTCGACCCCACCATCGAGTTGCTGTTGAAACATAAACACCCCGATGATCGGGATCAGGTCGCCGACGTGCTGTCGGCGGTCGTGGACGCCGGTCGGCCCTACTGTTCCCGGCACCGCATCCTCGACGTCGACGGCGCCGAGCACCATGTCCTGGTGGTGAGCGATCAGATGCGTGACGGGTCCGGTGCCTCGATCGGCACCATGGGCTTCTACATCGATGTCTCCGACACCGCGGCCAGCATCCGCACCCAGGTGATCGACGAGACGATGCCCGAGATCGTCGAAGCACGCTCGGTGATCGAACAGGCCAAGGGCGCGGTGATGGCGATGTATGCGATCCCGCCCGAGAAAGCATTCGATGTGCTGGTGTGGCGGTCACAGGAAACCAACACCAAGCTGCGGGTCCTGGCCGAGAACCTCGTCACCGGCCTCACCGAGTTCGGTGGCGTGGCGGTGCAGACCCGCACCCGCTTCGACCACCTGCTGCTCACCGCACACGAACACCGGACTCGCTGATACCACCCGCACGCGGGCCGCGTAAGAACCGGTGTGCACCGCTCCGCGCGGGGGTTAGGATCGGTTCAGGCGAAGTGGTTTGGACGTGCAGCTCGGCGCTTGGTCGGAGTGAGCCGGTAGGTCTACCCGACGAGGGGCGGACGCGCGGAAGGCTCGGCTATGGCTCGATACGCAGCGCTGTCGACACCGATATCGGCCCGATCCGGTCGGTCATGGGCCGCGGTATCCCGCGCGCGCAGCCGAGATTCCTGGCCGGCGACCACCGACCGGGGCACCCTGATCCTGGCTTTGATCACCACGATGTTGCTGGCCGGTGCGGTCGCCGGTATATCGCACTCTGCGGTAGCTGTGATCAGGTCCGTCGCCCTGATCACCGCGGGTATAGCCGTGACGCTGGTCATCCTGCGGCCATCCTGCGGCTGAGCGCCACACCCGGAGGCGGCACCACCCGGAATCCGCGTCGGCAGGCGATCGCGTTGGGTTCTCTGGGCCGGCGTGCCCCGAGCCGGATAAGTACCCGGTAACGTCATCCGAGGTGCAGGGAACACCGGTGCGAATCCGGGGCTGTCCCGCAACTGTCACCGGGGAGCGATCCGCCATATGTGGCCACGACCTACCCAGGTTGGAAGGCCGGCGGGGATGTGTTGATCCGGGAGCCAGGACACCTGCGCCTGCACTACCGGGTGACACCCCACGAGGATGGCGATGAACAACTCCACAACCGGCCGGCCTGTGCTCGGCCGCCGACGACTGCTGGCCGGCGCGGCCGGCATGTTCGGGCTCACCGCGGTCGGCCTCCCACTGCTCACCGGCTGTGGTACGGGCACCGGACCTTCCGGGCCCGCGTCCGGTCCACCGCAGCAGGGTGGCAGACTGCGCTCGCTGATCGCAGGGCGGTCGGCGACCTCCGACGTGCTGGACCCGCACGAGGCGGGCAGTTCGGCCGGCGGCGCGGTATCGAAGAACGTCTGGGACAAGCTGGTCGCCTACAACAACGACCTCACCCTGCGGTACCGCCTGGCCCGGGCACTGGAACCGAATGCCGACGGCAGCGTCTGGCGGATCGGTTTGCGGCCGGGTGTGGTGTTCAGCGACGGCACTCCGCTGACCTCCCGCGATGTATTGTGGAGCTTCGAGCGGATGCTCGATCCGGCGCGGGCCTCGGCCGGTGACCTGGCGATGGTCGATATGGCGCGCACCAAGGCGGACGGTGAGCTCGACATTCTCGTCGGCATGAAAACACCCATCGCGGATTTCGGGTCGGTGCTCGCGGGATGGTATTGCTACGTTGTCAAGGACGGCACCACGGAGTTCGACCAGCGGACTCTGCCGGTGGGCACCGGGCCGTTCGCGCTGGCCCACTGGTCCCCGGGCGACCGCACGCTGCTGCGCCGCAACGACCGTTATCGGGACGGACCCGCGCTGCTGGACGAGGTCGAGATCATCCAGATCGCCGAGACCGAGGCCCGGATGAACGCCTTCCTCTCCGGTGAGGGCGAAGTGGTGCACGAAATGAGCTACCTGCAGGCCCGGAGCCTGGAGAACGACCCCGCCGCGACGGTGTACGTTCCGCCCGAAGGGCTGATGGGGTGTCTCCAGATGCGCACCGATCTGGCTCCGTTCGACGATGTGCGGGTCCGGCAGGCGATGCGGCTGGCCGTGGACCGGGAGGCGATGGTCGATGCCGTCTACTACGGGTACGGCGAGGTCGGCAACGATCTCTACGGGAAAGGGGCGCCGTACTACAACGACACCCTGCCGCAGCGCAGCTACGACCCGCAACGTGCCCGGGAACTGCTGCGGGCCGCCGGGAAGGAAAACCTCGAGGTCACCCTCGTCACCGCCGATGCCACGCCGGGAATGGTGGAGTCGGCGACCCTCTACGCCGAGCAGGCCAAGGCCGCGGGGATCACCATCAGGCTCGAATCCGCCCCCGCCGATACCTACTTCTCCCAGGTCTCCGGTAAACGGGCGCTGACCCATGTGGGTTGGTGGAACTACAGCCTCGACTATTTCTACGGGCAGACCGGTACCAGTAGCTCGCCGAGCAACAGCACGGCCTGGCGGCGGCCCGCGTGGGACGCGAAATTCGCCCGGGCCCGAGCCGCCATGAACCCCGACCGGCGCCGCGAACTGTACTTCGAACTACAGGACGAGCTGTGGCGGGAGGGCGGTCTCATCCTGCACAGCTTCGCCAAACGGCCCGACGCCGCCCGTAACACGGTGGGCGGGATGCGCGCCGGGGTCCCGGGCACCGACGATTGGGCGAACTACGCCACCACCTGGCTGACTTCGCAGGAGTGACGCGTGCTGCGGTATTTCGTCGGCCGTGTCGGTGCCGGGGTGGGCGTCCTGGCCATGGTCGCCGTGCTGGTCTTCGGTCTGTTCGAACTGCTGGATTCGGATGCGGCGGTCGTCATGCTGTCGCGGCAGGGTGCGGGCGATCCGTCCCCGGAACAGCTGGCGGCGTTGCGCGCGGAGCTCGGGTTGGATCGGCCGGCGCCGGTCCGGTTCGCCGAATGGGTCGCCGGTTTTCTGCGCGGCGACCTCGGTGATTCGCTGATCTCGGGTCGTCCGGTCGCCGAGGTGCTGTTCGACCGGCTGAGCAACAGCGGCGCGCTGGCTGCGCTGACCATCGTGCTGCTGATTCCATTCGCGCTGGGACTCGGACTGCTGGCCGGCGCCCGCCCCGGATCGCGGACCGATCGCATCGTCAGCGCCGGCGCGCTCGCCGTCGAATCGGTGCCGCCGTTCATCACCGGTGTCCTGCTGGTGGCGACCGCCGCGCTATCGCTGCGCCTGCTGCCCGCGGTTTCCCTGGTACCCGCCGGTAGCGGTGTCTGGGAACGTCCCGAGGTCCTGGTGCTGCCGGTGGTATGTCTGCTGCTGGGCCTGTCACCGCATCCCGCGCGGATCGTGCGGGCGCAGACCGCCGAGGTCATGGCCACCGAATACATCCGCACCGCACGTCTGAACGGAGTCGGCGGGTTCCGATTGGCGTGGCGGCATATCGCACCCAACGCCGTATCCGCCTCGATCCATCCGCTCGCCGGGTCGGTGGTGGGCCTGATCGGCGGTATCGCGGTCGTGGAAACCCTCTTCTCCTATCCCGGTGTATCCAAGGAACTGCTGATCGCGATCTCGGTGCGGGACTACCCGTTCGTCCAGTCCGCCGCGGTGCTGCTGGCGGCATTCGGGATCGCCGTCTATGTGCTCGCGGACCTGCTCGCCCTACTGATCAGCCCGCGGGCTCGGACACTGGTGGGGGCGTGGTGATGGTGAGGAAGACCGGGTGGGCGCTGGTTCTCCTCGGGATTCTGGGTGTGGTCGCGCTCGGACCGTTCTTCGCCCCGTATTCGCCCACGGCCTCGGTCGCGCGACCGTACCGTTCACCGGGTCCGGGGCATCTGCTCGGTACCGATGTCGTGGGCCGTGATGTTCTGTCCCGCCTATTGCACGGCGGCTGGTCGCTGGTCGCCATCTCGGCGATATCGCTGATCAGCGCCTACGCGCTGGGCCTGGCACTGGGTCTGTCGGCAGGCCTGCGGCCACGCGCGGATCCATGGATCATGCGGCCGGTGGACGCGATCGTGATCATCCCGTGGTTCCTGGTGCTGGCGGTGACGGCCACCGCGCTCGGGCCGGGGGCGCCGGCCGTATTGCTGACCTCCGCGCTGGCCGCGGTGCCGTGGATCGCGCGGATCGTCCGCACCGCGGTGCACGATATCGCGAGTACGGGCTATGTGGAGTCGGCCCGGGCCCGGGGTGAACCGCTGTGGCGGATCGCCGTGGTCGAGATCCTGCCGAACCTGCGCGGGTTGCTACTGGCGGACGCCGGGGTGCGGCTGTCCGGGGTTATCTCGATCGTGGCGGTGGGTGGTTTCCTCGGACTCGGCCTGCGCCCGCCGGCGCCGGACTGGGCGCTGATGGTCACCGAGAATCGCCCGGGATTCGGTACGCAACCGTGGTCCGTACTCGCCCCGGCGTTGCTGATCATGGTGCTGGTGGTCTCGGTCAATATGCTCAGCGACCGGGTACTCGCTCCACCCCGCCGCCGGAACGCCACGGCCACACCGGCACCGGACGCCGGAGAAGGATTGCGGACCGAGCAGCTCACCGTCCGAACCGACGCCGGGCGTCTGCTGCTCGAGGATGTTTCCGTGCGCTTGGCCCCGGGGCGAGGGCTCGCGGTCATCGGACCGTCCGGGGCTGGGAAAACGACCTTCGTCTCGGCCATGCTCGGCGCGCTGCCGCCCGGACTGTGGGCCTCGGGCACGGCCACCATCGGCCGGAGCGGGAGACACCAGCGGTCGGTCGGGTTCGTCCCGCAGGATCCGGCAACCGGGCTCAACCCGGCGCTGCGGATCGGCACCTCGATCGCCGAGATCATCCGGGCGAGCGGTGTCAAAGGGACCGGCGACGAGGTGACAGCCGCCCTGCGCCGCGTGGGCTTGCCCACCGACCGCGCGTTCCGACGCCGGTTCCCGCACGAGTTGTCCGGGGGCCAGCAGCAGCGAGTCCTGTTGGCCATGGCGATGATCGGCGATCCCGCGGTGGTGGTCCTGGACGAGCCCACGACCGGACTCGACCGGCGTGCCCGCGCCGATCTCGTCGGGATGCTGGGCGCGGTACGCCGGGACGCGGCCACCGCATTCGTAATCGTCACACACGATCTACCCGGCATCACACCGCTCGTCGAGGATGTGCTCGAACTGGACGCCGGCCGGGTGATGTCGTACCGGCCGATACACGGCTCCGACAGCCGGGCACCGGCGGTCACGATGCGGAAACCGCAGCTCTGCGACCAGGAGCCGATTCTGCGGGTGGAAGCGCTCACGGTCGCGTACCGGTCGCGGACGGTCGTCGACGGTATCTCCTTCGACCTGGTGCCCGGTTCCTGCCTCGCGCTCACCGGGGTTTCCGGAGCGGGTAAGACCACCATGGCCCGGGCGGTGACCGGCCTGCACCCGGCAGCCGGCGGGACCATCCGACTGGGCGGAACAGTCCTGCCGCCCCGCATAGACGAACGCACGCGACCGCAGCGTCGCGCAGTGCAATTGATCCCGCAGAACCCCGCCAGCGCGTTAAACCCGGCGCACCGCGTCGGCGCCCAGATCCGCCGGCCATTGACCCTGCTACGCGGAATGGGTTCCGCTACAGCCGAGCTCGAGGTGACCCGCCTGCTGACCCAGGTCGGCCTGGACCCGGACCTGGCCTCTCGCCGGCCCGGTGAACTCTCCGGCGGGCAACAGCAGCGGGTGGCTCTCGCCCGCGCCCTGGCCGCCGACCCACAGGTCCTGATCTGTGACGAGATCACCGCCTCACTCGACGCGAAGTCCCAGCAGACAGTGATCGACCTGCTCGACCGGCTACGCCGCAACGGGCCCGCACTCCTGGTCATCAGTCACCAGAGCACGGTATTGGACCAGCTAGCCGACGTCGTCCTCGATCTGGACGACCCGGACCCCACAGTGCGGGAGGTGAACGCGCATGCGGCCGGTTGATACCCATCCGGTCGCGACGGTGGCCTCCGGCGAGGCGCGGTAGCCGACCACTCCCTGCCCCGGCCCGGGTTCGGTTCCGGGTCGATTTCGAGACCCCGACGCCCAGGGATGCCACCATGGGGAGAGCACACCCGGTTCGGAGGCGGTCATGACAGAGACAGGCAGTACGGCGTCCACGCGGTCCCATCATGAGGTCGATATCTCCAGTTATGAGTTCTGGGAGCAGGACTTCGACGGTCGGGAGGCGGCGTTCGCCCGGTTGCGCGCGGCCGAGGGCCTCACCTGGCATGCCCCGCCGGATTCGCTGATCTTCGCCGATCCCGATCCGGGTTTCTGGGCTGTCACCCGGTACCGGGATATCGTGCAGGTCAGCCGGAACCCGGAGATCTTCTCCTCGGAAGGCGGCACGACCCTGGGGTATCTGCCGCCCGATGTCGAATACAGCACCAAATTCTTCATCGCCCTGGACGCGCCCCGGCACACCCGCTACCGGAAATTGATCAGCTCGGCGTTCACTCCGCGCCAGATCCAGCGGGTGGAAGAGCAGGTCCGCGCCAATGCCACCCGGATCGTCGACGATTTCGTCGCCGATCTGCGGACCGGCGAGACCCTCGATTTCGTCGATGCGGTATCCCGGAAACTGCCCATGCAGACCATTTCGCAGATGATCGGCATTCCAGCGGCCGACCGCGAGGCGGTCGCGTTCGCGACCGAAGCCCTGTTCGGCACCACCGACCTCGAGTACA
Organism: Nocardia grenadensis NBRC 108939; assembly: GCF_001613445.1. Taxonomy (GTDB): domain Bacteria; phylum Actinomycetota; class Actinomycetes; order Mycobacteriales; family Mycobacteriaceae; genus Nocardia; species Nocardia grenadensis. The sequence goes on from NZ_BDCJ01000009.1 coordinate 362,500, forward strand.
CGAGCCTCGAGGAGCGCGCCGAGTTCCTCCACAGGCAGATCGGCATCCTCCAAGCCGCCGGCACCGATCTGGCCCGGCGGCGCCGTGCGGAACCGCGCAACGACCTCATGACCGCGATGATCGACGCCGAATTCGACGGGCACCGTCTCAGCGATGAGGACATCGGCGCGTTCATGGTGCTGATCTCCGCCGCCGGCAACGACACCACCAAACAGACCACCTCCCATGCCTTCAAAGCGCTCGTGGAGCATCCGGGCCAAATCGACTGGCTACGCGAGGATCTCGATGGGCGGATGAACACCGCGATCGAGGAATTCATCCGCTGGGGCAGCGTCGTGGTGCACTTCGCCCGCCGAGCGACCCGCGACACCGAGATCGCGGGAACCCCGATCGCGGCAGGTGAGAAAGTCGTGATGTTCTACAGTTCCGCCAACCGCGACGAGTCGGCGTTCGACGATCCGCACGCTTTCGATATCACCCGCGACCCCAACCACCACGCCGGATTCGGTGGTGGCGGCCCCCACCACTGCCTCGGCGCCTGGCTGGCCCGCATGGAATTGAAGCATCTGTTCCGGGAGCTGATCACCAAGGTTCCGCCGGTCGAACTCGGCAAACCCGAGTACGGGCACAGTGCGCTCATCCACGGCATCAAACGCATGACGGTCCGGCTGGCCACCCCTTGACCCCGGATGCCTTCCCTACGGAGGCTCGGGGGATCGGTCAGGATCGTGCCGTCACCAGTGGGGCGATGGTGCGGCGGGCGACATCGCGGGCGACCTCCGGGTCGTCGAGGTCGAACCGGCTACCGGGTAGGAAAAGGTAACCCAGGGTCAGCCGGATGATGGCCTCCGCCTGGAGGTCGGGGTCGCCACCGGGCAGCACCCCTTCGGTTTGACCGGCGGCGATATGCGCCGCGATGAACCGGTGACCGATATCGATCGGTGAGGGGTCGCCCTGGTCGAGCATTACCGGCAGTTCCCAGTGGCGTTCCGGTGCCACCTGCTTCGGGAAGAAACGTTTACGCAAGGCCAGGCAGGCCACGAACGCCTCGGCGATCCTTTCGGTGGGGTCGGTGACCGTCAGGAAGACGGTGGCGATCGCGGCGAGGAAGCGGCGCAGTTCATGGGCCAGTGCCAGTTCGAACAGGCGATCCTTGCCGCCGAAGCGGCGGAACAGGGTGGCCCGGCTCACGCCCGAGGCCGTGGCGATATCGTCCACGGTCGCGAGTTTCGTGCCGCGTTCGGCAAGGACGGCGAGCGCTGCGTCGAAAACCTGTTCGTCGGCGTCGTCGCTGTTGTCGCTGACGGCTCGTTCCACGGCGCGCCCGAACAGGCTGGAGAGCGGAGCGCCGGGACGTGTCACCGAACCAGTATCGCAGGTGAGACTATTATGTTAGTAATAGAATCATGACTGACGTGATCGCCGCTCCGGCCATGGCAATCGGGCGGCCGAATCCGGCCGAGCGGGCGCTGTTTCGGCCCGATTCGGCGGCCTGGCGCGTGGTCGGGGATTCGACAGACGTTCTCGGCGCCTCGCGCCGGTGGATCATCCAGCGTCCCGATATGACCGATCGGGTGTTCGCCGTGCTCGGTTCGCCGCGGCCACCGTCGTTCCCGGTGCTGCGCTGGGCATTGCTCTGGAACTACACGATGCGTCCGATCACCGGCGGCGCCGATGCCGTGATCACCGCCTGTCTGCTCCCGCTCGTGTCGCGAGAACTACCGGGTGTGGAGTGGGGCCGGCGCGCGATCACCCGGCTCCGGCGCGAAGCCGCATGCGGATGAGTACCGGTCCGGAGACTACTCCGGAAATCGCAATTGTCCACAGCGCCGACGGCACCCGGTTGCACACCGAGGTGCACGGTGCGGCCGGGGTGCCGACGCTCGTGCTCGCCCACGGCATTCTGTGCGCGACGCCTTTCTGGCGCAGGATCATCGACGCACTCGTCGGCGAGTACCGGATCGTGGCCTACGATCAGCGCGGTCATGGGCGCAGTGAATCTCCCCGCCGGGGCCACTACACCCTCGATCACCTCGGTGACGACCTCGCCGCCGTTCTCGACGCCACCACCGGCGCCGGGGAGCGCGTCGTGATCGCCGGCCATTCGATGGGCGGGATCGCCGTTCTCGCTTGGGCCGCCCGGTATCCGGAACAAATGGCCGCCAGGGTCTCCGCTGTCGCGCTGATCAACTCCACGCCCGGTGAGATCCTCGACAACGTCCGGTTCCTCCGCGGCCCCGAGCGTTTACTCGGCGCCCGGCGACGGCTCGCCCACGCTGTGGTGCCGCTGGCCGGTGTGCCGTTACCGCGCCGGCTTCCGTTGCGGCACGCCCTGCTGCGCACAGTGGCGGTGGGCAAAGCGGCGGAACGCCCGCTATCGCAGGGCCTGGACCGGATCATCGCCGCGACGCCCCGCCGGGGGCGCGGCGGATACGGCGCCATGCTGGTGCGCATGGTGACCGCCCTCGACGCCGCGGTCCTCACCGTGCCGACCCTGGTGATCGCCGGATTGCACGATCGCATCGCGCCGGTGCACCGTTCGCGCCGGATCGCCGAGCAGTTGCCGTGGCTGGTGGAACTCGTCGAACTCGAGACCGGGCACTGTGGTCCGCTCGAGGCTCCCGACGAAGTGGTGGCGGCGCTGCGGCGGATTCTTCCGGCGGCGGCAGTCCAGGCGGTGTAGCCCGGTCCCGGCCGTCCTCCGGTCGGAGGTGGTGTGCGGGACCACGAAGGAGAAGCGCAATGAGCAGCGGCCCGGACAATGGCGTCGATACCCGCTGGACCCGCTGCCGGCCTCGCTCCGGCAGATCCCGGTGGTGGGGTCGGCGTACGGCCGCCCGAGTGGGGGTGGCACTGACGGCGGTGACAGTGTTGATCGTCGGCTCCGCTGTCGGGAACGCGGTACCACCACCAGGATTCGACGAGTTCACCGGAGTCTGGCCGACCGCGGTGGGCCCGGCGTCCTGCCGCACCGGTGACCGGGTCGAAACCGGAATCCAGGGTGAGGTGCCGCTCGCCGAGCGTAGATCCGGGCGCAGTACAGCGGGTTACAACTGTAATCTCGACCTGGTCGGGCAGTATCAGGGCCTCGGTGCCGGCCCCGTCAGCCCCTCCTACAAGGACTGCGCCTATATCGCGTCGACCTTCCCGACCAACCTGCTCGGCCCCGACGCGGGTGTCCATGTCGTCGATGTCGGCGATCCCGCCCATCCGGTGCGCACGGCTGTACTCGCCGAGCCGGCGATGCTCGGCGGCACCTGGGAATCGCTGAAGGTGCACGAGGGCCGCGGTCTGCTCGTGGGCACCGGCGTCGGGTTGATCGAGGGTGCGGGATTCCTCTCGGTCTACGACATCTCCCAGGACTGCGCGCATCCGCGGCTGCTGAACACCACGACCGGCTCGCTGCTGAACATGCCGGTGCCCATCACGACCCATGAGGGTGATTTCTCCCCGGACGGCAACACCTATTGGGCCTCGGGGATCGCACCAGGGTGGATCAGCGCGGTCGATATCAGCGATCCCACGAACCCCATGGTGGTATGGGGTGGTCTCACCGGTATCGAAGCGCACGGGATGGGGTTTACCCCGGACGGCGACACCATGTTCCTGGCCAACCTCGGCGGGCTCACCGTGCTCGATGTCTCGGCAGTGCAGAACCGGGCGCCGCGCACCGTGATAGCGCAGTCGATGCCGCATATCGGCCAGAAGTTCTGGACCGACGGACAGATCAACCAGCACAGCGTTTTCGTCACCTACAACGACCGGCCCTATATCTTCACGGTCGACGAGGGCGGTTCGGGCGGCGTGAAACTGATGGATGTTGCCGATCCGGCGCGCCCGATATGGCGCAACAGCATCAAACTGGCGATCAATCTTCCCGAGCACCAGGATCGCTGGGCTTCCAGCAGTGCGGGCAACGGGGCGTTCGGTTACGACGCGCACTACTGTTCGGTGGACCGGCCCGATGATCCGCGCGCACTGGCATGTGGCTGGATCCAATCCGGTATCCGGGTCTTCGATATCCGTGACCCCGAGAACTTCCGGGAGATCGCCTACTTCAATCCGCCCGCCCAGACCGGTAAGCACCTTCAGTTGCCGAACTCGCTGCACGCCACCGTGGGCTCGATCATCGGGCCACCGGTGATCGGCACCCTGGCTCTGGCCCGCGCGGTGATGCAGGGGCACACCGGACTCGACGGGGTGATCAACGATCAGAGCCGGCTCGTCGGTGGTGATCTGTCCGCCGACTGGTGCCTCTCGCCCCCGGAGTTCCACGGCGACTTGCTGTACGTGTCCTGTATGGACAACGGCTTCATGGTCTTGCGGCTGGACCCGGCAGTGTATCCGCCACGATGAGGAACGTGGGCACGGGTCGGCGGTGGCGGACACCGGGTTCGGCGGCTGTGGTGGCGGTGCTGTGTCTCGCGGCCGGGGTGCTGATCGGGTATTCCGCTCGCGGTGCCGGACCCGATCCGGACGGGACGACGGTAGTGCTGGCGGATACCGATATCGCATTCGCTCAGCAGATGTCGGTGCATCACCAGCAGGCGATCACCATGGTGGAGATGCTGGGCCCGGATGTGGCCCCCGATATCGCCGGGATGGCCGCACAGATCCGGTCCGCGCAGTGGCGGGAGATCGGGACCCTCACCGGTTGGCTGGAATTGGCCGGTGCGCCCCCGCAGCAGCCGGTCGCCGGCGGTGCGCACGACCACGCCCGTGATCACGCGGGCATGGCCGGGATGGCTTCGGACGAGGACTTGACCCGGTTACGTAATGCGCAGGGGACCGAGCGCGAGGTGCTGTTCCTGCAGCTGATGATCCGGCACCATCAGGGCGGGATCGAGATGGCGGCGGCCGCGACGGATACCACCGCCGTTTACGCGGTCAGGGCCCGTGCGGTCTCGATGATCGACGGGCAGCGACAGGAGATCACCTTGATGACGGTTTTCCTCGACCGGCGCGGGGCGACGCCGCTACCGTATCCGTGAGCACCCGCCGCTGCGGTTCTACGACAGGTCGCGTCGCGCGGGCCCGATCGCTGAGAACCGGGCTGTCCAGACTGCGGCTCACTCCCAACGCCTCTGTGACCAGGTATCCACTGGCGCGATCACAGATCGGCTCGATTATCCGAAGATCGCCGAGGTAGACCGGATGGCCGGAGTCTCAGGCGCCGAAGGTCGCCGTGGGCAGCCCGGCGATCGTGGTCGATGCGACCAGGGTGGCGCCGTCCAGCGGGCCCGGTTCGGTCAGCCCGTGCGTCGCGGTGGTGACCACGATTCGGTGCGGTGCACCGGCGCCGACCGCGATGCTCGTCGGCTGTGTCACCGGAACGGGCGCTACGTCGATGAGTTCGCCATCGGGGCTGTACCTGTGCAGTCGGCGGCCACCCCACAGCGCCGACCACACACACCCGTCCGCGTCGACGGTCATACCGTCGGGGCTCGCGTCGTCGATCGTGGCGAAGACGGCGGGCTCATCGATTCCACCGTCCGCTTCCACCCGGTACCGCAGGATCACCCCCCGCGCGCTGTCGGCGAGGTACATGATGGCGCCATCGGGGCTGAATACCGGGCCGTTGGGGATGGTGAGCCCGTCGAGAACCACCTGGACGTTGCCGTCGGGGTCGACCCGCACCAGCCGCCCGGCGCCCGGGGTGCCGTCGTAGGGCATCGCGCCGGCCCAGAACCGCCCGCGCGGATCGGCGACACCATCGTTCATCCGCATCGGTACCGGCGCGTCATCGAACGGCCTCGCCAGCCATTCGATCTCGACGGCGGGGGCGCTCGATCCTGCCCGGTCCGATACGTCGAGTAGTGCGATTCCAGTGCCGGCAGCGGCTATCCAGCCGCCGCCCATCCGCGGCGCGACGGCACCGAGAGGGACGTCGAGCCGCAACACCTCACGCGTCAGGTGCGCCGGATCGCCCTCGGTCCCCGGGGACGGCGTGCCGTCGGTCTCGAGCAGCACTCCCGCCAGCAGGTCGACGAACAGGAAGCCGCTGACGGTCGCTCGCGCGCCCTCGCCGAGTTCGTGCCGCGCCGTGCCGAGCGCGGTCCACTCGCCTACCGCGCTCATCGCAGCGCCAGCCCCGAACTCGCCTCGATCAAGGCCAGCTCGTTGCGTCCGGGCAACCCTTCCCAGTCACCGCGGCTCGAGACCGCGAACGCGCCGAGGGTGTTTCCGCGGGCGAGCCGTTCGGCGATGTCGCCGCCGTCGAGCAGCGCGGACAGGTATCCCGCGGTGAAGGCGTCGCCGGCGCCGATCGAGTCGACGACACTCACCCGGTGTCCCGCCGCGGTGGTCACGCCCGCGTCGGTATATGCGGCGGCGCCGTTCGCGCCGAGCTTGCGCACCACTTCCGAAACCCCGCAGTCGATGAGTTCTGCGGGGTCACGGGCGACCAGACCCAGTTCGTCCTCGGACGCGATCACCAGATCCGCAGCGCGGGCCAGCGGACGCAGTACTGCCGCGGCGGTATCCGGATCCCACAGCCGGGAGCGGAAGTTCACGTCGAAGGAGATCAGTGCGCCGCCTTCGCGGGCGATGCGCACAGCCGCTGTCACGGCCTCGGCGGCACTCGCGGACAAGGCCGGTGTCACCCCGGTGAGGTGCAGGATCCGCGGCGGCTCCGCCAGTGCCGCGACGGAATCCGCGGCGCGGAGCCGGGAGCCCGCGGAGTCGCGGCGATGGTATTCCACGCGGGTCACATCCGGCAGCCGCTGCTCGAACATCACCAGGCCGGTGGCGCGTTCGGCATCGCGGGAGGCGGTGTCGACGAGGATGTTCTCCGCGCGCAGGGTGCGCAATACCAGCTCGCCGGACTCGTCGGCGCCGAGCCTGCCACTCCACCGCACCCGGTGACCGAGACGGGCGAGGCCGATCGCCACATTGGATTCCGCGCCCGCGACGGCCACCGTGGCGTCGCCACCGAAGCGGATATGGCCCGCGACGCGGACCGCCACCATCGTCTCACCGACGGTGACGACGTCGAGCGTGCGCTCGGCTGTCGCGTTCACGCTCTGCCTATTGGGCATGAGCGGGAGCCCTGCGTGGTGACGCTGCGCTACCGCCTTCGGGCCTGACCCGCTCATGCCTGCTCCCGTACGGCCGCGTGGAAGGACCGCGCCCGCACGCGCAGCGCGTTCAGGTCGCCGCCGTCGGGGGCGTCGCCGCACAGCGGGCTCGCGACACCGACCGCGATCGCGCCGTTGGCGAGGTAGGCGGGCACGGTGTCCGCACCGACACCGCCGACCGGGACGAGCGGGACCTCGGGGAACGGTGCGCGCAGATCCTTGAAGTATCCGGGGCCCATCGCGGATGCCGGGAAGATCTTGACCGCGTCCACCCCGAGCCCGACCGCGGTGACGATCTCGGTGGGAGTCAGAGCACCGCAGAGCACCGGGATGCCGCGCTCGATCGCCGCGGGCACCGAAGGCGCCACGGCCGGGGTGACGACGTAGGTGGCGCCGGCCTCCCGCACTCGGAGCACCTGGTCGGGCGTGAGAACGGTGCCCGCGCCGAGCTGGATCCGTCCGTCCAGCCGCGTCGCGATCTCCTCGATCACTCGCAGCGCATCGGCCGAGGTGAGGGAGACCTCGAACAACCGGACGCCCTCGTCGGCGAGAGCCAGCGCGGTGTCGATCGACGCGGCGGCGTCGGTGCCACGAATGATGCCGAGGAGCCGGTGTTCGCGCAAGTCGTCGAGCAGGGTCATGAGATGCCTCGATTTCGTCGGTTCTCGGGTCGTCGGTGGTCGCGGAGCGGGGTCACCATTCGGCGAACGATCCGTCGGGATGGTGCCAGATCGGCCCGTGCCAGCCGGTCGCGACGGCGTCGGCCGCGCGGACGGCGGCCTCGTCGATGGCGACCCCGAGACCCGGTGCGTCCCAACGCTCGATATGCCCGTCGACGAACCGCAGCGGGGAGCGGTCCAGGACGTAGTCGAGCAGTTCGGCACTGCCCTGGTTGTAGTGGATGCCGATAGATTGTTCCTGTAGCAGGAAGTTCGGGGTCGCGAGCGCGACCTGCAGGCTGGCGGCCAAGGCCAGCGGGCCGAGCGGGCAGTGCGGGGCGAGTAGCGCGCCGAAGGTTTCGGCCAGGGAGCCGATACGCCGGACCTCGGAGATGCCGCCGGCGTGGGAGAGATCCGGTTGTACGATCGCGACACCCGATTCGAGCACGGGCAGGAATTCGGTTCGGGAGTACAGGCGTTCGCCGGTCGCGATCGGCACGGTCGTCGACTCCACCACATCCCGCAACCGGTGGCTCAGTTCCGGCAGTACCGGTTCCTCGACGAACAGCGGACGCATCGGCTCGAGCATCGATACGAGCCGGCGCGCGTCCGCGACCGCGACGCGACCGTGGAAGTCGACCGCGATGTCGTTCCGGTCGCCGATCGCCTCCCGGACCTTGCCGACGCGTTCGACGACGCTGTCGAGTCCGGCGGGCGCCGCCAATCGGTCGAATCGTCCGCACGCGTTCATTTTCAGCGCGGTCAGACCGGCCTCGATCTGGGCGCGGGCGGCGTCGGCGACCTCGTCCGGTTCGTCGCCGCCGACCCACCCGTACACGCGGACCCGGTCGCGAACCGCGCCACCGAGTAGCTGGTGCACCGGTACGTCCAGTGATTTGCCGAGGATGTCCCACAGCGCCTGGTCGATGCCGGCGACAGCACTGGAAAGCACCGGACCGCCACGGTAGAAGCCGCCCTTGGTCAGGACCTGCCAGTGCGCCTCGACCGTACGCGGGTCCTTGCCGATCAGCAGTTCGGCGAGCTCGTGGACCGCGGCGCGAACCGTATCGGACCGGCCTTCGACCACCGGCTCGCCCCAGCCCACGATGCCGGTATCGGTATCGATGCGGCAGAACAGCCATCGTGGCGCGACTGCGAAGGTATCGATAGCCGTGATCTTCACCCTGATTCCTTACTGTCGAGGAGATTGAGCACGCTCGACAGGTCGGCTGCGGCCTTGTCGAGGAGTGCCCGGGTCGATGCCACCGCGGCCGTGGGATCGCCCGCCCGGATGGCGTCGACGACTGCGCGGTGGCTCGGCACCGGGTCGTCGGTGGTGTGGTAGTGCACGAGTGAGTCCCGAACCATCAGCGCCGGTTTGATGAGCACGTTCATGCTGGCCAGCATCTCGTTGTGCGCGGCCCGCAACAGCAGTTCATGCCAGGCCAGGTCCGCCGCGGCGGCCTGCTCCGCGGTTCCGGTCGCGGCGGCGGCCATCTCGGCGAGGCACTTCTCGAAGTCCGCGAGGTCCTCGTCGGTGCGGCGCAGCGCGGCCAGTCCGGCAGCGGACGGTTCGATGATCGCCCGCACCTCGGCGAGTTCGTCCAGCATCGCGGACGCGTCACCGGCGGAGTGCCGCCAGCGGATCACATCGCCGTCGAGCACATTCCACTGGGCCCGGTCCCGGACGAACGTTCCGCGGCGCTGACGGGAGTCGACCAGCCCCTTGGCCGCGAGCACCTTGATCGCCTCGCGCAGCGCGGTCATCGACAGGTCCATCTGCGCGCCGATCTCCCGGAGATCAAGGACCTCGCCAGGGGCTATCGTCCCGTCCACGATTCGAGAACCGAGCAGTTCCACCGTCGAACCGTGGACCCCGCGTCCCGCATAGCCTGTCATCTCTTCTCCTCGACCCGTTCTCGGTGAATTGCTGTCACACCCCGGCATGGATGCGGTCAGGACGAATTCTTGGTGATGCTCCATCCGCCGTCGACGGTGAGGGTGGCGCCGGTGACGAAGGACGCGGAGGCACCGAGCAGGAACTCGATGGGACCGGCCACCTCCTCGGGATCGCCGAGCCGCCCGATGACCGTCTCGGCGGCGCTCGCGGCGCGCTCGTCTTCGGCGCTCCCGTCCCACTGCGCCGTCAGGATCGGTCCGGGCAGCACACAGTTCACCCGGACTTCGCCACCGTATTCGGTGGCGAGCTGCCGGGTCAGGCCGGTCAATCCGGCTTTCGTCGCGGCGTAGGCGGGTACCCCGGGCAGCCCGAAGCCGGCATGGACGGAGGAGACGATGACGATCGCGCCGCGCCGGTCGCGGCGCAGGTCGGGCAGGCACGCCCGGACGCCGTGGAAGGCGCCGGTGAGGTTGACGTCCAACTGCCGCTGCCACGAGGCGAGCGTCATCTCGTGCAGCGGGGTGTGATCGGTGGCGAGCGCGTTGCAGACGAGCGCGTCGAGGGGGCCGAACGTCTCGTGGGCGCGTGCGAGCGCTGCCGCCCAGTCGGATTCGGAGGTCACATCGCCGCGGCAGGCCAGGGCTCGGCCGCCCGCCGATTCGATCGACGCGGCCGTATCGGCGACCTTCTCGTCGCGGTCGAACAGCACGACCGACCATCCGCAGGTCGCCATCCGGCGGGCGGTCGCGGCGCCGATTCCCCGGGCCGCGCCGGTGATCAGCACCGTGCCGGTGTCGGGTTCTGCGGTCACGGGGTCTCCTTCCGGTCGTGTACCCGGTCGGGACCGGGTACGGTGCCCAGGTCGTGGTCGCCTCCGGTTCCGTGCTCGCGCAGCGTGACACGGCTACCGATCAGGCGGCTGTCCAGCGTGGTCACCGCACCGGGATGCACCCTGCCGCGGGGGACGCCGTCGGCCAGGAGCTCGCCGCCGACGTACGCGGCGAACCGGGCGCCGCTCTCCCAGTGCCCGACCGGAGTGACGGCGCGGACCTCACCCGCACCGGCGGCGGTCGCGCATCGGTACTCGAGCGCGGTGTGTTCGCCCGGGGCCAGCGTCGTCGACGGGCCGAGGAGTTCGATCTCCACGATCCGCGCGCGTGGATGCAGGCCGCCGAGATGCTCGATCGGTTCGCCCAGCGGGTGTTCCATCCATACCTCCACCCGGGATCCCCCGTCGGGATAGTCACCGCGCGGATCGGCGCTGAAAGCCTGGGTGGTGGTGAGGCCGTGCGCGCCGTGCGCCAGCCATCCACTCGCGCCGGGGAATCCGACTTTGCCGACGACATCCTGGTGCGGCACCAGGACCCGATCGGTGCCGAGAACCTCGTGCCGGGGCGATCCGGTGCCGACCGCGAGTGGTACCGCCCGGTGGTCGCCGTCGGTGACGCCGATGTACACGCCGCCGCTGCCGGGCTCGCCGGCGGCGCGCTGGGTGACGTTCCACAGCGCCCACCGCACCGGCCGCGCCGACGTGTTCCGGGCTTCGAGACGCACGTCGTAGCAGCTCTGCCCGTCCCGCAGCGTGACGGCCCGGGTCAGGGTCAGGCCGGTGCGCGGGTCGTGGCCGCTGGTCATCGTCAGCGTCACCGTCCCGGGTAGGCGCTCCACCCGCCGGTCGTACGGGCCGGAGTCCAGCACCGGATCCGGCGGGCCCGCCCACTCGGCCGGGCCGGACCATCCCTGCGGTGCGGGCCACGTTTTGTCGCCGCCGTAGTTGTTCCAGACACTCATCGGCCCCGAGACCGGCGCGGGCACGTGCGGCGGCATCGGGTGCAGGTTCTCGTCGAGCAGTTCGGTATTGCGCCACAGGGTTTCCCGGCCGTGCAATCGCACCGAGAGCAGCCGCCCGCCCAGTGCGGGGACGAACCCGAGCCGCAACACCGCGTTGTCGAGCCATACGGTGTCGGGACGGCCCGCGGAACCCGCATCGATCTCGACGAGAGGTCCGGGGGAGGGCGGCCGGGTCACTGTAGTGAGTCCGAGACGAAGACGACCTTGCCGCGGCTGCCCCCCGCGGCGAGGGCGAAGGCCCGGTCCGCCTCGTCGAGGGTGAACCGGTCGCTGACAACGGCTTCGGGACGCAGGCCCCAGGCGACGAGGTTGGTCGCCAGATCCGACATCGCCTGCAGGGACGTCACCCACGAGGCGTGCAGCGTCAACTGCTTGTGCAGCAGCGTGTCGGAGACCTCGCTGTCGAAGCGGCCGCCCTCGCCGATGAACGAGACGTGACCCCATTCGGCCGTGTGCTCGACCGCGGTGGAGCGGCCGGGTGCCGACCCGGACGCGTCCACGGTGAAGGCGAACCCGGATCCGTCGGTGAGCCGGTCGAGTTCGGCATCCGCCTCGCTCGGTGTGACGGTGGTATCGAAGATGCCGAGCGAGCCGGCCCAGCTCCGGCGCACCTCGGACGGTTCGACGCCGACCACGCGGCGGGCGCCCATCCCGCGGCCGATCATGCCGGCCGCGAGGCCGACCGGTCCCAGGCCGACGACCAGCAGGTCACCTTCCCCGCTGACGCCGATGCGGCGCAGTCCCTCGTAGGCGGTGCCGAATCCGCAGGCGATGAGCGCACCGTCGACATAGGACAGTTCCGCGGGCAGCGGCACACAGGTGCGCTCCTCGGCCAGAACGTAGCGCGCGTTGCCACCGTCGCGCTGCCAGCCGTAGGACTCCCGGGACGGTGCGGTGCAGCTGATGTAGAAACCGCGGCGGCAATTGTCGCAGAGTCCGCAGCCGGCGATGTGGTAGACGATGACCCGGTCGCCGACGCCGAAGCGGGCGCAACCGGGCCCGGCGGCGACGATGCGACCGGACGGCTCGTGGCCGGAGACGACCCCGCGGTACGCGGGTCCGTCGATACCGCGGTGGGCCTTGTACTCCCGGTAGATGTAGCTGATGTCGGTCCCGCAGATCCCCGCGGCGCCGACCTCGACGAGTAGTTGTCCCGGACCGGGTGTCGGCACGGGGACCTGCCGCATCTCGGTGGTGGAGTTGCCGGGGAGGTAGATGCCCGGCATCGTCTCGGGAACGGTTTGGGTCCCCGGTTCGGTTGTGGTCACAATTCCTCCTGAGGGCGGCCGGGGCGGGCCCGTGCGGTGAACGACGACGGTACCGAGCCCGTATCGATGGGAGAGCCGGTCATGCGGTGCGGGTGGCCGCGGCGCCGCGGCGGACGACGAGCGCGTTGATCAGGACGGCGCCGACGATGATCACGCCGCGAATGACGTCCTGCAGGAAGGAGTTCACCCCGAGCAGGACGAGTCCGTTGCCGATGACGGTGATGAAGACGACGCCGAGCAGGGTGCCCAGCATCGTGCCCCGGCCGCCGGCGAGTGCGGCACCGCCGATGACGACGGCCGCGATGATGTCGAACTCCAGGCCGGCTCCCGCGCTGCCGGAACCCGCGCCGAGCCGGGAGGCGAGGAGTACGCCGGTGATCGCCGAGAGCAGGCCGGTGGTCGCGAACAGCAGGATGCGCACCTTGGTGAGATTGATGCCGGCGAGCTGGGCGGCAGCCGCGTTACCGCCGATCGCGTACACCGAACGGCCGTACGCGGTGAACTTGGCGATATAGACGAACACGGCGAACAGGACCAGCATCACCACCGCGGACGTCGGGATACCGAGGACGGAACCGCCCAGCAGGTCGAACAGTCCGCTGTCGGGGAGCACCACGGGTAGGGCGTCGGTGAGATAGAGGCCGAGCCCGCCGAGGACGCTCCACAGGCCGAGGGTGGCGATGAAGGAAGGCACATTGAAGGTGGCCCGCAGCCATCCGGCGAGTGCGCCCCACGCCGCACCGAGCACCAGAGTGAGGAGTACGGCACCGAACACACCCAATCCCCATTGGGTACTGCCCATCGCGACCAGCACCGAGGCGAATGCGACGGCGGGACCGATGCTGATGTCGATATCGCCCGCGATGATCACCAGCGTGACGCCCCAGGCAGCGATGCCGATCGTCGCGGCGTCGCGCAGGATACCCAGCTGGTTCGAACCGTCCAGGAAGCCCGACGCGGTCAGACCGAGCACCACGTAGAGCGCTGCGATCGCCACCACGAGGCCGATTTCGTTGAGCTGATGACTACGCGAGCCCAGCCAGCCGCGTGCGGTGCGGGAATCACCCGGCTGGAGACTGTTCTTGGTGATGACCACGGGGTCCTCTTCTCGTGTCTTGGCTTCGTGGTGGTCAGGCCGCCATCGCGGCGGCGAGGACGGAGGCGATGGTGATATCGGAGCCGGTGAGCTCCTCGGTGATCTCGCCGCCCCGGAGCGCGAGCACCCGGTCGCAGACCAGGGGCAGCTCCTCGAGCTCGCCCGAGACGAACACCACGGCGGCGCCGCCGGCGGCGAGTTCCCGGACGAGGCGGTAGATCTGGGACTTCGCCGCGACATCGACACCGCGGGTGGGTTCGTCGAGCAGCAGGATCCGGCTGCCCGCGTGCAGCCAGCGACCGATGACCGCCTTCTGCTGGTTGCCGCCACTGAGGTTGACGATCGGTGTCTCCGTGTGCGCAGTCGCGATCGACAGCCGCGAGATCAGGTCGGCGGCCGCCGCGCGGAAACGGCGATACACGATGGTCGGTCCGGAGCTGACGGTCCGATAATCCGATATCAGCATGTTCTCGTCGACACCGAGTAACGGCACGATGCCCGCACCCTTGCGGTCCTCGGGTGTCATGCCGACTCCCAGAGCCTTCATCCGGGCCGCGCTGACATTGCGGACCTCGGTCCCGGCCACCGCGACGGAGCCGGACGAGATCGGATGGAATCCCGCGACAGCGCGGAGTAGTTCGCTGCGACCCGAGCCCATCAGGCCGGCGATCCCGAGCACTTCGCCCGGATGCACATCGAAGGAAACCTCGCGGATCATCGGCGGCAGCACCAGATTTCGCACCGAGAGCAACGGCGTCCCGGAGCGGTCCACGACGCGCTCGGTGCGTTCCGCCACGGCCGGCGCGGCGGAGCCGACCATCAGCGCCACGATATCGGCGGTGCTCGTATTCTCCAGCGAGACGGTCTCGACCACCCGGCCGTCGCGCATCACGGTCGCGGTCGAGGCGACCTGCCGGATCTCGTCCAGGCGGTGGCTGACATACACGACGGCGACCCCGGCCGCCGCGATCTGCTCGACGGTCCGCAGAACCACCTGGACCTCGGCGGCGGCCAGCGCACTGGTCGGTTCGTCGAGGATGAGCAGCCGCGGCTTGCGTCGGACTGCCCGGCAGATCTCGACGAGCTGCTGTTCGGCGAGTGGAAGGGACTCGACCCGGCCGAGCGGGTCGATATCGAGTGCGAGTTCCTTCAGGACGGCGGCGGTTTCGCGGCCCATGGTGTCGTAATCGACGCGCCCGGCGGTGCGGGGCCAGACGCCGAGGAACATGTTCTCCGCGACGGTCAGTTCCGGGACCAGGCTCAGTTCCTGGTAGACGGTCTCGATGCCGAGCGCCGTCGACCGCCGGACGCCGCCGTTGCCGAGTAGTTCGTCACCGACGCGGATGGTTCCCCGGTCGGGGGTCTCGACACCCGCGAGCAGCCGGATCATCGTGGACTTGCCCGCGCCGTTGCGGCCGAGCAGTGCCCGCACCTCACCGGCGCGAATCGTGACCGAAGCATCGGTCAGTGCCTGCACACCGGCGTAGTGCTTGGTCAATCCCTCGATCTCGACGACGACCGCGGGATCGTCCGTGCGCTGATCCATGGTGTCCTTCCGGGGGTGGGGCGGATTCGCGGCGGGTGCGGGGGTCATGGGATTCCGTCCGGATGCGTCTCGAGCCAGTCCGCCGCGGCCTGCGGTCCGACGTACTCGTCGACCGGGGCCGGGATCACGAATTCGGTGGGTGGGTGGCCATCGATGACATCGACGGCCGCGCGGCCGGCCAGTTCGCCGACCTTGATACCGGAGATGTCGGTGACACCTTTGAGGATGGTGCCGTCGCGCAGCATGCCGGCCGCCTGCGTCGACATATCGCCGCCGAACACCGCCACGGCACCGGCCTTGCCCCGGGCTTGGACAGCGCGTGCCGCACCGATCATCTGCGAACCGGCCTCACCGTAGAACGCGTCGATATCGGGCTGGGCCGTGAGGATCTGCTCGGCACGCTGAACTGCCTCATCGAGGGTCAGCCCCTGCTGGTTGGCCACGATGGTGGCCCCGGGAGCCGCCGCGGTGAGCGCTTCCTCGAACCCGATCCGGCGCTGAATGCACACCTCGAACTGTTCGCAGTTGATCACCGCCACCTTCGGTGCGGTGATGCCCTTCTCCCGGAAGTAGGCCGCCATCTGGCGTCCCGAAGCGGCACCGAATTCCTTGGGGTCGCCGAGCACGTAGGCAGAAACCAGCTCACGGGCGGCCTCGTCGGCGATGCAGGTGTTGTAGCAGATGATCGGTACGCCGCCCTCGTGCGCGAGCCGCAGCGCGGGGACGGAGGCGGTGGCGGAAGCCGGCGAGATGATCAGCGCGTCGGCCTGCACCGAGGCGACCGTATCGACGAAGGTGCTCTCCTTGGAGGCGTCCGACTGGATATTGGACGCGAGCAGCTGGGGCGCGTCGGGCAGTTCGGTGAAGGTCTCGTTCAGACCTTTCGCCACGCCTGCGTAGTAGCCCTCGGCGTTCAGGTAGACGACCCCGACACGGCCGTTCTCGCCGACCTTGCCCGCGCAGCCCGCGACGGTCGCGGCGATCAGCACCGCGCCGAGGATGGCGCCCCACTTCCTCTTGACCTGCATGTGACCTCGATGTCTCGCCTGGGCAACTTTGCTTCGATCAGAGTCGCCCACCACGCCCAACGGTGTCAATACTAAATTATTATTTATTTTGCCGAGTGGATCGGAAGGCCATCGCGGCAGCCACCCGTCGCAGGGATACCTCGACGAACGCCGAGTCGTGAGCGACCGGACGCGCCCTCATCGCGGCGGCTCACCGGTGGGTAATGACCCCGGCGGGTACCGCGGGTGCTGGAGTTCGACAACCTCGACAACGACGTCACTGTTCCGGTGCGCCTCGTCCGGCTGCGCCGACGGCCGCCGCGCCGCAGGGGAGGTCGTCGAGTTGATCGTGGCAACCGCCACCGGCCGCGAGCTGCCGGCGGAGGCACACCGCGTGGGTCGACGGCGTACACGAGCGACTCTTCGGAGGGCTGCCTGAACAACCTGTACCGGGAGTACTGTCACGAATATAAGCCTCGTCCACACCGAGAATCGACGGCATCTCCAGCGAGGAGAGTCATGAGCGAAACGCGGAGCGGCACCGAGTCCCGAGCTGTCGATCGCACCGGCGACGCGGCCACGGTGGAGCACATATCTGCCATCCCCGGTACCCCCGGGCGGCGCGATGAGATCGACGCGGTGGTCGACACCGCCGCGACCGCTGCGGAGGCATACCGCGCGCTCGACCAGCAGCAGGTCGACATGATCGTGGCGGCGATGGTGCGTGCCGGGATCCGGGCGGCTGCGGAACTTGCCGCAGTGGCCGTCGAGGAGACCGGGTTCGGCGTTTTCGAGGACAAGGTCGTCAAGAACTACGTGGCCACGGAGTTCCTCTACGACTATCTCAAGGACAAGAAGTCCGTGGGGGTGATCGAGGAGGATCTCGATCGCAGCATTGTCCGGGTCGCCGAACCGATCGGCGTCGTCCTGGCCATCACCCCGGTCACCAACCCCACCTCCACGGTGCTCTACAAGGCGATCGTTGCCGCCAAGACCCGCAATGCCGTCATCTTCCGGCCGTCGCCGTTGGCGGTGCGTTCATGCGAACGCACGGTCGAGACCCTGCGCACCGCGGCCGAAGCGGCGGGCATGCCGCCCGGTGCTCTTCAGGTCATCCCCGATGCTGCACACGACGTCACCCACTACCTGTTCGGACATCGCCGGGTCGATTTCATCTGGGTCACCGGTGGGCAGAAGATCGTCTCCCTCGCCAACGCCGCCGGAAAGCCCGCTCTCGGGGTGGGGCCCGGTAACGCCCCGATCTATCTGCACCGCACGGCCGATATCAAAGGCGCTGTCGTCGACATCCTGATCTCGAAGACCTTCGACGCGTCGGTGATCTGTCCCGCCGAACAGACCTGCATCGTCGATGACGAGATCTACGACGACACCGTCGCCGAATTCGAAAGAATGGGTGCTCACCTGCTCACCGACAAGGAAACAGAGGCGCTCGCCGATTTCGCTTTCGGCTGCGGCGACAAGGTGAACCTCGAAGCCCTCGGGCAGCAGGCACCCGAACTCGCCGCACGCGCCGGCTTCAGCGTCGACGAGTCGGTCAAGGTGCTACTGGCCCCCCTGCCGTCGGATCGCGAGCGGCTCGCCGCGCACCCGCTGGTGCAGGAGAAACTGATGCCTGTCCTGGGTCTTGTTCGGGCCCGCGATGTCCAGCACGCCATCGCAACTGCCGTTCTGGTCACCGAGCACGGCGGCCTCGGCCACACGTCCGCGGTCTACGCCCGGGACCAGACCGTCATCGACGCGTACGGGCTGGCCGTGCGCACCGGCCGGATCCTCGTGAACGCTCCCACCGCGGTCGGGGCGCTCGGCGGGATCTACAACAATCTGACCCCGACATTCTCCCTCGGGTGCGGCACGTGGGGTGGATCGAGCACCACCGAGAACGTCAACTACATGCAGTTGCTCAACATCAAGACCATTTCGCATCGGCGCACACCACCGCAGTGGTTCCGTGTGCCGTCCAACACTTTCTTCAATGCCGGCGCGCTGGAGAATCTGCGCGACGTCGCCTGCGCCGACGTGGTGGTGATCACCGACGCGATCGGCGAACAGCGGGGTGTCGTCGACGAACTACGCTGTCACCTGCGCGCCGCACACATCAAAGTGTTCAGCGAGGTCGAACCCGAACCGGACGAGGCCACCATTCGCCGCGGTGTCGCGCTGCTCACGGAGTTTCCTCCGGATCTCCTCGTCGCCATCGGCGGCGGCTCGGTGATCGACGCAGCCAAGGCGATCAGGCTGTTCTACGAGCACCCCGAGAAGGAACTCGAGGAACTGACCCTGCCGTTCCTCGACCCGCGCAAGCGGATGGCCGACTACCCGCAGGACCCCCACCGGCTCAGGCTGGTGGCCATACCCACGACCGCCGGGACGGGATCGGAGGTTTCGCCCGCGGCCGTCCTCACCGTCGCCGGCCGCAAGGAGACCCTGGTCGACTACTCGCTGGTGCCGGATATGGCGGTCGTGGACCCACTGCTCACGATATCCATGCCGCGCACTCTGACCGTCGACACCGGCATCGACGCGCTGACCCATGCGTTGGAGGCGGCCGCCTCGGTTTTCGCCTCGCCCTATACCGATGCCTTCTGTGTCCAGGCCGCGCGGTTGATCTTCGATGCGTTGCCGAGGGTGTACGACGATCCGCACGACCTGTCCGCGCGCACCGATATGTCCAATGCCGCCACACTCGCCGGGCTGGCGTTCTCGAACGCATTCGTCGGGACGAACCATGCGCTCGCGCATGCTGTCGGCGCCCGATTCGGCATCGCCCACGGCCGGGTGAACGGGGTGTTCCTGCCGCACACCCTGCGGTACAACGCGAGCGTGCCCACGAAGTTCATGCCGGCGCCGGGCTATTCGGCCTATGTCGCGCCGGATAAGTACGCCCAACTCGGGCGGATCGTGTTCGGCGGTCACGAACCCGCGGAGAGCCGCCGCCGGCTCTTCCAGGGCGTCGAGGACCTGCTGCGCCGGACGGGCGTGCCCAGCACGCTGCAGGAGATCGGCATTCCCGAAGACGAGTTTCTCGGGGCGCTACCCGAACTGGCGATGACCGCGTTTCGAGATCTCAGCAACCGCACCAACCCGCGAATGCCCCTGATCAGCGAGATCACCGATCTGCTCCGGGCCGGCTACTACGGGGAGCGTCGCGATTCAGGCTGACAGCGCCGACGGAATCCCATGGTTCGGCCACCTGGCCGGCCTGGCGAACTCTGCTGCCCACCTCGTCGGATGCCGTCCTCTGGCATTTCCCCGACCCGGGTCGAGCCGGCAGCGTCGTTCCGGCGTGACACGGCCACGGGAGTTCGAACGCGCGACGGCCCGAGCGCCGATCGGCCCGACGGCAGGGTACAAAGACTCCAGGCGACGCCGTGGTACGGGAGTACTGTCAGGAACAGATGCACCGGGAACGCCGCCACCTCCACCGTTAGGAGAGATCGTTCTCATGTCCGATACCGACATCGCATCAGAATCGGTGCGTGCCGCCGGGGATGGCTGCTGTGCCCACTGATAGTGCCACCGAAACCGTGCGCCTGCACGCGCCGGTGGCTCGGGTACTCGAGACCATCCGTGATCTGAAAAGCCAGCCGGAGTGGATTCCCGAGATCCCCGAAGCCGACGTGCTCGAGGTGGACGAGCAGACGGGCCTGCCGGTGACCGCACGGTTCAAGGCGTCGGCGACGGTCGGCACCGACACCTACACCTTGACCTATCGCCACCGCGGCGACGGTATGAGCTGGTCGATGGTGGAAGGCCGCATGCAGACCGGTCAAGAAGGCCGCTATCAGCTCGAAGAAGCCGGCCCGGACATCACCTCGGTCACCTACCAGCTGACTATCCACCACAACTTGCCGCTACCGGGCTTCATTCGCGGTCGGGTGATCAAAGGGCTGGTGAACAGCACACTCAACGGGTTGCGTACGCGAGTCGAAGCTTGAATCGGCGGGCCGCCGCATGCTGCGGCGCGCGACTGCCGCGGGGCGCGGCTCACCGGTGACCATGGAAATCGATTGATGCGGATCGCGGCAAGGGCACACATCAGCGAGCCGGCGCTGAACACCACCTATACGAGAACAGCGTCTCCATCGCGGCGGCATGCACCCCGATGAGCGCGGCATAAGGCCGGGAAGGCGCGGCGGGGTGATGCCCGACCACCGACAGCCCCGTTCCTGCCCGGGAACCGGGGTGCGCTGTACCGTCGGGGGATGGAAAGATGAACCGGAGGATATTCCCGCGGTCGACCATTGGAGCTCAGGAGAATCCATGCCTACATCAGGAGAATTCCCCGGCATCGGTATGCCGAGTTTCGATGCGTCCTCGTCTATGGACGGCCTGGGACCGGTGGAAATGGAATCACCCACCCAGGACCTGGTCGTTGACGGCATCCTCGACACCTTCGTCACCACCGGTCCCGATTCGACGAGTGTCTGGACCGATACCGACCTCGACGGTTATGCCGACCGGCTGAGCGTGGTGGAGCACGACGGCGATTACTCGGCGTGGGAATACCACCGCAATCCGGACGGGACGGGTGAGTGGCGGCAAACCGATCAGGGGCAAGTAGGGGAGTGATCGGGGTGCCGGTGAGCGTATTGCCGCCCGGCCCACCGGTGACCGGCCCGACGCCGCGCTCTGCGTCAACGACCTGCTCGCGATCGGTGTGCTGCAGGCCCTGACACTGCGCGGCATCGAGATACCCGGCGACGTCGCGCTGCTCGGCTACGACGATATCGACTTCGCTCCGGCGGGCGTCCCGCTCACCTGCATTCGTCGAACTCGGGCCGATATCGTCTCCGTCGCCGTCGACCTGCTGGTCGCCGCGGCCGATGATGGGGGATCACAACCCGAGCACGTCTGTTTCCGTCCATACCCGTTCGAGCGCGCCTCCACCGCCGCCTGAGCCGGTTCGACGGCGGACCCTCCTCCTCGGCCACTCGGTGACCGAGCGAATTCCGAGTGGTGGGACGACCGGCTCGCCGCCGACGGCCGGGCCGTCCCCACCACGGCGGTTGCGGGTCCCGGTCCGTGCGAAATCACCGTGGGACACCCGCAGTCCGGCCGTCGGCACCACAGCACTTCCGCAGCAGGCGAGGCCGTGCATATCGAGCGGGGACGTATCGGGCTGCACCGGGATGACCGGACCGGTGGCCGTTCCCGTAGTGCGGCGGGCACCACACCGCGTGACGGTCGCCGGATAGTTGCGGTGAACGTCGAAGTCGTTCGATACCAACATTTTTGCGGGAGCATGGTGACAGACTGACCGGCGGTGTTCGTAGATGACCGATCCAGCAAGTCAGGAGCGCGCTCGTGCCACGTGAAATCGACTCGGCTGTCTTTCCGCATCTGGAGGCGGACCTGAACCGCGTCCGCGACATTCTCGGGCCTGTTCGACTGGAGAACAGACCGGAACTGACCGCACTCACAGACGAAGGGCCGGGCACCTCGCGCCGTCTGGTCCGCCCGACTCTGACCCTACTGTCGTACTACCTGCTCACCGATCCCGAGATACCGGCGGTCGACCGGGCGGTGCGCGCCGCGGCCGCCGTGGAGATGATGCACCTGGGGTCGCTCTACCACGACGATGTCGTCGATCATGCGGACCAGCGCCGCGGTCGTCCCAGTGCCAACGCGGTGTGGGGATCGCATATGGCCGTATTGGGTGGGGACGCGGTGACGTTCTCGGGTCTGCGCATGCTGGCCGAACTCGGCCCGCGCGAGGTTCTCGCGGCGACCCTCGCGGGCGAGCAGATGTGTGCGGGCATGGTGATCGAGGCCGCCGACCTCTACGTTCCCTCCCGCAGCGAGCAGTCCTACCTGGACACGATCGACGGTAAAACCGCAGCGGTCCTGTCGCTGGCGTGCCGGGTGGGCGCGATGCAGGCCGGCCGCTCCGCGGACGAGGAAGAGGCGCTGGCGCTGTTCGGTCGGCACTTCGGACTGGCCTACCAGCTGTACGACGACATCCTCGATCTGACCTCGACCGCCGAGGAGATGGGCAAGGCCGTCAATGCGGATCTGCCCGAGGGTATCTACACACTTCCGGTGATCCGCGCGGCCGCCCACGACCGGGAGCTGGCCCGCCTGCTGCGCGGCAGAATGACCGGGGATCAAGCTGCTCGGGCCCGACAACTGGTCATCGCCTCCGGTGCCGTCGACGAAGCCCGGGCCGTGGCCGAGGATTTCCTCGACGAGGCCGCCGGCCGACTCGCCGACCTGTCCGTTCCCTCGGACGCCCGCCGAGCGATGACCGCCTACATCCGGTCGATCCTCGACCGGCGCCCTTCTCGCCCCGCGGTCTCCCAACTCATGACGCGGCCTTCCGAGGCTCCGGTCGACGACCTTCCACCGCGGGTCGCGGAATGGTTGACGAGCTGGTTGGTCGATACCGGCCTCGCTGTCTCTGCGGCCGAGGCGGACTATCACCGGTGGACCGGAGCGATCCGGAGCCGGGCACGAATTCTGGCCCCGGCGGCGGACACCTACCGCGAACAGACCGCCTACGGTATGGCCGTGCTGGCCCTTGTGTGGGACGACCTCTTCGAGGATCCGCAGCTGACCGATCCGGACGATGTGACCGCACTGCGGCGGGGCATGGTGGCGACACTGCGCCAGGACCCGGAGACGCCGTGGCGGTCCGGCGCGATTCCCACGGCGTGGGCGAGCTTGTGGCCGCGCCTGCGCGCGGGCCGCACCGCCCGCTGGCAGGAGCGGTTCCTCGACGGTGTCGAGGAGTGGTTCGAAGCCGCCGAACGCGAGGCACACCATCGCATCGACGGCCATATTCCCGCCACCGCCGACTACCTGCCACTGCGGATGTCCACCAGTGGGGTGGAGACCGCCATTGCCGTCATGGAGATGTATCACGACCGGGAGCTGCCCGGGAAAGTGCGCAACCACCCCGTTATTCGCCGTCTCGAGGAACTCGGTTTCTGGGTGACCTTCGTGGAGAACGACCTGGTGGGGTTGGCGCAGGACGAAGCCGACCGAGTCCCCTACAACCTGGTCAGGGCGGTCCGCCACGAGACGGGCTGCACCCGCGGCGAAGCCGTCGAGCAGGTGCGGCGGCAGGTCGCCGAGCATCGCGCCCAGTTCGAGTCGGCGATCCGCTACGTTCCCACGCTCTTCCGCGTACTTCCCGGTCTTTCGGGCCGCGGGAAGGACTACGCGGAGATGTACGGAAGTATGGCGAGAATGGGGCTCTGGGGGCGGGAAAGCGACAGGTACGCCACGACGTCGAAGGTGGGGGCGACCTCCGCGACGCCGGACCTGGAACGCTTGCGTCGTGAGGTCTACTACCGGACAACCGAACCGGCTCCTGCCGTACTGTAGCTCCCGCGGCCGCAAGGAACCTTCGTCCCGGGCTGTCCGCCGATACGGCCCGCCCGGGACACGCGTTCAACGTTTCGCCGGCTGTCCGGACTTCGCCGGCCCGCGGGTGCGGCGTCCGGAGATATGGATCCACCTCGTCGGACCCAGGGACGAGCGGGTGCGCAGATGGAAAGCGACCAGTCCGGCAAGGGCGCTCGCGGTGAACCAGACCAATTGCACGGCGAAACCCGCGAAGAGTGTGGTGTCGGCGAAACCGGCAGCCGTCGAGGCCTGCATCGCACCATAGGAGGGCAGCCAGCGTACGAATTCGCTGTCCGCGCCGCTGCTGGCGATCGGGTTCTGTACAGCCATGTCGAAACAGCTGATCATCGCTATGGCGAACATACCCTCCACTTCGCGGCGGAGCAGTGCGCCGAGGGCGACACCCAGCGCTCCATAGGTCATCGCCGCGCAGAACAGGGCCGCAGCGAGCTGGACAGGCCGTTGTGGCGACCAGTAACAGCAGATCACAGCGGTGGCATAGACACAGACCCCCAACGAGGCCACCACCAGGCAGGCGATTTTCGCCAAAGCCAGTGCCACCCGGGGGAATCCGGCCATCGATAGCCGCCGGTCGAAGGCTCCGCTACTGAAAGTCGCCGCGAACATCATGAACCCGATGATCAATGAGACCGCGGTGAGGGCGCCGCTGATCTGGGCGAGCTCGTTGCCGTCGGCGCGCAGCACCAGACCGGTGTCCCGAAGTCGGAACGGTACCTCGATATCGGTGACGGCCACGCGCACCAGAGTGATCAGAACGGGAACGAAGACGGCCACCAACACCATGGCGAACCGGTTACGCGCGTGTTCGACGAGGCCGTAGCGGGTAGCGATCAGGAACAGCCGTACACCGCCGCTCATCCGGCTGTCTCCTGCCTGGTCCGGAGGACCCCCTCATGCAACCGCCACACCTGGTCCAGCTTGTCGGTGTCGTGCGCCAGATGCGAGACGACCAGCACCGACCGGCCGGTGTCCCGGAATTCCGCGACCAGATCCCAGAAGCGCAGGTATGTCTCCCAGTCGAAACCCTGATACGGCTCGTCGAGCAGCAGCACCTGCGGATCGTGCATCACCGCGAGCGTGAGGTTGAGCTTCTGTCGGGTGCCGCCGCTCAGCGTGCCGACGGGCTCACCGGCATACTCGGAGAAGCGCAGGATTTCCATGGTCTGCTCGGCCCGCCGCAGGTCCGGGACGGCGTAGGCCGCGGCGAAGAAGTCCAGGTGCTGGCGCACTGTGAACGCATCGTTCAGCACCACCTGCTGCGGGCAGTAACCGAACCGGGCGCGGTGCCGGACCGTCCCGCGGTCCGGCCGCAGCTCTCCGGAGAGTACTTTCAACAATGTCGATTTGCCGACGCCGTTCTCGCCGACGATTCCTACCAGCGCCCCGGCGGGCAATACGATGTCGATGCCACGCAACACCGACCGCCTGCCGTACGAATGGTGGACGTCCTCCACTTCCATCAACGCCCCTTGTCTTCCGCTGACGTAGTGGCCGGTTTGCCGCACGAATGCTATCAATCAACCGTCGGTGCGACGGCGAAATCCACTTCCGCGCAAGGGATATGCGTCCGAAACCGACTACGGAGGCGTGGCTTCCGCCGAAATGGGAGCGTATTCACGACACTCGGCGCTCGCGCGGAGTCCGCGTGACAGCGTAGCCCGCTACATCCGGTCAGCGGAGACGAGGATTCGAACGGCCGCGTTGTGGCTTACGTGCGGCTTCGTCGTTCACCTGGTCCTGCCGATCGTCGGGTACGAGGGAGCGGATGGCTGCTCGGGAGCCGATCATCAATTTGTGCAGTACGGAGGCCATTTGAGCGTCGACAGTCTTGGAGGAGCTGCCGCGCCGCACCACGATGGCAGTGTTGGTCCACCCCGCTGCGGCGAGTACGGCGACCTCCTGCTCGGCCGTCGACAGTTGCTGCCACGGGGAGGGGCGGCTGCGCCGGATCGGATGTTCGACGGGCAACTTGTCCATGGACAGGTTGCCCAACGCCAGCTGCGTCACTTCGCCGAGCTCTGGCCGCGACAGCGCACCTTCCCGCTCCGCCTCCGCGAAGGCGTCGTCGTTCAGTATTCTCCGGGCGGTGTCCGCGGCGAATTCGGTTTCGGTGGCGAACGGGCCGAGGTGGACGATATCGACGCCCAGGCCTTCGCGGAGCGTGGCACCGCCGCCGAGCAGGCGTGCGATATCGCGTGCCCGGGCCGTCACGGCCGGCTCGTCGTCGGCGGCGACCAGGCGGGCCAGCGTCCATGCCTGGATGTGCACGGCCCACACCGCGCTCCACCGGTCGCGCATCGCGAGTTGATCGGACAATGTCGCGCGCCCCACGGCGAGCGCCTCGCCCGCGTCGCCGTGTTTACTCGATGCGATCGCCCATGCCAGCCTCGCCCAGCAGATCGCCCACTGGGCACCGGAGCGCTCGGCGTTGCGGAGGTGGGCGCGGCAGGTGTCCAGTGCTTGGCCGGCGGGGCCGAAGAATGCGGCGGCCAGCGCTTCGAACAGTTCGCTCATCGCGGCGCCGCCCGCGTCTCCCTCGGCGGTGAAACGTGCCCGCGCCCGGGCCAGGACGGCGATCGCCCGCGGATCGCGGCGGATCAGCATCAGTTCGGCACCTCGGGCGTATTCGACCGCGGCGGACAGCCCCAGATCGACATCGGGTTCCGCGCGCCAGCGCACTCGGTCCGCGGCGTCGGGCACGCAGCGGGCGACGCATTCGTCGAGCATGCGCTCGGCCTCGCGGGGCAGTCCTTGGCACAGGCTGATCCAGGCGATCAGTGACATCGCCCCGACCTCCAGCGGCACCGGCTCGGGGTCCAGGTCCCGGGTTGCCGAGAGCGCGCGCTCGGCCCACCGGCGTGGCTCCCGCAACGAGCCCGCGAAGAACGGGATACGCAAGGCGATGAGCTCGGCGGCGATCTCGAGCCCGACCGCAGCCTCGCCCGGCGTGGCGATACTGCTCTCCATGGCCGATTGGAGGTTGTCCCAGGCCACGCGCGCCCAATCGAGCAGTGCCTGCTCGTCGGGCCCGAACCAGCCGGCTCGGGAAAGCTGCTGCCTCGACCGACGGCAACCCTTTCCACCGATCTCCCTGCAGCGCGGAGGTCGGCTTTCGATCTCCCTGGGCCCGGCCGGTATGGCCGGCGGTTCTCGCCGGCTCACCACGCGTTCCGTGGTGCGGTTCGCGACCGCGCTCGGTGGGAACCCCTCGATTCCGCCGCGTCGCAGCCGCTGACCACCGACGAATCGAGAATCGCCGGATAGGTAGAAAGGGCACATCGGCAGATCGTTGTCGGCCACGGGTGCGATGAGGCGCATCGCGCCGATGGCCCACGCCGAGGTGGGATCGGGCAAGGACTACCTCGGTCACGGCAGGTGGACCCCGTATACGGTGGAGCATGTTGCGCACCGCCGTCCCGGCCCGGACCTTGCCGATACGGCGGTGCCGGCGAGTACTGCTGGAAGGAAGTGGCCGTATGCGCACCGGTATCGATCCCGACGTGGTGGGGTACGGCGACTTCTACAAGGTGCTGACCAGTGTTGTCGTCCCCCGCCCGATTGCCTGGGTGTCGACCCGGTCGGGCACAGGAGTCGACAACCTGGCCCCGCACTCCTTCTTCACGGTCTCGTGTGTCGCGCCGCCGATGGTGCAATTCACCTCGGTGGGCAGGAAGGACTCGCTGCGCAATGTGCTCGAGACCGGTGAGTTCGTCGTCTGCCTGGCCACCGAGTCGATGTTCGAGCAGGTGAATGCCACCGGTACGGATTTCCCCGCCGAGCTCTCGGAGTTCACCGAGGTCGGGCTGACACCGGAGCCCAGTGCGACCGTGGCGCCACCGCGGGTCGCGGAGTCCCCGGTCGCACTGGAGTGCCGCCTCGAACACACCGTGGAGCTCGGTGACTCGACAGTGGTGATCGGCCGGGTCCTGCATGCCGCGGTCGATGCCGATGTGGTCCGTACGGATGCCCGTGGTAACAGCCTCCCCGCGATCGACCGGCTGCGCCCACTCGCGCGTCTGGGTCGCAACGAATGGTCGACGATCGGTGCGGTACTGGACATCGCCCGCATTCCCTATGCGCGGTGGCCGGGCCGTCCCGACCGCGAAAGCTGAGGCCTCGGCGGGCGGCGGCTCGGTACCACCCGCCCACCGTGATCGGCCGCCGGCGCGGATCTGCTCGCATCGGAGAACTCCGGTCCCGCACGGGGTAGCGAGCGCGTCGAGAAATACGATGGCCGTGTAACTTGCCTCGCGCTATCGCAGCGAGGTCCTCACCGGACACCCTCCGAGGGGGTGAGAAACAACGCTATGAACGGCGTCGACGACATCACGCCCGCCGAGGCACGCCTGCACAGCACGCCGAAGCTCCGTTCGGTTCACCTCGGCGATATCCGGGTCAGCTATGTCCATGACGGATGGGTGCAGCTCGACCCCACATTGTGGCTGCCGGACAGTTCGGCCGAGTACTGGGCTCACCACCCTCGGTACCTCGACGACGAAGGCTACCTTCGGGCCGGTATGGGAGGACTGCTCGTAGAGACACCGGACGGCACCGTACTGATCGATGCCGGTTTCGGGCCCCGTCGGATACCGGCCGATCCGGCCGTGCCTCGAATCGGCGCCACCACGGGCGGGTCCTTCCCGGCGAGCCTGGCAGCGCTGGGTGTCAGCCCTGATCAAGTCGATGTACTGGCGTTCACCCACCTACACCTCGACCACATCGGATGGGTTTGCGCCCGCGATCCCGCGACCGGACGAACGCCGTTCGCCCGCGCACGAGCGGTAACAACCGCCGCCGAATGGCACCACGGTACCTCCGACGCACACGGCCCTTTCGAAGAGACGATGAGGGCGCTGCGTCCTCGACTCGAGCTCGTCGAGGACGCCGGCGAGTTCTTTCCCGGAATCACGTTGATCTCCGCACCGGGGCATTCGGCCGGCCACGCGGTCTACGAGATCGCCTCGGGGGGCCGGCGTCTGCTCGCTTTCGGGGATCTGTTCCACTCGCCGGTGCAGATCGAGAACCCGCACTGGTCCGCACAGCCGGATATCGATACCGTGCTGAGCACTCGAAGCCGCCACGCGATTCTCCAGCGCCTCGTCCAGGACAACACGCTGGGATTCGGAATACATTTCGCCGACGTCGCTTTCGGTCGCGTCGTGGTGGGCGAAGAGGGAGGCTGTCGTTGGCAGCCCGTCGCCACACAGGTGGTCGACGCGGTCCGGTGACCGCCCTCTCTGGTCCGCGGTCGGCGTCTCCGGCTCGGACCGAGGCGGAAGGCGTGGTCGTCGTCGCGGTGCCCGGGCGGCTCGGACTCGATGAGCAGTGAGGCCGAGTCATCGACTCGGCCGCCGCCGGGACCGCTGTCCCGTCATCGACCTGAGGTACGAGTGCCGGCGCGCTATCGATGAGGCTGTCAAGAATGCGTGTCGCCGGAGTGTTCCGCGACCCAGGCCGCGATCTGGGCTCGTGAGTTGAACCCGAGTTTGGTGAGTATGTTCTCCACATGTCCCCGCGCTGTGCGCTGGGAGATCGTCAATCGCGCGGCGATCGCCTTGTTGGTCATTCCCTCGGCGATGAGGTCCATGACCTGCCGCTCGCGCTTGGTGAGCGGCACCTCGTCGTCGGCCGATGCCACGTCTCGGTTCTGCTCTCCGAGAGCGAAGTCGACGGCCGATTCCAGCGTCATTCCGGAACCTCTGCGGTGGGCCGATTCGAATCGCCTCTTTCCGAGGGTGCCCTGGGTTCTGCGTACACAGTCGGTATGGAAGACCGCCATGTCGGGGAACACGATACTGGTGCCGATGAAGTGACCGAGCCCATGTGCCGCGCCGAGTAAGACCGCTGTCCGCTCGGCTTGGTTATTCTCGATCGAGATCCACGCCATTATCTCGAGCGCGACGACGGCGACGAGCGGATCGACCAGTCGGCGTGAGGTTGCGAGGGATTCCTTCAACAGCTGAATCGCTCGCTCGCTGTTCCCGGTGCGCCAGACTGCGAGCGCCAGGGGCCGTAATGCCAGGGACCGGATCTCCGTCTCATCGTGAGCGTCGGCGGTCGTCAGTGTTCTTTCGAGGCAGGCTATACCGCTCGGCATGTGGCCACGGAGTACGAGAGCCCAGCCGAGGACAACCAGGGCCCTCAGTTCGAACAGCACATTCTCTCGGGCACGGAATGCTTCGACGGCATCGTTGAGCCGCACACTGGCGAGATTCAAATCGCCGGTGTTGAGTGCGGTACATCCGGACGCGTAGGCGAGTAGAGCCTCGATCGAGGGGTCGGCAGTCTGTTCCACGAGGTCTTCGAGCTCGGTGATCCGCTCCGTCGCGGTTATCAGATCGCCGACTTGGCCCGCGAATACGATAGCGATGTTGAGCACTCCGGCTCGGTCGGCGGCCGGTGCCTGGGATACAGCGTCGAGCAGGCGATCGCACCAGCGGCGCCCTTCATTGATCCGGCCGGTGGAGAACCAGAAACTGAAGAGGTGGGCAGCGGTGCGCAAGCCGCCGGCATCGCCTTCCGAGATACTGTGCTCCATGCTCTTACGGAGGTTCGGGAGCTCCCGCTCCAACAGGGTGATCCACTGGAGTTGCCGCGAACTCACCCAGTCGGCCTCGGCCCGCGAGACCAGACGGTCGTACCAGCTGCGATGGCGTCGGTCCAGTTGTGCCCGTTCGCCGAACTCGGCCAGCTTGTGTGCGCCGTATGCCTGCACGGTTTCCAGCATCCGGAAGGTCAGATCGGCACCTGATTGTTCCCGGATGAGGATGGACTTGTCGAGCAGTCCGGAGAACGCGTCCAGGAAGCCCTGCTCGGTGAGGCCGGTCCCGCAGATTTCCTCGGCGGTAGCGAGATCGAAAGTTCCGGCGAACACCGACATCCGGCCCCACAGCTGTTGTTCGGTGGCGGTACACAGGTCGTAACTCCAGTCGATGCACCAGCCCAATGTCTGCTGCCGGGTGGGAGCACTGCGGCTACCACGGGTCAGCACGGCGAATCGGTCGGACAACCGCTCCGAGATCTGGTCTGCGGACAGGGTGCGCAGTCGGGCTGCGGCCAACTCGATCGCCAAGGGCAATCCGTCCAACCGTGCGCAGATATCCGCCACGGTGCTCCGATTGCTTTCATCGAGATGAAAGTCCGGCACTACGGCGACCGCGCGTTCGGTGAACAACGTCACGGCCTCGTTGGCGTTCGTCCCCGGGACCGGCGGTTCCGCGAAGCTCAGCGGCGGCACCAGTACGACCGCTTCACCACCGATTCCCAGAGGTTCGCGACTGGTGGTCAGAATCTTCAGCCGCGGCGCGGATTGCAGGA
The DNA here is from genome assembly GCF_001613445.1 of Nocardia grenadensis NBRC 108939. Classification (GTDB taxonomy): domain Bacteria; phylum Actinomycetota; class Actinomycetes; order Mycobacteriales; family Mycobacteriaceae; genus Nocardia; species Nocardia grenadensis. The sequence goes on from NZ_BDCJ01000009.1 coordinate 393,609, forward strand.
GAATCTCCACGAGTTCCGCCACCGGATCGAGCATATGTTCGCAGTTGTCGACGACCAAGAGAACTTCGCGGCCGGACAGGTGTTCCACCAGGGCTTCCAGTGCCGGCCGGCCGACCGGCCGTAGGCCGAGGGTGGTGGTCACCACGTCGACCAACAACAACGGGTCGCGCAACTCGGCCAGCTCGACCAGCCAGACGCCATCGGCGTAGCTCCGCTGTAGTGTGTGGGCGGCCCGCAGTGAGAGACGCGACTTGCCCACCCCTCCGATCCCGGTCAGCGTCACCAGCGGCGACCGCGACAGCAGGTTCTTGATCTCCGCGACCTGGCTGCGCCTGTCGACAAAGCTGGTCAGCTCCTGCGGCAGGTTCCCGGCGGCGGTCCGCAGCCCGGTTCCGCCACGGTTCGGGTCGTGGGCAGGAATGGGCGCGGACGTGGCCATCGGCCGGGGTTGCTCCCCGGACTCGCCACGCAAGGCCATGTGATCGACGGTGAGCCCATGGGCGGCTTGAATATGCCGCAGCTGCTGGCCGAGCGCTTCCGCGGTGGGACGTTGCCCGCTGTCGCGAGACATGGCCGTCTCGATGACGGCGGCCAGATCCGCGGGGATTCCGTACCCGCGCAGGTCCGGAACCGGCTGGGTGCTGATCCGCGCGAACTGCGCCATGACCTGTTCTCCGCTTCGGCGTTCGAACGCGGGGTGCCCGGTCGAAGCACAGAACAGCGTGGCGCCGAGACTGTACACATCGGAAGCACGGGTCGATGGGGTACCACCGAGGACTTCGGGTGCGGTGAATGCCGGTGAAGCGGTCACTGTACCGGTGGCGGTACGGAAGCCTTCGGCGAGGCGGGCGATGCCGAAGTCCGTCAGCGCCGGTTCGCCGTAGTCGGTGAGCAGGATATTGCTCGGTTTGACGTCCCGGTGGAGTATGTCGGCACGATGCGCGGTTTCCAGCGCGCCGGCGAGCTTCACCCCCAGCCGCAACAGTTCGACGAGTTGTAAGGGGCCGTCGCGGCGTATCCGGGCCTCCAGCGAGCCCTGCGGGTGGAAAGGCATCACCAGGTACAACCGGCCGGACTCGGTCTCACCGACCTCGAGGACCTCGACGATATTGGGGTGCCCGGTCAGCCGGCCCATTGCCTGCTGCTCGCGGAGAAATCGTTCCCGATCGCCATTCAGCTCGAAGGTCAGGACCTTCACGGCTACCACGCGGTCGAGGACGGGCTGGACGCAGCGGTACACAACCCCCGAGCCGCCCCGGCCGATCTCCGCGGCGCCCTCCAGTCCGGCGTCGTTCAGCTCCGCGACCGCATCTACACCCAGGTTGCGTTGCGTTGCGAAAGGGTCTGATCCCATCGACAGTCACTTCATGCCGTGCCACCCGCCCCAGGCAAAGGATACACGCGGCAGCGCCTGTCGGTAGTCCCAGAAAAGGGTGCTCGATCAGCGCCGGCCTCGGGCGAGCCGTGCCATTGCGGGCGGCGAATTCGATATCGGAAATCCGGTACACGACTCTTTGCTCCCGCGGTATCCCGGATCGTTACGTCCGGGGGAGCGGATCGCGCCTGGGGTGTCGTGTTCGAGCGGTGCCCGCGGGCTTTTCCCGAGAACCCTGCGCGGTATGACCACAAGCAGGTCACCTGGTCCGCGGGTGCGCGTATCGGAAGCGTTATCGGTACCGGGCCGCCGAAACCGGGTGGAAATGTCGACCGAGCTTTCGGTCCGACCGTCCACCGGTCGCTGCCTCGCCCACGGCGAGCTGCGTCGACAACGACTCACCGGTGCGACACGATTGGAATCGATGACGACGGTCGCTGCGGTGGCGAGCACGAACGCGCAGGGTGTGGGCCAGATCGGGCAACTCCTGCTGGCCTTCGCGCTGTCCTCGATCATCGGATTGGAACGGCAGTTCCGCGGCAAGAGCGGGGGCTTGCGCACGCAGGCGATTGTCGGCACGGCGTCGGCGTTGTTCATGATCGTCAGCAAGTACGGATTCGGCGATGTGCTGTCGGCGGGGACGGTTGCTCTGGACCCGTCGCGCGTCGCGGCGCAGGTCGTCTCCGGTATCGGATTCCTCGGCGCGGGTTTGATCATCACCCGGCGTGGCGCCATTCACGGGCTCACCACCGCGGCATCGGTGTGGGAGACCGCCGCGATCGGCATGACAGCGGGCTCCGGTCTGGTATGGCTGGCTCTGCTGGTCACCGGACTGCACTTCGTGATCGTGCTCGGCTACACGCCGCTGGGGCGTTGGATATCGCGGCGCGGTAGCGCCGAGCGCGGGTACATCATCACCTACGAGGACGGCCGCGGCGTGCTGCGTGAAGTCCTCAGCACCTGTACCAGGCGCGGATGGGTGATCGATTCGATGGCGGTGCTCGCGCAACGTGCCGACATCGGTGTTCGGCTGCCGCCGGATCGGCTGGTCACGGTCGCGCTGCGGCTCCGCGGGCAGGGCGCGGTGGACGCGAGCGCGGTTCTCGGGGGTATCGACGGGGTAGTGCGCATCGACACCGGAGACGACGAGAACGACTGATCGCCGAACCCGCCCTCGCGCGGGCGGGGCGGCCGGTCGGCGCCGCGGCGGTTCATGCTCCGGTGTGGAGGTGGGCGGCCCACAGCGATGGGGTGGCCGGAAAGGTGTCGCGCGCCGCGCGGACGGCGTGGTGCAGTGCGTGGGGCGCGCGGCCGAGATCGACCGCCGGCGTATCGGGCGCGGTACGCAAGGCCGTGTAGAAGGCGTCGGCGATGCGGATCGCGATATCGTCGTCGATTGTCCACAGCGTGCCGATGACATGGGAATATCCGGCGAGCTGGAAGGCGGACGCCAGGTGGATGGATTCGTCGACCAGTTGGGTATCGGTGCTGATAGCGGTATCGCAGGCCGACAGATACGCCAACCGCGCCCGGTCGAGATGGACAGGGGCGAGTGCGGCGACGGTGAGCGGCGTCGTGGCGTGATCGTGTAACAGCAGCCGGCTGCGCGAGGGGTCATCGGGGTCGGTGGCTCCGTGACAGGCGAAGTGCACGATGGCGCTTTCCGGCAGCAGATCCAGCACAGTGGCTGTTGTCGGGCGGGTGTGTTCGGCAGACGGCCTCGCCGGGGCGCCGAGAGCGTTCACTTCGTCGGGCTCGGTGAGGACGGTGGCTCCGGGCAGATGCGTGGCGACCAGGTGGGCTTCCTCGAGCACGTAGTGCAACCGCCCGTCCATCCCCGGTGTTGTGGGCATGGCCACGACGAGGGCCGGCCCGGGCGTGTCCGGGTCCGCGGTGGACGGGCACCGGCGTCGCGCGTATTCGAGCGCGGCGACGGTGGGCGTATAGGAAGAGACGACGCGGTCCATCACCGTCGGTGCGTCGCATCGGGCCGGATGACTGTGATAGCCGGCCGCGTGGATCGGTAGTTGGCCCAGGAGCCCGCCGGGCGCCCACCACACCCGCGGCCCGGCCCGGTCGGGCGCGATCGGCCGATGAAAGCCCAGCGCGTCGAGCACGGGACCGGTTGCGTTGTCCCACAGCCATTCCAGGGTGGAGCTCAGATATCGTTGCGCGGCTTGTCGTTCGGTGCCGGTGCTGCCGTGGGCGGCGGTCTTCAGCGCCTCGCGGAAGGTGCGGGCCCGGTCGCGCACCGCCGCCGCGGACAGGGCGGGCAGCGGTAGGCAGGAGATTCCGTCGGCGGTGAGCAGAAGCGCGTCGCTACCGTACCGGCCGATGCTGAAGGCCACCACCGGCCCGTGGTCGGCCTGCGCGACCAATTGCCCGGTCGACGGTGGCAGGGCGAATGTTTCGAATCCGGGGTGCGTCCGGATGCGGGTGAGCACCTCTTCGAGTTCGCGTGCCAGTCGGTGCCGGTCCGGAGCCGGGGCTTCGGAACCGCCCGGAAAGGGGGTGATGCCGGACCGATTGAGCTCTTCACGCAACCGGACGAAGTCACGACCGAGGTCCGGATGCCGGTCTATTAGCTCGGTGGTCTCCGCGCGGACCTGGACCGTCCGGTTCAGCAGTACGGCCCGGCCGGCCTCGAGCAGGCGCAGTGCCAGATCCGCTCGGTCTTTCTCGGGTACAGCCGGATTCCGCAGGGTCAGCGCCGCGGCGTCGGCGGCGAATCCGCCCCATCGGCCGATGGCGTACTGCTGATCGGACCGTTCCAACTGCCGCGGCGTGATCTCGGGAAGCAGTCGGATCGCGTGCTCGACCAACTCGGCGGCACGAGCCGGTTGCGTGGCCGCGACCAGGTCGGCGGCAGCGCGGGCCGCCAGGATCCGGGTCGACGGCGGTGCCACAGTGGACCGCTGCGCTTCCAGAAAGGCTGCGGTGGCCTCGTCTCGGTCGCTCGTGGCGTCCGTTCGCCAGAACCGCATCATCAGGGCCGCCCCGAGCTTGATGAGCTGTTGGGCGTACGCAGGGTGATCGGTGGGCGTGATACCCGCGGCCCGCCGCAGTGTATCGATGGCCTCGCGGAGGTCAGCCGGGGTGCCGATCTGTTCGAAGCGGGTCCGGAGGGCGAATCCGAGGTTGCCCAGCATGGCCGGGAGGTCGGGGTGATCGGTGGGTGTCGCGGCGACGGCCTGCCGGAACATATCGATCGCCGCCTCCAGATCGGCTGTCTCGCTCGTCTCCTCGAATCGGTCCGACAGGGCGTTTCCGAGATTCATCAGCAGGATGTTCATTGTCTGGTATCCGGTCGGCGCCGAATCCACCGCAGCGCGCAGACCGGTGACGGCTTCATCCAGGTCCGATCGCGTTCCGCTGCGCTTGTAGCGATTCCGAAGGGCTGTCCCCAGAGTCGTCAGTCTGCCGGCTCGGGTGCCGCTGTCTCCCGCTGTGCCGGTAACAGCTCGTCGAGCCATCCGGATGGCTTCGTCCAGATCCGTCATGGAACCGGTTCGATCGAATCGATCGACCAGCGCGCGGCCGAGACTGCTCGCGCGGTCGGGGTAATCGGGATCCTCGGTGGCCGTAACCGCCACCGCTTCCCGTCCGATCCGGATCGCCTCGTCCAGATCCGCCGGGTCCCCGGTTCGCTCGAAGTGGATGCGCAGTGTGAACCCCAGACCGAACAGGTTGCGGGCACGATCGGGATGACCGCCGGGGGCCGCCGCCACTGCCTGTCGTCCCGCTTCGACTGCCTCGTCCAGATCGGATATCGTCCCGGTCCGCTCGAACCGGCTCAGCAGCGCGGCGCGAAGGGTGTCCATGGAGGCGGCGCGGCCCGGATCACCGGCGGGAGTGCCGGTCACCGCCTGTCGCACGAGGCGAATGGCTTCGTCGGCATCGGCACGGTCGCCGGTCCGCTCGAAGCGGGCCCGCACGCTTCGACCCAGGACGTGCCGGATCTCGGTCCGCAGGTTGTCGGGAAGCGATGCGGGGATCGCGGATATGGTCTGCTCGCCGAGCCGGATGGCCTCGTCCAGATCGGCCGCCGTCCCCGTCCGTGCGTACCTGTCCGCGTGGGCCGCGGCGAGGTGCACCAGCCGTACACAGAGCAGCGGATCGTCCGTGGCCGTCGCGGCCACCGTCCGGTGCCCCAGCGCGATCGCTTCATCGAGGTCGGCGAGTTGCCCGGTCCGCTCCACTCGGCTGCGTAGCGCGGCGCCGAGTCGGTCGGTCCTGTCGGCGAGATCGGGATCGCCGTCGACCGTGTGGGCGACCGCTTCCCGCATCAGCAGGACCGCGCCGTCCAGATCGGCGAGGTCGCCGTTCTGCTCGAACCGGGTACGCAAACTGCTCCCGACGGCTACCAGCACGACGGTACGGAAGGGGAGACCGGCCGGGACGACATCCAGTGTCGCGCGACCGAGCCGCACGGCCTCATCCAGATCTTCTGCCGTATTCGTCCGGTCGAACCGGAATACCAGAGCTCTGGCCAGGTGGTATCGAGTGCCGGGAAATGCGGGGTGGCCGGCCGGGGTGTCGGCCAGGAGTTGCCGGCCCACGCGGATCGCGTCGTCCAGTTCGGCAACGGTCTTCGCTCGATTCACCCGGCTTCGAAAGGCGTCCAGTGGGCCGAACGGACCGCTTCGGCCGACGGCGGCCAGCGTGCCCAACTGCTGCCAGAGCCCCTTGACAGCGGTGAAGAAACCGGATCTGTCGCCGTCGTGCTCACGATCTGTCATACCGCCCTCCCCGGATGCTATCGACGCTAGTCATCCGACGGCCTGAAGCACAACGTCTTCGACGATATGATCGAACTGCCGCGCTGCACCGCCGTGTACGTGGCATCTGCCGGATTGCTCGTCGTCCCAGGGGGTTGTTTGCTGCCGTCGTCACAAAATGCCGGGCGGGTCGCCGCAGGATTGGCGTATCTGTGTGGGCATCTGGAGGATATTCGCAGCGTGCTCGGCGACGACGGGAGCGATACCGCAACACCCCTCAACCGTCTGATCGCCGCCGTGCACTCGGACAGCGCCACAGATCTCGGTGGGGCGCTCGATGCCGTCCATACCGCACTACAGGCCGGCGGTGATGCGCGTGGGCTGTACGGACATCACCGCACCCCCACGCCGATCGGCGTGCACCACCTCGAGGTCGTCTACCGCTGTCCGCTCGCACGGTGCACGGGCCGAACCGCCGATGAGGTCCACGACGACCCCCCGCGGTGCGCCCTCACCGAGCGGGAGTTGTTGCGGGAGCGACTTTCCTGAATGGGCGGCTTGTGGGGCGAACTGACGAAGAAGCTCGCCGAGAAATGGCTGTCGCTGCTGGTTTTGCCGGGTGCTTTCTATCTCGCGGTCGCCGGTGCCGCATTCGTTCTCGGACACGGTCGTGCGCTGGATGTGGGCCTGCTCGCCCGAACGATCACCGGCTACGCCGAAAACCCGGCGATCACCGCCACGGGCGCGGGGATCCTGCTCCTGGTGGCGATCTCGGCCTGCGCGGCCGCGGTTGGGCTCGTCGCGCAAGCTGTCGGAACATTTGCCGAACATATCGCGCTGGCGGCGGATTGGGCCGCCTGGCCGATGCCGGTCCGGTATCCGGTGCGCTGGTGGGTGGCCCGGCGCATACGTCGCTGGGATATCGCCGAGGCCGTCTACCGCCGGGAGCTCCGGAAGATGCTGGCTCCCGACCCCGCGGACCGGCCGGATTCCGCGCTCCGGCAGCGCGCGGCCCGCACCCGGAACCGGATCTCGGTGGAGCGGCCGGAACGACCCACCTGGAGCGGTGATCGAGTACACGCCGCGGCTGTTCGCCTCGACCGCGACCACCACCTCGACCTCGCCACGGTATGGCCGTCGGTGTGGCTGATCCTTCCGGATTCCACCCGTGACCAGATCAACGAGGCACGGACCGCCTTGGCGCGGGCGACCACGCTGCTCGCCTGGTCGGTCCTCTATTCGGTCCTGACGGTCTGGTGGTGGCCCGCCGCCCTGATCGGCGTCGTCACCGCGGCAACGGCCCGGTATCGCATCCGCACCGCAACAGATACCTATGCGACTCTCCTGGAAACCGCGACCCGGTCGCACGCCGTTTCCCTCGCGACCCAACTCGGTATCGAGCACGCGGGCCCGCTCACCCCGCAACTCGGCCACGTTCTCACCCGCCACCTCGGTAGCCCGCGTCCGGTCACCGACTGAGCGAACCGGTATCGCCCTGTAGGAAGGCGGCACGACCGGACCGGTCGCTGCCCACGGCTGCTCCGATATTCGTCGACGTTCCGGCTGTTCCGAACAGCAGATCGTTCCCGCACCGCCTGGGGCGGAATCGTGCCGGCCGGGTGTGGTCGGCCGAGGTCGCCGCTCACGAATCGTGGGCTACCGATCCGGAATCGAAACGGAACGTGCGGGCGGCCAGGGCCGATTGCAGCTGCCACCTCGACAGCATCTGGCCCAGCTTCATCGCCGTGCCCTTCATACTGCCCAGCACAGCCACCATCTGCTGTGCCGCCTGTAATGTCGAGCGCTCGGCGAGCATACGGCGCGCCTGATCGGTGCGCCCGATCAACGCCATCTTGGTCCCCACTCCGTGGGCCGCCTGGGTGGCCGCCAGTTTTCCGAGCATGCCTGCCCGGGCCAGCCGGCCCGAAACAATGCGATGTTCCACCGCTACGCCTCCTTCGCGTAGGTGCGATGCACCTTTCCGCCAACAGTCCCGGGCCATCGCCGATTGCGGTATCGAGTCGAATTCCTCCGCCGCGCCGGCGGCCCGTCATTACGCGACCATGATTATGCGAGCATGTCGGCTCCCCGGAAATCAGGTAGTCGGCGCCGGTCCGGTCACCTTGTGACAGGGCACAACGAATCGCGGAGCCACGGGATCGTCGGAGGAGCAGTCCTCGTAAACGGTGGGCGAACCCGGTAGCTGCCCGAAGTCGCAGTTCGCCGCGCGACCCAGGTGCGGGCCGCGCGGCGGAATCGTGCCGACCGAAGATCGTGGGTGGTGCGGGCCGGCCGCGTGAAGGGCGATCACGCGGCCCGCGGTGCGGCGATCAGAGCGAGCCACCGCCGCCGATCAACCACGGATTGAAGGTGCATTGCAGAGGCTGGGACGGATCCAGGGTGTTCAGGATGATCGACAGTACCCGCGGCGAGTACATCATCGTGAGGTGATCCGACAGGTCTTGTTCGCAGCCGTCTTGCAGAGTGATGTTGTGTACTGTCGCGCCGGGCCCCGCCGTCAGGAAGGTCGAGTCGTATGGGGTGGTGATCTCGTCGTACCGGCTTCCCACCACCGTGTACTTCACGCCGGGCACGGTGTCACCGGCGGCATTGAGATTGTTGACGAAATCGGACCCGACCGTCTGTTGGATACCGGAGTGGCCCACGAAGATCTCCACCAGGCCGAGCACATCGATACCGAGATTGTTGATGGCCCGGCCCAGCGCACCGATACCGATCAGTGTGGTGCCGTGATGGGTGGCACCGAAGGTCATCAGGTGCGCGACCTTCTGGTCGCCACCCTCGAACTGGAGGTACTGCCGTGACACGGCCCCACCCTGGGAATGGCCCACGATGTTCACCTTCTGTGCACCGGTGGCCGCGAGGACCCGGTCGACGAATACGGCGATCTGCTTCGCCGAATCCTCGATGTAACCGGTGCCGTTGGCGCCGGGCAGCGCCGAGCCGACGCCGCCGCCCTGTATCAGACCGGACTTACCGTAGTTGAAGGTGAAGACGCAGTGGCCGGCGTCGTGGATCGGCTGCGATACGAACGCGAAGTTGTCGTAGGCGTTCTCCCAGGTGCCGTGTATCAGTACGACCGGTTCCGGATGCTCGGCGGTGGGCTTACACGCCCAATCATTGGAGCCGGGTGGCGCGACATCGGGATTGAACGCGCTGTGCGCGAAGGCGGCGAGAAAGGAGGTGGAGGCGGGCCCGAATCCGACGGTGTCGGAGGAATGGCCGCCGCGCAACCCCGAACTCGAACCGGAACCGCCGTAGCAGTCGCCGGACCCGTTGCCCGAGCCGGTCCCACTACCGGAATTGCACGCGGATCCCGAAGCACTGCCGCTGTCGGCGATGGGGTGCGCGGCCGGGTCTTTCAGCCCGTCGGCGATCAGGTCGGCCAGCTGTTGCTCGGTGGGTGCGGCCGTAGGTTCGGCATGGCCGGCCGGGCCGGCCACGCCGGCCGCGAGGACAGCCGCGCTCACGACCACGGCGGCACGCAATAACCTGCTGATTATCGTTCGCTTCATCGGTTACCTTCCTGCACACAGGTGCGATCGGTTCCCGCAGTGGGTGAAACCTTTCACGCCTGAGAACCGCGAACGACGCTAGAACGGGTGGAGCCCGAAAAGCTTTCGAAAGATATTTATTCGGTGCGGTTCACGAGAAGAGCCACCGATAATCGGGCTCGACCACAGGCACTCGATTATGGGAGGGGGAGGAAAGAACAGCCGTTTCGATAGTTGTTTTGCACAGTGCCGGAGGAAACGCTTCCGGAACTATTGACGGCATATAGACCAATTCGAGTTTCGCCGGTCCGGGTGATCGGTGCTCGACGCTACGGTTGAGCGGATCGCCGATACGTGAGCCCGAGTCGGGGTCGGTGCCGCGGCGAGAAGGCCACCTCGGCGAGGACGGCGGGCGCGGGCGGCCGCGGTGCCTTGGGGCCGAGATGATCGGCCTGTTCGCCGAACGGGTGGCCGATCTGACGCGGCCGGATTCGGCGCCGCAGGTAGGGCCTCGACAGTTGTCGACTCGATGAACTCGGCCGAGGGGAGCGGAGTGTTTTCGGCTGTCTCCATCCGTCGGGCCTGTCGGTTGACCGGAGTCGGGCCGCCGGATGCCGCCCGCGTCGGCGACCGGCGATGGAACCGTTACCTCGCCGGGCCGGCCGCGTTCGGTCGGATGTCGTCGATCCGGAAGAGCACACACCGGCCGGCCAGCGCGGCGAACTCGTCCGGATCGTCGCTGGTCACCACCCCGGACTTGATCATCACCGGCACACCCGTGGGCACCAGTCGCGGAAACTCCCGCAGCACCGGTTCGCTTTCCTGCGCCGGGATCTCGACCAGGCGCACGACGCGCCGACGGCGTCCGAGCTTCAACTCCACGGTATCCGCGGCCTGTACATTCTTCACCCAATCCGCACCGGGTATACCACCGAGAACATATTCGACGCCGTGGTACTCGAACGGTGTCACCGGTGTCGTCCGCGGCTGCCCCGATTTCCGGCCCGGTACGGTGAGTAGCGCCATCGGCAGCGATACGCCTATCCGGCTCACCGCAACCATCGCCCGGTTCATCGGTTTGAGCCAACGGGGGATTCGGACGCTGCGCTCGCCTGCCACGATGTACTCCTGAAGAATTCGGTGTCGACGGCCCGCGCCGAGAGGAGCGGCCGGGGCACGAGATCATATCGTGCCGCGGTCGTTCAGAACGAATTCCACCGCCGCCGCGCCCCCATATCCCGGTCCCGCTCACGACCGTCCGGTGCGGGCTGGGCCCGGCTCTCGTCGCGGTCGTCCCGCGTACGGTCATATCCATGGGATCGGCGTTTCTGGGCCGGGCCGGTCCTTGCCGGCATTACCCTGTGGCGATGCGCCCACGGCTCCGTCGGTTCTGTGTAGTTTCGCTCACGGTTCTCGTTTCGACCGTAATGCTCTGTTCGCACTCCGCCGCCGCACCACAATCCGCCGCCGGGCTACCCCGATTGGACGGCGGGTTCCTCTGGGGTGTGGCGTCCTCGGGGTTCCAGGCCGAAGGGCATGCGCCCGACAGCAACTGGACGCGGTACATCGAGGCGAACCCCTCCCTCGACCGTCTCGGTAACTCGGTGGATTTCTACGACCGCTACGAATCCGATATCCGCCTCGCCGCGGATATGGGTGTGCGAGTGTTCCGGATCGGGATCGAATGGGCACGCCTGCAGCCGGCCCCGGGGGTGTGGGACGAGCAGGCTTTCCGCTTCTACGACTCGGTGATCGCGAGTATCGCCCGGGCCGGTATGCGACCTATGATCACCCTCGACCACTGGGTGTATCCGGGCTGGATCGCCGACCGGGGCGGCTGGCGCAGCCCGACCATCGTCGAGGACTGGCTGGCGAATATGCGCGCCGTCGTCGACCGTTACGCCGCCCAGGACCCGCTGTGGGTCACCGTGAACGAACCCGTCGCCTATATCGCCCACGAGACCGGCCGCGGTAACGCCGACGCTCCCCAGATGCTGGACCGGATCGCGCAGGCGCACAACAGTATCTACGACCATATCCACCAGATCCGCCCGGACGCTCAGGTGACCAGCAATGTCGGCTACGTCGCCGGCGCGGACGACCAGATCAACGGTGACCTGGTCGGCCGTATCGCCGCCCGCCTCGACTACGTCGGAATCGACTACTACTGGGCCTATGACCCGACGCGGACGATCCTCGAATATCTCGGCGGCGCCGTCGGATCCGCGACCCCGCCGGGGCAGCCGATCTGGGACCTCCCGGTCCGTCCGGAAGGGATCTACTTCGCCCTCCGGCACTATGCCGACCGTTTCCCGGGCAAACCCCTCTACATCGTCGAAAACGGTATGGCCACCGACAACGGGCAACCACGCGCCGACGGCTTCACCCGCAGTGCCCATCTCCAGGACACCGTCTACTGGATCCAGCGTGCCCGGGCCGACGGTATGAACGTGATGGGCTACAACTATTGGAGCCTGACCGACAACTACGAATGGGGCAGCTTCCGTCCCCGGTTCGGCCTCTACACCGTCGACACCACCACCGACCCGAGCCTCACCCGCCGCCCGACCGACGCCGTCGGCACCTACCGCCGGACCATCGCCGAAGGCGGTGTCCCCGGCGACTATCGACCCGGCCGCGGCCTGGCGCATTGCTTTCTCATCGACCCCCCGGACAGCTGCCGACGCCCCATCCCCGCACCCTGACCGCACCCGGTCCGCACACCGTCTCGTCGGCGGCGTGCGGACCGGTTGTTCATGAACTCGACGATCGCGGCCGGGTAGCGGCCGGCTCAACCGGCCTGCGTGGTGCAGGTCTGTCCGCTCGAGTTCGTGGTCGACAATGTCGGAATCACTGATGTGGTTCCCGGGGTAGGGGCCCTCGGGTGACATCGAACCCGTGGCCGATATCGCCGGACAGGGGCTGCAGACGCTCGGCGGCTGGCTCTTCGTGGGTTTCGCCAAGATTTCGAGAACGCGCGCGACTCTTGATCCTGACACCGTGTGAGGCGGTAAACCGGAGGGCGTCATGTTCAGTATCGGAGATTTCGCCAGACACGGACGAGTGTCGGTGCGCATGCTGCGTCACTACGACGGCATCGGCCTACTGCGGCCCGATGTGGTCGACCCGGCCACCGGCCACCGGTCCTACGCCGCTGGTCAGCTGGCCCGGCTCAACCGGCTCGTCGCGCTGAAGGAGCTCGGCTTCACCCTGGAACAGGTGCGCCGGATCCTCGACGATGAGGTGAGCGGCGCGGAACTGCGCGGCATGCTGATCCTGCGCCGCGCGGAACTGGAACAGCGTATCGCGACGGACCGGGACCGGCTCGTCCAGGTCGAGACGAGACTCCGTGTCATCGAGAAGGAGGGCGCCATGCCCATGCCAGATGTGGTTGTCACATCCGTCCCTGCTGTCCGCGTCGCCGAATTGATCGGTGAGGCGGGTGATTTCGAGCCGAACTCGATCGGTCCCGTGGTGGGTCCGCTGTTCAAGGAGTTGTGTGCGCGGCTGGAGCGCGCGGGGGTCGAACCCGTCGGGCCCGCCATCGCCTACTACGACGAGCGACCCGACGGCTCGGTGCTGGTGCACGCCGCAATGCCGGTCGTCGCGGACCCCGGAGCGGAAAACGACTTCTCGATCGTCGATCTGCCCGCGGTCGAGCAGGCCGCGACCGTGGTGCACCGCGGCAGCATGGACAAGGTCCTCGAACCGTGGCAGGCGCTCGGTCGGTGGATCGAGGCCAACGGCTACCGTTCGCACGGCCCGGCGCGCGAGGTGACGCTGGAGTTCACCCAGGACCCGAGTGGATGGGTCACGGAGTTGCAGGAGCCGATTGCGCGCCGGTGAAGGCCGCCCGAAGCTCGCTGTGATGCAAGAGCTCTCGGGCCCATCAAGCATCGTGGGCCGGCAGGGGGTCCCGGACCGGCAGGCTCCCGTAATCAAACTGACGAGTTGGTGTCCGGCCGGCGTTGTGCGGAACAACCCGACCGACTACCGGGTGAACGCCGACGGCACGATCGATATCGGCGGGATGCGGATGCGTGCCAGCCGGAAGTGCCGCAATGTGGAGGCGGGCAGCCGGGTGTCGTTCGTCATCGGCCGACAGGTTTCCCTGGAGCCGTACGTGATGCGCGGTATCGAGGTGCGCGGCACGGCCGAGGCGCTCGCCGACGAGGAGCCGTCGTACCCGCCCCAGGAACGCGCGGTCATCCGAATCCACCTCGAACGGGTCATCTCTTGGGGATTGACGGCGGACCCTTCGACTTCACCGGTCGCGGGGCCGAGTAGGCGGGCGCACCCCTACTTCTTCTCCTCCGTCCCGGCCGCCGGACTCTCCGGGATTCCTGGCGCATGGACCGTCACTCGGTCGGGTGTCGTCATAACTTCGTGGGCATGGCGCAGGATTCGTCGAGTGCGGGGGAATTCCGCCAGCTGCGCCGACAGCGAGCGGAGCGCGGAACTCAGCGCGGGTGCCGGCACACCGCGGGCCGTCAGGACATCGGCGGTCCAGAGGACGAAGGTGCTGAAGAGACCATCGTCGTCGATGTAGAGCGCCGTGGCCAGGAAGTCGACGATATGCGCGATATCCTCCGCGGTGCGCTCGCGCTGGAGTTCGGTGTAGGCGCGCATCGGTGGGTAGCTGTTCTCGAGGTCGGTCACGGTAGCGGCGATCAATTGCGTTTTCGTCCGGACGACAAGGGTGTATTCCTGGTCGCTCCGGTGCGTCGGGGGCGAGGACGGTACTCCTGCCGAGTTCGGTTGTCTGCGTCGAAGGCCACGCTCGAGTTCCCGGGCGGCGCCGCGTGCGTCGGCCGCCCACCCGTCGGCCGCCAGCAGTCGCGCGTAACGGCCGTCGGCGCCGAATGCCGCGCCGCCCACCAGCACGGGTACGCCGGCCGCCTGGCATGCGGTGATCGTGGCATGAGCGGTGGGGAGACGGGTAGCGAGCGAGGAGGACAATAGAACCGCGTCGGTATCGTGCTGATGGATGTGGGCGATCAGGTGATGGGTGGGTACATGGGCGCCGAGGAATTCCACCTGCCAGCCGCGCAGTCGCAGAACTTCGGCGACCAATCGGGCGGGCAGCGCGTGCCACTCTCCGTCGATGCAGGCGACGGTGACGTGACCTGCTGTGGCAGGGGTGGCGGCGGCGGGATGGCAGGCCACTGCGGCGATGACGCGCTCGTTGATCGCGGTGGCGGCGTGCTCTTGGGCGACAGTGAGGCGATCGGACGCCCATTCCGTGCCGACACGGAACTGCACCGCCGCGATGGCTCCGAGGAGTACCTCTTCGGGATGGACGCCCTTGTCAAGGGCGGCGATCACGGCGGCGACAGCGGTGTGCTCGTCACGCCGGCCGAGTGCTTCCCAGAGTTCCGCACGGAGCGCACCCATATCGCTGTGTGCCACGGTTTCGGACTGCGATGCGCTCATATCCTCCGGTCTCCCGTTCACGGTCCGGTCTTCTCCCGCTGCTGCGGCCACATCGGCGCGGTGACCACGACCAGCGCGATATCGTCGTGTTGCCGGTGCCCGACCCACTGCGCGGCGAGCATCTGGACATGTTCGACGACCGCCTCGGCGGGCATTCCGGCGCACCGCGACAGTGCCTCCAACAGACGGTGTTCCCCGAACATGCTCGTACCGAGTGGACCACCGCGGGCTTCGGTGATCCCGTCGGTATACAGCAGACAGCTTTCTCCCGGTTCGAGTGTGGTTCGCAGGGTGGTCGCGGTGACTCGCGGCAGCACGCCGATCAATTGCCCTCGGGTGTCGGCCTTCTCCACTGTGCCGTCGGAACGCACGATCAGTGGCGGTGGGTGACCGGCGGCCGTGAGTCGTATCCGCACCCGGCCGTCGCGGTGGGCGACCGAGGCCATGACCAGGGTGGCGAACCGGTCGTGGTGGGAGGTGAGCAGCGCCTGATTGAGAAGGTTCAGCACTTTCTCGTGGTCGTCGGACATGGAGACCAGCGCATGCAGTGTATTGCGGATCTTGCCGGTCAGGACGGCGGCCTCGAGGCCTTTCCCGCAGACATCGCCCAGGACGACAAGTGATTCGTCGCGGGTTCCGGCGGCCGCATGGACATCGTAGAAATCACCGCCGACGATCTGGTGGTTCTCCGAAGCCCGGTAGCCACTGGCCAGCTCCACACCGTGGACGCGCGGCAGCCGCGGCGGTAGCAGTTCGCGCATGAGCAGGTCGGTGATAGCGGTTTGCTCGGCGTAGAGCCGGGCGGCCGACAGGGCTGCCCCGGCGCGGATTGCGAAGAGGTGGGCCAAGATCTCGTCCCGCTCCCCGAAGGGATGCCGACCGACTCGGCGGAACAGGACGAGCGCGCCGGCGGGAAGCCCGTGACCGGGTAGCGCGATGATCATCACCGAGCCGAGCGGACCGCGGAAGTCCTCGGGCAGAATCCAGGACGGGACGGCATGCGGATCGATCCAGCGCGACGGTACCGGTGGAAAGCCGAGCAGGGCTTCCGCGAGACCCGGTACGGCAGCCGGGTCCCGGTCGACGAGTTGGTGCCGTACCTTGTCGACCGAGCAGGTGATCACGGGCAGCCGGAGGTCCTGGACAGGTGCTACGACGGTCGCCCCGTCGGCGAGACGGGCCGCCAACCGAGCGACGGATTCGGTGCACCGCTCGATATTCAGCGATGCCGACAGGGCCTCGGACGCTTCGATGAGGAACTCGGTCCGGCTGCGCTCCTCCGCGAGTTCCACGCCGGTGGTGCGCCGCCGTGGCCGACTCAGCGGTTCCCGGGTCACGCGATTGCGGCCGCGATACTGTCGAAAATCTGGAATTGCTCGGTGAGCCCGGTGACTTCGATCACCCGCCGCACGGCCGGTGAAACCGCCAGGCGCAGGTCCGGTGCCTCGTCCCGGCAGCCCAGCAGCACCTTCAGACCCGAGGAGTCGAAGAAACCCACTGCGGATAGGTCGAGGATCAGTGTCCGCGGCCGCTCGTCCATCGCGCGCGTCAATGCTTCGTGCAGGCGTGGAGCCGTATGGATATCGATCTCGCCGGTCGCGGTGACGGTGACCGACGCACCGTCCGGCAATACTTCGACCGTGAAATCACGTCGTCGGTCCTCATGATGCACGCTGGCGTCTCTTCCTGTGCTGGCGTCGGAGCGACCTTCTACACGGTCGTGCCGCAGGTGGCGGCCTCACTGCAGAGCCCTCGCTGAGCCGAACGGTTGTGCGCCGCTGCTCGGGGTGTGTCGCGCTGGATCGGGTGGCTCTGCGGGGCTGCGTTCTCAACACCGCAAGACTGCCTCACTCTACGGGCTGCTCGGGCTTCCTTCGCTCCCGGTCCCGGAGCAGGGATCGGGTCGGACGGCTCCGGTGCCCGTGGAGTTGCATTTCGCCATGGGGCTCCTGGTTCGAGTGGCGGCGCGAATGTCGCCGAGCGAGGCGATCGGCTTCCCGGGCCTCGATACCGGAGGTCGGATGGACCGGCCGCGACCTCTAGTCTGTTTCGAGGAGAGCCCGGTGGCTCATATCGGCGGGCGTCGGTGGGTGGATCGGCCCGGCGATGCGTGCGAGCCGCCGGCCGCTGCCGCCGCGGCGCCGGGCGATGACCTCGGCGAGGATGGAGACAGCGGTCTCCTCCGGTGTCGCGGCGCCCAGATCGAGCCCGATCGGGGAGGACAGGCGCCTCAGTTCGGCTTCGGTCACCCCGGCGGCGCGGAGACGTTCCATCCGGTCGGTGTGTGTCCGCCGGCTGCCCATGGCACCCACGTAACCCGCGTCGGACCGTAGGGCGATTTCGAGGGCCGGTACGTCGAAGCGCGGATCGTGAGTCAGGACGCAGATGGCGGTGGACGGTGTGATCGCCGCCTGTTTCAGGTAGTCCTGGGGCCACATCACCACCACTTCGTCGGCTTCCGGAAAGCGTTCGCACGTCGCGAAAACCGGCCGGGCGTCGCACAGTGTCACCGAGAACCCCAGGAGCTTCGCCGCTCGGACGAGCGCGTGGGCGAAGTCCACCGCGCCGAATACCAGCATGTTCGGCGGCCGAGAGATGGACGAGATCAGAACCGACAGCGCGCTCTCGGCGCATTCTCCGGTCTCGCCCAGCTGTACGGTCGTCACCGTGCCTGCCTCGAGGTGTCGGGCGGCCCGGGTGCGCACTGCCGCGTCCAGGCGCGGATCGCCGCAGGTGCCCGCCCATGATGTGCCGGTCGTGACGATCGACCCACCCAGGTGGACGCCCGCGGAGACGACGGTGGCCGTCGCGACCGGCCGGCCCGCCGCGACGCTGTCCGCGACCAGTGTGAGGCCGGGGGTATCCGTCGGCTCTACGCGCCGGATGAGGACATCCATCGCGCCGCCACACATCAGTGCGACGGCTCCGGCGCCGGCATCATCGGCCGAGTACCGGCGGATGGTCGCGTTCCCGGTGTCCATCACCTCGGTGGCGAGATGGAAGACATCGCTTTCGATGCAGCCACCCGAAATGCTGCCGACGACGGCGCCGTCTCGCGCGACGGCCATGACGGTGCCGACGGGACGGGGGATCGAGCCCACCGATCCGACGATTGTGGCCAGGGCGAGTCGATTCCGGCTGCCTGCCATCGGGCCACTGTGTTCAGCACCTCGTACATCCGACTACCCTCTGCCTTGTCGTGCCGGTCCGCGTTCGGTCGACCGGTGCGCGCGGTTCGCGGCCGGTGGTCACTGTCGGCGTTCACGCCGGTGCTGCGGCCGAGCCGTCCCGGCGAGACGATCGCCGGAGTCCCGCGCTGGTGGGATGATAGAAAAGATCGTACAGTACCTTTGCGCAAAGGTAAGCCGGTCGGGCGACGAGGGATGGGTTGTGGCAGAGGCAGTGACGGAAAACTCGGACGGTGTCGGCGAGATCATCCGGCAGTGGGCCCAATCGCGGCCCGAACTCGATGTCTCCGCGCTGGAGATCTTCGGGCGCATGCATCGCAGCTTCCTGCTCTACCGATCCCGGATCAACGGTGTGTTCGAGCAGTTCGGCACCAACGAGGCGGGGTTCGACGTCCTCGCGTGCCTGCGCCGGGCGGAGCCGGAGTTCCGGCGAACGGCGGGTGAGCTGGCGAAGCAGACGCTCGTGACGACAGGCGGCCTGACGCTGCGGGTCAACCGGCTGGAAGAGGCCGGGCTGGTGCTGCGGGAACGCGACCCCGAGGATGCCCGGGTGGTCTATGTGACCCTGTCCGATGCGGGGCGTGACCTGGTGGACCGGGTCGCCGATGCGCACTTCGCCGAACTCACGCACATGCTCGTGGGCCTGGACGCCGACCAGAAGGCTCGGTTGGCGGGGTTGCTCACGGTGCTGGAGGGATCGCTGCGAATGGCGGCGCTGCCGACGGGGGAGGGCGCCGCGGTCGATCGCACTGCCTGAATATCTGTTCTACACGCTCCCGGATCCCACGATCTGGGAGCGTTTGTCGTTTTCGGGGGAGTTTCCGCGACGTCCTTCCGGCGTTTTCTGTGGGTGCCGTCACGCGCGATTCATGGGTGTGACCTGCATCTCTCCGTTCATTTCGACGGATTCCGGTGGGGTTAACCCCCTGTTGATCGTCGGATTCGTGCCCATCCGACCGTTGACCTCTTAGCGGTAAGGAAGTACAAATCTCTTGCAGCCAAGATGTTCGGGCAACCGCGGTGGAATACAGCCCGGTCGCCACCATCGTCCCGACAGGAGACGTTCATGACGACAATCCGCCTCGCGGCCGCGGCCCTGCTGGCCGGCTCCGCCTTGGTTCTGAGCGCGTGCAGCGGTTCGGGCGAGCGCGCCGCCGTGGCCACCGACGGCACACTCGAGCAGACCGAGGTCTCGGTAGGCGTTCTGCCGCTGGCCGACTATGCGGCGGTGTACTGGGCGGACGAGAAGGGCTACTTCGAGAAAGAGGGGCTCACGGTAACGCTCGAGCCGATCCAGGGCGGGCCCATCGGTATCCAGAAGGTCGCCTCGGGAGAACTCGACTTCAGCATCGCCAACTCGATCTCCGCGGCGATCGCGCAGTCCCGCAAGACACCGATCACCACCGTCGCGCATACCGCCTCGCTCGGTGACGGCAGCGGAATCCTCTATGTGAAGCCGGATTCGCCGATCCGATCGCTGGCCGATGTCAACGGTAAGACCGTCGGCGTGAACACCACCAACAACATCGGCGATGTCACCATCGGCAACCTCGCGGCCGACCAGGGCGTCGATATCGAACCGCGGTACGTCGAGGTGCCGTTCCCGGAGATGCTGCCGGGAGTACAGGCCGGGTCGATCGATGTCGGGTACGCCCCCGAGCCGTTCTCCTCGGCCGCGCGCGGCGCCGGGATGCGGGAGATCGCGGACCTCACCACGGACACCAACAACGCACTGCCCGCGTCGATCTTCGTCGCGGGTGACGATTTCGTGGACGCGAACCCGGACACCACCGCGGCGTTCGCTCGCGCGATCTACGCCGCCGGGGCCGATATCTCCGCCCACGAGGCCGATTTCCGCAGCTGGCTGCCCGGTGTCGCGAAGGTCCCCGCGGAGGTAGCCCAGTCGATGTCGCTGCCGATCTTCGCATCGCGTATGGATCCGGCGAAGATGCAGTCCGTCGCCGATATGCTCGCCGCCCAGGGGCGGATCCCCGAGGGCTTCGACGTCACCTCGCACCTCGTCACGCTCGAGGACTGAGATGGATCTCCTCAGTGAGCCGCTCGGCCGGAAGCAGCAGATCGTCTACGGAATCGTCGGTGTGCTCGGGACGGCCGCGCTGACCGAACTGGTCATCCGGACCGGGGTGATCGCCACGCCCGGGTTGCCCGTTCCGAGCCGGGTGCTGACGGAGACCGGTGCGCTGTTCGGTGACCAGACCTTCTGGCAAGAAGTCGGTTTCACCCTCCGCGAATGGATGCTCGGACTGCTGATCGCGACCGTGGCCGGGATGGTGCTCGGCGGCCTGATGGGCGCCTTCACCAAAGTGTTCCTCGCCTTCGAACTCCCGGTCGAGGTCTTCCGGGTCCTGCCCTCGGTCGCGCTGGGTCCGGTCCTGGTGCTGTTGCTGGGTTCGGGGATGTTGCCGCTCTCGATCACGGTGGCGCTCGCCTGTATGTGGCCGATCCTGCTGAACACCCTGTACGGCGTGCGCGCCACCGACGCCACCGCCGTGCAGACGGCCCGGACCTTCGGACTCTCGGGGATCGCGATCCTGCGCCGCATCAAGATCCCCAGCGCACTTCCCTTCGCGTTCACCGGGATCCGGATCGCCGCGTCGATCGGGCTCATCGTCGCCGTCAGCGCGGAACTGCTGATCGGCAACGGTCAGGGGATCGGCGGTTACATCCTGCTCAACAGCGCCAACGCCACCAACCTCGACACCGTGTACGCCGCGACGCTGGTGGCCGGGGTCCTCGGCCTGGCGGTGAGCACTGTTTTCACCGCCCTCGACAACAAGGTGTTCGCATGGAAGAAGGGGCTGGCCCAGTGATGGTCGCATCGACCGACGACCCGGGACTCGCCGCGCCGGCCGTGCGGCCGGATCGGAAGTCTCCCGTGCTCGCCTCGGCCGCGCGTACCCGCGGCTCCCTGCCGGCGTCGCTGGGCAGGACAGGCATCCGGCTGCTGGTTCCCGTGCTGATCCTGGCCGCGTGGTGGGGGCTGGCGCAGTCGGAGGTCGGTTCGCTGATCGTGGCACCACCGTTCGAGGCGTTCGAACGGGTCTTCGCCGACTTCTTCGGTACCGACACCGGCCGGCTCTTCCTCGGCGACGCGACCTTCGACCATTTCTTCCCCAGCGTCTACCGGGCGATGGCGGGACTGCTGCTGGCCGTCGTGATCGGGGTGGCGCTGGGCGTCGCGCTGGGGGTCGTGCCTGTGCTCACGGCGCTGTTCCAGCCGCTCATCCACCTCGGGCGGTCGCTGCCCAGCCCGGCCCTGCTGGGGGTGTTCTTCTTCCTGTTCGGCACCGGGGACAGCCCGAAGATCTTCCTCATCGCGTTCTCCGTGGTCTGGCCCATCCTGTTCAACACGATCGACGGTGTGCAGAGCGTGGGAACCGGCCGGATGCAGGCGGCCGCGGTGTTCAAGATCTCGCGCTGGAAGGTGCTGACGCAGATCATCCTGCCCGGCGCCGGACCGAAGATCTTCGCCGGTGTGCGGACCGCGATGTCGCTGTCGCTCATCATCATGATCATCTCCGAACTGCAGAAGGCCGAGAACGGTCTCGGATATCTGCTGATCCGGTCACAGCGCGACTTCGACTACACCGGATTCTGGTCTGTCCTGATCGTGCTCGCCGCCCTGGGTGTCGCACTCAACTTCATCTTCGTGTTCGTCGAACGGCGGGCGTTGGCCTGGCACCGAGGAGTGACTCAGCAAAATGACTAGTACAGATGTGACGATCACGTCCGCGGAGCTGGTCCTCACCGGCATCTCGAAGTCCTACGGAACCAACCCGGCCGTCCGTGATATCACCGCCGACGCGCCGGCCGGCAAGGTCAGCGTGATCGTCGGGCCCTCCGGATGCGGTAAGTCGACCCTGCTGCGGATCATCAGCGGACTCGATACACCGACGACCGGCACGGTCACCTTCGACGGACGGCAGGTGTCCGGTGTGCCCGACGGTTTGGCCATGGTGTTCCAGGACTACGCGCGTTCCCTGTTCCCGTGGATGCGGGTGGACAAGAACATCGCCTTCCCGCTCGAACATCTGCCGCGGCCGGAGCGCGCCGCGCGGGTCCAGGAAGCCATCGACGCGGTCGGCCTGTCGGGCAAGGAGAAGCTCTACCCCTGGCAGATGTCGGGCGGTATGCAGCAGCGCGTCGCCATCGCCCGGGCGCTGGCCAGCCATCCGAAGCTGCTGCTCATGGACGAGCCGTACGCCTCGGTCGACGCGCAGACCCGCGCCGAACTCGAGGATCTGCTTCTGACGATCCAGGCGCGGCTGGGAATCACCGTCCTGGTGGTCACTCACGATATCGACGAGAGCGTGTACCTCGCCGATCACATCATCGTGCTGTCGAAACCGCCGAGCATCGTGGCGGAGACGATCGAGGTCGATCTGCCGCGGCCGCGGGATCACATCACCACCAAGACGGATCCACGATTCGTCGAGATCCGTTCGCATGTGACCAGGCTGCTGCGCGGTGAGGGCGTGGCAGCCGACAGTCCGCGCGATGCGGTTGTGAACAAGGCGCACTGATGAGGGCCACGGTCGACGGGTCCGGAATCGTCGCGCAGAGTCAATCGGCTCTCGCGCCGTTCCGGCTGTACCGTCCCGAATCGGTAACCGAGGTGGAGGCGGTGCTCGCCGCCGACCCGAAAGCGGTGATCGGTGCCGGATGCAGTGATCTGGTCGCCAGGATCCGGGAGGGCTGTACGCCGGCGGCGCTGGTATCGCTGCGGAAAGTGGCGGGCCTGAAGGCGATCACGCACCACGGCGGTGTCCTGCACCTGGGGCCGATGGTCACCCATCACGAGGGCGCGACCAGTGCGACTGTGGCCGCGGCGATCCCGGGGCTCGCGGCGGCATGGTCACGGATCGCCACCGTGCGGATCCGCTACACCGGAACGATCGGCGGGAATCTGATGGCCCGGCGCCATCGCTACGAGATGCCGTTACTACTGGGTGCTCTCGATGCCCGGCTGTCGATTTCGGACGGCCGCACTCTCGCATCCAGCGAACTGTGGACCGATGACACCAGCGCACTGCTCACCGGTATCGAGGTGTCCACCGCGGATCTGGTGTGGTTCGGGTACGAGCGTTCGATGCGCCCCACCACGACGGTCGCGCTCGCGATCCGGCGGGGCGCCGGCGCCACCCTGTCCGTCCACGCCACCGCGGGGTCGGAGTACCGCCGGGGTATCTCGTTGCGCGTCGACACCGGGGCCACGTCGGCGGCCGATATCGACACGGTGGCGACCGCCGCGGCCCTCGCCGCGCAACTCCCGGACGATATCGCCGATTACACCGGGTCGGCCGAGTACCGAAGGCACCTCGTCACAGTGCTGACCCGCAGGCTGCTCCAGGAGGCAGCCACTGCCACCCCCCATTGTGAGGACCAACCGCATGTGTGATCCCGATGCCGAGACGAGACCGGCCGGCGCGCAAGCTCCGCCGAGCACGCTCGACACCTCGATAGAGTTCGGCCTGAACGGCGAGAAACAGAACTGCAGAATCGATTCCAGCGCCGTCCTGCTCGATGTGCTGCGCGACGACTTCGGCTGCCGGGGCGTGCGGCGTTCGTGTGAACGTGGTGTCTGCGGAGCCTGCACGGTCCTCGTCGACGATGTGCCGGTCGCCTCCTGCTCGACCTTCGCGTTCGCGGTCGACGGTGCTTCCGTGGAGACCGTCGAGGGACTGGCGGCCGCGGACGGGACGCTCTCGCCCCAGCAGCGGGCATTCGCCGAATGCGGTGGTTACCAGTGTGGTTTCTGCACTTCCGGGATGCTGATGCTGACCACCGGTCTGTTGCGCCGGGAACCTCGGCCCGACCGCGGCACCATTCGCGAATGGATCAGTTCGAACACCTGCCGCTGCACCGGCTACGAAATGATCATGGAATCCGTCGAACGCGCGGCGGAGCTGACGGCCGCGCAGGACGGGGATCGCGAATGACGGCGATCTCGGATCGGTCGGCGGCCCGGGGCCCGCTGGTCGACGCGCGCACCCACGTGGTCGACGCCGGGGAAACGGTCGGCGGGTACCGGATCCACGAGTTGCCCACGGCACCGCCGGAACACCGGGTGGTCGGCCGGGACGGCCCGCGGGCGGACGCGACGGCGAAGGTGACCGGGCGGGCCGTGTACGGGGCCGATATCGTGCGCCCGGGCATGCTGCACGCGAAGGTGCTGCGCAGTCCGCACGCGCACGCCCGTATCGTCTCCATGGACACCGCGGCCGCACGCGCGCTGCCGGGGGTCACCGCGATCGTAACCCAGGACGAGATCGACGGCTTGCAGTGCTACGGGACGATGGTGAAGGACCAGCCGGTAGTCGCGACCGGTGTCGTCCGATATGTCGGTGATGTGGTGGCCGCGGTCGCCGCCGTCGACGAGCGCACCGCGCTCGCCGCCCTGGACCTGATCCGGGTCGAATACGAGGTCCTGCCGGCGGTGTTCACCGTCGGGGAGGCCCTTGCGGAATCGGCGCCGGTCATCCATCCGGACGAACCGTTCGGGGTGATCCCGAAGTACGGGCAGGGCGCGTCGGCGTCGTTGCGCAGCGAACCGAATGTGAGCTACGAGTTCCGGTACCGCACCGGCTCGCCCGACGTCTGGGAGACATGTGACCATATCTTCGAGGACACCTTCGAGTTCTCGCGGATGAACCATATGCATCTCGAACCGTTCGTGACCGTCGCCGAGGCGAGTGCCGACGAGATCGAGGTGTGGACCTCGACGCAGGCGCCGTTCAACCTGCGCAAGGAGCTGGCGCGGGTTTTCGGGCTGCCGGAGAACCGGATCCGTGTCCATGTGCCGTTGATCGGTGGCGGTTTCGGCGCGAAGAACGGACCCAAGGCCGACCCGGTCGCGATCCGGCTCTCCCAGCTCAGCGGCGGGCGACCGGTCCGGTTCTGTATGACCACCGAGGAGGTGTTCCTCACCGTTTCGCAGCACGCGGCGACACTCATCGTGAAATCGGGTGTGCGGGCCGACGGTACCTTCGTCGCCAGGCAGTCGACAGTGCTGCTCAACGGCGGTGCCTATGCCGAGCACAGTCCAGCGGTCGCGGAGAAGGCCGGCTACCGGATGCCCGGCGCGTACCGCTGGCAGCACATCGATTCGGTGTGCAAGGTCGTCACCACCAATACTGTGCCGGCCGGGGCCTACCGGGGGTTCGGTGGTACCCAGGCGACGTGGGCCAGTGAGCGTCAGGTGGATCTGATCGCCGATCGCCTCGGACTGGATCCCTACGAACTGCGGGTACGCAATCTCAAAGCGCTCGGTGAGGAGTTCGTGCCGGGGGAGTCCGGGATCGACTCCGACCTGGTGGCAGGGATGCGGCTGGTGGCCGACGCGATCGGCTACCACGGGCGTGCTCACACCGGGAACCGGGGGATGGGCGTATCGGTCGGCGTCAAGGACGGCGGCGGTATCAACAAACCGGCAACGGCCAGGGTCAAGGTCACCACGCGGGGTGACGTCCTGCTCAACTGCGCGCTCACCGAGATGGGGCAGGGCGGGCACTCCGCGATGGCGCAACTGGTCGCCGAGGTGCTGCGCTGCGATCCCGCCCGGGTGGCCTACGCGCGTATCGACACCGACAACACCCCGTTCGACCAGGGGACCAATGCGTCTTCGGGCGTCGCGGTGATGGGGCAGGCGGTGCGGACGGCGGCCGAGAAGCTGCGGGACGAGGTACTCGACTGGGCCGGGGCGCAACTCGCCGTCGATTCCGCCCGGCTCGAGCTCGTGAACTGGCATGTGCGTACGCCCGACGGGATCGTGCACGACCTGTTCCCGATGATCATGGATGTCTTCGGGAACACCGGATTCGAATTCTCCGCCGACGGTTTCTACAAGGCGCGCAATGATCACCGGGCGCCGCTCGAGGCCCCGTGTGTGTTCTGGGAGATCGGCTGGGCGGCCGCCGAAGTGGAGGTCGACCCCGAGACGGGCCGGATCACCGTGCTGCAACTGGCGGTCAGCGGTGACGCCGGCAAGATCATCAACAAGATCGCGTGCCGCGGTCAGGACGAGGGGGCCGCGGTGTTCGGACTGGGACAGGCATTGTTCGAAGAACTCCGGTACGACTTGGACGGGGAACTGCTCAATGCCGAGGCACTGCTCTACCGGGTGCCGCTCGCCGAGGATATCCCCGAGCGTTTCGTCTCGATCACGCAGGAGCAGGGCCACGGTGCGGGACCGTTCGGCAGTAAAGGCATGGGAGAGGGTGGGATGCTACCCGTCGCGAGTGCCATCGCCCAGGCCGTCGCCGATGCGGTGGGGGTTCAGCTCACCGAACTTCCGCTGTCACCGCAACGGGTCTACGAGGCGATCGCCGCGCGCGAAGCGGAGGGGGCGCGATGATGCGAAACCTTCGCCTGCGCTCCGGCCTTCGCCACCGTTTCCGAGAGGACGCGATGATACGAACTCGCCACCTACGTGGCGGTCTCCGCCGACCGCATACAACTCTTTCCGAGGGGGCACGATGAATTCGGGGTACAACGGCACACAGTCGGCCACTGCGGTACTCGGTGCCCGGGAGCCGGCGCGGGTGTGCGTGCTCGGTTACGGCAGTATCGGCGCGGTCGTGGCCGACCGGCTCGTCCGCGGTGATGTACCCGGCGCCCAGCTGGTCGGGATCGTCAATCGGTCTCCGGTCGAGGGTCTCCCGGCGCCCGCGCTCTCGCTCGCGGAAGCGCTCGAACTCGCGGACGTGGTGGTCGAATGCGCCTCGCAGGAGGCGGTCCGGGAGGTCGGCCCGCACGTGGTCGACGCGGGATGCGACCTGCTGGTGTCCTCGGTGGGGGCGCTGTCGGATCCCGCCTTCGCGCAGCGGATCGCGGGCAGCGGGCCGGGCCGGGTCGTATGCACACACGGCGCGGTCGGCGGTCTCGACCTGCTCGCCGCCGCACGCGACGCGGCGCCGTTCGACCATGTGCTCGTCCGGTCGACGAAATCGCCGGGATCGCTGGTGCAACCGTGGATGGACGCGGCGGAGCGGCACCGGATCGGTACCACGACGACGCGACTCCGTGTTTTCGCGGGCAGTTCGACCGAGGCGGTGCGGCTGTTCCCGAAATCGCTGAATGTGGCTGCCGCGGTGAGTTTCGCGGTGAGCGACTGGGAATCGGTATCGGTCGAGTTGTACGCCGATCCGGACGCGGAGCTGACCTGTCACGAGATAGAGGCCGCGGGGCCGATCGGCCGGTACTCGATAAAGATCGAGAACCTGCCGAGCGCGGACAATCCGCGTACCAGCGCGGTGGTGCCGTACTCGATCCTGCGGACGCTGGCGCATCTGACCGGCTCCCCGAATCTCATCGCCTGACCGGCCCGCTGGACGCTACGACGGAAGCGGCCCGGCCTAAGCCCGCCACGACAAAATCACGCAGACATCTTGACGCAAAGTATCTTGTAGCTCAGACTCTTTTACTGGAGGGATTCGGAGCGGTGACTGCCCCGGACAAGTGCTGCGACAGAGGGAACGGATGAAGACTCCGATGGACTTACAGAGCAGCACGAGCACTCGTTCGCCGCGGGCGGCGAGCGAGATCTCCGCCCTCGGGCCGGAAGCCGTGCCCGCCGATAGCGCGGACCTCGACCGTTCGTGGGCAGCCGGACCGGCCCCCGATACGACCGACGAGATCTTCGTGGCCGGCCGGTGGGTGCGCGGCTCGGGCAAGGTCATCGAATCGGTCGACCCGGCCACCGGCCGGATCTTCGCCCGCCTGCACGGCGCTGTGGCACATGATGTCGACCTGGCCGTCGACGGCGGCCTGCGGGCCGTAGCGAGTTCCGGCTGGGCCGAATTGCTACCGCACGAGCGCGCGGCCGTCCTGTACCGCATCGGCACCGCGATCGAGGCCAACACCGACCGCATCGCCGCCCTGCAAACCGCCGACACCGGAAAGACACTGGCCGAGACCCGCGCACTCGCGCGCAGCGCCGCCGGCACCTTCCGGTTCATGGCGTCGGCGCTCGAGACGATGGAGGAGGCGATCACCCCCCGGCGCGGACCGTTCCTCACCTTCGCGACCCACGAACCGATGGGTGTAGTCGGCGCCATCACCCCGTGGAACTCGCCGATCGCCTCGGACGCACAGAAGATCGCCCCGGCCCTCGCCGCGGGTAACGCGGTGGTCGCCAAACCGCCGGTATGGGCGCCGTGGGTGACCCTGCTGCTGGCCCGGCTGGCGGAGGAGGCGGGTCTGCCGCCCGGGCTGTTGTCGGTGCTGCCCGGTCCGGGCCGGACCGTCGGCGACGCGCTCGCCCGGCATCCGGGCATTGGCAAGATCTCGTTCACCGGCGGCACCGGGACCGGTCGGGCGCTGGCACATATCGCCGCCGAGAAGCTGATGCCGATCACGCTCGAACTCGGCGGGAAATCGCCCACCATCGTCTTCGCCGACACCGATCTCGATCAGGCGCTCGCCGGAGTCCTGTACGGCATCTTCTCCTCGTCGGGCCAGAGTTGTATCGCCGGTTCCCGGGTCTTCGTCCAGCGCGCGATGTACGACGAGTTCGTCGACCGGCTCGTCGCGGCGACCACGGCATTACGGGTGGGTCCGGGTACCGATCCGCGCACCCAGGTCGCGCCCATGGTCTCCCATGAGCATCGCGACGGGGTCGCGGCGATGGTCGACGACGCGGTGCGGGCGGGAGCGACGGTGCTGTGCGGGGCCGCCGTCCCCGCCGATCCCGCCCTCGCCGCGGGCGCCTACTACCTGCCCACCGTGCTCACCGGCGTTCCGAACAGCGCGACGATCTGCCAGGAGGAGATCTTCGGACCCGTCGCCGTCGTGCTCCCGTTCGAGGACGAGGCCGACGTCGTCGCCCAGGCCGACGACACGGTATTCGGCCTGGCCTGCGGGATCTGGACCGCCGACTATCGGCGCGCCTGGCGCACGGCCCGCGCCGTCCAGGCCGGAACGGTGTGGATCAACACCTACAAGCAGTTCAGCATCTCGACCCCCTTCAGCGGGCTGAAGGACAGCGGTATCGGGACCGAGAAGGGCCGCGACGGAATCCGGTCCTACATGAACCAGAAGAGCATCTACCTCGACCTGTCCGGGCAGCCGCTGCCCTGGGCAGGTCTGTGAGAAGGGAGCACCATGAGCGCTCATCCCTACAGCCCGGCCTTCGGAATCGCCGGCTTCGGATTCGTGTCCGGCGCACTGTCGGTCGATGAGGACGGGGTCGCGGTCCCCGGTCGCCGGGAAGCTCTCGAAGCCGCGATGGCGCGGCTGAGCGAGCGACTCTCGACCATCGATATGACGCTCGAGCACATTGTGAAGACCACCTATTTCGTCACCGACGTCGCCCTGCGGGACGAGGCGAACAGGCACTACGAGGCGGTATTCGCCGAGCCGCGCCCGGCGCGGTCGTTCGTCGAGGTCGCCGCGCTGCCCTACGGCGCGACGGTCGAGATCGAGGCCATCGCCCACCGCGGGTAGCGCACCCGCGTCCCACCAATCACCCACAGAGGAAGGCACACATCATGTCCAGCACCGAAAAGACCGGCGTCGATCTCGAAGCCCTGATCGACTCCTGCATCGCCGCCGCCGGCACCCGCTACGAGGACTGGGACACGCTCGGGTTCCAGGCGGCCAAGGGCGGCGACCGTTTCAAGCGGGCACAGATCCGCTACATCGGCTCGGGGGCCACCGGCAACCACGACACCGACAACAACATCATCAAGGCCGACCACTTCACCTTCTCCAATATGCGCCTGCCCGCAGGCGCGGTCGGCCCCGAACACACCCATCACGATGTCGAAGAGGTCTTCTACGTGCTCGAGGGCGAGATCGAGGTCGCCGTCCACGATGTCGAGGACGGGACGAAGAAGGCCGTGCGCACGCTCGGCTACCGCGACCTGATCCGCGTCCCCGCCGGGGTACCGCGCAGCCTCGCGAACGTCTCCGACTCCGACGCGCTGTTCTGCGTCATCATCGGCACCCCCAAGCCGCAGCTGCCCACCTACCCGCCCAGCTCCGAAATGTTCGGCGTCACCCGCTGATCCGAGCCGGAAGAAGGACGAGGAGAGCCCGATGGACGAGCCGATGAGGCGGACGCTGCGCGTCCAGCAGAAGACCTGGGAAGCCGACGGCGTCATCGGCATCACCTTTGTCGACCCGTCCGGTGCGGATCTGCCCGCCTGGGAACCCGGCGCACATCTCGCGCTGCATCTGCCGAACGGGCTCGTCCGGGAGTATTCGCTCTGCTCGGACCCGGCGGACCGGTCGCGCTGGACGGTGACGGTGCTGCGCACCCCGGATTCGCGGGGCGGCAGCACCCATATCCACGACCTCCTGCCGGTCGGTGGGTTGCTCGAGGTCGAGGGGCCCCGGCAGAACTTCGCGCTCGACACCGCGGCCCGCCACATCCTGGTCGCGGGCGGGATCGGTATCACCCCGATCCTCTCGATGGTGCGCACCCTGCACCGCGACGGCGCGGACTGGACACTGCTCTACACCGGACGATCCCGGTCGACGATGGCGTTTCTCGACGAGATCGACGCCCTGCCCGCCGACCGCGTGACGATCCACGCGGACGACGCGGCAGCGGGTCGGTTCCCCGACCTCGCCGGGCTGCTCGGGGATATCGATGCCGGCACCGTCGTCTACTGCTGCGGTCCCGAGTCGTTGATGTCCGCGTGCCGCGACGCGCTCCCGGACGCCGGGCAGTTGCGGATCGAGCGATTCAAGGCGCCCGAACCGATCGCCACCGGGGAGGACACGGCATTCGACGTGATCCTCGCCGGCAGCGGCCGCCGGATCCCGGTCGGCCCGGATGTCTCGGTCCTGAGCGCACTGCGGAACGCCGGTGTGCCGGTGGAGAGCTCGTGCACCGAGGGTATCTGCGGGACCTGCGAGGTCGGTGTCGTCAAGGGCGATGTCGAGCACCGCGACTTCCTGCTCTCACCCGAGGAGCAGCAGACCGGCGGCACCATGTTCGTCTGCGTTTCCCGGTGCCGCTCCGCCGAACTCGTCCTCGACCTGTAACCGGCACTCCCTCGACAGAAAGGTCGATCATGCGATTCTCCGGAACACCGGTCTGTACTCTGCGCGCATTGCGGTCGGTATCGGTCACGGTGCCCGATCCGGCCCGTTCGCGCGACTTCTATCACGAGGCCTGGGGGTTGAGCACCGTCGACGAAGACGGTGACACCTTCTGGCTGCGTGCCACGGGCAGCGAGCACCATGTGCTGCAACTGCGCGCCGGTGCCGGGAACGCACTGGACCGGATCACATTCGCGCTCGCGACCCCGCGTGAGGTCGACGAGGCGGCCCGCGCACTGCAGAAGCTGGGTGTCCCACTGCTGCGCGAACCCGGCCCGCTCGACGACGCGGGCGGCGGCTACGGTCTGCAACTCGTCGATCCGGAGGGCCGGTGCCTCGAGCTGTCCGCCGATACGTTCGCCGTCTCCGCGCAGGAACCGGCCGGCCGCCGGGCGATCCCCCGCAAGCTCGCGCATGTCGTGCTCAACACCAGCGATATCGATCGCACCGCCGACTTCTACACCCAGGTGCTCGGTATGCGGATCTCGGACTGGTCCGAACACCAGATGACCTTCCTGCGCTGTAATTCCGACCATCACGTCATCGCCCTGAACCAGGCCGACTTCCCGTCGATCAACCATGTGGCCTACGAGATGGAGAGCCTCGACCATTTCATGCGCGGGCTCGGCAGTCTCAAACGTAGCGGCATCGTTGCGCAGTGGGGTCCCGGCCGGCACGGTCCGGGCGACAACACCTTCTCGTACTTCACCGATCCGGCCGGGCTGGTGTGCGAGTACACGTCCGAGGTGGCGCAGATCGACGAGGATCGCTGGCTGTGCCGGACCTGGAAGCGTACGCCCGAACTCTCCGACCAGTGGGGGACGGCGGGTCCGCCGACGACCACGGTCCGCGCGGCGATGGCCGGCATACCCGATCTCGGGCATCGCCACCTGGTCACCCCGGGGATCGACGACTACTTCTACGGGGGACAGTGATGCGCCGGGTGCAGCCGTGACCGGCCCGGCCGCGCCGGCCCGGGCGACCCGGTGGGTTTCGGCGCGGGGGATCTCGCTCGAGGTCCGCGGGGCGGGCGATCCGGTGCTGCTCCTGCACGGTATCGGCGGTAGTGCGGCAGCCTGCGCTGCACTGGCCGAGATGCTGAGCGCGCACGGCTACCGCACGTACTGCTGGGACGCGCCGGGATACGGGCGGTCGGCCGATCCGGCGCCGAGTGTGGACAATTCCACCGCGGGCTACGACCACGCGCTGGTGGTCGCGGAACTGATCGCCGAACTCGGTGGCGGGCCCGTGCATCTGCTCGGCACGTCGTGGGGCGGGGTGATCGCGACCGCGGTCGCCGCCGTGCATCCCGCGTCGGTCCGTTCGCTCGTCCTGGCCGACAGCACCCGCGGCTCGGGGGTTCACCCGGAGCGGGCGCAGGCGATGCGGGCCCGCATCGGTGAGCTGCGTGCGCTCGGCGGCCCGGCATTCGCGGCGGCCCGCGCGCCGCGACTGGTCTCGCCCACCTGCCCCGAAGAGGTCGCGCGCACTGTGGCATCCGATATGGCACAGGTCCGGCTACCCGGTTACACCGCCGCCGCCGAGTACATGGCCCGCACCGATACCGGGCCGAGCCTGGCCACCCTGGCGGCACCCACGCTGGTGCTGGTCGGGGCAGACGACATCGTCACCGGCGTCGACGAATCCCGGCTGCTGGCCGACGCGATTCCCGGCGCCCGCTTCGGGCTGATCCTGGGCGCCGGACATGCGGCAGTGCAGGAGAAGCCGGTGGAGACGGCCGCGCACATCCTGCGGTTCTGGAAGGAACTGGACGAATGAGCAGACTTGTCGTGGTCACCGGGGCCGGCCGGGGACTGGGTTTCGCGATCGCCGAGCGGCTGGCCGCCGCGGGCGACCGGGTCGTCATCGCGGAGATGCGCGCCGAACTGGCCGACGGTGCCGAGAAGTCACTGCGGGACAAGGGGTACGACGTCACCGCGGTGGTCACCGATATCGCCGACCGCGATTCGGTGGTCGCCCTCGCGGGCCGGGTAGCCGACCTGGGTGGCGCGGACGCGCTGGTCAACAATGCGGCGCTCGCGGACGGTGTGGGCGGTGATGCGTTCTGGGAACTCGATGAGGGGTTCTTCCAGAAGGTGATGACTGTCAACACGTTCGGGACCTGGCTGGTCAGCAAGCATCTCTTCGCCCAGTTGGCGCGGGGCGGTAACGGCGCCATCGTGAATATCGCCTCCGATGCCGCCCTGTACGGCTCGCCCCGCCTGGTGCACTATGTCGGCTCCAAGGGCGCGGTCATGGCGATGACCCGCACGATGGCGCGCGACGGGGGCCCGCACGGGCTGCGGGTCAATGCCATCGCCCCCGGCCTGACCCGGGTCGAGGCCACGGCCACGGTACCGGCATCGCGGTACCGGCTCTACGCCGACAACCAGGCGCTGGACCGCGAACAGACCCCCGACGACGTCGCGGGCACGGTGCAGTTCCTGCTCTCGGACGCGGCGAGCTACCTGACCGGCCAGACCCTGGTGGTCGACGGGGGATTCGTCATGAACTGACCGCCCGCCGCTATCCGAAACCTACGCCGCACAAGGAGACCGACCCTCGATGGATCTGCAACTCACCGACCGCACCGTGGTCGTCACCGGCGCGAGTTCCGGGGTGGGACTGGCGACGACCCGGATGCTTCTCGCCGAGGGCGCCCGGGTCGCCGCCTGTGCCCGCGATCTGGACCGGTTGCGCACCGCGATCGATTCGATCGACGGTGCCGATCACGCCAGGATCCACCTGGCGGCCTGCGATGTCACCGACCGAGCCGAGGTGGAAGCCTTCATCGGCTCCACCGCCGAGCGTTTCGGCGGTATCGACGGGCTGGTGTGCAATGCCGGTCGCTCCCTGATGGCACCGCTGTCGGAGACCACCGACGAGCAGATCCGCGCGGAATTCGACCTGAAGATCTTCGGCTCCTGGAATCTGGTGCGTGCGGCCCGCAGTGCGCTGGCCGCCGCGGACCGCGGCGCCGTCGTCAATGTCAACGCGATCCTGTCCCGGCAGCCGGAGCCCCGGCTCGCCGTCACCTCGGCCGCACGGGCCGCGCTGCTGAACCTCACCCACTCCATGGCCGAGGATCTCGCCGCGGACGGGACCCGGGTGAACTCGGTGCTGCTCGGACTCGTCGACACCGGCCAGTGGCGCCGCCGGTTCGAGACCTCGGGGACCGCACTCGACTACGACGCGTGGAGCGCCGAGATCGCCGCCGACCGCGGTATCGCGCTGGGCCGGTTCGGCACCGCCGACGAGGTCGCGTTCCCCATCGTCACCCTGCTCTCGCCGCTGAGCGGCTACACCACCGGCACCAGTATCGACGTCGGTGGTGGCGTCGGCCGCTACATCTGACCATCAGCCCGGCCCGGCGGATCCGCCGTTCCCAGATCTCTCCGGAGGACAACCCATGACGACCACCGACAGCCCCGGCGCGAAGGATCCCACCGGTGGCGATGTGCTCGTCGCCGTAATGCGCAGGCACGGCATCGACACCGCCTTCGGCGTGATCAGCATCCACAATCTGCCGCTCGTCGAGGCGGTGGCGCGGGAGCTGAACTTCGTGGCGGTACGCCATGAGGCCGCGGCAGTCAACGCCGCCGACGGCTACGCGCGCGCGACCGGCAGGATCGGAGTCGCGATCACCAGCACCGGGACCGGCGCCGGAAATGCCGCGGGTTCGATGCTCGAAGCATTGACCGCGGGGAGCCGGGTGCTGCATGTGACCGGCCAGATCGAGAGCGAGTACCTCGGTTCCGGCGGATCGACGCGGGGTGTGATCCACGAGGTGCCCAAACAGCTGCAGATGCTCGATGCCGTCTCCCGTTACGCGACGACCATCGAAGCCGCGGAGGATGTCGAAGCGGATCTGGAAACCGCCATCGCCCATATCCTCGCCGCTCCGCAGGGCCCGGCCAGTGTGGAATGGCCCTCGGATCTGCAATATCTGGCGCGTCCGGCCGATCAGCGCGGGTACGACCCGCCGGTCTTCGACGTGCCGGTACCGGAGCGCGACGCGATCACCGCGGCAGTCGCCCTGCTGGCGGCGGCCGAGCGTCCCCTGATCTGGGTCGGCGGGGGAGCGGCGGGCGCGAGAACCGAACTGGCCACGCTGCTGCACACCCTCGGAGCGGGTCTGCTGACCAGCAACTCGGGGCGGGCGATCGTGCCCGAGGACGACCCGTTGGTGATCGGGAACTTCGCGACGGCGCCGGAGGTCGCGCCCCTGCTCGCGGACGCCGACCTGCTGCTGTCGATCGGCACCCACTTCCGCTCCAACGAGACCAAGAGCTACCACCTGCGGTTACCGGACACACAGATCCAGATCGATGTGGACCCGGCGGCCGTCGGCCGTATCTATCCGGCGAAGGTCGGCCTCGTGGGTGATGCCGCGGCCACCCTCGCCGCGATCAACGACGGCCTGACGAGCACCTCGGTGGACCCGGGGTGGCCCGGCCGGGTCACCGACACCAGGGGGGCGGTCCGCGCGGCGCTCACGGCCTATATCGGCGGGTACGCGGAGATCTGCGAAGGGATGCGGTCGGTACTGCCGCGCGAATCCGTGGTCGCGCGCGATGTGACCATCCCCTCCAGCCAGTGGGGCAACCGATTGCTGCCCTTCTACGAACGCGAGACCAATATCTTCCCCCTCGGGGGTGGTATCGGGCAGGGCCTGGCCATGGGGATCGGCGCCGCGCTCGGACGGCCCGAGGTGCCGACCGCGGTGATCGCAGGGGACGGCGGTCTCGCCGTACACCTCGGCGAACTCGCCTCGCTCGCCGGCAACGGCGCCTGGTGCGTCGTGGTGATCTTCAACGACGGTGGTTACGGTGTACTGCGGAACATGCAGGCGGCCAACGGTTTCGACCGGTCCGGTGTCGATCTGTTCACGCCCCGGTTCGATCTGCTCGCGGCCGCACTCGATATGCCCTACACCCTGGTCCAGGGCCCGGGACGTTTCGCGAAGGCGTTCGCGGACGCGGTGGCGACCCGCGGTCCGGCGATCGTCGAGGTCGATGTGGCCGCGGTCGAACCGCCGCCCGGCCCCTTCACCCCACCGGTGCACATCCCGATTCGGGAGGGCTGATCCGATGACCGGCAACGAATGGGACGACGACACCCCGGCGCACGCGCTGGTGTGCCTGCACGCCGGACCGGACCCGGCCCGCTGGTTCGCCGGCCAGATCGAAACGCTCGGCGCGATCGCGCACCAGTCCCGGGCGCTGGACGCGGCCGACGCGGAGCACGTCGACGCCTGGGCCGATGAGGTGGCATCCGCCGTGACAGCCCTCGGCCACGACCGCGTGCACCTCCTCGCCACGGGCGCCACCACATACGGCGCCATCGCCCTCGCCGCCCGGTACCCCGCGCTCGTCACCAGCCTCGTGCTGGGCGACCCGGAGGCCGACCCGGACGCTCCCGGATACGGCGAACTGCTGGCACAGGTGGCCGCCCCGACCCTGGTGATCGCCTCGGTCCCCGACGAGCGCGTGGATATCGCGCAGGCACAGAGCATCGCCGGCGGTATCGACAACGGGGTGTTCGTCGTCATCGACGGCGCCGCGATCCCGGCCCACCGCGAACGCGCCGCCTCGTTCAACGAATGGGTCACCGCGTTCACCGCTATCGCCGAAGGTCTCGATGCCATGGCATCGCAGCAACAGGAGAAAACCAATGCCTGACACCACCGAGCACTACCTCGAGCCCAATCAGACCCACCCCGAACCGATCAGCCCCTACGAGACCAAGCTGTCCGGTTCGATCATGGAGATCTTCGGCCGGGGCACCCACGATCTGCCCGGGCTGATCGCCGGACTGAACGAGCTGGGCCTGCACGCGCCCGACGGGCAGGCCTGGACCGAGGACAATTTCCGCGCCGAGATGCGACGACTGGGAGACTGAGATGACCACCGCGACCACATCCGCCCCGACCGCGACCGGCGGTCCGAAGAAGCGCGCGGTCGGTGTCCGCAAGGAGATGACCGCCGCGGATATCGCCGCCACCGGGCTGCGTGACCGGTGGTATCCGATCCTGCCCTCGCGCATGGTGAAGCCCGGGGAATCCAAGAAGGTCACCCGGCTGTCCGTCGACTGGGTGCTGTTCCGGGACCCGCGGGGGACCGTCCATATGCTCGCGGACCGCTGCCCGCATCGCAGCGCACCGCTGTCGGTGGGCCAGCACCTCGGCGACCGGCTCGCCTGCAAATACCACGGTGTCCAGGTGGACGGCACCGGCACCGTCGTCTCCGTGCCGGGTATGCCCGGCTGCGCGCTCGAAGGTAAGCGGGCGACGGTGTCGTTGCGGGTCGTCGAGGCCGCCGACACCATTTTCGCGTACGTCCCGCTGACCGAGGATTCCGAGCCCACGCCGTTCGTCCTGCCCGATCGGCTCACCGACGAGGCGGTGTCCTGGTTTCCGAACTTCGCGGAATGGGCCGGACCGTGGCGTTTCTATATGGATAATGTGCTCGACCCGATGCACGGTGCGTTCCTGCACCGCGATTCGCATTCGATGTTCGGCGGCGACACCTCGGCGCGCTTCCGGATCCGGGAAACCGACCGCGGCTTCTTCTTCGAGAAGACCGATCAGGTCGGTGTGAACTTCGACTGGGTCGAGTACGTGCGCGGATCCATGGACTACGTCGACCTGGAGATCCCCTACGCGCCGAACGCCGGCCCCGGCGGCGTCTTCGGCATCGTCGGTATGGCCACACCGATCGACGCGGACAATTCCGCGATCTTCCATTGGCGCACCCGCCGCGTGGACGGCTGGGAGCGTGAGGTGTGGCGCTTCCTCTACCGCACCCGGCTGGAGGCCCGGCACTGGGAGGTGCTCGAACAGGACCGCGAGGTGCTCGAGGCACTGGCCGCCGACGCCGACCACGAAGAACACCTGTACCAGCACGACCTCGGTGTCTCGCGTATTCGCCGCATCTACCGCGCGGACGCGAGGAAACAGGCGGCGATCCTGGCGGGCGAAACGGTATGAGCGCGCCGCGGGCGGATTCCGCCGACACCATGATGCTGACGGTGTTCCTGCGGCACGACCAGTCGCAGAACCTGGAACAGATCCAGGGCCGGCTCGACGAGGCCGGCTGGTGGCAGAATTTTCCGCCCGCGGGCTGCGAGGTCGTCTCCTGGGTGGTCGCGATGGGCGTGGGACAGATCGTGACACTGCGGCTACCGGTGGCGCGGCTTGCCGCCGTCAATGTGGAGCTGGAACGGCGGGCGTGGGGTGTGTTCCACACCGACTTCTACCCGACCTACGACTTCGTGCCGGTGCGCGAGCGGCTGACCCGCGAATCCGGCGAGCGGCGCGGCGTATGACCCGGGTGGCGGCGGAGACGGTCGCGGAGGCGCCGCGGCCGGGCATGTTCAGCAATGCCAGGGTGCACGGCGATCAGTTCTTCCTGTCCGGGATGCATGCGGGCGAACCCGGCGGGATCGTCGGCGGCGCCGACACCTATCTACAGGCCCGGGAGGCGTTCCGGCGGGTACGCGCGCTCACCGAGGCCTGCGGGGCCGTCGTGGACGACATCCTCGTCCTGCGCGTCTATCTGACCGATATCGCCGACCGGGCGGCGGTCGGCAGGGCGCGCGCCGAGGTGTTCTCCGGCGACTTCCCGTGCTCGACGCTGGTCGAGGTATCGGCGCTCGTCGAATCCGGCCTGAAGGTGGAGATCGAGGCCCAGGGCGTCATCGGGTCACACAGCGGCACCTGATCCGCCGCCGGTTCGGATCGCACGCACACTCTCGAAAGTTGAGGACAGAATCATGAGCAAGGCACCGAGCGTGGCCGTCTGCGGGGCGGGTATCGGCGGTCTCACCGCGGCCCTCGCACTCCGGAAGATCGGCATCGACGCGCAGGTCTTCGAGCGGACGAGCCGATTCGCCCGGGTCGGCGCGGATATCAATCTCACCCCGAATGCCGTCCGCGCGCTCGACGGCCTCGGCCTGGGTGCGGCGCTGCGGGATTCGGCGGCCCGGCCGCAGTTCCGGATCAGCCGGACCTGGGATACGGGCGCGGAGACCTCACGGCTCGAGATGGGCTCCTCGGCGGAGGCACGTTATGGCTCACCGCAACTCACTCTGCACCGCGGTGATCTCATGTCCGCCCTCGAATCGGCGCTGCCGGAGGACAACATATCGCTGGGCCGACAGGTCGTCGATATCCGCGACGGAGTAATCCATTTCGCCGACGGCGGGGTACACCGAGCCGACGTGATCATCGGTGCGGACGGTATCCATTCCGCGGTCCGCACCGCGCTGTTCGGCCCCGAGCATCCCACCTTCACCGGTGTCGTGGCGTTCCGTGCGGTCGTCCCGGCGGCGGCGGTCGCCGCGGTGCCGAATCTGGACAGCTTCACCAAATGGTGGGGGCCGGACGCCGCGACCCAGATCGTGACGTTCCCGCTGAGCCAGGGCAAGGACATCTTCATCTTCGCCACCTGCGCGCAGGAGGAGTGGACCGAGGAGTCGTGGACGACCCCCGGCAGCGCCGACGAACTGCGCGACCTGTACCGGAACTTCCACCCGGAGGCGCGCGCCCTGCTCGACGCCTGTGACGACGTTCTCAAATCCGCGCTGTACGTGCGTGATCCGCTGCCCGCGTGGACACAGGGCAGGGTCACCCTGCTCGGCGACGCGTGCCATCCGATGATGCCGTTCATGGCTCAGGGAGCGGGGCAGGCGATCGAGGACGCGGTGGTGCTGGCGCGCTGCCTCGGGTCGGATACCTACGCCGACGTGGCCGATGCCCTGATCGGGTACGAGAACACCCGGATGGACCGGACCGCTCGGATCCAGCGCGGCTCCCGGTCCAACGAATGGCTGAAAACAGCGGGCAACGGCGACTGGGTGTACGAGTACGACGCCTGGAACGTGGCACTGGCCGGCGCATAGTCACCGGTCCGTCGCCGACCCCGCCGAGTGGTCGCGGACCGATCCGTTGTGCCGAGGGGTGCGTGCCCAGGACCGGACTCCTTACTCGGCTGCAACGAGTGACCGGTTCCGCGTTCGCCCTTCCGGCGATCGTGCGCTGTGCACCGAGGTGCCGACGCGATCGATTCCCCAAGCAGGGCCGGGTCGATGATCCGGCGCTGTGGGAGCCCGTACTCGGTCTGCGACGCGATTTCCTGGACGCCGCGTTCGAGCAGGCGCGGCAATCGTTCCGCTCGATGGACAACTTCGCCGGAAGCGGGCCGGGTGCCGACGCCATCTCTCGCGGCGCAGCGAACGAAACCGGCGGGCTGAACCGGCGCAGTGCGCGCATCGTGGCGGCCGGCCGATTCCGGCCCGGGACCGATGGGCCCGGGCCGGGTTGCCCTGTCCGGTCAGTCCACGAGGGACGGGAGGACCAGATCACGGTAGCGCTGCTTCATCGTCTCGATCACCTCGTGGCCGTCGCCGGCCCAGAGCGCGGCATTGAAGATCTCGACCTCGACGTCGCCGCGGTAACCGGCGGCGCGAACCCACCCGCCGATGGTCGCGAAATCGATGACGCCATCGCCCATCATGCCGCGCGACAGCAGCGGATCGGCGGTCATCGGGTTCAACCAGTCACACACCTGATAGGAGCTGATCCGTCCGGCGGCACCGGCCTGGGCGATCTGCTCCGCCACGGCCGGATCCCACCAGATATGGAAGGTGTCGACCACGACGCCCACGGTCTCCGCCGGAAACGGCCGGGCCATGGACAAAGCCTGCGCCAGTGTGGATATCACCGCACGGTCGGCACAGAACATCGGGTGCAGCGGCTCCAGGGCGAGGCGGACACCGCGCTCGGCCGCATACGGGACCAGTAGAGCGAGCCGCTCGTTCACCCGCTCCCGGGCGGCGACGAGGTCCCGGTCCGGTATACCGCCGACCACCATCACCAGTTCCCGGGTGCTCAGCGTCGCCGCGTCGTCGATGGCACGGCGGTTGTCGTCGAGTGCCGCCCGACCATCGCCCGACTCGGTCAGGAAGCCGCCGCGGCACAGACTGGAGACGCGCAACCCGGCGTCGGCGACGATCTTCGCCGCGGCGGCGGCGCCGATTTCGTCGACCCGGTCGCGCCACAGCCCGACCGCGCCGAGCCCCGCACGGGCCGCGCCCTCTACCGCCTCGGTGAGCGTCCACCGCTTCGTCGTCGCCGTATTCAGCGACAGCGATCGATACGGATCGGCCGGGTCAAATGGAATATGCTGTGCCGCAACAGATGTCATGAGATAGAACCGTTCAGCTCGAGGTAGACCCGCATGCGGTGGGCGGCCAGCTCCGGGTCCGACAGCAGTCCGGCCTTGTCCGCGAGGCGGAACAATTCGGCCAGGTGAGGTACGGACCGCCCCGTGGCCAGCCCTGCCACCATCGAGAAACCCGGTTGCCGGCCGTTGAGCCACGACAGGAATGCGATACCCGTCTTGTAGTAGTAGGTCGGTGCGGCGAAGATGTGCCGACCGAGTGCCCGGGTGGCGCCGAGTATTTCCGACGCACGCGTCACATTGCCGTTGTCGAGTTCCTGTAGCGCGGTCGACGCGGCCGGGTAGATCGCCGCGAAGATACCCAGTAATGCGTCCGAATGCCCCTGCGCGTCACCGACGATCAGCTCGGGATAGTTGAAATCGTCACCCGTGTACAGCCGCACCCCGTCGGGCAGCGCGCGGCGCAGTGCGACCTCGTGTGCCGCGTCGAGCAGCGAGACCTTGACTCCGTCGATCTTCGATCGGTTGTTCTCGATGAGCGTACGGAAGGTCGCAGTAGCGGTATCGATATCGGAGCTGCCCCAGTACCCGTGCAGCGCGGGATCGAACATGGTGCCGAGCCAGTGCAGGATCACCGGTCGGTCCACACCGGCCAGCAGCTTCTCGTAGACATAGAGGTAGTCGGCGGCCGAACGGGCGACCTGTACAAGTGCCCGTGAGGCCATCAGGATCACCTGCGCTCCGGCATCGGTCACCACATCGATCTGCTCGCGGTAGGCGTCGATGATCCGGTCGAGGCCGGCCGATCCGGCGGGGAGTCCGGTGGGGTCGAGCTGATCGGTCCCGGCGCCGCAGGCGAGCCTGCCACCGGCCGCGGCCGCCTCGGCGCCGGATCGCCGGATCAATTCGGCCGTCGCTGCCCAGTCGAGGCCCATGCCGCGCTGTGCGGTGTCCATGGCATCGGCGACACCGAGCCCGTAGGACCACAATTCGTGCCGGTAGGCCAGGGTCGCGTCCCAGTCGACAGCCGCGGGCGCGCCCGGTGTGTTGTCGCCGGTCACCCGTGGAATCACATGTGCGGCAGCGAAAGCCACACGTGAGGTGATCGGTGCCGTCGGCCGTGTCCAGGCGCCCGGTGTGCCGAGAACGTACGGTTCGAGCCCTCCGTCGACGGGAAGCACGACCGACACACCGGTGGACATGGCGGTCACAGCGTGACCTCCGGGATCTCGATCCGGCGGCCTTCGGCGGAACTGCGCAGGCCCAGTTCGGCCAGTTGGACACCGCGGGCGGCGGACAGTAGCCCGTAGCGATGCGACCGTCGGTTCACCACGTCGGTGAGAAACTCCTCCCACTGCAATTTGAAACCGTTGTCCAGATCCGCGTTCGCGGGCACTTCCAGCCATTGATCACGGAACGGCTCGGTGACCGGGAGATCCGGATTCCAGACCGGCTTGGGCGTGTGCGAGCGATGCTGGGCGACGCATTTGCGCAGGCCGGCGACGGCTGAGCCGTGCGTTCCGTCGATCTGGAATTCGACGAGCTCATCGCGGTACACGCGGACCGCCCACGACGAGTTGATCTGCGCGACGACGCCGTTCTCCATCTCGAAGATCCCGTAGGCGGCATCATCGGCGGTGGCCGAATACGGCTGCCGCTGTTCGTCCCATCGGGTGGGGATATGGGTCGTCGCTTTCGCGGTGACCGCCTCGACCTTGCCGAGCAGGCCCTCGAGCACGTAGTTCCAATGGCAGAACATATCCACGACGATGCCGCCGCCGTCCACGGTCCGGTAGTTCCAGCTGGGTCGCTGGGCGGGTTGGCCGTCGCCCTCGAAGACCCAGTACCCGAACTCGCCGCGCAGCGACAGGATCCGGCCGAAGAAGCCTTCGTCGACGAGCCTGCGCATTTTCACCAGGCCGGGCAGGTAGAGCTTGTCGTGCACGACGCCCGCGGTGACGCCGGCGTCGGCCGCCACCCGGGCCAGTTCCACGGCTTCGGTCAGGGTCTCGGCGGTAGGCTTCTCGGTGAAGACGTGTTTGCCCGCCTTCATCGCCGCGGCGAGCGCCTCGGCGCGACGTGAGGTGACCTGCGCGTCGAAATAGATATCGATGGACGGGTCGGCGATGACCGCGGCGGCGTCGGTGCTCCATTCGGCGATGCCGTGCTGTTCGGCGAGTTCGGCGAGCCGGGCGGCATTGCGGCCGACGAGGACCGGCTCCACCAGGACGCGGGTGCCGTCCGGGAGCAGCAGCCCACCGCCATCGCGGATAGGCAGGATCGATCGCATCAGGTGCTGGCGGTAGCCCATGCGACCGGTGACGCCGTTCATGGCGATGCGGAGCGTGCGCGGGGCAGGGGAATCGGGCATTGGTCTGTGCCTCTTCTGATTTGCGTGGCCGACGACCGCGGAACGGGTCGTGGACGATGCGGATGGATCCGTATACGCGGAGTGGACGAGCAGCGTCGGAATGCGCTTTCCAAGCTATGCTAGTCCTGAAGTCCGGTCAACCCCCACGACTATCGAGAGAACGAGGCACCTGGCCATGGCGGCTGTGAGATTGCAAGATGTCGCGACCCGGGCGGGCGTCTCCCTGGCGACCGCGTCTCGGGTGCTCAACGGCTCCTCGCGGGTCCCCGGCGAAGGCGTCGCCGACCTGGTGCGCGCCGCTGCCGCCGAATTGGGATATGTGGCAAACGCCCAGGCCCAGGCTCTCGCGCGGGCTTCGACGGGACTCATCGGACTCGTCGTGCACGATATCGCCGACCCCTACTTCTCCTCGATCGTGCAGGGTGTCCAGGTGGCCGCGCGCCGGGCGGGCAAGCTCGTGCTGCTGGCCAGTACGCAACGCGACTTCGATATCGAACGCGAATCCGTGAGCACCTTCATCTCGCACCGCGCCGACGCGATCATCCTGGCGGGGTCACGCCAGAGCGGGGATCTC
The DNA here is from genome assembly GCF_001613445.1 of Nocardia grenadensis NBRC 108939. Classification (GTDB taxonomy): domain Bacteria; phylum Actinomycetota; class Actinomycetes; order Mycobacteriales; family Mycobacteriaceae; genus Nocardia; species Nocardia grenadensis. Next base: position 438,032 of record NZ_BDCJ01000009.1, read on the forward strand.
GACCGCGATCTCGAGAAGGAATGCGCGCGGTACCTGGACAACAGCGGCAAGGTTGTGGTGATAGGGCAGCCGCTGTCTTTCGGTGCCGCGGTGGAACCCGAAAACCACGCGGCCTCGGCGCAATTGGCATACGCCCTCCTCGAGCAGGGGCATCGCGACTTCGCCGTCATCGGTGGGCCGGGCAATATCAGGACCGCGGTCGACCGGCGCAACGGTTTCGTCGAGGCGCTCGCGGCGCAGGGTGTGACACCGCTGGTGGAGATCGCGGGAGACTTCTCGCGGGACGGTGGGGCCGGCGCCGCTCGTCGCCTCGCCGCCGCGCTGGACCTGCGCTCCGGAGCGGTCGGCAACGCCGCGCCCTGTGTTTTCGCGGTCAGTGATGTGATGGCGATCGGAGCGATCGCGGCATGGCGCGGGCTGGGCCTCGCGGTCCCCGATGATGTCTGTGTCGCCGGGTTCGACGATATTCCGACGCTGCGGGACCATGTGCCCGGTCTTTCGACGGTGGCGCTGCCGCTGGTGGAGATCGGCGAGCACGCCGTCCGGCTCGCGCTCGACGACTCGGCGACGGCCGCACACGTCCACGAATTCGTCCCCGGACGCGTCATCCTGCGCGACAGCAGCATTTTGCGCCCGGTCTGAACTGGGGAAATTACGAACCCTTGACACTGTGGGTCCGGTCACACTAGCCTCGGTGACAGCTTCGGAAAGCGCATTCCCGGCGGGTGTAGTGCGAACCCCGCTCCACTACTAGCTTTAGGACCCCAGATGGCGGTAGTCACGTCCGTCGAGGCCAGCCCCTCCGCACCGAACCCGGCGCAACCCGCCCGTACTCGGCGTCGGAAGCTCCCATCCCCATCCACTCTGTGGTCGACCGTGTGGCGGCCACTCGCCCTGGTGGCGGTGCTCGTCGTCGCCTGGTGGGCCGTTACCGAGTTCGAGCTCGTCGAGCCCTACATCCTGCCGTCGCCGGCGGATACCTGGCGCACCGCCGCCGACAACTCGGCATACCTGCTCCAGAACACCTGGGTGACGACCTACGAAACAGTGGTCGGCTTCGTTATCGCCGCCGTGATCGGCGAAGCCGTCGCACTGGTGATGATCTACTCCCGTGGTGTCGAGCGAACGATGTATCCGCTCATCCTCTTCGCGCAGGTCATACCCAAGATCGCGATCGCCCCGCTGTTCATCGTATGGCTCGGGTTCGGCACGAGCCCCAAAATCCTCGTCGCCGTACTGATGGCCTTCTTCCCGATCGTCATCGCCGGTATGGCCGGGTTGCGTTCGGTGGATCCCGAAATCCTCGAGCTCACCTCCACCATGGGCGCGAGTAATTGGAAGACATTCGTGAAGGTCCGTTTTCCGGCCTCGCTGCCGCAATTGATGTCCGGCCTCAAGATCGCCGCCACCCTCGCGGTCACCGGCGCCGTCGTCGGCGAATTCGTCGGCGCGAACGAAGGGCTCGGCTATGTGATCCTGCAAGCCAATGGAAATATCGACACAGCGATGCTGTTCGCCGCCCTGATCATCATGTCCCTGCTGGGCATCATCCTGTTCGCGATCATCGAAATCGCCGAGCAGTTCCTCATTCCATGGCACGCCTCGCGTCGATCCACGGCCTCGGCCGTCGGCGCGGCCTGAGCATGCCGAACAACCGCATTCGCGGCAAAGCTGGAGAAACTCGCATGAAATTCGGAATTCGCAGACTCACGACGATCGGCGCCGCCGCGGTGGCATCGGTCCTGGTATTGGCCGGCTGCGGGGGCGGCGGCAATGACGCGAAGGATCCCGGCGCCGACGGGAAGACCACCGCGGTGTCGTTGATGCTCAACTGGTATCCCTACGGCGAGCACGCACCGTTCTATTACGGAGTGCAGGAGGGGATATTCGCGAAGCACGGTATCGATCTGCAGATCTCGGCCGGTCAGGGCTCGACCAAGACCGCGCAGGCCACCGGTTCGAAGCAGACCGATTTCGGCTGGGCCGATACACCGGCCGTGCTCAGCAATATCGACAAGGGCGTCAAGATCAAGAGCGTCGGCGTCTACCTCCAGACCACACCCTCGGCAGTGCAGGTATTCGCCGATTCGAATATCCGGACCCCGGCGGATCTGGCGGGTAAGACCATTGCCGTCTCCGCGGGTGACGCGCCGACCACCACCTTCCCGGTCTATCTGGACAAGGCGGGTGTGTCGGCGGATCAGGTGACCCAGCAGAGCCTGGACTCGGCGGGCAAGATGTCGGCGATGCTCTCGGGCCGGGTCGACGGACTCATCGGATTCGCGCACGACCAGGGCCCCACCATCGCGAACAAAAGCGGCAAAGAGGTCCGCTATCTGCGGTATTCCGACCAGGGCTTGAACTTCTTCAGTAACGGGCTGATCGTGAACGAGGCCACCATCGCATCCTCGCCCGAGCTGGTACAGGCCATGGTGGATGCGACGAGCGAGGCCTTCGCCGCCGCGGTCGCCGACCCGGACGCAGCGGTCGCCGCGATGGAGGGCAAGGATCCGCAGCTGCCGCCGCGGCAGGTCCTGCTCCAGCAGTGGCAGCAGACGATCCCGCTACTCAGCACACCGGAGACCGCCGGGAAGGCGCCGGGAACCAATGCCGAAGCGAACTGGCGCGCCACGATCGATGTCCTCAGCAGTGCGAAGCTCCTCGACAAAGCCGAGGACCCGGCCAAGTACTGGGACGCGCAGTTCACTCCCGCCGGCAAGCCGTGACCGGGCAGGTGACGAGATGAGCACACCCACCGACACCATCGCCCGCACCGATACCGCGGTCGCGGTCGCCGATCTGACCGTACGGTTCTCGTCCAAACGTGGCGAGGTCACCGCATTGCACGATGTCGACTTGCAGGTACGTCGAGGCGAGTTCGTCTCGATCGTCGGCCCGTCCGGCTGTGGCAAATCGACGCTGCTGAAAGTCGTGGCCGGTCTCACCGATCCGAGCGGGGGCAGCGTCGAACTCGGCGGCGCCCCCGTGCGGGGGCCGCAGCGCAATATCGGCTATGTATTCCAGCGTGCCGCACTGCTGGAATGGCGGACCGTACGCAAGAACATCCTGCTCCAGGCCGAGATGCGCGGACTGAACAAACGGGCGGCCGCGGCCGAATGCGCGCGTCTCATCGAGATGACCGGGCTCAGCGGATTCGAGGACGCCCTGCCGCACGAACTCTCCGGCGGTATGCAGCAGCGGGTTTCGCTGTGCCGGGCCCTGCTGCACGAACCGGAAGTGCTGCTGATGGATGAGCCGTTCGGTGCTCTGGACGCGCTCACCAGGGAACGGATGAACGTCGAGCTGCATCGGATCTGGCGGGAAACGGGCACCACGGTACTGCTGGTCACCCATTCGGTGGCCGAGGCGGTATACCTCGCCAACCGGGTGGTCGTGATGAGCCCGCGGCCGGGCCGGATCGTCGAACTGCTCGACGTCGATCTGCCCACGCACCGGAACTACGCCACGACGATGGAGACGCCGGAATTCATCACGGTCGCCAACCGGGTCCGGGATCTGCTCGGTGCGGTGGCGCACGCGGACTGATCCCCGACCCACTGCCGGATCAACCGAGAGGAAGCCGACCGCGTGAGGGTTCTGGTCGCCCCGGACAAGTTCAAAGGAAGCCTTTCCGCCGCCGAGGTGGCCGACCGGCTGGCGGCGGGCTTGGCGGCGGCGGGTGTCGACACCGACAGAATGCCGCTGGCCGACGGCGGGGACGGGAGCGTCGACGCCGCAGTGGCGGCCGGGTTCACGCCGCATCCGGTAACGGTGGCCGGCGCGGCGGGGACTCCGAGCTATGGGTGGATCGCTGTCCGTGACGGCACCGCTGTGGTAGAGGTCGCCAATACCTGCGGCCTCACCACCCTGCCGAACGGACGCCTGCTGCCATTGGACGCGAGCAGTCTCGGGATGGGGCAGGCCATCGCGCAGGCGTTGCGCTTCCGGCCGCGCCGGTTGGTCCTCGCCCTCGGTGGCAGCGCCGGCACCGACGGCGGCATGGGACTGCTCGCGGCGCTCGGCTTCACCTTCGCCGACGCGCGGGGGATACGACTGCGCGCGTGCGGACGGAACCTGGGTCGAGTCCACACCGTCGACTCCGCACGGGCGGTAAGGCTGACCGGCATCGAGATAGTGGTCGCCGGTGATGTCACCAACCCCTTGTTCGGGCCGGACGGCGCGGCGGCGGTGTACGGGCCACAGAAAGGGGCCACCGACGCCGAGGTGCGGTTCCTCGATATCGGCCTGCGTAACCTCGCTCGCGCGTTCGCCCGCAGCGGCCACCCGGACGCGACAGCCCTCGCGGCCACGGCCGGAGCGGGCAGCGCGGGCGGAATCGGTTTCGCCGCGTTACTGCTCGGCGGCACGATCGAGTCGGGCGCCGGGTACTTCCTCGATCTGCTCGGGTTCGATCGGCTCCGCTCCGGTGCCGACCTGGTGGTCACCGGCGAGGGCAGTATCGACGAGCAGACCGCGAACGGCAAACTACCCGCGGTACTGGCCCGCCGCGCCCGCCCCGTTCCGGTCGTTGCCGTCGCCGGCCGGAACACGCTGTCCCCGGACCGATGGGGCCCGGCGGGATTCACCACCATCTACTCCCTCGGCGACTACACCGACCGGGATACCGCCGGTGACCCCGAACTGACCCGGCACTTGCTGACCCGCATCGGCCGGGAGATCGGCCGTCTCCCGGCCCTGACGCCCTGAACAGGCCCACCCCGGCCCGCCGGTGAGAGGCCGCCCCGGCCCATCGTCGGCTGGATGTCGACAATGCCGAACCGCTGCCCGACGCCGCCTGGTACTACCCCGAACCCAAGGCAAAAGCAGCCGAGATCGAGAACTACGTCGCCTTCTACAAGAATCAGGTCGAGATCCTCGACGACTGACCGCCGGTACCCTTCGCCGGGCGACCTCGGTGCCGTAGTCCTCGGCAGGACGGCCCGAGCCCGGCGGGGAGAACGCAGCCGGGTGAGCGGTCGACCAGCAGCGGGAACGGACCTGTCGCCCCATCGGGGTCGGCGTGACCGGAAGGAAAGTCCCGCCGTCATCGGCCCCACCTCTGCCGGTGCCGGATATAGAGCCGGGCCCGATCCGAGCCGCGTCCGCACGGGTCCTTCAGAGGAGACTCGTGGACGCCGGCCGATGACGAGCCACGGGTGCACAAGCGGCGTGGTCGGGTCGTGATTTTCCGGCGGGTACCCCGCTCGCTATTCGGTGACGGCGTGTGACAGACCAGCGGTTCGCTGCCGATCGGCCGTGGAGACTGCTTCCGGTGGTCCGAGAACGTGCGCGTCGACGACGTGCCGGAGTTGCTCTTCGGTCCGGGTCCGGATCCAGGTGGTGGCGATGTCGTACCCGGTGTCGAACAGCTCCTCGGAGGTCTGGGCCGGCGCACTGAGCGCTGCCCCATAGCGCCGGTGGGCGAAGATGGTCGACTCGCGCAGGGTCCGGTCGCGGAATGGTCGCGGGCGGTGCGCGATGGAGGGCAGTGACGGGTGGAGCAGCGGGAAAATCAATCCGCCCCGGCTGTCGTGGGGTTCCGGTCCGTAGAGATCCAGCACGAGGGCGGGGTTCCCGGCGAAGATATCGCGGGGGACGCGGTATTGGCAGCCGCCGTCGAAGACGTCGTCGAGTCCGGCGGCGGCGGGCAGGGCCCCGGGTATCCGGGTGGCGGCGACGATTGCGTCGGCAACGGGCAGATCGGCCAGGCCCAGCTTCGGCAGGTCCCGGGGCAGCAGCAGGGTGCCGTGACCGGCCGCGTAGACCGGGATCAGCAGCGACGAGGCCACACGGTGTGGTTCGGATCCCGGGGGCCCGAGGGCGAAGTCGGCGAAGGTGCGGTCTCCGGCGAATGCGTGGGCGAGTTCGCGAATCCGTGCGTGCGGATAGAGGGCGCGCTGTGTCATCAAGCCACGCAGGCTTCTGGTGCCGAGGATTTCGTGCTCGGGGTGATCGATCGCGAGCATCCGGGCGCGGTCACGTGTCATGCCCAGCGCTGTCGCGGTTGCCGCGAGCGCACCGCCACTGACGCCCACCACGACCGGCTGCAGAGCCGGCGCGGTGGGCCCGAGGTACTGGGCGCGCCGGGCGGTGAGTGCATCCACCGACCCGATGCTCATTCCCACCATCAAGGCGAGGCTGCGGCCGGCGACCCCGGCGAGAATACGGACAATCGGACGTTCCGCTGTGGACGATTGATCTGTCACCGTTGTCCTCGCTCGCCCGTGAATGCCGCGATCCAGCGCTGGAGTCCGCGGCCGGAGCCGGAGGCATTCCCTTGTTCCGAGGCCGTCGCGGCCAACGCGGTGCGGAGCCCGCGCCGTGCACCGGTGCTCTGAATCGGACGCCAGGGCTCGTCCCGGGTCATCCGCAGCACCACGAAGCCGAGATCGGCGTCCATGCCGTAGACATTGGTATAGGTGTGGTGGATATGGTTGTGTGCGCGTTTCCAATGGCTGGACGGGCCGGCGAAATCCCGTTCCCAACAAGCGGAATGGATCTCCGGGTCGTTCATCCAGTCCCACTGCCCGTGGCTGATGTTGTGTCCGGCCTCCATCATCTCGATGATCTTGGACCCCGCCAACATCGCAGTCCCGGCAAGCCGCGCGCCCCGATACCGGCCGCCGCACAACAGAATCAGGCGGGCCGCCGTTTCGAGGCCGCGTTGAAATATGATGACCCGCCGAATGTAGGCCGCATCTCGTGGTCCGCGCGCCTTCTCGATATCGGTGCGGATCCGATCCAATTCGTGGCCGAGCGAATCGATATCCTCGGCGGTGAGGTGTGCGAATGCTTGTATATCCCTGATCGCCATCGATCTTGCTACCGCGCTCCTCGAATGCGGCCGGCGATTCCGGCCCGGATGGCCGGGTGCGACTGATCGGCGGGCCCGGCCCCGGTGCGGGATTTTTCTGCCGTGTCGGCCGGTGTTGCCGCCGTCCCCGGAACCGTAGTCGATTCGAGCTTCACGTCTATCTCCTCCACAAAACTCCGGCAAATATTCTTGAAGTGCGCATGATTGAGCAGATGTGGAACACCGCTGGTTCTCGAGCTGTCGAGATCTTTCTCCGACAGCATTCGGCCGGGTCGCCGGCCCGGCCGCGGCGGCCACGAGGCACGCGAATTGCCATGGCCGCGAACGATATCGCCCGAATTCTCGCTTCGGGCGGGCGTCGTCGCCGATTCCGGGAATTCGTTCGCATGTGCACACCGGGCTGGTCGACATGTCGCGATCACGCAGTGCGGTACGATCGTCTATCTTGCCGCGAGTATCGGCCTACTCTGATCGCGCAATTCCCTTTCCGTCCGCGTCGTACAACGTTTCGTTGTAGACCCGGACGACTCTACTGAAGCAGTTTATCGAGAACAACGAATTCGCCTCGTCAATCGAAAAGTTTGTCAGACGTGCACATTCGATGGAGCGTCTTTGTCCCCGCCGCACAACGCACTCGACCGCCGCTGCCCTCGTGTGCGTTCGCCGGCGGTCTCCCCGCCGGTAACGAGGCTGGTCTGCCCCGATTCGAGAGACGGTACCGGTCTTGTCCATCCCGAGCTGTCGAGGATCGGCGCGAAGCGCGCCACCCGGTGCGGTGGGGTGGTCCTGCCACCCGACCCGGTGACCGTCAGGACGGCGGACGCAGCACACTCCGTCCCAGGAAGCGGCAGATCCTCAGCGCCAGTGCGATATCCAGCTTCTCGTGACCCGCTCCACTGATCCGGGTGGCGTCGACTGCCTTCGTGATGCGGTATTTGACGGTGTTGCGGTGCAGGGTCATCTGCTGCGCGGTATGCACGTGGCTTTCGCCGGTTTCGTAGAAGGTGCGGAGAGTGTCTCGTAATGTTGCTGCCTGTTCGGTGTCGTCGGCGAGCGTTCCGAGTACCTCGCGCACCCACGCCCGGGTCGCGTCGAGGTCTTTGGCCAGCAGCGACACCACCGCGACGCCGGGGTCACCGAACCCGATCGTCCGGCAGCCGGGCGGTATCCCCGGCAGAGTGGCGACGAAATAGGCGGCGGCGGCTTGTTGATGGGAGCGGCGGAAACCGTCGTGTCCCCGTCCGGGCAGTCCGACTGCGAGCCGAACCTGCGCGGGAAGATCGGCCTCCGACCGGAACCCGTCGGCGTCGACGGCGGGCTGTCGGTCGAACGGGAACCACGCCCATACCGTCCGCCGGTCGATGGCTGTCACCAGTGGCGGGCCATCGGCCTGTATCGCGTGAGTGATGGCCCGGCTGCCGGAAGCCAGCAGAGCCGTGGCGACCTCGTCGCTGCCCGTGGACCACAGAATCACCGCCAGATGTGCCCGGTCGAGACCGTAACCGGTCTCTGCCTCGAACCCTGCCGGATCCGGTGTCCGTGTCGACAGCAGCGTGTGCACCATGGAGGAGTGCACAGTTCCGCGGGCCTCGACCCACCGCATGCGTTCGGTCTCGTAGGCCGCGGAGACGTACTCGATGATCCAGTCGGTGTAGGCGTAGACACTCTCGGTGAGGCGTTGGAGAACGGCAAGTCCCAGGGCTGTCGGCAGGCTCCGCTGCGCGACCTCGTCGTAGCAGATACGCATCATGGTGTTCTGGCCCATGTGGTAGGCCCGCACCAGGAAGTTGGACGGGATATCGCGTTGCGCCATCCGCCGCGCGTATTCGACGGCTGCCATGGGCGGTTGCAGGTGATCTACGGGGATATTGTTGGCCAGGATCTCGACCATGGTGGTCACATTGGCCTGGATGCTGGCGGTCCGCAGGTCCGAAAGCCGCGGATCGGCCCGGGTGTAGTCGATCGTGTGGAGTATCCGCCGGGTCATTCCCGCGGCGATCTCCGGTTCCCGAGTGCGCAGTCCCGCCCCGATCTCGAGAACGATAGCGGCTATGCGGGCCGGCGTCGGCTCCGACGGCGGCCCGGGCCGGTGCCGCGGTGGGTGTGCAGAAGCGGTCATCGTGCGTGGTCTTTCACGGGAGAGGCGCATGAACGGGTCGATGGTGCCGGGAACCGTAGCGTATGTGCTCATGGTCGCCCGGTGGCTTCCCGATGCCGGTGACCGCGAAACCGTCGATCGCGCAATGCGAAACCCGACTTCGTCCTTGCTAGTTTGTCTGTGTAACCGAACCCGAACCGCTGCGGCGGGCCGAATCCAAAAGGACAGAAGAGGTCGATGCCGGAAACGAACTATGCGACCGACCGCCATCTGGTCGGGCGCGCCATTGCCGACATCACCGGAGAACCGGCCGAGGTCGGCATGCTCGGCTACGGCAAGGCCGATCAGAAGACCGCCGGGATACATCTCCGGCTGCGCTCCCGTGCCTTCGTCTTCGTCGACCCGCTCGTCGATCGGCGGGTGCTGCTGGTCGTGAACGATCTGCCGTTGATCTTCTCCAGCATCACCCAGGAGGTGCTGCGCCGGCTGGCCCAGCGCTTCGGTGACACCTACACCCACTCCAATGTGATGCTCACGGCGACCCACACCCACTGCGGGCCCGGTGGCTATTCGCACCACCGGTTGTACAACGGCTCGGGCGGGTTCCGCCCCGAAACCTTCGCGGCGATCGTCGACGGCATCATCGAGGCGGTCGAACGGGCACACGAGGATCTCGCCCCGGCCACCCTGCGTCTGGCGCACGGCGAGTTGCGCGCGGCCAGCGTCAATCGCTCACGTGCGGCATTCGACCGGAACCCGCAGGAGGACAGGGATTTCTTTCCCGACGCCGTCGATCCGCAGACGACGCTGCTGCGCATCGATCGCGAGGGCGAACCGGTCGGCGCCATCAACTGGTTCGCGACGCACGGCACCTCGATGTCCAGCCGGAACACACTGATCAGCGGGGACAACAAGGGCTACGCGGCCTATCACTGGGAGCGCGTGGTCGAAGGCGTGAACTATCTGGTGGACCCGGATCCCGACTTCGTCGCCGCCTTCGCGCAGACCAACGCGGGGGATATGTCGCCGAATCCGGACGGTAGGCCCGATAACGCCGGCGACGAGTTCGACAACGCTCGGGTGGTCGGCCTGCGCCAGTACGAGGCCGCGGCGAAACTCGCCGCGGGGTACGTGCCGCGAATGGCCGGCAGCATCGACCACCGTGTGGTGCACGTCGATCTGTCCGCCGTGACCGTCTCCCCGGAATTCACCGGCGATGAGCGCGAGCATCGCACCGGACGACCCGCCGGGGGTGCGGCCGCCTTCGCCGGCGCGGGGTACGACGGACCCACCCACTGGAAGACCTTCCGCGAAGGACGTAACCCCGGCTGGGATCTGCTGTCGCGGTTGGCGTACCGGTTCGCGCCGGCGCTGCGGGATGCGCAGGCGCCCAAGGCGATCGTTGCGCCGGGCGGCTTGCTCAATCGGTTCGGGCCCTACGTGCAGGAGATCGTTCCGGTCCAACTCCTCCAGCTCGGCGAGCTGTATCTGCTCGGTATTCCCGGCGAGGTGACGATTGTCGCCGGGCTGCGGTTGCGGCGCACGGTGGCGGCCGTCCTCGGCGTAGAGCCGGCCGATGTGCTGGTCGCCGGATACAGCAACGCCTATATCCATTACGTCACCACCCCCGAGGAGTACGACGCCCAGCACTACGAGGGCGCGAGCACCTTGTTCGGCCGCTGGGAATTGCCGGCCCTGCAACAGATCGCGGCGCAGCTGGCGACCGCGATGCGCGACGGCAGCCCGGTCCCCGCCGGCACCGGGGCGCCCGATCTGTCGGAAGTGCAGCGTCGCGCGAAAGCGTTCTCGTCGCCGGACTTTCCGCCGGTGGGACATGACTTCGGGGATGTGCTCAGCGAGCCCGAGCCGGCCTATCGCGCAGGGGAGCGGGTGAGTGTCGAATTCGCCGGCGCGTACCCCAATCACGACCTACACCGCGGCAGTACCTATCTCATGGTGCAGCGGCGCGACGGGGAGCGGTGGCGGACGATCGCCGACGACGGGGACTGGTCGACCACCTTCGGCTGGTCACGTGGCGCCGCCTCGAGCTCACGGGTCACCATCACATGGGACAGCCCCGCCGATGCGACGCCCGGCAGCTATCGCATCCGGTACTTCGGCGACGCCGTGAAACCGGGCAGCGACCGCGTGCCGATCAGCGGTACCTCGCCCGAGTTCCGGATCCACGACGAGTAGTCGGGCGAATGACCGCAGCGGATCCGCGGTAGCGGCAGCGCACCGTGCCGGTGAGTACCGCGGGCACGGCTACAGCAGACCCAGTAGGTGGAGGTCGGTGCTGTATTTGACGATGATCTCCGGGGTCACGTGCGGGATATCCCGGTCGGCGCCGATCTTCGCGTGTCGCACCGCCGCGCGGAACTGTTCGGTGGGCGCGATCGAACCGCGCACCGCTCGCTGCGGTTTCCGGTAGCTGTCCAGCAGCGGTAGCAGCGAATACCGTCGCTGCCGATCCGGCAAGGCGCGTATCGCGGTCTCGAACCGCCGCAACCAGCTGTCGTAATCGGGTATCCGTTGGATGGGATGGCCGGCGTCGATGAGCCAGTCGACGTAGGTATCCAGCGAGATCCCGTCGTCGTACGGGTTCATCACGTGGTAGGTGTGGAACCCGGTCCCCGCGCGGGCGCCGAGCGAGACGATGGCCTCAGCGATGAAACCGACCGGAAGCCCGTCGTAGTGGGCGCGCTGCGGCCGGCCGTCCGGATCGAGTTCGTAGAAGGACAGGGGGGCCGTGCCGGTGGCTTCCAGACTCAACATCAACCGGGTGAACATATCGGGGACATTGAGCTGGCCCGCGTACTCGGTATCGGCGAGGATCATATCGCAGCGGAATATCGCCACCGGCAGACCGCACAGGTCGGCGGCCTCCCGTAGCAGCACCTCACCCGCCCATTTGCTGTTCCCGTAGCCGTTGGCGTACCGGTCGTCGATGCTGCGGTGTGGGCTGATCACGCGGATATCGGCGTCCTCGGTGAAATCCGCGGGCGCGACCTGATCGCCCACCGCGATGGTCGAGGTGTAGGTGTAGGGCTTCTGCTTCGTGGTGAGCGCGAGCCGGATCAGTTCAGCGGTACCCACGACATTGGGGCCGAACAATTCGCTGTAGGGCAGGATGTGATTGACGAGTGCGGCCGGGTCGACGATCACGTCGACGGTATCGGCCAGCCGCTGCCAGGTGTCGTGGTCCAGTCCGAGATCGGCCCGGCCCTTGTCACCCGCGATCACCTCGAGATGATCGGCGGCGAGCTCCCGGTAGCGCGCGGTGAGTACCGGGTCGCCGGAGTCGAAGGTTTCGTCGAGCCGGGACCGGGCCGCGGTGTCGTCTGTGGCGCGGACCAGGCAGATCAGTGTTCCGCCGGCGCGGGCCATCCGTGCCAGCCATTCCAGCGCCAGATACCGCCCGAGGAATCCCGTCGCGCCGGTGAGCAGGGCCGTCCGGACCGTCTCGCTCGGACCCGGTAGGTGGGGCGCCCGCGCGAGCGTGCGTTCGTCGAGGAACTTGTCGAGTGTCAGTTCGTCGGCGTGCACCTCGGTCGCTTCCGCACCGTGCACCGCGGCGAAGGTGGGGCGCCGGGCGCCGGTCCGTTGTTCGTCGATGTAGTGGGCGACCGCCCGGAGGTCGGCGGTGGGGCCGATGAGGAAACCCACCGGGACCTCGACCCCGAAGATCTCGCGTAACAGTTGTCCGAAGGTGAGCGCCGACAGGGAGTCGCCGCCCAGGTCGGTGAAATGCGCGTCCGGGCGTATCTCACCGGTGGCGGCACCCAGCAGGGCCGCGGCCGCGCGCACGACCGTCTCGATCGTGGGCCGGTCCCCGGCGCCGTGGCGCACGGCGCGCAGCTCCTCGGCCTCGGATTCGGCCAGCTCGGTGTACAGCTGCTCCAGGCGCGGGCCGTAGTGCTCCTTGAGGGCCGGCCGGGCCAGTTTGCGGATACCGGTGAGCAGGCCGTTCTCCGGTGTGAACCGCTGGTATTCGAGGAGGAAATCACGCGGGATCTCGTAGGACTGCAGACCCGAGGATTTCGCGACCTGCTGTAGGGATTCACTGATCATCCGCTTGAGCGCGCGGCTGTCGCCGCCGGCTCGTTCCCGTGCGGCGGCCGTCGGTACCACCACTGCCACGAGGTAGGAGCGCGTGCTGTTGCCGTAGACGTAGATCTGGCGGATCAGCGGGCTCTCGGCGAACACGGCTTCCACCTTCGACACCGTCACGAATTCACCCTGCGAAAGCTTCAGTACGAAGCTGCGGCGATCGACGTACACGAGTTGATCGGGGCCGACCTCGGCGAAGATGTCTCCGGTGTGATAGGCGCCATCGGCGTCGAAGACTTCGGCCGTCACGTCCGGACGCTTGTAATACCCCGGGACCAGCGTGTCCGAACGAACCACCAGCTCCCCTCTGGGGTACGGGCGGTCGGTGCGGAAGTAGCCCAGATCCGGGACATCGACGAGTTCGTAGCGGGTGACCGGTGGTCGGCGCACCCGGCCGTCCACAGCAATACTCCCGGTTTCGGTGGCACCGTAGCCGTCCACCACATGCATATCGAGGAAGGACTCGACCCACGCCCGCATCTCGGCCGAGATCGGCGCCGAACCCGTCGTCGCCGCGAGATACCGCCCACCCAGCAGATTCCGGCGCAGGTCCGCCGCCACCTCGGCTTCCGAGGTCGTGCGGTCGGTTCCGTCGCCGCCGCGGCGGGCCACTTCGCCCTGGAACCGATGGAAGAGCATTTCCCAGATCCGGGGTACGAAGGAGAGCTGGGTGGGCCGGACCAGGGCCAGATCGTCCAGGAGGGTCGACAGGTCGCTGGTGGCGGCGAAGAAAACGGTGCCGCCGCGGCCCAGCGTCATGTAGAGAATGGCGCGCCCCATGATGTGGCTCATCGGCATGAAGCCGAGCGCTATCGCCGGTTCGGTCCCACGCTGGCCCCATTTCTCACTGCTCGCGGCCCGCCAGTGGTCGGCCACCAGCCGCTCGGTGAGCATGGCTCCCTTGGGTGCCCCGGTGCTCCCGGAGGTGTAGATCAACAGCGCCAGCGAGTCCGCCTCGACGGTCGCCGGCGCCGGCGCGGGCGGCAGCACCGCGCCGCGGGCGACGACTTCGGCCAGAGTTTCGGCGACCACCGTGCCACCTGCCTCCGCCAGCCGCGCCCGGGCCGCCGTCAAGGTCGCGTTCTCGTCGTCGTCGCGCTCGTGGTGGTCGAAAACGATCAGCCGGGCCGGGGCGTGGCCGGTGAGCGCGAGTTCCACGGCATCCGTGAGCCGATCGATACTCGCCGCGATCACCACCGGTTCGGTCTCGGCGACTATGGGCAGCAGGCGGGCCGCGGCCGAACTGGTCGGCAGCGGGACGGCCACCGCGGCCATCCGGGTGAGCGCCACATCGATCACGGTGTAGTCGACACTGGTGAACCCCAGCATGCAGACACGATCGCCCGGCCGTACGCCGTCGGCGGTCAGCGCGGCGGCGATAGCACCGGCTCGGTCCCATACCTCGCGATAGGTGACGGTCTCGAATTCGGGCCGCAGTGTCGTCGTGGTGCGCCCGGTCCGCTCGTCGGTGACGTACTCGATCGCACGGTGCCCGAGCGCGGGCCGGTGCGCGTAACCTTCCATCACGGTCCGCGCGATCTCGAACGCGCGCAAACCGGGTTTCGCGGCCGCCGCGGTGACCGCCGGGTCGGGCCGGGCAGCGGCGAACTGCTCGTCGGTGCGGTACAGCTCCGCGATGCGGTGTTCGAGCCGGGACTCCCGGGTTTCGATCGACATCGGACTCACCTTCGAAAGCTCGTAGTCTCGAAATTCTCCGGTGGCACTCGCGAGTGTCGGATGGCACTTCCAAGTCTCGAAGTGTCCCAAGGGTGCGTCAAGGGCCTGTGACAAAAGTGACCGGGCCTACCGATCGGCCACATCGGTCGCCACCCCGTGGTGTGCGGTCGAGGCCTCGCCCCACCAGGCCGTCCCGGTGGTATCCGGCCGCGGTGCCCATATCGGGGACGCGGCGTGGCGAGGACGGCGCCGAGTCGCCCGCAGCGATTCGCTGATCGGCCGCGGGCGACTCGGAACCGTACACAGATGTTTCGTCAGCAGGCGACGGGCGCGGGCTCGCCGCGTACCCGGCCCTCGAGCCACGCCAGCATGGCGGGTGCACCCGCCACGGCCGCGGACAGATGTTCGAACGAGGGAACCAGCAGCGTCTGCAAGCGCACCCCGGCCCCACACCACCGGCGGTTGGTGTTGTCGATGGCGTTGATCGGCACCAGCGGGTCGGTCGGCGAGTGCCATTCGAATATCGGTATCCGCGGAACCGGGTCGTAGAGTTCCACGCTGTTCTCCCGCACCACGGCCCAGGCATCCGGCTGTTCGAAGACGGCAGGCCCTGTGGCGAACTCGTGTGCGCTGCCACCGGCCCCGAGGGCGAGGATGTCATTGGTGCAGAGGTTGGCCATCGCGTCACGCATGGCGAGACCACGCGGATTGAGATTCCCGCTGACCTGCACCCGGTCGGGGTACTCCCGCTCGAGGCCGATGGCGGCCGCCATCGCCAGCCCGAAAGCCGGGTGTGGCTGGTAGCCCAGCCCCTCCGCCATCGAGACCAGGTTCATCGGGGCTCCACCGATGGCCGCACCGGCGAGCCGGAGTTCGGGTGCGTAGGACGGCTGCAGCACGGCCGCCCACGCCGTGGCGAGGCCGCCACCGGAGTAGCCGGCCAATACCGCCGGGCTGTCCGCGACGCCGAGTTCGGGCATCCGCTGCGCCGCCCGGACACCGTCCAATGTGATCTGACCCCCCAGACGCCCGGCCCCGAGGGCGAACTCCGGCCCGAGATGATCCGGCAACGCCACGCTCCAGCCTCGCGCCAGCATGGCGCCCAATGCCGGCATGATCACCGACAGGTTCAGGTCGGCGCCGTAGAGCCGGTGCGATACCGCGCAGTCGGTGCCGAGCGAATTGATGAAATGCTGATACGACAGCAGCGGTGCGCCCGGTTGATGTCCCGCGGGAGTGGCGATCGTGGTGGTCGCCGCGATCGGTGCGCCCCGCGAATCGGTGGAACGGAACTTGACCAGCCGCACTGTGGCGCCGGGGAAGACGGCCACCGGTGGCAGGACCCGCACATCGAGTACGTCACCCGGCCGGTGCGCCGCCAGATCGGCAGGGGCGGCGTAGAACCGGTCGGGGTCCGGGATCGGATAGATGGGTTCGGCGGTGGCCGGTGTCGCCACCAGCAGGGCGCATGCCACACCGCCGAGCGCACCCAGAAAACGAACAAACGGACGAGTCACGATCTCAACCTCCAGGAGGGGGGAATAGTTCGCCGCAATTGCTGACTCGCAGCCGGAACAGATCGCTTCGGTGAGCAAAGTTAGCACGACAGTCCGGGGTGTGGCCGTATTGATCGGGAGGCACGTTCACCTGCGAAAAGACGTGGATTTACCAGCTGTCACACCCGCCGGTCAGGGTGCGGCGAGCCGGGCGGCCGGTCCGGGTGTCGGAGTCGAGGCGGGCAGCCGGTCCGCGGGGCCGCCCCGGCACTGTACGGTCGCCTCCCCTCGTGCCACAGCCACTCTCGGATGGGAGGCGCCTCGCCCAGCGGGCCACGAGCCGACCCGGCGACCACCGGGGCCCTCGAGTGCGCGAACGAGGTCCGTCGATGGAGCAGGTCCACCGATGGAGGTCCACCGCACTCACGGCCGTTCCGCGCTCTTCACCGCAGCGCGATCGCCCGCGCGAGGGGCGGCACGCGGTGAGATGGCGGCTCTCACCCCTTCGAAAAGCCGTTCGGCATCAGATGCCTGGACGCGCTGGACGGCCGTGTCACCGCTCTAGCGGCCGCCGGGGTGGGTGGCCGCGGAACCCGCCCCCGGCCGCCCGGCGCTCGCCCCGGCGCCGCGAACCGCAGGTGCACCGGGCGATCGTGCCGTACAACTCCCGGCTACCGCGAGCCCCAGCATGGCTGCGATCAGTATCCACCCGGTGGCGTCCGTGCCGAAAACACTCAACAGATAACCGGCGGTGATCGCGCCGAGCGCGACCGCACCGTCGGTCACCATCGAAACCGTCCCCACCGCACGGCCCAGGACCTCCTCCGGAATCCGTTCCACCCGATACAAAGTCAAGGCGACGTTCACCACAGTGCCGACCGCGCCGACACCGAACCAGGCCGCGCCCACGACCAGCGGCTGGGAACTCAGCGCGAGGGGGAACAGTAGCCCGGTCCAGCACCACAGCGCCGAGCGATACAGCTGCTGGGCGCCGAATCGGGTAGCCAGCGGGGCAGCGACGGCGGAGCCGATGATCCCGCCCACTCCGGCGGCGCCCAATACGACTCCGACCACCCACACCGGCTGGTCGGATCGTTCGATCTCCACGATGATCAGCAGGATGACTACTTGAATGACCATATTCGACAGTCCGCTGATCACCGTCGAGCTGCGCAGGAAGGGGTCGCGCAGAACCAGCCCCGCCCCTGTCCGCAGCGTCGGCGGCGTGGACTCCGCCGGCCGGTCGTCGCGTCGGCCGGCCGGGTCGACCCGGATCGATGCCAGGGTGCACAGACAGATCAGATAGGTGACGGCGTCGGCGACGAGGGGCACCCACCGGGCAATCCCGTAGACGGCTGCGCCGGCGGCTCGGCCGATGACCAGGGCGATGGGCTGTTCGGCCTCGAAAAGCGAGAACGCCGCCGGCCGCTGCGCAGGAGCGACGACATCCCGGACCATCGCCAGTTCACTCATTCCGAAGAAGACGAAGGCGGTGCCTTCGACGAACGCGGCGATGATCAGCAACAGTCCCGGTGCGGGCAGCTCGAGGACGAGGGTCAGGCAGGCCGAGCATGCTGCGGCGAATCCGACCGTCTGGCAGACCATCATTATGGTCCGCCGGTCCCAGCGGTCGGCGGCGGTACCGGCCGGAATCTGGAAGATGAGCGCGGGTAGTGAAATCGCGAATCCGACCCAACCGGCGACAGCTGCCGAACCGGTGATCGCCAGCGCCAGCAACGGGTAGGCGATGCGGACCCCGTGGAACCCGATCAGCGATATCGCGTTACCGGACCACAGAAGTACGAAATTCCGGTTCCCGAAGACGCCGGAATCGCTCACCCGCCCACCGTGGCCTGCAGATCGGCCCGGACCCGGGATTCGATATGCCTGATGAGCTTTTCGAGATCCGCGCAGTACACCGACGGGTTCCGGAAGCCTTTTCCGGCCAGGTAGCGATGCGCGTAGTGTCCGGCACCGCACACCCGGTGGACCGGGCAGGCGCGGCAGCTCGCGCCGAGCGCCTCGATACCTATCTGCCGGGCGATCACCGCGGGTTCCCGGGTCGCGCGGTCGAGTGCGTTGCCCGCTGCTCCGCCCGCGAGCCGGGCCGCCCCCGCGAACGCGGACTTCAGGGCATCGACCTGTTCGAGGCTGCCGTCGGTTTCGACCACGGCGAGCTGGATCGGTGCGAGACCTACCGACTCCGACGCCCCGGCTCCGCCGAGCAGCAGTTCGATGATTTCGTCGAAGAGCCGGATGCGGGTGGTCACGATGGGGGATCCGTACCAGCGATCGAAGATGGCGATGAGCCAGTCGGCGTACGGGGTGTGGGTCCGGTCGGCGGTCCACGCCGGCGGCGGTGCGGACCAGTTGCCGTGCGGTAGGAGCAGATCGAGGGCCGGTGGGGCGAAGTCGAGCAGTGCCTCGTAGGTCTCGAGTGGATCGTTGTCGATATCGATGGTGCAGAGCAGACCCGAGTACAGGTGCCGGTATGTCGGCCGGGTCAGCAGCCGCAGCCCCGTACTGACATCGGCGAAGCTACCGGCACCCCGCCGGTATTTCCGGTGCCGATCGTGGGCGCGTTCGTCACCGTCGAGACTCACGCCGATCTCCACGTTGTTGCGCGCGCATATATCGAGGAAGTCGGTATCGATCAGGACACCGTTGGTCTGCATCCCGAGCCGGACCCGCGTGGTGGGTTCCAAGATCTCGCGGGCGCGGCATGCGAAACGATCCAGCGTCGTATGCCCGACCAGCAGCGGCTCGCCGCCGTGGAATACGAGACCTACCGCGGGGAGCGCGAATCGCGCGGCATGGTCGCGGATCATCCGGCAGGCGTGGTCGAAGATCGCATCCGACATGGTCTTGGGCTGGTTCTTCCAGCTCTGGTCCGACATCTCGTAGACGTAGCAGTAGTCGCAGGCCAGATTGCAGCGACTGTGGATCTTCACGACGAACTGGGTGAACGGCAGGGCCTGTGGGAGAGCCTCGTGAAGTTCTCGGGCGTTTCGTTCGCCGGCCGGCCATTCTTCCGCCGCCGGGTCCTGCGTGGATTGCGCATTCGCTGTCATAAGGACTTCCTCACCGATTGCGGCGCCCGGGGTCCCGGCGCGCCTGGCGAGCGCCGGGACAGGTTGTACACGTTGGTCAGATGCCCGGTTCGATGAAGGAGTTGAAGTTGCCCTTGTTCTCGATGAAGGAGTTGAAATTACCTCGTTTGCGTTTGTCCGAGGCGTTCAGGTGAGCCCGGAGGGCGGCCGGTACGGACGTCGCTCCGGTGCACCGCCCGGCGAGCTCGACGAGGCCGGACCCGGCGATGGTGCCTCCAGGTACGGTGTGAATGGGCATGATGTGCCTTTCTCTCGGTACTTCCGGGTGATCCGATGTCGCCTCACGCAACGCACAACCGGCTGCTGAACGATGTGGGAGTCGAGCGTGGGCGCCCGCGAATCGGTTTGGGCGCACGGCCGACCGGATCCGTCTCGGGTGTTCGGGATTCGCCTCTCGCCGATGTGCCGCCCACCGGTAACGCTACGTGGGCCCGGCCACCGGTGGTATCGGTCATTCACCCAGTCGTCGAACCGGTGATATCGGACTGTCGACCGGCCGGCCCTCGGGAATGCGGCGGATCGTCGAGGTCGAGCGTTACCCGGGCCAAGGTACGTCGATTGCTCACGCCGAGTTTGGGAAACGCCCGGTACAGGTGATAGGAGACCGTTTTGGGACTCAGCTGCAACCGGGACCCGATCTCCCGGTTGGTCGCGCCGGTGGCGGCGAGGCGCACCACCTGTAGCTCCTGGGGGGTCAGCCGAGCGGCCGCGGCCGGCCGCGTATCCACTCCCTCGCCCGCGGCGCGCAATTCCGTGCGAGCGCGTTCGGCCCACGGTAGGGCACCGAGGCGTTCGAAAGTGCGCTTCGCCCCCTGCAATACTGTGCGCGCCTTCGACGGGGAGCGTTCACGACGCAGCCATTCACCGTAGAGCAGACCGGTGCGGGCATGGTCGAACCAGCGCTGCGCGTCGGCATGCAGAGCCAGCGCACGCGCGAAGGCTGTGTCGTCCCCCTCGAGTAGTCCGCGGCAGCGGAGCAGGTGTGCCTCGATCCAGGGCGCGGGGTTGGCGTCATACCAGCCCCGCAGCAGCGACATCAATTCTTCCGTCCGTGCCCGCTCGCACCGCGCGACGGCTTCGAAGTGGTCGCTGATCAGGGGGATCCAGCAGCCGATGGCGCGGTCTCGATGGTCGGCCACCGCTTCGAAGTGGCCCGCCGCTGCCTCGTGGCGTCCGTGACCCAGGTCGAGCAGACCCAACGCCCAGCGTGCCTTCACCGTGCTGGTCGTATCGAAGGGCGAGGTCGTTCCGGGCATACTGTCCTCTGCCAGTCTCCGGCAGCGTTCCTGCTCGCCACGCACGGCGGCGAGAACCGCCAGATTGGCACCGGTGCGGGCGGCTCGGTCGGGCTGGTCTATCTCATGCGCCAGCCGCAGACTCTCCGTGAGTACTGTCTCGGCTTCCTGGAAGTGGCCGAGCAATATCTCGGCGGTACCCAGGGCGCTGCCGACGATCGAGAGCCGGCCCGCCATGCCCTGCTCATGACAGATTCGCTTCAATTCGAGCAGATCGGTGCGGGCATCGTCGATCTCGCCGACGCCGATCGCCTGCACAGCGAGCATGAATCGGATCGAATAGTCCTCGGCGAACTGGGTTCTGCCGATGTGCACAGCGCGGCGAACGGTACGAATCGCGTGGGCTCGATCTCCGCCGAGTTCGCCGCAAGCGATCTGGCCGTCCAGGACGGCCAGATATCCGTCGCGGGCGGTACCGAGTTCCAGGGCGGCGAGAGCGGCACGTGCGGTGCGTATCCGGGACAGGTCCGGGTCCGGCCATGCCGCTCCGGCCGCGTGGAGGTGCATCCGTGCCGCGGCGTCCGGATGCCCGGGGGACAGGTGCGCGGCGGCCTCGGCGAAGGCGTTGTACGCGCCGCGCGGGTCGCCCTGAGCCGACAGCATCCGGCCGCGCGCCGCGGACAGCCGTGCAAGGTCCGCGGGTTCGGCCTCGTACGAGGCGATTTCATCCGCCAGGCCGAGGGCCCGGTGCACCTGGCCGGCTTCGACATTGGCTTCGAGAGCCACCATGAGCCGACGGTGACGGTCGGCCGGGTGAAGTGACAGCCGGCCCGCATGTTCGGCGGCGACGGCGGCGCGCCGATAATCGGTATTGTGCCGGGCGTGGCCCGCGACGGCTTCCAGGGCGGCCGCGGCGGCTTCGTCGGGTGCGGTCGCGGCGGCGGCCAGATGCCAGGCCCGTAGCTCGGGGTCGTCGGTGTTCGCCGCGATTGTGGCGTGCACGAACAGCCGCATACTGAAGGGGGCCATCCGATAGGCTGCCGCCCGTTCGAGTGGATGCCGGAAGGTGATCGAGTATCCCGAAATGTTCACCACGCCGATTCGTTCGGCGGCATCCAGAGCGGCGGCGGTCGAGCCGAATTCGGTGAGGACGCGCATGGCGATGATCAGGCTTCCACTGTAGTCGGCGGCTACCACCAGCAATGCGATTCGGGTGTCTTCGGGTAAGGCGCGGATATCGCGCTCGTACTCGCGTTGCAGACGGTCGGACAGCGCCAGCGGACCCAACGTCGGGAGATCGGTGTTCGCGCTCGGCAGTTCGAGGAGCGCCAGGGGATTCCCGGCCGCGGTCTCGAGAACCCGCTCGCGGGTGTCCGTCGGCAGGCCGGGGAACCGCTCGGTCAGCAGCGCCCTCGATTCGTTCCTGCTCAGCGGCGTCAATTCTGTCGCCGGCAGCCCGTAGGCGGGGAATTGCTCGCGCGCGGTGACCAATACCGCGACCCGGTGCGTGGCGAGTCGTCGGGTGGCGAAAGACAGCGCGTCGATCGAAGGCCGATCCCACCAGTGCGCATCATCGATCAGGCACAGTATCGAGTGGTCGGCGGCCAGATCCGCCCAGAGCGCCAGGATCTCGAGACCGACCCGGTGACTGTCGTCCGGCCGCACCGGCCCGGTGCCGACCACCGAGTTCAGAGCCTCCCTGGCCGGCTCCGGTATCGCGCGCACCGCATCGGGTAGCGGAGCGAGTAGCTGGTGCAGACCGCCGTAGCGCAGATCGGCTTCACGCTCGGTGCCGCGGCAACGTAGCACGATCCAACTCTGGTCCACCAGATTCGTGGCACTGTCCAGGATCGTGGTCTTACCCAGGCCGGGCGCGCCGGTGACCAACAGTGAGCCGCCGTGGCCTGTTCGACTGCCTTCCACGAGCGTGGCGATCTGCTGAAGTACTTCGTCTCGACCGTGCGGCACGCGGTCAAAGTATCCTTTCCGGGTCATTCGCCGTCGCCGAGCCGCCTCCCTGCCGTGGGCAGTTCATCGGGCGCGTAACAACGCGGTGCGCGCAGGTCACGGCGGTCCTGGGTGTTCCGCGGCGGACCCGGTCAGGTGTATCGGCACCACGGACTCCACTCGGATACGCGAGGACGAACCGGCCGCGTCCGGTGCCGGCGATCGCGGCACCGGGTGCCTGGCACATCATCGGCACCCGCCCCGGCGGTAGGCGGCAGGTCGGCCGTCGCAGAACAATGGTTGGGCTGCCTCCGGGACTTCGTTGTCGATGCCGCTCCTCATGGTGCCTGTGCCATAGTGCTCAGGGACCGCAGCGAGAGGATGGTTCGCCCGGAATGCCGACTGCTCAACCGACCAAACGGGATCAGATCGTCGACGAGCTCCGTCGGATGATTCTGACCGGCGCGCTGAGTCGCGGGGAGAAGCTCCCCCAGGACGAACTGGCCCGACAATTCAATGCCTCGATCACCCCGGTGCGTGAGGCGATGCGATTGCTGGAGGCCGAGGGGCTGCTGGTGGCCGAGCCGCACCGCGGGGTGCGGGTGGCGGGGGTGGATCTGGATCGGGTCAAGGGCAGCTACGTCGTGCGCCGGCTCACCGAGAGCTATGCGATGAAGCGGGCGGTGGATCGGATGGCTCCGCGCGATATCGCCGCCGCCGAAGAGTTGATCGCGAGAATGAGAGATCATGCGGCTCGCGGGGATTCGGTATCGGTGCGCGAGCTCAATCGGCAGTTCCACTTCTCTTTCTACGAGCGGTGCGGCCTACCCGCCCTGTGCGACGAGATCGCCGGCATGTGGCGGTCCTTCCCCTGGGATCTGATGCTGAGCACCGACGCGTGGTGGGATGAATCCCAGCGCGAGCACCAGGCGATCGTGGATGCGGTGCGCGCCGGCGACGGCGCGAAGGCCGCCGAGCTGACCGAAGCGCATATCAGGAACGGGTATCTCGCGATCGCCGACCAGATCGCGGGGGAGTCGACCAGCGACCCGTTCGACCTGAACGTCGACTGAGCCGATGAGAATGCCGCGGTAGTGCACCTGCGCGCCGAACATCGCACCGAACCGGGCCGCGGCGTGATACAGGCGAGCGTGAAGGTGCCGGGTACGCGGTAGACCGTTAGGCCGGGAACCGGGTCGGGGCCGTCGGCGAAGACCCACGTGGACGGCGCGCGCCTCGGTGACGATCGTCCGGTGTACTCGGTCGCCGCAATCCGAACTAGATAATGCATGATCTGATCAATTTGTGCATTTTAGCGACTGTGATGCACCATCATGTCGGAGCATGACCCACGTCGAACGGATGTGCGCAGGTCAGACCGCAAGCCGAACCGACGCAGGAGCACCTCGATGGGTTATCAGGGGCAGGGTGAAAAGATCGCGATGGTGACCGGCGGGCCCATGACGCCGGGCGCACCACAGCCGAACCCCTCGGCGCGGCCGGTGACACGGTCCCGCCCGCCGACCTCGATCCACCGGGTGCACAGGTGCCGGCCGACGAGAATCGCGCACGGCGGTCGCGCACGGCATCGCGCGGGCCGAGCAGCCCGGCATCACGATGGCCGCCGTCGAGGAGGAGTTCCGGATGCTGGATCTCGTCGCCGCCCCGCCCACCGAAACCGTAGTTGTCGACCTGTGACAGGAGAAAAACGATGCGACGCCGCCGTGCGGTGCTGGTGGCACCCGCTTCCGATGAACGTAACGCGCGCAAGGCGCTGGCTTCCGGCGCCGACGAGGTCGTACTCGACCTCGAGGACGCGGTGACTCCGGACCGCAAGGACGAGGCCCGGGAGACCGCCGCCGCACTGGTCGCCGAATGCGGTGGCGAGCCCGCGATCTCGATCCGGGTCAACGCGCTCACCACCACCTGGGCGGTCGACGATCTCGCCGCCTGTGCCGCGGCCGGCTCCGCGCTGGGCTCGGTGGTGCTGCCCAAAATCGAATCGGCCGCCCAGCTCGCCGAGGTAGAGCGGTGCCTGGGCGACACGGACACCCGGGTACAGGCGCTGCTGGAGACCCCGCTCGGCATCCTGCGGGTGGCCGAGATCTGTGCGGGTTCGGCCCGGCTCGACGCGGTGATCATCGGTTACGCCGATCTCGGTGCGGCACTGGGCCGCGCGGCGGATGTCGCGCCGCAGGCCTGGTATCAGGTCCAGGAGTCCGTCCTGCTCGCCGCACGTGCCGCCGGGGTGTCGGCGATCGACGGCCCGCACCTGACCGTAGCCGACGACGAGGGTTTCCGATCGGCGAAACGGTGGGTACGAGACCTCGGCTTCGACGGCACCTGGGTGATCCATCCGGCCCAGCTCGCCGGGGCCACCGAGATCTTCACGCCGGGCGCGGCGGAGGTCGACTGGGCGCGCCGGGTGCTCGCCGCACTGGAGGAGGCCGCCGCCGGTGGAGCCGGCGCCGCACAGCTGGATGGGCGGATGCTCGATGAAGCGCTGGCGGTCGGCGCGCGCCGGGTACTGGCGCGAGCCGCGGAGCCCGCCTCTGGATGAGGGGCGCGCTCCGGGGCGTCGCTAGCTGTCGCGGACCGGCCGGCCGGCCGCCACCCATTTCTGGTGTCGTTTCACCGTGCGCTCGAAAATCCAGGAGATCTCTTTTCCGGTACGCCGGTCGAAGGCGAGCCCGATCATATGCGTGGGATCGTGAAAAGACGTCCACATCGGTGAGTCGATGACACATAGGGGGTCGGGGCGCTCGGGTGGATTCGCCGGCAGGAGTACCCAGATTCCCTCCAACGCCCGCCGAAAGGTCTCGCCGATGAAGTACATGAATCGCACCGCGACCTCGAGGTTCTCCTCGGTGGACATATCGTCGAAGTCCGAATAGCGGTGGAGCATCTCGTGTTCCGCCGTTACCAGGCCTTCGCGGGTCCACAGGTGGCCGGCGAGTTCGGGAACGTCGACCTCGACGAACTCGTTCTCCACGGCTTCCTGTTGCATCTGTAACCACGCCCGAAAGAGTTCGTCGTTCTGGACCGCCTGGTCCTCCGGCGTATCCCGGACCGTTGTCGGTTCACCTGTCGAGGGCATCGATTCTCCATTTCCGCGTTGCCGCGAGCTTATTTCATGACCCGGGTGGCGGCGAAGTCCCGGCACTCTCCTATTCCGATCCGGCACAATCCCTTCGGGCCGCGGAGGGTGGTCGCCGAACCGTTTCGCTACACCAGGTGCGGCGGCGCGGGTGGACCGGTAGCACCGACTGCGCCCGGTGGAACGGTCCCGGACGCCAGGCCGGCGGTCGAGGACGAGCTGATGCCGCACGGCGCCGATGACGGCCGGCCGGACCGAGCGAACGAGATCGGCCACGGTCACGTTCGCGCCGACGGCGATACGCAGCGGCACGACATTGAATACGGCACCGGCCGAGCGGCGCAGCACGGCCGTGGTCCGGGCCGCGAGGCCCACCAGCACATCGTGGTGGCGGATGAGCCGAGCCGGATACGACACGAACGCCGCCGTCACGAGGTCGGTGTCGATGCGGCCCAGGCGTTCGGCCGCGGTGGCGATCAACAGTATCGATTCCAACGCCGGGTCCACCGGCCGGGACGGGCCGGCGGCGCCGTCGGCGATTCGCACGTACGCCCACTCCAATTCCAGTCCCGCGGCGATTCCGGCTCTGCGCAACAGGCCCGTGTCGAGGTCGGCGTCGATATCCACGTACATCGCGATACTGATCGGAACATCCGGATGGAACTGCTGCAGTAGCCACAGCGCGGACTGTGCCGAGGACAGCCCGAACCAACCCCTACCCATCGCACCACCAGTAACCTCCCCGATCCCCCCGTTGACCATTTCCGCAATAACGTAGCGGCGGAAAGTCGGCGCGATACCCCTATAATTCGGGGCAGTGACCGCGAGTGGGGATTTCGATGTTGCGGCACGAATCCGGCGGACGTCGCGCAGTGACAGGTCCTTGCCTACCGGTCGTCGATACCGATCGTCGCGCACCACGACCCGCCGCTGCCCTGAGATCCGGTGGTGAATCGGGTGGCCGTGGCTGCCTGCACCCGTGTCGAGCTCAGTGCGGTGCGGTCGCGCGCCGTGATATCGGCCCGAGCGGGAGGATTGCGGTCGCGACGAGTGCCGCCGCGCCGAGGGCGATCATCGCATACGGCCACCATGCGCGATCGGCCGTCGTGACCACCTGGTCCGCCGGCGGTGCGGCGGCGCGGGGCAGGGCGTCGGTGGCCGATCGCACAGTGTCGGAGATTCCCGCGACGACACCGGCGACCGGGCCGACGCCCTCGACCAGTTGTCCGGTCCCGCCCGTCAAAGCGTGCCCACCGTCGTCGAGCAGTACGAGGCCGTCGCGCAGTTGCCCGGACCCGTCGGCCGCCAAGGCCATTCCCGCCACGAACTCGGCGTTCGGGTCGGTGAGTTCGTAGGCGAGCCGGCGTGCGCCGTCGCGTAACTGGGTGAGTTGATCGAGAGTGGACGGGCCCAGACCGTGGGTGTTCAGCGTCTCCACAAGCGTGCCGAGCTGTGCGGCGGCGGTCCGGGACGCCGGGTCCGGCGACCTGCCGAGAGTGTCGGCGAGGGCGGTGAGTTGCGCTGTCACTCCACCCTGCATGTCTCCGAATCCGGTGAGCCGGTCGACGACCTCGTCCACTCCTGCGTTGATCTGGGACGCGCCGTCGCCGAGTAGGCCCACGCCGCCGTTGAGCTGGTCGAGTCCGGTCGCCAGTTGCTCGCCGCCGTCTCGTGCCTCTCGGAGGCCGTCGGAGAGCTGATGGGCGCCGTCGTCGAGTTGGTGGCTGCCGTCGGTGAGCTGTCCGACGCCGGCGTCGAGTATCGCCAGCGGGAGTCCGGCCTGCTGCAGGTTGCTCCGGGCCGCGCCGATACCGCCGTCCGGGTCGGACGGTCCGGTCGATCGGGACACGGTCACCGTCGTCTCGGGGGTGTCGGAGTAGGCGAAGGTGGAGCCGCCCGCGACCAGGACCAGACCGGCTGCGGCGACGGATATCGGGACACTACGTGAACGCACGAGCGCCGACGTTAACGTGCCTCATTGTGAGTTCTCTGAGGCCGGTGAGCTGTCCGGCGTGCGGACTGCCGGGCCATGACAGCCGATCGAGGTCGTCCTGCGCATGCCGGGGTGGTCGATCGGGTGTCGCGCGTATACGGCACCGGGACCGCACGGTGGTTCGGCGCCGCCTCGGCGAGCGCCCGGAGCACGGTCGGAACACCCGTGCCGCCGAACCCGCTGCGCCCGGGGCGACCACTCAGGTTGTCGCGGTCAGTAGGTCGGCCAGTCGGCGGTAGTCGACTTCCCGGCCTTCGGTGAAGGTCGCGGCCTTGCGTTCACCGTTGCCCAGGGAGCGCAGGAATCCCTTCTCCTCGGGAATGCCGGCGGCATTGAAAACCATGAACGACACCTTGTCCTTGGCGACGGCGATCACGGCGACATGATTGCCGTCGATGAGGTAGTGCGGTTTGCCGTACTGCAGACGTTCTTCGACGCCGGGCAAGGTGTCGAAGACGAGCCGGCGCAGCTTCTCGCACAGTGTCGCCTGCCAGGGCTGGGTTCTGGCGATGTACTGGGTGACTTTGTCGTCCATGATGAAGTCCTTTGTCGATTCCTGCTGTGCTGGAGGGGTTTCGGGGGTCAGGATGCGGCGGTGATCGGTGCCCAGTCGTCGATCTCGTGGAAGCGGCGCAGTTCGGCCAAGCCGCTGAGTATGCCGAGCCAGGCGGGGTAGGGCGGATTGTTCTGGTCGAAGCCGCTGGACACCAGGGTGAGGCGGGTTCTGCCGCCGGAACCGGCGAGTTCCCAGGTGCTGATACCGCCCGGGCCCCAATCGATACCGACGCGTTCCCCGGGTACCAGTTCGACGATATGCGCGGGATGCGGGTCGGCGTCGAGTCCGCCCATGGCGAATCGGCCGTCGACCTCCGGTTCGATCTCCACCGGGTAGCCGAACCACTGCGACACCTTCTCCGCGGAGATCAGTGAGTCGTAGACCACGGCCGGCGCGGCATCGATCTCGACGGTCGCGTTCAGTTCGGCACCGGTGAAGTCAGCGCGGGCGGTGAGTGGGCGACCGTCGAGATAGTCGACCAGATTGGCCAGCGACAACGCCCAGAACGATTGGAGAACGCCGCGAATACTCGCGCCGGTGATGATGTCGTTGAAGTCGAAATGACTCTGCGTGAAGGTGATCCGTGTTTCGTCGTTCTCGACACCCACCGATATCTCGGTGGTGGTCCACACGCCGTCGAGCAGCCAGGACAACTGAATGGATGTCTCGGTGCAGTCGACGACTTTCTGATGGGGCGCATCGCCTTCCGGGATGGAAGGACCCCAGAAGTCGTATCGCCGCGGCAGGTCGATATCGGCCTTCTCGGCGAACCAGGCAGTCACTGCCTGCGGGTCGGTGAATGCCTCGAACGCGGCGGCGGGGGAGAGCCGGTCCGGACGCTGAGGATGAGCGGTTCGGTCATGATCGATCCTTCTCGAAGGGGTAGCAGGCGACGGCGAGTTTGAAGGACTCTCCGTCGCTACCGCCGTATTTGGTGAACAGTCTTTGCAGGGCGGCCTGTAGATCTGTGAGGAATTCGGCGCGCTGGTCCGGGTGTAGCGCGATCTGGCCGGAAATCCCCAGCGACGGCAGATCCGGATGGGTCAGGTCGATATCCGCGACATCTCGCTGCACCTCCTCGGTGAGGTCGAGGAGATGTCCCAGACTCATCGCGTCGCTCGACCGGCGGGTGCCGATATGCCCGACGAGCCGGGGCGAGAGCCAGTAGGACCGACCGGCCGCCTGATACACGCCTTCACGCAGATTGCGCACCGTGCGCTCGGCGATCTGCCGGACGAGCCCGTGCTCCACCAGTCGTTTGACGTGGTAGTTGACCCGCTGCGGGGACTGCTCGAGCAGTCGGGCCACATCGGCACAGGTCGCGGGCTCGGCCAGGGCGCGCACGATCTCGATCCGTCGTGGTTTGAGCAGTACCTCCGCTTGCTCGACCGAGTCGAGATAGATCACTTCCCTCACAAAAAAAGATTTTTACATACAAAACAAGGTTTGTGAACTGTTTCGCGGAAGTCTGCGACTGAGCCGGCGTCACCAGGAAGAACGCCTGCTCGCGATGGGGGGAGCTGCCGGTGGAATCGCCGGGGGCGATGTGCCACATCGGCCTGCGCCACGGGGCATGCAACTGCTGGTCCGAAGCGTCGGCGCTGACATTCGGGTGTCCGCAGGATCGGCACCGCGACGATGTTCTGGGGCCCTGTCCTCTGGGTGCGCGGTGGCCGGCGACGGGGTGACCGAGGAGCGGAACAGTGACGCGGTCGGCATGGGGCGAGCTGAAAATTGCCGATCATTCGATCGGCTGCATTCCGACTGGCCGGTGAATCGTTTGCGGTCGAGCGGCCGACTCGGAGTCACATCGAGGGATAACTCGGCCGTTAGTTGCGTGGTTTCGAAGAAGTCAGCGCTTGACATCCGCGCGTGTCTTCGGTCAAGCTGCCGATGTCGATGTTCAGATCGACCGTTCGATCGGTTGGTTCGGAGGTTTGCTGATGCCTGAGGCGGTGACACCACCGGGAGTGGTGATTGCTGCGCTCGAGTCGTTTCTCCGGACGGAGTGTCCGGGAATGGTGAACGGCCCGTTGCGTGTCGAACTTTTGTCGGGAGGGCGGTCGAACCTGACCTACCTGCTCACCGACGGCCGCGAGCGCTGGGTGCTGCGCCGGCCGCCACTGGGCCATGTGCTGGCCACCGCGCATGACATGGGCCGGGAGTACCGGCTGCTCAGCGCGTTGTATCCGACGGACGTGCCGGTTCCGCGCCCGCGGGTCGCCGCCGGGCCCGGCGTGCTGGACGCACCCTTCTACATCATGGACTTCGCGGACGGGGAGATCCTCCGCGAGCGCGCGCGGCTGGAGGCGTTCGCCGACCGGGCTCCGGCGGCGGCCCGGAGTCTGGTCGAAGTGCTGGTCCGGCTGCATCGGCTCGATCCCGAGACCGTGGGTCTGGGTGATCTCGGACGTCCCGTGGGCTACCTGGAACGGCAGGTGCGCCGGTGGGGTCGGCAATTGGCGGCTTCGCACAGCAGAGACCTGCCAGATCTCCTGGCGCTCGGCGACCGGCTGGGCCGGGCACTGCCCGAGAAGCAGCGTGCGAGCATCGTCCACGGCGACTATCGCCTCGACAATGTGGTCATCGATCCGGCCAGCACGAGCGTGGCCGGTGTCCTGGACTGGGAGATGGCAACGCTCGGTGACCCGCTGACCGATCTCGCCTCGATGGCGATCTGGTGGGACGGGATCAGCGGTCTGGACAGTCCGGTCGCCGCGGTACCCGGCGATGTTCCCGGATTCCCCGCGGGCCACGCCCTGATCGAGGCGTACGCGCACGAGACCGGCTGGGAACTGGACGAATTCGCCTGGTACCTGGGCTTCGCCTACTACAAGGTCGCGGTGATCTTCGAAGGTATTCACTACCGCGCCCAGCAGGGGCTGACCGTCGGTGAGGGGTTCGACCGCCTCGGCGGCATGGTCCCCGATCTGGTCGAACGTGGTCACGCGGCCCTGAGCGGAAGGGGCCCGCGGTGACCACGCGGGCGCGCCCCGCGACGTATCGAACCGGAGGGGCGCTACGCGACGGCCCACCCACGCCGCGGATGGCGGTAATCCGTCGTCGGGCAAGCATATTCGGGCCGGTGTGTTCAGAGGGGCAGCCGTACTGCGGGTTCGGGCCGCAGTACCGCCGTCGCGATCGACTCGATATGCACCTCGTCCGGTCCGTCGAATAGGCGCAGGGCCCGGTGTCACCCGTACATGGCGCCGAGCGGCGTGGCGGGAAGCTCGTTTGCGACCATGAACGGCTCCTTTGCAAAACCGATCGATTGATCGGTCGACCTATAGGTTCAGTCCGCGGGCCACGTCAATGACGGACACGCACGAGATCCGCCGCGAACTCGGTGTACTGCCGGGCGGTCGTTTCCGGCGACATGCCACCCGAGGGTGACCACCACTGCGGCAGCGCCGTGCAGAGGGTGACGATCGCGCGCGCCGCGTCGCGCGGGACCGGAGTGTCCATCAGGCCGCGCCGGCAGCCTTCCACGACCTCATCGTCCACCATGTCCTGGACATCGCGGCGGGCGCGGACGATGCGCGACCGGTGCGGCTCCTCGAGGCTGCGCATCTCGCTGGCCCCGAGGAAGCCCAGTTCGCGGCGGTAGGTGTGGAACAGCGCGAGGCATTCGACGAGGAGGGTCAGTCGTTGCACAGGACCGTCGCCTTCGGCGCGCGCGGAGCGGCAGCGCTGCTGCAGGTCGGCCATGGTCAGATCCAGGAGGGCGATGAGCAGATCCTGTTTGGTCGGCCAGTGGTGGTAGATCCCGGCCACGGAGAGGTCGGCGCGCTCCGCGACATCGCGGATGGTGGCCCCGTGGTATCCGAGTTCCACGAACGCCTCCAAGGCCCCATGCAGGGGAGCGGCGAGTCGGAGGGGCGGGAAATCACGCCACGACGCGGCGGCGTCGCTGCCGGGCACGGCGGCGCGCAGCAGTTCGTCGCGGTCGATACCGAAGAGCCGGGCGGCCGCGGTCAGCCGGGCCTCGGTAATCCTGGTCAGGCCGTTCTCGGTCGCGCTCCAGGTGCCCACACTCACCCCGACGGCGGCCGCGACCTCCCGGATGGTGAGTCGTTTGTGTTTCCTGGCTTCGCGGAGGCGGTGGCCCAGCGCTTCGCGATCCTCGTCGATGCCGCGCTCGTCCTGTGCCCGCTCTGTCAAGCCCGTACTCCTTCCCTGATGGCTGCGGTCGCGTCCGTACCGGCCGGCCCGCGGTCGCGACCTGCGTCGTTCAACCTACCGCTCGTCCGCTCGGTTCGGGATGCGGTGGCGTACCCCGGAATCGGGCGGTGGGGCGACGAATTGCCGGGCGCTGATGCCGTGGGTGAGGATGGCGGCGAGTTCGCGATAGGCGGCGGCGTCGTCGAGTCCGGTGCGCCCGCGGACGCCGCCCTGCTGGATGCGCACCATCATGGTGGCGGCCAGGTCGGCGGCGAACGCGGCGTGTACGCCGCGGAATTCCCCGGTGGCGACCCCGTCGTCGATGAGTTCCTGGACGCGGCGGGCGGCGATGCGGGTATTGCGTTCGTAGACCTCGCGGGCGGGGGCGAAGGCGTCGAGGTCGGTCATGAACCGGTCCGAGGCCGCGGAGAGGGCCGCGCCGACCGCGGTGAGGTAGGCGGCGATGCGCTCCAGGGCGCCGGAGGTCGCGGAGACCTCGGCCTCGACGGTTTCGGTGGCGCGTTTGAAGAAATGCACGGTGGCGGCGCTGACCAGCTGTTCCTTACTGCTGGCGAGGGTGTAGAGCGTGGATTTGGAGCATCGCAGGCGCGCCGCGATGGCGTCGAGCGTCAGGTGGGCGAACCCTTCGGTGAGGAACAGTCCCACCAGTTCGTCGAACAGTTCGGTGCGGCGGGGGGTCGCGAAGGTCGAGCGCTGCTCCATACGGGAAATAGTACTGCGAAGCTCCTTGCAGTACTGATTCCGGAACAGTACTGTGCTGGGGAGTAAAGTACTACCCTGCGTATCATCGGAGGATTTCCTGTGGCTGTCGATCGACTTCTGCCCACCGACGAGGCACGGGATCTCATCCGGCTGACCCGCGATGTGGCCGATAAGGTGCTGGCCCCGATCGTCGACGAGCACGAGAAGGCCGAGACCTATCCCGAGGCCGTATTCGCCACGCTGGGCGAGGCGGGACTGCTGAGCCTGCCGTACCCCGAGGAGTGGGGCGGGGGCGGCCAGCCCTACGAGGTGTATCTGCAGGTATTGGAGGAGATCGCCGCGCGCTGGGCCGCGGTCGCGGTGGCGGTGAGCGTGCACAGTCTCGCCTGCTACCCGCTGATGGAGTTCGGTAGCGCGGAGCAGCGGCGGCGGTGGCTGCCGGAGATGCTGGGCGGCGGCACGGTCGGCGCCTACAGTCTGTCCGAGCCGCAGGCGGGTTCGGATGCCGCCGCGCTGACCTGTAAGGCCACCGCGGTCGAGGGCGGCTACCGGGTCCGCGGGGCCAAGGCATGGATCACCCACGGTGGTATCGCCGATTTCTACAACCTGTTCGCGCGGACCGGCGAGGGTTCGAAGGGTATCTCGTGTTTCCTGGTGCCGAAGGACACCGACGGCCTGAGCTTCGGTAAACCGGAGGAGAAGATGGGTCTGCACGCGGTGCCGACCACCTCCGCGCACTACGACGATGCCTTCGTACCCGCCGAACGCCGGATCGGCGCGGAAGGGCAGGGCCTGCAGATCGCGTTCAGCGCCTTGGATTCCGGCCGGTTGGGGATCGCCGCGGTCGCGGTCGGGCTCGCCCAGGCCGCGCTGGACGAGGCGGTGGCCTACGCGCAGGAGCGAACGGCGTTCGGCCGCAGGATCATCGATCATCAGGGGCTGGGTTTCCTGTTGGCCGATATGGCCGCCGCGGTGGATTCGGCTCGCGCGACCTATCTCGACGCCGCCCGCCGCCGCGACGCCGGACTGTCGTATTCACGCCAGGCCTCGGTGGCGAAACTGGTCGCCACCGATGCGGCGATGAAGGTCACCACCGATGCGGTGCAGGTGCTCGGTGGTTACGGCTACACGCGGGACTTCCGGGTCGAACGCTATATGCGGGAGGCGAAGATCACCCAGATCTTCGAGGGCACCAACCAGATCCAGCGCCTGGTCATCAGCCGCCATCTCGCCGGCTGACCGGCCCGCCGCCGCCCGCGGCGACAGAGCGCGCCCGGTCTCGCCGCACTTCCTGGCGTACCGGAGTGGAGTCATCGGTGGTGTCGATGACCTCGACCATGGAGGCGGTGGTGTCCGCGGGCTCGCGTAGATTCTGGGACGAACAGGAAGAGGAGTCATGGCCCAAATGGAAGGCGCCGCGCACACCCGAACAGCCTCCGTCACCGCGGTCGGCCCGGTGGTGGTCCGGCCCGACGGCACCGCTCTCGCGTACCAGGTGAGCGGTCCTGCCACTGCTCCGCCGCTACTGCTCCTGCCCGGCCAGGCCAACTCCCACCGATGGTGGGACGGTGTCCGGCCCGGCCTCGCCCGCAACTTCCGGACGATCACCTTCGATTATCGCGGGACAGGCGACACCGAGGCGGACGATACGGAGGCCGCGGGCTGGACCACCGAGCTCTTCGCCACCGACGCCGCCGCGGTGCTGGATGCGCTGAGCTGCCCGTCCGCCCATATCTATGCCACCTCGATGGGCGGCCGGGTCGCGCAGTGGCTCGCGGCCCGGTATCCGGAGCGGGTGCAGCGCCTGGTTCTGGCCTGTACCTCCCCGGGCGGGAGACTCGCGCAGGAACGAGGCCCCGAAATACGCCGTTTGCTCGCGGATCCCGACCCGCGCCGTAGAGGCGCGGTGCTGCTGGAACTGATGTACACCCCCGCCTGGTCGGCCGCGCCGCCGCGCCGGTCGACCCTGCTGGGTGATCCGCGCATGACCGCGCGGGCGACGCGGGGGCATCTGCGCGCCAGCAACCGGCACGACGCGTCCGCGGTACTGGGTGAGATCCGCGCCCGGACCCTGGTACTCCACGGCGACGATGACCGTATGGTGCCTGTCGAGAATGCGGAGCTGCTCGCCGCAGCGGTTCCGGATGCCGTCGTCGAGATCTTCCCCGGTGGCAGGCACGGCTTCTTCGACGAGTTCCCGGCCGTCGGCGAGCGTGTCACGGAATTTCTCCTGCCGGGGTCCTGAATTCGCGCGGCCCGGTCGAGACGGACACCACCACCCAGGCGGCCGTGCGCTCAACCACCTCGTTCGTACAGCGCGCGAACGGTGTCGATCGTATCGGCCTCCGCCGGGGATTTGTCGTCGCGATAGCGCACGACACGGGCGAACCGGAGTGCCAGACCGCCGGGATAGCGGGTCGACCCCTGCACTCCGTCGAAGGCGATCTCGACGACCTGTTCGGGCCGCAGGCGCACGAGGTACCCCTCGGTCGGGCCGGCGGCGAGTTCGGTGAAGCGCCTGGTCTGCCACTCCAGCATGGCGTCGGTCATGCCTTTGAACGTCTTCCCCAGCATCACGAACTCGCCGGTGGCCGGATCACGAGCGCCCAGGTGAATATTGGACAGCGTGCCGGTGCGCCGGCCGGAACCCCATTCGACCGCGAGGACCACCAGGTCCACGGTGTGCACGGGTTTGACCTTGAGCCAGCCGGCACCGCGGCGCCCGGCCTCGTACGGCGCCGTCGGCGACTTCGCCATCACCCCTTCGTGTCCGGCGGCCAGTGTGCGGTCCAGGAACTGCTGTGCCGCCTCGGCCTCGGCGGTCACCAGACGATCCACCCGCTGGGCGCGGGGTACAAGTGCGTCGAGGGCGGCGAGCCGGTCCCGGGTGGATAGGTCGAGGAGATCGCTGCCGTCGAGATGCAGCAGGTCGAAAAAGAACACCGACAGCGGTTCGAGATCGCCCGGACGTTTGCGCCCGAACCGGGCGGCAGTGACCTGGAAGCGATCCGGTCGACCGTCGGGCCGCAGGGCGATGGCCTCCGCATCGGCGATCAGATCGGTGGCGGGCAGCGCGAGGGCGGCCGCGACGACCTCGGGGAGCCGGCCGGTGACGTCGTCGAGGCTGCGGGTATAGATCGAGACCTCCGATCCGGCGCGATGGATCTGCACCCGCGCGCCGTCCAGCTTGGCCTCGAGAACTGCTGTGCCGCCGAGTCGTTGGAGTGCGTCGGCGACCCCGGTTGCGGTCTGGGCGAGCATCGGCCCGACCGGCTGCCCCGCGCGCAACCGGAACTCGGCCAGCGCCGGCCGGCCCCAGGTGAGAGCCGCGGCCGCGACAGCGGGCAGCGCACCGGCCAGCATTGCCGCGCGCCGCACCTCGGCGGCGGGCACTCCGGCGGCTCCGGCGATCGCGTCGGACATCACGCCGGCCAGCGCGCCCTGACGCAATTCGCCGCTCAGCAGCCGGCGCAGGAAAGTCTGTTCGGTGGCGGTGGCCGTCTCGAACAGATCGCGCACCAGGTCGGCCCGCACGGTGCGGGAGCCCTTCCCGGCGACCCCACCGATCCGGGTGAACCGGGCATCGACGTCGGCGACCGTGAGCGTCGGTGTCGCGGCAGGCGGCGGCAGCGACCGCAACGCCGCCCAGCCCACACCGATCTGGCGTTGCGGCAATTCCCCGGAAAGCCAGGACGCGGTCACCGCGACCAGGTGCCCGTCACCGTCCGCCGCGACGCGACCGAGCAGCGCGGCGAGACGGTCGGTCTTGGCCCGCCGGGCGGACGTCGACGCGATATCGGCGGATGCGGCGGCGACCTCGGCTAGCAGCACGTCGACCAGCCTGGCACGCCCACTCGCCTCGGGCAATCAGCGCCACCGGTACAGCCCCGTGCCCGCCCGGGTTCACCCCGTTGTGGGGCCTACCGCCGGATGGTCTCCTTCGGCTATCTGCTGGGCGGTGGCGTAGGCGAGGTGCAGGAAGTCGGCGCGGCCGGCGCCGCCGTCGCTTCGGTCACCGTTCGGGTCGCTCGTGAAGCGAAGACGTGGCCGATGGCGTCGCTCATGGAACCAAGACCCCGCTCACCACTTCGGACCGGCCGGGGAGGCGGGAGAAGTTCCATTCATACTGCACCCCGCAATCGGGTCGGAACACCATGTGCAATGTGATGGCGGTTCCGGCCCGAGCTCGGCCGGCCACCCTGTGAGCTCGTACTTCCTCACCCTACGCCCGCCTTCCCCACGGTGTCGTGAAGAAAGAATTCCGCTACCGAGGAACCCTCGGTCGACAATGCGGATGCGCGCCGTCGGGGCCGGTGTGCTGTGCGGTGAGCGACACGGCGCTGAAATGACCTTGTGGTCGACCGGCCGGCCTCGGCGCATGGCGGCTTCGCCGGTCCGTAACCGGCAACGACCCACCTCCCGGAGCGAAGTTCCCGCGCCGGTCCGTGGCCTCCGGCACCCGGAGTGGCGGGAACCGCCGGCTCTTCGCCCTACCGCCGGCGGTCTCGGCGAGCCGGGCTTCCGGTCGGCGAACCTGTGGGTGAAAGCCGGGGTGTGGTCGCAGAGGAGAGCGATCGCTGTCTGGATGGTGGAACTCACAGCGCGATCGGCGATCGGCTGTGAGTGGCCCCCAATCCCCTCCACCGATGGCAAATTCGGCAGCGACTGTCGATACTGATGGAAATTGTTTGATTCGAGGGTGAGGGTAGTGAAGCCGCTTCTGGCAATCCTGGGAACTGTGCTCGTCGGTTGTGCGTGGTTGGGTGTATCCCCGACCCGCGCGTACGCGGATCCACCGGCCGACCCCGCGCAGCCGGAGGTCAACGATCCGTCACCGCTGCAGCAGTGGATCGACGGCACGATCCCGGCGCCGGCACAATTCGCGGGTGACGAGCCCGGATTGTCACTGTGGCGCGGGGTGTTGCCGTCGGCGACCGGCGATCCCATTTTCGATACCTGGCCCGCCGACCTCCCGAATTTCTCGCCCGGCCAGATCATCGAGCAACGGGACGTCACCGCGACGACCGCCGCGCGGATGGCACCGCCCATCTCGCGGGCGACGCTGCTGAAGTTCCGGTCCACCTCCGCCTCGGGCGGTCCCTCCTTCGGTACCGCGACATTGATCGTCCCGGCGGCCGCGTGGACCGGACCCGGGCCCCGGCCGGTGGAGGTGAACGCGATGCCGATCAATTCCCTCGGTTCGCACTGCACCCCCGGATTCCAGTTCTCGCACGACCTGCTGGATCGCCCGAACACCGATCTTCCGGTGTTCCTGCCGTCGGTCTGGCTGGCACTGAGCAAGGGACACGCGGTCCTCATGCCGGACCACGAGGGCCCGCTGATGGCGTACGCCGAACCCAATACCGCCGGGCATGTGATGCTCGACGCCATCCGCGCGGTTCGTACCTATGCGCCGGACGAATTCGCCGGCAGCCGTTACGTGTCCATCGGCTATTCCGGTGGCGCGATCGCCTCCTACGCGGCGGCCATGCTGCTCGACGAGTACGCGCCGGAGCTGCGCGACGTGCTGATCGGCGCGGCGGCGGGCGGTCTGGTCACCGACAATTCGAGCGTGGCCCACCAGTTCAACGGCAATATCTCTTCGGGGATCCTGTTGACGGTCGCGCTGGCCGTCGCGCGCGAACATCCGGAGATTCTGCAGTACATGAACAATCTCGGGCAGTGGGTGGCCACCTCGCCGCTGCGTGATATCTGTGGCGACGCCTCCGGCCCCCTCGGCGTGGTCGGCATTCCGATCGACGTCGCGGCGAATACCGCGAATGCGCTGGACAGTCCGTTCGCGGCGAAGATGTTCGAGCGGTTGGATCTGACGGGACGCACCTCCGCCGTGCCGCTGTTCATCTACCACGGCCTGCACGACCCGTGGATTCCGCTCGCCGACGCCGAGAACATGTATCGGCAGCAGTGCGGCCGCGGCGTATCCGCCATCTTCCGTGTCGTGGGCGGTGAGCACCTGCTCGGTTATGTCAGCGGCTATCCCGAACTCAGCGGCTGGATCGACGCGCGCTTGCGTGGCGAAGCCGCCCCGAGGGAATGTTGAGGTTCGCCGGCTTTCGGTCGGGTGGTTCGGGCTGTCCCGGCGCGCTGTCAGCATTCACTACGCGCCGGGATACCGCGTAGACGCTCGTCCAGCCAAATCATGGCATCGGGGTAGCCGAGGCCTACCGCGATGATGTGTTCGCCCGGCACATTGCGGTAGACCGCGGTGACACCGAGTGAGCACTGCTCCTGGTAGAGATTTCGTGCGCCCTCGGCCGGGATCCAGAACTCCTGTTCGCCGTTGTAGATGTAGAGCGGTGTCGCCGAGGCGCGCCCGGCCATCCGCGTCACCTCGTAGATATCGCGTGCCAGCGGCGAGCGCAGGGGGTCGGCGATATTCGCGGCGATATCGATCGGCAGCAGCAGCGCCCCGGGCAGCGCGAAAACGCTGATGCACTGGTCTTTCATCGGCGAGGTCGTCACCCACTGGGCGAGGTGGTTCATCCTGGCCAGGATCTCGGGCCGCTCGCGGGCGATACCGAAGACGGCCGCCATGAACACGCCCGAGGCCAGGTTTGCGTTCATACTGCGGGACAGGATCTCGAAGTCGGCGGGCACCCCGCCGAGTGCCGCACCGGCCAGTGCCGGTGCGAGTTCGGGCGCGTAACTCGCGATGAGTTTCGCCGCCCCGTGCGTGGCGATCGCGCCACCGGAGTAGCCGGTCATCGCGAACCTGCTCGCGCCGAACTCCGCCGCCCGCCAGCCGCGTACCGCGCGTACCGCATCCAGTACCGCGTGGCCCG
Organism: Nocardia grenadensis NBRC 108939; assembly: GCF_001613445.1. Lineage (GTDB taxonomy): Bacteria > Actinomycetota > Actinomycetes > Mycobacteriales > Mycobacteriaceae > Nocardia > Nocardia grenadensis. Next base: position 477,852 of record NZ_BDCJ01000009.1, read on the forward strand.
CGACGTAGGGCTCGGCATAGGCCATCAGTGGGCCCTCGTGATCCGGAATGAGTACGGCGTAACCACGCAGTGCGGCCAGCTGGGTGGTGGGCGGTACGAAGTCGGTGACCGCGCTCTCGAACGAGAGACCGTGCGCCAGTGTGTAGCTCGGCGTGCACCGGCGGCCGAGCGCGTCGATCGGAAGGTTGTTGACCAGCACCGGCCGCGCCCCGGGCGCCGGTGAGCCGGTCGCCGGAATCACCAGCGTGGCCGTGGCGAAGGAGGGGCGACCGTGCGCGTCGGTGGTCCGGTACTTGAACAGCACCGCCTGCCGGATCGGCACGATGACCAGTGGCGCGGCCGCGGCGGTGATATCGCGGGCCTCGATCACCGCACCCGGGGGGAAGTCGGCGAGATCTGGCGGCCACAGATCGAATATCGGGTCGCCGACCGGCGCCGGCAGCACTGCCTGGCGCAGTGCTGCCAGCCCCGGCGCCAGGTCGTTCGTCTCCTCCAGGGGCGGCGCCGGTCGAGGTGCCGCCGCGATCGGCGGCGGCGGAATCACCTGGTCGATCCACTGCTGGATCCCGGGCAGGATCGTGCCGTGCACTTCCGCGGACAGCGGTGAGACGGGGAGTCCGGCGACCGGGAGAGCGGGCAGGGCGGGCGGCTGGGCGGCGGCCTGTCCGGTGAGCAACGGCGCGAGGACGAGCAACGCGAGAGTGACGGCACGCAAACGTCTCATGGCACACGCCCCTGGGTGCGATGTCGATACATCTGGCACCCGGGAGATGCGGTTTCCGTGCTCCGAAACATCCCCGGTCGTACCGGGGCCAGGGATTCAGATTACGTGATCTGCTCTCGATTACTGTGATACGTCACAAAATTGAGACGACCCGCTACTGATTCGAGACAGAGGCGCTGCGCATCATCCATCGAGTCGGCGCATCCGGGGTTCGGGACCGCGGACTCGGTCGCGGCGTCCGCGGTCAGGAGGCAAGCACCTGCGGGGCAAGTACTTTCAGCATGGAGTTGGCCCAGCGCATCTGGCGCAAGGTCTCGGGATGACAGCTCTCGGCGAGTTCGAGAAGGTCGATGTCTCTGGTCGTCTGTGCGCCCTGCGCGAGCAGCTCCCAGTCGAGTGAGACACCGGCGGCGACCCGATGCAGGTGGCGCAGGTCGACGAGCAGGAACAGCGCCGGTTCGCTGCGGCGTCCCAACAGGGTGCTGAGGCGTTCTTGGACGGGTGCGGTGCGTGGTTCGGTACGCGGATCGCTGTCGAGGTGGAGTCCGTAGTGGTGGCCGGCCCGGGCGAGTCGATGGACGTGCTCGGTGGACCAACCGGCGATATCGCGCGCCACGTAGTACACCTCGTGGTCGGCTCGGTGGCGGGCGGCCAGGGTGGTGAGGTCGAGGGCGAGTTTACGTTCGGAGCGGTGCAGCTCCCGGATCGCGAGGTCGAGTTTCACGGCTGTTCTCCCGCGGTCTCGAGGGTTTCGGTGGCGAAAGCCGTCCGGCCGCCGATGGTTTCCGCCACGTCGCCGCCGACGGGGTGTGAAGCCGTGGTGGTGGGTGCCGGCGCGGGGCCGTGGGTACCGATGGCGAGCACGGTGATCCGGGCGGCCGCGGTCTTGAAGATCGGCTGTTTGGAGGCCGGGTCCCAATCGGTGACGGTGAGTTCGTTGGCGGCGCGATCGTGTTCGGTACTCGCTCCGGTGGTGGCGTCCCAGTAGCCGTAATGGAAAGGTACGAACAGCACCCCGGGCCGGATTCCGCAGATACGGGCCTTGGCGCGCAGGGTGCCGCGCGCGGTGCCGATCGCCAGCAGGTCTCCCTCGGTGACGCCGGCGGCGTGCGCGTCCTCGGGTGAGATCTCCACCCAGACCTGCGGCGCGGCCGTCTGGAGCTGGGGTGCTCGGGCGGTTTTGGTGCGGGTGTGGAAGTGGTAGAGGGTGCGTCCGGTAGTGAGGACGAAAGGATAGTTCGAGCTCGGTGGCTCGTGCGGGGTGAGATACCCGGCCGCCTTGATGATCGCTTTGCCGGAGGGGTTCATCGCCCGGTACTCGGTGGGTTCGACGGGCGCTCCGGTGACCAGGTCTTTTCCGTAGGCTTCGCAGTAGTCCGGTGCGGCCGCGAATTCGCCGCCGGTGTAGAGGCGTTCGGTTCCGTCGGGATGATCGCTGGTGCAGGGCCATTGGATTCCGCTGCCGCCGCGGAGCTTGTCGTAGCCGATGCCGGTGTAATCGCACGGGCGTCCGGCACTGCACTTCTTCCACGCCTCGAACGCGGACTCCGGATCGTGCCACGGGGGGAGCGGTTCGCCGTCACGGTCGCGGAAATCCATGCGGCGCGCGTAATCGAGGAAGATGTCGAGATCGGCTCGCGCCTCGCCCGGGGGATCGGTCGCCTTGTCGGACAGATGCACGGTGCGGTCGGCATTGGTGAAGGTTCCGGTCTTCTCACCCCAGGTCGCTGCCGGCAGTACGACATCGGCGAGCGCGGTGGTCTCGGTATGGAAGATGTCCTGGACTACGACGAAAAGGCGCTCTTGGGCGAGGATCGAGCGAATGCGGCCGAGTTCGGGCATGGATACCGCCGGGTTGGTGGCGCTGATCCACAGCATGCGCACCGATCCCTGTTCGGCATAGCGCAGCATCTGCATGGCGTGGGTGGGCGGCGCATAGTGCGGGATCCGGTCGATATCGATATTCCACAGCTGCGCCAGCTCGGCGATATGGGCGTCGTTGTTCCAGTTCCGGAACCCGGCGAGGTCGCCGTCGGCACCGCATTCGCGGGTGTTCTGGGCGGTGGGCTGACCGTTCATCTGCAGCACGCCGCATCCGGGTTCGCCCAGCATTCCGCGGATCAGGTGCAGGTTGTTGACCTGCACGGCCGCCGCGGTGGCCTGATGTGACTGGTAGAAGCCTTGCAGTACCGTCGACAGCAGTGCTTCGGCAGTGCCCAGCACCCGGGCGGCGCGCCGAATATCGTCGGCGGGTACCCCGCACAGCTCGGCGGCTTTCTCGGGTGGGTATTCGGCGACCCGGTCACGTAGTGCGTCGAAGCCCACGGTGTGCCGGTCGATGTACTCGTGATCGATCCAGTCGTTGCCGATGATCTCGTGCAGGAGCCCGTTCATCAACGCGACATTCGTGCCCGGCAGCGGCGCCAGCCGCACGGTGGCGTATTCGGCGACCTTGGTCGAGCGGGGATCGACGCAGACGATCGCCGGTGGATCGTCGCCGGCGAGGCGATCCAGTATCCGGGCCCACAGCATGGGCTGGGTTTCGGCCATATTGTGGCCGAAGAGCGCGATCACATCGGCGTGGTCGATATCGGCGTAGGAACCGGGCTGTCCGTCACAGGCGAACGATTCCTTCAACGCTTCGGCCGCTGTCGCGGTGCACAGCCGGGTGTTGCCGTCGACGTGGTTGGTGCCGATGGCACCGTGCGCGATCACCCCCAGGGTGTAGTACTCCTCGAGGAAAAGCTGACCGCTGGTGTAGAAACCGATGGCGCTCGGCCCCTGCTCGGCGAGTAGGTGTGTGCTGTGTTCGACGATGCGGTTCATCGCGGTGTCCCAATCGGTGGCGACCAGTTCACCGTTCTCCCGGATCAGCGGCCGGGTGAGCCGTTCCGGGGAGGAGTTGGCCTGCCAGCCGAACAGGTCCTTGGGGCCCAGCCGTCCCCGGTTGACCCGGTCCACGGCCCGGCCTCGCACCCCGACCATGCGGCCGTCCTTGACCGCGATATCGAGGGCGTCGCCGTTGGAGTGCAGGATCGAGGCCGTCTGCACCCATTTCTCGACGTCCGCGCCGGCGAGGCCTTCGCCCAAATGCATATCCACCCGCACCGGCCACTCTTGTCCTGCCCCGTACGGCGTGCGGGTTCCCCATGGTTCGGCGATTCGATCCTTGGCCACCATGCCCGGCGCTTACCCGCCGTCTCCGCCGGACAAACCGGCGGGCACCAGGACGGGACCGGCGACGATGTCGCGGTCACCGGCCGCCGTACCGGCCGCGTTCCTAGGTGGTTCCGCGCTGCTTCCGGTCCGGATCGATCTCGTCGGCGCGCTCGAACTGCTGATTCAGCTCTTCGCGAGAGGCGGCCGCCTCACCGCGATGTGCGGCTGCCTGTTGCTGGAGGCCGGTCGCCCGGGCTTGCTGGGCATCGGCTTCGGCCGCGGCCGCACGGGCCTTGGCGGCGGTCTCGTCGGCGAGTGCCTCGCGCTGTCCGACCCGGTGGGCGCGTTCGGCCGCCTCGCCGCGGATATGCTCCGCCTCGATCCGGCGGTGTTCTCTGCGCTTGTTGGTGGCCGCCCAGATCAGTGCGGCAACGATCAGGACTACGACAACCGCGATGACAACGATCGCGATAATTGTGCTGGTTGCCATTTCTGTTCCTCACCTCGCGTGTGACTCGTCCATGGCATAAATCGACAATGGCCGCCGGCCGACGACGGGACCGGTCGCACGGCACCGTTTCCGAGGGCGTCAGTAGTAGTGGCGTCGCCCGCCGACCGCGCGGCCCATCGACCCCAGTGCCAGGAGCACCAGCCCGATGATGAGCAGGATGATTCCGATGATCCACAGGATCTGGATATTGAACAGGAATCCGATGACCAGCAGAATGATTCCGAGAATGATCACGACAGGACCTGGATTCGGTATCGGGAGTTACAGGACCAGCGGCCACTGTGCACCCCGGTGGTCCATATCGAGTGCGCCGGTGTGCGCAGGGCCGCACCGTGGCGCGGCCCCGTGGGGCCGGGAGCCGCGGCGACTGTTTGCCGGCGGGGCGCGTGGGCCGGGGAAACGGCCATCCGGGAGCATGCTGCCGTGGGCCGGGCCCGACGGGCTGTCGACCGGCGCGAGGCGAGCGAGAAAGGGTCGGCTTCGCGACGGATGGCGGTGTTGGTGACACACGCAAGCGCCATGACTTCGCCGGTTACGGCGTCCGCGCTGTTCATATCGCTCACCACACCCACCACCAGCTGCAACGGGCTCGATGTTCCAGATCTTCAGTACACGCCCGGCCCCCGGCAAAGTCAATGTCGTCACCGGCGGGCTCGGCCGGGACGCGGTATCGGGGTCACGGCGGCGAATCGCCGGGTGGGCGCGGCGCCGGCGTCCGGCGATCCGCCGAGGGGCATGATCGATAGGGGGCCATCGGCGCTCGAGGAGGATCCATGCGGAGTCCATCGATCCACGTCGCCTCGCTGTGGCAGGGCGAGGAAATCTATCGCAGCGAACTCGGCACCCTGACCAGGCTCACCGCCGACAATTTCCCCATCCTGTCGGGACTCTCCATCAAACGCCTCACATTGGCCCCCGGCGCCTTCCGCGAACCACACTGGCATGCCAATGCCACCGAGCTCACCTACTGCACGGCCGGCCGGGCGCTGGTCTCGGTGCTGGACGACGCCAGCCGCTTCTCCTCGTTTCTGGTCTCGGCGGGGGAGATGTTCCATATCGACTCCGGTGCCCTGCACTACGGCGAGAACATCGGCGATACCGATGCCGAGTTCGTCCTGGCGTTCCGGCACGAGCGTGCCGAAGATTTCGGTGAGCGCCTATTCCCGCAAGGTCGTGGCGGCCGCTCGACCCTTAGCCGGGCTGTCACCGGACCGGCCGCACGACCTTCTCGGGGGTGCGGCCCGATGTCGCCCGCCTGCCACGCCGGCACCGGTGGGGTCGTTCCCGGGGCTGCCCGGACGGCTCTGCGTAGATCCGCCGGACAGCCGGTCGGCGCGTACGCACCGACCGTGGTACCGGTGGGCTCGCCGATGCGGACGGGTTGTTCGCCGGGTCACATCCGCCGGCCGGAATAGTCCCACCGGCCCACGGGTTGGAAACAGCTGTCGGCGTCCGGACAGCCCCGGGCCTCACCCCTTTTGTCGCTACGAGCGACCACTCGCCGAGAGGCGCTTGTGGGACGTCGGCATCCGAGTCACGGCGCCCGACGGCGTCCGGCTCGACGCCGCCAGGTGGTTCACCTGGCGGCGTTCTTCATCGATGGCCGGCCCGGGTCAGCGCGCCGCGGCGGCACGGTGGGCGGCACCGACCGCGCGTTTCGCGATGGCCCAGCGGTGGACCTCGGACGGCCCGTCGTAGATGCGGAACGGCCGGACTTCGCGCGAGAGCCGGGCCAGCGGCATGTCCGCGGAGACGCCCAGCCCGCCGCAGAGCTGGATGCTGCGGTCCACGACCCGGAAGATGGCCTCGGCGGCGAAGGTTTTGGCGATCGAGGTCGCGTTCCCGGCCTGCTCGCCGTTGTCCAACTCCCAGCAGGCCCGGACCAGCAGTGCCCGGGTGGCCGCGATATCGATCTCGTTATCGGCCACCATCTTCTGCGCGAGACCGAGATTGCCGATGACCGAGCCGAAGCCTTCGCGTTCGGCGACGTAGGCGACGGCGACATCGTGGGCCCGGCGGCAGGCGCCGAGCCAGCGCATCACATGGGTCATCCGGGCCGGCCCCAGTCGGACCTGCGCGTATTCGAAACCGCGGTCGACGGCACCGAGGACCGCGTCGTCGGGTACGAACAGGTCCTCGAAGAAGACCTCGCAATGCCCGCCGATCATGGCCCGGTCCAGGGTGTCGATATGCCGGCCGACGCGCAGGCCGGGAGTATCGGCGGGCGCGAGGAACATGGTGGCACCGCCGCGCCGGCCCGGCTCGCCGGAGGTGCGGGCCATGATGATGAAGAAACCGGCACCGTCGGCACCGGTGATGAAGTGTTTGTGGCCGTTGATCCGCCAGCCGCCGTCCACCTTCGCCGCCCGGGTGGCCAGCGCCGAGGGATCCGACCCGGCGCCGGGTGCGGGCTCGGTCATCGCGAAGGCGGAACGCAGGTCACCGCGGGCCAGCGGTTCCAGGTAGCGGGCTTTCTGCTCGGGGTCGGCGATATGCGCGAGCATATGCACATTGCCCTCGTCGGGCGCGGCGATATTCAGCGCGGTCGGGCCGAACAGCGAATACCCGGCCTCCTCGAAAACCGGCGCGCGATCGGACATGGACAGCCCGTGCCCGCCGTATTCCACCGGGGCGTGCGGAGCGAACACACCGGCCGCCCGCGCCCGCTCCTGCAGGGTCACCCGGATCTCGTCGCCGCCGGCCGCGGTGATATCGCCGCCGTGGGCGTCCTCGACCGGCAGGACCGACTCGCGGACGAAATCGCGGGTGCGTTCCACCAAGGCTGCTACGTCGGCGGAATAAGTGAGATCGATCGGCACAGCGGTCCTCCTGGCGTTCCGGCGGATCGCTGAGACAACCGAGCGATCGCTCCGAGTGAACACTCTCATCGGCGCGGGCGGATGTCAAAATGATGCGCTCAACTGCACACAACAGTGCACAGCAATGTTCGGGATGGTGTTCGGTTATCCTGAACACTATGCCCGACCCGATCACCGACGACCCGGTACCGCCGCATAAGGCGATCCGGGCGGCGCGCCGCCGGGGCGGGTTGTCGCTCCGCGAGGTCGCGCGGCGCATCGGGGTGAGCCCCGCGACAATGAGCGCGCTGGAGAACGGGCACACCGGCCTCTCGGTGGACCGCCTCACCGATCTGGCCACCGCCCTCGGCGTTCCCGCGCGGGATCTGCTCGGCGGCTCCGGTGCGGCGCGCCCGGCGGTGCCGGTTGCGCGCGAGACGGCCGCACCGGGGGAGTGGCGGGAGTTCGGTCCGCCCGGCTTCGATCCGGTACTCACCGCCGCGATCGCTCTGTTCGTGGAGATCGGCTATCACGGCACCACGGTGCGGGCGCTGGCGCGGCGCGCGGGGACCAGCGTGCCCGGCCTCTACCACCACTACCGCGACAAACAGGAAGTGCTGGTGCGCATCCTCGACCTCACCATGGACGATCTGCACCGGCGGGTCCGCGGCGCGCGCGCCGAGGGCCGCGACGGCGTGGAGCGGGTGCGGCTGATCGTGGAGGCGCTCGCGCTGTTCCACACCAATCGTCGGGAACTGGGTTTCATCGGCGCCAGCGAGATGCGCAGCCTGCTGCCCGCCGACCGTGCCCGGATCGCCGGCTCGCGCCGCGAACTCCAGCGGATCCTCGACGACGAGATCGCCGCGGCCGCCGCCGCGGGTGGTCTCACCACCCCGCACCCGCGGGCGGCGGGGCGGGCGGTCGCCACCATGTGCACCGGGATCGCCCAGTGGTATCGGGAGGGCGGCGGCGCCACCGCGGAGCAGATCGCGGCCGAGTACGGGGAATTGGTCCTCGATATGCTCGGCGCCGCGGCGCGGCCCGGCGGATCCACCGCGCCCCGCCCGCCGATACCGTGACCACGCGCTGCGCTTCGCCTCCGACCGCGTGGTACGCCACCGTCGTGCACGCCGGATCCGGCGGACGGGTGACCGGCCGGATCGCCTCGCGCCCGGCCGAAGCGTTTCCGCGAGGCTTCCGCGTGCGCCCCCGGCGCAGCGCGGCCGGCAGGCTGTCGCCGAGGACGGTGCCGATCACCGCGCCCTCCACCATGTTCTCGGCCGAGTCCAGTCCGGCGAGGGCCCCGATATCGGCGGCTGCCGGCCGCGCTCCGCGGCCACCTCGTCGATCCGGCGCGCGGCCCATTCTCGGTCGGCCGCGGAGACGGTTTCGCAGGGCGCGACCGGTAGGCCCGGCTGGGCGGTGAGTACGTCGTGCAGTGAGCTACCCGGTTCGTCGATCGCGGTGAGGACGTCGCGCACGGCGGCCACCGAGAGTCCGGCCACCTCGGTGAGTGCCCGGACGAGCGCGAGCCGCCGCACATGCGCCGAACCGTAGCGGGCTTGGTTGGGCTGGTCGGTTCGCCGGGCGGCAGGAGTCCTTCGCGCTGGTAGTACTGGACGATCGCGACGCCCGACTCCCGGCGCAGTTCGCCATCCGCATCCGCTGCCGCCTCTTCGCTCGCGTCGTCCCGGGGTCCGATCATGTCAGCCGTCGTCCCGGCCCGGTGGCCTGGTCGTGGCTCAGGTGGGTGGCAGCTCTGCCACTCGCGGGGCGGCCGCGCGAACCGCTGCCGCTGACCGGACATTTCCGAGGCGGCCGGGCAGGAAGGTTTGGATTCAGAGTGATCGAGACCGGCGACGGCACGCCGGTCGCTCCTTAACGTCTTGTCCAGCATCCGGGAGTCCGCCGCGGGCGGCACCGGCCCGACGATGCCGCGGCCGGTCCCCGGCGCGGTGCGATCCGGAGAACTCGATGAAACGACCCGTTGCCCTGTTCGGGGTAGCCGCCGCGACGTTCGCCCTCGCGGCGTGTGGAGGCGGGGTGACCCAGACCGGTGTCAGCGGTCCGCCGCAGCCCGGCGGAACCCTGCGGTACGGCCTCTCCCAAGCGCCGACCTGCTCCGATCCGGCGCAGGGCGGTACCAACCAGACGATCTACGTCAGCCGTCAGATCGCCGACTCGCTCACCGATCAGGACCCGAGGACCGGCGAGATCCGGCCGTGGCTGGCCGAGCGCTGGGAGGTGAGCCCGGACGCGCGCACCTTCACGTTCCATCTCCGCGACGGGGTGACCTTCAGCGACGGCACCGCGCTGACGGCGGAATCCGTCCGTGGCACGCTCGATTCCATCGTGCACGTCCTGGGTGGCGCCAAAGCACCACTGGCCGCCACCTACCTCGCCGGCTACACCGGTACCGATGTGGTGGACGCGCACACCGCGCGGGTGCGCTTCGGCACCCCGAATGCGCAGTTCCTGCAGGCGACCTCGACCCCGCAGCTGGGCATCCTCGCTGCCGCCACCACCGCGAAAGAGGCCGAACAGCGCTGCCTCGGCGATACCGTCGGCAGCGGTCCGTTCACCTACGCCGAGTACCGTCAGGGTGATTCGGTGACGCTCGAAAAGCGTGCCGGATACGGCTGGGGCTCGGCGGTATTCGCGCACCAGGGTGAGGCCTATCTCGACCGGATCGAATTCACGGTGGTTCCGGAATCCGGGGTTCGCACAGGCAGTCTGGTATCCGGTCAGCTGGACGCGACCAGCGACGCCCTGCCCCAGGACGTGCCGCAGATCGAAGCCGCGGGCGGACAGGTGGCCACCGCCGCCAACCCCGGGATCACCTTCGGTCTGCAACCGAATGTGACGAGGGGCCCGCTGCGCGACCGCGCGGTACGCACCGCGCTGCTGTCCGCGGTCGACCGGCAGGAACTCGTCGATACGGTGCTGGGCCCGCAGTTCCGGCCCGCGACCGGCCCCCTGGCCCATACGACGCCCGGCTACATCGATCTGAGCGGGGAGCTCGGCTTCGATATCGACGCGGCGAAGCGGGCGCTGGACGCGGCGGGCTGGGTCCCGGGCGGCGACGGTATCCGCGCCAAGAACGGGGAACGGTTGTCGTTCGGGGTGCTGTTCAGCGCGGCATTCGCCGGCAACCAGGCAATTCTGGAACTCCTTCAACAGCAACTGCGGGGGGCGGGTGTGGAGTTGCGGCTGGAACCGGCCGCGATCGCCGACTACACCGTGCGGCAGAACACCAAGGATTTCGACACGATCTACTACAACGTGACCCGCGCCGACGGCGATATCCTGCGCACCAATTTCGGTCTGGATGCCCGGAACCTGAACGACCGCGGCGCGATCCCGCAGCTCGACGCTGCGCTGTCCGGCCAGCTGGCCACCGTCGACAGGGCGCAGCGGGGCCGGCTGATCGAGCAGGCGCAGCGGCTGCTGCTCGACGAGGGGCTGTGGATCCCGACCATCGAACTCGCCCAGGCCATCGGGGTCGCGAACACGGTGCAGGGTTTGACCTTCGAGGCGTCGGCACGACTGCAGTTCTACGACACCTGGTTGAGCGGCCGATGACCACGCTGACCCGTTATGTGCTGCTGCGTGTACTCCAGGCGGCCGGCGTGCTGTGGGCGGCGTTCACTCTGTCCTTCGCGGTGCTGTACCTGCTTCCCGCCGATCCGGTGCAGCTCGCTGTGGACGCCAACCCCGGCACCCCGGTCGACGCCGCCGCGGTCGCCGAACTGCAGGCCCGGTACGGGCTGGACAAACCGGTGTGGGAGCAGTATTCCACCGCGCTGATCCACGCGGTGCGCGGTGACCTGGGGCATTCGCTGAGTACCGGGCAGACCGTCGTCGAGGCCATCGGGGAAGCACTGCCCTCCACCCTGGCGCTGGCCGGTACGACGCTGGTGCTCGCCGTGGTGTTCGGCGCCACCCTCGCGCTGGCCGCCGCCTATACCGAACGCACCCGGTTGCGCGATCTGCTGACCGCGCTGCCGCCGGTCGGGGCGGCCATGCCCACCTTCTGGGTCGGATTGATCCTGCTGCATCTGTTCTCGTTCCAGTTGCGTTTGGTGCCCGCGTTCGGCGGTACCGGGTTCAGCGGGACGATCCTGCCGGCGATCACCCTCGCCGTGCCAGTGGGCGCGGTGATCGCGCAGGTGCTCTACACCAACCTGATCGCCACCTGGAATCAGCCGTTCGTGGCGGTCGCCTTCGCCAAGGGCGCGTCCCGCGCCTGGGTGCAGCGGCGGCATGTACTGCGCGCGGCGGTCGGACCGGCACTCACCATCGCGGGAGTCTGGGTGGGCACGGTGCTCGCCGGGTCGGTGATCGTGGAAACGGTGTTCGCGCGCGCCGGTGTCGGTCGGCTGACCCAGACCGCGGTGCTGAACCAGGACATTCCGGTCGTGCAGGGCATCGTGGTGTTCGGCGCGGCGGTGTACGTGCTGGTGAACCTGCTGGTGGATCTGGTGTATCCGCTGGTGGACGCGCGGGTGGTGGACGGGTTCCGCGGGAAGGAGACGGTCCGTGTCTGAGGTTCGCGAACTCATCGCACCGCCGCGCGAGAAGGCCCGGACACCGCGCCGCGGGCGGACCACGGCCGGGGTGGTGTTCGCCGGGGCGGTGCTGGTCCTGGTACTCGGCTGGGCGACCGTGCCCGCCCTGTTCACCCGGGGCGACCCGCTGACCGGTGTACCGAGCGAGAAGTTCCGCGGCCCGAGTCCGCAGCACTGGTTCGGCACCGACAATCTGGGTCGTGACCTCTACACCCGAGTCGTGCACGCGGCCGCGCTGTCGCTGACCGCGACCGTGCTCGCCGTGGCGATCGGGCTGGTGGCCGGGTCGCTGCTCGGGGTGGTGTCGGGTGTGGTGGGCGGAACCTTGGACAGCTTCGTCATGCGTGGTGTGGATGTGCTGCTGTCGATTCCGGAACTGCTGGTCTCGCTGGCCCTGGTGACGGTGCTCGGTTTCGGCACCGGCAATGTCGCGCTCGCCGTCGGTGTCGCGCTCATCGCACGGTTCGCCCGGGTGATGCGCGCCGAGGTGCTGCGGGTACGGCAGGCGCCGTACGTGGAGGCCGCCCGCGCCTGCGGGGTGCGCTGGTACGGGGTGCTCTTCCGGCACGTCCTGCGCAATTCCTGCGCCCCGGTCGCCGCGCTGGCCGCCGTCGAGTTCGGTCTCGCCGTGCTGGCCGTGTCGTCGCTGAGCTTCCTCGGCTACGGTGCCGCGCCACCGACGCCGGAATGGGGATCGCTGATCTCGGAGGGACGCAATTATCTCGCCACCGCCTGGTGGCTGACCACGTTACCCGGCCTGGTCATCGTCGCGGTGGTGCTCGCCACCCAGCGCCTCGGCCGGGCCTTCGCCCAGGAGGGACTGCGGTGACACGTCCAGAAGTCGTCCGTGCCCGGACCGATCACCCCGCCGCCCGCATGTGGACCGGCCACGAAGCGGCACCCGCCGGACCGGAAGCCGGTGATCCGCTGGTGGCCGCGGCGCGCCGGATTCGCGGATTCCTGCGCGCCGGCCGGCGGTTCCAGGCCGGACTGGCCGAACAGCAGCCGCGACTCTTCCTGACCGGGTGGTCGCTGTGAGCGCGACCGGGGGCCCGCTGCTACAGGTCGAGGATCTGGTGGTCGAATACCGTACCGCCGCGGCGTCGACCACCGCGGTCGACGGAATATCCCTCACGATCTGCACCGGGGAGACGGTCGCGGTGGTCGGGGAGTCCGGGTCGGGTAAATCCAGCCTGGCCCACGCGGTGATCGGGCTGTTGAGCGGTGCCGGAGCGATCACCGCCGGTAGGGTGACCTTCGCCGGAGAGCGGCTCGACCGGCTACCGGCCCGCGGATGGCAGCGGATCCGCGGCGCCCGGATCGGTTTCGTACCGCAGGATCCCGCGGTTTCGCTGAACCCGGTGCTGCGCATCGGTGACCAGGTCGCCGAAACGTTGCGGATCCACGGCCGCGCGGACCGGCGTACCGCCCGGGCCGAGGCGATCCGGATCCTGACCGAGGCCGGAATCGATCGCCCGGCCCTGCGGGCCCGGCAGTTCCCGCAGGATCTGTCGGGCGGCCAGCGCCAGCGGATACTGATCGGGATCGCTTTGGCCTGCGGTCCGAGCCTGGTCATCGCCGACGAACCGACCAGCGCGCTCGATGTCACCGTACAGCGGCGGATCCTCGACCATCTGGCCGGCCGCACCGCCGAATCGGGTACCGCGGTCCTGCTGATCACCCACGACCTCGGTGTCGCCGCCGACCGCGCCGACCGGATCGTGGTGATGCGGCACGGCCGGATCGTGGAATCCGGCACGGCCGCCGAAGTGTTCACCGAGCCGCGACACGAGTACACCCGCCGGCTGCTGGCCGCCGCCTCGGGAACGGGCCGGCCGCGCCGTCCCGAACGTGCCTCCGCCGTCAGACCGCTGTTGTCGGCTCACGGCCTGCACAAATCCTTCCGGGCGGCGCGCGGCACCACGCTCGCGGCCGTCACCGATGTCTCGTTGACCGTCGGCCGCGGCGAAACCCTGGCGATCGTCGGTGAATCCGGCTCCGGCAAGTCCACAACCGCGCGGATCATCGCCCGGCTGGAGCGACCCGACCACGGCACCGTGGAATTCGACGGCACCGATATCGGCGGGTTGCGCGGGGCCCGGCTGCGCGAGTGGCGGCGGCGCGTTCAGATCGTGTATCAGAACCCGTACGCCTCGCTGAACCCGAAACTGACCGTCGGCGCCATCGTCGCCGAACCGCTGCGGGCCTTCGGGGTCGGTGACCGATCGACCCGCGGCGAGCGGGTCGCCGAACTGATCGACCAGGTCGCGCTGCCCGTCTCCGCCGCGCAACGCCGCCCGGCCGAACTGTCGGGTGGGCAGCGCCAGCGGGTGGCCATCGCCCGCGCCCTGGCCCTGCGCCCGGATCTGGTGATCCTCGACGAACCGGTGTCCGCGCTGGATGTCTCGGTGCAGGAACAGATCCTGGACCTGCTCGACACGCTGCAGACCGAACTGTCGCTGAGCTACCTGCTCGTATCCCACGACCTCGCGGTGGTCCGCGGGATGAGCGATCGGGTGGCGGTTATGCGGGAGGGCCGCATTGTGGAGACGGGCCCGACCGCGGAGATCTTCGAAACGCCGCGCCACGAGTTCACCCGGGAACTGCTGCTGGCGGTCCCGGGGGGCGCGCGCCGGCACCGGCCGAGAGAAAGGACCGCCTGATGACGCAGGTGTCGCCCCTGCTGTTCGCCGTCGAATTAGTGGGTACCGGAGTGCATCCCGCGTCCTGGCGGCGCCCGGACTCGCGGGCCGAGGACCTCTTCACCGCCGGGTACTGGGTCGACGCGGCGGCCGCCGTGGACCGGGCCGGCCTGGATCTGGTCTTCCTGCCGGATTCGTTCACCCTGCAATCGGACGGTGCGCGGGGACGCCTCGAGGCGGTCGGTATCGCCGCCCGGGTCGCGACGTCCACCACCCGGCTCGGCGTGATCCCGCAGGCCCCGGTCACCCATACCGAACCGTTCCATCTGTCCAAGGCCATCGCGAGCCTCGACTACGCGACCTCCGGCCGGGCGGGCTGGGAGGTGACGGTATCGCCGGGCGCCGAGCAGGCCCGCCTGTTCGGCCGTAAAGCCGAGCAGTCCGAGGATTCGCTGTGGCACGAAGCCGGCGAGGCGATCGAGGTGGTCACCCGGTTGTGGGACAGCTGGGAAGACGACGCGGAGATTCGGGACGGCGCCACAGGCCGGTTCATCGATCGCGACAAACTGCACTACATCGATTTCGCCGGAGACAACTTCTCGGTGAAGGGCCCGTCGATCACCCCGCGTCCGCCCCAGGGGCAGCCGCTGATCGCGGTGCGCGCCTCCGGTCCGCTCGCGACCCGGACGGCGGTGCGGTACGCCGATCTCATCCGGATCACCGCCCCGGATCCGGCCACGGCCGCGGAGACCCGGTCGGTCCTGCGCTCCGCGGTGGCTGCGTCCGGTCGCGATCCCGGGCAGGTGCGGGTGCTGCTCGATCTCGAGGTCCATCTCGCGCCGACGGCGGCACTGGCCGCGCGGGAGGTGGCCGAACTGGAGGAGTGGACCGCCACCGCCGGTCCGGACGGTCTGCGCCATGTGGGGACTACCGACACCTTGCAGGAGCTGGCCGAGCAGGTGCGGCGGGAATGCGCCGCGGACGGGATCGTGCTTCGACCACTGGCCCTCGTCCCGTTTCTGGACCGGCTCCCGGCGCCGCTGACCACCCTGCGCGGCAGGCTCGGCCTGCCGCGTCCGCACAACCGCTACGCGACCGAACGGGGCTGATATGCCGAGAACGCAGCCGGGTAAGCAGATCCATCTCGCCGCACATTTCCCGGGCGTCAACAACACCACCGTCTGGACCGATCCCGAATCCGGTAGCCAGATCGACTTCGCATCCTTCGTCCACCTGGCCCGGACGGCCGAACGTGGACTGTTCGATTTCTTCTTCCTCGCCGAAGGGCTGCGGCTGCGCGAGCACCGCGGCCGGATCCACGACCTGGACGTGGTCGGCCGTCCCGATACCTTCACGGTGCTCAATGCCCTCGCCGGGGTCACCGACCGGCTGGGCCTGGCGGGCACCATCAACACGACCTTCAACGAACCATTGGAGCTGGCGAAACAGTTCGCGACCCTCGATCATCTGTCCGGTGGGCGGGCCGCCTGGAACGCGGTCACCTCCTCCGACGCGTTCACCGGCGAGAACTTCCGTCGCGGCGGCTACCTCGAGCACGCTCAGCGGTACACGCGAGCCGCGGAAGTGGTCGAGGCGACCCGCACACTGTGGGACAGTTGGCCGGCCGACGCGCTGGTCGTCGACCGGGAGCAGGGTGTGTTCACGGCGCCGCTCCCCGAGTTCCGGTATCGCAGCAGCCAGTTCGATATCGAGGGTACGTTCGTCCTGCCGCGCAGCCCGCAGGGATATCCGGTGCAGTTGCAGGCCGGGGATTCCGAGGAGGGCCGGGAATTCGGTGCCGCCACCGCGGACGCGATCTTCAGCCGGCACGGCGAACTCGAAGTGGGACAGCAGTTCTACACCGATATGAAGGGTCGGCTCGCCAAGTACGGCCGCCACCGCGACGATCTGCTGATCTTGCCCGCGGCCACCTTCGTCCTCGGCGACAGCCGGGCCGACGCCGAGGAACGCGCACAGCACATCCGGCGCCGGCAGGTCGGCCCGCACACCGCCATCGCCTTCCTGGAACAGGTCTGGGGCCGCGACCTGTCCGCCTACGACCCCGACGGCCCACTGCCCGATATCGAACCGCTCGACGATGCGACCATCACCCGGGGCCGGGTGCGGCACGCCCGGGATCCGGGTGCGGTCGCCGCGCAGTGGCGGGCCCGGGCCGAGGCGGAGAACCTGACGATCCGCGAACTGATCATCGAGGTCACCGCGCGTCAGCAGTTCGTCGGATCACCGGCGGAGATCGCCGCCGAAATCGACCGCTACGTGCAGGAGGACGCCGCCGACGGATTCATCCTGGTGCCCCACCTCACCCCGGCCGGGCTGGACGAATTCGTCGACAAGGTGATCCCGGAACTGCAGGATCGCGGCACCTACCGCACCGAGTACACCGGCGCGACCCTGCGCGAGCATCTGGGTCTGCGCCATCCCCATCGAGCCGACGAGAAAGTGCGCGCCTCATGACGGTCCCCCTGTCCGTTCTGGACCTGTCGCCGATCAGCACCGGATCCACCGCCCAGCAGGCGATCCGCAACACCATCGACCTCGCCCGGCACGCCGAGTCATGGGGTTACCGGCGGTTCTGGGTGGCCGAACACCATTTCGTCGCGGTCGCCTCCTCGGCGCCGACCGAACTGATCGCGCTCATCGCCGGCGCCACCGAGACCATCCGCGTCGGTTCGGCCGCGGTCCAGGCCGGCTACCGCACCTCGGCCTCGGTTGTCGAATCGTTCGGCACCATCGACGCCCTGTACCCCGGCCGTCTCGATCTGGGCCTGGGGCGTTCGGCACACCGGATCGGGCAGCTCCGATCCGCGGCCGCGCCGACCGCGCAACGTCGGACCGAGGTCCGCGACGGGGTGGTGCTCCCGCCACCCTTCGCGCCCCACCGGATCCGCGATACCACCCGCCTGGCGGCCTCGCTGGAAGCGCTGCGGCTACCGGGCGCCGAACCGCTCGACTACACCCGGCAGGTCGAGGAGATCCGGGCGCTGCTCGCCGGCACCTATGCGACCGCCGACGGCATCGCCCTGCACGCCGTGCCGGGGGAGGGCGCCGGGGTCGAACTGTGGTTGTTCGGCAGTAGCGGCGGCGAGAGCGCCCGGCTGGCCGGTTCGCTGGGCCTGCCGTTCGTGGCCAACTACCACGTGTCCCCGGGGACCCTCCTGGAAACCGTCGAGGCCTACCGGACGGCGTTCCGTCCCTCACCGCGCTATCCGCGACCGTACCTGGTGGTTTCGGCGGATGTCGTGGTCGCCGCGCAGGAGCCGACCGCCCGGCATCTGGCCTCCACCTACGGCCACTGGGTGGCGAGTATCCGCAGTGGCGCGGGCGCCGCGGAATATCTCGACCCCGATACCGCGCCGCCGTTGACCGACGACCAGCAGCGGCTGGTCGACGACCGGGTGAACACCCAATTCGTCGGAACCCCCGCCTCGGTCGCCGCCCGCCTCACCGCCCTGCGCGATCTCACCGGCGCCGACGAACTCGTCGTCACCAGCGTCACCCACCGGCACGCGGACCGTCTCACCTCACACCGCCTCCTGGCCGAGGAGTGGGGCCTGGCCCGTGCCCGCGCCGCCTAGCTACGCCCGTGGAGCTCAGAAGGCCCCGCCCGCCCGAGGCGGGTGGGGACGCACCGGTGTTCCACCGGGCCTCCTCGGACACGAGAAAGCCCACGATATCGGCGATATCGCCGGGCTCGCTCGGATATGGACAGTCGACATACTCGACTAACTATCCTGCCTCGTCAACTGTTGATCATCTAAACTGCTCGACGTGGCAGTGAACGATCACGACCTGGTTGCCGCCCTCGGCGGGCTCTATCGTGAGGTGAACGCGTTCTATGGGGCGATAGCCCGCGAATTCGGCCTCACCGCTCAGCAGATCGCGCTGCTCTGCCTGGTCCAGGCCCAGCATCCGACATTCGGCGAACTCGCCGCCGCGCTCGGCTGCGACAAAACCAATATCACCGGCATGGTGGACCGGCTGGAACGCCGCGGTTATGTGGCCCGGCAACCGGATTCGGCCGATCGCCGGATCAGCCGGGTGGCGCCGACGGCCGAGGGAGTGGTGATCGGCGCCGATATCCAGGCGGCGATCGCCGGAAAACTCGCCGCCACCCTGCCGCACGTCGCCCGGATCGAACTCGCCGCCGCCGCAACTGATCTGGTCACCGCCCTGTCCGACCGCGGCGCAGCGCGTTAGCCGTCGCTACCCGGCCACCGGCTGCGCCGTATGACGGCTCGCCGGTTTGGGCAGCCCGAAATGGTCGCGCAGGGTGGTTCCGGTGTACTCGGTCCGGAACAGCCCGCGCTGCCGCAGAATCGGGACCACGGTTTCGGTGAAGACCTCGAGGCCGCCGGGGTAGTAGGGCGGCATCACGTTGAAACCGTCCGCGGCGCCGGAGCGGAACCACTCCTCGATGGTGTCGGCCACCTGCTCCGGGGTGCCCGCGAAGACCCGGTGCCCGCGCGCGCCCGCCAGCCGGTGCAGCAGACCGCGCAGGGTCGGCTGTTCCCGCTGGACGATTCCGGCCACCACCTGCCGCCGACTCGCCGAATTGTCGGTGACATCACCGGCGTCGGCGAACAATTCGACCGGTACCGGTTCGTCCAGTTCCAGGTGCCGCAGTGATTCGTGGGCCAGCGACTCCAGCTGCTTGATCCCGTACTCGGGCACGGTGAGCTCGTTGAACTCCCGTTCCAGCTGCTTCGCCTCCGCCTCGGTCCCCGCGATGAACGGACTGATTCCGGGCAGGATCTTCACCTGGTCTGGTGCGCGGCCGAAATCCGCCGCCCGCTGTTTGATATCGCGGTAGAAGACCTGGGCGTCGCTCAGCCGCTGATGCGCGGTGAAGATCGCCTCGGCATACCGCCCGGCGAACGCGCGGCCGTCGTTGGACGCGCCCGCCTGGACCAGGACCGGATACCCCTGCGGCGTGCGGGCCGAATTGAACGGTCCGCGTACCCGCAGATGTTCGCCCGCGAAATCGATGGGGTGGATCTTGTCCGGGTCCGCGTACCGGCCGCCGGCGCGGTCCAGCAGGATGGCGTCGTCCTCCCAGCTGTCCCACAGTGCGGTGACCGCGTCGACGAACTCGCGGGCCCGGGCGTAGCGTTCGGTGTGATCGGGATGGCGGTCCAACCCGAAATTGGCGGCGGCCAGATCGGTGCCGGTGGTGACGATGTTCCAGCCCGCTCGGCCGCCGGAGATATGGTCCAGCGAAGAGAACAGCCGGGCCAGGTTGTAGGGCTCGTAGTAGGTGGTGGACGCCGTGGCGATCAGACCCAGATGTGTGGTCGCCGCGGCGATCGCGGTCAGCAGCGTGATGGGTTCGAGTCCGGGCGCGGCGTTGTAGGCCACATTGGTCCGCAGCGCCGGTCCGTCGGCGAAGAACACCGCGTCGAAGGTGGCGGCCTCGGCGGTCCGGGCGATCTCCTGGTAGTAGCGGACATCGTAGATTCGGTCGGGGCGGCTGGCCGGATGGCGCCAGGCCGCCTCGTGGTGTCCGGCGGGGTAGATGAACGCGTTGAGGCTCAGCCGGCGTGGTTCGGTCATCGTGCATCGTCCTCGTAGTGAGTGGGTTCGGTGGAGACACCGAGCGCGGCCAGGAGTTGTTCGCGATAGTGGGCGACGGCGGGATCGCCGTGCCGGCGCGGGCGGACCTGCGCGATGGACAGGTCGACGGCGATGCGGCCCTCGTCGAGGACGAGCACTCGATCGGCGAGCAGCACCGCCTCGTCCACATCGTGCGTGACCAGTAGCACCGCCGGGCGGTGCCGGGCGCAGAGATCCTGGAGCAGTCCGTGCATCCGGATGCGGGTGAGCGCGTCCAGCGCGCCGAACGGTTCGTCGGCGAGCAACAGTGCCGGTTCGCGGACCAAGGAACGGGCCAGCGCCACCCGCTGCTGTTCACCGCCGGACAATTCACGGGGCCAGGCATTTTCCCGGCCGGCCAGGCCGACCTCGGCCAGTGCGTCACGACCGCGCTGTGCGGCACCCGGACCGCTCAAACCCAGGGTGACATTGTCGAGCACTCTGATCCACGGCAGCAGCCGGGAATCCTGGAACACCACCGACCGCTCCCGGGGGACGGTCAGTTCACCGTCGCCCGCGACATCGTGGTCCAGTTCGCCGAGTGCGCGCAGCAGGGTGCTCTTACCGGAACCGCTCCGGCCCAGCAGCGCCACGAACTCACCCCGCGCGATATCGAGATCCACCCCGCGCAGCACGATCCGGTCGCCGAACCCGCGCCGCAGAGCGCGGACTCGTACGGTCAGTCCGACAGTGTCTGTCGCCATGCGAGCGCCCTCCGCTCCAGCGCGCGAACGGCCAGGTCACCGAAAAGACCCAGCAGCCCGTAGATCACCAGTCCCACCACGATCACGTCGATCTGCCCGTAGGTGCGCGCCTGGGTCATCAGATAGCCGATACCGCTGGTGGCGTTCACCTGCTCGACCACCACCAGAGCCAGCCAGGAGATGGTGACCGCCAGCCGTAGTCCGGTGAAGAATCCCGGCAGTGAACCGGGCAGCGCGACCCGGCGGACGAAACCCCACCGGGACAGTCCGACCGTCCGCGCCAGCTCCACATACCGCGCGTCCACTCCGCGCAGGGAGGCATGCGTATTGATGTACACCGGCACCAGCACACTGGCGGTGATGACGACGAGTTTCATCTCCTCGCCGATCCCGAACCACACGATGAACAGGGGGATCAGCGCGAGGGTCGGGATGGAGCGTTTGATCTGCACCGGACCGTCGACCAGTGCTTCGCCGATTCGGCTCAGCCCGGAGACCAGCGCGAGCACCACGCCGATCGCCACCCCGAGTACGAGACCGATCGCGGCACGCTGCAACGAGGTGAGCAGGTTGGACTGCAGGGTGCCCTCGGCGATCAGATCACCCGCGGTCCGGGCCACATCCCACGGCGCCGGCAGTGTTTCGGCATCGAGCGCGCCGGACAGCGACCCGATCACCCAGGCGGCCAGCAGCAGTACGGGCCCCAGCGCGAAACCGAACGGTATCGGCCGGCCGGGCCCGAGGCGAACCCGGCGGCCGGTCCGGGCCGACCGGGCCGGGGGTGCGAGCGGGACGGAATCGGCCCGTGCGCCCGCGGAGATACCCAAGGTGGCCATTAGCGCCCCTCCTGTTCGAATCGTGCGCCCACGGCGGGCACGGTTTCACTGATCACCTGGTCGAACCGGGTGTCGAAACCGTCCGCGGCCTCGACCTTGCGCGGCAGCTGACCGGCCGCGTCGATGACATCGATGGTCGCCTGCTGGGCATCGATCAGTTTCTGATCCAGATGGGGAAAGGTGAACTCCCCGAGTGAATCGACGATCCGGCCGGCGTCGTCGGCGCTGAGCTTCTGATTCTCGATGTAGTAGATCCGGGCCCACTCGTCCTGGTGCGTATTGGTCCAGTGGAACGCCCGCACGAAGGCCCCGACCAGGGCGCGCAGCGCGGCGGACTTCGCCGGATCCTGGGTCGCCTCCCGCCGGGAGTACAGATAACCCACGCCGTAATAGATACCCGTGGCTTCCGAATCGGCGATCACGGTCGCGCCCGGAGTACGCAGGAACCGGGTGAGCCGCGGCTCGTTCAGCGGGGCGATATCGACCTGCCCGGTGCGGACCGCATCATTGAAATCGGCCAGCTGTAGCCGCACCAGCTCGACATCGGACGTGGTCAGACCGGCTATGTCCAGGGCGCGCAATACCGCCGCCTGCTGAGCCGTCCCTTCGGCATAGGCGATCTTCTTACCCTTCAGATCGGTCAGCCGGGTCGCGAGGACATTTGGTGCGACAGCGAGTTTTATCCCCGCCGGATCGGTCTGATAGGCGGCGATGATCGGTACGTCCTGGCCGGCGGCCAGGGCATGGATCGGCGGCACATCACCCACCGGCGCCACATCGGCCGCCCCCGCCCGGAATGCCTCCAGGATCTCCGGGCCGCCGATGAAATTCGCGAACTCCACCTCGAACGGCAGTTTCTCCAGTTCACCGGAGGCGCGCAGCGCGGTCTGGAAACGCTCCTGCTGGTCGGCGACCACCAGGGTGGTGCCCGGCGGAACCTCGGTGGGTAGCGGCGTGTCGAGCGCGGCGCCACCGGGCCCGTCACTGCTGTCGCACCCGGTCAGCGCCATCCCGACAGCGGCGGTAGCGAGAAGCATCGCGACCGACCGGAGTCGGAAACGTGCGGTAAGAGAACGAGACTGGTGCATAGCGGCATTGAAACAACGTCGCGGTCACGAGGGAATGATTAATAAGACGGTGATCCGAACTGTATCCCACCATCCCGCCGCCGGAGCCGGCGCGGGCCCGACCGCGGAAGCCGGCCGCCCGAGTGAGCGGTCGAAACGACTCCCGGCTCCCGCGGACGGATCACCCGCCCGGCCGGAGGCGGCCGCCGTGGGGCAGTTCCCAGGCCGCCGCTGTCCGGACGCCGGTGCGCGCGTCGGTGACATCACCAACGTGATACCACTCCATCCGCACCCGCGCGGGTACGAGTTCGACGACGCCGTAGCCGTGGGAGTCGAGCTCGGTGTAGTGGATGTGCCGGTTGAGTGCCCGCACCGACTCCGCGAGCGCGACCGAACCGGTGCGCGGCGGGGTCGGCAGCATATCTCCGATCCCGGTGGAGGTCACCGACGGGACCACGAATTCGACTCCGGCGGTAGGTCCGCCGGGGTATCGCGCGGCGTCGAGCGGGGCGTCGGAGGCCCAAGAGCTGTGGATATCGCCGGTGAGGAAGACGACGTCGCCGCCGCGGTCGGTCAGGGCCTGGAGGAGGCGGTGGCGGTCGGCGGGGTAGCCGTCCCACTGGTCGGTGTTGAGCACCACCCCTCGCGGGGGATACCGAATACCTCGGTGACCGCCGCGCTGGTCTCGGGGTCCAGCGGTGGGAACGCCAGCGGCGCGATCATGACCGAATTGCCGACCACCTGCCAGCGGGCGGAGCCGGAGACCAAACCGGCGGCGAGCCATTCCATCTGGCGCGCTCCGGTCAAGGTACGGGCCGGGTCGTCACCTTCCCGGGTACCGAGCTCCGGCTGCCTGTCCCGGTAGCTGCGCAGATCCAGCATGGACAGTTCGGCGAGGGTGCCGAACCGGAGACGGCGGTAGATCCGGGTTTCCCCCGCTGTGGTCTGCAGCCGGACCGGCATCCATTCCGTGTACGCGCGGATCGAGGCGGCGCGCCGATCCGCCCAGCTGCCCTCGGACGCGGGGTCGTGGTTTCCCGCGCCGCCGGACCAGGCGTTGTTCGCGGTTTCGTGGTCATCCCAGGTGCAGATGAACGGCACCCGCGCGTGCAGGGCCATGAGGTCGGGGTCGGTTTTGTACTGGCCGTGCCGGATCCGGTAATCGGTGAGCGAGATGATCTCGTGCACCGGCTCGTGCTGCCGGACCGTCCCGGCGTGGCCCTCGAACGATCCGGAGCTGTATTCGTAGAGGTAGTCACCCAGATGTATGACGGCGTCGAGATTATCGCGGGCGGCGAGATGACGATAGGCGGCGAAATAGCCCGCTTCCCAGTTGGCGCACGAGACCACACCGAAACGCAGGCAGGCCGGGGAGTCCGCTTCGGCCGGGGCGGTACGGGTCCGGCCGGCGGGCGACGTCGCACCGAGGGCATGGAACCGGTAGTGGTAGTCGCGCGCCGGGGCCAGACCGCGTACATCCACCTTCACCGTGTGATCGGAGTCCGCGTCCGCGATGAACGAGCCGGCGGCGACCACCATGGTGAATCCGGCGTCGTCGGCGATCTCCCATCGGACGGTGGCCGGGGCGCCGATCCCCGACCCCGGCAGGGCCTGTGGTCCGACGGTCACCCGGGTCCAGAGCACGACGCCGTCGGGTAGCGGATCACCGGAGGCGATGCCGTGCCCGAACACCGGACTCGCCGCATACGCGGCCGGTGCGGGTAACGCGGCCGCGGCGGCGGTCACCGCCCCCGCGCGTAGTACGGTCCGGCGGTCCAGTGCGACCGGGACCCCGATGTTCGAAACGCTGCCGTTTCCGCTCACGTTCTCCGATCACAGCCGATCGAGCGGGAATCGGCAACTCGGGGTACGCTCAGGCTGCTTCGGCGGCCCGCTGACGGAGTTCGAAGAGCACCCGGCGCGCGAGATAGCCGGCCGCCCAGGGGGCGAATTCGCGGGCGATCCAGGCGCCGTGCCGGTCGTCGAGCCCGAGAAGTCGGCAGGTGTGTCGCAGGTCCTCACGCATCCACAGGGTGTCGCGCTGGGTGGTGTCGCTCATAGCCGCTCCGATGTGCCGGGAAATTGCAAAGCGCGTTGTGCGAATATCGTCATTGCGGCACCGGATGTTTCGCGTAGCGGCTGGCTCGCCGTCACCGGCGGGTATCGAATTCCCGGTGTTTCGGGTGCTTCTGCTTACGGCGGTACTGTTTACCCGACGGGATCGGCCGGGCGGCGTTCGACGAGCGCCGAGCATGCCGGCGTCGCCAGCCGGCCAGATCCGGGCGTTCATCGGGTGGCCGGGAGTCGGGCGGAGGCGGTATCGAGATTCGTGGTGGCATACGGCAACGATCCTGATCGTGCCCACGGCGCGCAAGCGAAATATGGTCCGGCGCGCAGCTGTGGCCGCCCGGTTCCGAAATCGCCGCCGCGGTCTGCCCGGATTTCCGCCACGGTCGCG
Source organism: Nocardia grenadensis NBRC 108939 (assembly GCF_001613445.1). GTDB lineage: Bacteria > Actinomycetota > Actinomycetes > Mycobacteriales > Mycobacteriaceae > Nocardia > Nocardia grenadensis. Next base: position 502,929 of record NZ_BDCJ01000009.1, read on the forward strand.
GCCTACGGGTTGACCCCGCCGACGCCGGCGGGCATGGTGAGTCGATGACCGGTGACGAGGTCCGCCGCGGGGTTCCGGTGACGAACTCGGACCAGCCGCTGTTCGACGGCGCCGAGGCGACCAAGCGGGACCTGCTGGATTATTTGGAGGCGGTCGGGGAACGCCTCCTGCGGGTACTGCGGGACCGCCCACTGTCGGTGGTTCGCGTCCGGCCGGGGCAGGAACCGTTCATGCAGAAGAACCTGCCGAAGTACACCCCCGAATGGGTCCGGCGGACAACAGTCTGGGCGGATAGTTCGCGGCGCGAGATCTCCTATGCGCTGTGCGACGATATGCCGACCCTGCTCTGGTTCGGTAATCAGCGCGCCGTCGAATACCACCCGACTCTGACCACCTCCGATCCCGGTCCGGGGCCGACGCATCTCGTCCTCGACCTCGACCCTTCGCCCGGACAGACCTTCCGGCACGCGGCCGAGGCGGCCCGGCTGATCCGGGCGGCATTGACGGACGCCGGATTGACCGGCGCGGTGAAGACCAGCGGCGCCAAGGGCGCCCATGTGTTCGTGCCGATCGCGCCGGGTACCCGCCACGAGGACGCGGCCGCGGCGACGCGGGCGATCGCCGCTCGGGCCGAACGCCTCGATCCCGGATTCGCCACCACCGCGTTCATCAAGGAGGACCGCGGAGGCAAGGTATTCCTCGATCCGACACGTACCGGCGGCGCGACCGTCGCCGCGGCCTACAGTCCGCGTATCCGTCCCCGGGTGCCCGTATCGTTCCCGCTCGCCTGGTCCGATCTGGACGAGGTGACGCCGGCGGATTTCACGATGCGGACGGTACCGGCCCTGTTGGCGGATACCGACCCCTGGTCTGCCGCCATGCCGGCACCGCAGGCGCTTCCGGCCGATCTGGTCGCGGAGGGCCATACCATCCCGATTCCCAGGGTCCAGGCGATGCATGAGGGCAAACGGCGCGCCCGTGCCCGCCGGACCACCTGACCGCGCCGTTTCGCGGACGGGAACCGGTGGCCGCGGCACCGAGCCACCGCGACGTGCCGGATACCGAGCGAGCGGGTGGGTGCCAGTGCGAGTATCGACACGGGCGTAGCGGAATCCGGACCGCCGCCGGCGGCGGGTAGGACGGCGCGATGTACTGGGTGGCGGGTGTTTTCGCGGTCTTGCTGGCCGGGTGTGCCGACCGGTACGGATACCACCGGGACGAAATGTACTTCCTGGCCGCGGGCCGGCGGCTCGACTGGGGATATGCCGATCAGCCACCGCTGGTGCCGTTGCTGGCCCGGGCGATGGCCGCGATCGACGCGGATTCGCTGGTGGTGCTGCGGCTCCCGGCCATCGTGGCGGCCACCGTGGTGATCGTATGTACCGGATGGGCGGCCCGTGAACTGGGCGGCGGCCGGGCCGCGCAGACTCTGGCCGCCGCGGCGGCGGCCTCCTCCGCGCTCCTGCTCGGCGGCGGTCATCAGCTCGGCACCGTGATCTTCGATCTGGCGGTGTGGTCGGCGGTGGTGGTGACGGCACTGCGACTGCTGCGGCCGGAATCGGATCGGCGCTGGTGGTTGCTCGTGGGTGTGCTGGCGGGGATCGGCGTGCAGAACAAGACGCTGCTGGCATTACCGCTGCTGGTTCTCGCGTGCGCACTCCTGCTGCTCGGCCCCCGAGAGGTTTTCCGCACCAAGTATTTTCCGGCCGCGCTCGCGATCGCCGCGGTGATCTGGGCGCCGAATCTGTGGTGGCAGGTGCGCAACGGGTTGCCGCAGGTCGAGATGAGCCGGGCCATCGCGGGCGGTTCGTCGGGCACCTCGGACGGCCCGGCCGCCTTCGTGTTGCTGCAGTTCGGCCTGATGGGTCCGCTGATGGTGGTGCTGTGGGGCGCGGGACTGTGGTGGCTGGCCCGGCAATCTCGCTACCGCGCCTTCGCGCTCGCCTACGCCCTGCTGTTCGTGGCGTATCTGGCCGCCGGGGGCAAGGCCTACTACCTGGGCGGGATGTACCCGGTGCTGCTGGCCGCGGGCGCCACCGCACTGGTAGCCGTTCTGACCCGCACCCGCCGGCGTCGCGCCGCGACGGCGGCGGTTGTCGCGCTGAACGCCGCCGTATCGGCGGTATTGTTCCTGCCGGTTCTCCCCGTGACCGCCCTGCGCGATTCGCCGATTCTCGCCCTCAACTACGACGCCGGCGAAACGGTCGGCTGGCCGCTGTTCACCGACCGGATCGCAGCGGCCAGAGCCCGGCTGGCACCGGACGCGGACATACTCACGGCCAACTACGGCGAAGCCGCGGCCATCGAGCGTTTCGGCGACGCACACGGTCTCCCGGTCCCGCACAGCGGTCACAATTCCTATTGGTGGTGGGGGCCGCCGGCTGATTCCCGCCCGATCCTCACCGTCGGCCTCACCCACGCGGAAGTCGCGCGCTTCTGTGCCGATTCCGTTCCGGAAGCGGCGGGCCGGATCGACAACGGGCTCGGAATCGATAACGACGAGCAAGGAGCGGCGATGTATGTGTGCCGTACCGTCCGCGCGCCCTGGGCGCAGCTGTGGCCGGCGCAGCGGGAGCTGGGTTAGTCGTCCCGGCCACCGGCCGGTCGTTCGCAGCGATCCGGACCCACTGGTTCCGGATCACCGAAGGCGCGGTGCGTGAGCACTGGGCGAATCGCGACGATCTCGGTCAGGCCCAGCAACTGGGCCGGGTGCCACCGACAGGGGGCTTACCTGTTCGGATGCGGCCGGTCCATGAGTCCGGTGCGGCGGGCGCCGGTGCCGTCCGCCGCCACCCCGTGAGACCTTCCGGACGCTCGGCGGGAGTCCGAGCGAAAGCCCGGGTGGGGGCCGTCATATCGGTTGGGCGGCCGCCCGAGAGTGTGTGGCGGCGGCCAATAGGGGAGAGCGCCCGGCCCGTGGCCGGGGCGCCGGCTGCGGACCGGATGGACTTCCGCCCGGTCACGGTGTCGTTTGGCTCGGGGTCCGGCGGGTATCCGCCCGCCGGACAGGAGGTAGCACATGACTCGGACGGCACAGCCGCCTACGCGGCAGTCAGCGGACGACCGGTCGGTCGGCGAACTCGTCGATGTGGCCACCATCCAGGTGAGCAGGCTGGTTCGCGACGAAATGCGCCTGGCCAGGCTGGAGATGCAGGAGAAGACAAGCGCCGCGGCCAAAGGCGCCGGGCTCGCGGGCGTGGGTGGGCTGCTGATTTTCTACGGCGGCGCGGCAGTGATCGCCGCCGTGGTCCTGGCGTTGGCGCTGGTCCTGCCGGGGTGGGCCGCGGCCCTGATCGTCGGCGCCCTATTACTCACCGGTGGGGCCGCCCTCACCTGGTTCGGGAAGCGGAATATCACGGCCGGCGCACCACCGGTGCCCACGGACGCCCTGGCGGGGGCCCGCGCCGATTTCGAGACCGTCACCCACCGGAGGTAGCGATGACCGAGAACGGAGGACGATCCGTCGACGACGACCGGGACGCATTGCGGCGCGACCGCGATCAGGTCCGGGAAGAACTTCGGGAGACGGTGGACGAGCTCGCCGGGAAGTTCGATGTGCGGGCGCGCGCGGAGGAATCCGCGCATCACGCCGCCGACGAGGTGCGGCACCGGGCCGGGGAGGTGGAGCGTACGGTCCGCGATCGCGCCGGTCAGGTGCAGGCGCAGGCCCATCAACTCCTCGAACGGGCCGAAGCCGGGACGCCCGCGCCCGTGGCGGCGAGTGGCCGGAAGACCGCGGCATTCCTGCGCGGTTATCCGGTACCGGCCGTGACCGCGGCTCTCGCCGCCGCGGTGGTGGCCTGGCTGATCGTACGAGGCAGGAAATCATGAACCTGCTGTACAAGCCGATCGGCACCGTGGCCGGGGTGCTCGGCGGGATCGCGGCGCACGCGGTGTTCCGTCAGCTCTGGCGCCGGGCCGCCGGACAGGACGAGGCCCCGGCCGCGACTTCTCCCGACTACGGCTGGCGGCAGGTCCTGTTCGCGGCCGCTCTCCAGGGCGCGGTGTTCGGTCTGGTCAAGGCATCCGTCGATCGTGCCGGGGTGCTCGCGTACCACCGGATGACCGGGAAATGGCCGACCTGAGAGATCGGGATCGACGGCGGCGCCCGCCCGCCGTCGAACCGAACAACGGTGGCCGCGGCGTGCGGAGCTCAGCGGCCGGGTCCGGCCCCGTCACGGTGACCGTGATCCGGCAATCAGCGGCAGGTGATCCCGGCGCAGGCAGTGAGGGTGGTCAGGCGCCGGTCGAGGGTGGCGACCAGGCCGGCGTGTGCGGCGCGTCCCTCGGGGGTCTTGATGAGGTTGGTCAGCTGGTACGGGTCCGTGTGCAGGTCGTACAGCTCGTATTCGCGCTGGTCGAGCGGGCGTTCTCGTTCGTACCAGCGGGCGTAGAGGTAGCGGTCGGTGCGGACGGCGCTCCAGGACGGCATATCGAGCGTGTAGATGAGCGGGGTGTCGGTGCCCGGAATCTGTTCCTGGGCTATGCCGTCGCGGCCCGTGCTACCCGGACCCCCGTACTCGGCGACGAAATCATTACGCCATCCGGTGGTTTCGCCGGCCAGTACGGGTGTCAGGGAGCGGCCGTCGATCCGGTCGGGGATCGGGAGGCCGGCCCAGTCGAAGATGGTCGGGGCGAGATCTGTGGACAGGGCCATGGTGCCACGGCGGCCGGGCCGGATTCCGGGCCCGGTGACGGCGAGCGGCACCCGCATGGATTCTTCGTAGGGCGCCATCTTCTGGGTCAGCCGGTGCGCGCCGAGGCTGTAACCGTTGTCGGAGGTGAAGATCAGGTAGGTGTTATCGAGTTCCCCGGTACGGTCGAGAGTTTCGACGATCCCGGCAACCATCTCGTCCAGTGATTTCAACGCCCCGAGCCGATTGGTGTAGTCGGGATCGTTGGTCACGGTGATGGTCGCGGCCCGCGGGCCCGCCGTATCGATCAGCCACGACGGCTTGTCCGATACGTCGGACTCCTGATAGTTCGGGGACCGCGGCGCGGCGGTCGGCCGGGTCTCGGCCACGTGCCGGGGTGCGGGCGGGATCGGGAAGTGTGGCGAGGTGGAGGCGGCGTACCAGAAGAACGGCTGCCCCGCGGCGGCGGCGTCGGTGATGAACTGCTCGGACTTGGCACGGATCACGTCGGTTTCGTAATCCTGCGGCGCCACACCGTATTTCACGAACGTGCCGTTCTCGTTCAGCGTGTAGTTGTAGCCGGAGTACAGGAAGTTGTCGACTCCGGCGTGCCAGTCGTCCCAGCCGGGCGGGATATGCGCGGGGTCGTCTTCCAGCCCGTTGAGGTACTTGCCCGCCATACCGGTTCGGTAGCCCGCGTCGTGCAACGCGGTGGCTATGGTGTGGGATTCGTTGCCCCGGGCGCGGAAGGTCTCGAAGCCGCCGACCTCGCCGGAATTGGTGAGGACACCGGTGTTGTGCCCGTACCGGCCGGTCAGGATGGCGGCACGGGCCGCGCAGCAGATCGGCATCGGCGCGAACGCGTCGGTGAACTCCACCCCGCGATCACGGACGAGTGCGGCGGTCCGCGGCATCGCCTGCCACACCGGCGTGGCCGCCGAATCCAGGTCGTCCGCCAGGATCACGACCACGTTCGGCCGCTGATCGACGGGTTCCGGGGCGGCGGCCACCACGGATACGCCCCCGGTCGCCCCGAGCAGCACCGCGACCACCGCGGACAGGGAATTACGCACTGATCGAGCAGAACCCATGAGAACTCCTCGCGAGCGTTGGTCGACGGCCGTACGAGCCGGTTCCCGGCATCCAGCGGCCACAACCCTAGCCCAGTGAGGCGGGCGGACACCCGCGATCGCGGGCTGGGAGATATGCAGTCGCTCGGCCGGTGGGCGTGTACCCGCGCGGCGCCGACCTCGTCGCCCCCTTGCGTGGAATCGCGGATGCGTTCTTCGCGGCTCGCACACCGGCCCGGCCCGGCGCATGACCCGCGACTCGCGCGGTGCACCGAGGCGCCGGGTTCACCACACGTGGCCGCTTCGGTTCGGCCTCGCCGTCACCGAAGCGATTCCACGTCGCGGTCCGCACGCCAGGCCTGGGCCAGCAACATCAGCAGGTGCTGTTTCAGCTGAGACGTCCGCGGATCGTCGGACCGTCGCGCGGCCAGCGCCGCACCGGTCATCCGCAGGAACTGCTGCCGGGTGACGCCGAAATTCACGAAGAGTTCCTCGGCGGTGGCGCCGCCGAACGGAGCCCAGCGGATCGCGAAAACGAGCATCGGCTTCGTCCCCGGGAGCAAGGATCTCGTGGCGTCCAGGGCAGCGCATTGCCGTAGTGCGGTCCGGACCCATGTGGTGGCAACGGAGAAGTCGGTGTCAGGTGCGGGCATGTTCGCCTCCGGAGCGGTCGGCGGCGCGGTGGCCGGGGGTGTCGGTCTCGGTGACGACCGCGAAAACCGGGAATCTGCCGTCCCGTGGCCGCGGCCGGAAACGCACCCGTACCGGGCCGCTGGTGACCAGCGGAACGTGGCCTTCGATCGAGGTGTACACCCACGGGCCGTCGTCGAGTTCGACCACGGCGACCGTCAGCGGCGTCGTCTCCCCACGCCCGCCGATGACGCCGCGATCCACCACCCGCCACGACAGGATCGAACCGGCGCCGTTGGACGGCACCCATTCCAGGCTGTCGGACGCGCACGACGCGCAGTCGACGGTCAGCGGTGCGTAGAGCCTGTCGCACCGTGCGCACCGGCGGATCATCAATATGTCTTCCGAGGGCGGAACGCCCACGTAGCCGCTGGTGCCTGTGTGGTTCGAATCGGAGGGGTACATGGAGACCTTCACGGAGGGAGCCGACGGATGCCTCCAGCGTGCTCGGCGTGTGTTATCTCGACCACGGTCGAATGACCGGGGGTATACCTATTTGTGACATGAACCCCGTCGATTCCGTAACACGGGGCGCCGCCCGTCCGGGCCGTTCGGTGAGGATCACCGACGGAGTCGGCGCCGTTCCTAGTGGTCGCGGTGGAACAGTGGCCCCGCGACCAGGGCTATCTGAGCGACGGCGCGGTCGATGGTCCCGGCGGGCTGGAAGAGGTGGCTCAGTGCCAGCCGCACCACCGCTTCGACCCGAGTGTCGAGCTCCGGCTCGTTGAACGCGTCGAGGGGATACCGGGCGCGGAGGATGGCGGTAAACGCGGCGGTGGCCCGGCCCAGTACGGGTTCGGGTTCGGTCATCAGAGTGGGGAGCAAGGTGGTGTCGGCGCCGGAGCGGCCGGCGAGCACCGCCTTGAGCAGGGTGTTGTCGGCCGCACTGCGGAGGGTGTATTCGGCGGCGGCGGTGATCCCGGCGAGCAGGTCGCCGGGCTCGGCGGTGACGGTTTCGGTGACACCGGCGAGGAAGGAGTCGAGTTCCCCCGCGATGACGACCTCGGCCAGATCCTGTTTGGTGCCGATCTCCTTGTAGAGCACGGGGCGGCTCACCCCGACCTCCTTGGCCACCCGGGACATGTTGACCGCGCCCCACCCCTCGGTGCAGGCCAATTCGCGCGCGGTCTCGATCACTCGCTCCCGGAGTAGTCGGCGCATCTCGTTCTGGAAATTCGGCGCGTCAGCCACGGCAATCACCTTACATCACATGCGCGAATGTTCTTCTATTGACAGAGATGGCATACATGTATGTAATAAATACACTTATATGCAAAGTGTAAAGGACGGTGCCGGTGATGCGCGCGCCGACCGAGGCGCCCGTCGCCGAAGCGGCGGCCGCACGGAAGTGAGGAGGGCGACGATGACGACGTCCGAGCAGAGTTCGCACGACGCGGTGACGCCGCAGTGGCGCGACCGAAAGCGGTACCTGTGGTTGTTCGGGCTGGTGGCACCCACCTCGCTCGGTCTGGCCGCGGTGCTGGTGTGGGCGAGCCACCGGCTGGGGTGGGACCGGCCGGCGGCGGTGTGGTGGTGGATCGGCCCACTGCTGGTCTATGTGCTGCTGCCGATCCTGGACCGGTTCTTCGGGCCCGACGGCCAGAACCCGCCCGAAGAGGTGATGGAACAACTGGAGCGCGATCGCTACTACCGCTGGTGCGTCTACGCCTTCATCCCGTGCCAGCTGGCCAGCCTGGTGTTCGCCGGCTACCTGTGGACCGCACCGGACCTCTCCTGGCTGGGTATCGAGGGCGGGCTCGGACTGTGGTCGAAGATCGGGGTCGCGCTCACCGTCGGTGTCATGGGTGGTGTGGGTATCAACACCGCACACGAGCTCGGGCACAAGAAGGACGAACTCGAACGCTGGCTGTCCAAGATCACGCTGGCGCAGACCGGTTACGGGCATTTCTATATCGAGCACAACCGCGGTCATCACGTCCGGGTCGCCACGCCCGAGGACCCGGCCAGCGCCCGGTTCGCCGAATCCTTCTGGAGTTTCCTGCCGCGCAGCGTATGGGGTGGGCTGCGGTCGGGGTGGGCGCTGGAGCGAACGCGGTTGCAGCGGATGGGTAAAAGCCCGTGGACCCTTCGCAACGATGTGCTCAACGCGTGGGCGATGACGGTGGTGTTGTGGGGTGTGCTGGCGGTGTTGTTCGGACCGGGCGTACTGCCGTTCCTGCTGCTCCAGGCCGTCTACGGATTCTCGCTACTGGAGACGGTGAACTATCTCGAGCACTACGGCCTGCTCCGGCAGCGCACGGAATCGGGCCGCTACGTCCGGTGCACGCCCGAACACAGCTGGAACTCCGATCACCTGGTGACCAATATCTTCCTCTTCCACCTGCAGCGGCACAGCGACCATCACGCGGCGCCCACCCGTCGGTACCAGACCCTGCGCAGTATGGATGGCGCGCCCGAACTGCCCGCCGGCTATGCCGGCATGATCACCCTGGCCTACTTCCCGCCGCTGTGGCGGAAAGTGATGGACCATCGCGTGCTGGCCCATTACCGGGGCGATATCACGCGGGTGAACATCCAGCCGAGCAAGCGGCAGCGCGTGCTCGCCCGGTACGGGGTCGCGAGCTGATGGCGGTCTTCTCCTGCCCGGTGTGCGATTACCGCTACGACGAAACCACCGGCGCCCCGCGCGAAGGTTTCCCCGCGGGCACGGCGTGGTCGGCGGTGCCCGACGACTGGTGCTGCCCGGACTGCGGTGTGCGAGAAAAAATCGATTTCGAACCGGCCGTCCCGATGAAAGGACAGTGATATGACCACCGGATACAAATTGTTCCAGTGCGTGCAATGCGGTTTCGAATACGACGAAGCGCTCGGCTGGCCCGAGGACGGTATCGCGCCCGGCACCCGCTGGGACGATATTCCAGACGACTGGTCGTGCCCCGATTGCGGAGCGGCGAAAGCCGATTTCTTCATGGTCGAGGTGGACCGCGCCTGAACGGATCACCGAAGCCACCGATTCGGCTCCGGCCGCTGGGCTCAGTAACGGGCCTCGTCGACGCTGCCGCCGAGCAGGGCCGTGGTCGTCGGCTCGGAGGCGTCGGCGATCGTGCACGATCACGGATTGGCCGAGTTCCCGCCGCGACCGCGGCATGTCCGCCCACCGGCTGGCACCCGGCCACCCGCGTGCCGCGTTCGCTGACATAGGCGACACCCGCTCATCCGGCACTTCGATCTCTACCCGGAAAACGGGGTCCGCCCGAGAACCACCGTCCCGCCACCGGCGAAGCCGCGCGCGAAGGACCCGGACATGACGCGCCGTCGGCACGGGCCGGCCGGTTCGGCTCCGGCCGCTCGACCGCTTCCTCCCGTCCACCCACCGGTGCACTTCGGGTACCGCGCGGCGCGGACCGTGCGTGCCGTCGTCTCGACCCTTTGACCGCAAAGGATCGGGCGCTGCCGGTCGTATGGTTGCCGAGGCACCGGGAGGCTGTCCCTCTTCGTGATCACGGTTTAGTAACAGGTGTGGTGGGTAGCACGGCCGATGTCGGCGCTCCGACGCACTACCGGAGCGAGTAGCGCACCCAGTGAGGAGCCGTGATGGCCAACGGATACCGCGAGTCGGATCTCGAGTCGGAAGTGTTACCGCTGTCGGGAATGCGGTTACAGTGGCGCGCCACCGACCGCTGCTTCCGGGTGACCCAGCCGCGACCGGGCGGGGAAATCGTCACCGAGGCCGGCGAGGACGAGCTGCTGTGGCGGTCGTGGTCGGGTCGCGCGGATATGGCCGTCGGCGTGTCGGGGCCGACCGAATCGAATACCCCGGGCCGGTGGTGGGTGGTGTGGGGCGAATACGTGGGTGACCCGGTGACGGTCGTACTCGCCGACGGCGCCGCACCTCCGGTGCGGATCGTGGGCGGATTGTGGGTCAGTGAATGGAGCGGACCCGAACAGGCCGCGGTGGTCACCACGGCGACGCAGCGCACCGAGGTGCGCTTCGCGCCGCCGTCGTTCCTGCCCCCGCCGCTGGCCGCGCTGGGCGATGGCACGAGCGGCTGCTGGGTGCACGTGGCGACCCCGGCCGTCTTCCGTCGCCGCGGCACCGTGGCCCACGCGTAAGCTGCTGCGGCCCTGCATGCCCGGTCGCCCGGCGCGATCTCGGCGATGATCGCCGATACGATGACCCCGGTGGCATTCGAACACGCTCATATCCGGATCGGGTTGATCACCGTGGCCGGTTTCCTGACCGCTTTCGCGCCGGCCCGACCAGGCACCTGACGACCGCGATCACCCGGTGGTCCCGTGCGGCGCCGACCGGGTCACCGGCACGTCCTCGGCGAAGTCGACCACGAGGTCCCGCCGGAAGAACAACCAGGCGCCTCCGGCACGGACGAAGGTGTCCCGGTACCGGAGGGCGAGGCGATGATCCCGGTGACCGTCACCGCGCGGATAGATATGGTGTGCCGTGCAATAGGTCTCACCGTGCGCGTCGTGGGCGGTGGCGGTCTCGATAACCTGCTGCTCGACGACGTGCCGGGTGGCCACCAGGTGCGATACCGCTTCCACCACCGATCGGGCCACCAGCGCCCGGCCGCGCAACTCCCTCGGTGCGTTCGTGCCGTTCAGTTCGGGCGGCCGCACGAACACCACCTCCGGCGCGAACAAAGATTCCAACGCCGTGGGATCCCGGCGGTCGACGGCCAGCGCGTATTGCGCCACGAGCGTGCTCATGGCGAGACGGTCGGTGGGTTCCATCCGCTTCCTCTCGGCTCGATGCGCTTCGGCGCAGGTCGGTCACGGCGCACGTCGCGCATGCTCGCTGAGGTCACCGGTGTGGTCGATACAGCACAATCGACGGGTGAATCGCCAGCGCCCGGCCCGGAATGCGAACTCGTCGAAGTAGCGGCCGGTGAGAATGGGTTGTAGCGGTAGCTCGCCGGCCGCCTGCACCACGGTCACATACGACAGCGCGGTCGCCTCGGTATCGATGTCCGCGACCCGGATCCGGACATTCGTGGTGAGGTGTTTGGTCCGCGGTGAGGCCGGGGCACCGTGCATTTTGATGAATCTCCGATTGGCGTCCAGTACCGCCCGCGCGTCCGCGACGATGGGTTCGCCGATCGGCACCCCCGCACCGTCGCACATGCCGTACACCGCGTCCGCGAACAACTCCGCCACCTCGTCGAGCGCCCCCCGGTCGATCAGATGGGAGTAGGCGAAAATCAGGTCCCTGATCGCCTCGGTCGCGGCCAGCCGGGTGATGGTGCGCTCGAGTTCCATGGGCAGAAGATCTCACGGATCACCGCGGGCGCGCGGCACCTTTCCACTGGCCGAGACCGGACCGACGAGCCGGGCGCCGAAGTGGCTAGCGTCGGTTCGGGATGGACAGGATTCGGAGGGCATCCGGGACGAGGACAGGAGCCGAGTTGGAACGTGTGACGATAGCGGAGATGCTGCTCGATCGTCTCGGCGACACCCACCGGGGTGTACGAACCCGGGAACGGGACTGGACCTGGGACGAGACGGTGCGCGAGAGCGCGGCCCGGGGCGCGCTGGCCACCTCGCTGCGCGTCGACGGTCCGTTCCATATCGGCGTGCTGCTCGAGAACACTCCCGAGTACCTGTTCTGGCTGGGTGGGGCCGCCCTGACCGGCGCGGTGATCGCCGGCATCAACCCGACCCGGCGCGGCGCCGAACTCGAGGCCGAGATCCGCTATGTCGACTGCCAATTGATCGTCACCGACTCCGCGGGTATGGCGAAGATCGCTGATCTGGACCTCGGGCTGAGCGCGGACCGTTTCCTCCTCGTCGACACACCGTCCTACCTCGACCGGGTGGCCACACACCGGGTCGATGAGCCCACGGTCGGCTCGACGGTGCACGAAACGGCGCTGCTCCTGCTGCTGTTCACTTCCGGAACCACCGGTCTGTCGAAGGCGGTGCGGTGCAGCCAGGGCCGGCTGGCGCGACTCGCGTACGCGAACACCGAGAAGTACGGCCATACGCGCGCGGATGTCGACTACTGCTGTATGCCGCTGTTCCACGGCAACGCGCTGATGGCGCTGTGGGCACCCGCCCTGGCCAACGGTGCGACCGTCTGCCTCACCCCGAAATTCTCCGCCTCCGGATTCCTGCCGGATGTGCGGTTCTTCGGCGCCACGTTCTTCACCTATGTGGGCAAGGCATTGGGCTACCTGATGGCGACCCCGGAGCGGGCCGACGATATCGACAACCCCCTCGTCCGCGGATTCGGCACCGAAGCCTCGCCGGAAGACCGGGTGGAGTTCACGCGCCGATTCGGGGCCGAGTTGATGGAGGGTTACGGTTCGTCGGAGGGTGCCGGGTCGGTGCGGCCCGACCCGGACACCCCGGCGGGCGCGCTGGGCCGGCCGGCCCACGCCGATATCGCCGTCGTGCATCCGGAGACCCGCCGGGAATGCGCCCGGGCGCGACTCGACCGGCACGGCCGGGTGCTCAACCCGGACGAGGCCATCGGCGAAATGGTCGACAAGGGCGGCGCGAAACGATTCGAAGGGTACTACAAGAACGAATCCGCGGTGGCCGAGCGAATCCGGCACGGCTGGTACTGGACCGGTGACCTCGGCTATATCGACGAGGCCGGGTTCCTCTACTTCGCCGGCCGGCGGGGCGACTGGATCCGTGTGGACGGGGAGAACATTTCGGCACTGTTGATCGAGCGCATCCTGCGGCGGCACCCGAAGATCATCGCGACCGGTGTGTACGCGGTGCCGGACCCGCGGTCGGGCGATCAGGTGATGGCCGCGATCGAGGTCGCCGAGGTCTCCGATTTCGATCCCGCCGAGTTCGCCGCGTTCCTGGCCGGTCAGGACGATCTCGGTACCAAATCGGCGCCCCGGTTCGTGCGGGTGTCGGCGAGGTTGCCGGTCACCGGGTCGAACAAGGTGCTCAAGCGGGAATTGCAGGCCCGGTTGTGGCGTGGTGACGAACCGGTGTTCCACCGGGTGGGTCGTGCGGCACCCGAGTACGTACCGCTGACCGAAGCGGACCGGCAGGCGCTCGAATGTGAATTCCACGCCCACGGCCGCGCGAGATTCCTACCGGAGCCGGGTGTCACCCGGCCGTGACGCGGTTTCCGGGAAGTCCGCGACGCGTCGCACGCGCCGGTGTATGCGAAGGAGACAGGGTATGAAGCTCAGTGTGGTGATCCCGGTCGAACTGGGGTCGAGCGGAGAACCGGAGCAGGTCCTGCGCTTCGCCCACGCGGCGGAGTCACTCGGATTCGACGAGATCTCCGCTGTGGAACATTCGGTGGTCGTCGCGGATACCGGCAGTGTGTACCCCTACTCACCGACCGGCAGATCACCGCTGCCCGACGACTGCGATATCCCGGACCCACTGGAACTGCTGTCGTTCGTCGCCGGTGCGACCACGACGCTGGGCTTGTCCACCGGCGTTCTGGTGTTGCCCAACCACAATCCGGTGGTTCTCGCCAAACGGCTGGCGACGCTGGACCGGCTCTCCGGCGGACGGCTGCGCGTCTGCCTCGGTCTCGGGTGGATGCGTGAGGAGGTCGAGGCGTGCGGTGGACGATTCGATCGTCGCGGCAGGATCGCCGACGAGGCCATCGCGGTGATGCGGGCACTGTGGGCCGGCCGCGACGGTGTGGACTTCGCCGGTGAGTACTTCTCGTTCACCGGTGCGCACAGCTGGCCCAAACCGCACCGGGAGTCCGGTGTCCCGCTGTACATCGGCGGCCACAGTGCCGCGGCCGCCCGACGGGCCGGCGGGCTGGGCGACGGCTTCCAGCCTTTGGGGCTGGTCGGCGCGGAACTCGATACGGCGATCGGCGTGATGCGTGCCGCGGCCACTCGGGCCGGGCGTGATCCCGCGAAGATCTCCCTGGTGCTCGGCGCCACGTTGCGACGGCTGGACGGGGCGGAGCTCGACCGGGCACGTAGACTGGGCGCCGATCGGATCGTGCTGTCGGCGTCGCGCCGTGCCACCTCCATGGATCTGGTGATCGAGGAGATGGCCGAGTGCGCGAAGCGGTTGGGCCGCTGAGCATTTCGCGGTTGAAACGAGCGGCTATCGGAGCAACACCGCCGCGTCCCCGGACCGCGACAGTGGCCGTCTCAATGTGTCGAGGTGCCCTCCAGCCGGCACAGTGACCAGGGCAGCGCGTCGATCGGCACCCCGACACCGGTCCAGTCGACGCGGCCGGTCCGGGAGCCCGGGGGGAGCCCCGGATCGGTGGCCAGGATGACGCGGCCCTCGTCGTTGACGAGTACGACGGCGAGGCCCGCGGCGCGGAACCGGGGAAGCAGGACCTCCTGCATCGCGCCGACCGGCACATCGGCCCCGGCTATCCCGAGGAACTGTCCCGGGGCGGTGGTGACCGGAACCGCGAACGTGCACACGTATTGGTCGGTGCACGCGAAATCGATATAGGGCCCGTGCACCCAGCGGCGTCCTTCGTCACGGGGGACCAAGTACCAGTCCATCTGGGTGTAGTCGTAGAAGTATTCGCTCTGCGGGCTCAGCTCGGGGTTCAGCCGCTGGGGTCCGTGTCCCGCCTGCATCTGCCACCACTCCAGGAACCGGGGACGGTCGGCGAGCGCACCGTCGGCGATGACCACGCCCGCCCCGTCGAACAGCTCGCCGACCTCCTCCAGCTCATGGGTGATGGGCTCGCGCAGCGGCGCCAGATCGGCCGAACGGGGAGGGGCTCGCCGTGTCCGGGTGGCCTCGTCCCAGACGTGTGCAAGCGCGTTCCCTATCGTCGTGAGCGGCAGATAGATCTGCTCGGCCAGCTCTGCCACGGCGGAAGCGAGCGACTCGATGGTCGGAGGTCTTGGATTGTCCGTCATCGATCACTGAGCTCCATACGTAGGGCGATGAGTCGACGGATGCGGGATTCACTATGCGATTCTGCCAGCTCCCGGGCCTCGGCATCATCCTCGCGTTCGATGGCGCGTACCAGGTCGCTGTGGACGGCCGCCTCTGCGGCCGGATCCAGTTCCAGTCGCGGCAGCCAGACCAGCGCGGAGAGCTCGGCCTGCAGATCGACCTGGGCCCGGGTGAGTCTGGTGGACTGCGCGCATACGGCCATCTCGATATGGAAGCGGCTATCGGCTCGGCGGGCCGCGACGGGTTCGGTGCTGGTCCGCAACCGGTCGGTCAGCGCGTGGAGCCGGGCGATATCGGCCCGCCCGACGCGGCGGGCGGCGAAGACCGCGGCCGCGCCGACGATGGCGAACTGCGCGTCTCCGAGGTCGCGTAATTCCGCGAGACTCATGTGCTGTAACCGTGCCGACGCGGTGTGTTCCAGGACCTCCGCGGACGAACAGATGAAGCTGCCGCCCCCACGTCCGCGTTTGGTGCGGACGATGCCCTGCTGCCGGAGGACGGCCAATGCTTCCCGCAGGGTCATCGTCGATACACCCAGCTGGTCGGCGAGGGTCAACTCGTTCGGCAACTGCTGTCCGTCCACCATCACTCCGAGGCCGATCGCCGCGGTCAGCCGCTGGACCACGGCCTCCGTTTTCGGGCCACTGCCCTCCAGTGGTGACAGAACAGCGCTGAGCGCGGTCAGACCCGCGCGTTCCTGCTGGGGCAACGCGACTCCTCTGGTGCGCGGTAGGTGCATCGATTCTAGGACCCGGAACTTGAAATATGAACTATGGAGTCAATAGCAAGACGGCTCCATCGCCGGTCCTTCGAGAACAAATCACCGCTCCAGGTCGCCTAAGCCTTGAACTATGGTTTCAGAGGTATTAGATTATTCGGTGGCACTGCTTCGGGTGCCACCAGTCGCAGTGATGATCAGGAGAGGAACGACATGCACGATCACCCCATTCGCTGTGTCGAGAATCCTCACCGGCAGCATCGTCACGGCGCGGAATCACCCCTGGGCCCGGCGGTGCCCCCCGAGCAGGCCGGATACGCCGACGGCGCGTCGGCGAGAGCGGATATGTGCCGGACCGAAGTGGACGGGCTCCGCGCCACCTGGCGCCTGCTGCGCGACCACGCCATCGCCATCGTCCTCGTCGAGAAACTCTCCGATGCCACCCCGGTGGTCTGCTTCCCTTCCGGCAGCTACCCGGACCTCGCGCGAGCGCGCGAACTCCATCCGGAACTGGCCGGGCTCTGGGATGCGATCCGGCACGAATTCTGGGGACGACTCATGTCGCCGCTGTGCTCGGGCCCGGGGGCCCGCGTCTGGGCCTGACCCCGGCGCGGTCATAGCGGCCCGGATCGGAGGGCCGGTGCCTCCTACCGGTCAGGGCCGGAACTCCTGCGCCTTGGTCTTGGCGCCCTGCACCATCAGATGCCAGGCGTCGGGGTCGCCGCGCAGTACCGAGGCGGCCATCTCCTTCATCTGCTCGTAGCTGGCATGCGGGGGAATCGGCGGTACCTCGGGGTCGCATCGGACGTCGAGTAGGACCGGGCCGTCCGCGGCGAGTGCGTAATCCCAGGCACCGCCGATCGCATCCGGCTTCTCGACCGCGACCGCCTCGATTCCCATCGCCCGGGCGATCTCGGCATAGGAGACATCGGGCAGGCTCTGCGATTCCTCGAACTTCGGTGCGCCGCCCATGGCGCGCAACTCCCAGGTGACCTGGTTGAGATCGTTGTTGTGGAAAACGCAGACAATGAGTCGGCGATCGGTCCACAGATGCTGATAGCGCGCGACGGTCATGAGCTCGGCCAGCCCGTTCATCTGCATGGCGCCGTCACCGACCAGAGCGATCGCCGGGCGGTCGGAATGGGCGAACTTCGCGCCGATGGCGTAGGGCACCCCGGGGCCCATCGTGGCGAGGGTGCCCGACAGCGATCCGCGCATCTGATCGCGGAAGCGCAGACAGCGGGCGTACCAGTTGGTGGAGGATCCGGAGTCCGCGGTCACGATGGCGTTGCCGGGAATCCGCTCGGACAGCTCCCACACCACCCGCATCGGGTTGATCGGGTGCGCGTCGAGCATGCTCTGCCGCTCCACGGTGGTCCACCAGCGATCCACGTTCCGCTCGATTCCCTCGCGCCAGGAGCGGTCGTCTTTGCGGTGCAGCAGGGGGATCAGGTGGCGCAGGGTGGTCCGCGCGTCGCCGACCAGATTGGCCTCGGTGGGGTAGCGCATGCCGATCATCGCGCCGTCGAGGTCGATCTGTACCGCCCGCGCCTGATCGAGATCGGGCAGGAACTGGGTGTAGGGGAAATTCGAACCGACGATCAGCAGGGTGTCGCAGTCCCGCATCAGTTCGTAGCTGGGCCGGGTGCCCAGCAATCCGATCGATCCGGTGACGAACGGCAGGTCATCGGGTAGGACGTCCTTGCCCAGGAGGGCCTTGGCGATACCCGCGCCGGTCAGATCGGCGACCTCCAGCACCTCCGGCGCGGCGGCGCGGGCGCCTTGGCCGACCAGGATAGCGACCTTCGACCCGGCGTTGAGCACATCGGCGGCATGCCGGATCTCGTCGTCGGCCGGATCGGAGGTGGTCGTCGGTGCCGCGGGCGGGCTGGACGGTACCTGTTTGAACTCGTGTTGCGGTGGCTCGTAGGGCTCCTCCTGGAGATCCGCCGGGATGATGACCGCGGTGGGGGAGCGGCGCGCGATCGCGGTGCGGAAGGCCCGGTCGAGCGCATTCGGCAGCTGGCTGGAGACGTTCACCTCGACCAGATAGTCCGCGGCGACGTCCTTGTACAGCGACTGCAGGTCGACCTCCTGCTGGTAGCTGCCGCCCATTGCGCTACGCGCGGTCTGGCCCACGACGGCCACCACCGGCACATGGTCGAGTTTGGCGTCGTAGAGCCCGTTGAGCAGGTGGATCGCACCGGGGCCGGAGGTCGCGGTACAGACGCCCACCTTGCCGCTGAATTTGGCGTAACCGGTCGCCTGGAATGCCGCCATCTCCTCGTGCCGGGCCTGGACGAAACGCGGTGTATTATCCGCGCGGCCGAATGCGGCCACCAGCCCGTTGATACCATCGCCGGGGTAACCGAATACCTGCTCGACTCCCCATTCGCGGAGGCGCCGCAGGACATAGTCGGAGACTTGCTGGGCCATAGCTTCTCCTCGCTGACTGGCGGAGCGGATATCGGATGTCGGCGGTCGTGCTACCCGCTGTGGGCCGAGTCAATCCTGGGCGGATCGGGCCGCGGGTGATTCCGGCGAACCGGTGCCGCGGTGCCCGCCCGGCATATCGCCGTCGGGCTGCTGCCCCACCGGTGCCGGCAGCAGCGTGCGCCGCGGTGGTCCCGGAAATCTGCGGTGAATTGGGGGAGAAACCGCTGCTCGACCTGGCGTCCGGGGATATCCGGCGTTCGATCGATGGTTTCCCGCGCCAGAGCGTCCGCCACCCGTGAAAGGTGCAGAAATTCATAATTTCGTCTCGGCCGTGGTGCTGCGCACCGACCCGCGGAAAACGCTACGTCCCGTTCGCGCGCGTAGCACCCACCGGGTGCGCACCCGCAGGGGCCTCTCGCTGCGGAAACGGCGGCTGCATCCGGCCTGCGGGTGACCGCGGACTTCCACCGTGCCGGCACCAGCGGTGCGCGGTGTGGCCCCGGGCTGCCCCCGGGATTTGTTGCGCGAGGGAGGATCCCGTACCTGTGCCGGTAGGGAGCCCGTACGCTGGTCCGGCAAGCATGGGTCAGTGTGGGAGGAATGCGTTGGGTCGCAGAGAGTCGCGGGAAGAACGAGATGTGTCGCCGGAGAACCGCGAAGCCGTCCGCAACAACATCAGGGAGGAACTCGGCGTCCCGCGCACTCTCGAGGGCGCCACACCCGATGAGGTCGCAGCGTGGTTGTCCCGGGTCGAGAACATGATGGAGACCGTCCCCCGGCAGAACCGGCAACCGTTCGACATCACCGACAGCAACGGTGTGACCGATGTGGTCGGCGAGGGGTACATGCTGCGCCGGCTCGCCGATATCCGCAAAGAACTCCAGGCCGGGCTGCGGAACAGCACGGCGCGACGCGAACTCGACCAGATCCAGCAGGTGGCCGAATCCGCGATCCACGATCCGGTGGCGCGGCAGATGGTCGCGGCGCAGATCCAGCGGGCACAGGACGTGGTGGCGAAATCCTCGGTGACCGAGGACGCCCGGGACGCTGCATTGGAGACCGAGTTGCAGAATGTGGTCCGGGATCTGAACGAGCGCCGTGCGCGGATGCGGTGGTCGCTGTTCCAGCGTGAGCCCATCGCCGTACTCATCGGCGCGGTCCTGCTGGTCGGGTTCAGTCTCGTGATGGTGGTCGCGATGTTCACCGATACGCAGGTCCCGGAGATCGTGATGAATATGATCCTGCTGATCCTCGGCTTCTTCTTCGGACAGTCGGCCGCGAGCGGGCGGGGCGGTCGAGGGGAGAGCTGACCCGAAGCGGGCCCACCCATTCGTCGCTGTGGGCAGCCGCTCGGGTACGGCGTTCGCCGGAAGCGGTCTTCCGACGGGAACATCGCCGGGGGCCGCCGGCCCGGCGACGTTCCCCCCCGCCCGCGTCGCGGGCGGCGGGAGCGTTGGCTGTGGCGGATGGCCGGAATATCCGCCATGCGGTGACGAGGTGTACTTTGCGACCCGTCGATCCCCCGGGACCGTGCGGGTCGGACGGGTGCGCGCTACGCCGGTGCAGACGACAGCGCCGGGGACGGGCGCGTGATCACGGCGTGCTTCCCGTCATGGTCACCACGGTCTCGAGCCAGCCCTCGCGGCGCAGGTCGAACTGCTCGTAGGCGTCGCCCGCCGCCACCGGCTCGGCGTGCTGGGTGACGGGTGATGAACGGGTGGGGTCCAGGTCGCCGCGGGCCACCCGGCCCAGCGGACCCGGGATATAGCGGCGATGGTTGCAATTACCGCCCTGCACAGTGAGATTGCGGTTGGTGACCGCACCGATCGGAAAAGCGTCGAAGCCCGGTGGATACACCCCGATGATGCCGACGGCGCCCGCCTTCGCCACCGCGTTCACCGCCCAGCGCAATCCCAGGCTCGGCGCGTCGCCGACCAGCCATTGACCGTCACCGGTATTGCCCTCGGGGCGGCCCGGGTGCGCTCGGATTCGAACGTTTCGGCGTCCACCGGCAGGTCCCCGGCGGCCGGGCCGGAGTGTGGGCGCTGTGGGTCCACACCGACCGCCTCGATCACCCGGTCCACCCCGACACCGCCGGTGAGTTCCCGGACCGCGGCCACCGGATCCTCGGCGCCGAAACAGCTCGCACTTCACTCGGAGGTCTTCGTCTTTGTCAGCTCGACACGCCGTCACCAACGTCCATGGTCAGTACACCTAGCCGGTGGTGGGGCCGGGGGGTTGGGACAGTTCCGCGCCGGCGCCGCGGCTGTGGCGGCCGATATGGGACTCGGTGCGGATGCGTTCGGACATATGCGGGTAGTGCAGTTCGAAGGCGGGGCGCTCGCTGCGGATCGGGGGCAGTTCGTAGAAGTTGTGCCGCGGCGGTGGGCAGGTGGTGGCCCATTCCAGAGAGTTGCCGTAACCCCACGGGTCGTCCACGGTGACCACTTCGCCGTAGCGGTAGCTCTTGAAGACGTTCCACACGAAAGTGATCATCGAGACGCCGAGTACGAACGAGCCGACGGTGGACACGGTGTGCAGGGCGGTGAACCCGTCATCGGCCTGGTAGTCGGCGTAGCGGCGGGGCATGCCTTCGGCACCGAGCCAGTGCTGCACCAGGAAGGTGGTGTGGAAGCCGAGGAAGGTGGTCCAGAAGTGGAGGCGGCCGAGGCGTTCGTCCATGAGCCGGCCGGTCATCTTCGGGAACCAGAAATAGATTCCGGCGAATGTGGCGAACACGATCGTGCCGAAGAGAACGTAGTGGAAGTGTGCCACCACGAAATAGCTGTCGTGTACGTGCCAGTCCAGGGGCGGGCTGGCCAGGATGACACCGGACAGACCACCGAAGAGGAAGGTGACGAGAAATCCGACCGAGAACAGCATCGGTGTTTCGAACGTGAGTTGTCCCTTCCACATGGTGCCGATCCAGTTGAAGAATTTCACGCCGGTCGGCACGGCGATGAGGAAGGTCATGAACGAGAAGAAGGGGAGCAGCACCGCGCCGGTGGCATACATGTGGTGCGCCCACACCGCCATCGACAGGGCACCGATGCCGATTGTCGCGAAGACCAGCGCGGTGTAGCCGAAAATGGGCTTGCGGCTGAACACCGGGAATATCTCGGAGACGATGCCGAAGAACGGCAACGCGACGATATAGACCTCCGGATGACCGAAGAACCAGAACAGATGCTGCCACAGCAGGACACCCCCGACACCGGGCTCGTAGATATGACCGCCGAGGTGCCGGTCGTAGGCCAGCCCCATGAGCGCCGCGGTGAGGATCGGGAATGCCAGCAGCACCAGAATGCTGGTCACCACGATATTCCAGGTGAATATCGGCATCCGGAACATCGTCATCCCCGGGGCCCGGAGGCACACCACGGTGGTCAGCATGTTCACCGCTCCGAGAATCGTGCCCAGCCCGGAAACCGCCAGGCCCATGATCCACAGATCGCTGCCGACACCCGGCGCGTGCACGATATCGGAGAGCGGCACGTAGCCCGTCCAGCCGAAGTCCGCGGCACCACCCGGAGTGACGAATCCGGCGGTCGCCATGGTGGCGCCGAACAGATACAGCCAGTAGCTCAAGGCGTTGAGCCGGGGAAACGCCACATCAGGTGCCCCGATCTGCAGCGGCAGGACCGCGTTGGCGAAACCGAACACCACCGGCGTGGCATAGAACAGCAGCATGATCGTGCCGTGCATGGTGAACAACTGGTTGTACTGCTCCGGTGACAGGAACTGCAGACCCGGACGGGCCAGTTCCCCGCGCAGCAGCAGCGCCATCAACCCGCCGATCAGGAAGAACGCCGTCGCCGTGGTCAGGTACATGATGCCCAGCAGTTTCGGGTCGGTCGTGGTCACCAGCTTCCGGATGGCCGAACCCTTCGGGCCCACCCGTGCCGGGAACGGGCGGGTAGGGGTGAGCGCTGCGGGCCGAGACGGTGTCACTGCCATATGCTCTCCTTCGTCCGAGCCACCGTTTGCGTCCGAACCACTGGTGCCCGCGCCGTTACCCACGCCGCGTCCGGCTAAACCATGCCCGAACGGCCTGGGAAAGTGGGGCAGCGACACCCGGGAAAGCGGTGTGGTCCGGGTATGCGCGTGTAGGCGCTGAGCGCTTTTTTCCGCATATCGAACCGGGCAGCGGGGGCTTTCTCCGGCCGGGGATATAGTGGATCGGGCAAGAGGTGAGCCTATGGTTTTTTTCGCAACCCACAATGCTGCCCGGGGGCGAATTCACCGATGAGCGGTGAAGACCTGCTCCGTACGCAGCGCGAGACGATATCGTTTCGCGCCGAGCTTGCCGCGGCCGGTTACCTCGATGCGGTGGAAATCGGGCGGGGTGGATTCGGGGTGGTGTATCGCTGCCGGCAGCCGGGGCTGGACCGGACCGTGGCGGTGAAGGTTCTCACCGCGGGGCTGGACGAGGACAATCGAGCCCGGTTTCTGCGGGAGCAGCGGGCGATGGGCCGCTCGACCGGGCACCCGAATATCGTCACCGTGCTGGAGGCGGGCACACTCGCCGATGGCTGCCCCTATCTGGTGATGCCCTACCATTCCTCCGGGTCTCTCGATATGTGGATCCACCGCCACGACCCGCTTTCACCGGAGAATGTGCTGCGGATCGGGTCGAAGATCGCCGGCGCACTCGAAACAGCTCACCAGCTCGGGATCGTGCATCGGGATGTGAAACCGGGAAATATTCTGCTCACCGATTTCGGCGAGCCGGCCCTGACCGATTTCGGTATCGCGCATATCGGTGGTGGGTTCGAGACGGCCGCCGGAACAGTGACAGGCTCTCCCGCGTTCACCGCACCCGAAGTACTCGAAGGGGAGCCGTCTACGCCGGCGGCAGATGTCTACGGGCTCGGTGCGACCCTGTTCTGCGCGCTGACCGGGCATGCGGCCTTCGAACGGCGTAGGGACGAGAACCTGGTGGCCCAGTTCCTGCGGATCACCACCCATTCCCTCCCGGACCTGCGGCGCACCGGTGTCGACGACGAGGTGTCGGCTCTGGTGGAGGCCGCGATGAACCGGGACCCCCGCGAACGGCCCTCCGCCGCAGCGCTGGGCGAGGACATTCGCCGGGTGCAACGGCGCTACGGGAGCCCGACGGGTGAGTCGGCCCTGCCGACCCGATCCGGCCCCGAACTTCCGCTGCCCGGGAGTGCGGCACCAAATGGACGGCAGGGGGAGACGGTCGGTGAGAAGACCGGCGGCAATCTGCCACTGGAGCTGACCGGTCTCGTCGATCGGCGCGCCGAGTTGGCCGAGCTCAAGAGTCATCTGGCGAGGTCTCGATCGGTCACACTCGTCGGTACCGGCGGCGTGGGCAAGACGCGGGTGGCGCTGAAGGCCGCGTCTCAGGTCCAGCGGGATTTCGCCGACGGTGTGTGGCTGGTCGATCTCGCTGCCGTGACCGAGGCCGGGCTGTTGGTCGACACCGTGGCGGCAACGATCGGTGTCCGCGACGATTCGACGCGGCCGTTACTGGAAACTTTGCTGAACTACCTGTACTCGCGCGAAACGCTGCTCGTCCTGGACAACTGTGAGCACCTTGTCGAGGCGGTCGCCGAACTGACCGAGACGCTACTGGTCTCGTGCCCGGGTGTGCGGACCATCGTCACCAGCCGCGAGCCGCTGAAAATCGCCGGCGAAGTGACCCAGGCGGTAATGCCCCTGCAGATCCCCGAGCCGGATCATCAACCGTCACTGAAGGGGCTGCCCCGCTACGACGCGTTGACGCTGTTCGCCGAGCGCGCCGCGGCGGTCGTCCCGGGGTTCGAGATCAACCAGGACAACATGGCCGCGGTGACCAGCATCTGCGTCAGACTGGACGGCGTACCGCTGGCGATCGAGCTCGCCGCCGCCCGTATGCGCACGCTGTCGCCGGAGCAGATCCTGGATCGCCTGAC
Organism: Nocardia grenadensis NBRC 108939; assembly: GCF_001613445.1. Taxonomy (GTDB): domain Bacteria; phylum Actinomycetota; class Actinomycetes; order Mycobacteriales; family Mycobacteriaceae; genus Nocardia; species Nocardia grenadensis. The sequence continues at coordinate 527,239 of NZ_BDCJ01000009.1, forward strand.
CGACCGATACGAGCTGCTCACCGGCGGCGCCTTCCGCACCGCGCCGGCCCGGCAACGATCCCTCGAACTGTGCCTCGACTGGAGCTACGATCTGTGCTCGCCGGCCGAGCAACGAGCGTGGGCCCACCTCTCGGTATTCGCGGGCAGCTGCGGACTGGACGCGGTCGAGCAAGTGTGCAGTGTGGACTCGGCGCCCGCCGAGATCCTCGATGTGCTCGCCGGTTTGGTGGACAAGTCGATACTGATCCGGGAACAGTCGGGTTCCGTCGTGCGGTTCCGGATGCTGGAGATCCTGCGTGACTACGGCCGGTCCAAGCTACGGGAATCCGGCGAGTACGAGGAGCTGCGCCGGCGGCACCGGGCCTGGTACGAGCGCCTGGCGCTGGACGCGGAGGCCGGTTGGATCGGCCTCGCGCAGCCCGGCTGGATCGCCCGGCTCGACCGCGAACACCCCAATCTGCGCGAAGCCCTCGAATCCGCCCTGTCCGAGGACACCGAGGAAGCGGCGTCGGCAGGCCTGCAGACGGCATCCGCACTGTGGGAGTTCTGGGTGTTCCGCGGCTTCTACGGCGAGGGACGGTCCTGGATCGAGCGGGTGCTGGCCCATCCCGGCGCTCGCTCGATCCCCGATCGGGTGAAGGCACTGCGTGTCGCTATCGACCTGGCAGCGGCGCAGGGCGATTTCCGGTCCGCGGCGACACTGCTCCAAGAGGGGCGGGTGCTGGCCGAACGCGAACCGACCCCGATGCTGCAGGCACAGATGAACCACGCGGCCGCGGGCCTGGCCCTGCTCAGTGGTGATCCCGTGCGTGCCGCGCCGCTCCTGGACGCTGCCATCGACGTCTACCGTGCGAACATCACCGGCCATCTCCATATCCATGCCCTGACCATGCTGGGTCTGACGTACGAAATGCGCGGTGAGACGGAGAAGGCGATCGAGCACCAGCAGCGGCTGATCGATATCACCGAGGGGTGCGGCGAAATGCTGTATCGCGCGCTGGCGCTGCGGAGCCTGGGCGTCGCCGAATGGTGCCGCGGCAATGTCGACCGTGGGCAGGAGTTGATGGAGGAAGCTCTGCGCGTCGACCGGCCCCTCAACAGCCATTTGGTGCTGACCTTCTGCCTCGAGGCATTGTCCTGGATCGCCTGCCAACGCCATGAAGCCGAGCGGGCGGCGGTGCTCATGGGAGCGGCCCGCCACCTCTGGCCGGCCGGCAGCCGTGGTCGCGTCTTCGACACACTGTCGCATTTCCACGAGGAGTGTGCGCAGTCGGCGCGGAAAACTCTCGGCGACAATAAGTTCGATGCGGCATTCGAACGAGGCCGCAGGATGAGCGCCGCCACGGCGCGGGCGTACGCACTGCGCGAACAGGCCACCGGCACGACCGCCGGCCCCGACCGGACGGCCCGGTTGACCAAACGCGAGCGGCAGGTCGCCGCCCTGGTCGCCCGGGGTCTCAGCAACCGGCAGATCGCCACCGAACTCGTCGTATCACCGCGCACCGCCCAGGGACACGTCGAGAACATCCTCACCAAGCTCGGGTTCACCTCCCGTGCCCAGATCGCGGCGTGGATAGTGGACGAGTCCAACCAGGGCTGATCGCTGCGGCACCCGTCCGACCTCGGAGCCGGGCTCAGTCCGCGGCCGGAACCGGGCTCTTCGGGGCCAAGCGGACACCGGCCAGGCCGGACCAGCACAAACCGGCGGTCGTGGCCACGGCTTCGTCTTCGGGCAATCGCTTACCGGTGACCACCCAGTCGCGCGCGCACGACTGAGCGATCCCGACTATCTCCGCCGCGATCAGCCATCCCCGCTCGGCCCGCAGCGAGGCCGACGGTGCCATCGCCTGCAGGAGGGCCTCGGTGCAGATCATGGTGGCCTGGCGTGCCATACGCTGCGCCGATGGCTCCTCGGCGTCGGCGGCGCCGGCCAGGAGGGCGGCGCTGCGCGGATGGTTGTCGGCGAAGTCGAACACCGCGGTCACCGTCGCCACCACAATCGATCGCATATCCCGGGCGGGAGCCAAGGCCGCGGTGAGCGTGGCACCCAATACCTGTACCGCCTCGTACAGCACCGCCAGATAGAGTTCGAGCTTGCTCGAAAACGACTTGTACAGCACCGGTTTGCTGATCCCCGCCCGGCAGGCGATCTCGTCCATACTCGCCGCCCGATAACCGCAGGCGGCGAACAACCCGGCCGCCGCGGCCACGATCACGCGCCGCCGCTCCTGCCTCGCCCGCACTATTTCCGCGTTCACCGCACCGACCACCTCCTCGCACACCGACGTTACCGATGACCGGGTCCACCGGCTGCACTGCCCGGGTGGTCTCCGGGCGGGTTTCGTCACATTCCTGCCCGGCAGCGGTGGCACCGAACTCGAACCCGTCCTCCGCAATCTCGGTACCGACCGTCTGATCGGGTGCGGACTGCAGACCAACATCTGTGTGGAGGAGACGGCCCGGGCCGTCCTGGAACGGAACTTCGCCGTCGCCGTCGCCGAGGACGCGGTCCGGCGGCAGCCACGCCCGGCTAATCCGCAATCGATACACCGGTACGCCGCGCCTGAGCCAGCGCGGCGGTCGAGTCGGCGCTGCGCGCAGCCATCCGGGGTATGACGGGCACCGTCGAGAGCGTCGGCCGGTCCGCCGGCGGACGGTAACCGGCGAGTGTCGCGGTCCCCCATACGTAGGGGTCTGCCTGGGCACTGCCGAACGGCGACCAGGCCAGCCGGGTCTGGCCCGTCTTGTCGTGGGTATCGGAGTTGTAGACCAGAATGTTCATCGCGAATCGGGCCGGGTCCACGGCTGCCGGCAACTCCCGGAACGGGATCCGTACCTCGACGCGGTAACCCCGGTACGGCTCGGTGACCACCGCTGCGACCTGGACCCCCGGTGCTGTCTCGCGCACCGGGCCCTGATGATTGTCGGCGTCGCGCCCGGCCGACGGACCGCACCCGCCGCTCGTATACGGCAGGATGCCGACCTTGAGAGTGGTCGAGGTGTCGTCGGAATCGCCGCGCGGATCGATCGCGATCTCGACCGAGTCGGTGCGCCAGTGCCGTTTGACGTCATCGCATGCCAATGCGGCACCGGTCCGGTGGTCGGTGACCTCGATCAGCACATACAGTTCGTCGCCGTACCTGGACACCTTCGCCTTCGCGGTGCACCGGTTGTCGCCCTGCCAGAGCGCGAGCGGCAGCTCCGGCCCCGGGTACTCGCCGGGCCCCTCGGCACCGTTGAGCGTGGGCGCGACGGCGACAGCCGGGATCGTGGTCGTCGGATTCGCCGGGTAATCCGGCTGCACTCGGTTGGCCAGCCAGGGCAATCCGATTCGGTCGGCCCAGGCGGCGAATTCGGCGTACAACGGCGCCAATCCGCTCTGCCGGTGCACGGCTGCTTCGATGAACCGACCCTGTTCGGCCAGTACGGTGAACCAATCCGAGTCGAGCTGTTGCGGGTCCGGCAGCACCTGCGCGGGCATCGCGGCGAAACCCTGGGTCCGATACAACCGGGCCGCATCGCGCTCTACCTGCGCCCAGGTCGTGCCGTGTTCGCGTGAGCGGGTGCCGGACCATACTCCGATAACCGGCAACCCGGTGGCCGGATCGGTACGTCGCACTTCGGACGGGCCGCGGCCGAGCAACGACCGGAAACCGTAGTTCTGAGCGAGCAGACGGTCGGGAGACCACGGCGTCAGTCCCTCGACGGTGATCTGCTCCGGAAACGCCAGCGGATCGGCCGCCGACCGGAAGGCCTCGATTCCGAGACGGGCCGAAAGCTGATGGCCGCCGTGCTGGTCGAACGGCCGGGGATCCATGATCACGATCACGTGCGGCGTGGTCTGGCGGACCAGTCTCACCAAGCGCGCCAACGTATCCTGTTCACCCCAGATACGCGCGGTCAAGGGTGCGGACAGCGTGTACCAGAAGTCCGGTTTATCGAGGTAGTAGACATTTTCGATACCGACCATGCCGGTCGCCCGGCGCTCCTCGGCCTCCCGGATCAGCCCGAGTTCCGGGCCCTCCTCGGGCCCGGCCGCATTGCCACCGCCCTCGCCGCGGGTAATGGTGACTACGCTGGTACTCCAGCCGAGGTTTTCCCGCCATTGTCCGAAGGTCGACAGATTGAACGACTCGTCGTCCGGATGCGCCCCGATGAACAGCACATCGGTGTGCGCCCGCCGCCGGGCCACCGCTGCCGCGCGCCGATTACCGTCCCGGCCGACGCTGTCCGCGGAGCCGTCCGCGACCAGCCAGGCCGCCGTCAGAGCCGAGGCGAGGACAACACGCCTGCGTAACCGGCCCTCGCCGCCACTCGCCGCCACCATCCCGCTTCCCAGTTCGTTCCACTCCGCGCCACCGGTCGATTCGCCGTCGAATCACAGCACATCGTCGGCCATATATCCAGTGCCGGCGATACACACCGGCCGTGGACACGGGAGCGGGCAGGGGCCGTCGATTCTTTCGGCTCTCGCCTTTCACGACCGAAGCCAGTGCGGCTGTGGGCCTACCACCATGTCGGGAATTACGGCGACGAACTGACCTTCATGGAAGCCACCACCGACCATGCACAGCACCTCAACGACCACGAAATCCACGGTCGGACAGAGAAGGAGATCCTCGACCTCGGCACCAGCGTCGCGGCCTGGACATGGCAGCGACGCGCGAATTTGATGCAACGCGCCGAGGCCTGGCGGAACTCAGTTCGAGATGAGGTGGTCCGTGACGCGAGGCCCGGTGTGGGCCAGCCCTGATTCCAGCACGTTGACACGGTAGGCATCCCAGTCGGCGAGTTTGGGCCGATCGTGCGCCGCACCGCGTTGAATCATCCGTTTCCGGATCTGGGCGGTATCGGTGCCTACCCACACCGTTCGGATCCCGACATCACCAACGTCGGCGAACGTGCGGAAGTAGTCGGTCAGCCGCAGCCCCAACTGGCCGGCGCTGTCGATGTAGCCGAGGAACGGCGCATCGACGATCACAGGGCAGCGGCGGCCGACCGTAACCGCCTGCTGGACGAGGGCCGCATAGACATGCGGTGCGACGACACGGCGGTAGAGGTCGCTGTCGCGGTCATGCGGATTGCCCGTGAGCTCCGCCATGACCGCTTCCTCCAGATGTGGCACGAAGGTGTCCTTGTCAAACACGATCGGGTCCACGAGTTCGACGAGCATCCTGGTGGCGGTGGTCTTACCCGCAGCAGGGAACCCGCACACCACAGTCACCCCGCTGCTCGCGTGGGCGGCGAGGTCGCGCAGGCAGTCGGAAGTGAGCACGGATAGATGATGCCCTAGAAGGGAAGTACGCTCCGAACTCGTCTCATTACCCACCGGGCATACTCCGGTTCTGGGTCCGGGAGCAGGAGCCTTGCGTGGATCGTCTTCCTACCTGACGTTGCGGTGGGGATGCGCTGACGTGGGCGACCATGACAGATAACGGCATCGCAGCTCCAGAACGGGGCAGTTTCGGCACGGCTATCCGTCATGGTTGCCGTCGTCGCCGCGCTGCCTTGCTCTTGCATGCCACCAAGCAGTAGACGGCATCGGCCCGGCGGCGGACTCCCTGCAAACGACTCGGCGGCAGACGGGGCATTGGCTCCCGGGGGATGATCAGGGTGCCGCTGGCTACTCCGGCTTTCTCGTCATGGGTGAGTGCGGCGAAGGAACGGACGATCTGGCGGCCTCGATCATTGCGGTTGATCGTCCGGGCGCGGCGGCGATAGGCGCGGGCCACGCAGGCCTGGGAGCAGTAGCGGCGTCGTGGGTCGGCGTCGCGAGGTAGAGGATTCCGGCAACTCACGCAGCGGCGCGGCCGGGACCGGCCAGCCACTTCTCCGATTCTTCCCCCCTCGGCTGCCCGACGCATCCCCGTCTCGATACCAAAGGTTTCGAGACATGGCACAATATGAGTGCTTGGACAGTTACTGTCTAAGCAGCTACCTTGGTGCGATGGAGAACGCCACTGCTATGCGGACCGCGTCGCTATTGCATGATTCCGCGCGGGAATTGTCAAGATTGCTGGATCGAGAGCTCGCTACCCATGGGGTGACCGCTCAGCAGGCAGCGCTGCTGATCAACCTGGCCGGTGGCGAGAGCAGTCCGAAACGTCTGGCCGCGGTGCTGGGTATCGATACCGGCGGGGCGACCCGGCTGGTGGACCGGCTCGAAGCCAAGGGCCTGCTGCGCCGGCGACCCGGGGTCGAGGATCGGCGGGCGGTGGTTCTCGAACTCACCGAATCCGGCCGCGGGCTCACTCCGGTGCTCGCGCCTACCTTCGCGGCAGTGGCAGCGAGTTTCTTTCTCGGGTCTACGGATGCCGAGATCCGCGGGGCGGGTGATCTGCTGGAACGTGCTCTCACGCGAGAGGCGGCGGGGCACTCCGCTGGGTGACGTGGTGACCCCGTAATGCATTCTCCTCCGGGGGAGCAGCCAGACCCGCCCGAACGGCGCGACGGATGAATCCCACCCTCTTTGCCCGGAGGGTCACAGGCGCACCCCGGCGTCAGCGAACACGACAAAAAGCAGCTGTTCATAAACCGATCTTGGGCTCAATCGGTCATTGCATCACCGCGTGGATGATCATGTCGGCGTGGAGGGTTGGGGGCGGGACTACGGGTTGTCACCTGCTGGTCAGGACGAGTTGTGGAGACGGTGGCGGGCAGGTGAGTCGCTCAGTTCGATGTCGCGGTCACTCGGGCTTCCGCTTCAGCATGTGCGCCGGTTCCTGGCCCAGACCGGAGGAGTCCGAAAGCGACCCCGAATCCGGCAGAGCCGGCATCTGAGGCTGGCCGAGCGTGAGGAGATCTCGCGGGGCCTGGCCATGGGATGCTCAGCGCGCATGATCGCGGTCTCGCTTGGGCGCTCGCCGTCGACGATCTCACGCGAGATCGCCCGCAACGGCGGCCAGAACACTTACCGGGCCGCGGTCGCTGACCAGCTGGCCTATCAGCGGGCGCGGCGTCCGAAACCGGCCAAGCTCGCAGCCCACCCTTGCGGGTGCTGGTGGAGGACAAGCTCGAATCTTTGTGGTCGCCCGAGCAGATCGCCGGGTGGCTGCGCCGGCATTTCCCTGACGATCCGGTGATGCGGATCTCGCACGAAGCGATCTACCTGGCACTGTTCGCCCCGCGCCGCAAGGCGATCGACCGCACCCTGACCCAACGGTTACGCACCGGGCGTCCGATGCGACACCCGAAACGGGCCCGCGAACCCGACGGACGAGGCGTGATCCGCGAACTCGCGCCCATCAGCGAGCGGCCGGCCGAGGTCGAAACCCGACAGATCGCCGGCCACCGGGAGGGAGACCTGCTGATGGGCTCGCGCCCCTCGGCGATCCCCACCCTGGTGGAGCGAACCAGCCGTTTCACCGTTCTGGTGGCGCTGCCCGACGGCATCAAAGCCGAGCAGGTCACACCACACCTGACCCGGGTCCTACTCGGGTTGCCCGCACCGATGCGCCGGACCCTGGTTATGCCAGCCAATTCCGACGTCATCTGTCGGCGAAAACGGACGTCGCGTGCGTCAACTCATCCGTGACCGTGACGGTGAATAGTGACGTCACTGCGCGCGTGAAGCGGACAGGCGGAACCGTGGCGTTTCGCCGAACCTGTGTGAGACGGCTCGGATGGGTTCAGGGCCCGCGAACCTACCACCCGAAGAAGGTGGTCTATTTCGCGGATTCGGAGGTCGGGTTTCGGAGACGAGTCCAAGTGCCTATCTGTCCGATGAAGGAGAATCAGACAGTCTCCGTCGCCTCTGACTGCTTGGCTGGTCCTGCAGTACGGATCCGCGTGGCCGGCAGCATGATCGCCAGCGCGAGGAACGCTAGACCTGCGGCGGCGGCCGGGACGAGCCCCAAACCGGCCGAGAAGGCCCCGCCGCCGACCAGACCTCCGAGTGCTGCGCCGATGTAGACGGAACTGCTGTGCACGGCCATCGCTTGGGACGCCGCCTCGGTGCCTGCGCGGGCGAGCATCATCGATTGGATGCTCGGAGGTACTGCCCATGCGGCTGCCGACCAGATGGTGAGCAGCACGGTGGTCAGCACCACGGGGACCGGCCGGACGGTCCAGAGCACCGCAAAGGCCACCATTACGGCACAGAACACCAGGCTCACCAGGGCAAAGACCACGCCGGGGGTGTACTTGTCGATCAGGCGACCTGATGCCTGCGTGCCGAACAGGCCACCGATTCCGCAACACACCAGCAGTGCGGCGAGCACCACGGGCGACACATTGGAGAGCCCGGAGAGGAAGGGGGCGATGTAGGTCTGGAAGGTGAGGTTGCCTGCGACGGCCAGTGTCGTGACGACCAGGATTGCCGTGACAGTGCCGTTGAGCAGCGGTCGGACCATGTCGGCGAGCGTTTTGCGCTCGTCGATCGAGTGGGTTTCCGCCTGCGGAAGGGTACGCACCAGCACGAGGAGTGCGGCGATGCCGAGGAGGCCGGCGAATACGAATGTGGCCCGCCAGTCCAGGATCGCTCCGATCCACGTACCGGTCGGGATGCCGATCAGTACCGCCCCGGTCAATCCGGTCATCACGGTGGCCAGGTAACGCCCCTGGTGCTGCGGCGGGGCCTCGGCGCTTGCTGCGGCCAGCGCGGTGGGGAGAACCAGGGCAGCTGCCAGCGCGGCGATGACGCGCAGTGCCAGAAGGGCGCCATAACTGTCGACCAGCAGGACTGCAAAGTTCGCGGCACCGAAGACGATCAGCGCCCAGCACAGTGCGCGCCGTCGTGGAATGCGCAGTGGCAGAAGCGCCCACATCGGGGCGGCGAGCGCGTAGGTCAGTGAATACACCGTGACCAGTTGACCGGTGGTGGTCTCGGGCAGCTGAACTGTTTCCGAGATCGCCGGCAGGACACCGATGATGATGTAGTCGTCTGTCTGCACTGCGAACGCCGCAAGAGCCAAGGCGAGCAGCCACGCAGGCTGGGACGTGGGTGAGAACCTCATGCCGTAAGGGTAACGCTTGTTTCCTTTATAATGCTAAGCGTATTGTCCTGACGAGATGAGGAGGTGGGGGCATGCCCAGACCGGCCAGTCCGCAACGCCGACGCGAGGTGACCGATGCGGTCATCGAGCAGCTTGCCGCCACCGGTATCGGGAACTTCTCGCTGCGGACTCTGGCCGAGGGCATCGGCCAGAGCACCCGCGTACTGACCCACCATTTCGCCGACAAAACCGCTCTCATCACAGCCGTACTCGTTCGACTCGACGAGCGGCAGCACCAGGCGCTGCGGTCGACCCCCGGCTGGGACGACCCCGCCGTCGATGTCGGTTCTCTCGTCCGGTCGGCCTGGGAGCGCAACCTCAGCCCGGAAGAGCAGGCCATGACCCGGCTCATCCGGGAGATCGAGGGACTTGCCGCCGCTGGCCGCCTACCGTTGCCCGCCCCGGGGTTCATCCGAGGGCGGGCCGAGTTCGTCGCCTCGTGCCTGGCCCTCCGTGGCCTGCCCGAGAGCAACGCACTCACATTGGCGACCCTGCTCAACAGTGCCTACTCGAGTCTCCAAAGCGACTACCTCATCACCGGAGACAAGCAACGGGTCGAGGTCGCTCTTCACGAGCTGTGCGTATGGATTGACGACTACGTGCGACGGTCGAACTGAGCGAAGCCAGCGATCCCGCGCACCCGTCAGCGGTGCGCGAGGTCACACAAGTATCTCGACTCCGCACCCGCCGAAGCGGTCGCTTCTGAGTCGTAAGAGAATCACGGCCGATACTCACCGGCATAAACAGGGGTTCCGCCCAGGCGTTGGCGAGGTTGACCAGCTATCCATCGGTGAAATTCGACGTCATCTCGCCGCGGCCGCTGCTCGCGCTGTCCGCGCGAGGCGGTAGGAGTCGGTGCCGGTTTCGATGATGTGGCCGCCGAAGGTGAGGCGGTCCACGATCGCGGCGCAGAGCCTCGGGTCGGTGAATGTTTTCGTCCAGCCGGAGAACGACTCGTTGGAAGCGATCGCGACGGAGTTCTTTTCCTCCCGTTCGGTGAGGACCTGGAACAGCAGTTCCGCGCCGCGGCGGTCGAGTTCCATGTAGCCCAGCTCGTCGATGCAGAGAAGGTCTACCCGGCCGTAGCGGGCGATGGTCTTGGTCAACTGCTTCTCGTCGGCGGCCTCGACGAGCTCGTTGACCAGCTTGGTGGCCAGGGTGTATTTCACACGATGGCCTTGCATCGCGGCCTCGGTGCCCAACGCGATGAGCAGGTGCGATTTGCCGGTGCCGGAATCACCGATCAGACAAAGCGGCAGCCCCTTCTTGATCCAGTCGCCGCGGGCGAGGGTGTTGATGGTGGCTTCCTCGATGTTCGGGTTGGCGTCGAAGTCGAATGCGCGCAACGACTTGTCGCGAGGGAAGCCGGCGGCGCGGATGCGGCGTTCGGAACGGCGGCGGGCGCGGTCGTCGCATTCGGCAAGTAGCAGTTCAGCGAGAAACGCCCGGTAGGTCATCTGATCACGGGACGCGCCGTCGGCGATCTCGTTGAACTGAGCCCGCACGGTCGGCAGCCGCAGCAGCCGGCATGCCTGATCGACCGCGGCGTCAGCTGCCTGTTCGGTCATTCCATGCCGTCGCGGTGAGTTGGTTGTCATGCAGAACTGCCTTTCGTTATGGGCGGTCGGCGGAGCAACTGGTCATAGGCAGCAACCGACGGAATCGGTCGACGATCAGGCGGCAGCGACGCGATCCGTCGTTGCGTCAGCGATGACACCTGTCCAGGTTCGTCGAGCTCGACAATCTGGTGGTCGGCCGGGAGGGTTTCGCCTGTCTTGCGGGCCTCCAGCGCGACCGCGTCCGCGGTCAACGCCCCGGCTCGCAGGGCGGCAGCCAGACCGGCGACGACTTGCTCGTGAGGAAGATGCCGGTGAAGCAGCAGGACCTCGATCAGGGCGCGAGTGCCCTCGCGTTCGCCGTGCGCGCGCCGCGCGGCAGCCCACCAGCTCTCGTGGACCGGGGTGAATTTCCCCGCCAGCCGGGCCTGTTCGAGCGCGGTCGCCCCAGGCAACGCGCCTGGCTTGCGTAGCAGCCCTTCGAGGTAGTGGTCCAGATCCAACCGGGTCCCGGCCTTGGCAGGTAGTCGTTCGTGGCGAGCGACTTCGGTGCGGCCGTCGAACACGATCAGATGGTTGGCGTGCAGCAAGACCCTGACTTGGCGCCCGATCAACCGGACCGGAACCGAGTAGCGGTTGGTGCGGACGGTGACCTGGGAGAACTTGTCGACCCGCGGGGTGAACCAGCGCCCGGTCTCGAACGGCTCACCCGGAAGGGGCTCGAGTAGTGGTTTCTCGGCGGCGAACATTTCTCCGATCGTGCGCGGCCGAGTCCCGATGCGGCGTTGTTCATCGGCGATATCCCAGGCATCGATCATCTCGTTGAGTTCGTCGATCGACTCGACCTCCGGGATCGGGACGAAGTGGTTGCGGCGGAACCAGCCGATCTGACCCTCGACGCCGCCTTTCTCATGGGCCCCGCCGATCCCGGGCTGGCAGTAGAACGCTTCGAGGTCGTAGTGCGAGCGAAACGCCGTCCAACGATCGGATTCCTCACGCAATCGCGCGAACCCGAGCACCCTCGATACCGCCGCACGCAGATTGTCGTAGCGGACCTTGCCGAACGGCACCCCACCGAGGACCTCGAACGCATGCACATGCCCCTCGAAGAATGCCTCCTGTCCCGCCGAAAGGAAACAGCGATGGACCGCTTTGCCCGAGAACGACAGCCGCAGCGCGAACAGACAGACCACCAGTAGCTCCCCTCGCAGCCGGATCGTCACATCCCCGAAGTCCACCTCCGCTTCCTCACCGGGGCGATGGGTTTGGCGGATGAACACCTCAGCCGGCCCGCGCCCGGCCTCGGCCCTGATCTGGGGTTTGCGTTCGGCGACGTAGTCACGGACCGTCTGATACGAGATCCCGTCCATGTTGTGCTCGTCGATCAACCGGGCATACAAGCGCTTGACCGTGTGTTTCTGCTTCTTCGGCGCAACCAGGTCTTCCCGCAATGCCGCGTCGATGAACGCCTTGTACGGATCCAGCTTCGAACCCCGCTTCGGATACTGGCGGCGTTCCGTCGGCCACACCGACGATGTGGCCGCCTGCACCGTGCGCCAACCCACCCCGTACTTGGCCTGCAACGCCCGCCCCGACAACCCCGCCCGCGCGTCCCGCCGGATAGCGGCATACAGCTCGACCTTCGACTGACGGGGCACCGGTGACCTTCTTCCACGCGAGAAACGGGATGAAGCACACGCATCCTCGCACCGCAACCAAGATCACGACGTCAAAATTCGCCGATACGAACATCTCCCGCCCCGCACCGACGCCAACATCCACCGACAGGTGACGTCACAGATCACCGATAGAACCAGGACCCTGACCTGGGACCGCGGCCGCGAGATCGCCGACCACCGAGCGATCACCGCCGCGACGCAGATACCGATCTACCTCTGCAAACCTCGCAGGCCCCTGGCAGCGCGGCACCAACGAGAACACCAACCGACTGCTGCGCCAATACCTACCCAAGAGCGCTGACCTGCGCCGATCCGACCAGACCGATCTCGATGCCATCGCTTGCGAACTCAACCACCGGCCCCGCCGGTTCCACGGATACCGCAGTCCCGCCGAGGTCTACGCTGAACACCTGAGCAGCGTTGATGCACTGACCCTTTGAGACCGCCATTGGTTCTTGAACAGTTTGGCTGGGTTCGTCAAACCGTTGCCTCTGCTGAGATGGGCACTGTTCAAAAAACGTGTCTTGGCCGTCACCAGTCGTCCTCGGGATCGGATCGTCTGATCAGGAATTTGAACGCTTCTGGAAGCTGCTGAGAAATCCGCGGAAGTCCTTGACCTTGACGTGATCCTGTCCCAAAACTTTTTCCAGGGGAGCCAGCACCTCATTAAGCAGCGCAAATGCTTCGTCAAGTTTCCTCGCTGCTTCTTCAGCACGAACAAGGCCGCGTTCGGTGGTCACGGTGGCCGGGTCGTCCTCACCGAGGACCAGGCGACGAATCGCAAAAACCTCCTCATACAGGCCGATCGCCTCCTCGACCCGAACCACTAGCTCATAGGAGTGGGCGAGGTTGTGCCCAGTGGCCAAGGTCGGGGGGGGGCGTCCTCACCCAGGACCCGACGCCGAGCAGCAAGGACCTGCTCATACAGGCCGATTGCCTCCTCGACCCGACCAGCCTTCCGGTAGACAGAGGCGAGGTTGTGCCCAGTGGCCAAGGTCGGGGGGGCGTCCTCACCCAGGACCCGACGCCGAGCAGCAAGGACCTGCTCATACAGGCCGATCGAGTCCTCGACCCGACCAGCATTCTGGTAGGTGTAGGCGAGGTTGTGCTCTGTATCCAGGGTGGCGGGGTCGTCCTCACCCAGGACCCGGCGACGAATCGCAAGGACCTGCTCATACTGGCCGATCGCGTCCTCGACCCGACCAGCCTTGCGGTAGGCAGTGGCGAGGTTGTGCCCAGTGGCCAAGGTCGGGGGGGCGTCCTCACCCAGGACCCGACGCCGAGCAGCAAGGACCTCCTCATACAGGCCGATCGCCTCCTCGACCCGACCTACGAGTTCATAGGCGAGGGCAAGGTTATGTACGGCAACCCAGGTGTCAGGGTCGTCCTCACCTAGGACTCGACGTGCACCAGCGGTGATCGGCTCGTACAGCTCGATCGCCTCCTCGACCCGACCAGTCTTCTGGTAGGCGTGGGCGAGGTTGCGCCCTGTGGCCAGGGTGGCGGGGTCGTCCTCACCCAGGACCCGACGCCGAGCAGCAAGGACCTGCTCATACAGGCCGATCGCCTCCTTGACCCGACCAGCCTTTTCGTAGGAGAAGGCGAGGTTGTGCCCAGTGGCCAGGGTGGCGGGGTCGTCCTCGCCGAGGACCCCGCGACGGACCACAAGGACCTGCTCATACAGGCCGATCGCGTCCTCGTCCCGACCAGCCTTGCGGTAGGCAGTGGCGAGGTTGTGCCCTGTGGTCAGGGTGGCGGGAGCGTCCTCACCGAGGCGACGACGAGCAGCCATAACCTCCTCATACAAGCCGATCGCGTCCTCGACCCGACCAGCCTTTTCGTAGGCGTGGGCGAGGTTGTGCCCAGTGAGCAAGGTGTCAGGATGGTCGTCCCCGAGGGTTTCTCGCTGGTTGGTGAGCGCGTTCTCGAGTTCTTCGATGGTTTGCGGGGCAGGGTTCGGATTGGGGAACAGGATGATCTGGCCGGCGGCGTTGGTGGTGCGGCGTTGGGGTTCGGGGTGCCCGTGGCGTTGAAGGTGGCGTTGGGTATGGGTGTAGAGGTCGTCGAGGGGGAGCCCGGGGGTGCCGGTTGCCGCGGCGAGGAGCGCGGCGGTGAAGGCAGTGTGGCGATCTCCTATTGGAGCGAAGGAAGGTTCGTTTCTGGCGGAGGAGGTGATGGTGTAGGTGCCGGCGATGTCGGCTTGGCCGAGGATGGCGTCGGGACCGTCGGTGAGTGCTTCGAATGCTCGGCCGGAGAAGCAGCAGTCCAGGATGAGGATGCGGGTAGTGGCGGGGCTGTCGAGTACCGCTTCGCGCAAGGTACTGAAGGGCAGTGCGGTCCAGCGGGTCCTGTCGGGATGGGTGCCGGTCAGCGCCAGGTGCAGGCGGCCGCGGCGGTCGAGTACGCCGTGGCCGGTGTAGTACACCAGCAAGGTGTCGCTGGCCTGCTCGGCTGCGTCTTCGAGGATGTGGCCGATGTGAGCGCTGTTGCTCGGATCGGCGACGATCCAGCAGTTTTCCGAGCGCAGGGTGCCGCCAGGGGTGGTGAGTAGTTGGTGAAGGTCCGCGAGATTGTTGGCTGCGGCGGGGATATGGTGCAGTCGCTCGTGGTGGTCGTAGGAGCCGACACCGATCAGGACGGCGCGGGAGTTCTCCCGGTCCGGACGTCGGGAGTTCACTGTGGGGTGTCGGTGGGGCCAGCCAGATCTTGGATTTGGCGGAGCACATCGGTGGCGTTGACCCATTTGCCGTTGAATTTCACCGAGTTGCCGCCCGCTCGAGTGACAGTGATAGTCACATCCGAGCGGCGGTGGGTCAGCCAAGTGGTCAGCGATCGTGCCAACGCCGTGGCGATCCCGACGGTGGCACCCGAGCCGAGAGCAATGGTGACAACGTCAGTAACCACGCCCATCTCGCCCTCGCGGACTGGGTTTTCCTGCAAGCGGGCTCGGCCTCGCAGGCCATCATCGTCGTAGAGCCAGTCCAGCAGTTGCACGGCAGCGTCAGGGCCACCCTCAGTGTGAATCAGTAACTGCCCGTCGAGATTCGGCATTTCGGTGTCCTCCCCATTGCCGGACCTTGTTCAAGTAATCCAGCAGCGTAGCGGGAAAGCGTCCGCCAGAAACCTGGACCGCGTGCTCCTCGGGAAGTGGGCGCCGATAACCGCAGTTCACGATCACTTAGGCGCGGGAATACGCAGGTAGTTGTAGACCGTCTGGCGGGTGATGCCGAACTCGGCTGCGAGCACTGACTTCGATTCACCGGCCTCGACCCGGGCACGCAGCTGGCCGATCTGGTCGGCAGTGAGCGCCGGCGCGCGGCCGGTGTAGGCGCCGCGGGCTTTGGCGGCGGCGATGCCTTCGCGTTGGCGTTCCAAGATGAGGGCGCGTTCGAATTCGGCGAAGGCGCCCATCACCGACAGGAGCAGGTTGGCCATGGGGGAGTCTTCGTCGGTGAAGGTCAGCGCTTCCTTGACGAATATCACCTTCACACCCTTGCCGGTGAGGGTGCGGACGAGTTGGCGGAGGTCGTCGAGGTTGCGGGCGAAGCGGTCCATGGAGTGCACGATGACTTCGTCGCCTTCGCGGACGAACGCGAGCAGCTCGTCGAGCTTGGGCCGGCTGGTGTCCTTTCCGGAGGCTTTGTCGGTGAAGGTCTTCTCGACCTCGATGCCGTCGAGCTGTCGGACGGTGTTCTGGTCGAGCGTGCTCACCCGGATATAGCCGACCTGCATCCCGAAATCCCTTCCCGCAGTCAAGTTGTCAACTTGGACTATATGAACCCAGTAGACAACTGTCAATTAACGCAGTGGGGGATTCTATTTTGACGCAAGTCGTCTCGGCGGCTGCCGTCTATTTAGACTCTACCCCATTTGGGCACATCCGCGTGAGTGGCGAGAAGCGGTGCACAACCCGAAGCACTGATTTCAAAGATTCCG